>NZ_LIVU01000002.1:0-926454 GCF_001905625.1 Micromonospora sp. TSRI0369
GGCGCAGCCAGGTCAGCACCGTGTCGATGTCGGCGCGGCGCAGCCCGTCGTGCGGGTCGACCGGGTGAAGCAGGGTGGGTGCGCCGTCGGCGGTGCGCTGGTCGGCGGTGGTGGGGTCCTTGCCGCCGAACTCGTCGTCGAGGACGGCGAGTGGCCGCCGCGCGACCCAGGCGTACAGGGGGCTGAGTCCTACGCCAGTACTTCCCCAAAAGCAGCTACGACTTCCGCACCATCGACCAGCGCGGCCTGGACCACGTCGCCCACGAACTCAACACCCGACCCCGCGAAACGCTGGGCTGGAACACACCAGCCCAACGCCTCGCACAACTCATCACCACCTGACGATTGCACTCACCCCTTGACCCCGCCGATCGAAAACGCCGCCAAACCTCATGATCAACGGGGCAGGGGGGCAGGGGGGCAGGGGGCGAGGGCGGAAGGGGGAGAAACGTCAGAGGGTGCGGAGGATGCCCAGGCGCTGGGTGGCTCTGGTCAGGGCCACGTAGAGGTCGCTGTGGCCCCGCGGGGACTCGGAGACGATGCGGGCCGGGTCGACCACCAGCACCGAGTCGAACTCCAGGCCCTTGGCCTGCTCGGTGGTCAGCACCACGATCCGGTTCGCCAGCTCGGGCTGCTCGCCGAGGGCAGCCTCCGGCAGCGCCGTCACGACCGCGCCGCCCAGCTCGCTCACCCGCCCGGTCGGCACCAGCACGCCGAGCCGCCCGTCACCGAGCGACGCGGCTTCCCGGGCGGTCGCGTCGACCAGCTCGGTCACGAGCCGGCCCGCCGGCACGGTCCGGTCCCAGGGCGGTACGCCGGTGGTGCGTACGGAGCGGGGTGGCCGCAGCGCCGGGTCGATCTCGGCCAGCACGTCGGCGGCGACGGCCATGATCTCGGCCGGGGTGCGGTAGCTGACCGTCAGCTCCTCCAGCCGCCACCGGTCCGCCACGTACGGCGCGAGCGCCTCGCCCCACGAGGGCGTGCCCGCGAGCGCGCCGGTCTGTGCCACGTCCCCGACGATGGTCATGGACCGGCTGGGGCAGCGGCGCATCAGTAGCCGCCACGCCATGGGCGACAGCTCCTGCGCCTCGTCCACGATCACGTGCCCGAACGCCCAGGTGCGGTCGGCGGCGGCCCGCTGAGCGGTGGTGAGCCGGTCGGACTCCTCCTGCCGCTCGGAGAGCCGGTCGGCGTCGATCAGGTCGGTCACGCCGAGGATCTCACCGCCGTCGGCCTCGTCCTCCACGTCGATGGAGCGGGAGCCGCGCCAGATCTCCAGCACGCCCTCGGCGTACTCGCGTTCCATCGCCCGGATGCGTTCCCGGCGCGCCACGGCGGCGCGCTCGTCCTCACCGAGCAGTTCGGCGGCCTCGTCCAGCAGCGGCACGTCGGCGGGCGTCCACCCGCCGGGCTCGCGGTGCAGCGCGGCCCGCTCGGCGTCGGTGAGCATCGGCGCGGCGGCGGCGATCCGCTCCGGCGAGGCGTACAGGTCGGCGAGCAGGCGTTGCGGGGTGAGCACCGGCCACAGCTCGTCCAGCGCGGCCCCGATCTCCGGCTCCTCGCGCAGCTCACGGCGGATCTCCGCGCGGTCGGCCTCGGAGAGCAGGTTCTCCCCGCCCAGCGGGTCGGCGCCGATCCGCTCGGCCACCTGGTCGGCGAGCGCGTGCACGATCTCCACGTCGAACAGGGCGCGGGCCAGGTTGTGCGGGCGGCCGGTGCGGCGTACCCGGTCGCGGGCCTGCCGCACGGTCTCCGGGTCGAGCGTCAGCACCTCCCGCTGCGGCAGTTCGATGGTGACCGGCTCGTCCGGCACCCACTGCCGGTCGCGGACCGCCGCGGCGAGCACGTCGGCGAGCACCGCGCGGCCCTTGAGCGCCGCGGTGGTGGCCGGCTCCGCGCGCCGGGCGTGCACGCCGGGGAACAGGTCGGCCTGGGTACGCAGCAGCACGCCGGTCTCGGCCAGCGTGGGCAGCACCTGGGAGATGTAGCGCAGGAACGTGGCGTTCGGGCCGACCAGCAGCACACCACGGGTGGAGAGCTGCTGGCGGTGGGTGTAGAGCAGGTACGCGGCGCGGTGCAGCGCCACCGCGGTCTTGCCGGTGCCGGGCCCGCCCTGCACCACCATCACGCCGGGCAGGTCGGCGCGGATGATCCGGTCCTGCTCGGCCTGGATGGTCTCGACGATGTCGCGCATCCGGCCGGTGCGCCCGGCGTTGAGCGCGGCGAGCAGCGACGCCTCGCCGGTCAGCTCCTCGTGGGCGGTGGGGGAGGCGGCGGCGATGTCCAGCACCTCGTCGTTGAGCCCGGTCACCTTCCGGTCGCGGGTGCGCAGGTGACGGCGGCGGCGTACGCCCTGCGGGTTGGCGGCGGTGGCCAGGTAGAACGGCCGGGCGGCCGGGGCGCGCCAGTCCATCAGCAGCGGGTCGTAGTCGCCGGAGGAGTCGAAGATCCCGATCCGGCCGATGTAGCGGACCGCGCCGTCGTCGCCGTCGAGGCGGCCGAAGCACAGGCCGCTCTCCACGGCGGAGAACTGCTCGACCTGGTCGGCGTACATCGCCACCGTCGAGTCGCGCTGCGAACGGGCCTGCTGCGTGCCGCCGGTGTGGCGCAACTCCTCGTCGAGCCGCCGGGCGGCCTGTTCCCGCATGCCGTCCAGCCGGTCGTACAGCATCGAGACGTATTCCTGCTCGCGGCCGATCTCGTCGTCCTGGCGCAGGTCAGCCGACACGTCGGAGTGCGTTGACAATCCGGCTCCTCATTGACTAAAATTGCCGCAGGAATGGCATTCAGAAGCCATTCCTTTTTTGTGCCTGAACTGAGAAAGATAGCGCGTCGACCGCCACCCGACCAAGCCCGGACACGACTCGGGGCCCGGTCGGCGTCCGCCGGCCGAGCCCCGAATACGGCATGTCTCAGCCCTTGGCCGCCTGGTAGAGCCGCTCCGGCGTGACCAGGCCGGCGATCACCCGGCCGTCGTCGGTCAGCAGCACGCTGAACAGCTTGCCGCTGAGCAGCCGGCCGCTGCCCCAGTCACCGCTGACCTTGGGCAGATCACCGAGCACGCCGGCCAGCATCTGCGCGTCCGGCGCGTCCGCGCCGGGCTTCGCGCCGGGCTTGGCGTCGCCGCCGGGCGCCGCATCGCCGATCTTGGCGACCACCACGGTGGTCCACCCGGTGCCGACGGTACGCACGTCCGGCTTCTCGGCGTCCTTGCGGTCGAACCGCTTGCCCGCCGGTCCGGGCCGCTCGCCCTCGGTGGCCTCGGTTACCTTCACGCCGGGCGGCGGGTTGAACCGGAACTGGTCGGCCTCCGGCGTGCGGAAGTCGACCTGCGTGAACGCCACCTGGAACGCGGGCTCGTCCTGGCCGTCGGCGAGCACCTGCAGGCGCAGCGGCACGTGCTCCTTCGCGTCGAGCGCGATCCGGACCTGGTGGACAAGTGACGCCTTGTCGCGCGGCGTGAGCACCAGCTCGTACGCGTCCCGCCCGGCGACCGTGGCGGTGCGGCCGACGGTGACCGCCGTGGTCGGGTCGATCGCCTCCAGCGCCCGGTCCGCGGCGTCGGCCGGGGTGGCCGGCACGGTGGCCCGGTCCGGCGCGTCGGCCGGCAGCACCCGGTGCGTCGCGGTGTTCTCCCGGCTGTTCCAGGTCCACACGTCGCGGCCGTTGCGCAGGATGTCCTGCTCGCCGAGCGTGTCGACCAGCGCGAGCCGCTGCCGGTCCTCGCCGCCGTACCAGACGCGCAGCGTGTGCGTACCGGACACCAGGCCGGCCAGGTCGCTGCCGGTGGCCCGGCCGGCGAGCGCGGCGATCGGCGGCAGGCCGAGGTCGGCGCGCTGCACCACGGTGCCGGAGAGCCCGTCCAGGCGGGACGTGCGCAGGTCTTCCAGGAGCTGGGCGGCGCTGCGCGGCGGCAGCGCCGGGTCGGCGCCGGCGGCGAACGTGCCGACGGCGGCGCCACCGCCGATCACGGCGACCCCCGCGGTCACCGGGACCAGCCAGCGCAGCACGACGCGGTTCTTCATCACGGACATAGTGTGCACCTCCTGCGCACCATGCTGCGCGATCGTCGCTGTGACCACGCTGAGGAGATCCCCTACGGGTGACCCCATGGTGGCACCCTGGACCGGTGCGACTGCTGGTGGTGGAGGACGAGACGCGGCTCGCGGCGGCGCTGCGCCGGGGCCTGTCGGCGGAGGGTTTCGCGGTGGACGTGGCGGCCACCGGCCCGGCCGGGCTGGACGCGGCCCGGCACGGCGAGTACGACGCGATGATCCTCGACGTGATGCTGCCCGGCCTGTCCGGCTACGAGGTGGTGCGCCGGCTGCGCGCCGAGCAGCGCTGGCTGCCGGTGCTGATGCTCTCGGCCAAGGACGGCGAGTACGACCAGGCCGACGGCCTGGACTGCGGCGCCGACGACTACCTGACCAAACCCTTCTCGTACGTGGTGCTGCTGGCCCGGCTGCGGGCGCTGCTGCGCCGCGGCGCGCCCCGCCGGCCGACCGTGCTCACCGTCGGCGACCTGCGCCTGGACCCGGCCCGCCGCCGGGTCACCCGGGCCGACGCCGAGGTCGTGCTCACCAGCCGCGAGTACGCGCTGCTGGACTACCTGATGCGCCGCCCCGGCGAGGTGGTCTCCAAGACCGAGCTGCTGGACCACGTCTGGGACGCCGCTGTCGACACCGCCCCGAACGCGGTGGAGGTCTACGTCGGCTACCTGCGCCGCAAGATCGGCCGGGAACGGCTGGAGACGGTACGCGGCGCGGGCTACCGGCTGGCCACGTGAGCTGGGTACGCGGACCGCTGCCGCGCCTCGGCCTGCGGGCCCGGCTGCTCGCGCTCGGCGTGCTGGGGCTGGCGGTCGGGTTCGCGTTCGGCGGGACGCTGCTGGTCGGCGCGCTGGGCTGGACGCTGCAACGCTCGGTCGACGAGGAGGCGCTGCGCACCGCCGACGCGGTGGCGCTGCTGACCGCCGAGGACGCGCTGCCGGACCCGCTGCCGGTCGCCGGCGGGCAGCTGCGGGTGCAGGTGGTCGACGCGCAGGGCCGCATCCGGGCCGCCTCGATCGACGCGGACCGCCTCGTGCCGATGCTCGGCCCCGGCGACCTGCGGCCCGGGCAGCGGCAGCGGCTGGTGGTGGACGGGCGGCGCGTCGGCATGCCCGGCCCGGTCCGGGTGGTCACGGTGCCGGCCGGCACGCCGCAGGAGCCGCGCACGGTGCTCGTCGCCAAGTCGCTCACCGACGTACGGCACAGCCTGCGCGTGGTCCGCAACCTGCTGCTGGTGGGCTTCCCGCTGCTGGTGGCCGGGCTCGGCGTGGTCGCCTGGCGGGTGGTGGGCGCGACGCTGCGACCGGTCGAGCAGTTGCGCAGCGGCGCCGCCGAGATCACCGGGCGGGCCGGGGCGGAGCGGCTCCCGGTACCGGCCGGGCAGGACGAGATCCACCGGCTCGCGGTCACGCTCAACGACATGCTGGACCGGCTGGCCGCGTCCCGGGACCGGCAGCGCGCGTTCGTCGCCGACGCCGCGCACGAGCTGCGCAGCCCGCTGACGAACATGCGTACCGAGCTGGAGGTGGCCCGGCGTCTCGGCGACGACACCGACTGGCCGGCGGTCGCCGACGACCTGCTCGCCGACACCGAGCGGCTCAGCCGCCTGGTGGACGACCTGCTGCTGCTGGCCCGGCTGGACGAGCAGGACGCCCGGCCGGCGCCGGTGGGCCCGGTGGAGCTGGGCGAGCTGCTGCGTGCGGTGGCGGCCCGCTACCCGTCCCCGCCGCTGCGGCTGACGCTCCCCGACGGGCCGCTGTGGGTCGAGGGGGACGCGGGGGAGCTGCGCCGGGTGCTGGTGAACCTGGTGGACAACGCACTGCGGCACACGCGTACCGGGGTGGAGCTGGCCGTGAGCGGGCCGGATGGGGCGTACCACCTGGTCACGGTGACCGACGACGGGCCGGGCATCCCGGCGGCGGACCGGGAGCGGGTGTTCGCGCGGTTCACCCGGCTGGACGACGCGCGGGCCCGCGACGCGGGCGGCGCGGGTCTCGGCCTGGCCATCGTGCGCGAGCTGGTGCGCCGGGCCGGCGGCGCGGTGGAGCTGACCGACGCGACGCCGGGCGCCGCCGCGCCGGGGCTGCGGGCGACGGTACGGCTGCCCGCGCTGGCCGAGCCGGACGCGGAGTGAGCGGTCAGCGGCGGCGCTTGGTGCAGACCGGGCCGGTGCGGGCGACGGTGTCGGTGGACCACACGAGCGCGACTGTGAAGCAGTAGTCGGTGGTGCGGTCGAGCCCGTAGGCGATGTAGTCGGCCGACCCGGCGGGCAGCGTGGCGAACGTGCCCTGCGGCTGCCCGGCCCGGCCTCCGGCGACCACCACCGGTCCTTCCGCGCCAGGCGGGTACGTCCAGCTCAGCACGATGCTGTCGCGCCGGTCGGTGAGCGTGAAGCTGCCGGGCGGCGTACCGGGCTTGGCGGCGGCGGGAGTGGACGGCGCGGGACCGGCGGAGGTGGGCGGTGGCGCGCTGGACGGCGGCGCGCCGGTGGCCGGTGGCGGGGCGTCGCGGCGGTCGTCCACCCGGGACACCCCGGCGATCACCGCGATGGTGCCGAGCAGCAGCGCCACCACCACGCCGAGCACCACGAGCGGCAGCCAGGGCAGCGTGCGCCGCTCGGCGGCCGGTGGCCGGGGCACGTGCACCGGCAGGTAGCGCGACGGCGGCTCGGGCGGCGCCTGCGGCACCCGGCGTACGCCGTCCGGCTCGTCGCCGGTGAGCCCGACCACCGTGGGCGGCAGCGGGTCCGCGCCGGGGCGCCACGGCTGCTCGGCCGGCTCGTCGGGCGGCCAGGGGTAGTCGCCGAGCCCGTCGGCGTCGTCCTCGGGCGCGGTACGCGGCGTCGGCACGTGCGCGGTCTCGGCGGCCCGGCCGGGCGGGTGGTAGAGCGGCGTCTCGACCGGTTCGTCCAGCGCGGGCGGGCTGTACGGCGGCAGGTCGTGCGGCCCCTCGGCCTGCGGGGGGACCCGCGCGGCGGGCACCACCGGCGTGGTGCGCGCGGGCGGCGGCTCGGGAGCCGGGGCGGGCGCGGGCGCGGGCGCGGGGCAGACGTGGTCCGGGTCGGCGGCGGCGCGGGCGAGTCCGGCCACCTGGGCGGCGAGCGGGTCGTCGGGGTCCAGGTGCTGGCGGCACAGCTCCTCGGCGAGCGTCAGGTGCTCGTGCGAGTCGGCGTACCGGCCGCAGTCGCGTTCCATCGCGCCGAGCTTCGCCAGCATCTTGATGCCGCTGGGGTGGCCGTCGCCGTAGACCTCCCGGTGCAGCTCCCAGGCGTCCTGCAACCGGTCGCGGGCCACCTCGCACTGGCCGCGCGCGTACTCCACGGTGGCCAGGTCGGCGTGCGCGGCCAGCACCCGCTGCGACTCCGGGCCGTCGCGGGCGGTCAGCTCGATGATGACGTCGGAGTAGAGCCGGGCGGCCCGGGCGTCGCTGCCGACCCGGTGCAGCACCGCTGCCAGCGTCGCGGCGGCGGTGACGGTGCGCTCGTCGGAGCGGCCGTGCAGCCGGGTGGCCGCCGCGTACGCGAACGCCGCCCAGCCGCGGGCGGAGTGCGGCTCGCCGAGCGCGACGAGAACCCGGGCCTGGAGGCCGGCCGCCTCGGCCAGTTCGGGGGAGGCGTTGCCGGGGCGGGGATCGGCGTCGCTGAGCGCGTCGGCGAGCAGCCGCTCCGCGCCGGTGAGGTCGCCTTCGGACACCAGTTGGTGCGCCTGGACGGTCAGGTCAGCGAAGCCGGAGGACACGCCCCATCGTGCTCGTCCGGCGACGGTATGTACAAGACCCGGAGTGGATCAGTTTGGTCCCGAATCCGTCAAGTGGTCGGCGAGCGTCTCGCTGATCCGGCGGAGCTGGTCGACCTGGGCCGGGCTGAGCGCGTCGAACAGGTGGCGGCGTACCCCCTCGACGTGGCCGGGCGCGGCGGCGGCCAGGGTGGCGAAGCCGGTGTCGGTGAGCACGGCGATCTGCCCGCGCCGGTCGGTGGGGCAGTCCTCGCGGCGGATCCACCCGGACGCCTCCAGCCGGGCGGCGGCGTGCGAGAGCCGGCTGCGCGAGGAGCCGGTGAGGTCGGCCAGCTCGCTCATCCGCAGCCGCCGGTCCGGGGCCTCGGAGAGGCGGACCAGGATCTCGTAGTACGCGTGCGGCATGCCAGCGTCGCGTTGCAGCTCGCGGTCGAGCGTGTCCATCAGCGCCCGGGAGGCGGTCAGGAAGGCGCGCCAGGTCCGCTGCTCGTCGGGGTCCAGCCACCGGGTCATGACGCCCATCATAGCGGCAATAGTTGAACGCTCAACAAAACCGGGGTACGGTCGGTGACATGGGCATCCACCGACTCAACCACGCCGTCCTCTACGTCAGTGACCTGGAGCGCAGCGTCGCCTTCTACCGCGACGTGCTGGGCTTCCGCCGGGTCCCGATGACGCCCGAGGGCTTCCGCGGCGCCGCGTTCCTCCAGGCGCCCGACTCCACCAACGACCACGACCTCGGCCTGTTCGAGATCGGCGCGGCGGCCGGGGCGTCCCAGGCCGGCCGGGCCACCGTCGGCCTCTACCACCTGGCCTGGGAGCTGGACACGCTCGACGAGCTGGGGGCCACCGCCGAGCGGCTGGCCGCCGCCGGGGCGCTGGTCGGCGCGTCCGACCACGGCACCACCAAGAGCCTCTACGGCCGCGACCCGGACGGGCTGGAGTTCGAGATCGTCTGGATCGTCCCGGCCGAGCTGCTCGACGACGCCGCGCTGGCCGCGCGTACCCGCATCGGACGGCTCGACCTGGACCGCGAGCGGCAGCGCTACGGCGGGCAGACCCGCGGCGGCGTGGGCATCTCCGTCCCGGTCTGAGCGGGGTTCACGGCCGGGCCGCCGCGCCGTGCGGTAGAAACGCACCATGTCGACCGACGCCGTCCTGCGCGAGCTGCTCGTCCGCCAGCTCGACCACTGGCTCCCCGCCGCGCTGCACCGGGCGCGGCGGGCCACGCTCGCGCTCGCGTACGCCGGAGGTGACGCCACCGGGGCGGAGGAGGCGTTGCGGGTGGTGGCCGAGTTCGCCGACCGGCTGCGCGGGCGGCGGCTGACCGTGCTGGTGGTGGCCGACGACGGCACCGACCTGGCGGTGCGGCTCGGCGCGGCCGAGGCCGCCCTGCCGGCCGACGTCGCCGTGCACCTGGTGCCCGGCGGGCCGGACCGGCTGCCGGTGGCGCTCAAGGCCGCGGGCGCGGCCGGCGCGCCGCTGCTCACAGTGGCCGACGGCGCCGAGCCGGACCCGGCCCTGCTCGCCGCCGCCGCGTCCGGGCGCCCGGCCGAACTGCTGCTCGTGACCGCGCCCGGCCGGTCGCTGCGCCCGGCGCTGAGCGCCGCCGGATTTCCGCTCGCCACCGAGGTCGAGCTGGTGCCCGACGGGGACGCCCCGGCGCGGCTGCTCGGCTACGCCACCGGCTCCGACAGGGGACTGGAGACGGTCAAGGAGGCGCTCTGGGCGGTTGACGAGTACGCCGGGGTGCGCTACCGCGACCCGGCCGACCCGCAGGGACGACTGCTCGACATCTCGCTCGACCCGGAGCCCGGCCCGCTGCGCCGCGAGCTGCTGGCCGAGCTGGCCCGCTCCGGTCCGCGCCCGGTCACCGAGCTGCGCCGCTTCGCCACCACAGCGACCGTCTACCGGGCCGCCGACGCCAACCGGGCGCTGGCCTCGCTGCTCGCCTCCGGCGCGGTGACCCGCGATCCCGAGCACGGCCGGCTCGGCGGGGACGTGCTGATCAGCGCCGTCCCGCACGCTGGGTCATCTGCTTGAGCACTATCGACGCTCCGGTGGCGACCACTCCGATGCTGAACACCATCTGCGCGCACACCGCGACCCGGGCGATCTGGCCCTGGGCGTGCACGTCGCCGTAACCGACTGTGGTGAGGGTGGCCAGCGCGAAGTAGAGCGCGTCGACCCGGGTCCGGATCCCGACGAACTCGCCGGGCCGGGTGTTCGCCACCACGTAGTCGCCGAGCGCGAAGACCAGCAGCCCGGCGACCAGCGCGACCGCGAGCCGGGTGAGCGCTCGGTCCTCGTCCCGGCCGGTCGGCTGGTCCTTGACGAGCTGGCGGCGGACCTGGCCGGTGACCAGGAACGCGATCACCGCCACCAGGACCGCGGTGCCCGCCGAGCGCAGGACCAGCCGCAGGCCGTTCGGGTCGGCCTCGACCGGCACCAGGAAGTAGCCGACGAGCATGAGCAGGCAGGCCGCCACGGCCCGCCGTCGCATCCGCCGCAGGAACAGGTCCGTCATGCGGCGATTCTCCGGTCACGGGGACGCGGTGGCGGGCGGAACCGCGAACCCGGCCCGCAGACGACGAGCGGGGTGCCGACGATGTGCCGGCACCCCGCTCGTCGTCTGGAAAGGTCAGGCCTTGTCCTGCTTCCAGGACAGCGGTCCCGGAAGGTCCACGCGGTGGGCGCGGGTGTTCGAGTTCCAGGACCAGCGGCCGATCTTGATGCTCCACGACGAGAAGCCGTTCTGGGTGAAGTGGAGGATCAGCGGCCCGTACTTCTTACGCTTGCGGAACTGGACGCCCATCGGGGGTGCCTCCTTCGTCTCCCTGCCTCTGCAGTCGTCTGCATGCCTTCGCGGCATCGAACATGCCCGGATCGACGATTCGCGAAACCCTGCCCGGTCCGCTCTGGACGGTGGGACTGCCGCCCGGCAAAATCTCTATCCAACGGGTAGGTGTTAAGGAGTCGTAAATGCTGGTGGAGGCGGCTCGTAACAAAGCCAGCGATGAAAGTCTCACTGAATGGAAGGGCATTGACCGGCGTGGAGAACGGTCGGCAGCATGAGGGCATGTCGCAGCGGGACGAGCTTCTCCTCACCGCTCGCGTGCACGTCGACCTGGTCCGGCACGCGAGCGCGCTCTGTTGAGCCGAGCGCTCGTCGTTCCCTCTCCGCCCGTCCGTTCCCGCAGCCGGCGCACCGTGGCCCGGCGCGGTACGGCGTGCTCCCCGGCCCCGCGCGGGCCCCCTCCACCGCATCGTGGACAGATCAGGAGACTCCGCCATGCCCTCGACCCGATCACCGCGGCGTGCCCTCACCGCCGCCGTCGCCCTGCTCGCCCTCACCACCGCCACCGCGTGCGGCGCCGACGCCGCCGACGGCGCTCAGACCAAGGAACTGCGCTACCAGGGTTCGGTCGGCCAGGTGACCCTCCCCGAACTCGCCGCCGACCTCGGCTACCTCGGCGACGTCACGCTCAACTGGATCGGCAACGTCACCGGCGGCCCGGCCGACATCCAGGCCACCGCCACCGGCCAGAGCGACTTCGGCGGCGCGTTCAACGGCGCGATCGTCAAGCTCCAGGCCGCGAACGCCCCGATCACCGCGGTGGTCAGCTACTACGGCTCCGACGCGCAGACGTTCCAGGGCTACTACGTGCTCGACGGCAGCCCGATCCGCGGCCCGCGCGACCTGATCGGCAAGCGGGTCGGCATGAACACGCTCGGCGCGCACGCCGAGGCCGTCCTGCGTACCTGGCTGGCCCGCGGCGGCCTCACCGCCGCCGAGATCGCCACTGTCGAGCTGGTCGCGCTGCCGCCGGTCAACACCGAACAGTCGCTGCGCGCCCGGCAGATCGACGTCGCCGTGCTCGGCGGCGTGATCCGCGACAAGGCGGTCGCGAACGGCGGCATCCGCACCGTCTTCACCGACTACGAACTGCTCGGCGCGTTCAGCGCCGGCAGCTACGTCTTCCGCGACGACTTCCTCACCCGTAACCCGGACACCGTCCGGACGTTCGTCACCGCGGTGGGCAAGGCGATCGAGTGGGCGCGCACCCAGCCGCGCGAGACGGTGGTGGCCCGGCTCAAGGCGATCATCGCCAAGCGCGGTCGCAACGAGGACACCACGCTCGTCGAGTACTGGAAGTCCAGCGGCGTCGCCGGGACCGGCGGCGTCATCACCGACCGGGAGTTCGCCACCTGGATCGACTGGCTGGCCGACACCGGCGAACTCAAGGGCGAGCGGCCGAAGCCGTCCGACCTCTACACCAACCGGTTCAACGCCGCCGCGGCCACCGGCGGTGGCGCATGAGCACCGACAAGATCCGCTTCGACCGGGTGCGCAAGGTCTTCCCGGGTCGGCGTGGCGGCGGCGGCGCGGTCACCGCGCTCGACGATCTCACCCTCGGGGTACACCCCGGCGAGTTCCTGGTCGTCGTCGGCCCCAGCGGCTGCGGCAAGTCCACACTGCTCGACCTGCTCGGCGGGCTGGCCACCCCGACCGCCGGGCAGGTGCTCGTGGACGGCCGCCCGGTCACCGGGCCGGGCCTGGACCGGGGCATCGTCTTCCAGCAGTACGCGCTGCTGCCCTGGCGCACCGCCGCCGGCAACGTCGCGTTCGGACTGGAGGCCAAGGGCCTGCCCCGCGCCGAGCGCGCCGACCTGGTCGCGTACCACCTCGACCTGGTCGGGCTGACCGGCTTCGCCGACCGCTACCCGCACGAACTGTCCGGCGGCATGAAGCAGCGCGTCGCCATCGCCCGCAGCCTCGCGTACGACCCGGACGTGCTGCTGATGGACGAGCCGTTCGCCGCGCTGGACGCGCAGACCCGCGACTCGCTCCAGGACGAGCTGGTGCGGATCTGGCAGGCCACCGGCAAGACGATCGTGTTCATCACGCACGGCATCGACGAAGCGGTGCACCTCGGTCAGCGGGTCGCCGTGATGACGTCCCGGCCCGGCCGGATCAAGCAGGTCATCGACATCGAGCTGGGCGACCGGGAGGCCGAGGAGGACGTCCGCTCCACCGGCGCGTTCCGCCACCACCGGCACCAGATCTGGACGCTGCTGCGCGACGAGGTACGCGCCGCGCAGTCCGCCGTACGCGAGGAGGCCCGCGTTGGTTGACGTCGCCGCACCGCCGGCCCGGCCGGTGGCCGCCCCACCCGCCCCGGCCGTCGCGCCCCGCCGGCCCGCACGCCTGCTCGGCCTCGGCGGCCGGGCACTGCACCGCAGCGCCGCGCTGCTGACGCTGGCCGCGATCTGGGAGACCGTGCCCCGCGCCGGCCTGGTCGACCGGGTCTTCCTGCCGCCGCTGTCCGAGGTGCTCGCCGCCTGGTGGGAGCTGCTGCGCACGGGCCAGCTCGCCGACCACGTCGGCGCGAGCCTCACCCGCTCGCTGACCGGGCTCGCGCTCGCCGTGGTCACCGCCATCCCGCTCGGCCTGCTGATCGGCTGGTACCGGCCGCTCGCGGACCTGCTCAGCCCGCTGCTGGAGGTGTTCCGCAACACCGCCGCGCTGGCGCTGCTGCCGGTCTTCGTGCTCATCCTCGGGCTCGGCGAGACCTCGAAGATTGCCCTGGTGGTCTACGCCTGCTCCTGGCCGATCCTGCTCAACACCATCGCCGGCGTGAAGGGCGTCGACCCGCTGCTGATCCGCTCGGCCCGCTCGATGGGGCTGAACCACCTGCGGCTGTTCCAGAAGGTGATCCTGCCGGCGGCCGTGCCGACCGTGTTCACCGGCGTCCGGCTCGCCGGGGCGTACTCGATCCTGGTGCTCGTCGCGGCCGAGATGGTCGGCGCGAAGGCCGGGCTCGGCTACCTCGTGAACTACGCGCAGTACAACTTCGCGATCCCCGACATGTACGCCGGGATCATCACCATCTCCGCCATCGGGCTGGTGGTCAACCAGCTCCTCGTCGCCGGGGAACGTCGCTTCTCCACCTGGCGCGTCGACGTCACCACCGTCTGAGAGGAACCGCCATGTCCCGGACCCTGCACCTCAACGCCTTCCTGATGGGTGTCGGCCACCACGAGGCGGCCTGGCGGCACCCGCGCGCCGACCCGAGCCGCCTGGCCGACGTACGACACTTCCAGAACCTGGCCCGCATCGCCGAGCGCGGCACGCTCGACTCGGTGTTCCTCGCCGACGGGCTCGCCGTCGGACCGGCCGTACGCCACAACATCCAGGCCGTCTTCGAGCCGATCACGCTGCTCGCCGCGATCGCCACCGCGACCGAGCACATCGGCCTGATCGCCACCGCCTCCACCACGTACACCGAACCGTTCAACCTGGCCCGCGCGTTCGCCTCGCTGGACCACCTCAGCGGCGGCCGGGCCGGCTGGAACATCGTCACCTCCGCCCAGGCCCGGGAGGCCCGCAACTTCAACCTCGACGACCACCCGGCGCACGCCGACCGCTACCGGCGGGCCGCCGAGTACGTCGACGTGGCGATCAAGCTCTGGGACAGCTGGGAGGACGACGCGCTGGTCCTGGACACCGCCGCGGGCGTCTTCGCCGACACCACCCGGGTGCACGAGATCGACCACGCCGGGGAGCGGTTCCAGGTCCGCGGACCGCTGAACACGCCCCGCCCGCCGCAGGGCCGGCCGCTGCTGGTGCAGGCCGGCTCGTCCGCCGACGGGATCGCCTTCGCCGCCCGGTACGCCGAGGCCGTGTTCACCGCCCAGCAGACGCTCGCCGACGGCCAGGCGTTCTACGCCGCGCTGAAACGGGCCACCGCCGACGCCGGACGTGATCCGGAACTGGTCAAGGTGCTGCCCGGTATCGCGCCGGTCATCGGGGGTACGGAAAAGGAGGCCCGCGACCTCGCCGACGAACTGGAGGCCCTGATCGTGCCCGAGCACGCTCTCGCCCAGCTCTCCGGCATGACCGGGCTCGACCTGAGCGGGCTGCCGCTGGACGGCCCGCTGCCGGACCTGCCCGACGCCGGCACGGTGCAGTCCCACCAGAGCCGCTACCAGCTCGTCGTCGAGCTGGCCCGGCGCGAACGGCTCACGCTGCGGCAGCTCATCGGCCGTCTCGGCGGCGGACGCGGGCACCGCGTCGTGGTCGGTACCCCGGAACAGATCGCCGACCAGATCGAGCTCTGGTTCACCCAGGGCGCCGCCGACGGCTTCAACGTCATGCCACCGCTGCTACCCGACGGACTGGAGGACTTCGTGGACCACGTCGTACCACTGCTGCGCCGGCGCGGGCTGTTCCGGTCCGCGTACACCGGGCGCACGCTGCGCGAACACTACGGCCTGCCCCGGCCGGCCAGCGTCTACGCGACCCGTGAGCTGGTGGCGTCGTGACCACCGTGGACCGGCCCGGCGCCGGAACCGTCGAGCTGCGCCCGGTCGACGTCGACTCGTTCCGCGGCCTGCTGCGCCGCCAAGCCTCCACCGTCACCGTGGTCACCACCCCCGGGCTGCGCGGCAACCGGATGCGGCCGGACCTGCCGCCGGCCGGCTTCACCGCCACCTCGTTCACCTCGGTGTCGCTCGACCCGCCGCTGGTCTCGGTGTGCCTGGGCCGCGCGTCGTCGAGCTGGCCCACCGTCGAGCAGGCCGAGCACGTCGCCGTGCACCTGCTCGCCTCCGGCCAGCAGGAGATCGCGCAGATCTTCGCCACCAGCGGCATCGACCGGTTCAGCGCCCACCCGGCCTGGACCACCGGGCCGTTCGGCGTGCCGCTGATCGGCGACGCGCTCGCCGTGCTGCTGTGCCGGGTGGTCCGCCGGATCGAGGCCGGCGACCACACCATCCTGCTCGGCGAGCCGCTCGCGCTCGGCGCGGGCGAGGACGGCGACCCGCTGCTGCACCACCGGGGCGGTTACACCACCACGGTCGGCGACTGGTCCGAGGCGTGGTGACCGCCGCCGCCGACGAGCTGATCGCGCTCGACCGGGCCGCCCAGGACCTGCTGTTCCGGGCGGCCCGCACGGCCAACGCGTTCACCGACGAGCCGGTCGGCGACGAGCAGGTCCGCGCCATCCACGACCTGGTCCGGTACGGCCCGACCGCGATGAACGCCCAGCCGCTGCGGGTGCTGCTGCTGCGCTCGGCGGCGGCGCGGGCACGGCTGCTGCCGTACCTCAGCGCCGGCAACCGGGACAAGACGGCCGCCGCGCCGCTGACCGCGGTGCTCGCCGCCGACGTGGACTGGCACGACCGGCTGCCCGAGCTGTTCCCGCACCGGCCCGGCGCGCGGGACTGGTTCACCGGCGACCCGGCGGGGCGGGAGGCACAGGCCCGGTTCAACGCCGCGCTCCAGATCGGCTACCTGCTCGTCGGGGTACGCGCCGCCGGGCTGGCCGCCGGGCCGATGGCCGGGTTCGACGCCGCAGGCGTGGAACGGGAGTTCTTCCCCGACGGGCGGCACCGGGTGCTGCTGCTGATGAACATCGGCCGCCCGGCGCTGGACGCCTGGCGGGAACGGCTGCCGCGCCTGCCGTACGAGGAGGTGGTCAGCACGCTGTGATCAGCGCGGCTCCCACGCGTCCGGCTGGGCGGTCAGCTTGCGCACGTGTGCCGGCAGCCGGCCGCTGACCAGCTCGTCCAGGCTCACCTCGTCGACCACCCGGCGCACCGAGGCGCGGACGGCCACCCAGAGGCGGGGCAGGTTCTCCGCCGCCCCCTCGTACTGCGTCTCCTCGGGGCGCAGCCCGCGTACCCCGGCGAGCGGACCGTCGACGGCGCGCAACACGTGCCCGATGGTGATCTCGCGCGGCGGCCGGGCCAGCGTGTACCCGCCCTCGGCGCCGCGCTGGGCCCGGACGATCCCGGACCGGCGCAGGTCGGCCAGGACCGCCTCGAGGAACTTGCGGGGCATGTCCTGCTCCGCCGCGATGGCCTGGGTGGACAGCAGGGTGGGGTACGCGGTGGCCAGGCTCAGGGCCGCCCGTACCGCGTAGTCGCCGCGCGCGGAGATCTGCACAGTGCCATCATGCCTGGCCGGTGGGCGCGGGGGAGTCGGCGGGCGGCCGGGGTCGCACCAGACGGACTGGTAGCGGGCGTTCCCGGTTGGCCCGGAACGTCCCCGGGCTCACCCCGACCTCCCGGGTGAAGAAGCGGCCGAAGTTCGTCGGTTCGGGAAAACCCAGGTCACGGCCGATCCGGGCGATCGACTCGTCGGTGGCGGCGAGCAGCCGGCACGCCTGCAACGCGACCCGCTCGTCGATGATCTGCTTGGCGCTGCGCCCGGTCACCGCCAGGCAGGCCCGGGTCAGGGTACGCACCGAACAGCCCAGCTGGGCGGCGTAGTCCTCCACCCGGCGGGTGTGCCGGTAGCCGCGTTCCACCTCGCGGCACAGCCGCCGGAACGTGTCGGTCTCGGCCCGCGGCGCCGACCCGTTCTCCGGATGCGGCAGCAGGCTGAGCCGCAGCAGCAGCACCGCGAGCTGGTGACGCAGCAGCGCCGCGGCGGGAGGCACCATCGCGTGCCGTTCGGCGTCCACAGCCAGCTGGCTGACCTCGCTGATCACCGCGTCCTCGTCTTCGCCGGCGAGCTGGCGGTGGGCGGGCACCGCGTCCGGGTCGACGTCGAGGCCGGCCAGCGCGTCCGGCCGCCAGCTCACCACAGTCGCGTCGAGCTGCGCGCCGACGCACCGCAACACCTGACCGGGGTACGCGCGCAGCAGCGTGCCGGGCCGGCAGGGCACCGGCCGGAAGTCCAGCTCGGCGGTGCCGTGACCGTGCGTGACCAGGATCAGCACGTCGCGGTCGAGCAGGACCGGCCGGGGCCAGCCGGGCTCGGCGGCGAGGTCGTCGAGCGCACCGGTGAGGATCTCGTCGGCGCCGGGGCGCGACTCCGGCGGGCCGGTGCGGGTGGCCGGGGAGGGCTGACCGGTAGTGACCATCATCCCGACGGTAACCGGCCCGGCCGCACGTTGCATCTCGACGGTTTCGCCCGCACGGACCGGTCTTGTCGGCACGTACGGCGGACCGTTACGTTACCGATCGGTAAGCCCCGGGTCGGCCGACCGGCCCCCGGCCGGGCGACGGCGATGGGATGAGCATGACGGAACTGTTCTCGGTCGACGGCAAGACGGTGCTGGTCACCGGCGGTTCGCGGGGGATCGGGCTGATGATCGCGCAGGGCTTCGTGCGGGCCGGCGCAAAGGTGATCATCTCGTCGCGCAAGGCCGACGTGTGCGAATCGGTGGCCAAGGAACTCTCCGCCGAGGGGCACTGCGAGGCGATCCCGGCCGACCTCGGCAGCGACGCGGGCGCGCTGACGCTCGCCGAGGCCGTGCGGGAGCGCCACGACCGGCTGCACGTGCTGGTGAACAACGCGGGCGCCACCTGGGGCGCGCCGCTGGAGGAGTACCCGGAGGGCGCCTTCGACAAGCTCTGGGCGGTGAACGTCAAGGCGGTCTTCCGGCTCACCACCGCGCTGCTGCCGCAGCTGCGCGCCGCGGCCGGCGCCGACGACCCCGCCCGGGTGATCAACATCGGGTCGGTCGACGGCATCCGGGTGCCGTGGATGGAGGTGTACGCGTACTCGGCCACCAAGGCCGCCGTGCACATGCTCACCCGCAGCCTCGCCCACCAGCTCGCCGGCGAGCGGATCACCGTCAACGCGATCGCGCCCGGCCCGTTCGAGAGCAAGATGATGGCGTTCGCGCTCGACGACCCGGAGTCGCGCTCGGCGATCGAGCAGCAGGTGCCGCTGGGCCGGATCGGGCGACCCGAGGACATGGCGGGCACGGCGATCTACCTGGCCTCGCGCGCCGGCGCGTACCTGACCGGCGCGGTCATCCCGGTCGACGGCGGAATCACCACGCGCGGCTGAGGCGTACCCCCGGTGAGACGGCCCGGGGCCGCGCGGACTCGGCAGATCCGCGCGGCCCCGGTGTTGCCGTGTCAGCGACCGGCGAGCAGCCGGTTCACCGCGGTGTCGACGTCCAGGTGCTCGGCCTCGCGGCCGCGCGGGACGACGACGTAGGTCCGGCGCAGGAAGCGCACCAGCACGCTGCGCGGAACCTCGAACAGGGCGTTGCCGTCCGGGGACGACAGCGCGAGCGCGACGAAGTCGCCGCGCGGTGTGGCCCACGGCCAGACCCGCACATCACCGATGCCGGCCGGCTCGTCGAGGCCGGTGACCAGCAGTTCGCGTGCGAACGACCAGCTCACCGCCTCGCCGCCGGCGGACTCGGCGTGAAACAGGACATGGACCGCATACGGGTCAGCAGGGTCGTAACGCAGACTGGCACGCACCGGCAAGGCGGTGGCGTCAGGCGCGACGAGCCTTAGCGACGTCTCGACCTCTACGGTCGTCGGTCGGATGACACTCATGGACGTTCTCCCCCCGGCACCGCTGCGGAACGCGCGTGTCCCGCTTTTCCCATACTCAGGTGCTGCTCCTGGCTACGCTCCGCCATACGCTGACTTCACCCAGTGGTGGGAAGGGGTTCGGAAAGCCCTCGGGAACCACTTGGCCCCGCGTAGGATTTCCGGTTCCGCCCACTCCGTCGTCCCGCCCGGCAACGGGTGGTTCAGTCGTCGACTTACTCCGGTAACGTCCAGTCGTCAGCAGGGGTGACGGTCCCGCGCGACACTGGGGGTGGAAATGGTCACGGGGGGCGGGTCGGTGACGTCGCGGACCACTGGCGATTCGCCGAAAGGTGCGGCCCGAGCAGCCGAAAGTCGGGGGTACGAGGTGCCTGTGGAAGGGCGGTCGCGAGGCGCTCTCATGGAGCAGCGCCGGCGCCGACGTGGCTGGCGGCTGCGCCTGCACACCACGCTCGAACTCATCCGCGCCAACCCCACCGGCCGCGTCGCCCTGAAGATCTTCATCGGCATCCTCGGCGCGCTCGTGGTCACCATCGGTATCGCGCTGATCCCGCTGCCCGGCCCCGGCTGGCTGCTGGTCATCGCCGGCCTCGGCGTCTGGGCCGTGGAGTTCCACTGGGCGCGACGGCTGCTCGCGTTCACCCGCCGGCACGTCAACTCCTGGACGCAGTGGGTGAAGCGGCAGTCACTGGGAGTGCGGTTCGTGTTGGGCGCGGTCGGGCTCGTGTTCGTGTCCGTGGTGGTGTGGCTGTCGCTCAAGTACAGCCTCGGCATCGACGTCGTGGCGCAGGCGCTGCACTACCTCGCGACGCACTGAGGCCCGGTTTTTGGTCCGGGCTCTCGATCGGGTAGAGTCATGCGCGCTGAGGGCGATTAGCTCAGCGGGAGAGCGCTTCGTTCACACCGAAGAGGTCACTGGTTCGATCCCAGTATCGCCCACCGTAGATGTATGCAGGTCAGAAGCCCGTTGCTGGAACTATCGGTAACGGGCTTCGCCGCTGTTACCCCTTAAACTGGGAGCAGATTGGGAGCATGGCGCTCCCGCCCTATGGTTGCCTGGCATCCCCTTCGGCTCTCGGCGGGCGTTCGTCGGCGTCCGCTCGCTCGGATCGATTGTTGGTGAACTCCACTCGCGACGAGCTGGACACATCTCCTGCGGTCCGCAGCGACTGCAGTCCCGGCATCTGGCCGGAGTGCCCCCAAGGCGTGAGGAGGACCTGCCGACCGCCGGTCACAGCAGCTCGAACGGCGGAGCACCCTCTGTCGTCGGGAGGTCAGAACGCCAAGGGCGGTGCGCGAGATATGTCGCGTATGAGGGCGTTGGCCGTAAACGCCTTACCCCACAAGGCAGCGCGGCAGCACGTCCGTTGAGGCGAGCTGGCAGTCGAGGAAATTGCGCAAGAAGTATCCAGGTCGAGGGCCGGGAGAGGCGACGAACCCAGGTGCGGGACGGTCGGCCCAGATGTAGCGGTCATCGCCGGGGTTGTCGAGCGCTTGGCGGAACCACGGGTGGACGCCGGAGGTGTGCCCAGCGACAGGATCCAGCAGGATCCGGATCCCGTGCCGGCGAGCACTTTCTACGAGGTCAGCCAGGTCCTCGTCCGTTCCGTACCGGGGGGCTATGCGCTGGTAGTCGCTGATGTTGTAGCCCGGCGTCGCGAAACGGCGAGGCGAAGACCGGGCTTAGCCAGATGGTGTCGACGCCGAGCCAGTGCAGATACTCCAGTCGATGCCCGCGAGGTCACCGATACCGTCGCCGTTGGTGTCCTGAAAGCTCTGGGGGTAGATGTGGTAGAGGACGGCTGTGCGCAGCCACCCGGTGCCTCGCTCGGGGTGCAGCATCTGATGTAACCCCCTCTCGATCGTCGTCACGGTTGGACGGTAGAGGCCAGGCGTAACCACCACCGCGAAATGTATGGGTGGTGGGCCACTTCTCTGGGGCGGGGCGTCCTCGGCCGGGTCCTTGCAGCAGAAGTTGCACTCAGCGCACCGGTGTCCGTGCTGGAGTCTGGCGCATCCTGGCCAGCGCGGCCTCGTGCTCCATCTCAATGGCGGCTAGCCGCATGCGCAGGGAGTCCTGCTCCCGTTCCACGAGTTGCAGCCACTCGTCGATGGGCGGCGCTGCGGCGAGGCGCTCTTGCGCTTCGGCGATCGCCATGCGTCTGCGCGTCGGGTAATCCACCAGCATGGCTCGCAGGGCGTGTGCAGCGTCGCCCGGCGTCAAGGCCTCGAAATCCACCTCGAGCTCTGCCGCAAATGTGCCGTGGCCGATAGCGAGGACCACTATCTTCCGTGCCTGCCGGACAGAGCTGATCGCCGTCTCGACCTCTGACGTGACGAGCCGGGACAGGTCGGACTGGTCGCCGCCGCCGCGACCGATCAGTACGCCGTCTAAGGTGGCGTCCGTGGCGAGTGTCCGGAGCATCGCAGCTAACTGTGTCGCTGCGTCTGGGGCGTTCGCCGGAAATGTGCGGTAGTCGACGTCGAGCACCTCGCCGTCGAGCTTCGGTGCGATGTCGCTGCCGACATGACCGCGTGAGGTCACCACTGCAACACGGGGGCGCCGCTCCTCGATCGCCCTTAGCCCTGACGGGCGCAGCGCCTCAAGGAGGACAGCTTCCAGGCCGTTCGCCGCGAGGGCAGTGCGTAGGCCGGTATGTACCCGCCAGACGGCGTCGTCGAGGACTTGGTCGTTGGTGCTGCCCGGGTCGTCGACGATCGTCATGAGCTGCACTCCGCCTTCGGTGCCGGGTCGGGGCCGAAAGCGGAAACTCGACCGCAGCGCGGTGGCCGCCTCCTGAAGACGCCCTGCCCGTTCCAACCGGGTGGCGATCGAGGTGGGTTCGAGCGTGGCGGTCTCTGGCGGGTACCGATATTCCGGTGGGCGGGTGTATCGGATGGTCCACGCTCCATGCGCGGCTAGGTCGCAAAGTGCCTCTTTGATGACCTCCTCGTGGCGCTGCAGCCGAGCCTGGTCGTCAGCCAGGATCTCTACCACCAGCACGAAGTCAGGGCTCGTAGTGAGGCCCGCTGATTCGATATGGACACGGTGGGCACGCAGGAAGGCCTCCAATGCATCAAGGCGGCGTGCGGCAGCAAGCCGGGTTACCAAGCGGGTGACGGTCAGCACTGATCCGTGAGGAAGGAAGGCCTCAGCCGGCGCGTACGCGGCAGGACTAGTGCGGTGCAAGGGATCGACCATTACAGGTGCCGCGACTGTCGCGCCTAGCTGGCGGGAGGAAACCAGAAGTCCGCCCAGGACGCTGTTCGCGGCGACCGTCGCGACGACGTCGTCGAGAATGCGACGGCCTAGCTCGGCGGACCACGCCCCAGAACTCGGATGCCAGCCGCAGTCATTCCAGGAGTGGAAGTGCCGACCGGGTGGCACGGCGACGTACTCACGGACGACTGCGAGGATGTCGGACAACCTGCTGACTTCCACCTCGGCGAGCAGTTGATGGAGGCTGTCACTCGGGGCCAGGTTGAGCCGACGGGTAATCACCTCGATCAGATAAGGGGTCTCACCGTCGTCGTACACGTCAACGCACCTAATCCCAAGCTCCCGACCGAAATAGCAGCGCTCCTCCAGCCAGTTCAGTGCCTGCGCCAGCACGCGGCGGGTGGCGCCGTCGTCCAACTGTCGGGGAGGTACCTGCCCAAACCCGAGGTCCACCGGCCAACGCCGCGGCGCCTGTAGCGCCCTGGGCGGCAGCGAGCGTAGAAGAGCCAGTTGCCTCTCCGCGTCGAGCTCATTGAACGCTTCAACCGCATCGTTGGACATGAACGCGTCGTAGAGAACCACCTCCGCTAGTTCGTGCCAGCCCTTACCGGGCTGACCGGCGCGTCTGCCGATCTCCTCAACAGCGGCGGCGACGGTGTTGGGCGCCCACCTCAGCCCGAGACCGGCGATGTTCATGCCCACAGAGGTCATGTCCGTAGCGTGCCGCTACCCAGAGGTGTTGAGCAACCTGCCCCCAGGCACCGAAGCACCTTCCCCAGGACCCAAGGCTCGTTGACGGTCCGAACGTGGCCCGGCCCTTGGCTTGCCCGCCGGGGCCTGGCAGCACGACACACCTGTGACATGGTGGTCACCTATTTGCCCCGATGAATCTTGGGCAGGGAGCGAAGGCGGTTACGTGGACACCGAGGAGCAGCAGGAGCAGCAGACCGACCGGCTATCGGCGCGGCAGGCCAGCCCGCCCGACTCCACCTCGAGCTCCACCGCCGCCCAGGCCCGGCAGACGCTGACCGCGCTGGCCAACTCGATGTGGCAGCAGGCCCGCGACCGCGAACGGGACGGCTGGCCGCCGTGGTGGCTACCGCTGTTCGCCGTTCTGGTGCTCGCCGCGGTGCTCGGCCTGCTCGTCGTGCCGCTGATCCGGACACTAGTGGAATGGGGCGCGGCGGCCGCCGCCGACCTGACCGGTTGGGCACACGGCCAGGCGTACGCGCGCATCGTCCTCGACCCCGTGCGGGACTATCTAGCCAGTCACGCCGCCGGCCTGCCGGTGGACGGCACCACCCTGTGGCGGACCTGGTGCCTAGCCGGCGGGATGCTGCTGCTGTTCAGCCTGGTCCGCTCCGCGGGCGCCCGGATCGGCTGGACCCTGTACGGGATCGGCACCGCCGCCATGGTTGCCGCCGAAACCACAGGCCCTGGCCGGTGGGTAGCCGTCGGCATCTGTGCCCTGAGCTGGTCCCTGCTGTCGATCCCAGCACTGTCCCGGCACCGACGACGTCCGCAGGTCATCGTCGCCCCACCATCACAGCCGGCGGCGTCTCCGGCGCCGACCGTGCCGGCCCCACGACGGGCCACCTCCCCCCAGCCCGCGCCGGCGCAGGAGGAGCACCCCGACGACGACGCATCATGGGCCGCCGGCCTGTACGAGGTGCTGATGCGCCGCGAGCACCTGGCCCCACCGGCTCCGCAGCGGTGGAGCGCCACCACCCACGGCAGCAACGGCTTCACCGCGGTCTGCGACGACGGCCGCCACGCGGCGGGCATCGCGGTCTCCGGCGAGGCCGTCCGCGAGCTGCTGGCCGGCTTGTCCACGCCACCTGGTGCGAGACCGCAGGTGGCGTGGACGACGGCCCCGCCAGCTGCGCCCCGCGGCCGGCGTATGGACTACATCGACCTGGCCGAGGTCGGCGGCATCCACCAGTTCGTCCTCGACAGCACCGACACCCTCGCCCAACTGGCCGAGGTACTGCGCGAGCGCCGCACCCAGTGGCCGGTGGCCCGGACGCAGCTAGGAGGGAAGATCCGGGCGCAGGCGGCCGTGCTCGACAGGGCGCATCCGCTGGTCAGAGGAGCGTCATATACCCCCGACCCGACGGGCGGCTACGACGACCCCGGGACGGTCACTCTGAACGACTGGGTACCCACCAACACCATCGTCGGCAGCAACGCCGCCGCGTGGAACGACTTCGCCGGCCACCGTCCCGCGCAGATAGCGCTGATCATCGGCAAGCTACTCACGGCCGACGACCCCGCCAGCGCCCTGACCGAGATTCTCACCGACGACGATCACGTGCACCTGACCCGCTACCTCGGCCCGGCCGGCCCTCTCCATAAGGTCACTGTCAACGGCACCCACCGCACCCACGCGCTGCGGCTGCTCGGGGTGCCGTTGGTGGCCGCCGAGGTGACGGTCGAGCCGCTTCCCCTCAGGCTGGACGTCTTCAGTGCCTCTACCACCGACGGCTGGGGCCCCGGCCGCCACCACGGCCCCACTGCATCGCTGTGGCGGGCGCTGATCGACCGCGGGCTGGTCACTGGCCGCATCACCGACAGCGGCCTGCACGCCATCCTGGAGCCGTATCAGGCGGCTGCGTCGTGGCTGCTGTCATCTCCGCGCGATGCCGCGACGATCAGCGCCGCCTACGACCGCATCTACCCGGGAGCACTGGGCATCCCGGCCGAGGCGATGTCAGGCCCTGCTCAGTGGTGCCAGTGGCTACTCGATGACCCCTGGCCGACGCTGTGACATGAGAGCCCGGGCTTCGGCGAGGTCGGCGACTGGTCAGCTCGTAGCCCGCGTCGGCGAGTGCGGCGCCCCTCAGTCCGGCAGCCCGCGCGGGACGGGCTCGCTATTCCCTTCAGTCCGAAGGCAGCCGCAGGGAGCCCATGCCGTGTATCGAAGAACGTCATAAGGTGACGGTACGGTTACGGATTGGCAGTCTGTCGTGGTGGAGGGAGCTCGCTCGTGGGCAAGCGCAGCAGCCGGTCGCGGCGCAGGGAACCGATCCGCCGTCCGATCCCGCCAGCGCGGCTGTCCGCCTCGGCGGACAGAGTCACCGACCTGACCGGGCAGCACTTGGTCGACGGCTGGCCGGTGAGCGAGCAGGTGCGCGTGCGGCTGGCCGGCAGCGCGGATATGGCCGCGGTGCGTCGGCTCACCGCGCTGGCCGGCGTCCATCTCGAAGACCAAGTCGTTGACGGCGTGGACGCCGGTGACGGTGGGGCCGCGTTGCGGGCAGGCCTGGACGGCGGTCCGGACACGTTCATGCGACACATGGCTGAAAGGTTCGCCGGTCCGCAGGGCATGGATCCGAGGAGATTGCTGCCGCCGGTGACCCTGGTGCTGGTGGCCGAGCACGATCAGCATGGCGTCATCGGGGCGGTGCTCGCCTACCCGCCGAACGGTGTGATTCAGCAGCTCGTCGAGCATCAGCGGCGGGCGGGGGCGAGCGGTCAGCAGCTGTTCCAGCTGGTCATGGCCGGCGTGATGTGGATGGTGCGGATCAAGGCGATCGCGGTCGACGAGTCGATGCGCGGTCGCGGGATCGGCAGCGCGTTGCTGTACCGCTGCCAGCAGGTGTACGCCCATTGCGGCTACAGGGTCGTCTACGGGCAGATGGCCGACACCTCGGCGCTGGAGCGGTTCTACCGCAGCCACGGCTTCGACGTGCTGCCGCGTGACAGCGGATTCGACCCGTGGGTGGTTCTCGGCGTGCACGCCGAAATCCGTCCCGATCCGGGGGAGCGCACCTTCGTCCGGCACCAGAAGGCCGGCGCGAACCGCCGACCGGGCCGGGTGCCGGCGCCACGGCGCAGCAACACCCAGTTCGACCCAGGCACCCTGGCCCTGCACGACGACCACCTGCCGGCACTGCTGACGCAGGGCTCCGGGGAGTTCCTCGCCATCCAGTTCCTGCCCATGCTGTGGATCAAGATGGCTGAGGGGCAGCGGGCCAACGCGTGTATCGACGCGTGTGCCCAGCTACGGCACGCCTACCAGCAGTTCGGCATCCACGCCGAGATCATGCCTGTCGGGGTGGTGATCCATCACCCCGATGGCAGCAGGACCCAGTACGCCACCGACGAGCCGCGCTGGCACGGCGAAACCACCCTGGTCGGACACACCATCCTGCTGCTGCCTGAGCACGACAAGCTGGTCGATCCGACAATCGAGCAGGTCCCCGAGATCCGGGCACTGCGACAAGGCCCGGTCATCGGGCGGCTCGCCGAGCAGAACCGGCACGCGCTGCACGACGGCCGGACCAGTTTCGCCGTGCAGCGCGCCGACCTGCTTATCGAGTACCAGCCGGTCCAGCCCGAGCACCGTGACCGACTGCTGCGCGGGCCGCTGCTGGCCCGCAACGACGCCCAGTACCGGCGCGCCGCCGTCAACCTCGCCGCCATGGCCCTGCGAGCGTTCCGCGACGCCGGCGCCGCCGACCGGATCCGGCAGAGCACCGCCTTCCCCCGCCTCACCGCACTGCTCGACGCCATCGGTGACGCCCCGATCGACGTCGACGAGGCAACCAGCGACGTCCTGATCCACCTCCCCGGCGGACCGGTGCGCCTTGACCAAGTTCCGACCCCAGCCGCCGAAGCTGGTCCACCTGCGAAGTCCACTCAGTCTCCAACTGGCCGCACCACATCTCAACAGTGATAGGGGCTGCAAGGTGGTCGGAGAGAGTGGCCAATCGGCGTCCGACCCGGGTATGGGGCGGATAAATCAATCCAAAGTTGTGCAAGGCGTCCAGCGCTTGATCTAGATGGAGGCTGTAGGTGTCAGTGCTTTGATGCACCTGGATCTTGGCACCTAGGCTTTCCGTCTGGGTACGATGCCCCCTCCCCCGAAATGCTGCAGGCTCCGGCAGCGCGATGCTGATGGCCCTCCAGGGCTGGCAGGACGGCCCATAACCGCGGCCCTGGTCCAGCCACTGGCGAGGTTCAGGCGAGGTGGTAGGTGCGGAACAGGTCGGTGAAGAAGGAGGCGAGTATCGTCCTAGCCCGCTGTTTGTCAGTCAGTTCGGCCGCGCCGAAGCGGAAGACGTCGTAGCGGGCGAGCTTGAGGTCCCGGTCGGCGTGCATGGTTGTGGCGTACGCGGTGGGGTCGGCGAGCTGGCCGGTCGCGTAGTGCTGTTTGCCGTCGACTTCCAGCACGATGCGATGACCGCGGGGCAGCAGCATGAGGAAGTCCATCCGTAGGTTGACCATCGCTTCGGCGCCGCGTTCCTTGAGTAGCAGCGGGTCCCAGTGCAGCCAGACCTCGGGCAGCAGTGCCGGAAGGTCGTAGACGCGTTCCCCGTGAATCTCGTGGTAGAGCTCGAACAGGTGGCGCTGCGGGGGAGAGGAGGCGGGCAGGCTCTGGGTGAGCCGCCGCCACAGGGTTCGTTTCGCCTCGTCGGCGCCAAGTCCCCGAGTTTCCTGCCACCAGGTTTCCAGGTCGCGCCAGCGCAGGCCGTCGGCGGGTGCGATCGGCCGCTCGTGCATGAGGACCCGGTCGTCACGAACGTTCTCGATGTTGTTCTCAAGCAGGTCGCTGATACGTAGGTCTGGTTTCCCCACCGAGGCGAAGAACAGGTTCTTGATGAGACCGGTGTGGGCCCGGGTCGCCATCAGGTGGAAGACGGGGTAGCCGTCGCGCTCGCCTGTTTCGCTCAGCCGTAGCCCGGCCCTGTTCAGGCGCAGGTTGATCGAATCCACGACGGTGCGCTGTGCGGACTCGTCGAGCAGCCCGTCGCCAGAGACCAGGCCTTCCAGAAACCGCGCGAACCGCTTGTTGAGGGCGTCGAACGCGCCGAGCTTCTCGAACAGGTCCTCCGCCGTCCAGTCACCGGGGTTGCGTCGCACGTGCTGGTCGATCTGGCCGCCGAGGCTGATGTCGTTGCCGAAGAAACTGCCGAAGGCGTCGGCGCTCAGGTCCCACAGGTCATGGAGCATCGCCTTGAAGCGGTTGTAGCCGGGCAAGGTATGGCTCCAAGTCGAGGTCGCGGGCGATCTCGCGGCGGAGGCGTTTAGGGATGTCGGGGGCCGGTTCGGCCGCCCACAGCGTGTCCTGGATGGCGTTGTGGAGGTCCGGTTGTATCCCATTGTCGCCATCGCTGTCGCAGCGCCCGCTAGGCCACGTGTTCCACGACGCACTCGTCGATCCACCGCGCCAACAGACTCAGGGCGGCGAGCTGTTCGAGCACTACCGGCTCGTCCAAGACAAGGTCGGACTCGTGCGCGACGGGGTTACGGATCCCGCTGAAGCACCCCACGCCGAAGTCCTCGGCTCCCACTTGCCGACTCTTCCACGTATCGGAGGTTCGGTCACCAGCGAAGCGCAACCGAGGCTCACCCGGCTTGGGCTCGCTGGTGCTAAAGGCGCTGCGGCACAGCCTCGTCTCTCCAAGGTCGTGCCGGCCGAGCTTCTGCTGGAGCCGGCCGTTGACGGCCCGCGCAGCTACCCAAACGGCCTCGGTCCGGTTATCACTCTCCCAGAACGGACGCGCCGCCGCCCAGACCCACGGATGGAACTGGTCAGCGACCAGGTCTGGTGCGTCGGGCCGCAACCGACGGCGGGCTTCCTCGCCATACTGGTATAACCCCGCGGCCTGCAGCGCTGCATTGCGTGCGTTCCACCACCGCGCACGCCACTCGTCGTACTCCGACGAGTAGTCACCCAAGCCCGGTCGGATCGCGTTCTCGGCCAGCTGCATGATCGGCTCTAGGCGCCGTACCTCGCGGTCAAGGTCGTCGCGCTCCTCTTGGGTGTCGCTGCGCGACCTCATCTCCAATTCAGACAGCCGGTCGATTACTCGAGCGAATTCATTGAGTTGATCGGCAGCCCAGGTTGCGTCCATTGGGCGAGTCTATGAGCGTGCAGCGTCCCCTCCGGACGACAGAACCAGCTCAGGTCATCGCGGGTCAGCGTGCCTGGTAGGCAACGACGATGTCGCGCGTTCGTCGTGCTCGCCGGCACGTGGCTGCGGCACTGTCGCCTGGATGGCGGCGGCCGCGGGTGCGACCACGGCCGGGCGGCGCAGCCGCGGACGCCACGATCGCCGCGGTGTCTTGACCGCTGGGGACAGATGGGCTTTCACTGCGGTCAACAGCACGTCCATCGCCTCGTACAGCTCGGTGTCGGCCTGATCCCGGGCGGCCTTGGCCTTCTTCGGCCGCCACAGATTGTCCTGGCCGTACGCCTGGCCGGACTCGGCCGCGACCTGACCGAGCTTCAACGCAGCTTCGCGGACCTCGCCATCGTCCAGCATCGCCGCCCGGCCGGCGACCGCGAGCACCCGCTGCAGCGGCGCCTGCAGACCCATCGCGGCGGCCAGCTCCCGTTGGTTGGCCTCAGTTGCCACCCGGCCGAGTTGGGCCGCGCCGAGCGCGTGACCGCTGGTGGTCTTCGCCGCCATGTACTCGAGGAACGCACTGCCCAGCGTCATCAGCTTCGGCTGCCACGAGTTGTGCGCCGGCACGTAAACCTTCAGCGCCAGGTGCAGGGCGCCTACCGCCTCGAACAGCTCCTGGCCCAGCTCCTCGATCTTCTTGTTCGTGCTCGCGACCTTGTCGCGGGCACGCTGCCGTTCACCGAACCGGTAGGTCAGCCACGCCGCGCCGAGGGTGCACCCGCCGGTGACGATCTGGGGCAGCACATCGACGACACCGGACAGCAGGGTGGAGACCGTACTCATGGACAGCAGAATGGGCCACAGCTGCACCTGCCCCGACGCACCACACCGGACGACCCGACATCCCGGCCTCGGTCACGAGCTCTACCGCGGCAAAGCCGTCGATCGTCTCTTGGTCGAGCTCGATGACAGGCCCACCGCGCAGACGCGTCCGGCTGTTCGGCCAGACCGATGCGGGGACTGACCCCGAGATGCCAGCCCAGGGACGGCCAGCCAATTCACGCACCTGGCCCACCAACCGCTACCCGCCGCTGTGCTCGCGGCCAGCGGCAGCGCGTCCGCCCTGTTCAATACCCGATCACCCTGCGGCAGGAGAGCCAGGTTCTGCGATCGCAAGGCACCCTTGGCCATTGACCAAACCCTCCTGCAAACGGTTGATCGGCCAGAGTAGCCCGCATGATCGGCTGTGGAAATAGGTTTCGTTCTAGACTGAAATGACGAGGCGCTAGCGGATCTTCCGCTGGCGCTGCCGATCGGTCGGAATCTGCCCCCTACGCCAAGCGACCATAGCGGCGAGTTCACGGAGGATCCTCGGCCGGTCGGCTGGAGTGGTGCCGTGTAGGGAGACCAGAGCGATCACCAAGAAGGCTCCGACAGGCGCGACCGCTATAACACCGATGAGCAGCGCGGGTAGGAGAGCATGCACGACTATCCCCAATTCGGGTTAGTCCGTGGTGCTCATCTCACGGGAACGGCGAAGCACGCTCGAGCCTACGAGGACGATTATAGCAAAGCTTGGGCATGCCGTTCTGGTAGGTCGGGTGGCTGGAGTGGGACGTGGACGGGCGGTGTCTCAACCTTCTTGCGGCCGATAGATGCCTTGGCGAGCGCGTAGACGTCCAGGTAGTACTGGCGCCTGCAGCCGCACGACACCTCGGTGACGGTGAAGTTAGGGCCGCTGACGATCGACATCGCGAACGGCCGCGTCAGTCCGTAGGACCATCGTCCGGGTCCCACGGGTTCGATCTTCATGACCGAAGGACTGGCCTTCTGCCTCGTGGCGGAGGCCATGGCCTCGATGGCACTGTCGTAGCAGCCCCGGACTTCTTCGTCGGTCGAGCAGTCGTCCATAGCGTCGAGATGGAAGGCTACGGCTTCGTGGCGTACTGCTTGGGGCGGTTGCCGACGTCCTACGGACCAAACCCAGATGCCGTCTGGCAGCCGGTAGGTGGCGCCCAGTAGACGACCGTCCTTGACACAGCGGCTCTCCGCCAGCCGGGTCAGACGTTGCCGGCCTTGGGCGATCAGAGCGAGGACTTCGGCTTCGCGGTCATCACTCATCGAGAGTCACCTCCACTCCCTTGTCGGTGAGCAGGTACGCCATGCCAGTCACGCCCGCGGATCTTCTGGCACACTCCACTGGCAGAGTCTTTACATGAATCCCCCGCGGGAGAGTGCCGGCATCCGCCCTGACACCAGCATGGATCAACGCCAGCATTTGAACCTGATACGACCGACGGCAGTTACACGAGGCGTGCTCGAACAAGGGGAGGCCACCGGCGAAGAACTGCAGTGCATGGGGGGTGCCGCGCCAACGTCCTACACGCACGCCACCGTCGCTGTCGCAGTCGAAGACCTGCATGACCGTTGCCGGCTTTTCGTAACGGGGGACGTCGCCCAGAATCTCATCGGCCAGGTGATCAGCCTGCCGATAGATCTGTGGGGTGAACTCTTCGCTGTCGAACATGTCCAAGTGCCAGGACGCTACCTCCGTTCGGCTCGCCGTTGGCGACAGGCGGCTGCCCGAGTGCCAGGCCCACAAGCCGTCGGATAGCCGGCAGACGCCAGCCAGGAGCCGCCCGTCATGAGTGCAGCGAGACGCTGCCAGAAATTCCAGTTTGCGTCTCTGCGTCGCGAGCAGGTGCAAGACCTGCAGCTCCCGCTCGCTGGGTGATGCGTCGAGGTCGCGGTAATCGCCGTCCATAAGTTCCAGCCTGACATGAATGGTCACTAGGCGAGGTGGCAGCTCAGCGCAAACCGCCGCAGCGTTCACCGAGTTGACCCAGGCGATCTGACCTGAGCCGCCAACGCGGCTTAACGTGTCCGTCGAACCGCTAACGCAATAGCCATCGTCGCCGGGACGTGTCGCCGTTCAGGGGTCTACCGCTGGTTGCCCGGCCGTTCGTTGGGCGCGGCCAGCCACCGACGACGTTGAGGTCGGCCGGGAGCCGTTGCACCAGAGTGCAGGGACGCCCGCCGGGCCGGTGCGCCTCTCGGCACTAGCACTCCCAGATGCCAGTCGTGAGTCGCCCGATGGCACGCGCGAGGACCGAACGTGAGTACACCAGCGTTCTTCCGCTGATGGTCACCGGCTCGTCGCCTTTGTCGGTCCTGATCTCCGCGCCGACTCCGACGATCGCGTCTGCGGCATCGATGAGGAGACCGGCGGCGTCGGCGGGATCCTTCTCGATCTGGCCCGTGGCCAGTTTGCATACCATGCCGAGTGCGGCGATCACCCGTCCCGCGTCTGGCACGGTGATGGTGACCGGCTCGGCTTCGGCCATCACGTCGCGGTAGGTGGCGGCGTGCTCGCCGAGAACCTTCGCCAGCAGCGAGATGTTGTGCGGGGTGATGTAGCTCTAGCGCGGTGCGTTCAGTGATGCCGGTGATGCCGAGCTGGGCGGCGGTGAAGACGACGCGCTCCGCCAAGAGGTCCGCCGCTTCGTGCGGCGCGAAGACCACCCCGAGTCGGTTCGTCTCCTCCTCAAGCTGGGCGAGCCGCTCCTTGAAGAGCTTGGTGCTGCGGAGGTTGGCGGCCATCAACGCTCAAACAATACTGAGGGGGGAAATCGCTGCGGGCTTCCGCCAAGCGGCCATGTTTCGCATCACGAACTCTTCAGTCGTGGAGCCCGGACGTAGGTATAGCTCGCGATAGGCATGCTGGATCTGTCGCGCATTTACCTTATCGGATTCGGTGCCGCTAAGCCGGTAATAGCCCGATAGCTTGCTTATCGCAAGTCTAGTCGCATACTTGGGCGAAAGTGGCATAGTGAAGTGGCCGGTGTGATACAAGCCAAGTCCATCTAGTGGGCCCAGCTGGTTGCTTCCAAAGCGGTAGCCGCAGACAGGCACATCGGCGATGAGAAACTCGCGACTGCCGGGCGGCTCCAGAATCTGAACTGAGGCATCGCGGAAAATCGCCTTCACCTGTTCGTAGGTGCCCTCCATCTTGTGGCGAAATATAAGGTCGACCTCGGGGAAGCCGCGTTGCCTCACCTGCTCGTCGATCATTTCCTCGAGATCGGCGCGGGACCTTGGAGTGTGGCCACCGTTATGACGGGCCGTCCCCGTAAGGGCGTTTGAGTGTAGGTCCACCGCGCGACCCCGAAGTTTCAGGTATACCTCACGAGCCGCTCGTTGGGCCACGGTCCGCATGTGGATGCTGCGAATATGGTGAAGGGCGACAGCGTCTCGGACTATGTCTAACGCATCGTGTTCGTCGAATACCGCGCCGGCTTCAACAATGGCGACCGCATGGCGAAGCTTCACCTCTACCTCTTGCCAAAGCTTCTCAATTGACACCGACAACACCGGCATCCAGTGTTCAAAGTATCCACACACGCTGGTGCCTTTGGTGCGCCATCTGCCCGACTCTAGATTGCAGGATCTCAGCACCCTCCCGCCGTTCTGGTCGGGTTCGGTGAACTGCCGCAGGAGTACCTGTGAAACGACGTGTTGTTTTCGGACGAGACCTTCGGGTCGGCTGCCCGGAACTTGCGCCGCGTCGGCATCCGCACGTTCGCCGAGACGCGGTTTCAGTCTCCCAGGCTCCTCGGAAGTCATTGCTTTGTCATTCTTTTCGTCGGTCGAGAGGAGACAGAGGAGCGCCAACTTGCGCCAAGATGAACTGGCGCGGCGGTCGACCCGTGAAGAGTGCCGTGACTAGGCCGATCCGTCCGAACCATACTTGCCTCCGGCAGGGGCATCTGAAGTCGGCATGTGCTGCATGTGGACACTCGGATAAGTGTTCCTCGCGTACGCCATCACCGGCATGCTGACCGCTCCTGTCGCTCAGGGCACCCGACTCGTGCCGTCCTACCGTAGTTGAGGCCGACGTCCAGCGCCGGATGTGCTGCTCTACCGCTAGGCCTACATGACGGCGGTCGTGCTGGGTCCGGGCACCATCAGAGGCCGTGCGACCTACTTCGTGCCGGTGATGAAGCTCTGGTTCGCGAGCAGTTGGCACCTTGCCTGCTCATTGTCGAGGCCCCAGTGTTCCGCAAGGTCACCGACAAGTGTTGGGAGGTCAGCGGGTTGCGACGGTTGGCCGTCGTGTCTGGTGTAGGGGCCGTCGGTTTCGCACAGCACGCGGTCTCGAGGTAGACGGGCTAGCAGGGTGCGTCCCTTGACGCTTCGAAGCATGGCGGGGTTGATGGAGAAGAACAGACCGGCGGCCAAGGCGTCGTCGGCGATGCCTAACGGGCCGGTGTACCAGTGCAGGACCGCCCGGATTTTCGCGTCGGTGAGGCGTTGCACGGCGATCCGGTCGGCTCCGCGAGTGTGGACGGTGACTGGGCGGTCTCGTAGTTGCGGCAGGGCCAACAGGGCGTCGAATACTTGCAGCTGGATGTCGCGGGTATCGCGTCCGGCTGGGGAGAAATCGAGGCCTACTTCACCGATCCAGGCGGCGGTGGCGGCGTGGCGGCTGAAGCGCAGGACGCCGCTCATGCCGAGCCGGTGGGCGTGGAGCGGGTGCAGACCGAGGGCGGCACGGGCGGCGCCGGTGCGCGGTAGCAGCGTCGTCATGCGTCGGTAGTCGTCGGGGCTGTTGGTGACGGCCACCACCTGCACCTCGGCGGCGGCAGCAGCGGCGAGCACAGTACTGGGGTTGGCGTAGGCATCGATATGACAGTGGGTGTCGAGCAGCTGATCGGTCATCGGCTTCCCCAGGAGGTGGTGGTCAACTCTGCGAGAGCACCGTCGGCGTTGGCGAGCCATGCGCGGATCTCTGCGGCACCGCGTCGCCATAGCTGCAGGTGTTGCTGGTGTTCGCCTGCCGGGAGTGGAGAGTTGCGCAGCAGGTTCAGGTCGTCGCGGCTGGGGTTGACGCCGTGGACAAGTGCTCGTAGGTCGGCGCCGGTGCGGCGGTCGGGGTGCAGGAGGCTGTCGTCGTGCAGGGCGTCCCAGGAGTACGTGGCGGCGTCGTCGCGGTGGATGCGGGCCAGGGCGGCGCGGCGGACGAGGCAGGGTAGGCAGTAGCCGCAGTTGCCTTGGGGGCGTTCGCGCCAGCGTGGGGTCTCGGGGTGGGAGCAGGAGACGCTCAAGGAGGCGAGTTGGGCGAGTAGACGCCGGTTGCGGCAGTTCCTCATCATTTCGCCCTTGGTCTGTAGCCGGTAGGGGTTGATGATCGGGTTGTCGATTCCGCTGCGCCGGCAGGACTCGGAGAGCAGGGTCATCAAGTGCGGGTGGGTGGTGCGGGTGCTTGCCGAGCCGGTGCGTGCCCTGGTCAGGGGTACGTTCAGCCCGATCCACCCGTTTTCTGGTACGAAGACCGGGATTGTCGGGCCGGTGGCTGATGCGGCGGCGAGGGCGGCGGAGATGAACAGCAGCGACCGGGATCGGGTGGTGCGTTCGTGGTGGCCGGGTAGTGGTTGAGCTTGCTGTTCGTCGGGCGGGGCCGGTCGGCAGAACAGTCGGCGCAGGTGGACGCGCTCGCCGTAGGTCTCTTCCAGCATTTTGTAGAGGTTGCGCTGGGCGGTGGAGGCTTGCCCGCCTTCGTGGTGACCAACGAGTAGCAGTCGCCGGTTGGGGTCTTCTTCGAGCAGGTCGATCACCCCGCACAGCGAGTCGAGGCCGCCGGAGAATAGTGAGACAGCGTCGATCTGGAGGCCGGCGGCCGTGGGCGCGGGGGCACGGTTGCGGCGGGCCCGGATGTCCCACTGGTCACCGGTTAGGAAGCCGAGTGTTTGCGCCCATCCGGCTTCGCCCCACAGGGCTGGGTCGGTGACCGGCACGTCGACGCGCATGCTCCGGGTCCAGCCGTCACGTTGGGTTCGGCGCTGGACTGTCCGGTCGCCGCAGTAGACCCCGGCGGCGAAGCGCAACAGGTCGATGCCGGCGCGGGTGGGTGTCCAGCCGTCGAAGAAGGCGGTCGTGAACTCGATGGTCGCCGTCCGGCTGCCTGGTGCCCAGTCCAGCAGGCGGTGCACGCCGTCGGGCACCGGCTCGGTCAGCGCTGTGCGGATGCGCATCCGCACCGTCGCGGTGGGCATCTCAGCTCTCCAGCATGTCGAGCGCCTCGTAGACGGTGCGCAGCGTTTCGTCGATGATGGCGCGTCCCTGCGGTCCGGCCCAATCGACCTGCAGGGCGTCTGAGGGCATGCCGAGGTGCACGAAGCTGTGCACCATCTGCTGCAGGTCCTGCTCGGCCTGCTGGGTCTTGACGGGGTCGTCGAGGCGGGCGAGACGCTCGGCGATCACCGGGATGCGGTTGTAGATGTAGCGGGCGAGGAACAGTTCGAGCAGGTCCCGAACGTGGTCGGCGTCCAGGCCCACGGCGTCGAGTTCGGCCCAGCTGTCGGCGTCCGGGAACAGCTCAGCGAGCACGTCGAACATCGCGTCGCGGGCGGCTTGGCTGTCAAGGTCGGCGCCGTCTCCGGCGACGTAACTGGCCAAGGCGTCCAGGACCGTGAGCCGGTCGGCTCCGACGAGGTCGCTGAGGCCTTGAGCGTCCAGGGCCTCACCGAGGCCGGCACCGCCGATCCCGGCGAGTACCGCACCGAGGCGTTGGGCCCCGACACGTCCAGCTCTGGCCCCGGCGACCGCGCCGGTGACGCCGCCGAGAACGGCGACGTGACGAGCCAAGACCCGGCGCAGAGCAGTCGGGCTGCGCCGGCCCGAGTCGGCTGCCTGCATGAGCGAGGTCGCGGCGTGTTTCAGCGGCGTCCATGCTCCGCCGCTGCCGCCGGTGCGGTCGGTCGAGGTTCCCATCAGCGCGAAGCTCGGGCTTTACGCACGAGCGCGACCATGCCGGTCAGATCCGCCCGGTCGGCGTTGTGCCAGCTGGTCAGCAGCGCATCGGTCCGCGGATCGTCGGCGGGAAGACGCGCAGCGACCGTGGCAACCTGCTGGGCTGGCACCGCAGTGACGGGAAGCCGGCCGAGCGCGGCGAACAGCGCGTCGCGCGAGCCCGGCAGTTTCTCCATGGCCTCGCACACCGCGGTGAACGCCTTCTCAGGGGTGGTCAGCAACTCGCGGGCGAGCGCTTCGATCACGGCGTCGTGGTCGGCCTGCGGCGCGGTCTTCAGTTTCTCCAGAGCTGCTCGGCGCAGCCCTGTTGCGCCGAGCAGATGTTGCAGCAGCCGCTGCTGACGGCCGCTGAGACGCCCGAGTGTCACCACGTCCAGGCTCAGCCTGTCACGGGAATAGGTGAAGTACGGGCGAAGGTCCACCGCTCCCAGGCGCGGGGGCAGCTGCAACCACGCCTGTATCTCCGGCTTGTCGGCCCATTGCCGCACCGTCTCGTCGACGGGCTTCACCGCGGCGGGCTTGGCCTTCTTGCGGGCCTTGGCCGGAGCCTCGGCGGCCCCGCTTGGGTCGGTTGCGGGCGGATCCTGCTGCGGATCGGAGTCGTTATCTCCCTCGGAGAAGACCAGTTGCTCAGCTGCCGCCAACTGGGGGCATGACGCCCCCCGGGCGGTGACCTGCCAGTCGAACAACTGCTGGAACTGCGGAAACTGCTGGTCCTCCAGGAGCATCAACTTGGCCAGGATCGACGCGTCGAGGCTCACCTTGCGCCGGCCCGCGCTCAAGCGCCGAAGCTGCAACGTGTTGAGGAACTGCTTGAGCTGGCGCGGGTTGCGTCGCGAGCCTCCTGCCAACACCGGCGCGATCTGCGCCGCCCACTGCAGATCGGTCACCAACTCCGGCGGCGCGTCGATCTTGAGGTCGGCCAGCGTTCCCAGGTCGAAGATTACTTCGAGCATGTTCGTCGCCCGCTGCGCAACGACGTGCTCGCGTACCGCCCCGAACTCGTCGTCACCCAGGTGTAGTTCGGCCAGGAGCAGGTTGACGTAGGTGACCGCCTCGGGGATCGCGAGCGCGGGCACGGTGATCTTCTGCTGGAGCATCTTCTCGAGGTACTGCGCGCCGATTCCTGAGGCGCGTTGGTCGTCGCGCAGCTCCGGGTATCGGGCGTCGATAGCGACCGCGACGATCTGCGGGTGCGCGGCGAGCACGAACGCCGTACGAGGCGCGCCCAGCAGCAACCGGATTGCCTCGAAGGTGTCCACGACCGTTTCGGGCAGGCAGCGGTCGAGGTCGTCGATGAACACCACGACCGCTGCGACTTCGTCCTCGAGGGCCTCCATCAACGCGGCGAAGCGGTCACGGAAGTCGTCGACCTCCGTGATCGGCTCCGCGGCCGCCGCCGCGCCCGCGTTGGCCGCCGGGGCGGGGCTGTCCTCGAGGCGCTGGGCCGCCGCCGCCGCGCCCGCCTGCGCCGCCTGTTGCATCAACTGCAACACCTGCGGATCCATGCTCGGATCCAGCGTCCCCGCCACGAGCGGAACGGAGCCCGGAATCAGCCCTATCCCCCCGCGGGCCACCCGGCGAGCCGGCCGGCGCAGCTTGCGAGCCAACGCCCGCAACCGCCCGATCTCCTCCTGCTCTTCCTCTTGCTCCGGAACCGCCGCCGCGAGCTGACTCAAGACCGTGGACATCAGCGAGACCTTGACGTCTTCGTAGTCCTCGTAGCGCCACGGGCTGAACGGCACACATACGTAGCGCCGCTTCTCGCCGGCGTCCTGCCCGGGATCGGCGGCGAGCTCGGCGCATGCCTGCTTCATCAGACTGCTCTTGCCCGACCCCCAGTCGCCGAGCACCCCGACGGTCAGCGGGAGCAGCTTCGGCTCCGACAGGACGACGAGCAGGCTGTCGAGCAGGAACTCGAAGCCCAGCAAATCCACGTCGGTCTCGTTGTCCGACCACATGGCGACCGCCCCCGTACGACGTCTGCAACCCACCCGCTCTGGCGCGACGCAGCTCGGCGCGGCGCAAGAACACGGTACCTGCCAGCGGCAACCGCGCCGATCGGGTGACGCCCCGCCACCGGCCCGGCACGGCGGCCACCTATCGGATGTCCTGCTCCACCCGTGGCGGCCTCCATGAGGCGTTCCGAGGCCAGTAGCGTGATGCGGGTGGAGCCGCGAACCCGGGAAGGGCCAGCCGCTACTTGCCAGCGGCGACATCGACAGCGAGCGCGACAAGGGCCGTGACCGCCTGGAGGGCGCCAAAGCCCAACGCCCACAACGCGATACGGGCTTCGAACGCCATCCGTCTGCCAGGCGTCTGGGTCACCACCGGCGACGCAACCTCCTGGACGGCTGCCGGCGTCGGAGGTGACGGCACAGCCGCGAACGACGGCGGAACGATGTGTATCCGGTGAAGCCAAGGATCCAGCCAACTTGCAGCGCCGAGATGGCGAACCCAGGCCACGATCTTCTGTCGCTTGTGCTTCGGGCAGCCCACGAGGACCTTGCCGTCCTTCATGCAGGGCTTGTGTGTGGTCTTGGTGAGGACGAGACACTTGGCGTCGATCCTGAAGCCGAAGTAATAGCAGACGTACAGCACGCCTGCCGACGAGAAGAACAGAATGCAGACGACGTTCTCCCAGAACGTGGGCTGCGCGACGGGCTCCGGATTCGCTGCCACGAGAAGCACGACACTGCAATCTACAGCAGGCGATCAACTAGCCTCGGAACGTGAACGTCTCACGGAGGCTCGTCGACCGCTGCCGTCCGGCGCTCGGTACGCGTTCGCAGCGACGACCAGTAAGGGTCTTCGCGCCGGTGGTTACCAGCCGTGGTGGTGCTCCGTTGGTGCTCGGATGTTCGGAACCTGACCAGCATGCTCGGAACAGGACCAGCACAGCACGTCCTGCATGGTCAATCGCCAGCTGCGGAAGATTGGAACCCGCTCCCGTCATCCCCCTGCGCAGCAGAGCGGTCGTCCGTTTCAGCATGTATAAGCACGTGGTGGTGACGTTGGCGTCGATCGACGCACTTGCACCGGTGGGCGAAGAGGTAGTTACCCTGAACGCGGTATCTGGCAGGGTCGCCAAGGCGTTGTTATTCCGGGCATGATGCGGCAGATTGGCCAGCGGCTGGTCGGTACCCGACAGAGTCGGGGCCATCGACAAGCCACGCCGAGGGAAGGCCGATATGGTTCACGCTGACGAGGTGAAGGTTGCGAACCGGGCCGAGGCGCTCTCGTGGGCCGCTGCCCCTGCAGGACCCCTTCCGGCGCCGCCGCTTGATACCCGGGCTCAGGTGCTGCCGATAGGTGACCTGCAGTGGGCTGACGCCGAGCGTCTGTTTGTCAGGCTGTTGGATACGGTCCAGCCGCTGCAGTTCGTCAAGCTTTTTGGCGTTCGAGGGCAGGCCCAAGCGGGGATCGATGCCTACGCCCGGCTCCCGATGGACCTGACTCCGGATGGGAATGGCGGTCGGGACTACATCGCCCTGCAGTCCCGCAGGGTTAGGTCGCTGACCCCCGCCAAGATTAGGAAGGCTGTCGATGACCTGTTGAAGGGTGAATGGGCCGATCGGACGGTGACCTTCTACTTCGCCACATCATTCGATCTTCGGGACAAGAAGTTCGACACCACGATCCGAGAGCAGACCGAACGGTTGGCCGGGCTCAGGATTGCCTTCGTCCCGTGGGGTCTGCAGGAAATCTCCACGCTTTTGAAGGACCAGCCGCTTCTGGTCGACGACTTCTTCGGGCGGGCATGGGTCGGACGCTTCTGCGGCCAGGAGACAGCCCAGGCCCTTACCGCTACCCTGACGCGCGCACTTTCTCCCGAGCCGCACGGCTCGGATCCAGCGGCCGCGGTGACACAGCGCCCTGTGGGCCAACGGGTTGCGGTACCACGCCGTGTCGGACTCGTGCCTGCCCTCGCGGCGTCATTTCAGCCGCGTGGCGGGTTGTACGATGATGTCCGCCCCGGGGAGACAGTTGTCCTAACGGGTCTAGGTGGCGTCGGTAAGACACAACTCGCCGCAGACTTCGTCCGCGCCTACGGCCCGGACTCTGCCGTGATCGTCTGGGTGACCGCGTCGTCTCGGGACCAGGTACTGACGACCTACGCGGAGGCAGCTCGTGAGGTGCTTGGCCCGCAGGACAGTGTCGAACTAGCAGCCGAGCGGTTCCTCGCCTGGCTGGCAACCACCCAGGATGGATGGATTGTCGTTCTCGATGATCTGCAGACGACCGCCGACCTACGCGGTCTCTGGCCGCGAGGACCTGCCGGAAAAGTCGCCGTCACGACCAGACGTCGTGACGCCGCCCTTACCGGATCCCAGCGACGGATCGTCGACGTAGATGTCTTCAGCGCCGAACAGGCAGTCGACTACTTGCGGTCGGCACTCCAGCAACGCCATGCCCTCGCTGACGACATCGACGGCGTTGTCGACGACCTGCAAAGACTGCCGCTCGCACTTGCTCAGGCCGCAGCGTTCATGCTTGATCGGCAGCTACGGTGCAGCCAGTACCGGCACCGATTCGCGGACCGACGCAGGAGCCTGATCGAACTGCTCCCCGAACCGGACGCGCTACCCGACGAGCACCGTCACACGGTCGCAACCACTTGGTCACTGTCAATGGACGTCGCAGATCGGCTTCCGCCGGCCGGTGTCGCCCGGCCGTTGATGGAGCTGCTCAGTGTTCTGGACTCCGACAGCATCCTGGCCGGCCTCGTGACCGGGCACGCTGCCCGCAATTGGCTTTCCTACGCGGTGCACTCGGATGTCGGGACTACTGGTGCCCTCACGTCGATCGACATCGACACACTTCAGGACGGGCTGTTGACGCTGCACCGGCTGAGCCTGCTGCGCCACGACGGTGACATCGCCCGGGTCCATGCACTCGTGCAGCGTGTCACCCGCGAGGAACTCGACGTCGACCGTCATTCGTCGGTGGTCTGGGCGGCGGCTGATCTGCTGCTTGAGTACTGGCTCAACGGCGGGCATGGTTCGGAACTCGCCCTGACGATGCGGGCCAACGTCGACGCGCTGCGGCGTCATGACCACGGCGAGCTCATCGGATCAGTCGTGCACCCGGTACTGATCCTGGCCGGCGTCCGTCAAGGCGAACGCGGAGATCCGCTGGGTGCCGCCGAGTACTTCGACGATCTGCTGGCCTCAGCGATGCAGCATCTGCCGCCCCATCCTCCGACAATCTTGGAGATCCGCGGTCTTGCCGCCCGATGGCGGGCAGCAGCCGGAGATCCCCTCAGCGCCATCGCGATCCACGAGGAGCTCGTCGATGACTTCGAGCGCCACAAAGGACCCGACGACCCTGGCACCATCGTGGCTCGCGCCAACCTAGCCATCTGCCGAGCTAACGCGGGTGCCCTGGCCCGAGGCGTCCAAGAGATGAAGCAGATTCTGGTCGACTGCGAGCGGGTTTTCGGGCCGCGAAACATCCACACGCTCGACGCACGGGGGCACATTGCCGGAATGTACGGGAAGGTCGGGGAGCACGAGAAGGCCCGCATGATGTTCGCCCAGCTGGCCGCCGACCTGCTCGAATTCTTCGGCCCGGACCACCGGGACACGCTCACTGCGCAGGGTTCGCACGCTCGCTGGATCATGGCATGCGGTAAACCGAGGGCGGCCATCCCACTTCTGCGACGTGTACTCAGCGCACGTTTGCAGAAGTTCGGCCCCGACGATCCCGACACACTCGCGACTCGAAGCAACCTCGCCCAAGCACTCCGAGCGACCGGAGAGATTCGGGAAGCGGCCGAAGAGCTTAATGCCGTGCAGGCTGACCATGTGCGGATAATGGGCTCGGACCATCCGCAAACATTAACCGCGCGCAATAACTATCTGCTCGGCGTGTCTCTCGAGATGGACGCGGACGAGGCGGCGAACGCCTGGATGGATCTCATCGATGAGAGTGAGCGCATTCTCGGCCATTTTGCTCCCGAAACGTTAAACAGCATGCACAACTTCGGTGAGTGGCTCGCGTATGCCGGATACCCGGATGACGCCGTCGGGTGGCTGCAGAACACACTCACCGGACGGACCATCGCCCTCGGCGCGGAACACCCACACACGAAGGCCACCCACGAGTTCCTCGACCAACTCCGAGGCGCGATAGGCGGACGCCCGGCCTGACCGTCGAGCCCTGAGACCCTGTTGCGTTGCGGCGTCAGTCGGCTGGCTAGACCCGCCATCACTGCGGCTGGCACCGGCTGCGCCGCAGTCCTCGACGCATTCAGCGATCGGGTGCTGTGATGCCGGCGGGCCGAGTGATCAGGCACCAGAGCAGCGAGATCGCCGAGATCCCGGCGATGGTTTCGGGCTTCATGCCGCGGCTCGCCGCGATACACCACCGCATCGAGGCAGAACCTTCAGGCGATGTGGTCCGGCGGAGGTTGTGCGGGCCGTGGGTGCTCCGTGGGTGCTCGGGCGTCGGAGTGCAGGCACGGATTCATGAGAACCGGTGTGGATTGAGACGCCATCCGTGACATCGGTAGGTGTCGCTGGAATCCCGCACCTGCGGGGACCTGTTCAGACTGGGTGCACCGCGGTTGGACTGAGCTGGACAATTTGTCGAATCATCGATGAATCGGACTACGGATCAGATGCTCTGGGGCAGGAAGTCGCACCGTGCCCGGTCCGCCTCTGCGGCCATCGCACTCTTTCAGTCCTCTTGGCCAGCTTTCGCTGGTGATTCAAGATGATCCTTATCGCAGGGCATCCTTTGCACATAATTGTCATTCTGTGGGCCATCGCCCAGGCACCGCTCCCGTAACGGCGTCTCGCGGTAGTCATGAAGGTCTGGCGTCACCGCCGGCGCATGACCGCGTAGACCATCCTGCTCGTCACCTGCCGGTAGCCGACACGGTCCAAGGTGGTGCGGGCGCGGTCGATGACGGCGGCGTCGATGTCGACGGTGGCGACGGTGCCGCCTGGTCCGAAAATGTCGGCGATCAGCGCGGCGTTGTAGCCACCGGAGCCGACCTCCAGAACCCGGGCGCCGAGCTGAAGGTGAGCGGCGTGCAACATGGCGGCTTGAAGCCACGGCTCGGAGATCGAACTCGTCGCGCGCCCGTCCGGGCCGCGGCTGGTGATGATTACGTCGTTGGCGTAGGCGACGTCGAGGCTGATGCCGTCGGCGGCGAACAGATGTCGGGGCACCAGGTGAAACGCCGCCCGGACCCGCCGGTGAGGTGATCCATTGGTCGGCGAGGAGTTGGTCGACGAGCCGAGCGCTGGCGTCATCGGCAGGTACGGTGTCGAGCGCAGAACCAGCCATGGTCGACCTCCGCGAACGGGCGTCGAAGGATGCGGATTCGCGGCGACGATATCGGGCGCATGTGACAAAAAGCGCCTGGCCCGGTCGCCTCGTGGGAGGTCCCCGGCCGACCCGTCCGTCGCCCTTTTGGAAGGCCGCGAGCGCCTGGCTGCCGCCGCGCCTCACCGTCGCGCGGACGTGAAATCGACTTATCGGGTTTTCCGCGCGGAAGTAGGATTCAAAGGGCGGTTTAGGTGCTGTGAATCGCGGTTCCGGCGAGGGCGAGCGCCGATGACAGGGTCCGGCGGGCCGAGTCCGGAAGTCGTCCAAGGCCGAGGCCGCTCGCGCTGATCATCTGCCTCAGCGGGCCGTGGTATTCAGGACCAACGCCTGGACCTTTGAGGAGTTCACGCGCGGCGTTGGCGTCCTGCTCCTGGAAAACGTCTGCGGCCATGTGATCGATCACCGCCGTTGCAGCGGCTGTGCAAAGGTCGGGGGAAAGGTCGAGGGCGGTGAGGACTAGTCGGGTGCGAAATAGCGAGAGCCCGGGACCGGTGGCCATAGTTGATGCTCGGTCGATCAGTTCTCTGTGGTCGGCTCGGCTTCGATCGCCGACGGTGGTTGCGCTCCAGGCGTGTAGGAGATCGCGTACCAGTTCCTCCCACGGGTGCTCGATCGTGGTGCGGTTGAGGATGGCGGTAGCTGTGCGGGTGTTGCCGTGGATGAGGTGGGCTACGACGGCGATCTGTCGCCCGTCGTGCAGAGTGGCCCCGATCCCGTCGTAGCGTTGGACATGTTTCACCGCGTCGGCCCACCGCCCGCCGGCGGTGAGCGCGCGGGTTCCATCGGAGAGCAGGATGTTGCGGAGCCAGCTGGTGATCTCCTGGCGTTCCTCGACCTGTACGGGGAGCTGCCGAGGATGTATCTCCAACTCTCCGATGACGATTGGTTCGCTGTTGGCGACCGCGTGGTAGAGCGCGGTGAGTAGCTGGTGCGCCGTTTCTCCGTCGCCGACGCGGATGCGGAGGCGGGCGAGATTGACGACTGGTTCAAGGGCGAAGCGGGCGGTGTATCCGTTGAGGGGGGCGCGGTTGAGGTAGAGGCGCGCGTGATGGTGGCACCAGAGTTCGGCGAGTTCTGCGTCTGCACAGTCGGAGGCGACGAGAGCGGCGCCGTTGAACACCATCGACGCCTTCTCCGGGTCGTGTTCGCGGTGGGCGGTCTCGGCGAGCCCGGCGAGGCGTGTGACCCGTGCGTCGAGCGGTTTGGCTGGCGGGCGTCTGCGGGCGACGAGGGGGAAACGGGTGGCGATGCTAGGGGTGAAGGACGGGGGCATGGTTGTCCTCATCTGCTGAGGTGGCCGCCCCACGGGCGAGACAGGGTATGGATGCCTGCGGTGACGCTTCGCACGCTTGCCGCGCTCCCTTCGGGCCTCCGGGGCGGGGCCACCCTTCCCGGAGGCGCACGGTCAGAAGGAGATCGTGAGGATGGTGTCGGGTCGGCTGATGTCGCCGGTCTGGACCGGTCGGGTTCCGGTGCGGTGGGCGGTGACGATGGGCTGATTCGGGCGGCCCGCACTGTCCCATTGGTCGAGCAGGTCGGTCAGTTCCGCGGCGAGTTTGTCGGCGTCTGGGCCGTTGGCGATGGCGCCGAGTTCGTGGTGGCCGTCGCTGGACTGTTGGAAGGCGAGGTAGGCGATGGTGCCGCTGTCGTAGATGGCGGCTCCGGCCCACCGGTAGGCGGGGGTGAGCAGTCCGCTGGTGCGGGCGGTGTCGCCTGCGCGGAGGCGGCCGAAGGGTTTGCTGGCGTTGACGAGGAGCCACAGGTCGAGGTGGCCGATGGGGTCGTCGTCGGTGACCTGGATACCGGTCCAGCGTTCGTAGCGAGGGTGGCTAAGGGCGCGGGCGAGGGCCGCGCGGTCGGGTTGGTCGTTGGCGTCGAGTTTGAGGGCCGCATCGGTGTCGAGGCGGACGTGCTGGTCGGTGTGCTCGGCCGCGCCGCGCAGGGGCACGAACCCGCAGACCAGCGGTGCCGTGGTGCTGACCAGGGTGGTGGGGTCGGCGCGGTCGAAGGCGAAGCATCGGGTCAGACCGCTTTCGTGCACGCGCAGGGGCACGACCAGGCGACCTCGCTCGGCGAGTTGGTCCCACCAGGCCGCGGAGATGTCCCACGCGCCGGCGGTGACGATGATCCGCTGGTAGGGCGCGGATTCGGGGTGGCCGAGGGCTCCGTCGCCGCAGATCACCTTGACGGTGTCGTAGCCGGCGCGGTCGAGGCCGGCGCGGGCGCCGTCGGCGAGGTCCTGATCGAGTTCGATGGTGACGACCGTGCCAACGGGGTTGGTCAGTTCCGCGAGGAGGGCGGCGTTGATGCCGGTGGCCGCACCGATCTCCAGAATGTGGTCCCCGGGTTGCGGGTCGAGCTGTTCGAGCATGTCCGCGACGAGGCTGGGACTTGACGCCGACGACAGCGCGGCGCCTGTGGGGTCGCGTTTGGTGACGATCTGGCGGCGGGTGTAGACCGTCTCCAGATCGACGCCGGGAAGGAACCGCTCGCGGGGCACCGTCCGGAACGCCTGCTCGACACGGGCGGAGCGGAGGTGACCGCGCTGTTTGAGGGTGGTGACGAGCTGCTCGCGCAGTTCGGCTGCGCTGAAGTCCGCAGGATCGGCTGGGGAGTTTTTCACCGCTTTTACCCTACTGTCGGTCGTGCCGGCGAGGTGGTAGCCGGGCGGGATGGTGGACGTGTGGAAGGTGACGTGCACGGCGGCTGTGGCCAAGTGCCGCGCGTCGGCCGCGGAAATGCCGAGCCGGTTGAACAGAAACAGGATGTGGTGGGTCAGCACGCCGCGTAGGTCGCGGGTCAGTGTGCCGTGCCGGTCGAGGAACCCGAGGTCTCGGCCCGCCTGCTCGTGAGCCCTCGACCACTGCGGGGTTGCGCTCAATGGGCTGCGCGGCGCGTCGTCGGCGGCGGTGAGGAGGCGCTGCATGGCGGCGATCAGCCCGGGGCTGGGCGTGGGTGCCTGCGGTTGGTGCCGGCGGGCAGCGACCTGGTGCCAGACATCGCCTTGTTCAGAGAATTCCAGGCCGGCGGCGCGCATGAGGCGGGTGGCCAGCAGCACGCCGAGCTCTCGTCGGTGATCGCCGCCGGCGGCGAGGTGTCCGAGGATGTGGCGGCTGTCGGCGTGGAACAGGGTGTGAGCGATCGTCATCGCGTGGTCGCCGCCGAAGGCGTACGCCTCGGGCCGGTAGACCGGCTCGACGACATCTCGGATGCGGTCGTCGGCGGTGATGTCGGCGAGCAGCCAGTAGAACCGGTTGAGCTGGCCTCCGGGCAGCAGTCGCAGTCTCCACGTCTCGGTCTTGCGGATGAACCAGAACGCGGCGGTCACACCGTCGTCCTCGGCGACGGCGAGCGCCGGGGCGAGCCGGGTCGCGGCGTACTCCTCAGCGGCTCGCCAGCTCGCGAAGCTCAGATTGACCTGGCGCCACCGGCTGACCGGCGCGACGCCTGGTGGGGCCTCAGTATCGGCTTCGGGATCGAGGTCCATGAGGTGCTCCTTGTCTAGGTGATCAGCAGGCTCGTGGACCAGTGGATGTCGGTTCCGGTCGCGAAGGTGTGCAGGGCAAGGGCGATGCCGGCCGGCCCCGAGATCAGGCCGGACGACGCGGGTGTGGGGTCGGTGGCGTGCTGGACCAGCAGACGCATCAGGTAGGGCACCGAGGCGGGTAGGCGGGTGTCGCGGGCGTCGGCGGCGGCGTACCAGAGTGTCGCGGCGAGGCCCGCCCAGCCGTGACACAACGACGGGTCGATGATCCGGCCGAGCTGGACGGGGTCGGCCACACAGCGGGCCAGCGCGTCCTCCGCCGCCTGCTGCCGGTCGGTGTCACTGAGGGCGATACCGGCGAGCTGCACGGCGCGGGCCATCCCCGGGGTGCCGTAACACCAGGACGGGCGCGCTGGTCCAGTGATGGCGGGCCGCCCGGCGCGTAACTCCGCGACGGTTATCTTCTCGGGCCACCGCGGGCCCGCCGCGTCTGTCTGCTGCCATGTGTCCAGCCACGAGCAGATCCGGTCGATTGCCTCGGACTGTCCCGGCACCCGGATGTCGCGTCGCATGGCCAGCGACAGCAGGGCCAGGGGACCGGTGATGCCGTGCGCCATGCCGACGTTGGCGTGTCCGCCGCGCTCACGGCTCTCGCCGTTGCTGGGTGGGTCCGCGCTCCACCAACCCGGCGCGAGCAGGCCTACGGCGTCGTCGGCGTCGACCGGCTCGGTGAGCCGCACCAAATAGGCCAGCACCCGGCGCAGCAGGTCACCGTCCGGGGATCGGCGTAGCAGGTGGGCGCCCAGGCCGGTCAGCCCGCGGACGAGGTCGAACTCCGCCAACCGAGGTCGGGCGCTGGCAGCGAGGCGAGCGTCGGCAGCGGTGAGCCGATGCTCGGTAAGGTCCGCGACGGCGGTATCCAGCGTGTTGAGGGCAGCAGGTCGGGCGTGCGGCATGGCCGTGGTCAGCGCGTGAGTGACGGCGGGTGCACCGAACCACAGGCCCGCTCCGTGGCCGTTGTTCAGCGTCTCCGCGCTCGCGTGACGCAGCCAGGCACGGACCGGTTCCCATTCACCGTGCCCCGTCTGCGCGCGCACCCCGTGCAGGATCGCTACCCCGGCGGCCCCCTTGGACAGCGATTGGCCGTACCAGCGGGTGCTCCGCGGCCCGTAGCCGACCCCGTCGGGTAGCGCCGGCGGCTCCATCAGGGTGTCGCTGATGCAGGAGGCCATCGTCTCAGCCGCTCGTAGGAGCGGCGTGGCAAGCGGCGTAACCGTCATCGGGCGGCTCCTGGGGTAGGGACACGGCGACGGACCGTGGCCAGCGCGATGTGGCGGGCGAGCCGATAGGTGACCTGCTCGGCGGCCTCGTCCGGGCCGTGCGCGCGAACGAAGTGCAGATGCGTCAGCGACGTGAGTACCGTCGCAGGGGTCAGCGGTCCGCTGAAGGCGGACAACGCATCGGCGTACCGGCCAGCGGCCTGAGCGCGTTCCTGCCACGCACGCTGAACCTCGTCTGGCAAGAGCGTCGGATCGAGGGCGACCGCCTGGCGCAGGACGCCCCGATCGATTGGCGCTCGTCCGGCGTGCTCCGGCCGGGCGACAAGCCACTCGCATCCGCTTTCGCGGCTACCAAGCATTGCGGCGGCCAGGTCGAGCATGCTCGCGGCGGTCAGCGCCTGCGGTGCGATTTGAGAGTCCTTCGCTGCCAGCTGGGCTAGGGCGGCACGGCAGTCCGCGCCGAACAGCTCCTCGGCGGCCGACATGGCGGGACCGGTGCCGTACCGGCCGGTCTCGGGACGATAGGTGTCCAGGCGCAGATCACCCGCGAGTCCCTGCCGCCGAAGCGCGACTGCCCACCGGCCGACTCTGATCGCCGCCTGCCCGTAGTCGTCGGTGTGCAGCCGAAGCCGCAGGTGTGAGTAAGGACGGCGCATCCGGATGAACCACCACATCGGCGGCTCGGGCCAGTCGGCGAACAGGGCCGGCAGCCCTCGCCGCAACACCAACTCCACCGTCGACGGGTCGACGGCGAGGGATCCGGACAGTAACCCGCTCTCTCCCGGCAGCACCGGGTCAGCGGGCGCGTACGGCGGCCACGAGGCTCTTGCAGCGACTGAGGCGGGCGCCGCAGCCGCAGCGGCGGTGGAGGCGACCGGTACGACGATCTCGTGCGCGCGGCCGGATAGCCATCCGAAGTCCTCTGACCCGGCGGCCTCCACGATGGTGATCCCCGCGTCCCTGTTGGCGTCCAGGTGCGCGCGCAACAGCGACCGGTCCATGGCCTGATCGAGGTCGAGTCGCAGCCGCTGGTCGCTGCGGCCGACCTGCACCCACCTCGGCAGCCGCAGCCGCTCCCGCAGCCCGTCCCACGCCACCGACCATCGGCCGTCGCTGGCGTCGGCGGCGGGAAGCCGCGCCGGATCGATCCGCCACCGCGCCGCGGACAGCAGAACCCGTCCGTATCGCAGGGCGGGCCGAAACGGCAGACACGACGCCGCACCCCAGTCGAACGGCTTGAGTCGCGCGTCCAGGGCCCGCGGCAGCTCGACGAGGAACCGGGCGAGCAGAGGCATCGTGTGCACGGCGCCGGCGTGCGCCACCGTGGGCTCGACCACGCGGCGCCGCGACATCGACACCACGACAAGTCGGGCAGCGTCGGCAGCAACGCCGAGGTCATCGAGGCCAATCATGTCCTCGGCGGTCGGGCGGTGCTCGGCCATGCTGACCAGCCACGGAAGGACCTGCGGAGAGCTGAGCACGTTCTGGGCATGAAGCTTGCGCGGCGGGAGGCTCACCTGAGCCGCCATGGCACCTTCCACCGCGACCGGAAGGCGCGCGAACTGCCCGCGCATCAACTCCCGCTCGGCATATGGCAGCACGTCGAGGAAGCGGCCACTCGTCGCCACAGCCGACCGGCCCATACCCGTCACCGCGACAACGAACCGGCCTTCTGCCAGTGCGCGCAACGACACCGCGCGCACCTCCGCCGTCACGTCGACATGCGGACTGACGCTGCCTCCTGCGTGATCGGGGCCGGCGAGCGCCCCCACGGTCGCATCGTCGAGAATCAGCTCTCGAACATCGTCGAGCGCCGCTTGCTGTGCTAACGCCAGCAGGCGCTCGTCCCGAGCGGACAGCGGAGCCGCCAGGTCAGCATCGCCGAAGTGCTCCGGGAAGCCGAGACCGGTCACCGGATCGACAACCTCGGCAAGCGGCACCAGCGCCGCCATGCCGTACCGATCGACGAACCGGGAGTGGTAGGCGCGCCACTGGGGGCGCCCCGTCGGATGCGGCGTCAATCGCCGCAGCACCTCCACCGACGCGACGACCTCCGCGGCGACCTGATGCGGCACAACGACTTGATCCGCGAGCCGAAGATCCACCGCTAACGGCTGTGCAACTACCGCCAGCTCCCGCATCCGAGCGGTCAGCCCACCAAGGTCTATCGCCTGGCCCGTGGTGACACCGAGGTGACCGTGTAGCGTCCGAAGCTTCTTGACCGTTTGCCTGACGGATCCGACGTCGAGGGCTGCGTCGAGCTGGTCCAGGAGGTGCTTGATCGGGTCGGTGCAGGTAGACGGCGGCCTCAGGGACGAGATCAACACACCCTGCTCGACCAGGCCGGCGACCAGAGCCTCGACCGAGGCACGCGGGAACTCCAGATAGCCGGCAGCGATCTTGTCGACGAGCTCGGCCCACCGCACCGGCTCGGCGCTCAGAGACATCGCCAGCCGCACCGCCTCGGTACGCCTCACCGACGAGATCCCGTCGGCGGGCACGGAGGCGTGGGGCCGGCAATGCACGACGATCCGAAGCCCCGACACCTGCGCCAGGTTGTTGGCCTGGACGGACAGCCCGTTGCGCACGGTCGGATCGGCCTCCAGGAGCGCGATCAACGACGCCAGCCACTCCGCGTCCGGCCGCACACGGATCGCTGACTGCTCCGACGGCGTCACGGCGGCTACCGCCTCGAGGCGTAGCGGCGCGACCCCCGAGAACAACCCGAACGGCGTCGCTCGACCCCGGGCGCGGGCCCGGTACCGTGCCACTGCCAACGCCATCCGCCACGCCTGGCCGGCGTCGAGCCTCGCGTCAGCGAGAGCCGCCTCGACACGGTCGGCAAGTGCGGGACTTGCCACCCAGACCGCTTCCGAGACCCCTACCTGACGCCAGGCCGCTCGAAGCCATGACTCGACACCGGCAGGATCATGCCGGTGCGGCCAGGGCGCTTCACGATCCGGCCAGACGCGAGCCGCGATGCGAATACTGGCGGCATCTACCACACGGAACATGACCGCCCTCCAGCCGTCGATGAGTCTCCTTGCGCGGACCTGCCTCGTGTGGCGCCGGTTCCAGCCGGCGGCTGGGGGACCACCGGCCGGAACCGGCCGGTACGTCGGACTAGCAGTCGCCGCCCCTCACGGTGTCGCAGCCGTCGTCCGTGTCCCCCAGCAGCGCGGCGGCGACCGGGCCCTCCGTGACGATCTCCACGTCGAGCTGGAACGGTTCACCGCTGACGGCGAGCAGGTTCTCCATGACTGGTCCCTCCAACGAGACTTCGATGGGTGGGCAGGCAGACCTTGCGGCCACCAGCCCGTGGGCTACTTCGCGTTTCCTCCGCAGCCGGGATCGGGTAGCGGGAGCTGCTGTCGCTGGCCGAGCAGCGACACGTGCCTTCCCTGACTTCCACGTCGGTTCCGAAGCGGCCGGCTGCCGCCCTAGAGCCTTACCGGCTACACATGACACGATCACTCATGGTTAGTGGTGCGGGAATACCGACTTGCGGTCCGACTTCGTGTCCCCTCGCGGCGCGACAGCGTGAAGGCTGGATGATCGAGACAGCCGGTGGCATAGTCGGCAGGGCTCAGCAGGCTGGGTAAGGGGAACTCGTGCCTCGTCATCCGGACACCATGATCAGTCCGAACACCGTGCTCAGCGACGCCCGGCATCGGCTGCCCTCACCTGTGCGACCCGGCCAGCGCATGTCCCGTAGCGCCGGGCGCGGTGGCGAACGGCGACAACGGCGACCGAGCTGGCCGATGCGGTTAACACCGCTCGATCGGATCTATCCCGACCGCGACGTCACCGCCCAGTACGTCCACTCCCGCTGGATCGGCAAGGCTGGAACGCGGTGAGCATCGGTGGCCCAGCGAAGCGCGGCGGACAGCTCTGCGTCAGGTGCTCGGTGCTGTCACCGATGCGGATCTCGATCTTTACAGCCCTCGACGTAGCGACGGGGCAGACGGTGAAGGGCCCACGGTCGAGCCTCAGCCGGGTAGTTGGGACGAGGCCATCTACCTCCTGCGCGAGCAGTGGCATCTACTGGTACAGAACGACAAGGTGTTCGGTCCCGAGTACGCACTGATGGGCGTCATAAAGCAACTGGCCACAATCGAGGAAACCCTGCCTGGGGTGCCCGAAGCCATTCGACCCGCCGTTATTCGACTCGCCGCCCAGTACGCCGAATCCGCGACATGGCTTCACCAATCTCTCAACGACCACGCCGCCGGCCACCGCCGAACACGACAAGCCCTCGCCTGGGCAGACGAGATCGCCGACCCGACGATGACCGCCTGGGCCACCTACCGCAGCAGCCAACCATGGCTGGCATCGGGGCGCGCCGCCCAAGCCGTTGAGCAGGCAGAGGCCGCGCTGCTGCATGACCCGAAGCTTCCTCGCCCGATGCGCGCGGCGCTGCGCGTGCAGCACGCGCACGCCCTCGCCGCGACGGGCGAGCATCAATCAGCCATGCGGCTGCTCGACTCCGCGCACCGCTGGGCAGCGGACCGTTACCCGGGAAAGCCGGAAGGCGAGCACGCCTCCTACTGCACCAGCGGATACATCGAAATACACCGCGGGGCGTGCCTTCGGCTGGCACAGAGGCCCAAGGATGCGATCGAGGTACTCGGCCAGGCCCGTCCGGCGATTCCGCGCCGGCACCGCCAGGACTTCGCGTCAGCCTTGCTGGTCAAGGCGATGGCTCATGCCGAAGCACACCAACCGGATGAGGCAGCGGCAGCGGCACACCAAGCGCTGCCCATCGCGCACCGGGCAGGATCACGACGGGTCTTGCATCAGCTCGCGCAACTCGGCGCTACGGTTAGCGGGCACCAGCAGCTGCCAGAGGTTCACGCCTTCCTCAATGATCTTCAGGAGGTCGCCTGATGGCAACCGCCGTCGAACTCGCGGCGATGCGCCAAGCGATCATTCTGTCGTCGCTCGGTCTGGGAACGACAAGCCCGAACCCGCCCGTCGGCTGTGTCATCCTCGACCGCGAGGGCGTGACCGTCGGCGCGGGCTATCACCGACGCAAAGGAGAGGCACACGCCGAGGTCAACGCGCTAAGCGCAGCAGGCCCCGCCGCGCTAGGCGGTACCGCTGTCGTCACGCTCGAACCCTGCAACCATGTCGGCGTCACTCCGGCCTGTCGGCAGGAACTCATCGAGGCCGGCATCGCGCGAGTCGTCATCAGCCTCATCGACCCGACTTCCCGAGGCGAGGGTGGCGCCGCGGTACTCACCGCCCACGGCATCGACGTCGAAACCAACGTGCTCCCCGAGGAGACGCTTACCGTTCTCGGCCCCTGGCTCACCGCCACCCGCCGACGCCGCCCCTACCTGACCTGGGCCTACGCTCTCGAGGGCCAGGACAGCCACATCGGCTATGAGCAACTAATTGCGGAGTTGCGCAGCAGGACGGATGTCATTCTGGGCGAGAAGACGATCGAAGAAGGCAGGCCGGGCGGACACGCCCCTCAACACTTCACCCTGCCAGGGGAGCCGAGCGATGATCTCCAACGGTGGCTTTCGGCCTGCTACGCCACCGGCTCGCGCACGGCCATCGTCACTGGCGGGCGTCATGCCGGTGTACTGCGAGACAACCTTAACTGCGTAGACGAGGTTGTGGTTGCTGTCGAAAAGGCACCACCTCAGGGCGGTCTCGCGGCAGTCACCGCAGACCTCGCGCACGCGGGTTTCGAGTTAATCGATATCTTCCCCGGAGATCCGGGCGTGCGTGTTCGCCTCCGCCGACAGAGGCCGTCTTCTGCGTGAGCCCTGCTCGGGCCACCGCGGCGATGGAAGCCGTTCGCGGGCTTCGGTGAGCAGCGTGTTGGGTTAACGATGGGTGTCAGACGACGCGCTACGCAGTGCCGCCACACTCCGGTCGAGCTTGTTCTCGGTCGTGCCGAGTCAGCGCGCATACGACGTCTCGGTGATGGTGGCCGTTCCCAATGTGGGCCGGCCCTCGTGCAGCTGATCGTCATGCCCGGCTGCAGGTGCCTCCAGAGGCTGGGGACAGCGGACCAAGGCGGACCGACCCGGTGGCGGCCGGCGGCAACGCCAGCGCCGACTCCACCCAGATGCGTGCCACGAGCAAATCCGGGTCGCCCCGCCGCCGTGCGCCTGCCGATATCCCACAGCGGTCGGAGGATGCCCGCCGCAACTCGGCGCGGACGGTTCTGTGGATGCTCTCCCACCGACCCCAGCGGCACCATGCGGCAGCATCAGAGAGCCCCAGCATCTCGGCGCTGTTTATCAGCCGATCCCACCAAGCGGTCGGTGGTCGCCAACCCGTGTCAAAGTCCGCAAGGAGGTCGAGCGCAACCTCCCACTCGTCGTGGTCGGGGTACTCGCGGACGTCCACCACCGTTACGCCGGCCTCATTGACGACATCAGCCGGGACCATGGCCACAGCCCGGCGAGTAGATCGGCAACATCCACCCCGCGGATTATTCAACGCCGCCGCGGCATCACCGCAACGCCTCTCGCCGACGCTCGGGTCTACCGCCCCGTGTGACAGCCATTAGGTGGCGATCGAGACGGTCAGCTCACGCGGGGCGTCGAGATAGCCGACATTCGAGGCGGGACGACACGGTCTGGCTAGCAGTGGAGGGTCAGCGACACGGCTCCCGTTCGGGGCCGTAGTCCCTACGCCCCAGAGCCGCCCAGGTCTGCGCGGCGGGTTCCATCAACACCATGGCAGGCAGTAGCGGGATTTATTCAGACATCGATGGCGTAGTCAGTCTGCCGCAGTTTGTGGCTCGGTTAATTCGAGAATCATCGAGTCGTATACCGGGGCGTCATCGAAGGGCTGAAGTTCGCCGACCCTTTGCCACCCCCAACTGCGGTATGCCGCCTGGGCGGCAGCATTGTCGGGCAGTACGAGTAGCGTTGCTCTCTCCTCGCTTGCCCCTTCAAGAAGGGCGTTATGCAACTGTCGGGCGATTCCACGACGTCGCCATGTCTTTCGTACCATGATTTCGTTGAGGGCAAACGTCCTGGTGCCGGTTTCAACGAGTGTCTCGGCGTCCACGTCGGATCGCAGCCCTTGCCACCATCGCGATTCCGCGGGCAGTGTGTAACCCAGGGCATATCCGACTAGTGTTGTGTCGACCCCGGCGGCAACAGCCCGAAACCCATCCCTTGCAGCGTAGGCCATTAGTCGACTCCAGTATCTCTCTGACGAAAAGAACGGATCGTCTAGCTGTTCCGCATAGACCTCCTCGTAAACCTCGATCAGCTCATCCCGGTAGTCGTGGAAGGAATCTTGTTTTAATGTTCGGATTCGCGCAGTAAGAATCTGCTCGCTCATCTCCATGGTCACGTCTTTCGGTGTCGGTCGAGAAAGGAATCAACCTTGGCGATGCCCTGGTGGGCTGCGAAAAGGTGGGCCGCCTTAGTCATTTCTGTCGAGACTCGCGAGCTTGCCACTTCGCCAACCATGTCGTCCAGTGCGGCATTCGCTGCTTCGGCCGCGCCTTCCGGTTCACCTTGCAGGAGGCGTGCATGGGCGAGCCGGACGCGGTACAACGCTCGGTTTCGGGCGTAACCGTCGCTGTAGCCGCGGACAGCTGCGTCGAGTAGCTTCTCCGCGCGGGCCGGTCGGCCGAGTGTCAGTTCGCATGTGCCGTGGAGTCCGTCGATCTCGGTGTGGCTAAGGAAGGAGCACCACTCCGCGGCTGGCTTCTCGCTGTCGCGGTCGACGATCCTCCGTGCGTTCGTGATGGCGGTCTCGGAGCCTCGCGCATCGCCTGTCAGTGATGACGCGACGGCGAGACGCAGCCAGGGGATGGCGGCTAAGCGCGGATGCTGATTGATCGTCGGTACCTGCGCGGCGGATGAGGCGAAGCGGAGGGCCTCTCGCGGTCGGTTGAGCGAGTTGGCCTGACCTGCCAGGTAGGTAAGGGCTGCCGTTTCGACCTCTCGATCCTGCGTCTGTCGCGCCAGGATCAGGGCTTCGGTGAAGCGTGTGCGTGCGACGACATGCTCGCCCGCGTCCAGGGCGAGCCATCCGGTGCACATCTCCAGTCGGGCGGTGGCCTTGAGGAGCCGGCTCTCGGTTGGGGGGGAGTAGGAGCCTTGTTCCAGCATCGAGTAGCCGTCGCGGACTTTGACGGCGGCGGCCTGCCACAGGCTGCCGCCGCCGATCTGATAGTCGAGGCTGTACAGATGCCTCACACTGTGTTCCAACGGCGCCACGTCGCCGACACCGATCTTGCGTGCCCTGCCGTTGGTGAAGTCTGGTAGACGCTGTTCGGCGCCTGCGAGAGCGGCCATCACACCTAACGCCACTACGGCTCTTCGCCTCACATCACCGGACGTTACGCCGTGCGGCTGTGCTAGCGGCTCGGCGGTCTCGTCGGTGAGCGAAGGGGTGTCTGGGGCCTCGCGGTCGTGGTCGGCAGAAGCCAGTGCACTGGTGCGCCGTGGGCTGTAGAGGCCGAGATCGGTGTCACGTGCGGCGCCGAGCACGAGTCGTAGCGCGGCGCGCCGTTCATCGCTGGGCCATCGGTGCTCTCCGCGTTCCAGCTTGCCGACCCACCGGTGGTCGACACATTGGGCGGTGAGGTCGCGGTCTGGGTAGAGCTGGGCCAGGGCGGTGTTCACGGCGTCGGCCAGCTCGGTCCGGGACATGCGCTGTCCGGGTCGCCGTGGTGACGGCAGGCCTGCGCGCTTGTGGGCGAGTTGCGCGTTCGGCGTGATCAGTGTGTCCGGATGACGAGGCACCGAACCCTCCCGTGGACCCAACCGGACTCAAGCAGACGTGCGAGCTCACCGGGCGTCCTCAGTCGAGGTCGCTGGCATCGCTCGGCCGGCTGCTGCCATCGTGGCGTCAGGATCACGCAGAGTCAAGGCGGTCCTGAGTGGCGTCGCCGAGATCGGAAGGCCGATCTCGGCCGCCGGGGCGTGTGACGCAGCATCGCGAGATGCTCAGGTTCTGCTACTGCTCCCTTGCGGCCGGAAACGGGAATCCGCCATCGCGGACCGCCTGCGTAAAGGTGCGCCATTGCTCGGGGGCGAATCGCAGTACCGGTCTGGCGCTGTTCTTCGAGTCGCGTACCAGGATCGGTTCGTGGGTGTCGGCGACTTCGACGCAGTTGCCCTCGTCGCTGTGACTGGACTTGCGCCAGGTGAGCTGGGTGCTGGGCCGGTAGGTCATATCGAGGCTCCTTCGGTGGGTGCCAGACTCTGCGCCGCGGCGCGGAGGAGGCGGATGCTTGACGCGGGATCGAGCGCTGCGGCCTTGAGTCGGCTGTGCAGGCTCACGTAGGGGTCCAGCTCGGCCGGATCGGTGTGAATGATGTCGCGGGTCAGGGTGTCGACCGCGACAGCCCGTGAGCCCTGCGGGTCGCGATAGCGGTAGATCGAGTACGCCGACCGGGGCGCGCTGTGACCTGTGATCGACGTGTCGGACGGCAGCACCTGGACGACCACGGATGACGGGTGATTCGCGCATACGGCGATGACGTGTCGAAGCTGTTCCGCGACGACGACGGGGTCAGCGGCGCGTCGCCGGATCGCGCTCTCGTCGATGACGGCTTCGTAGCGCGGCCCGCCGCCGGCGAGCACCAGGCTCTGACGGCGGGCGCGGGCGGCAACCGCGGTAGCGGGATCGAACCCGTCGCCGTGGCGGGCCGGTTCGCTGCGGAGCCGCGCAGCGGCGTAGGCGGGGGTCTGGAGTAGGCCGGGGATCAGTGAGATGGCGAATTCGGTTATCGTCTTGGTGCCGCTTTCCAGATCCGCGTATATGGCTTGCCGGGTTCCCATCCGTTGTGCGTCGGCCACCCACCACCCACGCGCCCAACCGTCGGCGGCGGCGTCCATAATCGCGGCCCGCCGATTGATGCCGACCGTGAGGTAGTCGCAGATTCCGCTGACGAGATCGATGTCAGGGCCGAGATGCCCGTTCTCCAGCGCGCTGATCTGTTGCCTCGGAAATCGCAGCGCACGGGCGATCGACTCGCTCGTCACGTCATGTTCCTCCCGCAGTCGGCGGATTTCACGTCCGAGCCATTGTCGGCGGACATACGGACTAGAGCGATTCACCGGCAGCCTCCAGGGACTACGCAAGCCCGGTCGACGGTGCAGCCGGCCGGGGTGCGCTCACTGTAACCCCATCATCGCCTTGGCGGAGTCTGAGTCAGCGGGCCCTCCACAACTGTTTGCGCAGGTCAGATACTGGTCGGATCGCAAGTCGGTATGCCAAGTCGGACCGGAAGTAGGTATTCCCCGCGCCGTCCTCTGCTGGGCATGATCTCCATGAATGAATGACGGTTCAGCTTAAGTACTCCATCGCGGATCGGTATTGACGGTCACTTGGACAGGCGGTGCCGCTGTGTTGCTATCGGCGATTGCGGTCCTGGCCAGTCTGGCTGTCGGCTGGCTGGCCGGAATGGTCACCTATCGGGCGTCTCGACGGTGGTGTGGCCGTTGCGGTGGTTCTCTTCGCTGCGCCGCCTGCGAAGCGGCCTCTCGCGGCGGCCAGCTCATTCACGAAGGTCAGCGGCACGTTGGATTACCAGCAGAACCAGGGCAGAGGTGACGGAGTTGGAAAGCGCTGCGAGACGAGGAATCGCCGCGAGGACGCGTCCGTTGGCGGAACTTCTCGTTCGGTCTATGGCAGCACTGATTGTCCTGCCGACCGTACGTGACGGCGGAGTTGCCTCAGAAGCCGGCCCCTCGGGCACCGCGTCGACCGTCGGGCCGGCTACTGAGGTGCGCACCTCGTCCGGTCTGTGGCGACGGCGTCCGCAGGCGCACGTGGTCCCGGGCGTGTTGGCGACGCCGCGTACCAGCCCGGAGTCTTTCGCCCCGATCGATCCGATGGTGATCGGGCGCAGGTCGCCGGCGGCATGCGAAGTCTGCGGGCCGTGTCGGTCATCCCTCCCCTTTCCGCAGCTCCTCACCCTGAAAAGGAGAACGTCGATGAGCATCAGCGCTGCCACCCCCGGTAGTCCCCAGCTCTTGGTCGCTCTGGATGGCGTGGCCCGGCAGACCCCGGCTGCGGCGCACGTCGTCGCGGCGTCCAGTGGCGGAAGGCTGCGAGCTGAGGGGCCGTCATGACGGTGGCAGCGGCGCGACACAACGTGCCGGCGAAGGCGGTCGACATGGACGCTCCGCTGACGATGCGAGGTTCGCAGTCTGTTCCCAACTGGCCGGTCGGACGTGGCGATTCTGCTCGTCGGCTGCTCGGCTTGCAGGTTCCGGGTGAGGCGGTGGTGTGCGCGACCGGCGACGACGTTCCTGTGCTGGCCGCGTTGTTGGCTCACGATCTGTGGGCCGGATCGTTGGGTGCGTGGCTGGTGCCTGACGCGGCCGTGCGCGATAGGGCTCTGCGTCGGTATGCCGAGTTCGTACTGATGTATGCGGTGCGGCACGGCCGGGTCGACACGACCGAGGATCGTGCCGTGGTCGCGGTGTGGTTTTCGCGGCTGGAGCCACCGCCGACCGGTGCGGGGTGGGGGTGTGAGCTGCGCCGGTTGCTCGGCCCGTTCGCGGCGCGATTCGCGGTGCTGCACGCGGTGGTGCCGCGTACGCCGCATCACTATCTGGCACAGTTCGCGGCCCGTCCCGGGGAGGCCGCGGCGGCGAGGGCGTTGCTGGCGAGCTGTCACCGGGTCGTGGATGCCGAAGCGCTGCCGGCGTACACGCAGGTGTGCGGCAGCGAACCTCGCGAGAGCTTGTTTGGCCAGCTCGGCTACCTGCCGCGGTCACCGTTGCTGTTGGGGTCCGGTGGCCCGGTGCTGTGGCGGATGTACCGGCCGCGGCGCGGCGGGGAGCGGCGTGACGGCCTGCCCCGGCGTGTGCGGCTGCACCGGGCCGCGGCGGCTTCTGCCGGCGCAGGGCCGTCGGCGGCGCCGCCGCTTCCAGGTCGGGTCGACACGACCTGACAGCCGTTTCGGCACCTCGATGCACGGCTGCTGGCCGTCGGCCAGCGGGCGTTTGCATACACCTTTCCCCTCGATGCAAGGAGGCATTTCTCATGCTGGCTGCTACGACCCGTTGCCCGTCGCGGCAACGACGGCCGAATGCCGGCCGGTGGCTGTTGGCGTGGCTCGGTGCTGCGCCCGCCGGTGCCGCCGCCGTCACGGACGCGGGAGCTGTGACGTCGCGCGAGTTCGTCTGGGGGTACGCGATCAGGCGGGAGTGGCCGGACGGCAGGCACGACTTGTTCGGGTTCGCGCCGGACGCTCGCGTCGCGCAGCGGCGGCTCGGTCGGGACCAGGACTACTGGCGGGGCGGCCCGGTACGGCCCGTGGCGGTGCACGTCGTGGCCGCGAACGCGACCGACGTGGACGGTCACCCGGTGGACGGCTGCCGCCGCACCGGCTGTCCCGATGTGCCGGCGCACTCGCGCTGTCCGGACTCCCTGGATCGGGGGCAGCGGTGAGGTCGACGCATGTGCAGGTGGCCCTGGCCCGGCGGACGTTGACTCCGTTCGGGTTGTGGGTGTTCGGGGCGGCGGCGTCGGCGCCGATGGTGGTGCTGGCAGGAGGCATCGTCGCCACGTACGCGACCACGGGGGTGGAGGCGTTGCCGCTGGTGTTCGTGCTGGTGGCCGGTGTCGTGGCGGTGCTCGCGGTCGGATACACGGCGATGGCCCGGCAGGTGGGGCACGCGGCGGCGTACTACGGCATCCTGGCGCACGGTCTGGGTCGTAGCTGGGGTGTGGCCGCCGGTCTGGTCGCCCTGACCGCCTACAACGCGATCCAGACGAGCCTGTTCGGGTTGTTCGGCGCGACGATGGCCGGGCAGCTCGGCGGCGCGTGGTGGGTGTGGGCGGGCATCGCCGTGGCCGTGGTCGGAGTGGTGGGTGTGCGGGCGATCGTGCTGTCGACCCGCGTGCTGGCCGCCGTGGTGGCGGTATCCCTGCTGATCGTCACCGCGTTCACGCTGGCCGGTCTCGCGCAGCCGGCGGACGGCGGGTTGTCCTGGGAAGGCTTCGACGCCTCGAGCCTGGCGGTCAGCGGTATCGGCGGTGCGGTCGCCTTCTGCGTGGCCGCGTTCATGGGCACCGACGCGCCGGGCTCGTTCGTCGAAGAGGCCATCGACCGCCGGTCGGTCGGCCGGGCCACCATCGCCGCGGTGCTCGTCCTCGGCGGGGTGTATGCGGCAGCGGCGTGGGCGATGGGCATCGCCGCCGGTCCCCGATCCGTCGCCGACTTGGCTGCCGACCCTGCGGCGGGCCTGCCGTTGTCGGTGCTGGAGCGCCTGGGCGGCTGGTGGGTACCGCTCGCGCAGACGGTACTGATCTGCGCGATCGTCACGTCGATGCTGGCCTTCCATTCGGTCATCGCCCGGTACGTGTTCGCGATGGCCCGGGAAGGCGTGCTGCCTGCCGGGCTCGCAAGGACCGGCAGCGCGACTCGCGTCAGCGCGCCGCGCGGCGGTTCCCTGACGCAGACCGGCATCGCCGTCGTGGTGGTGGGCGGGTTCGCATTGTCCGGCGCGGACCCGGTCGCGGTGATGTTCACCTGGCTGTCGGCCTTGGGCGCGATGGGCTTGTTGTGCCTGCTCCTAGCCGCCTCGGTGGCGGCGGTGCGAGCACCAGCCGGCCTGCGAGGCCCGAGGGCCGGCGTATGGGAATGGCGACTCGCACCCGTGATCGGTGTGGCGAGCGGGGTGGCGGTGCTGGCCTTGATGGTCGACAACGCGGACTCCCTGCTCGGCGCCCCACCGGGGTCACGGGCACCGCTGCTGCTGCCCGCGATCCTCGTCGCCACGGCCGTCGTGGGCGGGTTGTGGGCCGGGCACGTGCGCCGGTCCCGTCCGGAGGTCTACGCCGGTATCGGCCGTGGCACACCGGCCACCCATGCCGTACCCGACGCCATCAACGTCTCCATCTGACAAAGGGGCGCAAGCGATGAGGACTCACACGGCGATGACCCCGCCTGGCGGACGCTACGGCGTCGATCCCCTGCATCCCGGCTGGCGGCCGGAACACCCTCCGGCGGCGCCACCGGGCCCCCGCCACCCGGCTGTCGGCACGCCGCCCGGCTACCACGCGCCGGGGGAGCACCACCGGCCGCCGACGCCCCCGGCCCCTCCAACCCCGCCTGCGGCAGTACCCCCGCCGGACATGCCCACGGACCAGCCTGCGCCCGACGGGAACGAGGTGCCGGGACAGGCGCGGCGGTGGGCGGATCTGCGCGTGCAGGTCGCCTACCGGTGCAGGCGGCTCAACACCGGCCACATGGTCGAGGCGGACCAGCGCCATGACACCCGTGAGGCGCTCGGCCCGCACGCGCTGATGCTGTTCTTCGTCTCCGAGGCACCGGCCGAGCCGCACGGCTACCTGCTGCACACCGCCTACCGGCTGTGGCTGGCCTCCCCGGAATCCGAGGACCTGCCCCGGCTCCTGGCCGACCTAGCCGAGGTGGTCCGGACCAACATCGCCCGCGCCGCCTCCGCCGGGCGGCGGTGGCATCCGCTCGGGCCGGACGCCTCGATGGTCAACGGCGGAGACATGAGCCCGCCGCCGGGCGCCACCTACGTCGGCGTCGGGGTCAGCACCCTCGACTCCGACCAGGGCCGCTGGCAGCAGGTCGCCCGCACCCTCCGGGACGGATCCGGCGGCCGGTACCTGTCGGCCTTCGACCTCAAAGGCCAGTGCTACGTGCTGCTGACCGACGGCACCGCCCTGCACCTGGACCGTGACCCCCAGGCCCGCATCGGCGTCGACGGGATCCGCTGCACCAAGACCCTCGACCCTGACCGGCCCGCCTACTGGCACAACCCGCACGCCAACCTCACCGAGCAGGGCGACGACGCCACCCGCGAGCTGTGGCGACGACTCGGCATGCTCCACCACACCCTCACCTCCCACCTGCACGGCGGACGGCCGGCGTGACCCACACCCTGAGACTGGCCGCCGCCGCGGACCTGAGCCGCGCGCCGATCGACATCACGGCCGTGCTGGACCACCTCGTTCGCGAAGCCGACGCCACGGCGGCGACGAGCATCGGGTTCCCCGGCGCGGTGGACCTCGACCACACGGAGGTCATGACCCGCCTCGGCGGCAGGCTGTGGAACAACATCGGCGACCCCGCCGACGAGGGCGGAATCGCGCACACCCGGGCGCTGGAACGCGCGGTCATCACGTGGACAGCCGACCTGCTCGCCATGCCCGCCCACGACCGGTGGGGCTACGTCACCACCGGCGGCACGGAAGGCACCCTGTCCGCCCTGCACGCCGCGCACCGGCGCAAACCAACGGCACGGATCTACTACTCAGCCGCCGCCCACTACTCCGTGGCCAAGGTAGTGCGCCTGCTCGGCGCGCACGGCATCCCGGTCCACGCGCGCCCCGATGGGGAGATGGACTACGCGCACCTCGCCGAGCAGCTCCACCGGCGGCGCCGCTTCCCGGCGATCGTCGTCGCGACCGCCGGCACCACCATGACCGAGGCGGTCGACGACACCAGCCGCATCCGCGCGGTCCTCGACGAGCATCACGCAGGCGGGCAACTGCACGTCGACGCGGCCCTGTCCGGCATCCCCCTGGCCCTCGACGGACGGCTGTCCCTCGATGACGCCAGCGGCATCGGCAGCGTCGCGATCAGCGGCCACAAGTTCTTCGGCACACCGACGCCGTGCGGCATCGTGCTCATCCGCGATCACCTACGCGCCGCCGGTTCCCGGGTGGCCTACACCGCCACGGCGGACACCACCCTCACCGGCTCCCGCTGTGGCCTGTCGGCTGCGCTGTTGTGGCATGCCATCGCCGTTCACGGACGGGAGGGGCACCGGTGGCGGGCCAGCGAGGCCCGCCGGCTGGCTGCCTACACCGTCGAGCGGCTCAACGCTGTCGGCTGGCCCGCCTGGCGGCACCCGCACGCCTTCACCGTCGTCCTGCCCACCCCACCCGAGCACGTACGCCGAAAGTGGCTCCTGGCCACCGACGGCGACACCAGCCACCTCATCTGCATGCCCGGCATCACCCCCGGCCAGGTCGACGCCTTCGTCGCCGACATCGCCGCCACCCGCCCGCGAATCCGGCCGATCCCGCGACCGAGACCGGCAACAGCATCTCCCGCCAGCTCCCACGCGCGCTGACCACACCAGCACCAGCCACCCCACCGACGAAAGGCAACCATCATGACCACCGGATACGTCTTCCATCCCGAGTACCTGTGGCACGACACCGGCACCAGCGCCGGCCTGCTACCCGCCGACCCGACCGCCGGTGTCCAACCCGCCGTGCACGTCGAGAACCCCGACGCGAAGCGACGCGTCCACGAGCTGATCCACGCCTGCGGACTGCTGGGCGAGCTGATGGTCATCGAGCCTCGCCGAGCCACCGTCGCCGAACTGACACGCGTGCACACCCCCGCCTACGTCCAGCACATCAAGACCCAAAGCGACCTACGCGGCGGGGGAGGTGACGCCGGAGACGGCTTCTCGCCGGTCGGGCACGGCAGCTACGACATCGCCCGCCTCGCCGCCGGCGGGCTGATCGAACTCGTCACCGCCGCCGCCCACGGCGACATCACCAACGGCTACGCCCTGGTCCGCCCACCCGGCCACCACGCCACCGCCAACCAGGGAATGGGTTTCTGCCTGTTCAACAACATCGCCGTCGCCGCCCGCCACGCCCAAGCCGAACTCGGGCTCGCACGCGTCGCGGTCGTGGACTGGGACGCCCACCACGGCAACGGCACCCAGGCCATCTTCAACGACGACCCGAGCGTGCTCACCATCAGCCTGCACCAAGCCGGCTGCTTCCCACCCGACTCCGGATGGACCCACGAAAACGGCACCGGCGACGGCACCGGCTACGCCCTCAACGTGCCCCTACCACCCGGAAGCGGCCACGCCGCCTACCTCAACGCCATGCACCAGGTCGTCCTCCCGGCACTGGACCGCTTCGCCCCCGACCTGATCCTGCTCGCCAACGGCTTCGACGCCAACGTCTTCGACCCCCTCGCCCGGCAGATGCTCACCGCCGCCTCCTACCGAGAGATGACCCGCCTGCTCGTCGGCGCCGCCGACCGGCTCTGCCACGGCCGGCTCATCGCCGCCCACGAAGGCGGCTACAGCCCCTTCTACACCCCCTACTGCGCCCTGGCGTTCCTCGAAGAACTCACCGGCACCACCACCCACGTCACCGACCCCCTCGCCGCCGTCGTCGCCGGGTACACCGCCGAGCCCTTCCTGCCCCACCAGCGCGAGGTGATCGCGGCAGCCGCACAGCTCGTCGAACGGATCAGCCCAGCCGCCACCAGCATCACCGGCTCCCAGTAAGGCAGCACCAGCACCTGACGCCACCGGCATCACCCGCCACGCCGACATCTTGAGGACTGCCATGACAACCACGCTGCCGGCCCACGCCGGGCCGATACACCTACTGCTGAACCCGAGCATTCACGCGGTCCTGGACCGACTCGATATCCGCACCAATCATCGGGTGCTGGACGTCGGCGCCAGCGAGGAGAGCACCACCCTCCTGGCCCGGCTCGTCGGCCGCTACGGGTCCGTCACCGCCGTCGACGCCGACACCGGCCACCTCACCGACACCGCCGTCATCAACGTCCACCAGCTGGACCTGAACCGTGACCCGGTGCCCGGCCACGCCGCCGGCTACGACCACATCCTCGCCCGCTGGCCCCACGGCACCCTGCGCGACCCCGCGGACCTGATCGCGCAGATGACCACCCGGCTGCGCCCGGGCGGCTGGCTCGTCCTCGCCGACATCACCACCACCGCCCCCCGGATCTACCGGGCGCCCGACGACGAGTCCGCCACCCTCATCCATACCGTCCTGCAGCAGGCCCACCGCGCCCTCACCGGCCCGCATGGCGCGACCTGGACCGCCGACCCCGAAACCCTGCTGTTCAGCCACGGCATGGTGCAGCACTGCATCCACACCACCACCGAGACCTGGACCGGCGCCGACCCCGGCTGCCGGCTCCTCGCCGACGTCATCACTCACCTGCGTCCCCGCCTGAACATCACCAACACGGACGCGGACCGGTTCGCCGACCTCATGACCGACCCCCGCGTACTCCTGGGCTCCTACGAACGCCGGGTCATCCACGCCCGCGCGCGCAGATAAGGCACGACAACCATGACCCACCTGACCCTCAAGGCCCGCCGGCAACGTGTCGCGCTCCTCGGCGGCAGCCTCGTCCTCGTTCTGCTCACCGGCTGCCATGCCGATCCACGACCGGCCGGCACCGCGTCCGCCGCGCCGCGCCAGCACACCAGCTGCAGCCGCCACCGTCGCCGGGCTCACCGCCCAGCAGCGCTTGAACCTGCTCGCCGACACCATCAGCACCGCCCCCGCCGACACCACCGACGGACTGCCCTACACCTACCTGCACCTGCAGAGCTGGGCACGCGCGAGCACCACGATCGTCCGCACCGACGTACGGCGCTGGCGGCACGACGCGGACGGCTCCGGCCGAGAGATCATCCGCCGGGCACCGGACCTGCACGGCCTCAACCACCAGCCCACACCGCAGGAGCGCCAGGAGTTCAGCCGGGCCGTACCGCACACACTGCACCACGGCATCGGTGACCTGCACCCCCACCTCCCCGGGGACATCCCCGCCAATCCCCGCGAGCTGATCCGACTGCTCGCGCCGCCCGCGCTGGCCGGCGAGCCCGCCTACCCCAGGATCCTGACCAGCGGCATCGTCGAACTGGCCACCAGCCAGCACCTCAACCCACGGCAACGAGCGACGACCTTGCGCGCCCTGGCAGCGGCCCCCCACCTCACCTACAAAGGCACGACTACCGACCTGGCCGGCCGGACCGGCATGTCCTTCGAGATCGTGGCCGACGGATCCACCTCGACGCTGCTCATCCACCCGGACACCGGCGACCTGCTCGCCGCGACCGAATGGATCAACGGCGGACGCCGACCCGGCCTGCACTCCTACACCCTCCTGCTGGCCCACGCCCACACCCGCAGCACCGACATGCCCACCTCACCTACCACGGCCGCAGTCGTGACTCGCCTGCGGTGACATGACAAGCCGACCGGCCGCCGCACCCAAAGGAAAAAGGCAGCGACCGGGCCCTCGTGGCCTGCGACAGCGGCTCTCCCGTCCCCTAGCGCCGGCCACCCCAACCAGCACGACGACAAAGGCAGCAAGAGAAAGGCAGGGCACGAGGTGCCGCACCACATCCGGGCCGCGCGGTGGCGCGAACAGGACATCGTCGCCACGGTGATCGCTGAGGCCCTCCAACCCACTCCCATCGCCGCCTGGCTGATACCCGACCAGGAACAACGAGGCCGGGTCTTGGCCGGCGTCGCCGCCATCTGGGTCGAACACGCCATGTTCTACGGCGACGTCCACGTCACCAGCGACCTCACCGCCGCCACCGTCTGCTTCCACCAGTACGGGCCCGTTCCACCACCGGCCGACTACGCCACGCGCCTCGCCACAGCCGCCGGCCCACACGCCGAGCGCTTCCGTCTCCTGGCCGACATCATGGACAGCCGGCAACCGACTACGGCGCACTACCACCTCGCCTTTCTGGCCGTGCGCCCCACGCACCAGCGGACCGGCCGGGGCCGGGCGCTGACGGAGCACCTGCGCTGCCGGCTCGACCTCATCGATCTGCCGTCCTGGACACTCACCCTCCCCGCCGGGCAACACCTCCTCGCCCAGGCCGGCTACGACACTGACCACGCGATCGCGCGCCCGGCCGAGGACGTCACCATCCAACCGATGTTCCGTCGCCCCGGCCAGCGCGGCCATACCGCCACCGCAGCGCGCCGCCCGGCTGGCCGCCGTCACGATTCCCGAGCTTGACCCGCGATCGACAATTTGTTCGGGCCAGCTGCGGGTCTGGGATCGGCCCCGTGACACAGCCGTACCCGAAAGGCGAAACTCGTCCGTGGAGTTCGTGTCGTAGCTGCTCGGCCCGGTGTCGCTGGACCGTCGACGAGCTGTGTGTCACCGCGGCGTGGCAGGCAGCCGCCTCATGATCACGTGTTCGTCTGGGATCGGCCGTACCGGTGGTCACCGTGCCCGCTGTCGCCACTGAGGTGGTGCCTCGTCGGCCAACTGGGTCGACGACTCCTTGACGGTCTGGCGACGGCCTGCAGCGGTTGTTGCGTGTTGCTCGGCCAGCTCCTCGTTCAACGCAGTCTCCAAGACCGTCTTGGTCAACTGCTTCAACAGCCCGTCCGGAGCCGTCAACGACAAGCCCTGTTCCTTGGCCGTCCGGCCCAGCTCGGCGGCGGCTTTCGCCTCCGCCGGTGGCTCGGGCCGCTTCTTCCGTCCGGTCTGGTCGTTCAGTGTCGCGGTCATCACGGCACCCTCCTGACCAGGCGCTACGCCCGGCAATCAGGCCGGAAACACTGTTAGATCCACACCCCAGCGCAGTCGCCGCGGTCCGCAGGTCCCATTGACCGCTTGCACGCGGGGTGGGCTGCGGCGGCCGGCGGCTTGGTGCAGCAGGCAGGACGGGAGTTCGCTCGCCAAGTGACATCGGACGTCTCTACTCTGGACAGAACTCGCCGGTCCTGCACGAGCACCGGTCGCCGGCGTGAGGCGGCATCGACGCGCTGAGGCCTTGGAGGCGGATATGGACGCGGTGTCAGCAGCTGTGCTAGCGGCCCTGGCCAGCGGCGCGGGTGGAGAGATGGGTCGGCAGGCGTGGACCGCATTGACTGCGTTGGTGCACCGTCCGTCTTCCGCTGTCGACAACGACGGACCGTCCTCGGCGCCGGACGGTGAGCGTGAGCTTGCGGCGCTGGAAGCGACGTCGGCGGATCCCGTGGTCGCTGAGCGACTAGCGGAGGTGCTGACACGCCGCAGCGCCAACGATGCGCAATTCGCCACGGACCTCGACGCTGTTCTCGCGCAGGCTGCAGCTGCGCTGAATCCGCCCCAGGTGAGCAACACCATCAGCGGCAGGGTGGCAGGATCGGCCATCCAGGGAAGGGACTTCTCCGGACCTATTACCTTCGGCTGATCAACCGGGCGCGAGTGCGGTCAGAGATGAGAATCCGAACGCGTTCCGGCACTCCGGCAGGAAGGCTCTCCGCTCGCGGTGAGGACGTGCATCGTGATGCGCAATCCGCAGCTTTGCCGCGTCCTCTACTGCACTCCTTGCAGGTCGGTGCCGATCAGCTAGGTCGTGAAGCCATGACCGGTGCTGTCGTGATCAGGTCCGATGGTGGGTGGTGATCGCAGATTACGACAACTGACGACCGCGTTGCTGATACTCGGCGGCTGCGCCGAGTAGCAGTTGCGGAGAGATCTTCACTGCTGTCTCTCCCGCCAGGACATTGCTCAGCTCACCTTCGGTGTCTTGGTCCAGCCGTAGGCCCTGAACGACGATATCGCCGTCCTCCGCAATGTAGATTGTTGGGCAGCTAGTCGAAGACGTGCTGTATAACAGCCGCAGCTTCATAGAGGTCCTCGCTATACGGGTAGCGACTTGGCGGACAGTTCAGGCAAGTATCCGTTACATCACCCTTCGTGGTCAAGGTCTGCCGCCGCCCGCCTGGTGTAGTGTCCAGCGTCCTGACCTGCGGCGATGTGGCAGCGGACTCGACTTCTATCGATGGGATTGGCGCAAATGCGGATAGAACTCGTCCTCAGTGTCTCCAGCTGTGGACACCGGTTGCCGAGGGCGCAACGCGGCATTGATCCATCGCAGCAGGCGTGCGCCATAGGGACCTCAGGCGATAAGTTGTTCGGACAACTTTGGTCGCCCACAAGTGATTGGACGGGCCATGACGCGGTTGCGTGTTGCCTACGCCGGCCATGACTTTTTCTCCTCATGTCTGGAGCTGCTAGCCCAGCACGCGGACGTCGATCTCGTGCTCGTCCTTACCGACGAACCCGGAGGTCAGCCGACGGACAACGTCCGCGCGATCGCCGCAGCGCAACAAACGCCTGTTCGGACGGGTCGCTGGAGCGCGGCCCTAACCGACGAGTTCAACGACATCAGCATCGACCTGCTGGTATGCGCCGCATACATGTACCGCATACCGATCGAAGAGCTAAACGTCCGATACGCGGTCAATGTTCACCCCACCTTGCTGCCCGAGGGACGCGGCCCCAACCCGCTGGCCTACCTGACGTTCGACTACCCGCAACTCAACGGTGTGAGCATCCACGAAATGACCCCCGAGCTGGACCAAGGCCCGATCCTTGTTCAAGAGCCGTTCGACCGCGATCCCGGCGACGGATTCGACGAGATCTTCCTCAAACTCTGGGCATACGCGCCTCGCGCACTGCGGCGCCTCCTCGACGACGTCGACCACTACTTCGCCAACAAGCAGAACCAGGCCGGCGGCTCCTACTGGCCCGAACCGCCGCGGGCAGAACGCACCCTGGACGCCGCCACCGCAACCGTGGCCGACGCACTGCACCTGCATGCCCGCTTCGGGCAGCTGGGCTTCTTCCTGCACACCGACGACGAGCACCCGACCCAGGTGCGCGCCACGGCCGCCTCGCGGTGCCAGCACCAATACCCGCCTGGCCACGTCACCGCGAGACTGAGCCGCGGCTGGATCGTGGCGCTCACCGACGGCCTTCTGCAGACCCAGCCCGCTTTTCACCACAAGCCTGTCTGAGGCGCAGCAGCAGCGCAGGGAGGACGCCGTGCACGACGCGCATTCCGAGCGGGGCGACCAGACACGGTCCGAGCTCTCCGGCGCGGCCCGTGACGTCGTGCAAGCCCGAAGCGTCAGCGGGGGAGTCCACTTCCACGCCCCGCACCACCCCGCCGGACCCATCCCACGGTTGCTCCCACCTGGCGTACCCGACTTCGTCAACCGCGCCGAGGATCTGCAACACCTCGGCGCCTCACTCGCCTCCAGCGCGGACACCAGCACGCCTACCGTCATCGTCGTCATCGCCGGCACCGCAGGCGTCGGAAAAACCTCCCTTGCCCTGCACTGGGCACACCAGGTCCGCGAACACTTCCCCGACGGACAGCTCTACGCCAACTTGCGCGGCTACGACCCCGGTCAGCCCGCCCAACCACACGACATCCTCGAACGCTTCCTGCGCGCTCTCGGAGTTCCACACGACGACATACCCGCCGACACCGACAGCCGTACCGACCTCTACCGCTCGCTACTCGCCGAACGCCGAGCCCTCGTCGTCCTCGACAACGCCGCCACCGTCACCGCGGTCCGCCCACTCCTGGCCGGTACAGGCAGGAGCCTGACCATCATCACCAGCCGCAGCCGACTATCCACACTCGTCGCCCGCGAAGGCGCCCGCCGCCTCACCCTCGACGTCCTCAGCGACCCCGACGCCGTCAAACTCCTGCAACTCACCACCGACAGCTACCGGCGCGGAGACGACCCCCAAGAACTCGCCGAACTCGCCCAACTCTGCGCCCGCCTCCCCCTTGCCCTACGGATCGCCGCCGAACGCGCCTCCCGCTACCCCCAACAGGCCCTCGGCGACCTCATCCAAGACCTTCGAGACGAATCCGGCCTGTGGGACCTGCTTACCAGCGGTGACGACGACGAAGCCAGCGAAATCCGCAGCGTCTTCGCCTGGTCCTACCAAGCCCTACCCGCAGACGCGGCCACACTCTTTCGGCTACTCGGCCTCCACCCAGGGCCGGACTTCTGCACCAGCGCCGCCGCAGCGCTAGCGGGCATAACTCCCAACCGCACCCGCAGCATCCTCGACGTCCTCGTCGGCGCGCACCTGCTCGAACAAAAGGCCCGCGACCGCTACCAGTTCCACGACCTGCTCCGCGCCTACGCAGCCGATCAGGTCCTCCACGACGAAACCGCCGAATCACGCGCCGCCGCCCTCGACAGAATCCTCTCCTGGTACCTCCACAGCACCCACAACGCCATCACCGCAAGCATGTACGGACACCCCACCCTCGACCTCGCGCCACACCCCGACAGCGTCACCCCCGCAACCTTCACCACGCACGAGCAAGCCATCTCCTGGTACGAGGCCGAACGCACCAACCTCGTCGCCGCTACCCGCGCTGCCAACGCACACGGCATGCACCAACACGCCTGGCAGCTACCCGCCCTGCTCCACCAGATCTACAACTTCCGCCACCCGATCCACGAATGGCTCACCACCGCTGAGATCGGCCTAGCATCCGCCCGACACCTACACAACCAGGAAGCCGAAGCGTTCCTGCTCTACAGCCTCGGCAAAGCCCACACGCAGGCGAACCGGCACCAAGAGGGCCTCGGCTACCTCACCCAGGCCATCACCCTGCAACGGCGAGCCGGCGACCTTGCCGGTGAAGCCGAAACACTTTGCGGCGCCGGACTCGCGTGCCTGCGCCTACGACGCCTCGATGAAGCCTTGACGATGTTCCGCCAAGCTCAAACCGCAGCCCGCCAACTCGACGACCCTCACCAAGAGGCCTTCGCCAGCCACCTGACGGGTTGGGCGCTGCTGGAACTGCATCGCCCCGCTGAGGCACTCCAACACAGCCTTGCCGCGGCCGCGACCATGCGGCAGCTCGGCGACCGCGCATCCGAGATCGACGTCCTGGTCAAGCAATGCGACATGCTGCGACAGGTAGGCCAACTCGAACAGGCACGCGACGTCGCCAACCAGACCTTGACAATCGCCTCCGACACCGACGACCAAGTCATCACCGCCGCCGGCTTCATCGAACTCGGCCGCATCCAGCAAGACCTCGAAGAGCCAGAAGAAGCCCTCGCCTCCTACCAACGCGCGGCCGTCCTTCAACGCCGCCTCGGCAACCGCAGCCGCGAAGCCACCGCGCTCGACGCCACCGGGCTGGCCTACCAGCAACTCGGCCGCTTCGACGAAGCTGCCGAATTCCACCACCGCGCCGCAGCGATGCACCACGACCTCGCAGACAGCTGGTTACAGGCGGTAGCGCTCGCGCATCTCGGTGATGCGCTCAGCGCAGCAGGACGCAACGCAGAAGCCTCCAACGTATGGACCGATGCGGAGCAGATCCTCCGGCAGTTCGATGACCCAGCCGCCCAGGAGCTTCGGAACCACGTCGCCGACGCCATCGGTCAGGGCGACCAGCAGTAATGCCATACCGATGCGCGACCGCGGCCTAGCCGGCGTGGCGCGGGGCAGGAAGGCCGAACTTGTCACCGCCGAGTTGACGTCGGGGGACCAGGCCCGTTCCACGATGTGCGGACACGGCGGAGATGGGCTTCGGGGAGAGGAGGGTTGACCGACAGCCGAAGGCGCAAGGACAGCGGCGACCGCGGGGCCAGCGATGAGAGCCGTTCAGGGACTAACCTGACGCGGTGTCGATCAGCAGCAGCGAGTTCGAGGCGTGCCGGCGGCTTTTCACCTACCGTGCGGGGATCTGGGTCTACCGTTTGGCGATCCTCCTGGCTGTTTCTCCGTGGGTGTTCCGGGCGGCGGGTGTGCGGCTGATGTCCCCACAGGGGGCGGCGACGATGGCTGCCGTGGGCTGCATCCTGGTGTTCGCCGGCCATCGTCTCGTTCTCCGCTCCCATCAGAGAGCGGGGTATCTCGGTGACGGCTACGACCCGTTGCGGCCGCCGGGCGGCCTGGTTGCCCGAGATGTGTTCCGTCTGACGTATTGGTAGCCGCATCGGTTCGACCAGCCTGCGGCGGTTTGCCGGGCGGGTCAGCCGAGCGGAACGCCCTGCAACCGACCCACGTGCCCGCTGCATGCCCGATGGGGTGGGCGACGACCGTCAACTACGGTCAGCTCCAGGTGTGACGGCCAGCATAGCGACGCAGCTAAGCCAGGTGATTGCCGAGCGGCTCCCGTCCGTTCCCCACACTTCCTCAACCGTGTGTGGCCAGTCCGCATTTGCCGGGGCAGCTCGAAGATCAGCTAGCGGTCGGTCATGTGCCCTGACAGGCGAGATGCCGCAGCGTCAGTCGTGCCTTCTGGACAGCCCTCGCCCAACTAACGTTGCCATTTATCGCGTCGCAACCGCCGCCGAGCTCGACGACATCGTGGCGCGCAGCGTCGGTCGCTGCGTTTCCCGGCCGCCCGCGTTTTACCCGTGGAATCGGGCGACGACGGGGGCGTGGTCTGGTACGACGGCCTTCTCTCGGCTGCGGGTGGAGGCGCCGATGGAGGTGATGTCGTCGACGAGGGAGTCGACGGTGATCAGGCGGAGTTGGAGGTCGCGGGTTGCCAGGATGTGGTCGATGAGCTCGCCGCGGCCTTGGTAGATGCGGGAGTATGCGCGGGCTGGAGGGAGGCGTCGCCCGAGGTTGTACAGCCGGACGGTGTCGCCTTTGTCGGGGCGGTTGACGTCTCCGTCGGCTGGGCCTTCGAGCAGGACGGTGGTGATGGCGTCCGGGCCGTCGTTAAGGTCGCCACACAGGATCGTGGGGATGCCCGGTTGGCCGTCTATGGCGGCCGCGGCGAGGGTCTCGTTGAGGTGTACGCGCAGGGCGACGGCTTCGGCGGTGCGCCGCAGGAGGGCGTAGCCGGCGCCGCGAGCGCGTTCGTCTTCGTTGAGGGGGTAGCGTCGCCCGCCCGGGTAGGTGAGCAGTTTGCTCTTCAGGTGCGCGGTCAGCAGCCGCAGGCCGGCGCCGCCGCAGTCGACGTGTACCTGAAGCGCTCCGCGTCCCATGTGGGTGAGGGTGTCGCCGTCGACGTCGGGGACCGCAGGCAACCCGGAGGGCGGCAGCGCGAGGATCTGCGCTTCTTCGGTGAGGGGATGCCGGGCGAGGACGGCGACGCGGATGCCGCGGCTGTCCGGGTGGGAGGACACGACGGCCTGCCAGGGCTCACCGAGGGCAGCCCGCAGGTCCTGTGCGGCCCGGAGGCTGCCGATCTCTTGGAGGGCGACGACGTCGGCGCCGGTGCCGGCGATCAGACCGGCGAGGTAGGTGAGTTTCGCGGTGTAGGTGTCGGCCGCCGACGTGTCGGTGTCCTCGGGTACGAACAGGTTCTCGACGTTCCATGTCATGACGATCAGGTTGTTGGCCACCGTCGCTCCCGGAATAGCAGGTGTAGCGCCAGCCTGAGAGTCGCACTCTAGGGCGTCGGATCGTCGCTGATCGCCAGTTCGTCGCCATCTCGACAGGCACGATCGGCGGCGAGGCAGCGGACCGGCGAGTGCCCCCGGGGCCGGTGGCGCGTACAGGGAACGGATGTGATCAGTGTTCGCGGGAGCCTTCCCCACTCTTCACAGTGGTGACCATCGATCGACATGATGAGGCGAGATGGTCGCTGTCCACGACCGATGCCGAGGAGGCCCTCATGCGACTCACCCGACGACTCACCACATCTGCGTTGGCGCGGCGTGCCCTGACCGGCGCAGCGGCGGTGATGGTCGCCAGCGCCGGCCTGGTCGCCGTCGACGCCTCGGTGGCTTCGGCGACACCTCCCGGCATTCCGTCCAAGGCCAGCGCCCAGTCGCAGCTCAACGCCCTGACGGTCAAGAGCGAGGGATCAACGAGTGGGTACTCCCGGGATCTGTTCCCGCACTGGATCACCATCAGCGGGGCCTGCAACACCCGCGAGACGGTCCTCAAGCGTGACGGCACGTCCGTGGTCACCGACAGCAGCTGCGCGGCGACCTCGGGCCGCTGGTACAGCCCGTACGACGGCGCGACCTGGTCCGCCGCCTCCGACGTCGACATCGACCACGTCGTGCCTCTGGCAGAGGCGTGGCGTTCAGGCGCCAGCGGCTGGACCACCAGCCGGCGGCAGAGCTTCGCCAACGACCTGACCCGCCCGCAGTTGATCGCCGTGACCGACAACGTGAACCAGTCCAAGGGTGACCAGGACCCGTCGACGTGGCAGCCGCCGTTGTCGTCGTACCGGTGCACCTACAGCAAGATGTGGATCACCGTGAAGTACAACTGGGGGTTGAGCCTGCAGTCGTCGGAGAAGTCCGCCCTGCAGAGCATGCTGAACACCTGCAGCTCCTAACCTTCCGCACCGGCTCCGGGGCCTGACCGTGCGAACGCCGGCGCGCGGCAACGCCTGAGCCATCCGTCGTCGGCCCCGCCCGCGCGCCCGCGGATAGCGGCGCCGACGCGCTGGAGGGCGGGTCGCCACACCGGACCCGCCCTCCAGCGCCGAGACGCAATCGGAAGGGGCGTAGGTGCCGCCGGCGGGGCGGTCACCCGGGTGGGACGATGGCACCGTGACGGGCCCACAGGGTGCTGCCGTCGGGCCAGACGACGGCCGGCTCGTTGACGCCCTGCAGCCGGCCGTCGTCGGTGAGTCGCAGAACGGTGGGGCGCTGCATCATCACGGCCGCCCCGGATAGGGGCCACCACGGCCCGGCCGCCAGCGCCACGTCACGGCATCCCTCCCACCCTGGGGTGGGTGCCGTGCCGAGCACCTGCTGGTAGGTGTCGATCGCGGCGAGCACAAGCCAGTCGGGGTAGAGGTTCCAGGCCGGATCGAAGAACCAGTCGCGAGGATTCAGGCAGTAACGGATCACGGCGCGTCCCTCGTCGTTGCGCTTCACGATCGTCTGCTCGTCGCTCCAGAACCAGGCGAATTGCATGATGTAGCTGCCGGTGAGGGTGCGGTCGATCGCCGTCCAGACTGGGCCCAGCACCTGCTCGTACACCTGCCGTACCGCTTGCAGTACCGGTGTGAGCGCGGATCGCTCGCCCTTGGTGACCGGGTTGCAGAGGTACCGGTGCTCCATCAGGTTGTAGCGGGCCTCGAAGCCGTCGTAGCGCTGCTCGCCGTAGTAGCCGTGCCATTCCATGAAGTCGTGGAAATCGCCGAAGGCGGTGAACCGGTCGTGGTCGCTGGTCTGCTCCCAGATCGGGGCTCGCGTTGCTGCCAGCGCATTGTTGAGGGCGTCGCGGCGGATCGAGGCGACCAGCGACGGGTGCCCGTCGTCGAGGAGCTGCCGCACCTGCTGCAGGGCGGCCGGGGGAGAGGGGCACCACAGGAACCGCGACGGCTCGGGATGCCCGGCGCTGCGGTAGGCGAGGCGGACGGCTGCCTCCGCGCGCGCCTGGTCCGCGGGCTCGCAGGACAACGCCGCCTGCGTCCATCGGCTCGCCACGGCTTGTCCGTGCGCTGAGATCGGATTGGTGGAGTCATGCATGGTGTCCTCCTGACGAATGATCGATGGTGCGGCATGCCGTTGACGATGCCGCTGCAGGTCAAGTGGCCAGACGCCGCCAGCAGGTGGCACGGCCGATCGTCAGTCCCGGCGTTCACTGTTGTGGCCCTGCTGGGTGCCGCGGCCGGTTGCGGTGAGTGATTCAGGGATGACGTGAATGAGATCTTCATGTTTGACTGACATCCATGCGATCGGGGCAGGCGCGGCTGGCGATCGACTACGGCAGCGCCGACACCACCGCCGTACTGGCATGGCCGGACGGCACCTGGACGCCGCTGCTCTTCGACGGCGAACCCGCCCTGCCCAGCGCCGTCCTCCTCAGCGAGGACGGCACCACCGTGACCGGCCACCACGCCTGGCGGGCCGCACCGGTCACACCGCACCGGTTTATCCCGCACCCCCGCCAACCCTCCGAGCAGCGCCTCACCGTCGCCGACACCGACGTCGACCCGCTCGACCTGGTCGCCGCGACCCTGCGCCACGTCGCCGAGCAAGCCCACCAGATCGCCGGCACCGGCATCGACGACGTACGGCTCGTCGTCCCGGCAGGCTGGGGCCCACGACGACGCACCTGGATGCGCCACGCCGCGCACCGCGCCGGCCTCCCACCACCACAGTTGATCGACGCGCCGACCGCCGTCGCCGGGCACCTGCTCGCCACCGGCCTGCAGCTGCCCGTCGGCGCCTACCTCGCCGTCTGCGACGTCGGCGCCACCGCCGAAGTCAGCGTCCTGCGCCGCGGCCCCGCAGGCCTCGAAGTCCTCGCCACCCTCGCCGACCCGACCGCCGGCGGCACCGCCATCGACGACGCCCTCACCACCACACTCACCACCAGCCCACCCGGCACCGGCGGGCAACGATGGGCCATGGTCGCCAGCCTCCGCGCCGGCAAACACGCCCTCACTGACCATCCGGCCGTCACCGTGCCACTACCCGACGGGCCGGCCGTGGTGCTCCACACCGGCCTGCTCGACCAAGCCGCCCAGCCCGTCCTGCACCGCATCGCCCACCTCACCACCGAAGCGATCACCGCCGCGGAACTCACACCCCGCGACCTCACCGGCGTCTACTGCGTCGGCGGCACCGCCCGCCTACCCCTGCTGGCGAAGACCCTCACCGACGCCGGCATCACCGGCACCCTCGTCGACCAGCCCACCCTGGCCGCAGCCCGAGGCGCCGCCGACGCAGGCGCCACCACCACCGACCCCACCACGCCCGAAGAACCTCTACCGCCGGTGCGGCGCGCCGCCGCGATCGCCCTCCCCGGCTTCGCGTCCCTCGCCTTGGTCTCCCAGTTCCTGCTCACACCTGAGTGGCGCGGCTCCCTCATGTACCGCGAAGCGATCCTCAACTGGGGCGAGCTGACAATGGCCGCCGTCTTCGCCGTCATCGCCTGCCTCAGCGCCGGCACCGTCCTCGCCTCCACCATCGCCAACCGCACCACCACCCCGACCAGCCCCGGCATCCACACCGGAACCGGAATCCTCGCCGCAGCCTCCCTCGGCGTCGCCGTCAGCGGCATGTACGCCGTCGTCGGAAGCCTCTACGTCGGCTACCCCGTCAACGGCTTCCTGCGCTGGACACTGCTACCCATCACCCCGACCATCACCGCCGCCGCCGTCATGGCCCTCATCGCCGCCCGGCAATGGCGCATCCCCGCGGGCGGATGGTCGAAATTGCTCGCCTTTCCCACCGGATCCGTGCTCACCGCCGCTGCCGGGATGCTGCTCATCCAATACAGCTTGACCGCCGACCGGTGGCCCCACCTGATCCTCTGGATCGACCTCGCCGGCCGAGTCGGAGGCCTGCTCCTGGGCATCGGCACCGTCATGGCCGTCGTGTCCCAGCCGATCCTGCGCCTGATCCTCAGCGCACCCCTCGCCGTCATCACCGCCGCCCTGGTCTCCTGGCCCGCCTCCGGCATCCTCGGCGCCATCTACGCCATCGCCGTGACCACCTGGTGGCTGCGCCAGATGTGGACCCACCTCCTACGCCCCCACCACCCCCACCGGGCGCCGCAATGACCCCACCAACCCGTCGCCACCCGACGAACCTGGGGGAGGAGCCGCGGTGAACGGGGGCCGGCGACTCGCAGGCGCTACCGTCGTGCTGGCCGTCCTGGCGGTACCGCCGTGGCTGCTGACCACCCTGACCCGAGCGCACCTGCCCGGCTGGCCGACCAGCGCGCAGCTACGCGACTGGCTCACCGACCCGCTGACCCCGGCAACCCTCACCACAGGGCTCATCGCCGTGGCCTGGCTGCTGTGGCTCGGCATGGCCTACACCATCACCGTGACAGCCGCCCGCCGACTGCGCGCCGGCGCCCGATGGGTACGCCACCTGCCGCTACCCACCCCATGGCAGGCCGCCGCCACCAGCATCGCCGGCGCGGCCGCCCTCACCACCGCCCACACCCCCTCCACCCATCCACCGAACCCGCCGACACCAGTCACCGCCGACAAACTCCAGCACCCCTCCGCTACGCCCCAGACCGAGCAGCGCGGGGTGGTCGTGCCCGGCGGCTGGATACCCGACGACACCGCCCACCACATCGCCGCCGCAGCGGCCCTGGTGTGGCTACGCCGCCGTCGCGCCCACCAACCCGGCCAACCCGACACCGACGCCACCCAGCTGACACCCCTACCCGCCACCGTCACCGCCGTCCAAGCAGCCATCGCCGACCAACCACCGCCACCAGCAGCCACCACCGGCGCCATGCAGGCGCCGCTGCCCCCAGCCGGCATACGTCTCGCCGGCGACGGGGCCGACCACGCCGCCCGAGGTCTACTCATCACCCGGCTCCTCGCCGCGCTACGCGACCCCACCGACACGACCCCGGTGATCGTCACCAGCAACGCCCTTACCAGGCTCCTGCCCAGCGTCGCCGAGAGCGTCGTCCCCATCCCGGGACTGCATGTCGTCGAGGCCCTCGAACAGGCCGCCGACCTGCTACCTGCGTCCAGCCCCTCGTCCACAGCCGACCACGGCATACCCAGCCTCGTATTGACCGCCGAACCCGCGACGGCAGCACCACCGAACCTCCCGGGCGCCCGTGTCGTCACCCTCGACGCCGCAGCACCACTACCCACCTGGCGCGTCGACCGCCACGGCCACACCGTGGACCACCAGAACGGCCAACCACGGCCACGGATGTGTGTCCTCGACAGCACCGCCGCAGCGGACCTACTCGCCGTCCTGGCCCAACCCACCACCGCAGCACCCGACCCCGCCGCGTCCGCACCAGCCCGGCCGATCAACCGTGCACAGGCAAAGATCCCCCGCCAAGTTAACCGAATCTCACCGCCCACACCGCAGCGGCCCACCGAAGCCGCAGCGACCGCTGTCCAGCTGCGGGTACTCGGCCGCCCGGCGTTGCTCATCGACAGCAAAGAGGTCACCATCCGCCGCAGCGCCGCCCTGCAAATCCTCGTCTTCCTCGCCGTGCACCCCGACGGCGCCACCACCACGCAACTCGTACACGCCCTCTGGCCCGGCCTACCCGCCCACACCGTCACCGGCCGCCTCTACACCACCCTCAGCGACCTCCGCTCGACCATCCGCGCCACCACCGCCGACCAGGTGGTTGTCCACACCGAGGACCGCTACCACCTCGACCCATGCATCGACGTGGACCTATGGCGACTACAGGCCGCCGCCCACCACAGCGCCACCACGGACGCACCCGGCGGCTGGCAGACCGTGATGGACGCCTACACCGGCGACCTCGCCGCCGGCCACACCTGGCCATGGATCGACCCACCCCGTGAGGCCACACGCCGCCTGGTCCTCGACGCCCACACCACCGTCGCGGCAGCACAAACCGACCCGCACGAGCGCCTGCGTCTGCTGCAAAGCGCGATCCGCATAGACCCTTACAACCAGCAGCTCCACCAGCTCGCCGCCGATCAACTGAACGCGATCGGCGACTCCGCCGCAGCCGCCGACCTTCTCCACACCCACCGTCAACGCCTGCGCCTCGCCGGCATCCTCGACCAACCCATGATCACTGCTCGCTAGACCCAGGTAGGCCCACCGGTTGCTGCGCGGCGAGGCCGAACGAATCCTCGGCGACAAGTCAGACCAAGAAGGAGCAGGGCAAGAGCGTCCACGACAAGGGTGTGCTCGAAACGGCGGAGAATCACGAAGCGGTCCTGGACGCTTGCGGGGTCGGTCACGGACAACCACCGCTCGGCGAGCCAGCCGCACCCATCCCGTGGCACGCCGCCTCAGCCTGTACTGGCGCAATCACCAGCTCGTCGCCGACGCCGCCCTTCGCCCCGATTCGTAGGTCCGTAGTAGACAGGTTGAGGCTGATGCCAAGTCGCGCCGTGACCCATGGTCGCGGGCCGGCACCTCGATCGTACATTGTGAAGACGCGCCGAAAAGTCGATCATGACAACCGCCTCAGATGTGAGGGACGTTGGCCCAGGTACCAGCAGCCGGTCAGGTGAGCGGGGTGTGAAAAGGCGGTGCGAACTCCGGTCGGGTCGTCGGCCTTGCCCCGCTGGAAGGCGGATCTGCTGCGGGGCGGAGAACCAGGTAAGTTGCATTTGATCACGAGCACGAGGCTGCTAAACGAGAGAGTCACCGAGGGACCGCTCAGCCACCCGCCGCGCGAGAAATTGGGATGGGGCAGTGGTGGACCTCGTCGCGGTCCGTCATCTGGCATGCCGAACGAGAAGGGCCACGTAAGCGTGGAGATCATGTCGTACAACCCGGGCCATGACGGAGCCGTCGCCCACCTTCGCGACGGCTGCCTTGTCTCTTCTGTCGAAGCGGAGAAGGACTCTAACTACCGGTATACGCCAGTCTCGAGTCGCGACATGCTCGAAGCTTTCGGGCGGCTAGATGCAGTGCCTGACGTGATCTGTACTGGCGGGTGGTGGCCGCGCGAGCCACAGCCAACCGGGTCATCGTCTCACGTTGGGTATCGCGGCATCGCTAAAGACGGAATCACTGTGGAGCATCGCCGTGTTCTTGGAAAGTCGGTGCCGTTTTTCTCCTCTTCTCACGAGCGGTCACATCTGCTCTGCGGATTTGGTATGTCACCCTTTCCTCAGGGCTCACCCTGCTATGCCCTAGTGTGGGAGGGGACGATCGGCGCGTTCTATGAGATCGATCCTGAGATGAACATAACGTTGATCGCCGACGTGATGAGCGAACCAGGGGACCGATACGCCTCGATCTACGGATTGGCAGATCCAACCTTTCCGAAGAACGCCCCGTTCTCCCGCTTCTCCGATGCGGGAAAGCTGATGGCGCTCGCCTCCTTCTCAACAAGGGACACGCCCACCGCTGAGGAGGAAGAGCTGATGGCCTTCCTCCTATCTTCGGAGCACGTTCAGCTTGACCTCTATGAGCGGCTGGAGTCTTCCGCGTACTACAACGTAGGCACGGACGACGTGGAGTTCCGCAACTTTGCGGGCATTTTTAGCGACAGAATCTTCGACACCTTCTACCGCTTCGCGAAGGCGAACTTGCGCAGGAATCTGCCTCTGGTCATCGCGGGAGGTTGCGGCCTGAACTGTGACTGGAACTCGAAATGGAGGGAAGCGGGCATCTTCTCTGAGATCTTCGTGCCGCCTGTTGCCAACGACTCCGGCTCGGCAATCGGGACCGCGATTGACGCTCAACTCCACTTCACTGGGAACGCAAAGATTAAATGGGACGTATATTCCGGGCTACCTTTCAGAATGGATTCGCCCGTCGTCCCCGGTCGCTACGACGTCCGAGACGTGAGTCACGAGGAGGTCGCCCACATGCTCAGTAGCGGCCTGATCCTCGGCTGGGTCAACGGCAGGTATGAGATCGGACCTCGTGCCCTCGGCAACAGGTCCATTCTCGCCGCGCCTTTCCACGAAAGCACGAGAGTGCGCCTGAACGAGATCAAGCAACGCGAGCAGTTCCGGCCAATCGCCCCTGTCTGTCTAGAAGATGACGCGGCGCGATGGTTCGGCTGTGACCGCGAAAGCTCGTTCATGCTATTCACCTTCCGAGCCAACACGGACGCGCTTGCTGCAGTAACGCACGTGAACGGCACGGCCCGACTCCAAACTGTAAGCCCCCGCACGAACCCAAAACTCTACGAGCTGCTCCATGCATTCAAGGCGCGCACCGGATACGGGGTCCTTTGCAACACGTCTCTCAACTTCAACGGGAAGGGATTCATCAACAATCTGTCGGACCTCGATACCTACACCGCGGACCACGGACTGGACGGTTTTGTAGTCGATGGACGTGCATATCTCCTCCGGAGTTCCGAGCGTTATGTCGCATATCTGGAAGATGGCGGTCGATGAAACCGGCGAGGCGCGATCCAGAGAAGCTGTTGAGCCCGTCAGCACCAGATGACGCTCCCGTAGCAGACGATCATCGGCGCGAAGCCACGGCAATGGATGTCTACCCGCCAGGCTTCGAAGAGGACGACCGTCTGCGCTCCGACTTCATCCGACAATTGACGCTGCGGCAACTACGAAGCGTTCGAAACCCTTCGAGATGGGGGTGTCCCAATAGTGCGGGTTCCATACCTAGAACCCTAGTGCGCTTTTGGCATGACCCCTTCGGCGTGCCACCGGACGTCCGCAAATGCCTGGAGAGTTGGGATCCGCTGCGCGACGAAGGCTTCTCGTTCCGGATGTTCGACGACGCCTCGGCAGCGGCCTACATCGAGAAATGGTACGGCCCTCGGGAGCTTGCCGCGTTTGCGCGGTGCAGGCACCCCGCAATGCGCAGCGACTACCTGCGCCTGTGTTTCGTGCTAGCGGAGGGCGGCCTTTACGTCGACGCCGACGACGTACTGCTCGGCGATGGCTGGAACAACATCTTCCGCGATAGCACGCTAAAGGTCCACCCCCTGTGCTACGACGTAAATGCCGGCGGAATGGTGCCGGGGCCTGAACTGCGGCGAACCGACTTGCCGACGGACGGCCGCATCTTCTATGTCAACAACAACCCGATCGCCGCACCCGCCGGTCACCCGATCCTCCGACGTGCGCTCGCACGTGCCACCAACTCCCTGCTTGGATGCGAGCCAACGCCGGAGATTCAAGCGACGACTGGTCCGGGGAACCTCACCGCTGCCCTAGCGGCGTACGCCCGCGAGTCGCAGATCAGTGGCATCATGCCGGACTTCGAGTTGCTCCTGCACTGGGAGGAAGTCGCGGAGCCCCGTTGGGACCTCGCATATCGCGGCGACGCCCGCAACTGGCGCAACATGGAACGGTGAAGACCTTTAATGAACATCAAGAAAATGACCAGTCCAGTGCGAGCGCTCGCATTCCGCACCTGGCGCTCGTTGGCCGCCTCTGTTCCAGGTGGCAGAGTTCAGGCTTTCGGCAGAAACGCAGACCAGATTAAGGCCATTATCGTCATCAACCTAGACAGGCAGCCGGGACGATGGCGGCGCGTGACCAAAGAGCTAAGCCGGTTCCGGACATCCGAAGGCGTTCCTTTGACATCGATAACACGGCGGCTCGCAGCAGTGGATGCGCGGGACGGACGTGCCGTAGCGGCGACCGCTGACGTGGACGCGATGTATCGAATCGGCGATCAGTTGCACGTGCAACCCGACGCCCGACTTGCAGAGTGCTTCGCCGAGGATGAGCCGGTGCGGATGTCTCGGCAGGAAGTGGCTGTGGCGCGGTCGCATGTGGAGGTCTGGAAAGCCGTCGCGACGGGGACCGAGGACTACGTTCTCGTCCTAGAGGACGACGTCTGGTTCAGGCCTGGCGCCCCAGCCGTGATCGACCGCGGATGGCGTGCCGCCCTCGACCGGTCCACAGCCGAAGGTGAACCGAAGCTACTCTACCTATCCTACTCTGACGCCGGCGGAACCGCGACGCGCGACGATGCTTGCCCCATCCTCTTTCGGCCTGCGCGGGGCTTATGGTTCCTCTCGGGTTACGTGCTTTCGCGCGCGGGAGCGGCAACGCTCCTTCGCGCGATGCCTGTGGTCGGACCCGTTGACCTATGGATGAACTACCGGTTTGCAGAACTCGGTGCGCTGGCGCTCACTTCGCCCGCTATCGCGCAAAGGCACGACGGACCGTCCGACAATGCTTACTCAGTCCTGCCGTATCTGGCCCGCGCTGGGATCGTCGACTCGGGGCACGCGGTCAAGCCTCCCGCCCCATCGCGCCTCGGTCCAGTGCTGGCGTGGACCGCGGGCGGGGAGCGGGAAAGCCTCGCCATGGCGCTGTCGATGCTCGGGTTGCGCGTCCGCGCGTTCGACGGTGACGAGGAACCGATGCACCAACAGGAACTGACAGACGCGTTGAGGGTATTCGACGCCCTTGTCGACGTTCCGCTCGTGCCGGCCGCGCTTGCCGCTGCGATGGCGAACGAGCGTTCAATTGTTGTCCTTGAGGCGGACGCACTGACACCAGCGGGTTTGGAGCTAGACCGGCTGCCGCCGTCGCGGTCAGCGATTCTGGCACCTCGTGATTCCTTCGGCGGATCGTGGGGGCTCCTCTGTGCCGTGTTGGGCCTCGTTGAGCCTACCGAACCCTTTCCCGCCGGAACTCCACGAGCCCTCCGCCTGTTCCGAGACCAACGCCCGACCGCACGACTTTTGCCCCAGGCACGGCTACGGCGTGACAACTTTGCGATGGATGATTCGCCCTGGGTCCTTCCTGCGTCGAGCGGATGGCGGCCGACGCAGAACCTGCGCCATTCCGTTCGCACGGGGGGCTCGGCTATTGCAGAGGCCTCCATGACAGAGGCGTCGACATCGTTCCCTGGTCTCGTTGAGACGTTCCCGGGCAACCTGGCTTCGTTCGCGCGGGAAGGCCTCCAACACAGCGACGAGGGCGCGCGCCTAGTGATCAACGCTATCGAGGGTGGACCGCGCCCGTACCGGTCGGGGGCGTTCGCATCTGTACGCTCGTTCCTGTACGGGCGCTTTGAGGTAGAGATAAGGGCAGCATCAGGCTCGGGGCTCATCACCGGATTCTTCCTGCATCGCGACACACCACGGCAGGAGATCGACATTGAGTTCGCTGGCTCCGATCCCCGGCGGATGCTGGTCAACGTGTACTTCAATCCCGGCGACGACGGAACAGCCCTGGGCTTCGGCTACCGCGGCTCGCCATCCCGGATCGATCTCGGCTTCGACGCCACCGAGGACTTCCATCGTTACGCCATCGACTGGCAGCCAGACCGGATGACTTGGCTGGTAGACGGCAGGGTAGTCCATGAGCGCGTTGGTTGGGATCCGACACCGATCCCCCACCTGAATATGCGCGTTCATGCCAACCTGTGGGCGCCCCGCTCCGAGGAGCTCGCCGGACAAGTCGACCAGCACAAGCTGCCCGCGGCCGCTGCCTTCAGGAACCTGCTCGTGACTGAGTGAAATGATCAGCGTAATGGGCGCGATGCTCGTACGCGATATCGGCGGTTGGCGCAGGTGATATCCCTGAGCGGTCGTGGTGCCACGAGAAGGCGCAGAACTCCCAGGGCGAAGAACGCAGTTCCCGCTGGCACCCTGATCCGCGCCGACGGAATTCCCACTAGGGGAACAGGGATACTGCTGTTCGCGCAGCTACCGCGGTACCTCGCCGAGAATTTGGTCTTTCAGTCGTGGGTCGTGTTTTGCGGCACCGGATGCGTGCCGCAATGGGGACTGCGGTTCGAAATCGTCGAGGAGCGCTGAGAAGGGCCGACGAGCGCGTGCGCAGGAGCTGTAGCTGATGGGCCCAGTATGCGTCGTTTCTCGCTGATCTGCTGTTGTGAGGTCGTGTAAGGCGCCGTGAGGTGCCGTCAGCCGCCGACCTGCCCTCCGCACCGTGCTGGGGTCATAGCGTCGCTGCACCGCCCCACCAGCAGCCCTGCTGGGTGTGGACGGCTAGCAGGAGGAGGGCTGGTGGCATCCACAGGAGTACGGACCGCCGCATTGACCACCAGCATCCTGTCCACCGCCGCCATCGCGGTCGTCATGGTGATGCAGAGCGGTTGGACTCCCCACCTGCCGGTGCCGGCCACCATGCGGCAATGGATGGCCGACCCGATGACCAGCGGCATCGTCGCCGTGCTCGCCGCAGCCGCGGCGGTGACGCTCTGGCTGCTGCTGGCCACTGCCGTCCTTTTCCATGTGTACGCGTCGCTGGCCCGCCGGCTGCGCCGGGCACCCGCCCTACGCCTTCCCGGTCCGGTCCAGGGCCTCACTGCGGCGCTGCTCGGCGCGACCGCCGTCACCACCACTACCGGCGCGGTCGCACACGCCACTGCCGCGACCACCACGACCGATGAACCAGCCGCGGCCGGACAAGCGACGGCATCGCCCGTCTCCCACCGTCCCGCTGCGAGCCACCAGCCGGCCGTGCCGCCGTCCACCTACACGGTGCGCCGCGGCGACAGCCTGTGCGGGATCGCTGCCCGCACCCTCGGCGACGCCGACCGGTGGCCGGAGATCTTCGCCCTCAACCGGGGCGCCCGTTTCCCTCACGTCGGCGGCACCCTGCGTAACCCCGATCTCATCTACCCGGGCTGGGTTCTCCGCCTGCCGGCCGACGCCAACCACAGAGGAGACCAGACTCGGCCGCGGCGCCACGATCAGCAGCCCCGTACCGAATCCGGACGCCCGGACGCCCCGGCGCCACCGACGAACCCTGACTCCTCGGGCGGAACACCGACACCCACGAGCACCACCAAGGCAGGCCCGACAGCACCTGCGACCCAACCACCCCCAACAGGCCCCGATGCCACCGCGAGCGCACCGGCCACCGCCCGTGTGACTCCGCCATCCCGCGGCGCCTCGCAGCCGCCGGCAGGCGATCCATTGCCCACACCTCACCGGTCTCCGGGCATCGAGGTGCCGGGCGGTAGCTGGGTGGATGTCGGCCTGGCTGCGGCGATCGCCGTAGCCGCCGCGCTGGTCTGGGCGCACCGGCGTCGCCGCTACACCCCGCGCCCGCCCTCGACCGCTACCCACGTCGAGGGCACCGACACGACCCCGATGCCGACCGTGGTTACGCAGATCCGCCGCCAGCTGCGCGGCGCTGCACCACGCACCGCCACACCCGCCACCACCGGCCACCACCGGCACGACCTCCACTCGTCCCCAGCCCCCATCGGCGGGAATACCGGCCGGGACGCGGCCGCCCTCGACGGCGAAGACCACACCGGCGGCGACCCGACACCTGCGCCGCGCCCGGCCGTGCCGTCCCTGGCGCACCCACTGGCCGAGACCTGGCCGCCCGCAGGCCTCGGGCTCACCGGCCCCGGCGCCGACGCCGCTGCCCGCGGCTTCCTGACCGCCGCGCTCGCCACCGGCGGCCTCGACGCCCCACACGAACGCACCCAGGTGGTGATGCCAGCGACAACCGCGACGACCCTCCTCGGCACGGACACCGCTGCCCTGCCCCATACCCCGCGTCTGACGGTCACCACCACCGTCGAGGAGGCCCTCGACCTCATCGAAGCGCAGATCCTCCATCGCAGCCGTCTCGTTGACGCAAGCGACGCTGAAACGGTGGCCGACCTGCGGACGCTCGACCCTGCGGGGGAGCCGCTGCCGCCTGTGCTGCTGCTGACCCACGCCACCGCAGCCCGGCAGAACACCCGCATCGCCGCGCTGCTCACCCAAGGCACACGCCTGGACATCCACGGGGTCCTGCTCGGCGCCTGGCCCGACGGTGACACCGTCGCCGTCGCCGCTGACGGCACCACAGCCCTCGCCGACACCCGCACCGACCAGAGCGATCACCGCGTCCCAGTGGAGCGTCTGGCCGTGCTCACCTCGGCCGACACCCTCGCCCTGCTCCGCGTCCTCGCCGAGTCACATACCGGCCAACCACCGGCGCCCATTGACGCCGCGCCGCAGTCAGCCGACCGGCCACCGGCCACCGCGAACTCGACCAAGGCACGCCGCAGCACTCCAGACGAGACGCCGGGAACGGCCGCGACGCCCACCCCGACGACTGCCAGCACGTCACCCGCCCCCGTCGAGGCCACCGGCCACGACCCGGCTACCGCCCACCCCGACGCGCCGGCTGAATCGACCGGCATCATCGACACCCGGCCCCATCCGATCGCCGTCGCGCACGCCGGGGCCGACGCCGGTGGTCACGACGCCGCACCCTCCGCAGAGCGGGAAACCGTGCCCCCCGTTGGCGGCGAGCAGCGGCAGCCCCGCCGCGTGCAGGTATCGGTGCTCGGCCCGCCCAGCATCACCGACGCCGCGTCCCATCCGCCGCTGCGCGCCAAGGCCCTCGAGGTGCTCGTGTACCTGGCGGTCCACGACGGGGCAGCGACCGTGGACGCCATTCTGGATGACCTGCTGCCCGATGCCCCGACCAGCAAGGCACCGGGGCGGCTGTACACCTACGTGTCGAACCTCCGCGCCGTCCTGCGGCACACGGGCGGCCCAGGCGACTACCTCACCCACCCTCAGAACCGCTACACGCTCAACCCCGCCCTCGTTGACGTCGACCTGTGGCGGATGCGCGCGGCGATCCGCGCCGCCGAACGCGCCACCGACCCGCAAGTTCGGGTCGCCGCGTTACGGCGCGCCGTCGACACCTACCGAGGGCACCTCGCCGACGGCGTCGACTACGAGTGGATCGAGCCCTACCGCGAGGCCGTACGGCAGCAGGCCCTCGACACCTACCTCGCGCTCGCCGACGCCCTCGCCGACCGTCCCGCCCACCAGTTGACTGTGCTCGACGAGGCGATCCGCCACAGCCCCTACACCGAGGAGCTCTACCAGCACGCCATGCGCGCCCGCGCCGTCCTCGGCCAGACAGACGCGATCCGATCCCTGCGCCGGGCACTGACGCGGGCTCTCGCCGAGATCGACGCCGAACCACACGAGGACACCCTCGCCCTGGCCAACGAGCTCATCGCCGCCCAGCAGCGCCCTCGCCCCCGACCGCAGGCGCAGCCTCACTCCTGCGACGAGGATGGAGCGACTGCATGACCGACAGCTTCACCTCGCCGTCCTCGCACCGTGACCCTTCGAACGCGGCCAGCCGTGACCAGCTGGTCGGTCTACGGCCGCTGCGGTGGGCGGTGCGTGCCGTGCTCACCCTCGGTGTCGCCGCGTCGATCGCGGCGAATGTGCTGCACGCCCGACCGAATCTCATCAGTCAGCTGATCGCCGCCTGGCCGCCGCTGGCGCTGCTGCTCACCGTGGAACTGATCTCCAGGGTGCCCAGCCACCGCAGGTCCCTGGCCGCCCTGCGGCTGCTGGCCACCGCCGCGATCGCCGGCATCGCCGGCTGGGTCAGCTACTGGCACATGGTCGGTGTCGCCGCCCGCTACGGCGAGATCGACGCCGGCGCGTCCTACCTGCTGCCGATCTCCGTGGACGGCCTTGTCGTCGTGGCCAGCATCAGCCTCGTGGAGATCACCGGAAGGATCCGCGCCGGCACCGGCCGGCCCACGCCCACGCAGCAACCAGCGGCCCCTCAGGAGCGGCTAGGACACCACGCCCTGAGGGCCGGCGCCGACCGGACCACCAGGCGGCGAATGCCCCGCCTCGCCGAAACGGTCACCGAGACCAAACCAATGGCCACCTCTGCGTCGCCGGGCGCCGTGTCTACCCCGGTTCCATCACGAGGAAAGGCCGCGAGCACGCAAGGCGATGGGGCACCAGACCGCCCGGCTCAGCCCGACCGCGACGACGTCCGTGGCGATTCCGAGCCGTCCCGTCCTGCTGGCGATCGCGCCGGCGGGACGCCAACCCACGACGCGAAGACCCCAGCAACGATCCCCTCCGACCACGGAAACGCCGCCCAGGTCGCCGCGGCCACTCCGGCGGCCGTCGCGTACTGGTACCAGCGGGACCCGTCGATGCATCCCGCCCAGATCGCCGAGCGGATCGGCAGATCCGAGCGCACCGTGCGCCGGTACTGGCCGCCGGCGAAACTGCAGCGGGCCAACGCCCAGCACGACGGCCCGCAACCGACCGTCCCCGGGGCGTCTTAACCCTGACTGCCCTCGATCTTGGTAGAGACGCTTGATGTCTGTCCCCTACATGAGGAGGGTGCCGACGGGCCTGTGGAAGGCGTGCCAGTGAGCCCCAGGCAATATCCTGTCGATCTTGTCATGGGGGAGTCAGGCAGGTTCTGGTGGTGCGGGCGCGGTGGGGACTTGCTTAGATCACCGGCATGACGGACTGGTCCCAGCTCAGGCATGCCTACGGCGTGGCAGATGACGTTCCGGGTCTGCTGGCGAGGGCTGAACCGGACCCGCGCAGCCCGGTCTGGGGCGAACTGTGGTCCCGGCTGTGCCATCAGGGCACGGTGTACCCGGCAAGCTTCCCGGCGTTGTCAGTCCTGACGGAGATCGCGGGCCGCTGGTCGCCCGCGCAGCGGACGATGCCGCTGGCGCTGGCGGCTGACATCGTGTCCAGCGTGGATCAGCCCTACGGTGATCTCGACCCGCACGTTACTTATCCGTACGAAATCGCTCGACTGAGAGCGCTGACCGAGGAAGCGCTCCGAAGTTCCGGTCCCGATGACGACCTCAGCACCTACGTCTATATGTTGCAGGCGCTGCTGGCGTTCGAGGGTGTCGAGGTCTGGGGCAGACACCTCGACGGGCTCAACGACGAGGAATACGAGGTGGCGTGCCTGCAATGCGATGAAGAGATCTTCGTCGCGTTCGGCCAGTACGGAACGTTTACCACGCTGGACAGCATGTACATGAACGACTCCGGCTCCAAGCGGCTGCCACTGCTGCCCGCTGATCCTGATGACTTGACGGGTGTTGGAAAACGCCTGCACGCTCGCGCGATCGCCGACGACCATCCTGACATCGCCGAGAAGCTGACTTACGTGTTTGGCCGAGCGGACTGCCTGGCCTGCGGCGAGCGCTTCGGTGTTGAAGAGGCCATTACCGCCAGATGGTCCGGCTAGATTCTGTCGATCGCCGTAGCCATATGATGGCGGCGATGAGAACCAGACAGGCGCGGTAGATGCTGGCGCGCTAGGCATAGCGGGCAGCCAGGTCACCCCAGGGTTCGGCTACGGCACCCTCTCCTACGCCTACGCGGTTCTCACCACGTACCGGCTGTTTCTGTTGCAGGCGGAGACCGGGCGCCGCCGGCACCCGTAACGACGGGCCTCTACAGACGAAGCCGCCCAGCGGGTGCACGACGAGCTCGCCGATCACGCGCTGGACTGCAGCGACTCATATGGTTGGCTGACCACCACGGCGGCGCCGATCGCGGACGACGGCGGTCGGGTGTCCGGCTACAGCCGGCCGATCAGCGGCTGTGTCCGCGGGTCGAACCGGTATCCGTTGTCCCAGGGGAATCGGCCCTGCTGGTCCGGCCACACCATCTGCTGGAGGCGGACCTGGTCGCGGCCGTAGCGGTTGATCGCCAACCCGGGCAACAGTTCGTCGGTCGGCGGCCCGTCGATGATGATCGCGTCGTAGCCGGCGATGACGTCGCTGAGGCGTTGTCCGTGGGTGAACCGTTCGGCGGTGTCGTAGACCCGGCGGGCCAGGTCGTTGAGCAGACTGTGGGCGACCTCGGGTGGCAGTCCGGCGGTGATCAGTTCGGGGTAGTCGTGGGCGGTGAGCCCGACGGTGTAGGCGAACGGGGCGGTGGTGACGGTGCCGTCGTCGGTGGGCAGGACGTACGTGACGGCCCATCCGATGGTGTCGATGATCCGTTCTTGACGCCGGAGGAGCTCGTTGATGTCACGCATGGTCGGTGTCTCCTAGGAATTCGGCGCTGGGGGCGGGGTCCGTGTCTGGGTGGGGTGGCTCGACGTCGACGAAGCCCCAGAGGTGTTCAATGACCTGGAGTTGCCAGGTGCGGTAGCGGTCGGCGAAGCCGCGGCAGAGCGCGGGCGGGACCGGGCTGCCGGCGTAGGGCAGCGTCGAGTGGCAGATGATGTATCCCGCGTCGCCGCGGGCTTCGCGCACCATTTGCTGGAGCCGGCCGGGGGTGAGGTGCATCGGGTTGCCGGGCTTGAAGATGCAGGTGTTGCACTCGCGGGCGAGCCGGCGGGTCTTGCGCAGTTCCGGGTCGCCGACGCTGAGTCGGGGTGGCCGGTCGACGTCCGGTTCGTCGGCGTCGTCGAACATGTTGTCCATCGTCAGCTCCTTGTCGTTGCGGCACGGAACGTGCATGCGTAGGCGTGGGATGCGGGCCCGCTGAATGCGGATGCACAGAGTTCGGCGGTGCCGGTTTGGCGTGCTCAGAGCCGGCGCAGCCAGGTCAGCACCGTGTCGATGTCGGCGCGGCGCAGCCCGTCGTGCGGGTCGACCGGGTGAAGCAGGGTGGGTGCGCCGTCGGCGGTGCGCTGGTCGGCGGTGGTGGGGTCCTTGCCGCCGAACTCGTCGTCGAGGACGGCGAGTGGCCGCCGCGCGACCCAGGCGTACAGGGGGCTGAGTTTGTTCTGGTGGCCGAAGCGGATCCCGCCGGCGTGGACGGGGACGTGCGGCCAGGTGGTCGGCAGGCCCAGCCGTGGCGCGATCCATGCGGCGGCGAGGTGGTTCCAGCTGGTGCACCAGACCGGTTGGGCGTGCTCGGCGAGTTCTCGCAGCCAGGGCCCGTGGTCGGGGTTCAGCCAGACGGTGCCGGTGACGTGCCGGCCGTCGGGGGCGGGCCCGTTGTAGCGGTGCGGCCGGTAGCCGAGTGTTTCGGCGCGGCCGGGGTTGGCGGGGTTGAGGACGCCGTCGACGTCGATGGCCACGACGGGGGAGGCGGGGTGTGCCGGTGGTCGGGTGGTGGTCACGGCTGGGCCTGCTCGCTGAGGATCGGGTGCAGGGGCACGGTGAGCCGGTCGGCGGTGCGGCCGGGCCGGTCGGCGGGTTGCCACGTGTCGGCGGCGGCGTAGGTGGGGAATGGGCCGACGGCGGCGAGCCTGCCGTCGGTGCGGTCGAGCAGCACGAGAACGGCGGTGCGGGCGTCGTCGAGGGCCGGCCGGAGAACGTGGGCGAGGTCGGGCGGGAGGTCGACCCAGCCGGTGGCGGGTAGATCCGTGACGGCGGGGTCGTGCAGTGGCACGGGTCTGGTCACGGCGAGGGTGGTGCTGTCGAGCGCGAGCGTGGCGGCGTGGGAGTGGGCTGTGTCGGCGCCGCTGGTGGGGCCGTGGGCGTCGAGGTCGCCGCTGGTGTGGACGGCGAGCAGCGCGTGCGGGTCGCGGATCTCCAGGGAGTCGAGGACGGCGAGGGTGACGGTGTCGCCGGTGCGCATGTCGCGCAGGGTGAGCAGGACCGGCCGTCCGTCCGGGTCCCGGTTCCAGGTGATGGCGTCGAAGTGTTCGCTGGTGACGTCGTGCAGGCGCCGCCAGGCGCGGTTGTCGGTGTCGAAGGGGTGTTCGTCGTCGGTGCCGTAACGCATGAGGAACTCCTTGTCGGGCAGCGTCGTAGCCGCGCCCCGGGATCTGGATCGGTCGGGGCGCGATGCATGCACGCTTCGATGGCGCGGGATGGTCAAGTCGCGGGGGCGGCAGCGAGGCCGTTCGGCATCGGCCCTCCGCGAGATGGGAGTAGGGCCGCCTGTGGCAGCCCCGCGTTCCAGGCCCGGTATGTCGTGAGGTCGCGGAGCGCGGCGCCGCCCGGGCAGCGGCCAGGCAGCGCCGCGGCGCGGGGTGGGACTGGTCGGCTGCCAGCCTGGGGGCCTGCCCCGGCCGGGGTTTAGGCCTGGGTGAGGGCGGTGACGGCGGCGTCGGCGATCGCCGCGATGGCCTCGGCCGGGTCGGTGACGGTCAGGGTGGTGGCGTGGGTGAAGGTGTGCCCCCAGATCTGGTCCGGGTCGGCCGGTTCGCCGTCGGTGGGCGGGTCGGCGGGGTGCAGCCACAGCACGGCGCAGCCGGCGCGGTGCAGGGTGGTGACGAGTTGCTGGCCGGCGGGGATGTCGTCGAGGTAGCCGTCGGAGACGACGGCGAGCATCCGCAGGGTGCGGCCGTGGCGCAGGTCGAGGAGTTGGTCGGCGACCTTGACCGCTTCCGGGAAGGTGGCGGTTGCCAGCTCGGTGCGCATGTGCAGCACCTGCCGGGGGGAGGTGCGTGGGGGCACCAGGACGGTGGTGCGGTCACCGAACCCGATGGTGGTGGTCGTCGCCTGCGCGCGGCGGGCCGCGTTGGCGAAGATCCACGCGGCCGACGACATCGCCTGCGTGTAGCGGGCCATCGACCCGGACAGGTCGACCAGGACAGCCAGGTGCAGGCGGGGTTTCTCCGGAGGCAGTTGGGCGCGTTGCTGCCACGGGGCGGCGGTCGGCGTCTGCCCGGCGGCGGTTTGCGCGTCGGCGGTGATGGCGTGGCGGGTCCGCAGCCGGCCGGGTGGGATCGGCGAGGGGCGCCGGCCGGGTTCGGTGTGGCGGGTGCGGGCCTGCCGCAGCCGGTTGGCGAGGTCGCGGGCGGCGCGGTGTTCCTGCTCGGTCGGGTCGGTGCGGTCCCACTCGGTGGGTGGGCTGTGCCGGTGGGCGAGCAGCGCCGTCGCGTACTCGGCTGGGGTGACGCCGGCGGCGACGGCGAGGTAGTCGACGAGGGCCGCGGCGAGGCGGCCGGGGAACAGGCCGGCGTCCGGTACGGGCGGGTCGTACTGCTGGTCGGGGTCGATGCCGAGGACCTGACACCACCGGCGGGCCAGGCAGATCATGGTGTCGGCGTCGGTGTCGTCGCAGGTGTGGGCCTCCCGCCAGATGTCGCGCAGCTGCCGCAGGCGCTTGCGTCCGAGGACGCCGGTGACCGCGGCCCGGACGGGGCGGACGTCTTTGCTGGTGACGATGCGGGCGTCGACGCGGGCCAGGAGCAGCGCGGCGAGTTGCCCGGCGTGCCACGCGTCGTCGACGGCCGCGTCGTCGGGGTGCAGCAGGGTTGTCACGACGTGGCGCAGCCACCGGCGGTCGCCGCGGCGGCGGGCGCGTTGGCGTCCTTCGGCCCGGGATTCCTCCAGCAGGTCAGCCACGGTGGCGAGGATCGGCGGGGTGCCGGGCGGGGTGCTCCAGCGGCTGTGCGCGGCGTGCGCGGCGCCGTGCACGAGCAGCCCGTAGCCAGTGGGCACGAGCCGCTTGTGCCGGGCCTTGGCCGGGTCGGTGACGTCAGGGCTGTCGGCGATGTAGGTGGCGTCGACCTCGATCCGGTTCAGGGCGGGGTAGAAGCACTCGGGCGCGTCCCCGGCCGCGCCGGGAGCGACGAGGACGGTGAGATCGGTACGGCCGGTCAGCAGCGGAACGTGCTGGGTCCACGCCTGCGACCAGGCCCGCCAGTCGGCGGCACCGGCTGGCGGCGGCGGTGTGCCGGGGCGCAGGTGGGTGTGCGGGTGGGACACGAAAGGGGCTCCTTCCAGAAAAGGGGGTGGTTAGCGCTTGCCGAGGGCGAGCGCGGTGATGGGCGTGCCGGTGTGCCGGGACAGGGCGGCGGCGACGTCGTCGCGGGCGTCCTGCGGGGCGATGCCGGCCAGGTTCGCCAGGGCGGCGCTCATACCCAGCTGGTCGCGGACTGTTACGAAGCCGAGCAGTTCACGCAGCTGCGGCGCCCACACGGTCTTGCCGGCGGCGAGGTCGGCGTTGAGGTCGATCGCGGCGGCCACGACCGGCTTGGGGACGCCGAGTTGGCGGGCGAGGTCCCAGTCGGTGGTGACGTGCAGGTGGACGGTGAACCGGGAGGCCAGGGCCTCGGTGAGGACCGCGCCGTGCACGCCCGGGTTGTGGCCGGCGACGATGTAGAACCCGTTGACGGCCTGCACGGTTTCGTTGCCGTGCGCGGGGATGGTGACGGTGCCGCGGCCGTCCATGGCCGGGTACAGCACGGCCAGGACGCGGGGCGGGATGAGGGTGGCGTCGTCGACCAGCAGCACCCGCCCCTGGCGCATCGCGGTGACGAGGGGCCCGTGGACGAACTCGTAGCCGCCGCCGGGGACCGGGTTGTAGGAGCCGAGGAAGTCGTCGACGACGGTGTCGCCGGTGCCGGCGACGGTCAGCAGGTCGGGGAACGCCGCCTCGACCATCGCGGTCTTCCCGGTCCCGGGCGGCCCGTACAGCAGCACGGGCACCTGCTGGGTGCGCAGCCGGCGCAGTTCCTCGACGTCCCAGCCCCGCCCGAGCCGCCGCGGGTGATACAGCGTCCCGTTCGGTCGCGGCACCGGCGCCGGCCGCCCCTGCCGGCCACCACCACCACTGCTGCCGCTGGATCGGGTGCGGGGTGCAGCGGCGGGAAGGGTGCCGGCGGCGTCGATGCCGGCCTGGGTGATCTGGAACCGGTGTGGGTCGCGGTGGTGGGTGGCGTGCCCGGCGGCGGCCATCTTCCTCAGCGCCTCGAACACCGCCCCGGACGAGGGTGCCCCGATCGCCCGGGTGATCTCGCCGACCTTGAGAATCTGGTCGGGGTGGTCGGCCAGGTGCAGGGCGACTGTGCGGTAGAGGTAGCCGGACCGGCCGGAGCCCGCCCCGGTAGTGGGAGTGCCGGCGCCGCTGGCCGGGGCCGGGTCGTTCTGCGGTGAACCGGCCGGGGGGACAGGCGGGTGTGGTGTGGTCATGGGATTGCCTCGATTCGGGGTCGGGCCCGCGCACCCGTCTCCGGGTGCGCGGGCGGTGGGTACCGCACAGCGGAGACGAGTGGGGCCAACCCCTGCCCGGCCCGCGTTGGGCCCGGGCAGGTCGGCGACCCCACCCCTGGTGCTGCTGAAGGGTTACGGCGACGCGCAGGGTCGCCGCTGGTGCGTGCTGGTCGGTGTCGAGGCCGCGCGCGCGGTGTCGGCGCCGACGATGGAACCTCCGCTAGCCCAATTGATCAAGTCGAATGGGTGCGCGGGTGCGGGATTGCGGGAGCGCCGGCTGACTACGTGTGCACCGTGGCAGCGGGAGGTGGTGCTGGCGGCGGGGTCGTGGTCAGTCGGCGCCGCCCCGTTCGCAGCCCTGCGGGTCGCACTGCTGTCCCTCGGCCATCCGGGACAGGGCCAGCCTGTCGCCGCCTTCGAGGTCATCGTGGAACGGCCAGCCGAACCCGTCGGCGAACGCCTTGACCTTGGCCGCCCCGTACATCGGGTAGCCGGCGTGCTCCATCGCCGCCACGACGTCGTCGCGGCCGAGGAGCCAGGCGAGTTCACTCAGCTTGTCCACCGACCGGCTCGCCGAGTTGCCGCGGTGGTCGAGGATCTTCCCGATAGCGAATCGCAGGTAGTCCCGGGCATGGGTCTCGTGGTCGACCCGCCGGGTCCACTCGCCCGGCTGACGAGGGGCGATGACCTGGCGGGCGTGGTCCAGGTCGAGTGCCTCCACGAGCACCTCCTCCCGGAAGCCGAAGATGTCCCCGCGGTTGGCGCGCAGAGCCCAGACCCGGGTGACGATTTCCTCTTGGGTGCGGATGGTCACGTGTTTCCTTTCTGTCGGCCCACCCGTCGAGGTAGGGCATCGGTGGGTATGCCGGCCTATGCGTTGTCCGTGTCGGGCAGGTCGCCGACGATCCGGTCGCAGACGTACGGATCGACGGCCTCCCAGCACCAACTGCGGCCCATCACCACGTACCGGCCATCACCGTCCGCGGTGATGCGATCGATGGCGTCCGGGTCGCCCGACAGGGCACGCTGGTCGGCGACGAGGACGTCGCCGTCGAAAGACAGACCGGCCAACGCTTCGTCGACCCGCCGGTCCAGGTCGCCGGCCGGCACACCCTGCTCGCGCAGACTGTCGCGGTACCGGTCGCGGTGGCGCTGCTGGTCGGCGACGATCGCCTCGGCCACGTCGCGGGTGCAGGAGAACACCGCCCACCCGTTCCAGTAATCGATCAGGGTGCCGACGAACCCGACCTCGACCCGGTCGTCGCCGTCAGGGCCGGTGGCGCGCGCCCAGTCGCCGGCGAACACACCGACACCGCCGATCCGGACCCGGTCGGGGTGCAGGTGGGACACATCCGTGCCGGTAGGGCTGGCCGCGAGATGACACAGTTCCGCGACGCGGCCGGTGACGGCGGTGTCGTAGGCGTCGCGGTAGACGGCCACCGCCTCGTCGCGCTGCGGGATGCGCAGCCCGAACCAGCCCGCGCTGTCGCCGGTGGCGGCGGCAAACAGCTCCCACCCGGCGACGTCGACCGACTCTCCCACCGAGGAGAAGCGGGGCAGAGCGTCGAGGACGGCAGGATCGCCGTCGTCGATGCCGACCAGGATCCGGCGCGCGGCCAGGCGGCTGTCACCGCCGACCCGGGCACCAGTGGTGTCCTGCGCCCACCACTCGGCGGCGGTGCGTCCGGCCTCGGCGCCGGCGGCGCGCATCCGTTGCAGCGCGGCGGCCCATCCGGTGGCTACGGCGACCGGGTCACCGGTCGGCGGCGGGGTGGTGGTGGCCGGTGCGATGCGATCGCCGACGTCGAGGCACATCGCCAGCGTCGAGCCGCTGTCCCAGGTGACCTCCACGATGTTCTGTCGCTGGTCGTGGCGGCGGACAGTCCCGGTGTCGCCGGGCCGCAGCAGGGTGTACGGGTCGTCGGTGTGGACCAGGGCGACACGCTGCCCGGCCTCGTAGCTGGTCATGGCGGTCTCCGATCGGTCGACGGGGCCGGTGGAAGGGCCGCCATCGTCGGTGGCCGCTGACGGCGGGCGGTCGGTGCTCATCGGGTCTCGCCCGCCGTATCGCCCGCCGTGGGGTTCTGCGGTGGCCAGGGCTTGCGGGTGACGTGATCGCCGAACATCGGGTCGCTGGCGACCGAGGAACCGCAGCGGGCGCAACTGGTGACGGTGTCGTAGCCGTAGCCGGCCATGGACGGCACCTCGACGTGGTCGATCTCGTCGACCGCGCCGCAGACGGTGCACACCGTCATCTCCGGACCGCCCCCGTCGTCGGCGGGCGCGGTGACGAACAGGTCCTCGACCGGGTCGAGGTGATGCGCGCTGTGCCGCAGCCAACGGCCGTGGATCGTCGCCTCGTACACCACCAGCCGCCGCTGGTCGAGGTGCAGCAGATACAGCCACTCCAGGGCCCCGCCGACGTCCTCGCGCAGCGCGCCCCGCCGAACGGTGGCGTCCTGAGCGACGACCGGGTAGCCCAGGCCGGGCACGGGCGGCTGCCGGTCCCAACGCCGTGGCTTCGGGTTGACGGCGAGAGACCACCAGTCGTGGGCCAGCAGCGCGGCGGCCATAGCGTTGGCGTTACGGCTGAACGTGTCGGTCCAGATCCGGCGCAACAGCGGCACCAGAACCTCCGGACTCTCACCGAACTGGATCAAACGGGCGGTGTAGCTGCCGCGGAACGCGGCGACACCGATGAGCGTGGGTGTGCTCACGGGCTTCTCCTCCTCAAGGGATGTGCGGATGGGTGGGTTGCGGCGGTCGTCCCCAGGCGGGCCGACCGCCGGAGCTGGGGGTGGATCACGGAGCCGCCGCCGGCATCCGCGATCGGGACTACTGATTCAGGGGCGCGCCGACGGACGCCATGAAGGCGACCGGGTCGACGGCCGTGCCGGAGGTGTGATCACCGAGGTGCACCTCGAAGTGCAGGTGCGGCCCGGACGAGTGGCCCGAGCTGCCGGCGACGCCGATAACGTCACCGGCCGCGACCCGTTGACCCTCGGCGACGGAGGGGCGGGTGAACATGTGGCAGTAGCGGGTGATCACCCCACCGGGGTGGTTGATGTCGACGTACCAGCCACAGCCGCGGGTCAGAGCGGGATCGCCGTCGCGGTCACAGCCCCAGTCCCGGCCAGTGCGAACGTCAACGGCGTTGCACCGCACGACGGAGACGGTGCCGGCGGACGCGGCGTGAATCGGGGCGCCCTTGCCCACGACCAGGTCGACGCCGTCGTGCCCGGGACGGCCCGCGGTGCGGAAACCGGAGCCGACATCCCCCTGCACCGGCCGGGCCCAGCCCTGCGCGCTGACCGCCACGCCGCAGGCGGCCGGGCCGGCGCTGGCCCCGGTCAGGGCGGCGACGATCCTGGCGGCGTCGGGTTCCCACCTGGCGTAGGCGTCCGGGTAGGCCGACCGCTGCACCCGTTGGGCGGCCACGGTCAGTGGCATCGCCTGCCAGCCGTCGACGGCCTGCAACTTCTGGTAGAACTTCGTCGTCGCGTACCGCGGGTCGTGCAGTTGCTCGGGGGTGCCCCAGCCCTGGGAGGGGCGCTGTTGGAACAGGCCGACCGAGTCGCGGTCCCCACCACGGATGTTGATCAGGGAGGACTCCTGCATCGCGGTGGCCACGGCGATGACCCAGCCGCGGGGCGGGACGCCGAGGCCCATGCCGACGGTGGTGATGGTGGCGGCGTTGCCAACCTGCTCGGCGTTCCAGTCACCGATCGGACCAGTCCCACCCAAAGCAGGGCTGCGCGCGGCCGACGAAGCGGTGGGCGTGACGCTGGTAGCCGGCCCGCACGCGCCCGCCCCGCCGCCGAAGATCAAGGTGGTGGCCAGCCCGGAGCACAGCAGCAGGACGCCGGTGACCGCGAGGGCGACCCCGGACAGCATGCGGGTGGTCATGACTGGACTCCTTCGAGGCAGGGCCGGCAGCGGGCCGGCGGGTCGCGAGGACGGTGAAGGCCACGCGGGCCTGTGGAGCGGCGGCGCGCGGCCTTCGGGCGGGTGCAGGAGTCAGCGGGCGAGGACGGCCACCTTCTCGCCGTGCAGCAAGGGCGCCCCGTCAGGGCCTTTGATGTGGGCGTTGATCCAGATGCGGTAGGGGTGGCCGTCGCGGTCGATGAGGCGTCGCCAGTGGCCGCGGACGACGAACCGCACCCGGTAGTGCCACTTGGGCTCGCCGTCGGGCGGTTCGGCGAGAGGGCTGGTGCGGCGCAGCATGACCACACGGGTGTCATGGCGGATGCTGGCCCGCACAGCACGGCGGCGCGCAGCGCGGTCCAAGGGGGCGGCGGCGACGGTCGCGAGGGGTTGGGCCTGGATACGCCAGAAGGCATAGGCGACAGCGGCGCAGGCCCGCATCGCGGTCGTGGTCTCGTCAATACAGAACCGGCCGTCGGGCGCCGGTTCCCAGTCGCGGTCGTCCCCGTCGAGGACCGGCAGGTCGGGGCGGGGGTCAACGGGCCGGCCGATGGGGATCTCGGTGAAGTCGGTCAGCACATAGGGGCCGAACTGGCGGGCGAGGTCGGGCCGGTCAGCGAGCTGCGCACGACGGCGCACCACCGCCGGGTCGTGCGCGTCGTGGTGGTCGGCCCAGCCGGCGATGGCCCAGAAGGACCGACCGCTGCTGGTGTTGGTGGTGCGGGCCCAGGTGATCGCCCCGATCGAGGACACCTCACCGCTGACGCCGCGGTGGTAGATCGGTTCGGGAAGGAACAGCACCCCGCCGTCGTCGGGGGCGACGTCGGCGGGAAGCACCTCGCCGGTCAGGTCGAGGGCCGCCGCGGCGGCGGCGATGATCGCGGTCATCGCGGGGGCGATGACATACGGCTCGCCGAATCGCCACGGGTTGGCGGTAATGGCACGGACCGCGGTGAGGACCTTCGCCATGCCCCCCGAACTGGGACTGGGGCGGTCGGCGAGACGACTGCCGAAGAACGCCTGCAGGTACTGCGCCGCGAGCGGACTGCGGTGATAGTCGACCATGCGGGCGCGCAGGTCCACGGCGGTGCGGGCGTAACCGGCGAGTGTGTCGTTCGGTAGGAAGTTCACGGTTTGCCTCCAGGTGCGTGCTCAGGCGGCCGACGCCGCCACTGGTGGGCGCCGGTCCAGCCGGGATTCCGGCTGCACCGCGCCCGGTACGGACGCAGGCCGCATCACAGGTGCCGGCGGATGGGCCGGGGTGAACCAGCCGGTCAAGCGACGCGGCATGGCGGGAACCGGGGCGCGCCCGCGTGCGATCGCGGCCGGACCCGGCGAAGGCGGCGGGGCGAGGGTGGCGGCGCGGCGGGCGCGTTGTTCGGCGCGCCGGGCGGTGCGCAGCGCCCAGCAAGGACCCTGCTGTCCGCGGCACTGCAGGTTCGAGCAGGCACCGTCGGGTCCCGGGTGGTGGGCGGCGGCGACGTCGACCGCGAGCGCCCACAGAAGCCTGTCGGTGACGTCCACCGGTAGCGCGGTGCGGTCGCTGGGACGCCGGCTGCGGTCCTCAGGGTGTGCGGGGTGTGCCATGGCGGGTGGCCCTTCGGTCGACGGATCGCGGGCATGCACGGTCGCCGCCCGACACACGCCAGGGCCCTTGGAAATGCTGACGTCCGGACGACAGACGACGACCAGCGCTGATCGACGCTCATCTCTTGACCGAGGTCAAGTCGTGCTGGACGAGGTGAGAGGTCACCGGCCCTCACAGCAGCGAGGGGTCACCGCCCAGGTGGTCTGCGCGCAATCACGGCGCACGCGGGTGGGGTCGACGGTGGTGAGCAGCGGCCGGGAGACGGCTGGCCGTTGCTGTCGCCGAGCGGGTCGATGAAGGCGCGATGGATGCCGTCGTCGGGCATCATCGGTGTCGGCGGTTGAGTTCCGGAGCAGAGCCGGATACGCCGGACGTGCAGCGGTCGAGGCGCGAAGCCTTGCCAGCGGTGGCGACGGCCGGCCACCGGCCCAGGTTTGCTACTCGCTAGCAACCGGCCGCTGTGGGCCGGCGACCGGAACGTGCATGAACGTGCGGCTAGAGCTGTAAATGCTGTGAACAAGGGCCATTGCCACGACCGCCTACACGAGGCGGTGCCGTAGCCCACATCGCCCCTCGTTGGTGCATCATGCTGTCTCATGTTCGTGGATCAGCGGCGTTTTCCCTTCCTGGCCGATCTTCGGGCACAGTGGGAGGTCATCCGGGACGAGTGCCTTGCTCTGCCGCGGGAGACCTATCAGCCGTGGGTGCAACGCGAGATGTACGGCCAGGGCTGGAGCGTGTACGGCCTCGTCGCCTTCGGGAAACGGATCGAGGAAGCGCTCGACGCGTGCCCGCACACTGCCTCCGCGTTGACGAAGGTCCCTCACCTGACGACCGCTGGGTTTTCTCGAATGGCTCCTGGTACCCACATCAAGCCCCACCAGGGATGGGTGACGACCGTCTACCGCGCCCACCTCGGGCTGGTCGTGCCAGAGGACTGCGCGCTGCGCGTGGGCGACGAGACCCGGCAATGGAGCGAGGGCGAGAGCCTCGTCTTCGACGACACCGTCACGCACGAGGCGTGGAACTACGGCTCCAGCGACCGCATCGTGCTTCTGTTCGACTTCGCCCGTCCCGGCTACGAGGACATGCCGCAAGACGAACTGCCGGCCTCGGTGGCAAGCTTCGTGCGGCGCGGCGGATGACCGAGACAGGCCGGCCCAGCTCCGCGGCCCTGCTTCATCCTGCCGGTTCGAGGAACCCGACCGCATACGAGGCCACTGCAACACCTGAGGACGTCACGCTACGCGCAGCGCCCTACGCGGTAGACCCAGATGCCCTGTCGATGGCTGCCCGGACCAGGACTACCTTGCCCCGATGACGTTCAACTTCGGGATCCCCGGCTACCAGCCAGACTGGCGCCACGGAATATCCGACATCGCCAGCCGTCACGCCCACCGACTACGGGGCCTCGTAGGCTGCAGGCTGACGTCCACCTGGGTGGTCTGGGATGACGACGACGATTCGTGGTTCGCCGACTGCCCGATGGTGCTCGACTTCGATGAGGAACGCCTGGAGATCAACCATCAGAAGTTCGACGACATCTCGATCACCTGGTGCACGATCGACGTGACCCGGGCGCCGGTATGGCCGACATCGGATGGCTTTCGCCTGCGGTGGCGCGACGATGCTCCCGCGTCGTTGGCTGCTCGACACGGGCAGCGCCTGACGGAGGTGGAGCTCCTGGAGTACGTCGGGGGCGACTTGGCCGACGGCAGCGTGGCCCTGGGTCTGCGATTCGCCGATGGTTGGCTGACGATCTACAACGCGCTCGACGAGAACGGGATCGAGGTCGGCGAGATCTCCCCGCAGTACCGCCGACACCGATTGAACTGAGCGCAACTCCGAACTCGACGGCATGGTGGTCCGGGGCGCGAGGTACACCCCATCCCGCGGCCAGCGCGGCCCGTCTCGCGGCCAGAAGAATGCCGTCGCGGTCGGTACCGGTCCGGTGCGTACTGGCAGCGGGCTTCCTGCATCCTGATGATGTGGCATAGCTGGAGCGGCTTGTGAACGCTCGAATACGAGCACCGTGAAGGGCTGCACTCCTGTGGGCTCCGTGGCGACGAAGTGGACCGTCCGGCCCGCCATGGTCGGGATTATGGGGGCAGGGCCATCCGGATAGTCGCGGTATGAGTGCGTGCCGACGCAGCGGATCAATGACAACGCCGGAGAGGCCCTCGGTTCGCCCCTGTGATCCATCCCGGTCCGGATCTGTGGCCACCTCGCTTGGTCATGACCGCTGGCATCGGGGCGACCTCCGGTCCGACCCGCACTCCTACGGTTCCGGCCGGACCGCAACGGCTAGGACTTCCGCTTCGGCTGAACTGTGCTGCGGCCGACATACGCGGTCGGAAATCGCGGCGACTGCGGGCAGCAGCGGGATCAGCCACGCTCCTGGCCGGAGTGCCATCATGGCTCCAGTATTCGCAGTCGGATGGAGAAACCTCGATGAGCACTGTCATCGACCCGCTCGTTGACGACGCCACCCCGATGAGCGCGTACGAAGGGCAGGTGTGGGACAGGCTCAACGAACACTGGGAGCGCCGCAGCAACCGCCGTGGTCTGCCGAACTGGGCGAGCGCTGCGCTCGATCGCTCCGGTGATGTCGCGCGTCACGCCGCGGCCCGGGCTACCAGGGCTGTGCCGGAGGCGATCAAGGAACCGGTCCGTCGCGGGGGCGATGCGGTTGCCAGCGTGGCCCTGCGACCGGCCGTCGGAGCCGCGGCAGCGCTGCTGGAGTTGGTCAACGCCTGGGCCCTGGAGCTCAACGACCCGACGGGCGTCGAGAAGGTCGCCCGCAAGCGCGGCCTCGAGATCGGCAGTTTCGCTGAGCTGCGGCAGCAGGACCTCAGGGTGTGCGACCGGCTGCTAACCCGCAACACACTCAGGTGGCGGACCGCCGGCGCGGTTGAAGGCGGCGCCATGGGCCTGCTGGCCATGGTCCCCGTCGCAGGGATCCCCGTCGCGATGACCGCCGACATCCTCGTCATCCAGGTTCTGAGCGCGTCGATCGCATCGCGTATCGCGTACTCCTACGGCTATGACGCCAAGGATCCCGCCGAGCAGCTCTTCATCGAACGCCTGGTACGACGGTCCTTCATGGCACAAGCGGCCAAAGTAGGGCCGCTACGCGAGACCGCGCGAGCGGCCAGCGCGATCAAGGACCGCGTGAGATGGTCAGACAAGCTCCGCGCCGACCATCGCCTCGTGGCCGCCCTTGAGAAGCTGCTGCAGCACCTGGGTCCGGCCGGCGCCAGGGTTCCAGTTCAAAACGTCGCCAAGGTTGTGCCATTCGTGGGCGTCCTCATCGGTGCCGGAATGAATTCGGCAGTCCTCGGCAGCGTGGCGGCCGACGCCCAGCGGTACTGCCAAACCCGATTCCTTTGCGACAAGTACGGGCTGCCGCTACCAGCTGCATTGGCCACCTACCGGGACGACGTCGACCCAGAGGCCGACGCCACGTAACTGATGAGTGGCAGGGATCCGGAAGCGTGCTGCACGGGCCGCTGCCGGGTCGGTGGTTACGTTCACCCAGGGTGTATGGGTAGGGGCTGCTATGACGGATGTACTCCAAACAGGCTCTCGACGACAGTTGCCCCTGACGGAGAACGTAAGGGCCGGGCGGATGGAAGCAGGGACACGGTGACGACCTCGCGCACGTCGACGGGCGCGAGGCCCTCGTGATGTGTCCGTAAGCGGTCAGCGGCGCCGCAGGTCCCGTAGACGGGTACCTGGCGGCGGCCCGGTGTGGCTGGTGGCGGTGGCACCGTGGACTCCGGCTCCGGTTTGCTTGGCCTGATACATGGCGATGTCGGCCTGGTGCAGCAGGGTACGCGGGCCGACACCGAGGGCGGCGCTGATGTGCCCGACGCTGGCGCGCACGGCCAGAGCATGTTCGCCGAGGTCGACGGGGTAGCGGACGACCGCCCGCCAGGCGGCGCGAGCGGCGGCGGCGACGTCGTCGGGGCCGCCGTCGACCAGCAGGGCGAACTCGTCGCCGGACAGGCGCGCGGCGAGGCGCACCGGTCCTCGCAGGGCGGTCAGCCGTCGGCCGACCTCGGTGAGGACGTCGTTGCCGGCCTCGTGGCCGAAGGTGTCGTTGATGGCTTTGAAGCCGTCGAGGTCGAGCAGGACGAGCCCGAACGGGGCATCGGCGCGTGTGGCGCGGGTGAGAGCGGCGAGAAGGGCCCGCCGGTTCGGCAGGCCGGTGGTGTCGTCGTGGCCGGCGGCGTAGCGGGCGCGGGTCAGCGCCTGCTGCTGGCGCCAGAGCAGCGCTGCGGCGAGGGCGAGACCGGCGAGGACTCCACCGGCGGCGGTGACGATCGAGGTCAGGATGGGAGACACTTCGGACGCTCCTTCTGTACTAAGGAGCACCGGAGGCGGGCGTGGTTCCGGGAAGTTCGACGCCCGCCTCCGGGCTACCGGCAGGGCGGGACCGTTCAGGCGGTCGGGTCGGAGAGGGCGAACGTGGCGGGCTTCTCGGCGACCAGGACCGCTCGCCCGGTTCCGACGAGCTTCACGGCGGCGTTGTGGACCGCGCCCGCGCTGGCCTTCTTCGCGCCGGTTCCCTCGTTGGCCCGGTCGACCAGCTTGCACAGCTCACTGACCTTGTACTGCCGGCCGGGGTTGGCCTCGAGGACGTCGAGAATCGCGCCGCGCAGGGAGCCCGACGCCCGCCGGATTGGGACTTGTGCCGCCTCGCCCGCCGTCTGCGTGGTCGGCGGTGCGGCCGGTGCTTCCGTGAAGGGTTCACCCGTGGTGCCGTCGGTGGCCGTGCCGGCAGGCAGACCATCCGGTGTGGCCGGTTCGGCGTCCCCATCGTTCGCTGCGGACGTCGCTCCGATGGCCTGGCCGACGCTGTCGGCCGCGATTGGCACCTCGAGCTCGGCAGTCGAGCGGGCGTTGTCGTCGCCGTGCTCGGCGTCGGTGCCCTCGACCTCAGCGGCCGCCTCGGCTACCGCGTCGGCATCACCAGGAGCCGGCGATGCCGATTCCTGGAGGGCGTTCGGCTGCCCGCCGGCGGCAACCTCAACGGCTGGCCGATCGTCGCCGTCTTTGTCGTCAGCCTCCCCAGTGCCCTGCCTGTCGTCGCCGATCGGACCGTGACCGGCGGAGGTACCGGGTGTGTCGGTGTCGCGGGTAGCGGGCTCCGCTGCGGGCTCACCGTGTCCGCCCTGTTCGGTGTGCGCGCGGCCGGCGTCGGTCAGCCGCCACAGGGTGGGTCCGGTGTCGCTTCGGGTGGGCTCGGCCAGTCCCGCGCTTGCCAGGGTGCGCAGTTTCGGGGTGGTGGTGGAGTAGCCGAGGCCGGCGTCGGTGGCGATGGCGGCGGCGGTGGCCTCGCCGAGCCGGTGCAGCGCGGCGAGGACCTTCTCGACGCTGGGTGCCAGTGGCGCTGGTGCGGCCGTGTCGGTGGTCGTGCTGGTGGGGGTGCTGGTCATGGGCGCGTGGCCCCCTTTCTCCTGCCCTCGGCAGGGGTTGGTGAGTGAGGCGTGCACTGATGCACGCTTCGGATCGGGTTTTGATCAAGTCGTCTGCCCGGGATGCGGGACTCCGCGGGGCGCGTCCAGGTGTGTCGCCCGGTGATCGCCCGCCGGACGGCACGGTGGGGACCGGGGTCAGTGGGCGGCGTGGTAGGCGTCGCGCACCGCGGCGGGGATGACGCCGCCGGTTCGTGGCTGGGGCAGGTTCAGCTCCTGCCAGTTGACGGTCCACCACCAGGTGCGGATCTCCTGGCTCTGGGTGCGGCCGGTCGCGGTGTCGTCCTGCCGCCGTGGTGGCCGGGGTTGTTTCGGCAGGCGCCGTCCGGCCGTGATGAACGGGCCGAACGCTGCGGCCATCCGGTCGAAGTTGCCGGCGGACAGGTCGATCTCGTAGGTGACGCCGTTGAAGGCGAACTGGTAGGTGGCGACGTCGTCGGTGGAGCCGTCGAGGTCGTCGATGAGGATGGCGGTGGTCTTGGTGGCCACGAGGGCCACCTCCTTTCCTCTTGGGTGGGTTACTAGGCGGGCTGGTGGGTGCCGAGGCCGAGCTGGTGGCCGATGACGGGTCCGCGGTGCACAGCGGCGACGGCGGCGGGCAGGTGTCGGCGTTGCCAGCCGTGCAGGGCGGCGGTGAGGTCAGCTCGGTACTTGCGGTGCTGGGTGAGGGCGGCGGCGAGGCCGGCGGCCTGCTCGATGCCGTTGTTGGCGCCGCGCGCGGTGTGCGGGCGCACGGGGGCGAGGGCGTCGCCGAGCAGAACGGCGTGACCGGCGCCGACGGGCCAGACCATGCGCTGCGGTGGGGTGATGTCGAGGACCGGTACCGCCATCCGGGTGGTGGTGGCGTGCACGACGGCGGCGTGGTCGGCCGGGAGGAGCAGGTCGGCGTGGGTGTCGACGTGGGCGCGGGCGGCGGGGCTGACGTGCCGGGGCAGGGCGAAGACCCGGCGGGTGGGGTCGGCGCCGAACCGCTGCGCGTACTCGGTGCTGGTGCAGTTGAGGTAGAAGGTCCAGTCGCATCCTCCGGCTACCGGGGCGAGGTTGAACTGCACGCCCGGGCAGGGCTGCAACCGCAGGAAATCCCGCAGCCCGGGCTCGGGGGCGATGTCGGCGACGCCGCGGTGGGCGACGTAGCCCGCGTACCGCAGAGCCCGCTCGGGATCCAGCAGCCGGCGGCCGGTGGAGGACCGGCCGTCGGCGAACACGACCAGGTCGGCGGCCGCGGTGTGGCCGTCGCGGAACCGCAGCACCGGCCGACCGTCCTGCTCGACCAGGGCCGTGACCTTCATACCGGTGTGCAGGACACCGGCGGGCAGGCGGCGGATCAGCGCCTGGTGCAGCAGCGTCCAGGTGGTGTTCCGCCCCGGATAGGTACGCCGAATCGTCTCGGCCGGCCGGCGGTCGCGGACGGTCATCTGGACGATGGCCTCGGAGTCGTGGGCCACGAACTCGCTCTGGCCGATGTCGAGGCGGTCGAGCACGTCGAGGGCCGGGTGTTCCAGGCCGATGAGCCCGCCGCCCAGAGGCGCGGACGCCGGCGCCGCCTCAAAGACGGTGACGTCGTCGAATCCGGCGCGCAGCAACAGCAGCGCGGTGACCGGGCCGGTGATACTGCCGCCAATGACGGCGATGCTGGGCTGCCGACCGGAGGCCGGCCTGGTGGCGGATGTCATGAGGGGTTCCCTTCTGAAGAGCGGGAAACCCGGGCACGGCCGTGCCCGGGTGCGCGCGAGCGCGCGGGTGGCCGGGCATCGGCCAGGTGGTGCCAGTGAGAAGGCGGGTCAGCGACGGTGGACCGCGGACACACAGGCCAGCCGCCTTGATGCGGCGGGCGGATGGAGGCTCGGACGGCGCGGCGCCGGACGGCGTCCGCTGGTGCGCGAGGTGCGACCGGGCCGGCAGGGCGGCGCGGGAAGGTGTGGTCTCGGCGGGTTAGCGGACGGGCGTGGTGAACGGAGGCGGCACGGGAAGGATCCGCCGGGCCCGCTGCAGCACCTCGTCGGCGACCGTGATCAGCGGTGTCGCGTCCGGGGGCGTGGCTGGGGTCGTCCGGTGCCAGCCACTACCGGGGCTGCTCGCGATGATCGTCCAGGTGAACAGCGGGGTGAGGACTTCGGCGACCGCCGTGCTCTGCGTGGCGTAGCTGTCGCGGCAGACCCGCACCCGCAGGACGTACCCGTCGGAGTGGTGCATCCGGGTCAGCTCGTAGATGCCGTGGCCGCGCTGATGGAACACCTCGTCAACGATCACCGCGACCGGCCCTCCGGTTCGGCGGCGCGGGTCGTCGCCTCGGACGCGACGAGGGTCCATGGCCACTGGTAGGCGCCGAGGGCGTAGCAGCGGTTGGCATCCGGGACGACCCGGTCGTCCTCGACCCATCTACTGCCCAGGCCGTCGTCGTCCTCCCACTCGACGGTGACCTCGTCGCCGTCGAACCGTAGCCGGGGATGCTCGCCGGACATGTCACCGGGGTGAAGGGCGTCGAGGTGGGCGGCCATGCGCTGCACCGCGAACCGAGGGAAGCGGCACAGCACCCCGGCGCGGGAGAGGGTGGTGTAGCCGGTGGCGACCATGGCGCGGTAGGCGCCGCCGCCGACCACGTCGCAGGTCACGGTCGCCGGGGTCCAGGTGGCAAGCGGCGGGGTGATGTCGCCGCGGCTGCGGACGATGCGGTAGCGGACGTCGCTCGCCGGGTCCGGGTGCAGCCCGAACCAGCGCATTCCGTGGCGGCGGGCGTAGCGGAGCAGGTCGAGCAGGTCCCGGCGGCCGTCGAGGTGTTCGGTGTGCAGGGGCAGGAATCCGTGTCCGTCGTCGGTAGGGATCGGGTTGCCGGTGGCGCCGGTGGCGGTGTGGGTCCAGGTTTCGGCGCGGACGCGGTGGTCGGCGCCGTCGGTGTCGTACCAGCGGGGGACGCCGTTGGAGGACAACCAGTCACCGTCGATGTCGTGGGACCAGATGAGCGCTGCCTGGTCCGGGACGCCGGCCCGGTACTGCTGCCGGGTCCTACGGTGCGCGCCGGTGGAGGCGGCGTGTTCGGCGAGCGGCAGGACGTCGTCGACGCGGAACCAGAGTCGATCGGACATGGCGGGGAAACCTCCTGATGTGTGGAAGAGGGAAAGGTCGGCCGCTTCGCTGGCCGGGCTTGCGAGGCGCCCCAGCCCGGGGCGCCGGGCGGTGCCCGCACGGGGCCGGCAGCGAGTCCACGCCACGCTGCTCTGGCCCGCGGGTACGACGACGCGTGGCCCGCAGAAGCGGGTCGGGCGTGGTTCAGGTGGCAATGGACGTGGCGTAGGGGCAGTGGCCGCATTGGTCGTGGTGGGGTGTGCGTCGCAGGGCTCGGGAAGCCTCAGGGGCGCGGCGGTAGAGCTTGCGTCTGCGGCCAGGAGTCGGCGCGGCGCGGGCGGAGTTGCGTGGAGCCGGTCGGGTCGCCGCCGATCCCCGGGGAAGCAGGGGATGGGTGGTGGTGCCCGACCGGTTCCGGTGCGGTGGTGTTACAGGGCGACGGCGAGCAGCCGCTGGTCGGGCTCGACGGTGTCGAGGTACCGCATCGCCTGCTCGAGGTAGGTCACCCGGTGGGTGAGGGCGTCGCTCGCGGGTGCGAGCTTGTGCCCGTCCGGCGTGAGCAGGGCGTCGCCACAGACGGCGGTGGTGGCGCTGTAGTGCTGGTAGGCCATCGGGCCTGCCTGGAACATCTCCAGCTCACCTGGGCTGAGGTGGGCGGCGCCGTAGCTGGCCGCGTTGTGCATCCGCATCGCGTTGACGCGGGGTTGCTGGTGGAAGTCCGCCTCGGCCCGCTCGCGCGGGTAGCGGGCGGGGTCCGCCAGGTGGCGGGCCAGCAGGGTTGGCCACGGGGTGGCCGGCCGGGTGCCGTGCACGACCTGCTGCCACAGTTGATGGCGGATGCCGGCGCCGACGCCGGCGGCGTGGCGCATGGCGGCGAGGTCGAGCAGCTTGACCGGTCCGCCGGCGCAGTACACCGGACGTCCCTTGCGAGGTGCGACCAGGTCGCGTCGCTGCCACAGCCACATGTCTGGGATGGCCCAGAAGCGGGGCTGCAGGGTGCCGGACACGCCGAAGTGCCGGTCGAGCTGGGTGGCGGTCAGGGCCTGCGACGGCAGTCCGTCGGGCAGGCAGACGATCATGGTGTTGATCGTCGCGGTCGGCGTGACCACCGGGCTGGTGGGTGCCGTGGTGGTGGCCGCAGGGGTGGGCTTGCGGCCCGGGCGGGGCGTCACCGTCGGCACGCGGGTGCCGTAGCGGCTCAGCGGGGTCGCGGCACCGTTGGTTGCGGTCATCTGGGGTTCCTCCTTCGGTAGGGCGCGTTGTCGGGCGCGCGGAAGCGGCCGGCCCACCGGGTACATGGGTCGACTCACGGGACGAACAGGGATGGGTGCAGCAGAGTGGCTGCTGGTGGAGCGGGTTGGTGCGGGTGGTGCGGTGCGACCTGGGGGTCGCCGCGCGGCGCGGGCGCCGACCGGCCGACAAGGGCGGGTGGGCAGAGCGCACCGTGAGGTGCGGCGGTGGTTCCCGAGGCGGGACCGGACCGGGTGGAGCGATATATGGGTGAAGGTGGTGCCGATGAAGGTAGCGGCCGGATCTGTCAGCGCCGGCCGCCGTCATGATCGTCAGTAGTGCCGTTGACCTGCACTGTCAGACGACCACTCGATTACGCGGGCAAGGGACGGCGAGGCTGTGAGATCCGGTCGGTCTCACAGCCGCCCACGACAGTGGACGGCTCCCCTGCGCGTGCGGTGAAGGTGAAGGTCAGGGCTCCGGGTCGGGGCCGCTGGGGTCGGTGTCGGGGAAGCGGTGCGGGTTGGTGGCCGGGTTGTCCGGGCCGTGGTCGGAGGGCAGTTCGTGCAGCCAGCGGCGCGGCCCGGGGTCGGTGGTCAGCGTCCAGGCAGGCCCGGCGGGGTGCTCGCCGTGAAGGCCGGTGGCCACGGGCATGGCGGTGGGCACCCCGGCGAGGGCGTCGAGGAGGTGCTGCTCGCGGCGGCGGCCGGGGACGCGCAGCAGCACCGGGTAGCGGGGCCCGTAGCGGGCGAGCTGCTCGTAGGCGCGCAGCTTGCGCAGCACGGTACCGAGGGGTTCGGTGCCGTTGTCGTGTTCGAGGAAGAACCCGACGGTGCGCCCTCCGGCGTGCCAGATGCCGTGTCCGTCGGGCTGGACGCCGGTGCCGCTGCCGGCGGCGTAGGAGGCGGCGGCGAAGGCGGCGGTGGTGTGCTGTTCGGACCACCAGCGCGCCAGCCGGGCGTGTTCGTCGGTGCGGGCGTAGCCGAGCAGGTCGATGAACAGCTGGTTGGTGCCGAGCAGGTGGGGCAGGCGGCGGCTGCCGATGATGCGTTCGGTGCGGTCGATGCTGGTGCGTGGGGCGCGGGCGTCGGCGTGGTTCGGGTCGTTGAACTGGGTGGGGTGGACCACGGTGCCGAGCGGGCCGAGGGTGTAGAGGTACTGGCCGCTGCCGGTGGTGACGTCGACGAACCGGCTGACCGCCTCCATCTGGTGCAACTGGGCGAGTCGGAGCCGGGCCGAGCGACGCGATGGGAACAGCGCCGTAGTGATCTGGTCGGTGGACAGCACGTAGTGCTCGGCGAGCCACCGCAACAGCTGATGATCACGGGCGGTCAACCGACGAAGCCGGTCAAGACGAGCAAGACGAGACGACGACCGGGAACCAGGCGAAGAGGCGGAGGAGGCAGAAGCCGAGCGGGAGACGGAGTTGTTGGTGGACACGGTGGATGCTCCAAGCGGAAGAGGAGTTCCCTCCGAGGGGAGGGTGTCTGAGTTCGGTGAGGTGGTCACCGGAGGCTGGACACGGCCGGTGAGCGGCACTGACAGACCCGGACGGCCGGATCTGTCAGTGCGGTGTGGTGATCGGTGGTGAAGGGCTGGTGAAGCCCGCACGGAAGGGGCGACCGGGACGCGGTCGACCTCGGTCGACCGATCTGTCGATCTTGCTTCAAGCGTCCTGCGGCGTTCAGGTGTTCGCCTTCGGAGCGCTCTTGCCACGGGACCGGCGGTTGTCGTCGGGTCGGGCCGAGAACCGGTCGACGAGGTCGTCGATCGCGCTGGTGTCCTGCGCCGGAACCGCCTCCGCAGCGGCCTGCCGGATCGCCGTCGCCTCGCCCACGACCGGCTTCGGCGGCCGGGTCTTGAGGGTGAACGCCGGCGTCTGCCGCCCACCGACGACCAGGCGGCCGACGGCGGTGTAGGCGTCCAGGTGGGTCAGGTCGTGCTCGTCGAGCTCGGGCAGCGTGTGCCGGGCGAGGACACGGGCGTCCTCCGGGGCGACGGAGAAGTACAGCTTGTTGCGGGCGTTCGCCGACGCGGCTGCCAGGAGGTCCTTCGGGAACTGGGCCAGGTCCTGGTGCGCGAGGACCATCGACAGCCGGTACTTCCGCGCCTCCGCCAACATCGAGTCGAGACTGTTGGCGAGGGTCAGGAAGTTCTGACACTCGTCGATGATCAACGTGGCGTCCCGGCGTCTGTCCGCGGGCACACTGGCGCGGGCGGTCGCGGCCTGCCACACCTGGGCCAGCACGAGGGAGCCGAGCAGCTTGCTGGTGTCCTCGCCGAGCTGGCCTTTCGGGATTCTGACGAGGAGGGCACCGCCGTCGAGGACCTTTCCCATGTCGAAGCTGGACCGGGGGTAGCGCATGGTGCGCTTGACGAAGTCGCGCAGCAGGAACGCCCGCAACCTCGCGAGGACGGGACCGATGACCTGGGAGCGCAGGGCCGGGTTGAGCTGGTCGTACCACCGCCAGAACCCGGACAGGCCGGCCGGGTCGTCCAGGCCGACGGTCATCGCGCTTCTGAACTGCGCGGAGTTGAGCAGGGGCGGGATGTGCTGGAGGGTGACGTTGGCGTGCCGCAGCAGGGTCAGGCAGGCCACCCGCATGACGTCGTCCATCCGCGGCCCCCACGCCTTGGCGAAGATGTTCCCGAAGATCGACACGAGGTTGTCGACGACCAGGTCCGGGTCGTCGCCGGACAGCGGGTTGAGGGTGGGCGGGTTGGGCTGGTCGGGGTCGAACAGCACCACCCGCCCGGCGACGCTGGCGGGGAGCCGGTCGAGGATGTCGAGGACCATGTCGCCGTGCGGGTCGATGACGACGGTGCCCCGGCCGGCTTTGATGTCCTCGACGGCCATGTTGACCAGCAGGGTCGTCTTTCCGGAGCCCGTCGATCCGACCACATGCAGGTGATACCTCGCATCCGCCACGGACAGGGCTACCGCGTGGCCACCGACTTCGGCGTCGCCCAGTACCTTTGTGTCTCGGCCGCCGGTCGGTACCGCCACCGGGGCGGGCATGGACTTCGCCCGCGCCCGATCCAGCCCCGGCACGGCCAGATCCCGCGGCAGCGCGGCCAGGACGGCCAGTTCGAGGGTGGAGGCCAGGAACCCTGATCCGAGCCGCCGTATCGCCAGCACGGCCACCGGTCGCGCCATCCGCGCCCGGTGCGCAAGGCGGTTGCGGCCGGCGTACACGGCGAACGACGAGGCGACCGCGTCCGCGATGCCCCGCAGCCGGGCCTGCGGCCGGGACCCACCACGGTGGTTGTTCTTCGCGACGGCGTAGCGGATACCGATCGTCCACAGCGGCTGGGCGGTCTTGTCGAGGATCGCCCGCACGTCCCGCTCCACCCCGGGATCCCGGCGGCCGGCCGGCCGGCCGCCGCTGCGGGCGGTGGTGGTGCGGCCGGGAAGAAACGCCTCGATCAGCCACAGCAGCGGCGCGGCGGGATCGATGCCCGGTACGGCCGTCTTGCCGTCGCGGAGCCGGCCGGCGGCGCGGCGGGCGCGCGCGGCCCGGCGGGGGGCGGCGGGGCGGGCGAGGATCTGCACGCAGGCGCACTCGTCCGATTTGAGCTGCGACCCGGCGGACATCAGCGCTCGTAATGGGTCGTTGTCGTGGTCGGTGTTGATCGGTAGCCACTCGGCGGCCGTCGGCAGGAGGTGCCCGCCGACGGCCGCCGGTACGTCCAGTGGGATCGGCGGTGACGCCTGGTCGTCGGTGGTGCAGGCGGCGCCGGGCCAGGCGGCCCGCACGGCGGCCTCGACCGCCCCGGCCGGCACGCTGCCGGGCACCCAGATGCTGATGAGGAGCTGCCGGCCGGTCCAGGTGTACTGCCACACCACGTGCGGGCTGCCGTACAGCAGCCGCCGTCGGCGCGACGGGGTGAGCGTGCCGTGCAGGTTCGCCCACAGCGCGGCGGCGCTGTGCGGGTCGACCTCCGGCGGTGGAGCGACCGTGACCAGGCGGGCCCGGTCAGCGTGGCGACGATGCCGCAACCCGTCGAGCAGGGTGCGCCCGGCGACGTAGACGACGAGCAGGGCGGCGGCGACACCGAGCAGCCACGGCCGGTCCACCGCCCAATCGGCGGCGTGCAGAACCCAGCGCGTGGGCGCGCTCGGCGGGGCAATGACTCCGGCGCCCGGCCCGGAAGGACTGGGCGCCGGCGCTGGCGATGCGACAAGGGACGGTGTCACAGGTCCTCCTCCGTGTCGTCGGGGTCGAGGTCGGCGAGGTCGGACGGTGTGGTGGTCGCGAGAACATGTTCGGCCTGGGAGGAGATCGACTCGAACGCGGTCCGGTTCGTGCCGGAGATCAGCAGACCGTGCCCGACCCGGGCCGACAGCAGCAGCCGGCGTTCCCCGGCGGTCAGGCCGAACGCGTCGGCGACCTGGTCGATGGCCTGCGGGGCCTGCTTGAGCAGCACCTGCGTGGCCGCATTCGCGACGACGGCGTGGCCGAGGTCGGTGCCGAGCACGTCGGCGACGTCCTGGGTGATGACCGACAGGCCGGCGTTGCGCTTGCGGCCGGCCTTCGACATCTTGAACAGGAACCGGGCGCCTTCCCCGTCGCGCATCAGCAGCCACGCCTCATCCACCACCACCAGCCGCCGGCCCTGCGGGCGGGATCCTTCGCGGGGCCGCCGCCGATATTGAGGTGGGAGGTCGACCTGCCGCCAGATCTCGTCCAGCGCGAGCAGGGTGCCGACGGTGCGCAGTTCGTCCGGCAGCTGCCGCAGGCTCCAGACCACGAGGTGCCCGTCCGGGCGGGTCGTGGTCGGTGAGTCGAACAGGTCGGAGAACGAGCCGGCCACCCACGGCGCCAGCCGGGCGGCGAGTTCGTGGGCGGCGCCGTTGTCGTCGGCCCGCAATGTCGCGGCCAGATCCTTCAGCAGGGGAGCGGGCCGGTGGTGGGTGGCCGGATCGGCGGTGATGCCCGCCTGCCGGTACACCTGCAGGATCGCCCGGTCCAGGGCGGCGCGCTCGGCAGGCGGCGGCACCTGCCCCAACAGGACGCTGATCAACGTGTGGAGGAACAGGCCGCGGCGGGTGAGCACGTCCGGGCGGCCGTCTCCGGCCGGCAGATCCAGGGGGTTGATCTTCACGCCGGGTGCGCCGAGCCGCACGATGGCGCCGCCGACCGCGTCCGCGAGGCGCAGGTATTCGTCCTCGGGGTCGACGACGGCGACCTGCACCCCCTGGTAGAGCTGGCGGAGGATGTCGAGTTTGACGAGGTAGGACTTGCCGGCGCCGGATCGGGCCAGGATCACGCTGTTGTGGTTCTCGCAGCTCCAGCGGTCCCACCAGACGATGCCCTGGGAGTCCGGGTTGACCCCGTACAGCACCCCGCCGGTGGTGGCGGGGTCGCCGGGCAGCGGCGCGGGCAGGTCCGCCGACGCGAGCGGGAACGCGGCCGCCAGGGCTTGGGTGTCCATGGTGCGGCGCATCTGCAGCGAATCGGTGGCGAGAGGCAGGGTGGTGGTCCAGCCGGGCAGGTGCCGCCACGTCGCGGGCTGCACCTCGATCAGGGTGGACGCGGCGGCGGCCTTCACCTGCGCGCACGCGTCGAGGAGTTCGGCTTCGGTGCGGGCGTGCACGGTTAGGTACAGGCCGACGCGGAACAGCTTCGCCGCCCCGCGGGCGAGGCGTTCGGCGAGGTCGGCGGCGTCGTCGGCGGCGGCCTCCACGGACGGGTCGGCCAACTTCCCTTTCTCGGCATCGGCCCGCCGGGACGATTCGAAGCGGGCGCGCTGGTTGCGCAGCCGGGACGCCGCCGCCGGCGCGGGGATCGGGTCGATGTGCAACGCGAGGTCGAGGCGGCCCGGCCAGGACAGCAGCGGCTCCAGCCACGCCGGCCCGACCTCGGCCGGATACCCGGTCACCACCAGCGTGGCGGCGTAGCCGTCTCCGACTCGCAGGAACCGGGGCGTGACCTCCACCGAAGCCGGTGCCACCGCCGCCGCCAGTCCTGCGGACGGCGGGCTGGCGCTGGGGTTGTCGTCGTGCGGGGCGCGTCGGCGCCTGACGAAGATCACGATGTCCTCCTGGTGCGTGGCCTCCTGACTGGAGGTCCGGTGATGGTGGTGTGGGGGGCGGCGAGTCCGCCGGGGCGGGGCGGCCGGTACGGGTCGGCGGCGGCGGCCAGGGCGGCGGTCGTCGCGTGGCCGTCAAGGGCGCGGGTGGTGACGCCCAGCCCGGACAGCGACCGGACCGTCTGGTCGGCGCGGCGCCGGGCCGCGTGCTCGCCCCGTTCGCCGCGGGTGGTGCGGGTGACGATGAGGACCTGCCGGCGCAACGGATCCCGCCGCTGCGCGAGGTCGTCGAGGAACCGGGCGTGGTCGGCCGCCGCGTCCGCGAGAGCCGGGTGCGGCAGGGCGTCCGCCGCCTGGGCGACGGTGTGGGCGGCGGAGTGCAGGTCGACCGGCTGCGCCGACACCACGATCTGCGTCGGCGTGGACAGGCTGTTGAGCCACCGGCCGAACGTGTCGACCAGGGCGGCCTGCTCGTCGGCGGTGCGCAACGCGAGGTTGACGCTGGTCGCCGCGACCATGGCCGCCTTCACCGCGCCGAGGCTGATCTCCCCGCGGTCGTCGATGGCGTCGGCGGGCAACCTCAGCGGGGCCGGCAGTGGCACCGTCGACGTCGGGGCCTGTACCCAGTCGGGTGTTGTCGCGGTGGTGTCGGTGGTGGACAACGCGCGCGGCGCCCGCCAGTGGCGTACCGCGCAGGCCAGCCACACGTCCATGGGCAGTCCGTCGCGGCGGCCGACAGCGAGGCCGAACACCAGGCCGCCGAGCACGACGGCCGCGCCGAGCAGCACCGGCGCGGGCACGATGGTGTGCAGGGCCTTCCCGCCGCCGTAGAAGGCGATGGCGGCCACCGCCACGATCGCGAGTTGCCGGAATGTCAGCCCGTAGAGCACCTTGTCCGGCGCGTCTACATCGGCGGGCATGCGGGCGGTGACGGGCTGTTCGTCGCGGTGGTCGCGGTTCATCGTCGCACCGCCCCAAGGCCGGGGATGCGCAGCCCGCGGGTGAGTTGCTGCACCACGACGACCCGCACGACCGCGCCGAGCGGATTGCCGCCGTGCCCGCCTGCGCCGCTGGTGGCGTAGCGGCGCATCAGCGCAGGCACCTTGACCGTGGTCCACAGCAGGACCATCACGACGAACAGGTTGAGCGTCCCGCCCGGTTCGACCGGCAGGCCCAGCAGCGGCAGCATGCTGCTGGTGTCCAGCAGCATCCACTGGCCGGCGAACAGCACGAACGCCTGCACCACCGGGATGGCCAGCATGGCGACGTACGACCGCCACCACAGGCGGGCCACGCCGTCGGTTTGCGGCAGGGCGTGGCACGCGAGGGCGATCGGCGCGACCGCGGTGAGCACCAGCGCGACCGCGAAGCGGACGATCACACTGCAAGCGGTGGCGGCGAGCAGGACAACGATGATCGCCAGGCAGACGACGAACAGCAGCCCGGCGCTCTGGTCCCGCGCGGCCATCAGGTGGGTCTTGACGGCGTCGAGGGCCCCGTCACCGTTGAAGTCCTGCGCGGTCAGGGCGGTGGTGAACGCGTTCGCGACCTCGATCAGCGTGCCCGCGATCAGCTGCGAGAAGTGGGCGGTGACGAACCCGACCACGCACCGCGGCAGGAGATCCTTCGCGGTGTAGCGGGCACGTTCGTCACCGCCGGCGACCATGGTGAGAACACCAGCGATGACGAACGCCAGGACGAAGACGGTGTCGACGACCCAGACCGACCGTCCGGTCAGGGCCTGCACCTGCGGCAGGCTGGTGACGTCCGGGGTGATCAGCAGCGCGCGGGTGATCGCGGTGATGAGCCCGTTCAGGCAATCCAGCAGCAGACCGGCGAACCATTCGAGGATCTGGTTGAGCGCCCAGGCCATCGTCAGCCTCCGACGATTCCCTGAACGACCCTCAGCAGGACGGGCGCGAGCACGGCCAGGCCGTAGCCGATCAGCGCGTTCTTCAACGCGCCCTTGGCCTTGTCGACCTGGACGGGGTCGCCACCGGCGGTGGCCCAGTACACCCCGGCCAGGACCAGGAACAGGGTGGCGACGGCGGCCAGGATGCCCATCACCCAGGCCTGCAGGTTGGCGATGACGGTGGGCAGGTCGTTGACGGCCAGGATGACCGGCTCACCGGCGTCGCCGTAGGCGACGGCGGGCACGGCCAGCATCCCGAGGGCAGCCGCGGCGGGCGCGGCGACCCGGGCGACGCGGCGAAGCGTGGACAGCGCAATGGTCAGAGCACGAGACCGTGCCCACAACGTGGGGAACATGGGTGGCTGCACCTCCCGCACCGGCTCACGGCCGGCGCGAATAGTCGAAACGGCGGTCGGGGAGCCGCCGCCGGGCGCGGGAGACACATGCCGGACAGGGGAGCGCGGTGAACCTCGGGAGGAGCTCGTCCTCCCATTCGGGTCAGCGGTCATCGATGAGGTGTCAGCGCATCAACGTGGCGCGGCACCCGAGGCACCCGGTCCCGTGTCAGCCCTATGTCCCGGCCCGACGGCGGGCGAAACCAAACCTCCGCATGACGCCGTGGTGGCGCCGGAGGAGTTCCGCACCCTCAAACCGGCGTTTGTGAGCCCTGGCGAACACCTGCCGGTCCCACAGCGCTCCAACACCACCTCACAAACCTCTAACGACCCTGGCCGGAACGCCTTTCCGGACGAGCATGCCGCTGGTGACGGAACCGCCTCTCAGCGTCGGCGCCGGAACCTCACAGCCGCCTCCTCGACATCCCCTGAGCGCCGCTGTGAGAGTCCCGACAGCCTGCCCCGCAGCGGTTCACGGCGGTTCGCCGCCGTACCCGGGGGTGGGAACCGGCGGCCGCTGCGGCACGGCAGGCTCGCCGCACACGGTCGCGGACCCGACCAGATGGCCGGGCCCGCGTCGGGGCGCTCAACGGGGACGGCACCTCAGGCGGCTGCCAGCCTCACCCGCGCCGCAGCCGGTCGCGGACCGGTGCCGCGGGCGGCCCGAATGTGCTGGCGTCGCTCGGCCGCCGCGGCGAGGTCCTCCTGCACCCGCGATGAGATCACCTCGGTGAGAAGCCCGGCGGCGAGCGCTTCGGCGATGCGCACGTCGATGCGCTCGACGCGCCGCCGCAGCGTGTCGACCTCCACGCCGAGCCGTGCGGCGATGGGTTCGATGGCCCGCCGGCCCAGCCGCAGGTCGATGTAGGGCTGCTCATCGCACTCGTCGACGATGCCCACCTCGACGGCGCGGCGCACGAGGAGGTCCGGATGCCCGTAGGGCCGCTTCGGAGTACGCGGGCCGGTGACGTGATCGAGGTCGTCCACCGGCACGGCCTCGGCGCCAGCACGTTGCCGCAGTTCATGGCCCGCTCGCCACGCGGCCATGCACAACGCCGCGTACGGCGCCGGGCGGGCCAGGTCAACCCGGTCGCGCAGCGCGGTCAGGAAACCGGTGAGGATCTCGGCGTCCAGGTCGTAGGCGTCGCCGGCCCAGCCGGTGCGCAGCCGGCCGGCATAGCGGCGCAGCGCCGGCATCGCCAGGGCGACCGCGGCGATGACCCAGGCCGGCCCATCGAGGCGGGCGCGCAAGATCAGCTCACGCCACACCACGTCCCGCACCCTGTAGGCGCGGGGATGCTCCAGCAGCCACTGCCGCAACGCCGGCAGCGCGATGACACCCCTGGGCAGACCGGTGTCATCACCGAGCTGCCCGACAAGCGAATCGAGGTCCAGGGACAACGGGTCGGGGTCGCAGGTCAGGTCGGCGAAGGCGGTGTCCACGGCGTCCAGAGGCGAGTCGGGCCAGCCGGTGGCGGAGGATGTCATGTCAGGAACTCCCATGTCAGAGACGAATGTCGATGACGGGCCGGAGCAGCAGCCGGCACGCCTGACCGCCATTGCGCCACCCCGGCCTCACGGACCCCTGACAACGCAGGCTGGCCGACATGGACACCGGGTCGACGCCATCAGTCGCCTCTCGCGACACCACCGCTCACTGACGATCGACGTCGACGTGCACCGTTCTGATACGCCACGCTGACCTGCGCTCTGACACGACCAGAGACGGACGGACACGCTCCGCAGCCGCGGCCGGATGAGAGGACGCGCCATCGCGGCGCGGGTCCGACGACGCCTCCCAGCCCGTCTCACAGCGCTGGACAGCGAACAGTGACAGACCGCGATCGGCTGGACGCCCCGCCGCCTGTCGGCGGCCAAGGGGCGTGGGGTGCCCCGGCTGACAGCGTCCGTCCGCCGGGCCGTGACGGTCTGACAAGCCGCCGTCCGAATGACAGCTTCGGAGCCGGCGCCCCCGGTGACGCCGCTGCTGGCCGGCGAAGTCGGACAGCGGTCTGACAACGCCGGCCAGCACCCCGTGTCATTGGCGTACGCCGCTGGCATGGCCGAGGTGGCCGTGACACTGGGCGGCTGACAAAACTGGGACGATCGACGGCTCTGGCAGCCTCCCGATAGTGATCCGACCCATGGAGTCGGCGCCCGCGTGAACATCCCGGAGCCCCAGGACAGCCAAGCGGACGGAAACCGGCTGTCAAAGATTCGTGAGATCACCGTGAGAGGGGCAGGTGTTCGCCACAGCTGACAAACACCGGTTTGAGGGTGTCAGCGCACCACGGCGCGGCGCGGAGCCGACACCACATGAGCGAGCACACGCCGCAGCACCACAACCCGCATCCCGACCCCACCGCCGACACCGGCCCGCTGGCCCAGGTCGACCCCACCGCGATCGACCTGGTCGCCGGCGACCCGCCGGTACCGCTCACCGTCTGGCGCACCGCCCACACCCCGGGCGACGCCGGACGCAGCATCGGCACCCGACTGGCCGGCCGCCTCATCGCCGCCTACAGCCGCCCCGGCGAAGCGGTCGTCGACATCACCATCGACCACGCCCTCACCCAGGCCTGCGCGGCCGGAGCGCGCCGTCACCACCCCGCGTGGTTCACCGACACGTCCAGCCTGATCATCGGCCCAGCCACCGTAGCCCCGTCCGCCGGCACCACCGGCGACGCGGAACCGGGGGAACAGGACGACCTGCCCGAGATGGGCGCCTGGTTCGGTGACGATCTCACCGACCCGCAACTGCACCCACCGACCGACACGCCGACCGACCCGCCACCCGACAACGCCCTGCAGCAGGCGACCAGTCTCGTGGTCGCCTGCTGGCCCCTGCACGAGCACGCCGCCGCCAACCGGGTCCGGCTGGCGTGGCTGCTGACCGCCTGCGCCGCACTGCTGCAACCGGGCGGCTGCCTGATCCTCGTCGTCACCGTCCCGACCGGCACCACCGCCAGCCCGGAAGACTTCTCCGGCATGGTCCAGGCCGCCGCCAGCGTCGGACTGGGCTACCTGCAGCACCTCGTCGCCGTCACCGCCGACACCGACGGCGACGCCTTCGTCTACCACGTCACCGACGAGGAACTACTCACCCTCACCACCACCGACCAGCGGTGGCAGATGGCGCACCTGCGCATCCACGCGGACCTGATGGTCTTCAGCCGATCCCAGAGCCGCGCCCCGCGTGGACGAGGCGGGCGCGAGGGCGGTGGTCGCCGTGGCTAAGCACCACGCAGACACCGCCGGCGACCCCAACGAGCAGAGCACACCGACCGCCGCCACCATCGACCCGATCGGAGGCCATCGGGCTGCTGCTGGCGCTGAGGGCCTGACGGTGTGGGCGACGGCCCAGGCCACCGGACCGGTCCAGCGCCGAGGCCGGTACGTCCGCGAGTCCGTGCAACACCCGGCGCGGATGCTCCCCGCGATCGCCGCGCACGCCGTCACCGCCTACACCCAACCGGGGGACCTGGTGCTCGACCCTATGTGCGGGATCGGCACCACCCTCGTCGAGGCCATCCACGCCGGCCGCGACGCGATCGGCATGGAGTACGAGTCCCGCTGGTCCGACATCGCCGACGCCAACATCAAACATGCCCACACCCAGGGCGCGACCGGCCGGGCCGGCGTCATCCGCGGCGACGCCACCAGCATCCTCTCGCTCGTACCCGCGGCCCTGACCGGGCAGATCGCCCTCGTCGTAACCTCCCCGCCGTACGGACCGACCGTGCACGGCCTCGTCCGGCCCGGCACCGACGGCGTGGCCAAGTTCGACAACGCCTACAACGACGGCACCGACCGCGGAAACCTCGCCTACCGCGACCTCACCGGCCTCGCCGACGGGTTCGCCCAGATCCTCACCGGCTGCCACACCCTCCTACGCCCCGGCGGGGTCGTCGTCGTGACCGCCCGCCCGTGGCGCAAGCACGGCGAACTCGTCGACCTCCCCTCGGCCGTCATCGGCGCCGGAATCCGCGCCGGCCTCACCCCCGTCGACCGGTGCGTGGCACTGCTCGCCGCCATCCGCGACGGCGGGCTCGTCGCCCGGCCGTCGTTCTTCCAACTCCAGGCCGTCCGCAAGGCCCGGGCGGCCGGCACCCCCATGCACCTAATCGCACACGAGGACGTCCTCGTGTTCAGCAAGAGCCAGACCGACTCGCGTTCAGGAAGCCTGAAGGACACCCTCGAGGGAGGGATGGTCGCGTGAGTAGGCCTACCCACCGACACCCGAGTCGCGCGGCGGGACTGTACAGCTGCTGCCGTCTGCTGTTGGCCGCGCGCGGTGAGCCCTCGCAGTTCGACGCGGCGGAGGTGCGTGATTGACCACCGACCCGCACTGCGCATCGGATCCCTGTGCACCGGATACGGCGGCCTCGACATGGCCGTCGAGCTGGTGCTCGGCGGCCAGCTCACCTGGTACGCCGAAACCGACCGGCATGCCGCCACCGTCTGCGCCCACCACTGGCCCGACGTGCCCAACCTCGGGGACATCCGCACCATCGACTGGACCGACGTTCCACCCGTCGACATCCTCACCGCAGGCTTCCCCTGCCAGGACATCTCCAACGCCGGCAAACGCGCCGGCATCACCGGTGTCCACAGCAACCTGTGGACAAGCGTCGCTCACGCTGTTCGCGCTCTTCGACCGCCCCTCGTCTTTGTGGAAAACGTCGCCGCCCTCCGCACACGCGGACTCGACGTCGTCCACGCCGACCTGGCCGCGCTCGGGTACGACACGAGCTGGCTATGCCTACGCGCATCCGACATCGGCGCCCCGCATCGACGGGACCGGCTGTTCCTGCTCGCCACCACCGGAGAGGGGAGAAGAGATACGAACGCTGCCGACGCCCTGTGCCCGTGACGGCAAAGGACCCGGGCACCAGCGCGGTCTGCCCGACGTCGTCGCCTCGAGCGGCATCCGCCACCAGCTGTTGCCGACCCCACGCGCGAGCGACACCGGCACCCCCGGCCGCCGCGCAGGTGACGGTTTCCGACCGCCGCTGTCACAGGTGCTCCTCCCCACGCCGCGCGTGACGGACAGGCAGAAGGATTGCCCCGGACGATGTGGCTCCCACGAGGACGTCCCCCTGCCGTCTCTGGTGCCTGGCCTATCGAAGCCCCGAATCTCCTACACGGGAAGCGCCGGCCACCATGGCGACGAGGACCCCGACCTACGCACCGCCCCCGCCCAGCTCAGCAGCGACGCGCTCGGAAGACCCGACGAGACCACGTGGCAGATCTACGCCCCGGCGATCGCACGCTGGGAGCTTCTGATCGGCCGTCCCGTTCCCGCGCCCGCCCAGCCCGGCCAGCACGGTAAGCCCGTGCTCGCACCGCCGTTCGTGGAATGGCTCATGGGCCTACCCGCCAACTGGGTCACCGACCCCACCCTCGATCTCCCACGCACCGGCGCGTTGCGCGTCCTTGGCAACGGCGTCGTCCCCGCCCAAGCGGCGACCGCCCTGCGCCTTCTGCTGTGCCGCCACCACTGACCACCCGCGGGCTCTTCGCAAGCCGACCAGACATCCGCCCGCTATGAGCCCGCCCCACCCGCGCCTGCGAGGAGCCCACCGTGCGCGACAACCCGCACCGCCCCCGACGACGCCCACCGCCGCCACCCACACCCGCCCACGCGACAGGGCACCACGACGAGCAGGAACCGCGCCTCTACACACCAGCCGAAGCCGCAGCGCTGCTGCGCATCCCGGAATCCTGGCTACGCCGCCGCGCCGGGCGCCGCCAAATCCCCTGCACCTTCCTCGGCAAACACCTGCGCTTCTCCGCCGCCGACCTCGCCGCCCTCATCGCCGCCTCCGCAGAACCGGCCACCGGCCGCCGCACCCACCGGCGGCGCCACCCGCCAGCGCCGACTTGATCCGACCCGCGAAGTCACGCGTCCATCACCGACGCACCGCACCCGCACCGAATGGAGTAACCCATGGCCTGGGTGGAACAACGCGGCATGAAGTTCCGCGTCCGCCTCCGCATGACCGACGGCACCGTCACCACCGACTCCACCCATGACCGGCGCGCCGACGCCGTCATCCGCGCCAAAGAGATCGACGTCGAAGTCGCCCGCGACACCTTCATCGACCCCCGCGGTGGACGGATCCCCCTCGCCGAATGGGTGCCCATCTGGGAGTCCACCCACCAAGCGTCCCCCGCCACCTGGGCCGCCTACCGCAGCCATCTGCGGCTGCACATCCTGCCCAGCCTCGGCCCGCTACCCCTGGTCGACATCCGCCGCCAACACATCAAGACCCTCGCCGTCGTCCTCGGCAAACGCCTCGCACCCCGATCCGTCGCCGACGTGATCATGGTCTTGTCGATGGTCCTGCAAGAAGCCGTAGAAGACCGCCGGATCCCCTTCAACCCCTGCCGAGGAATCCGCATCCCCAAAGGCATCCGCGCCGAACGACCCCACGCCACCGCCGAACAAGTCGCCGCCATCGTCGCCCGCCAAACCCGGCCCTCCGACGGCCTCATGATCCTCACCGCCGCCTACACCGGCATGCGCTGGGGCGAACTCGCCGGCCTACACCGAGACAACCTCGACCTCACCCTCGGCAGCATCTACGTCCACCCCGACACCGGCGCCCTGCACGAAGTCGAAGGCAAGCTGTACCTCGGCCCACCCAAAACCAACGACTCCGTCCGCCACATCCGCCTACCCCGCTTCCTCACCAACCTCCTCGCCACCCACCTCGCCGAACACCCCCACCACACCGTCTTCCCCGGCGCCCGCGGCTACCACCAACGCCGCTCCAACTTCAACCGCCGCGCCTGGACCCCCGCCCTCACCGGCGACCCCCAACGAGACATCCCGCCGATCCTGCCCGGCATGCACTTCCACGACCTACGCCACACCCACAAAACCTGGCTCATCGAAGACGGCATCCCCGAAATCGCCCAGGCCCGACGGCTCGGACACCGCCTCGCCGGCGTCAGAGGCATCTACAGCCACGTCACCGAACCCATGATCACCAACCTGGTCGACGCGCTGCAGCGACGCTGGGAGACAACCCAACCCGACCGCCCCAACAGCACGCTGCGGCATCTGCGACCGGTCGCTTGATCAGGCTGCTGAGGTGCGCATAGGTGTCCAGCCGATAGGGGCCACACCATCTCGTCCCAGCACTGGACATGAGCGAGCACTGGTTGAGCGGGCGATTGTGCCGCGCATTCGCGGGCACTAGCACCGCTGCGGAGAGCACCTGAGACTCCGCCGTCAAGCCTGGTTCGCGCAGCTCAGCGCCGACGGCTGGACCCTCCTCGAGCCGTACGTGTTCGACAAGCGGCGCCACAAGCCCGGCGATGTGGCCGCCACCGTCGGCACGTTCCGACCGACCCGCACCAGCTGACCGGCCACACCCACGGTCACCTACCCGACAACGGGCAGGGCGGCAGCCGCATCCCAACCATCATCGACACGACACGTCACGTGGGGAGACAGTCTTGACCAACCCGTACCAGGCGCAGCAGCCGCACGACGTCTACGGCCAGCCGCCCGTCCAGCACCAGCCGGCCGAGTGGCCGCCGACCGCCGCTGGGATGACGCCGTCGGCACCGCCGGCCGCGCCCAGCCGCAAGCCGCTGATCGCCGCCGCCGCGGCCCTCGCTGTGCTCTTGCTCGCCGTCGGCGGCTACGGCCTGTACGACCGGTTCATCCGCGAGGACACCGGCGTCGCCGCCTGCAAGGCCATGCGCGAGGGAAAGAAGGCCGACGGCAGCGCTAAGGGCAGCGGCGATGACAAGCTCACCGAAGCCGAGTACCGACAGGCCCGCAGGGTGTTCGAGGACTCCCGCCACGACGACATCCGCGAGCACGGCACCGCGCTGATGGACCTCGCCTGGCAGATGTCGCAGATCCCGAATGGGCAGGAGATGGGCGCGCTGGCGTTCATGGGCCCAATGACGATGCACATGTCGGGCCTGCAGACAGCGTGCGCGAACCAGGGCGTCATCGTCACCCTGAACACCGAGTAACCGCACAAGAGCGAAGTTGTCATCCAGGCGGGTAAGGGCTTCGTCGTCCACCAGGATCTTCTCGCCGTTGCCGTCGTCGCCCTGGTCGTTGATCAATACATCGCCGCCTGCGCCCGACCGAACCTCTTGATCAGGCGCACCTATGGGCACGGGTGTGGGTTCGGCTGAATTGGTCGAGCTGGTCAGGGGGATGGGCCAATGAACGCGGGGTCCTCGAAGCCCAGGTCTCGCATCTTCTCGGCGGAGAAGACCACATGATTTCATCGCCGGGGATGAAGACGCTCTGCGGGTCGGGCAGCTGCGGGATGGCAGCGACGAACCAGATCGAACCTGCGGCGAAATCCAGGCGCAACGCGACAGGCACGTCGACCGAATGCGCCGGCGCGGCGATGCCGCCGTTCGCCCGCCGGCTCGGCCCGATCTGGAACTGCTCCCAGTGGCAGGCCGTGCTGTGCACCCTTGATCCGAGAAGTGGAGCCCAGCGACTCTGGCCCTCGACATCCGGGCCGACGCGGGCCGGACCGGATTCGCCGAGGACGAGGTGATGTCCGATCGGCTCGTGGAAGACCTCGATGCCATAGGGGTAGAACGTGTCGGTCCAGGTCACGGTCACGGCGCCGAGGTCGGTGCCGAGTTGCACGCCCATGACGGCGTGGTGCCAGTCGCCATAGTCCCATGGCGCGCGTTCCGGGCCGAAGTTGTGCACGTCCCAGTAGTCGACCGACGTCAGGCGCCGCCCCCGCAGGTCGCGCAACGCGCCCTCGAAACGGCCGCGCAGACCATCGGTCCCGCGCACCTTTCCCACCGACCGATCATCGCTGGTCATACCTGTGACCGCATCGTCTTTAGTCGATCCTGTATCGCTACGCCGGCCGCTCATGCTGCGAAGCGCTCGTCACCCAAGTGCCGTCGGCGCCGTTCGTCGGCGTCCGGATGTGCCGAAAGCAGTGCAGCCGCACCTAAGCCACCACACGGGCTTATTCCTGCTGTAACTCTTCGGGGGTCGAGGCTTCCACGCTTTCGATGGTCGATTCTTCCTTTGCGGGCGCCTCCTTCGGCTCTTTGCCGAAAAGAAATTTATGAACGCTGAAGGCAGGATCATGGTCGCCTGCGATCAGTCGCCTCTCCCAGGCGAGGAGATCCTCATTCCCAGGAAATTCTTCGACAGCGTTAGACGCGAAACGTACAGCCTCGGCGTGCCGTCCCACCGCCTCCAACTGATCAGCGGCTTCGAGCTGAAGCAGGGCATCGACGGCTGCGGGCAGAGGGGCTTCCTTGCCCTTGATTCGAGCAGTTCGTCGCGTCATTGCGAGCTCAGCCCACTCGTCTGCGCTCCAAGCGGGACGCCTGCGATTCGACAGCAGACCGAGCGTGAAGGCAGTCGGAGAGGGGGCCTCCAAGCATTCCTGATGGGAGTCGAGGAAGGCTGCGGCGCTAGGACTGCGCTCCTTAGGTTCTACCCATTCGTGCCAAAGCGCGTAAATGGCGACCATGGCTGTCTTTGAGCCACCGTCGGGTAAATTCGGAGCAAGATTCTCAATCTTGCCGATGACCTGCGACAGGTCAATGCCTTCGCGGGTATCGCCTGAGATGTGGGCAACAAGTGCTTCGACAACACCATTAAACCAGTTTTCTGCGGTCTTGCTATCGAAACCGTCCGCCTGCCAGACCCAATACTGTGGGGCGAGTTGCGCACGGATTATCCCAGGAAGCGCGTTGCGGTAGTCCCAAGGCTCGGGCGCTACCTTAGGCGCATCGGCGACGAACTGGCGCACAACATGCCGGACCAACCGCCAAAGGCCAGCGAGGGTTAATATGCGGCTAAAATTGGGCTCGAAGACGGTTTCGGCTCCGTCGGTGAATACCCAAGCTTCGTCGCCCAGGTCCTCAAGAACATGGCTCCTCTTGGATCTAATGTCATATGCGACACCGAGTAGCCGCTCAAGGTCTGCGGACCGTGGCGGGTGCCCCTGGCCGACCGCCTCGCCGCGGTAGTATGCCGACGAAACCCGCGCCAGGGTCGACGATACGAACCGGCGTTTAAGGCCGACGCGGTCAGCTTCTAGGACCGCAACTCGCATCCTATCGGCAAATGACTCTTCTTGACCTTTTAGCGCAGCGTCGATTATCTTTCGCTTTCTGCCCTCGTAACGGTCCCAACTGGCTGGGGTCGTAAGGTGTTCGTCTCCGAGGGACTCCAGTGCGGCGACGAGGTCAGTATATGCGCCCGTAGAGTCATCAATGGCGCGCCGGGTCGCGTCTACCGTATTGCGTATGACCCGCATAACGCGGGCGAAATCTTCGCGACCAAGGGCGATCAACTCGTCCATAAATCGCTTCACTTCGTTCAAATCCGAGGGCTGGATAACCTGCCGCGGGTCGAACAGGCCTGGAAACAAACTAGCGGCACCGTCACGTCGGCCAACGCCGCCAACGCGAGTCACCAGCCTGCGAACCTGATCGTGGTTGCGACAAAAGGTCAGGTTGAGGACGAAAGTCATCACGTACGCGATGTCATCGACGAGCTCGTATCCTCCGGTCGCCACCATGAATTCATTCGTGCCATCTGGCCGTTGTGCCTCGAGCCGATCGACTGCTTCGATCATGATGGTGGAGATGTCATGGATCCCGGTGGAGCCGATAATGGTTCCGACGGGCAACTCTACTGCGACGGACTCGATGAGCCAGCCATTGCTATAGACGGCGTGCCGGTGGAGGTGCTCGTTTATGGGTATGCCAGCGCGGAAGAACCGGCCGGCTGAGATCTGGAGCATCAACTGGCCCCTGAACCGCTCTTGCGCATTTTTCGCCAACTTTACATCTGCTTTCAAACTGGGTTAACCGCCAAGGCGAGAGCTAGCGTCCCGTTATGGCGTGAGTGGAGGCTATCGACGATAGTGCCCTATGTCATGCGCAGTATTGTCAGCTTGTCGACTTAAGCGGCTGTCAACGGCTGCCACCTGCCGTCGGTGCACACTGCTGCGTTCGGCTTCCTCTTCTGCCGCTGGTGGTGTGCGTCGATGTCTTGTGGGGGACTGCTCGGAGCACCGACGATAGTTACATGATCATTGACAGCTTGTCGGCCCCGTCTGCGCTGCTCCTGGTGCTGCAGCAGGGTCGGTGGGTAGCTCCAGACCGCTCGTCGTCGACGTATCGGGAAGTCTTCGGTGATGACGCCGTAGCGCCGCAGTTCCTTCCTTTGAGTCGGATGACGGCCAACAGGCGCTGGCTCGATGACATCTCTGAGGACTATCGCGGGTTCTACCTCGGTCAACCGGACCGGCAGAGCCCGCCCGGCGACGTGGATCCCGACCGGTCTCTCCTGATCGGTGACCTCGGACCTGACCGGCCGTTTGCGTTGGACTACAGACCTTCGTCGGTCGCACCGTCGGTGATCTACCTCAGCACAGCGGCGGACTGGATCGAGGTTGCGCCCAACATCGAGATGCTGATCGAACGCCTCGGGATCTGATTGTGCCGAGAGATCCCTTTGCTCTTCTGCCGCTGACCGGGCGCAGCGTTCGGTCGCGCCTGCCGTATGCGTGATGGCGTGCAGGTGGTCGGGCATTCGTTAGGTGCCGAACCCGCCGCACAGGTAGGACAGGCTCGTGGCCAGTCCCAATATCCAGCCAGCTACGAGGCCAGACGATGACCGACGGCCGAGCCGTCCGGACAGCGCGAAGCAGCTGCCCAGCAGCACCAGCTGGGCGATGCCGTACGTGAGTACGCCGAAGAAGAGCGCCGCGAACCTGCCACCGGCGTCCAAGTCTGCATTCGGGGCGCCACCAGCGGCGGTGGCCAGGGCGATCGTGAACCCAACAGCAAGGCCGTGCCCGGTGAGGGCAACGACCGCTCCGGCAACCATGGGCCTGGTGATCGTCACCGCCGGAGCGTGACATACGTTGAAGGATCCGGACCGCCCGTCGAGGCATGAACCAGACGGCGATTCCTGCGACAGCTACGACGCCCACGAGTCCTTCGATAACGCCAACTACCTCAAGCGCTACCAGCTGCGCGAGGAACGGCGGCGGCAGCGTCACCAGCAGGACCGGCATCAGTACCCTTCGGCCGGTCGACCTTACAAGCCCTCGCTCGACCAGGGACCGCTGCACCTCGCGCAGTGCGTGCTGCACTCCTTTCTTGCTGGCTAATCCGGGCGGGCGACCGGTCACCCGCCCGGGACCGGCCCCGTCAGCGCGGGTGGTAGACGACCGCGCGGCTGACACCCCAGACCGGGCGGATCGTCGCGGCGATGCGGCCGCGGTCATCGAGGTCGACGACCTCGCCGTCCGTGCTGACCCCGGCGAGGCTGAGGTCGTGCAGGACGCCGCGCCGCCACAGCGCCGGGCGGACGCTTCCGTCGGTGGCCTGGGAGCTGCCCAGGATCTCGCCGCGGTTGTTGATCGCCCGCAGCTGGGTGAAGCTGCCGCCGAGGGTGCCGACGTCCAGAGCGCGGCCGTGCCGCCAGAGGATGCCGCGCTCGAACTGCTCGGCCGAGAACTGCCAGCCGATCACCCAGCCGCGATCGTTGAGGGCGTAGGCGTTGCTGCGGTCGAAGGGGCCGGCGCCGAGGTCGGTGACCCGGCCACTGTGCCACAGGGCGGCGTGGAAGCCGCCCGGCACGGACACCCCGCCGGAGACCTGGCCGCGCTCGTTGACGTCGGACACCTCGCCGAGGGCCAAGGGCCGGGCGCGGCCGTTCGTCCACAGGACGGGGCCTGCGTCGGTGCGGCCGAGGACCTGGCCGCGGTTGTTGATCGCCACGGGCACGGTGGACGGGGCGCCCAGCGGCCGCAGGACACCGCGGTGCCAGACGTACCCGCCGGAGCCGTCGTCGCGGGTGCCGACGACCTGGCCGCGGTCGTTGACGTCGACGGGGTGGAAGGCGCCGAGATCGATCATCCGGCCGTGGCGCCAGAGGAACCCGCGGTAGGTGCCGTCGGCGGCCTGGGCGCGGCCGACCACGTTGCCGCGGTTGTTCATTGCGCTGGCGTAGCTGCTTTCCCCGCCGAGGGTGCCGAGGTCCACCATGCGATAGCCAGCCAAAGCGCCGGGCGCGGCAGGCGCGGCGGCGGTGGGTGCTGCCGTCAAGGCGGCCGCGAGGAAAGCGGTGGCGAGGAGGGATGGCATGAAACGGCTCCTTCCGGAGCGTCGCCGGACGAAACGTGCGCCCAGCGTAGGCGCGTCGCAACGCCCTGCCGGGTTGCCGTCACGAATCCGACAGCCTCGCCCTGCGCTACGCGTCACTCGCACGCGATCGTAGGCGTGGAGCCCTTTAGTACTCCAGCCGCACCTGGTGAAGTTGGAGTCTTCGCTGGTAGTGGGCTCTTTTGGCGCGGTACTGGTGTCGTCGTCGCCATCGTGACCATCGATGGAAGTGGTCGAAGGGTCGGGTGGTGGTGATCAGGTGTGCCAGGAGACGGCGGACCTCGCCGAGGGTGAGCGGAATGAGGCCGTCATCGGATTCGGTGCCCCCTTTTTGGCCTGTGCGGCGGTGACGGTGAGGTAGGCATGGGCGCACAGAACGAGAGTTATGTGCCGGTACCAGGCGTCGTACCGGCGCACCTGGTAGTGATCCAAGCCGACCTCGGTCTTGGCGGTCTGGAAACACTCCTCGATCGCCCAACGGGTCCCTGCCACGCGGATCAGGTCCTCGTCGAGGGTGCCTACGGGGCCGAAGCACAGGTAGTAGGCCAGGTCCGTGGGGCCGGTGATGCTGCGTCGGATCAGCAGCCAGTGGCCGTAGCCGTCAACCGTGCCGGGCAGGGAGGCCACGGCCCAGTCGTAGAGTCGCGGCCCTTTGGCGCCGGCGCCGCAACTGCGCCGCTTCCACGCCAGTGCCGGCGCGTTCGCGGCGAGGACATCCGGACGGGAACTGCCCACCGTGGTCGGGACCCGCTGGTTGCAGGGCACGGCCAGGACGTAACCGATGCGCTGCTGCTGCAGCCACGTCCGGAACTTCGAGTCCTGCCCGTATGCCTCGTCAGCGGTCACCCATTTCGCTGGTAGGCCCGCGGTGACGGCGCGTTCGAGCATCCGCAGCCCCAGCGCGGGTTTCGTGGCGAACCCGACGCTGGCGGGGATGCCGGCTTCGGTGCGGCGGGCGGGATCGTCGCACCAGCGGCGGGGCAGATACAACTCCCGGTCGACCAGGGCGCGCCCTTGCGGGCCGGCGTAGGCAAGGAACACCCCGAGCTGGCAGCTCTCCGTCCGCCCGGCCGTGCCCGAGTACTGACGCTGCACCCCAGCCGACTTGACCCCCTTCTTCAGGAACCCGGTCTCGTCGACAATCAACACCCCGTCGTCATGGCCGAGATGTTCCGCCACGTAGGCGAACAGGTCGTCGCGAACAGCGTCCGGGTTCCACGCAGACTTGTTGAGTAGCCGTTGCATCCGATTCGGCGTGGTATCTCCGGCGGCCTCGGCGAGGGTCCAGCCGTTCTTGCTCGCCAACGGCGACAGCAACCCGACCAGGTACGCCAGCGCCTGTCGGCGCGGCTCCGCCCGCCCGAAACGGTGCGCGAACCGCGCCAGCAGATCATCCAAACCCGCCCGCCAGCCCACGATCTCATCGATCAACACAAGCACGGGAGCCTGCCCCGTACGATCGGCCACAACAGACAGACGGTGCGACCAAGCCACACATCCGTCCAATAGCATCGACATCCGCAGCTACGCGGACGACATAACCCGGACGTCGATCATGCCGCTGAGCTGCTGAAACTCTGAATCATGAAAGTGCGGCTGGAGTACTAGGCTCTGCAGGTGGCGCAACTTGTGAGGGTACTGGCTCGCCATTGATGTGGCCCGCCCGACGAGTTACCGCGCCGCAGCGGTCGGTGGTGACGTGGCCGCCACCGCTGCGGCCGCCCGCCGGGTCGCGCGCTCGGCTTCTAGGGGATGGCCGGACATCGCTACCCGCGCACGGGCGAGGTCGTCGATCGCGTTCCGGATTGATGTGGCGGGTGCGTCCGGCGCCGAATCGAACCGCCAGTCGGATGGTGGACGCGCGGGAGCAAAGAACTCGCTGATCAGGGCGGCTAGCCGTAGATACGGCGACAGGGTCCGCACCAGCATGGTCGCTTCGGACGCCGGCCCTTCGATGACCGGAAGGTCCGCGACGTTCATCGCGGCCCGGAGGCGGAGGTGCAGGGGGCCGTCCTGCTCCTCCAACAGGTCCCGGAAGGCGATGACGTCCGGCACCAGGGTCGTGGTTGTGTCCTCCGACCGCAGTTTCTCGATCACCGCCCGGAGCATGGCGAACACGTCGTCGGCGAGGACCGCGTCGACTACCTCGGCGAGGGGAACGCGCCGGGCCTTTCCGCCATCCTCTCTCTGTCCCGCCCGATAGGTGACGCACGCACGTGCCGCCCGGATCAGATCCCGCGGGTGTCCGCCGGACCAGGTGTGGCAGAAGTACATGGCGGGGAAGGAGAAGTCAGTGGCCCGCAGCGCGAGCAGTTCCGCCGACTCCCGGTAAGTCAGGCGGCTGACCTCGACGACCTCGTCGAACGCCGAGTCGAAGACGTCGCGCACCACGACCCCGCGGGCGGCGAAACTGTGCATGGCATCGGTGGAAACCGATACCAGGACGTGTACCGACCGGACGTGAAAGAGGTCTTTGATGCCGTTCACGACGGCGACGACGTCCTCGGGCCTGTCCATCTTGTCGAGCTCGTCGACACAGATGATCACCTGGCTGCCGGTCACGCGGACTGCCGCGCGCAGGAAGCGCCGCAACCGCTCCACACCGTCGGCTTCGGTAGCGGTTCGTTCGGCGACGCTAACTTGGTCCTCGCCGGCCAGCGTGAACAGCCCTAGTTTCAGCCGGACGCCGTTCTTTGCCTGCGTGGTCTCGGTGAAGTGCAGATACGCCAACTCGGCCCGGGCCAGCCGTCGCAGCTCCTCCGCCGAGGTCATTGGCCAGGGAAGCGGAGCGTCCGCTCCCCGCCGGAGGTCCACGAGGACACGCCACAGCGATCGGAGGAAAAGGCCGAGCCATGCTCCGAAGCCGACTAACAGGAACACGGTGAGGGTACTGACCTTCCATTCGGAAGCGCCGGACGAACTGCTCCGCTCTTCCGACCAGAAGAAGAGGAGTGCGACCAGGGCGACAGCGAACAGGAATCCCTTGAGCACGTTGACCAGTAGGCTCCGGCGTCCGCGAGCGGGCGTGGTCGACACGTACGTACCCGCGCCTGGTTGCAGAATTACTTGGGCCAGGGTGCCGTGGATGAGGCGCACCAGTTCGCCCGGCTCGTACCGCTTGGGAGCCGGGACCCGGATGCCGAGCGAGGTACGGTCGCGGACGATGAGCTGCTGCATCATGGTCGACTTGCCGACCCCACGCGGTCCCGCGATCCCAATCGCCGACGTCGGATGGTCGGCGATGAAGCGGACGAGGTCGAGGTAGGTGGCCGACGACGTGGCCTTCTCAATGCCGATGCCGACCAACGTCGGCGCGAACCGGGAATCGAACAGCGAACCGTACTTTTTCTCGTCGGGACTACGCTCCAGGATGATCTTGCGCAGAAGGCCGGCGACAGCATCCTCAAACGCGTCGACCAGCAGTCCGTACTTGTCGCGCCGGGCCGTCCAACGCTGCTGGGCGGCGCTGTACTCGGTCATCGTAAGGGCCGCCGCGACGGCAGCGATCGCAGCGAGAACGACCGCGACCCACCCGAAAGGGCTTCCCTTGCCCAGGATCCAGGTAATGAAGGAGGCGAGGGCTAGGACCAACCCGCCGATTGTGGTCAGGGCGGGAGCCCAGTACCGCCGCTGAGCCGTGAACGACGCTGCGGCGTCGGCGGCACGACACGCGGCGATCTCCGGAGCGAGCCTCAAGGCGAGTTCGTCAGTACGCCCGGCGGCCGCCCTCGCTAGGTCCGGGTAGGACTCCTCGGGCTGGCGGAAGCTGTCCGGCCGCTCCCGCAGCAGCCCGAGGGCGAAAGACTCAGGATCAAGACCCATTAGGTCCGCGGTGAGGCTGCCCGCCTTGGTGCTCACGTCACCCGCCTTCAGGTCGCCAATGTGGAGTCCATCCTGGACCACTTGAGCCAGTCCATCATCGCCTTATCAGGCGACTTGGGTCGTCGGCCGACCGAAGGTGCACCCGTTCCGGCGCCGCGACGCTCCGAGCGCTACGGCGAACTAGCTGCACCCTTCGGCCCTGTTCTAGCCGTGCATTTATCTTCGTCGCCGGGTACACCGCCGAGCCCTTCCTGCCCCACCAGCGCGAGGTGATCGCGACAGCCGCACAGCTCGTCGAACGGATCAGCCCAGCCGCCACCAGCATCACCGGCTCCCAGTAAGGCAGCGCCCGTCGTCGGTGCCGGCGCGGGGGTGGCCCTCCTGGCCGGAGCGGCGACCGCACTGGTGCACGCGCTCACCTAGGTGTATCGCCGGAGTCGCTGGTGCCGCACAGCGCTTGGACGTGTCTGACCGACGGCGAAACGGTGGGCGGTGCGCTACACCGAGCTCCGCGCCGATGCGGCGGACGGATCGGCCGTCACGGCCGCAGGGACGGGCGCGCCGGCCGGCAACGGTGAGCCCGGGACGACTTGCGGCGGGTGCGGCCACGCCCGCACCGTCACGCCGGCTGGGCGGGTCACGCTTCGGCCACCGGTTTGTGCCCGCAGACCAGCTCCCAGCCGCCGGGCAGCACGGCCACCCGGTCGAAGCCGACCTCCTTGAGCAGACTGGTGTAGAACTCCACCTCCCGCAGCCGACTGACGCAACTGTCGACCCCGATGAGGAAGTAGCTCCAGAAGAACTGCATCGCCAGGCGGTCTGGGGTGCGGAACTCCTCGCAGATCACCAGCAGCCCGCCCGGTTCGAGGGCCGCGTACGCCTTCTCGACCAGCCGGCGGGCGACGTCGTTCGGCCAATCGTGCAGCACCCGGACGAACGCCATGGCGTCGTAGCCCGAGGGCAGCGGCTCGGCGAAGAAGTCGCCGCCGACGAAACCCAGCCTGTCGACATGCCCGGTGCGGGTCCGGGTCGCCTCCACCAGCGGAGCCACGGCCGGCAGGTTGTACACGTCGACCCGTAACCCAGGCACGTCGTCGAGGATGTGCGCGGCGAGCGTGCCGTCACCCCCGCCGATGTCCAGCAGACGGCGCCGGTCCGACCACAGCCGGCTGGCGTTGCGATGCATCGTCTCGATCACCGGACCGAGACCGACGGCCATGCTGCGCTCGAAGTCGGCGGTCTGTTCGTCGGTCTTCGGAGGCCAGGCGAAGTCGTCGTCGCTCATGCTCACCTCGCCGCGCAGGCTCTCGGCCAGCCGGCCGTGCAGCAACCGCCAGGGGTAACGGTCCCGGTCACGTTCGACAGCACCGGGGCCGACGACCGCCATGACGGCATCCCGGAGGCCGGGTACCGCACGGTACGTTGCCATCGCGATGTCGTCACCTGGCTCGCTGCGCTCAACGACACCGAGGCTTTCCAAGCAGTCGAGGAACTTGTAGAGCCGCAGGGGCCGCACGTCGAAGCGGGCGGCCAGCTCACCGAGGCTCGCCGGCCCGGGCTCCAAGGCGTCGAGCAGACCCGTGCCGAGCGCGGTCTCCAGCACGTCCATGGCCTTCGGCCCGTTGGCGAGCAGACTCATCAGCGCGCGTGGGGACAGCGTGACCTTCACCGTTTCAGCTCCTCTTCCAGGGCGTCCATGAACGTGTCGATCTCGTCGAGGGTGTTGTAGACGTGCGGGCCGACCCGCAGGTAGCCCCGCCAGCTGCAGACCATGTCGCGAGCGACCAACCGCCGCTTGACCGCCTCGCCGTCGGCGACGTCCAGGCACACGACGCCACCGCGCCGGTGCGGCTCGGTCGGGCTGACCACGTCGATGCCAGCCACCGCGGCCCGCTCCAGGATCCGTTGGGTGCAGGCGAGCGAGTGCCGTCGAATCGGGCCGGCACCTACCCCGGCCAGCAGATCCAGGCCGACCTGGGAGATCAACGAGGTCAGGGGGAACGGCGTCCCGCCGGCGAACCGTCGGGCCCCACCGGCCCAGCCTGTCGACGGCTGGAATGTGAAGGCCCGGTCACCGGCCTGCCAGCCGGTCGCCGCTGGCTCCAGCTGCGGCACCAGACCCGGGCGCACGTAGAGGAAGGCAGTGCCGACTCCGCAGAGCCACTTGTGCGCGCCGCCGAGAACCACGTCGACGCCGAGCGCCGTCACGTCCATGGGCATGACCCCTACGCTCTGGAAGGCATCAACGACCACCAGCGCGCCGACGTCGTGGGCGCGCCGCACCAGCCGGGGCAGGTCGACGGTGGCCCCCGAGGAGAAGCTGGCGTGCGGGATGCACACCAGCAGCGTGCGTTCGTCGATCCGTGCCTCGACGGCGTCCTCGTCGAACCGCGGGCTGCCCGAGCCGACCACGTCGAGCCGGGCGCCGTACCGACGGAACGCGTTCCAGATGAACGGCACCGTCGGATACTCCAGATCGGTGGTGACGATCCGGTTCCGCGGCGGACGATAGTCGAAACAGGACGCTACCCGGGCGAGCAGCGTGCTCAGGTTCGCGTCGGTGACCACGCTGCCCGGCGGTGCGCCGATGAACGCGGCGACGGAGTCGGCGTACCGGTCGAGGCCGGCGTGCCAGTCCTGCCAGACCTCGTCCCGCCAGTTCCGCAGCGTCCGCCAGTAGCCGGTGAGCACCTGTTCCGCGCCTCGCGGCACCGCGCCCGTCGAGTTGTTGTTCAGGTAGACGCCGGTGCTCAGCAGGGGGAACTCGGCGCGCAGTGCGGCGTGCGCGCTGGCGTCGAGGCACTCGGGCGTATCGAGGTCGGAGTTCCGGTGCGGTGGGCTCACTCAGGGCTGCCTCTGGTCGGCTCGATGGGGGACGGGTCGGGGCTCGCAGGCGACGGAGGTGAAGACCGGGATGGATCGGGCGGCGGCCAGATAGGGCGTGCCCTCCGTGTAGCCGGTGCCGGCCCGCGGGCCGAGCATCCGGGTCGCGAGCCGGTGGTGCGTGCGCCGCCACTGGAATACCGCGGCGGCGAACGACCGCATCTCCTCCTCGACCCGCCCGCCTTCGGGCGCGGCGAGCAGGCCGTCACGCACCGCCGCCCGGAACGCGTCGTCGATCGACGGCTGGCCGGCGTGCACCAGCTCGCGTACCTCCGGGACCTGGTGGTACGCGGCCGAGTCCAATCGCGACCCCTCGGGTGTGCGGCACAGCGACTCCATGAGCTTGTAGGAGCGGGACTGGATGGCGCTGGCCCCCGCGGTGTACTCCCGGAACGTCCGGAACGCCTCCGGCTGCATCGTCGCCAGCAGCGCGAACAGCGGCCCGGCGGCGGTGAGCTGCTGTCGGGCGTACGCCAGCCGTTCGGTCGCCCGCCCCGCCTGGCCGGCGGTCAGGGCGGCGATGGTGGCGCGCAGCTCCTCGGCGACCCCCGCGAAGAGGCATTCGTACGACTGGAGCACCCGGATGAACAGGTACTCGTCGTGCGACACATGGACTGGCAGCATGCTCAGCCGCAGGACCAACTCGCCGGCGGGATCGGCGTCGGCGGCGACGGCCCGCAGCTCGTCCGGGGTCGCCACAGCTTCCCGGCCGGGGACCATCCCGGCGATGCCCAGTCGGGCGAGAGCGGGTGACACGGCCCGCACGCCGAGCCGGTAGCGCTTGGACACCACGTCCCGGCTCGGGCGCCGCTCGGGCAGCAGGTCGGTGGCACCGGAGGCGGCGGTCAACTCGAAGGCCAGCACGTCGGCGACCAGGCGAACGAGGAGCCGGTCCCGGTCCCGTCGCGCACCGAACGGGCCGGCGACGTCGCCCCCGCCGGGCAGCCGGAGCAGCCGCAGCGCAAGATAGCTGCGGTAGTCGTACCGGCCGTCCCACTTATCGAGCGCGACGTCGAGGAAGTCACCCAGCAGCCGGGCCTGCGGCTCCCGCGCGGTCGCCGGCACCGTCAGCTGCGTACGGGCCTGGTCGAGCAGAGCCAGCACTTCCTTTTCGACGAAGTGTTTACCGACCCGGTGAAACTCCGCCAGCACGGCGGAGTACGGAAAACGGCAGGTCTGACCGCCGCCGGACAGCCAACTCGTCAGTTCGCGCACGAAACCGCACCTCGACATTTCGGTCGCTACGCAGGTGGGTGAGGAAAAATTGACAATTACTGGTGAACGAGGATTGTCAACGTTGGTCGGCCTGTGATTCGTTAGCGGATCCGTCGGAGGGCTTCAGGCGGGCCCGCCACAGTGCAGGGAAGAACCGGTGCCCGACGAGCTTGGCGAGCATCGTCGCCTCGGCGCCGCCGGGATCGTGGCCCCCGACGCGCAGAGCGACCCGGTAGTGCCGCATACGCCACAGCGACACCCGCTCGTCCCACTCGATGAGCGCCTCGGCGAGCCGCTGGACGGGGTCGGCGGGATCCGGCCGACCCAGTGCGGCCGGTTCAATTCCTCGGACTTCGAGGTGCTCGGCGAACGCCCGGCCGAGCTGCCGGCTCATAGCGTGGACCTGCCGCCATCCGGGTGACTCGGCCCCGGATCCCTTGCCCAGCGCCGGTTGCATGGCCTGGAAGTCGGCCGGGGACAGGTGCCGGAACATCTCCAGCTGGTCGGTGACCAGTCGGATCCCCAACGTCGCCCGGGTTAGCAGCGACTCGGTCACCGCCAGCTCGCCGACGCGCAGCCGGGTGACCGCCTCGGCCAACTCGGCGGCGATGAGCTTCAGCCACAACTCGGTGGACTGGTGCACCACCTGGAAGAGCAACTCGTCGCGGTGCATCATCTCGTCCGGCCGTCGTTGCAGGGCGAGCAGCGTGTTCAGTCGCATGTAGCGCGCATAGTCCGTGGCGCCGTCGCCGGGCAGCACAGGTGAGTGGTCCTGCTTCACGGAATCGGTTCCCTTCGGTCGACGTCGCTGCATCGGAAACCGATGGTGCGACCATGCGTGCAGCGGACATTATGCAACGGCAAACGACAATGTGCTATATCTCAACCCGATCGATCTGAGAGCGTAAAACCTCCTTTCCGCCCTTGAAAACGGTCAGGCTGGGCAGGGCGAGATTTGGCCGTACGTGTGCGGTGGGTCGGCAGGCCGTCCACCGATGCAGCCGGGGAAAAGCTGCGATGTGGCCGGCCCGGGCGCGGGCGGGGTGGCGGCGCCCCTGCTGATCAGCCGCGAGGTGGACCTGCTCTGGCTGGGCCAGGTGCTCACCGGGCCTTCGGGCGCTGGTGCTCGTCGAGGTTAGGGCCGGCGCGGCAGGAGCCGGATTCGCGGTGCCACCTATGAACTCCCCGTCGAGTCTGGGCGCTACCGGCCGACGGCCGAGAACGGCACGACCACGACGGCGTGGACCGTCACGTCCGGCGCTGTCGCCCGCGCCGAGCCGCCGAAGGGGTCCTGCACGCCCGGAGGGATCGGGCAGTCCGTGCCGCGCCGACCCCTGCTGTTACTGCCGGAACATGGAGATCTGCATGATCACGCCCGACGACAAGATCTCGGTCTTCGTGCGGACCACCGGACAGAGCGGTTCGGAGATCACCGGGCCATTCCGCCGGTGACCGGCTCCCGGCCCCGCTGACCGACACGCGACCACCGCTGTCCGGCCGCCCCGCAGCGGTGGCGGCCGGACAGCGGTGCGGGGTCAGCTACCGGCCGGGGGCGGGTGAGACGGGGTATCGGCCGACCGCGCCGACGGGTGAGCATGCCGAGGGCGATGTCGATGAAGAGGAAGCCGAGCAGAGTGACGCCAAGCCAGGGCAGTACCCAACCGAGTGCCACGGTGACCGGTCCACCGAGCGGCAGCGCCCACCACGGAAGCCCTCGGACCCCACCTCGGGCGGGCGGCGCGCCGAGCGGTGCGCGGCGACCGGCGCGGGTGGGGCGGCGCTGCCACCACATGCGGTAGCCCCAGACGATGACGCAGAGCAGGCCGAGAGCGAGCGCGGCGAGCAGGATCTGATTGACCGGGCCGAACAGGATTCCCATGTGGGCTTGAATGCCGAGGCTGCTGAGCCGCGCGAGGAGCGGCCAGTCGGCGAAGTCGCTGCGGTCGGTGACCCCGCCGGTGGTGGGGTCCACAGAGATCCGGTCCTTCGCGACCGGCCAGGTGTTGTCGACCTGGGCGACGGTCCATGCCTGGCCGGACTCCGCGGCAGGGCTGATCTCCACCGGCCCCGAGAGTCCGGCGCCGCGCGCGGAGGTCAGGACGATGTCGAAGGACGCCGGATTGTCCGCCGTGCCGGTCACCGCCCCACCGTGCTGGTGCCCACCACCACTAGCGGGCGGGGGCACGCCGTCGAGGGTGGTGGACAGTTCCGGAGTGCCGGCGCGCAGGACGTCCAGGCCGGCGCCGAAATTCGCGCCGGCGTACCGGGACCAGGTCAGGCCGGTGGCGGAGAGGAACAGCAGGCCGACCGCGAGCCAGACACCGGTGGTGGCGTGCCAGCCCCGCGTACGCCGGACTCCCTTGCGGGCGCTCAGGTCCGGTATGAGCAGGTGTGTCGTCCGGGCGCGGGTGGCGCTGCGGCGGCGCCACCACAGGATGACGCCGCCGAGCACGAGGACCCACAACCAGCTGGCGGCGATCTCGGAGTAGTGCCGGCCGACCTCGCCGAGGTGCAGGTTGCGGTGCAGGTCGTCGAGCCAGGTGGTGGCCGGGGTGGAGCCGAACCAGGTGGTGAGCTGCCCGGTGACCTCGCCGGTGTACGGGTCGACGTAGACGGTGTGCTGCTTGTCGCCGAGTTTCTCGAGCGAGAACACCACCCGGGTGGTCCGGTCGCCTGCGCCGGGCGCCACGGTGGCGATGGTGCCGTCGGGGTGCGCGGCCCGTGCGGCGGTGACCTGTTGGGCGAGGGTCGTCGGCTGGTCGCCGACGGCGGCCACGGCCAGCTGGTCGCCGTAGAGGGCCTGGTCCAGCTGTGGGGTGATGGTGTACGCCAGGCCGGTCAGGGCGGCGACCAGGAGGAGGAGTCAGACCCGAGCACCGGGCAGCACCCGATCATCCTCACAGTCGAGTCGGCATGACACACGTTGGACAGGCGCGAGCGGGGAGCCGAGCAGGCAGAGCGGCCCACGGCCGCGGACGATCAGAAGACGACGAGCGTGGGCACGCCGTCGAGCCGGGTGAGGCCAACCGGCCCCGGCAGGCCGGCGCGACAACGGCGGGCCGTACCACGGGCGGTACCACCGGGCTGCCCGCGACCGGCCTGCTGCTGGTGGCGCCGGCGAACCCGTGGTGACCCCCGGCCGGACCTGCCCCGTCCGGCCGGGACGCGCCGGCCGTGCGGTGCGGTCACGACACCCAGACCGGTGGCGAACGCCGCCGGTTCGAGGGCAGCGCGTACCCGGAGCGCTCCAGTTCTCCTCGACTCCCCAGTCGGATAGGGTGCTCGTGCATCGATGATCGGGCTCACATCGGGGGGTTGTTGCCGTCTGGCGACGCCATCGTTCGCAGGCCAGAGCATGAGCATCGGCTCGACCAACCGCCCTCGCCCTCGCCCGGCCCGCAACGGTGCTGGCGCTCGTCGATCGCAGGGTGTCCCGGAAGGATGCCAGATGGGTACGGCGCGACCAGGGTACGCAGGTGGCCGGTCCGGGCCCCCGCAGCTGACGCCACCGACGGTTGCCCTTCACCGCCCCGGTTCGTCGTCGAAGCCCGTCGGACGGGAACGTGCCGGCCGCCGGAAGGGTCGTCCTATCGACGATGGACCGTGCTGACGGTGACCCGGTCGTCCGTAGCCTCGATGGTGCCGGTCCACTCACCGTCGTCCTTCTCGAACGTGATGATGGTGGTCCCGCCGGTCGTGCGGTCGCCCGTGACGTCGAAGAATCCCTGGGGCAGGGCGGTGCGGTAGAACGCGAGTACCCGCTGAGGGTCGGGCTCGACCAGGGTGAGCCGGGCGCCGGCGGCGGTGTCGGAGAGGTCGCGCACCTGGCTGCCCGGCGGGAACCGGAAGTTGAACGGCAGGTTCGTCACGCCCAGATCCCGGCCGGTCAGCGCCGGCTCCTCCGCCTGTGGCGGCGCGGTCGACTGCTCGGCCGGCCGGTTGCGGGCGAACGTGACTGTGGTGTCGCGCGAGGTGGCGATGACCTCGACGGTCCACCCGCGTCCGTCGAGGTGCAGAGTCTGACCGGTGTCGGTGCCCACCGGGTATCCGGCCGGCGGGCCCGCCTGGCGGTAGTGGGCGAGCACCTGCTCGGGCGGAGGAGCGGTGAGGATCACCGTGGCCGAGCCAGGGTCGCCGAACGCGGTGTCGACCTTGCTGCCGGCGGGGAACCCGAGCCCCGGTGCCACCCCGGCGACAGTCCGGCCGTCCACCTCGACCCGGTCGCCCTGGTCGCTGCCCGGCAGGCTCGCCGGGGCAGCCGTGCTCGTGGGGGTGGCGCTGTCCGGTCCGCTCACCGGCACGGCCGGGTTGCCGCAACCGGGCGCCGCGATCAGCAGCGCGATCCCGGCCAGCGCGGGTAGCTTCCGCTGGAGACATCTCATCTGCCTGTCCTTCCGGTCGTACCAGGATTCGGTGGAGCCGTCCCGATCATGCCTGGTGCGGTCGCACCCCCGCACGACGGACGAACTGCTGTCGGCAGTCCTGCCGACAGCGGTCCGGCCCGGTCCGGCATGCTGAGTGCCATGACTGCCACGGCCGCCGTCGCTCCGCCCGCTTCCCGCTCCGGTCCCGGCCCTTCCCCGGCGATTCCGCTGACCACCGGCCTGATCGGGCTGTTCGTCGTGGTGCGGATCTGCCAGGTCGCCGCCTGGCCGGTCGCGGTCCTCACCGGCGGCACGGCCGGACTGCGGTCGGTGCCGGCGGCGGTGACGGTGTACGCGGTCCAGACTCTCGCGGTGGTCGGCGTGCTGGTGTGGGTCCACGGACAGGGCGCGGTGGGCCGGGGGGTCGCCGGGCTGGACGCGACGGTGGCGCTGGTCGCCCTCGTGGCCGGCGGCCTGCTCACCCGGCCGGGCCACGGCACCGGGTTCAGCCATCCGGCCCTGCCGGCCGCGATCGGCGCGGGCCTGACCGTCGCGCTGGCACTGTCGCGTCGTCAGGCCCTCGCCTGGTACGCCGCGCTGGCGGTCGGCTACCTGCTCGGGGTGCACGCCACGGTCTCCCTGGGTCCGGCGGCGCTGTCCGGGGCGGCGGGGAACCTGCTGGCACTGGTGGGTGTGCCGGCGGCCGCCGGCCTGGTGGTCGGTGCCCTGCGGCAGGCCGCACTGCGCGCCGACCGGGCGACCGTACGGGCGGTGAAGGCGGAGGCGGCGTTGGCCGAGGCGGGGCAGCGGATCGCGGCGCACGCCGCCTACGCCTCGGAGGTGGCACAGCAGCACCGCATGTTGCACGACACCGTGCTGTCCACGCTGGACGCGGTCGCCCGTGGCGCGGTCGACACCGGTGATCCGGTGGTGCGGCGTCGACTCGCCGCTGACGCCGACCATCTGCGTGGCCTGATCGCGTCCGCCGGTTCCGCGGTCGGAATGCGGCTGGTCGGCGAGCTCACCACGGTCATCCGGGAGTTGGCGCCGACCGGCCTGCGGGTGCACCTGCGGGTCACCGACGTCCCGCCGGACGTGCCGCCGGCCGTGGTGCGAGCGCTCACCGGCGCGGTCCGGGAGGCGCTCAACAACGTGATCCGGCACAGCGGCACCTCGACCGCCTTGGTGACGGTGGCCGGCCCGGCGGCGGGGACGGACGATCCGGACCCGGCGAGGCTGCGGGTCACGGTGGCGGACCGCGGGCGCGGCTTCGACCCGGACCGGATCCGGCCAGGGCTAGGGTTGTCCCGGTCGGTGCGCGCGCGGATCGGTGAGGCCGGCGGCGAGGTGCTGGTGGACAGCGGAGCAGGTCAGGGCACCACCGTCGAGATGAGCTGGCCGCCCGGCGCGTGGACGTCGGCGGCTGGGTGAGAGGGCCGGATGATCACTGTCGCCGCGATCGACGACGACCGGATGCTGCTCGACGGGCTGCGTACCTGGCTGGCACCGGTCGAGGACGTCCGCCTGGTGCAGGTCGCCGCCACGGTCGACGGCTATCTCGACCGACTCGGCGGTGCGGACGCGCCCCGGGTGGTCCTGCTCGATCTCAACCTGCGCGACGGATCCGACCCGGCGGACAACGTGGCGCGTGTCCGGGCCGGCGGCGGGCGGGTGCTGGTCGTCTCGGCGGTCCCCGACGCCGACGGCGTGCTGGCCACGATCGGTGCCGGGGCGGCCGGCTACCTCACCAAGAGCCATCCCCTGGACGTGCTGGTGGAGGCGATCCGCGAGGTGGCGTCCGGCGGGTCGGCGATCAGTCCGGAACTCGCGTTCGTACTCAGCCGCGACGCCCGCGCCGACCGGCCGCGGCTGTCCCCGCAGGAGCGCGCGGTGCTCACCGCGTACGCCTCCGGGGCCACCCTGGCGGCCGCCGCGCGCCGCGCGGGCGTGGCCTACGGGACCGCGCGCGAGTATCTGGAACGGGTCAAACGCAAGTATGCCGAGGTGGGCCGCCCGACCCGGACGAAGTTGGAGTTGGCCGACCGGGTGCGCGAGGACCGGCTCGACCTGGGTGGTCCCGGCCGCTGAGCCCGCACCTGGGCAGTATCCAGCCGGCGTCGCGTCAGCCGCGACCACGTACCAGGGGCGGGGATACCTCTCCACGATCTCGACCAGCAACCTCGTCGTGGACGGACGGACGCCGCGCATCGCGTACCCGGCGCGCAGCAGCATGCGCGCCTCGGTCAGCGCGGCTCCCGGGGCTCGCGACGGGCGTACTTGGCGCGGAACTTCTCGACCCGGCCCGCCGTGTCGAGAAGGCGTGTTGAGCGGTCGGTAGCCTCGGCGCGGTGGCGGAGGATGACTTCATGATCGGGCTGAGCCCCCTTGGACGCGCGGCGTGCGGTCCGCCGACCGGGCGTGGCAGGCCGTCGCCGGATTGGTGGCGGCCTGCCACGCGCCGCAGGTCCGGTGGGTCAGCCGGCGCGGCGCAGCCGGCCGAGCATGCCGGCGAGGTCCTGGACGAACAGTTCGTGGCGGAAGTAGTGGCCGCCCGGCACCTCGCGCCACTCGTGCGGGATGCCAGCCCGGCTGAGCGCTCGCCGGAACTCGCGCTGGCCCGCCAGTACCTGGCCCTCGTTGACCGAGTCGAACCAGTTGACCGGGTCGGGTGACGTGCCGGCCGCCAGGAAGATCCGCTTGTTGCGGTAGCTCTCGATGCGCTCCATCGGGTTGTCCGCGCTGACCCGTGCCTCGTCCCACAGGGGCGCGCCGTACACTGTGCCGCCGCCGAGGTCGAGCGCGGCCGAGGTGATGTTCGCCCAGTGCACGACCAGGCCGAAGTCGCGGCGCAGGCTGGCTGGCCCGGAGTGGGAGCTGACCGAGCAGAAGTGGCCGTAGTACTTCGCCGTGTACTTGAGGGCCCCGAAGCCGCCCATCGAGAAGCCGGCCACGGCGCGGCCGTTGTACTCGGGGAATGTGCGGAAGTTGGCCTCGATCCAGGGGAGCAACTGGGCGATGTGGAACGTCTCCCAGTTGCGCGGCCCGACATTGGTGCTGACCGGGTTGCTGTACCAGCCAGTGGAGGCGTCCGGCATGACGACGATGATCTCGCGGCCCGCGGTGAGGTTGATGATGTTGTCCTGGAGGTGGAACGTGCGGAAGTCCGCGTTGCCGCCGTGCAGCAGATACAACACCGGGTAACGCTTGCGGCTGGTGTGGTAGCCGTCGGGCAGCAGCACGTTCACCGCCGGATCCCACTCGATCGCGTCGGTGGCGAAACGGTAGTACTGCAACCGGCCGCCGTTCTCGTTGCGGTCGACGATGCGCAGGCCGTACCCGTTGACGGCTGCACTGGCCGCGGACGGCGCGGTGAAGGCGCCGGCGAGGGCGCCGGTCGCCGCGACCGCGGCGGCGCCGGTGAGCAGCCGCCGGCGGCTCACGGTGGGGGAGATGTTCCGGTCGTGCGGCATGGTTCCTCCTGGGGCTCAGAGTGTGGTTTCGCTGGTGAGGCCGAAGTAGTCGTGCCATTTGGTGCTGGGGGCGAATGTGGTGCCGGTGGAGAGTGCGACGTAGATGTCGTTTGTGGTGCTTTTGGTGAAGACGATGAGGTCGTCTTTGCCGTCGCCGTTGGTGTCGGCGAGGTAGGGGAACTCGCCGGTTAGGCAGAAGAAGTCGTGCCACTTGATCGTGGTTCCGGCGAAGGTGGTGCCGGTGGAGGTGGCGGCGTAGACGTCGGCGTCGGTGTTGCAGGTGAAGGTGACGATGTCATCCTTGCCGTCGCCGTTGATGTCGCCCACCCGGGGCTGCTCGGCGCCGACGGCGAACAGGTCGTGCCATTTCTGCGGTGCCCCGAAGCCGTTGCCGGTGGACAGGGCGACGATGACGTCGGCGGCGGTGGCGGGGCCTTGGGTGAAGGTGATGAGGTCGTCGCGGCCGTCGCCGTTGACGTCGCCGAGGGCGGGGAACTCCCCGGCGATGGAGAAGTAGTCGTGCCATTTCACGGCGGTGCCGGTGAAGGAGGTGCCGGTGGACAGGGCGACGTAGACGTCGGCGTCGGTGTCGTGGGTGAAGGTGATGATGTCGTCGCGGCCGTCGCCGTTGACGTCGCCGACGGCGGGGACTTCGGTGCCGGGGGCGAACCAGTCGTGCCATTTCGCGGATGCGGCGAAGGATGTGCCGGTGGACAGGGCGACGTGGACGTCGGCGGTGGTGCCGTGGGTGAACACGATGGCGTCGTCGCGTCCGTCGCCGTTGACGTCTCCGGTCAGGGGGGTCTCTCCGGGCAGGGCGAACCAGTCGTGCCACTTCACCGACGTGCCCGCGAACGACGAACCCGTCGACGTGGCCACATACGCGTCGGCCAGCGCACCGTGGGTGAACGCGACCACGTCGTCCCGGCCGTCACCGGTGAAATCCGTCGGCGAACCACCGAAATAGCGGGGCGCGGGCGGCGGCGGTGGCGTGCCGCAGTTGTCGCTGACCAGGAACCGCTGGTTGTACTGGCCGGGATACGGCGCGAGCGAGACGCCGTTGATCGAGATGACCTGGCCGACGCCGTTGTAGAGCTGCTCGTAGTGCACGTGCGCGCCGGAGGAGTTGCCGGTGCTGCCGGTGATCCCGATCTGCTGCCCCTGCTGCACGTAGGCGCCGTCGGGCACCGAGTAGGCGCTGAGGTGGAAGTAGTAGGTGGTCCACCCGCCGCCGTGGTCGATGACGATGTAGTTGCCGGCGCCGCTGGGCTGCGAGTAGCGCCGGGCCACTCCGGCGGCGGACGCCACCTGGGGCGTACCGCCTGTGACACCGCCGTCGGCGCGGACGAAGTCCAGCGCCTGCCGCACCTCGGCGCTGTGGTGGCTGTACGTCCACCGCTGCCCGCAGGGGAACGGTGCCTTGAAGGTGGGCGCGGCGAGTGCCGGTGACGGGGCGACCGTCACCGCGGTGAGGGTGGCCGCGGCCAGGGTGAGCAGCGCGACGAGGGCCCGCCGGGCGGGACTCGTCGGGAATCTGGGCATGCGGTGACTCCTCGTCGGAAGAGGGATGCACTGTCGGAGCGGCGCGTGGGCGTGTCGAGCCAGGGGCCGGTGTCGCCGATGGGCGGGCCCTGACAGTTCGCGTCGGAGAGAGGGGCGGCTGGCGTCCCGATCGGCGGGACGGTGGCGCTGAGGAGAAGTGAAACCGCAGACTTCGGAGCCTGTCAATACCCGACGGGGTGGTGAGTGCCGGCGGAAAACTTCCTTCAGCGTCGCTTCCGCCCGGCCTGGCTGCGCGGCGTGCAGGCCGACCCGCCGCGAAGATTCCTGCCCCGGAGGGAAAGCCGGGCGCAAGTATTGACAACCGTGGAAGCCTCGAAGTTAACTCGCCAGCAATCGATTTCTCAGACTCCTACGGCTGCTCGGAAGGGACACCGATGAGGCTTCGCATCGGCCGTTGGGCCGGCGCCGCAGCAGCCGCGCTGCTGGCCGTTGCCGTGCCCGCGACCTCGTCCGCCGCCGCGCCGGCCGCCACGTCGGCGTCCGCTCCCGCTCCCGCCGTCGCCGACGACAAGGGACCGATCGGCTGGGACGCCTACCGCCGGCTCGACCGCCTGCCGGAGCTGGCCGCCGGCACCCGTACCCACCAGTTCTCCAGCTTCGGCCGCGACGGCTCCAACGACGACGGCTTCGTCGGCACCTGGTCGTGTCTGCGTCGGAGTGGGGGATGTGTGATCGCCGAGGCACGCGGTCCGGGCGAGGTGCAGTCGATCTGGTTCACCCGCGACGACGGCAACGTCCGCGCCACCGGCTGGATCCGCGTCGAACTCGACGGCGTCGTGGTCGTCCAGGCCGACCTCCAGGACCTGGTGGACGGGCGACTCGGCAGTCCGTTCGTCGCGCCGCTCGTGAGCAACGCCGACCAGACGTCCGGCGGCGTCACGGTCAAGGTGCCCATGCCCTACCGGGAGTCCATGCGGATCACCACCCAGCACAACCCGCTGTTCCATCACGTCACCTACCGCACCTTCGCCGACGCGGCAGGGGTGTCCCGGTTCGATCCGGCCGACCCGGCCAGCGACGTGGTCGCGCTGCTGCGTGCCGCCGGCACCCGCGACCCGAAGCCGGCCCAGGCCGGCGCCACCACCATCCGCGCCACAGTCACCGCCCCGGCGCAGGGGCAGGTGTCACTGGCCGCCCTGACCGGGCCGCGCGCGATCACCGCGCTGCGGATGCGCGTACCGGACGCCGCGGCCGGGGCGCCGACGCTCGCCGGGCTGCGGCTGCGGATGACGTTCGACGGACGTACGACAGTGGACAGCCCGGTCGGCGAGTTCTTCGGCGCCGGGCTGGGTGAGCGCACCGTCCGGTCGCTGATGTTCGCCATGGACTCCGCGCCGGGCGGCTGGTACAGCGCATGGTGGCCGATGCCGTTCCGCACCGCCGCCGCCGTGACGCTCGTCAACACGACGGGCACCGCAGTCGGCGGCGTCGAGGTCGAGGTGACGTCGGCGTCCGGCGCCGAGTGGACGTCCCAGCTCGCCGCCGACGGCAGCGCCGGTTACTTCACCACCCAGTCACGCCGCGCCGAGACGGTCGGCAGCGCGGACTGGATCATCGCCGACCAGTCCGGTCGGGGCCGGTTCGTCGGCGTCTCGCAGACCATGCGGGGCCACATCATCGGCGGCAACACCCGCAACTACCTGGAGGGCGACGAGCGGGTGCACGTGGACGGCTCGCCCACGCCGCAGATCTACGGCACCGGCACCGAGGACTTCTACGAGTCGGGCTGGTACTTCAACCGTGGCGAGTACAGCGGTGTCTTCACCGGCAACACCGCGCACCTGGTCCGCGGCGGCGGATGCGCCGACGAGTGCGACGCCGCGTACCGGCTGATGATCGGCGACGCGGTGGCGTACGGCACCGCGCTGCGCTTCGGCATCGAGCACGGACCGGCCAACGACATGCCCGCCGAGTACGCCTCGACCGCGTTCCTCTACACCCAGCGCACCGTCACCACGCGCCGGACCGACGCCGTCGTCACCGGCGACGCCGCCAGCCGCGCCGCGCACGCGTACACCGACTCCGCGGCGACCCAGACCGCGCTCACCGCCGCCTTCGAGGGCGACGACGACAACGTCCCGCAGACCGGCCAGGTCCGCGCCACCACCGCCCCGGTCCGCTTCCGGCTGGCGATCGACCCGGCCAACCAGGGGGTACGGCTGCGCCGCCACGGTGACCAGGCCGGTGGCTACCAACAGGCGGCCGTTTCGGTGGACGGCACACCGGCCGGGGTGTGGCTCCAGCCGCTGGGCAACGACAGGCAGCGCTGGCTGGCCGACGAGTTCGTGCTGCCCGCGGCGCTGACGGCGGGCCGGTCGGCGGTGACCGTCCAGCTCACCCCGGCGAGCGGCGCGCCGGCCTGGACCGCCGCCCGATACCTGGCCGACAGCATGATCGCGCCGTTCACCGACACCGTCGCCCCGGCACCGGTCGCCGGTCTCACCCTGTCCGGCGGGCGCGTGCACGCGCTGGGCCTGACCTGGTCCCCCTCCACCGACGACGTCGGCGTGGTCTCCTACCGCGTCTACGTGTCCCGGAACCCGGGGGTGGCGATCACCGCCGCCAACCTGGTCGGCACCACACGTGCCACCACGTTCCGGCACGGTCCGCTGCCGGCCGCGCAGACCCGCTACTACCGGGTCGTTGCCGTCGACGGGTCGGGCAACGCCGCCGCGCCCTCGGCCGAGGTGTCGGCCATCACCCGTACCCGCAACACCAGCGACGCCAACGGCGACCGCCGCGACGACGCCGTCGACTTCACCCGCGGCGCCGGCGCCGACGTGTTCACGTCGCTCTCCGACGGCACCCGGTTCGTGCCGGACAGCCGGCCCTGGAACGACTTCTTCGCGGTCGGCGCGGAGGTGCCGCTCACCGGCGACGTCAACGGCGACGGCCGAGCGGACGTCATCACGTTCACCCGTGGCGACAGCGCCGACGTCTACGTCGGGCTCTCGACCGGCTCCGGCTACTCCGCGGGCGTCAAGTGGCACGACTTCTTCGCCGTCGGCACCGAGATCCCGGCGGTCGGCGACGTCAACGGCGACGGCCGCGCCGACATCATCACCTTCACCCGCGGCGCCGCCGCCGACGTCTATGTGGCGCTCTCCACCGGCTCCGGCTTCGGACCCGGCGTCAAGTGGCACGACCACTTCGCGCTCGGCGACGAGTTCCCGGCGGTGGGCGACGTGGACGGGGACGGGCGGGACGACATCGTGACGTTCACCAGGGGTACGACCGGCGACGTGTTCGTGTCGCTGTCCGACGGCACCCGCTTCGTGGAGGACGGCTGGAAGTGGCACGACAGCTTCGCCGCCGGCGACGAGCTGCCGGCGGTGGGCGACGTGGACGGGGACGGGCGGGACGACATCGTGACGTTCACCAGGGGTACGACCGGCGACGTGTTCGTGTCGCTCTCCGACGGGGGCCGCTTCGTGCAGAGCTCCTGGAAGTGGCACGACCACTTCGCCTTCGGCGACGAACTGCCCGGGGTGGGGGACTTCAACGGCGACGGCCGGGCCGACGTGGTCGCGTTCACCAGGGGGCTGACCGCCGACGTGTTCGTCGCGCTCTCCACCGGCGGTGGGTTCGGGCCACCGGGCAACCGCTGGCACGACCGGTTCGCCCCCGGCACCGACCTGCCCCGCCCGAGCGTGTCGTGATGCGCGCCCGGCGTGCCCTCGCGGCGCTCCTGCTCGGGGTGGCCCTGGTGGCGGTCCCGGCCGGACCGGCAGCGGCCGACGACCCGGTCCGGTTCGAGGCCGAGTCGCTCGCCGTCCTCTACGCCACCGCGCCGGTCGGCGCGCAGGCCGACTGCTGCGGGGTGAGCTGGTCCGGCGGACGGCAACTGTGGTTCCGGGGCGCCCGCGCCGGTGACGCGGTGACGCTCACGCTGCCGTCGGTGCCGGCCGGGCAGTACGACCTCGGCGCGGTCCTCACCCGGGCCGGCGACTACGGCACGCTGCGCTTCGCCGTCGACGGGGTGGCGGTGGGCCAGCTCTTCGACGGGTACGCGGGCGCGGTGCAGCGCACCGGGGCGGTGCCGCTGGGCTCGGCGTCGCTGACGGCCGGCACCCACCGCCTCACCGTCACGGTGACCGGCCGGTCCGCGTCCTCCACCGGCTTCTTCGCCGGACTGGACACGGTGACGCTGCGTCGCGTCGGCCCGCTCGCGGCGGTCACCACCACGCCGTACGAGACGCTCGGTGAGACACCGGCGCGGGGCGCGTCCACACGCGTCTACGACCCGAGCGCCGGGGAGTCGACGACCTGGTACTACAACGACCACACGCTGGTGCGGCACGAGCAGACCGGCGTGTGGCACCTGTTCGGCATCACCCACGCCGAACCCGGTGCGCCGCAGGACGAGAAGGTCTTCGGGCACGCCACCGCGCCCACCCCGACCGGCCCGTGGACGAAACGGCCGGTGGCGCTGGCCGCCGACCCCGGGGCCGGGGAGCAGTGGATCTGGGCCCCGCACGTCGTCCACCACAACGGCGTCTACCACATGTTCTACGCGGCCGGTAACCCGGACTACGCCCGGTACCGCATGCACCTGGCCACCTCGACCGACCTGTTCACCTGGACCCGAAGCTCCGCCAACCCGCTGTTCACCGACGGGTGGGAGGGCCGCGACCCGATGGTGACCCGGGTCGGCGACCGCTGGGTCATGTACTACACGGCCACGTCGAGCCCGTCCGGCGGCAACCATGTCGTGGCGTACCGGACCAGCACCGACCTGCGCTCGTGGAGCGGCCGCGCGATCGCGTACACCTCGCCGCACACCGGCCGGGCGGGCGGGCAGACGGAGTCGCCGTTCGTGGTGCGCCGGGGGGAGTGGTGGTACCTGTTCGTCTGCTGCGACGGCACCGACTACGGCGCCGCGTACCGGCGCACGGCCGTCTACCGCAGCCGCGACCCGCTGCGCTTCAACGGCGCGGAGAAGGTGACGGTGCTGGACGCGCACGCCGCCGAGGTCGTGGTGGACGGCTCGAACTGGTACCTGACCCACGCCGGCTGGGGTCAGGGCGGGCTCTGGCTGGCGCCGCTGACCTGGTCGACCGGCGTGGTGGCGCGCGGCTGGACGGTGACCACCGGTTTCCTGCGCGCCGACGTGCGCACCTGGCCCAGCGCCCGGATCGCCGAGCTGGCCGTCGACCCGGCCGGGGCCGGCAATCACCGTCCCGCGCTCGACTCGTCGCACCGGGGCACCGGGCCGTACCTCGCCGTCGGCCGGTTCGACGTGACCGACCGGGCCGGAGCGCCGGCCCGGGTCGACGTGTCCGCCGACGGCTCCCGGATCAACCTGGTCGGCATCCCGTTCGGCGACGAGCCGGTCACCGCCGACTGGCTGCTCACCGTGACGCCCCGGTGGACCGGCCCCGGGTTGCAGAGCGACGTCACCTGGTCGGTGAACGGGTGGCCGACCGCAGCGGTGTGGGAGGTGGCGTTCAACATCGACGGCGCGTCCCCGCTGGTCGGCGACCCGGCGGTGGAGGCGCGGCCGACAGGTGACGTCACCGGCATGCCCCGCTGGACGATGAGCACCGGCGACGGGCTCTCGGTGGTCGCGGCGCACCGGTGGGGATCGGCCTGGCGCGGCGACAACACCTGGTACGACGCCGGCCACGCGATGGCGGCCTGGCAGCCGCTGTGGCGCTCCGGCGGCCTGTCCTGGGCACCGGGCCAGTACGCGGGCGGCACCTGGCGTCTGACCGCGAGCGGGGTCCGGCGGGACGTGCAGTTCGCCGACGCCGCGCACACCGCGATCAACGCGATCCCGTGACCGGCGTGGACACCCGCGACGCGCCCGGCCCGAGCGGCCGGGTGGTGGTCGCGGCAACCGGAGTGGCCAAGCGGTTCGGCGGCGTGACGGCCCTCGACGGCGTCGACTTCGACGTACGGGCGGGCGAGGTGCACGCGCTGCTGGGCGAGAACGGCGCGGGCAAGTCCACCCTGATCAACATCCTCTCCGGCGTGATCACCGACTACGACGGAGAAGTCGCAGTCGACGGGACGCCGGTACGGTTCACCGGCCCGGCCGCCGCCCAGGCCGCCGGGATCGCGACCATCCACCAGGAACTCGACCTGGTGCCCGCCCTCTCGGTGGCCGACAACCTCGTGCTCGGGCGGGAGCCCCGGACCCGGCTGCGCACAGTCGACCGGCGGGCCGCGGGCCGCACCGCGCGCGAGCACCTGGACCGGCTCGGCGCGGACATCGACCCGCGCCGCCCGGTGGGCTCGCTGCGCGTCGGCGAGCAGCAACTCGTCGAGATCGCCAAGGCGCTCGCCCTGGACGCCCGCGTACTCGTCATGGACGAGCCGACGGCCGCGCTCGCCGACGGGGAGGTACGGCGGCTGTTCACCACAATCGGCGGCCTGCGCCGCCGGGGCGTCGGCGTCGTCTACATCTCCCACCGGATGGAGGAGATCGAGGTCGTCGCGGACCGCGCGACGGTGCTGCGCAACGGTTCCGTCGCCGGTGTCGTACCGGCCGGCCGGATGGACCGGCGGCGGATCGTGGCGATGATGGTCGGCGGCCGGGCCGCGTCGCTGTTCGAGCCCGCCCCGGCGGACACGGCCGGCGCTCCCGGCCCGCCGCCCGGATCCGCCGGCGGCGGCCCGCTGCTGCGTGTCACCGACCTGGCCGTGCGGCCCCGGACGCCCCGGCCCGGCCGCTGCGAGCCGGACGGCGTCAGCCTGACCGTGCGGGCCGGCGAGATCGTCGGCCTGGCCGGGCTGATGGGCGCCGGACGTACCGAACTGCTGGAGACCCTGTTCGGCGCCGGGTCCGCGGGTCGCCGCACCGGCGCGGTGCTGCTGGCCGGCCGCCCGTACGCGCCGCGTCGCCCCCGCGCGGCACTGCGGGCCGGCGTCGGCTTCGTCCCGGAGGACCGGCGCCGCTCCGCGCTCGTCCTGGACCACCCGGTCGGCCGGAGCATCGTGCTGGCCGCCCTGTCCAGGCTGACCACGGCCGGGATCGTCAGCCGACGCCGGGAACGGGCGGCCGTCGCGCGGTCGGTCACCGACCTGGCGATCAAGACGGTGTCGGCGGCCACGCCGGTCGGCGCGCTCTCCGGCGGCAACCAGCAGAAGGTGGTCTTCGCCCGGCACCTGCTCACCGAGCCGCGGCTGCTTCTGCTGGACGAGCCGACCCGCGGCGTCGACATCGGGGCGAAGGCGGAGATCTACCGGCTGCTGCGCCGGCTCGCCGGCGACGGCATGGGCATCCTGCTCGCCTCCTCGGAACTGCCCGAGCTGCTCGGTGTCTGCGACCGGGTGGTGGTGCTGCGCCGCGGCCGGGCCGTGGCCGACCTCGCCACCGGCGGCTGCACCGGCGAGGACATCCTCGCGGCCGCGATGGGCGGCCCGGCCGCCGGAAGGGACGACCGATGACCGACACCCGAGTGCCGCCGCCCGAGCCGGCCGTGACCGGGGCGCCGCCCGCCGCCGGTACGGCCGGACTGCGCGGCGCGACAGCGCACTGGCTGCGCCGGCCGCGCAGCCGCCGGGAACTCGCCGACCGGCTCTTCGCGGTGCAGAGTCTCTTCGCGCTGCTCGTGGTCTTCGTCGTGGCGATCCTCGCCTCCCCGCGCCGCGACGGCGAGATCCTCTTCCTCACCGCCAGCAACCTGGGGAACATCGTCCGCGCGGTGTCGGAGATCGGCATCATCGCGATCGGGATGACGTTCGTCGTCCTGCTGGGCGGCATCGACCTGTCGGTCGGGGCGATCCTCGGTTTGTCGGCGGTCGGCACCGCGACGCTCATGGTCGACTCCGGGCTCGGCATCCTGCCTGCCGTCGCCGCCGTGCTCGCGATCGGCGCGCTGTTCGGCGCGCTCCAGGGGTACGCCGTGGCCCGCCTCGGCATCCAGTCGTTCATCGTGACACTGGCCGGTCTCCAGGTTGCCCGGGGCATCGCCCGGATCTGGTCCGGCGGACTCGGCATCCCGATCGCCTACGGCGACGGACCCCAGGAGGCGCCGCCCGCCTTCGAACTGCTGAACGGCTCGATAAACGGCGTGTTCCCGGTGCCGGCGGTGCTGTTCGTCCTGATCGGGGTGGCCGCTGTGGTGGTGCTGCGGACGACGGCGTTCGCCCGGCACGTCTACGCGATCGGCGGCAACGAGAAGGCGGCCCGGCTCTCCGGTGTGCCGGTGACGCGGGTCAAGGTCGCCGTGTTCGCCGTCGCCGGCCTCCTGGCGGCGGTGGCCGGCGTGGTGCACGCGGGACAGCTCAACCAGGGCAGCCCGAACGACGGCGCCGGATACGAGCTGGACGCGATCGCCGCCGTCGTCATCGGCGGCACCAGCCTGGCCGGTGGCTCCGGCTCGATGGGCGGCACCCTGGCCGGCGCGCTGCTGCTCGGCATCCTCAACAACATCCTCGCACTCAACAACATCGACGCCAACGTCCAGCTGCTGATCAAAGGGCTGGTGATCGTGCTCGCGGCGGCGCTGCAGAAGCTGCGCCGCGGCATCGCCTGACCGAACCGACTCCGAGGAGCCACCCGATGGACAAGCGAACCACACTGCTCGCGCTGCTGGCCACCGGCGCGCTGGCGATCACGACGGGGTGCAGCGTCGAGAAGCCGTCCGACGACGCTGGGCAGGCCCGCGCCTGCGGCGGCGGCAAGGACTTCCTGATCGGCATGTCCCAGGCCAACAACGCCGAGCCGTACCGGCAGGTGATGAACAACGACGTGCAGACGGCGGCGAAGTCGGTGCCCGGCTTCCGCGTCGTCGTCTCCGACGCCGCGCAGGACAACAGCAAGCAGGTCGCCGACGTGGAGAACTTCCTCACCCAGAAGATCAACCTGCTGATCATCTCGCCGAACGAGGCCAAGCCGCTGACCGCTGTGGTGAAGAAGGCGTACGACCAGGGCGTGCCGGTGATCGTGCTGGACCGCAAGGTCGAGGGGGAGGCGTACACCGCGTTCATCGGCGGCGACAACGTGGCGATCGGCAAGGCGGCCGGCGAGTTCTACGCCACGACGCTGCTGCCCGACGGCGGCAAGGTGATCGAGATCGCCGGGCTACCCGGCTCGACCCCCGCCGCCGAGCGCGCGCAGGGCTTCCGCGACGGCATCGCCGCCAACCCGAAGATCCAGATCGTCGCATCCCAGCCCGGCGACTGGCTGCGGGAGAAGGGACAGTCGGTGGCGGACGCGCTGATCAAGGCCCACCCGGACGTGTCCGCGATCTACGCGCACAACGACCCGATGGCCGAGGGCGCCTACCTCGCCGCGAAGTCGGCGGGCAAGGCGCAGCGGATCAAGTTCACCGGCATCGACGCGCTGCCGGTGCCCTCCGGCGGGATCAAGGCCGTCGAGCAGGGCCGCCTCGCCGCCACGTTCCAGTACGCCACCGGCGGCCGGGAGGCGGTCGAGCTGGCCCGGAAGATCCTCGTCGACTGCGCCGAGGACGTCCCGCGTACCACCACGCTGGGCACCATGCGGATCACCAGGGAGAACGCCGCCGAGGCGTACGCGAAGCTCGGTGGCCTCTGAGCGCGGGGGCCGGGATGCGCAGCGCGAGCGTGCGGCGGGCGGCGCCGGTGGTGCTCGGCGTGGACATTGGCACGTCGAGCAGCAAGGGGGTTCTCGTCGACCCCGACGGGCGGTTGGTCCGGGCCCGGGTCCTGGAGCACCGGGTCGACCGGCCCGGCCCTGGCCGGGTCGAGATGGACGGCCGGATCTGGTGGCGGGAGTTCGTCGCCCTCAGCCGGGATCTGCTGGCTCCGGGTGACGTCCGGGTGTGCGCGGTCGGGGTGAGCGGCATGGGTCCGTGCGTGCTGCTCACCGACGCCGGCGGCACTCCACTGCGCCCGGCCGTCCTCTACGGCGTGGATACCCGCGCCGGGGAGCAGATCGAGCGGATGAACGAGCGGTTCGGCGCCGACGAGATCATCCAGCGGTGCGGGTCGGCGCTGTCCAGCCAGGCGGCGGGCCCGAAGATCGCGTGGGTGGCCGACACCGAACCGGAACTGTTCGCCCGTGCCCGCCGGCTGTTCATGCCCAGTTCGTGGCTGGCCTACCGGCTCACCGGTCGCTACCTGCTCGATCACCACTCGGCAAGCCAGTGCACGCCGTTCTACGACACCGAGGCCCAGGACTGGTACCGGCCGTGGATCGACCCGTTCGCACCCGGACTGGAGCTTCCGCCACTGTGCTGGCCCGGCGACGTGGCCGGTGAGGTGACGGCCGGGGCCGCCGCCGAGACCGGCCTGCCGGAGGGCGTTCCGGTGGTGGCGGGCACGATTGACGCCTGGTCGGAGGCGTTGAGCGTGGGTGCGCAGGGCGTGGGCGACCTGATGCTCATGTACGGCACCACCATGTTCCTCGTGCACACCGTGCCGCACCGGCTGACCAGCCCGTCGCTGTGGGGCACCGTCGGCGCGCTGCCGGGCACCCGCAACCTGGCCGGCGGGATGGCGACCTCCGGCGCGATCACCGGCTGGCTACGCGACCTGGTGGCGGGCACCGACCACACCGAGCTGCTCCGCCTCGCCGAACGCTCCGGCGCCGGTGCCCGCGGGTTGCTGATGCTGCCGTTCTTCGCCGGGGAACGCACGCCGATCCTCGATCCCCGGGCCCGCGGCCTGATCGCCGGTCTTACCCTTTCGCACGGCCCCGGCGACATCTACCGGGCGGCGCTGGAGGCGACCGGGCTGGCGGTACGGCACAACATCGAGACGATCGAGGCGGCCGGCGGCGACATCCGCCGGATCGTCGCGGTCGGCGGCGGCACCCGGGGCGGGCTCTGGACCCAGATCGTCTCCGACATCACCGGCCGGGAACAGCAGATCCCGGCGCAGACCATCGGCGCCAGCTACGGCGGCGCCTTTCTGGCCGCCCGGACCGTGATGGACGTCTCGATCGAGACGTGGAACCCGATCGCCGGGGTGCGGCGGCCACGACCCGAACCCGCCGCCGACTACGACGAGCTGTACCGGCTCTACCGCGAGCTGTACGCCGGTAGCCGATCTGTGGTTCACGCCCTTGCTGCCCGGCAGGAACGCCTGCCGGGCGCGTTCCGCTCCACCCACCGTCCGCCCGCCGAGGGAGCTGCCCCGTGACCCGTTACACACTGCCCGTGCCGGTCGAGCGCCCGGCCGCCCCGCCCCGCACCGTCTACACAGTCGCCAGCGGTGACCTGCGGCTGAGCGCGAACGTCACCTGCTGGCCCACCCAGCGGCAGCTCGAAGCCGACCTCACCGCCGCGGTCACCGCGCTCGGCTGGCACGTCCGGCGCGGTCACGACGTCGACCCGGGCAAAAGACACGGCTTCATCGACAGCCAGCGCGCCGGGATCGAGGTCTTCCGGAGCATCCCGGCCGACGTGCCGCTCGTCGTGGTGGAGGCGGTCTGGCAGTACAGCCACCACGTGCTGGCCGGGCTGCGCGCCCACCGCGGGCCGATCCTGCTGGTGGCGAACTGGAGCGGCGAGTACCCCGGCCTGGTGGGCCTGCTCAACCTCGCCGGCAGCCTCACCAAGGCGGGCGTGCGGTACTCGACGCTGTGGAGCGAGGACTTCACCGACGAGTGGGCGCGCGACGGCCTGAAGAAGTGGCTGGAGACTGGCCGGGTGACGCACGACGAGAGCCACGTACGCCCGCTGCCTGTGCTGCGGCCGGACGAGGAGGTCGAACTCGGCGTGGCGCTGGCCCGGCAGCTCGTCTCCGAGCGGGCCGTCATCGGCGTCTTCGACGAGGGCTGCATGGGCATGTACAACGCCATCATCGACGACGAGCTGCTCAACCCGCTCGGCGTCTTCAAGGAACGCCTGTCGCAGAGCGCGCTGGTGGCGGAGATGGCGCGGGTGCGCGACACCGAGGCGCGGGCGGTGCTGGCCTGGCTGGAGGCGGCCGGGATGACGTTCCACACCGGCACCGACGAGGCCACCGAGCTGACGTACGCCCAACTGCTCAGCCAGTGCCGCATGTACGTCGCCGCGCTGCGCATCGCCGACGACTTCGGCCTGGACGCCGTCGGGATCCAGTACCAGCAGGGGCTCAAGGACACCGTGCCGGCCAGCGACCTGGCCGAGGGGCTGCTGAACAACGTCGAACGCCCCCCGGTGACCAGCCGGGACGGCTCCCGGGAGCTGTACCCGGGCGTCGCGCTGCCGCACTTCAACGAGGTCGACGAGGGCGTCGCCGTGGACTCGCTGGTCACCAACCGGATCTGGACCGCGATGGGCCTGGACCCGGCGACGACGCTGCACGACATCCGCTGGGGGCAGCAGTACGGCGAGCACTTCGTCTGGGTCTTCGAGATCTCCGGTGCGGTGCCCGCGTCGCACAACGGCGGCTACGACAGGTCATACAGCATGCGTCAGCCGCCGATGTACTTCCCGCTCGGCGGCGGCACGCTCAGCGGCGTGTCGAAGCCGGGGGAGATCGTCTGGTCGCGCGTGTTCGTGATGGACGGCGGCCTGCACGTCGACCTCGGGCGCGGCACGGTGGTGGCGCTGCCCGAGGCGGAGACCCGGCGGCGGCTGGACGCCACCACACCGCAATGGCCGATCATGCACGCCGTGTTGCACGGCGTGGGCCGCGACCAGTTGATGGCCCGGCACAAGGCCAACCACGTCAACGTGGTCTACGCGCCAGACGCCGGCACCGCCGACCGCGCGCTACGGGTCAAGGCCGCCCTCTTCGCCGAGCTGGGCGTACGGGTGCACCTGTGCGGGGACGTCACGATCTGAGCGAGCCGGCGGCAGTGCCGCGCGACCGGGCACGGCCCACCGCGTGGCCCTGCCGGCCGGCCGACGGTGCCGAGCTGTCGCGTACCCGCAGCTCGGTGTGGAGCACCACTGTCGAGGGTGCCTTGGCCGGGTCGGCGATCCGCTCGACCAGCAGCGTGGCCGCGGTGCGCCCCAGGTCGTAGGTGGGCTGCGCGACGGTGCTCAGCGAGGGCCGGACCAGGTGCGCCCAGGGGATGTCGTCGAACCCGACGATGCCGAACGGGTCGGGCACGCCGATGCCGTTGTCCACGAGGCACTCGAGGGCGCCCACAGTCATCAGGTTGTTCGCCGCGAACACCGCGTCCGGCGGCTCGGCGGTCTCCAGCAGGGAGGCCATCGCGCGGTAGCCGCCCTCCTCGCGGAAGTCCGCGTACCGGATCAGGTCCTCGGTGGTCTGGCGTCCGCTCGCCTTCAGCGCCCGCTGGTAGCCCCGCAGCCGCTGCATGGCGGTGGAGATCCGGCGTGGGCCGGTGATGCAGGCGATCCGCCGGTAGCCGCTGCCCACCAGATGGGCGGTCGCCTGCTCGGCGCCGTGGGTGTTGTCCACCAGCACGGTGTCCACCTCGACGCCGCGTGGTTGCCTGTCGATCGCCACGACCGGGATGCGGGCCTGCACCAGGCGGCTGATCAGGGCCGGCCGCCCGGACGAGGAGATGATCACCCCGGCCATCCGCTCGGCCAGGGCCGCCGCCACGTAGCGGGCCTCCTTCTCCGGATCCTCGTCGCCGTTGCAGAGCACGACCGAGAAGCCGGCCTCCTGCGCGACGTCCTCGACACCGCGCACCATCGAGGTGAAGAACGGGTTCCCGATGTCGGAGATGATGACCGCCCAGAGGCTGGTCCGGCTGCGGCGCAGGCTGCGCGCGACGGCGTTCGGGCGGTAGTCGAGGTCCTGCGCGGCCTGCCGTACCCGGGCGGCCATGTCCGGGTCGACCGAGGCACGCCCGTTGAGGACGCGGGAGACGGTCGCCGGCGACACTCCCGCGCGACGCGCCACGTCGTAGATGGTCGTCATCGCGCTCCCGTCGTCGTCGCCCGGGCGCTCCGGCCCGGCCCCCGTCGGATGGTGACGTACCGGAGTGAGACCGCCACCGCGGGAGATCGCACGGAATCCTATACCCGTCCAGCAATCGATTTCCGACCGGGTCGATCGCGTCCCGCCGCCGCTATTGACATCGATGTGGGTGACTACGAGACTCGTCAGCAATCGATTTCTCGCCCGGTGCCGCTGGTCACCCCCACCCCCGAGGAGCACGGTGAGACGAAATCTGCTGGCGATGCTTGTCGCGCTCTGCACCGTCACGGCGGCCGGCGCGGCCGGCGCGCCGGCCGCCGCCGTACCGATCGGCACGCTCGCCTGCCCGTCCGTCCCGGCCACCCACGACCCCGCCGTCACCGTGATCGTCTACCGGGTGGCCCGGTCGTACAACGTCAACGACAAGGTCATGCTCTCCACCTTCGAGGCGGGCTGGGTCGAGTCCCACATGAACAACCTGCCCTGCGGCGACAAGTCCAGCCTGGGCGTGTTCCAGCAGCGCTGGGACTACGGCTGGGGCACGCCGGAGCAGATCATGGACCCGGTCTACGCCACCACGCAGTACGTCACGCGTGCGATCACCTGCGACCGCAACAACCCCGGCTACACGGCGGGCCAGGTCGCCCAGTGCGTCCAGCGATCGGGCTTCCCCGACCGGTACGACCAGGTGGCGGGGACCGCGCGCACGCTGCTCAACCAGGCGGCGCGTACCCACGGCATGGCAGGCGGCTCGTCGACGGACGTGAACGGTGACGGCCGCGACGACATCCTCACCTTCACCCAGAACGCCTCCGCCGACGTGTACGCGAGCACGTCGACCGGAACCGGCTTCGCCGGAACGTCGGTGAAGTGGAACGACTTCTTCTCCATCGGCGGGGAGACCGCGTCGACGGGCGACGTCAACGGTGACGGCCGCGACGACATCGTCACGTTCGCGCACGGCAACACCGGCGACGTGTACGTGGCGCTGTCGAACGGGTCGGCGTTCGCGTCGCCGGGCCGGTGGCACGACTGGTTCGCCCCCGGCGCGGAGATCGCCGCCGTCGGTGACGTCAACGGCGACGGCAGGGACGACATCGTCGCGTTCACGCACAACGCGACGGCGGACGTCTACGTGGCGTTGTCAACCGGGTCGTCGTTCTCGGGCACCGCCGTGAAATGGCACGACTACTTCTCCATCGCCGGGGAGTTCCCCGCCCTCGGCGACGTCAACGGCGACGGCCGCGACGACCTCATCACCTTCACCCAAGGCCCCGCCACCGCCGCCGACGTCATCGTCGCCCTGTCCACCGGCAACGGCTTCGGGGCACCGCAGAAATGGCACGACCTGTTCGCCGTCGGCGCCGAGCAGCCCCGGGTGGGCGACATCAACGGCGACGGCAAGGATGACATCGTCACCTTCACCTGCAACACCGACGCCGACGTCTACGCCGCCACCTCCACCGGCACCACCTTCGCCGGAACCACGATCAAGTGGCACGACTTCTTCTGCCTAACCGGCGAGTTCCCCTACCTCGCCGACACCAACGGCGACGGCAAAGACGACCTCATCGTCTTCACCAAGGGCGCCACGAACGACGTCTACGTGGCCCTGTCCACCGGCACCACGTTCGGTGCCAGCAGCAAATGGCACGACTACTTCGGCCTCACCGGTGAGGTGACGCTGTGACGCCAGGATGGGAGGCCCCCGTGGCCGGAACACGACGGAGACGGCGGCGCGCCGGCGTCGCCCTGCTGGTGGCGGCGCTCGCCGGCGCGGTCGCGGTGCAGCCCGCGCCGGTGTCCGCGACGCCGCCGGGCCGTACCGCGCTGGACGCCGCCTTCGTGCGGGCGGCGCAGGAGTACGACGTGCCCCGGGACGTCCTGGTAGCGGTCGGCTACGGCGAGTCCCGCCTGGACGGGCACGGCGGCGAGCCGAGCCAGGCCAACGGCTACGGGGTGATGCACCTGGTGAGCAACCCGGTCCGGCACAGCCTGGAACGGGCGGCGGCGTTGACCGGTGAGCCGGTCGCGCGTCTGAAGACCGTCACGCCGGCGAACATCCGCGGCGGCGCGGCAGTGCTGCGCGAGCTGGCCGACGCCGAGGGGCTGACCGCGCGGGACCGGGACCGGGTCACCGCCTGGTATCCGGTGGTGGCGCGGTACGGCGGCGCGGCCGACGACGCCACCGCCCGCCTGTACGCGGACGGGATCTACGAGCTGGTGCAGCAGGGCATCCCAGGCGCGGTGCCGGTCCGGGCGTACCGGGTCGAGCCGGAGCGCGGCCGCTACGCCGCGGTTCCCCCCGCCGGCACGGCGCCCCGTACGCTCGCAGCCGTGCCGGAGTATCCGGCGGCGCGGTGGGTCGCCGCGAACGGCGCGAACTACGGCATCGGGCGGTCCAGCCGGATCACCACTGTGATCCTCCACGTCACCCAGGGCTCGTACGCCGGGACGGTCAGCTGGTTCCAGAGCCCGTCGTCCGGCGTCAGCGCCCACTACGTGGTGAAGTCCAGCAACGGCGAGATCACCCAGATGGTCCGCGAGGGCGACACCGCGTACCACGCCCGGTCCGGCAACGCGTACGGCGTCGGCATCGAGCACGAGGGGTACGTCGACAACCCGGCCTGGTTCACCGACGCGATGTACCGTTCCTCGGCCGCGCTGACCCGCTACCTGTGCGACAAGTACGGCATCCCGAAGAACCGCACCGGCATCAAGGGGCACAACGAGATCCCGGGTAACGACCACACCGACCCGGGACCGAACTGGAACTGGAACTACTACCTCTCGCTGGTGAACCAGGGTGGCGGGGGCCCGACCGCCCGCTATTTCGGTGGTTCGCCGACGGATTTCACCGGTGACGGCCGGGACGACGTGGTCGCGTTCACCCACGGTGCGCTGGCCGACGCGTATGTGGCCACGTCGACGGGTTCGTCGTTCGCGGGCACGTCGGTGAAGTGGCACGACTGGTTCGCCCTGCCCGGAGAGACCCCCCTGACCGGCGACGTCAACGGCGACGGACGCGACGACGCCATCGTGTTCACCCACGGCACCACCGCCGACGTCCACGTCGCCCTGTCCACCGGCACATCCTTCGCCGCATCCGCGAAATGGCACGACTGGTTCGCCCCCGGCACCGAAGTCCCCGCCGTCGGCGACGTCAACGGCGACGGCCGCGACGACATCATCACCTTCACCCACGACACCGACGCCGACGTCTACGTCGCCCTGTCCACCGGCACCTCCTTCACCGGCACCGCCGTGAAATGGCACGACTACTTCTCCATCGCCGGGGAGTTCCCCGCCCTCGGCGACGTCAACGGCGACGGCCGCGACGACCTCATCACCTTCACCCAAGGCCCCGCCACCGCCGCCGACGTCATCGTCGCCCTGTCCACCGGCAACGGCTTCGGGGCACCGCAGAAATGGCACGACCTGTTCGCCGTCGGCGCCGAGCAGCCCCGGGTGGGCGACATCAACGGCGACGGCAAGGATGACATCGTCACCTTCACCTGCAACACCGACGCCGACGTCTACGCCGCCACCTCCACCGGCACCACCTTCGCCGGAACCACGATCAAGTGGCACGACTTCTTCTGCCTAACCGGCGAGTTCCCCTACCTCGCCGACACCAACGGCGACGGCAAAGACGACCTCATCGTCTTCACCAAAAGCACCACAAACGACATCTACGTCGCACTCTCCACCGGCACCACCTTCGCCCCCAGCACCAAATGGCACGACTACTTCGGCCTCACCAGCGAAACCACACTCTGAGCCCGACGGCGAGCGACGCCGGCCCGGATCGGGACCGGCGTCGCTCGCCGTCCACCTACCGCTCCACCACGTTGCGCGAGCTGGAGGCAGGCCTGACCGACGGGCTGGCCTTCGCTGCCGCGCTCACGTTGCTGGTCGTGGCGGGCTGTCGCGGTGCGGCTGCGGCAGCGGCGTCACCTGCGCCTGGCCACCTGACCGGCGGGGACGTGGGCGGAACCCGGGGAGACGATCGCGGTCAGGCCGGCGGTGGACAGCGTCGCCCCGCCCAGGTCGAGGCGTCCACCGGCCGGGTCCCGCGATTCCGGGACCAGTAGCCGGCCGGCGAGCAGGCAGATCACCACGATCGGGACGTTCACCAGGAAGATTGCACCCCAGGGCAGGTGAGCCAGGACGAGTCCGCCGATTGGTGGCCCGGCGGCGAAGCCCAGCGCACTGGTCGCCGCCCAGATGCCGATCGCCGGGGACCAGCAACAACATCTTCCCGCTCGTCCCCGGCGTGGACGGCGTGGTACGCGACGAGAAGGGCAACGTCCGCTGCGTGGTCCTGCACGATACGCCCCTTGGAACCTTCGCCGAACGCACCCTGATCGACCCTCGCGCAGCGTGGTTCTACCCGACGGCGTGGACCCGGTGCGGATCGCCACCGCCATGAACCCGGGCGATGTCATCCTGGATCGCGCTGACGCGCCGCATCAACTTCACCGCGGGCCAGCGCGTCCTTGTCCTCGGCGCCGTCGGCAACGCAGGTCGGATGGCGATCCAGATCGCGAAGTACCGTGCTCGCTCGTCGAGCTCTTCGACGTCTGCATCGCCGGCCTCATGCCCACGACCGAGGAGCCGGTCGCCGGCGGACGTGGCCTCGCACCTGCGCTCACGTATTGCTGCTCAGCCTCAGCCACGGCGCTCACTGTCGATCACGTGCCCTCGCCCAGCCACCGCGCACGAGAAAGGAGCCGGATGGGTTGCGGGCCGACAGCCACGCCGAGGCCGGTCCGGCGCGTCGGATTTCCCACAGCGGGTGCCCGGACCGGATCCGCGGCGAGCGCGGGCCGTTATGGTGGGGACGCCGTGGTGTTCGGGAAGCCGGTGTGATGCCGGCGCGGCCCTCGCCACTGTGATCGGGAGACCGTCGGCCCTCGTCGTTTCGCGAGGTCACTGGGCAGAGATGCCTGGGAAGGCCGGCCGGCGGTTGCTTGTCCCGTCAGCCAGGAGACCGGCCACGGCACGTTCGTCCCCGTCCACGAGGTGTTGGAAGGCGGTCCCGCTGTGCGGTTCCCCATGCCCTGGCGCGTTGCCGCGCCGTTGTTGCTGTCCACTGTGCTGCTCACCGGCTGCGGCGCCGATGCCAAGCCTGCTGCCGCACCACCGGCGGTGTCCGCTGGACCGGTCGCGGTGACCAACTGCGGCACCCCGGTGACCATCGCGGCGCCACCGATGCGGGTCGTCACCATGAACCAGGCCGCCACGGAGATCATGCTGGCCCTGGGCCTGCAAGATCGGATGATCGGCACGGCCTACCTCGACGACGCGATCCTGCCCGCCTACGCGGACGCCTACGCGAAGATCCCGGTGCTGGCCAAGGAGTACCCGACCAAGGAGAAGCTGCTCGAGGCTGAACCCGATTTCGTGTACGCGTCGTACAACAGCGCGTTCGGTGACGAGGGGGTCGGTGACCGCGCCGACTGGCAGAAACTCGGCGTCGGCACCTACATCTCCCCTGCCGGGTGCCCGGCGCAGACCCGGCAGGCGAAGCTCGCCATCGGCGACGTGTTCACCGAGATCCGCGAGCTCGCGGCGATCTTCGGGGTGAGCGACCGCGGCGAGAAGCTGATCGCCGACCACGAGGGCCGCATCGCCACGGCCGCAGGCACCGCCCGCAACGTGAAGGTCATGTGGTGGGACGGCGGCAGCGACGCCCCGAGCGTCGGCGCCTGCTGCGGCGCCCCCAACATGATCATGTCGGCGGCCGGGGTCACCAACGCCTTCGCCGACCTCACCGGCAGCTGGGGCGACACAAGCTGGGAGACCGTCACCGACCGCAACCCCGAGGTCATCGTGCTCGTCGACGCGAGCTGGGATCCCGCCGCGCAGAAGAAGACCTTCCTCGCCGGGCACCGCACCCTCAAGGACCTGCCCGCGGTCAAACAGCAGTGGTACGTGGTGATCCCGTTCTCGTCAACCACGGCCGGTGTCCGCAACGTCCTCGGCGTCGAAGCCCTCGCCCAGGGCATCGCCGCGCTGCCGTCCGGGGTCCCGAGCTGACCGCCGTCACCACCCGGCCCGCCCCGGTGCGCACCCACCGCCCGGTGCGGGCGGTCGGCCTGGCCGCGCTCGTGCTGGCTCTGGTCGCCGGTCTGGTGCTGTCGGTGGCCGTCGCGGTCACCATCGGCCCGGCCGACCTGACTGTCGGGACGGTGTGGACGGTCGTCGCCGGCCACCTGGGACTCGCGAACTCGGACGTGCCGCTGCTGCGCGACCACATCGTCTGGGACCTACGTTTGCCCCGGGTTCTCGGCGCCGCCACGGTGGGGGCGGGCCTGGCCGCGGCCGGTGCGGTCATGCAGACCGTCACCCGCAATCCCCTGGCGGACCCGTACCTGCTCGGGGTCTCCTCAGGGGCGTCGCTGGGCGCGGTCCTGGTGGTCGTGGCCGGCATCGGTAGTGGCGTAGCCGCGCTGACCGGCGGCGCCTTCCTCGGCGCCCTTGTCGCGTTCCTGCTGGTCGTGGGCCTGGCCGGGAGGTTCGGGGCATTGTCGCCGACGCGCGTGGTGCTGACCGGGGTCGCGGTGGGACAACTGTGCGCGGCACTGACCTCTTTCGTGATCATCTGGGTGGCCGACCCGCACGCCACGCAGAGCATCACGTTCTGGCTGTCCGGGTCAATGGCCCGCGCCGACTGGACGGCCCTGGGCTGGGCGGTACCGGTGCTGGTCGTGGTGCTGGCGGTGGTCGGCTGGCACGCCCGTACCCTCAACGCCTTCGCCTTCGGTGAGGAGGCCGCCGCGAGCCTCGGCGTCGAGGTGAACCGGCTGCGGTGGCTGCTGCTGGTCGGCACCGCCCTGCTGACCGCCGTGCTGGTCGCGGTCAGCGGCGCGATCGGGTTCGCCGGGCTGATCCTCCCGCACGCCGCCCGCCTGATCACCGGACCGGACCACCGGCGGCTGCTACCGGTCGCCGTGCTCGCCGGCGCCATCTTCCTGACCTGGGTCGACACCGCCGCCCGCACCGTCTTCGAACCGCGTGAGCTGCCGGTCGGGGTGCTGACGGCACTGGTCGGGGTGCCGGCGTTCTTCCTGATCCTGCGCCGCCGGGAGGTACGCGGCTGATGCTTCAGATCTCCGACGTCTCGTGGGCGGTGCCCGCCGCCCGCATCCTCGACCACGTCACCGGCACCGTCCCGGCGGGCAGCCTGGTCGGGCTGCTCGGCCCGAACGGCTCCGGCAAGACCACCCTGCTGCGGGCCGTCGCCGCCCTGGTGCGCCCGGATACCGGCAACATCACACTCGCAGGCGACGACGTGACTCGGCTGCGGCGCCTTGCCCTGGCCCGGCGCATCGCGTTGCTGGCCCAGCACGCCGAGACCGACCTCGACCTGACCGTCCGCGACGTGGTCCTGCTCGGCCGCATCCCGCACCGCCGGACCCGCTGGTCCGACACCGGCAGCGACCATGCCGCCGCGGTCGAGGCACTGGGCCGGGTCGACCTGGCCGGGTTCGCCGACCGTAAGTGGCAGACCCTGTCCGGTGGGGAACGCCAGCGCGTCCAGCTCGCCCGCGCGCTGGCCCAGGAGCCGGAACTGCTGCTGCTCGACGAACCCACCAACCACCTCGACATCGGCCACCAGCTTCAGCTGCTGCACCTGGTCCGCCGATCGCAGGTCACCGCCCTCGCCGCGCTGCACGACCTCAACCTGGCCGTCATGTTCTGCGACACCGTCGTCGTGCTGCACCACGGCCGGGTCGTCGCCGCGGGACCACCCGCACGGGTGCTCACCCCGGCGCTGCTCGCCGACGTGTACGGCGTCGACGCAGACGTGCGGGTTCACGACGGGCGGACCGTCATTGAGTTCCGGCCGCCGTCATGACCCGGCACGTGCTGCCGGTGCCCGGTCGGTCACCCACCACGCTGGCCACGACACGATCCACCAGCTCGCCGAGCAGATGGCCGCGCGTCTGGGCGTATTCGTGCACAGGTGTTTCCTCGACGGCGCGAAACCGTTTGCTGCACGCGGCGCTCGACGCGGCCACCGGTTCACTGGTCGGACGTGACCCGGCGGTTCGACGCGCCCCGCGCCGGCAACCCGATCATCCTGGCACGATGACCGAGGCCGGCGCTGGGCCGGCGTTCCTCGCGGCGCAGCAGGCGGCGGGAGTCATTGCGGCCAGACACCGCGGTGCCTTCGCCGGCGCCGAGGAACTGCTGGGCGCCATCGGCGACGAGACCGTGCGCACCCGGGTTTCATGCTGCTCGCCGAACTCGCCCTTGGCCCTGGTCCAGTCACAGACAGGGCAGAGCATGGACGAACTCGTCCATGAGGTCACGTTGCTGATGGCCGAAGTGGTGGGCAGCGTCGGACACCAGCCCGGGCTGGACCTCGCCCACGCCGAGCCCGGCGGTCCGGCGGATGGACAGCAGGCGATACTGGGGCGGTGGAAGGACAGGCTCGCCGAACCGGGCGGCTCATGGTGGCGGGCACGACGTCGGACGCGGGCAAGAGCCGGGTGACGACCGCGTTGTGCCGGGCGTTCGCACGGCGCGGTGTTCGGGTCGCTCCGTTCAAGGCACGGAACATGGCGAACAATTCGATGGCGTGTGCGGGTGGGGCGGAGATCGGCCATGCTCAGTGGGTGCAGGCGCTGGCGGCGGGCGCAGAGCCGGCCCGGCAGGCCCGGCTGGATCTGCTCGCCGACCTGGCGGAGAAACACCTGGAGGTCGACGCGCTGCTGAACCTAGCCGAGCGGGGCGCTCCCGCGGCGCCGGTGATCGGACCCTACGCGTGAGGATTCTCGTGCTCGGTGGGACGGGCGAGGCCCGCGCGCTGGCGGCCTCGCTCGTCGACGACGGTGCCGTGGTCGTGACCTCACTGGCGGGGCGGGTCGCGCGTCCCCGGCTGCCGGTGGGGCAGGTCCGCGTCGGTGGCTTCGGCGGGATCGCAGGACTGGCCGCGTACCTGGCGGAGACCCGGGTGCGTGCCGTGGTCGACGCGACGCACCCGTTCGCGGAGAAGATCAGCGCCAACGCGGCGGCGGCGTGCCCGGCCGCCGGGGTTCCCCTGCTCCGTTTGGAACGGCCCGGCTGGGCCGCTCGCCCCGAGGCGTCGGCCTGGTACTGGGCCGGTGACCACAGTGAAGCTGCCCGGGTGGCGGCCGGTCTGGGCGACCGGCCGTTCCTCACCGTCGGACGGCAGTCGCTGGCGCACTTCGTCGAACCGTTGCGCCGGCACGCGTGCCTGGTTCGCGTGGTGGACGAGCCCGACATCGTCCTGCCGGTGTCGTGGAAGCTGCTGCGCAGCCGCGGTCCCTACACCCTCGCGCACGAGCGGGAGGTGATGGCGGGCACGGACGTTCTAGTTACCAAGGACTCCGGCGGTGACCACACGGTCGCGAAGCTGGAGGTCGCCGCCGAGCGGGCGATGCCGGTCGTGATCGTGCGCCGCGCCGGGCCGCCGGCCGGAGTGCCGCTGGTCCGTGACGTGGACGCCGCCCTGGCGTGGGTGCGGGCGTTGCCCGCACCCTGACGCGAGGTTCAGCCGGGAAGGTTCAGAGCGTGGCCGCCAGCTCCTGGCGGCGCAGCCGCTCGGCGGCACGGTCCGCGTCGCGTCCGACCAGACCGGTCAGCACTGCACCCAGGACCGCCCAAGTCGCGGCCAGGGTCGTGATCGACGAGATGCGGAAGTACCAGAGTGTGTCGGCCGGGAAGCCGCCGACCTCGTTGACCGTCGGCAGCAGAGCCCCGGCGACCACGACGACCACGAGATAGGCGCCGGCACCGGCCAGCACCGCCGAGTATGCGCCCAGCTGGGGCAGCAGACGCCGGGCCAGGACCACGGCGCCGATCGCGGCGGCCAGGCTCAGTGCCCAGAACCCGAAGTACAGCGCGGTCCGCTCGTTGATCGTGTCACCGGAGCCGACCGCCGGTGGTGTGGCGGGGTACTTGAGGAACGGCACGAGGGCGGTGGCGACGAAACCGACGGCGGCGACCACCGCGGTGCTGGCCCGTGCGGACAGGGAGCCCAGACGCCCGGCGGCGAAGGCGGCAGCGAGCGCGGTCGCTCCACCGAGGACGACGCCTACCAGGATGGTGCCCAGTGCCAGGCCCCCGGTGGACTGGGTGCCACGCGAGACTTCGGCCTCCTCCTCATCGTGGCTGTGAGACTGCTCGGCGGTGGCATTGTCGTGCGGGTGCTCGGCGGCACCGGCTTCCTCCAGGGCGATGGCTGCATCGACCTGGGGTTCGGCGACGACGTAGGAGACGAGGAAGGCCGCGAAACCGGCGATGAGCCCGGCCAACAGCCCGTGAACGAGAAAAGTGCGAGGGGTCATCAAGGGTCCGTTCGGGAGCCGGCCGCGGGCAGCACGAAACGCCCGCAGCGCCGGTGACGAGGAAAGACGAAAACTCCGGCCGGGCCGGGCGGACTGCCGCGTGGCGTGGTGTCAGTGGCAGGGGAAGCCCAGCACGTGCCGTGCGTCGTGCGTCAGCTCGTGGATGAAGGTGCCCTCGAAGACGGAGAAAGCTCCCTGCTCGGCGCCCACGAAATACAGGACGACGGCGGTGACCAGCGCGAAGAACAGCGCCCAGGGGGCGAGCGCGCGAACGGGAATGGTGGGAAGAACGGCCGGAATGGCCGTGGTCGCCTGAGGCATGACACTCCTTGGGATGCTGCGTCCCGTCGATGGGTGGTCGACCTGGCTGGAGGGTCTGGCTTCGCCGCGAGCGGCGTCACAGTAGCGCGACTGCGCCGGATTCACACCGGCTTCCTTCAGCAGGGTGGCACGACCATATCAGGTATCGGAGCAACGCGACGCTGTCGCGACTGCCTGCACGGCGGCCGGTCCGAGGGCGACGACGTGGCCGATCACCGTTACGGCGGGCGCGCCGATGCCGGCCTCGGCGGTGTCGGCGACGACGTCGGCGAGGGTACTGCGCAGCACCCGCTGGCCGGCCGAGGCGGCGTCCGCGACGACGGCGCATGGTGTGTTCCGGTCGAGACCGGCGGCGACGAGCGCGTCGGCGATGGCCGCGAGGTTGCGCATGCCCATCAGCACCACGAGGGTGGTGCCGGTGCGGGCGAGGGCGGCGTAGTCGATCGACGAGTCGGGATGGCCGGGCGGTACGTGGCCGGAGATGACGGTGAAGCCTTGCACGAGTCCGCGGTGGGTGACCGGGATGCCGGCCAGCTCCGGGGCCGCGATGCTGGAGGTCACGCCGGGTATCACGGTGGTGGGGACGCCGGCTTCGGCGCACGCGGTGACTTCCTCGAAGCCGCGGCCGAAGACGTACGAGTCGCCGCCCTTGAACCGCACAACGTGCCGTCCGGCGCGGGCGTGCTCGACAAGCAGCGCGTTGATCTGTTCCTGGCTCGTGCTCCGCCCGTACGGGATCTTGGTGACGTCGATGATCTCGGCATCCGGGCGCGCCCACTTCAGGGCCTCCCACGGGGCGAGCCGGTCGGTGAGGATCACGTCGGCCTGCTTGACGGCCGCGCGTCCGGCGACGGTGACCAGCCCTGGATCGCCCGGGCCGGCGCCGACCAGCGTGACGTGTCCGGCCGTTCGGACCGCTGCCGGCGCCCCGGCCTCCGAGGGTGCGACGGTACGCAGCACGACGTCGAACCGGCTCTCGTCGACCGGGGTGGTGACCCAGGTCAGGCGCCCGCGGAGGGCGAGGTCCTCCAGCGCGGCGCACACGGCCGGCGCGGCGACGGTGACCAGGGCGCGCCTGTGCAGCAGCGCACTGACCGTGACGGCGGCGGGTGCGCTCCCGTCGAGGACGAGCACGCTACGGCCGGTGAGGTTCAGCTGCATGTGACGGTGATTCCTAACGTGCTGAGGAGACAGCCGTCCGGTGTACGGCCTCGGTGAACGACTGGGCCAGATGCGGTTGCCCAGCCCAATGCACGTGCAGATAGGACGCGCTGAGGCTGGGGGAGGCGAATCCGGCATTGCGGCCCTCGATGCGCCAGGCGGGGTGCTCGCCGTGACCGGGTGTGACGGTGGTGCGGTGGAATTCGTGGCCGGTGGCAGCGGTTCCCCGCTCGCCGAGCAGCTGGTCCGAGCCGAGTGCGGCACGGTGGTACGCGAGGGTGAGGCGCGGCGTCATGACGGCTTCGGCGTCGAGCGCCCCGACCATGGGATGGCCGTCGACGGAGCGGCACAGATACAGCAGGCCGGCGCACTCGGCGACGGTGGGGACGCCGTCGAGGACGGCCTGGCGCAGTTCGTGGCGCAGCGTCGTGTTGGCGCTCAGCGTGGACGCGTGTACCTCGGGGAACCCCCCACCGAGGTACAACCCGCGTGTCCCGGCGGGAAGCCGCTGGTCGCGGGCCGGGTCGAACGGAACGACGGTGCAGCCCGCCGCCTGCAGCAGCTCGGTCGTCTCGGCGTACCGGAAGGTGAAGGCACGCCCGGCCGCGACCGCAACCACCGGTGATCCGGCGCCCAGCCGCCGGACGTGCGCGGCGGGATCCCATGGCTGGGCGTCCAGATCGGGTGCGGTGCGTGCCACCTGCAGCACCGCATCGAGGTCCACGTGGCGGGCGATCTGCTCGGCCAGCACGTCCAGGGCGGCGGCGGCCTCCTCACGTTCGGCTGCCGGCACGAGCCCGAGGTGGCGCGACGGGGCGCTGACACCCTGGTCGCGGTGCAGGATCCCGAGCACCGGTACGCCGGTGGATTCCACCGCCCGGGCCGCCTCGGCGGCGTGGCGGGCGGACCCGGCTTTGTTGAGCACGACACCCGCGACGGTGACGCCGGCCTCGAACGTGCCCATTCCGTGCACGACGGCCCCTACGCTGCGCGAGGTGTGCGAGACGTCCACGACCAGCAGGATCGGGGTGGCGGTCAGGGCCGCGAGGTGCGCGGTAGAGGCGAAACCGTCGCCGCCGATGCGGCCGTCGAACAGGCCCATGACCCCTTCGACGATGGCGATGTCCGCGTCGCGTGCGCCGTGCAGCAGCAGCGGGATCACGAGTGAGGGGTCGGTCAGGTGCGGGTCGAGGTTGCGGCCGGGGCGTCCGGTGGCCAGCGCGTGGTAGCCGGGGTCGATGTAGTCGGGCCCCACCTTGTGCCCCGACACGGTGTGCCCGCGCGCGGCCAGCGCGGCCATGAGCCCGGTCGCGACCGTGGTCTTGCCGTGGCCGGAGGCCGGCGCCGCGACGATCAGCCGCGGAAGGCTCACCATTCGATGCCTCGTTGGCCCTTCTGGCCGACGTCCATCGGGTGCTTGACGTGCTGCATCTCGGTCACCAGATCGGCTGCCTCGATCAGCCGGTGGTCGGCCCGGCGCCCGGTGACGATCACGTGCTGACGGCCGGGACGGTGGACCAGTGTCTCCACGACGTCGCCGACGTCGACCCAGCCCCACTGCATCGGATAGGTGAACTCGTCCAGGATGTAGAGCTGGTGCCGTTCCGCCTGGATACGGCGCTTCACCTCCGCCCAGCCCTCGGCGGCGTCCGCGGCGTGGTCCGCCTCGGTGCCGCTCTTACGGCTCCAGGACCATCCGGAGCCCATTTTGTGCCACTCGACTGGCCCGCCTTCGCCGGTCTGCTCGTGCAGCAGCCCGAGCCTCTCCAGGACGGTCTGCTCCCCGATGCGCCACTTGGCCGACTTCACGAACTGGAACACCCCGATGTCCCAGCCCTGGTTCCAAGCGCGCATCGCGATACCGAAGGCGGCGGTCGACTTGCCCTTGCCGTTTCCGGTGTGGACCATCAGCAGCGGCCGGTTGCGCCGCTGGCGGGTGGTGCTGCCGTCGTCCGGGACGGTGAGCGGCTTACCCTGCGGCATCAGGCCACCCCCGCCCGCGGAGCGGTCGCCGTGCGAACGACCCCGGTGAGCCCGTCGGCGGTCACTTCACCGAGCGGCACGTGCTCGGCCCTCAGATGAGTGGCAAGCCGGGCGGCGAGGCCGAGCCGGAATCGTCCGGTCTCGCAGTCCACGACGACGACCTGGACACCGCTGGTGGCGAGCGCGGCGGCGGCGCGGTGGGCACGACCCAGCGGGTCCGGGCCGGAGGTGGCGCGGCCGTCGGTCACCACGACGAGCAGGGGCCGGCGGGACGGGTCGCGCAGCGCCTCCCGGCGCAGCACCTCCCCACTGCGTTCCAGGCCCTCCGCGAGCGGGGTCCGGCCACCGGCCGGTAGGTCGGCCAGGCGGCGGGAGGCGACGTCGACCGAGCCGGTCGGTGGCAGGACGACCTCGGCGGTGTGCCGGCGGAACGTCACCAGTGCGACCTTGTCCCGGCGGCGGTAGGCGTCCAGCAGCAGCGACAGCACAGCGGTCTTGACCTGCTCCATGCGGCGGCGGGCCGCCATCGAACCGGACGCGTCCACGCACAGCAGCACGAGGTTCGACTCGCGCCCGACGGTCTCGGCCCGGCGCAGGTCGCCGGGCACGAGCGCGAGGCCGCGACCGCCGGTCAAGCCACCCCGGGAATGCTGATGCGGCGCCGCCGCGGTGATGGTGCCCGGCAGGTGCAGCCGGCCGTCGCCGGACGTGCGCCGCCGCTGCCCGGCGACACGGCCCTGCGGTGTTCGTGCCCGGGACCGCCGGCCGGCCTGACCGTCGCCGGTTCCTTTCACGACCAGCAAGCGGGCACGTGCGGGCTCGCCCGCGGATGCCATCGATGTGGCGGCCTGCCGTTCGGGCTCCGGTACGGGCGGGCTCTCGCCGGGAGAGCCGGGCACGTCCCCGGCCGATCCGTCGTGCCCGGTGTCGTCGGGCAGACCGCCGCCGGGACCGTCGGGTCCGGGGTCGGGGTCGTTGTGGCCGAGTAGGTCGTCCAGGCGGTCCTGGTCCAGGCCGGGCTCGTCGAAGGGGTTGCGGCGGCGGCGGTGCGGCAGCGCGAGACGGGCGGCGATGCGGATGTCCTCGAGTGTCACTCGCGTACGTCCCCGCCAGGCCGCGTGCGCCGCGGCGGCGCGAGCGGTGACGAGGTCCGCACGCAGGCCGTCCACGTCGAACGCGGCGCACAGCTCGGCGATCCTGGTCAGCGTCTCGTCGTCGAGCACGACACCGGCCAGCGAGCGCCGGGCGGCGGCCAGCCGGGTGCGCAGGGCTTCCTGCTCGCCGGCCCAGCGTGTGGCGAAGCCCTCCGGGTCGGCGTCGAATGCGAGCCGGCGGCGGACCGCCTGCACCCGCAGGACGGGGTCACGCGGGGCGGCGACCTCGACCGTCAGGCCGAACCGGTCGAGCAGCTGCGGGCGCAGTTCGCCCTCCTCCGGGTTCATCGTGCCGATCAACACGAACCGGGAGGCATGCTCGACCGAGACACCGTCGCGTTCGACGCTGACCCGGCCGGTCGCCGCGGCGTCGAGCAGCAGGTCGACCAGGTGGTCCGGCAGCAGGTTGACCTCGTCGACGTACAGCAGGCCACGATGGGCCCGGGCCAGCAGGCCAGGCTCGAACGCGACGACGCCGTCTCGCAGCGCGGCATCGAGCTTCAGCGATCCGGTCACCCGGTCGTCGCCGGCTCCGACGGGTAGTTCGACGAGGCGTACCGGCCGTTCGACGACGGGCGTGGGCACGTCGAACGGCCCGTCGGGGCAGACCGCCGAGGGATCGTCCGGGTCGATGGAGAACCGGTCGCCCGCATAGACCCGTACCGCCGGGAGCACCTCGGCGAGGCCGCGCACGGTAGTGGTCTTGGCAGTGCCCTTCTCCCCGCGGATCAGGACACCGCCGATGAGCGGATCGATCGCGACCAGGGTGAGGGCGAGAGTCATGTCGTCGGCGCCGACGACGGCACAAAAGGGGTACTGCGCTGGCATGTAGGGCTCCCGCTCGATCTGCCATGGCGGTCCACGACGCGGCATGCGCCGTGGATCGGATCGAGGCCGGTCTTCGGACTTCCCAGGTCAATGCCTGGATCACCGCAGCGGGCCCTGTGCCGGATTCTCACCGGCTTCCCAGATTCTCCCCGCGACCACGGTCGTGGGGCACCTCGAACCTGTGCATCACCATAGACGCCCCGGTGGCCGGGGCAAGGGCCGGTGGGCGGCTAGGGTGCATCTCCATGGAGGAGCGGGTGACCGTGGTGGGGATCGGGGCTGACGGGTGGGTGGGTCTGCCGGAGCCGTCCCGGGCGCTGGTGCGGGCGGCCGCGACGCTGCTCGGCGGGCGGCGGCACCTCGAGGCGGTGCCGCCCGTCGACGGCCAGCAGCGCGTGGCGTGGCCGTCGCCGCTGCGGGACAATCTGCCAGGTGTGCTCGCCTCCGCGCGAGGGCCGGTTGTCGTGCTGGCCTCCGGCGACCCGCTCGTGTCGGGTATCGGCACGACGCTGCTGGACGTCCTGGGCCCGGAGCGCGTGACGATCGTGCCCGGGGTCTCCTCGGTAGCCCTCGCCCGAGCACGTCTCGGATGGCCGGCCGAGTCCGTCACCACGGTCAGCCTGGTCGGCCGGGACCTACGGCTGATCGTGCCTGCGCTCTCGGCCGGGCGCCGGCTGCTCGTGCTGTCCAGCGACGAGACGACACCCGCGGCCGTGGCCGCGGTGCTGACCGGGCTCGGTTGGGGGCAGTCCAGGCTGGTCGTGCTCGGTGACCTCGGTGCCGCCGGTGAGTCGTGTACCGCGACCACCGCGGCCGGGTGGGACCTGAACGACGTGCCGCGGTTGAACGTTCTCGCTGTCGAAGCTCGCGGTGCCGGTCCGGGCTGGGCCTCGGGCGGCGTGTTGCCCGACGACGCGTTCGAGCACGGCGGGCAGATCACCAAACGTGACCTGCGGGCCAGTGCCCTGGCCCGGCTCGCGCCCGCGCCCGGTCAGCTGCTGTGGGACGTCGGCGCCGGCAGCGGCTCGATCGGTGTGGAGTGGATGCGGGCCTGGCCGACGGCACGGACGATCGCGGTGGAGCCCCGCTCCGACCGGGCCGCGCTGGTGCACCGCAACGCCGCTGCCCTCGGCGTGCCGGGTCTGTGTCTGGTCGAGGGTTCGGCGCCCGGGGCCCTGTCCGGCCTGGACCGTCCCGACGCGGTGTTCGTCGGCGGCGGGGCCACCGTCCCCGGCGTGCTGGACACCTGCTGGGATGCGCTCGGCGCCGGTGGACGGCTCGTCGTGCACGGTGTCACCGCCGAGACCGAGGCGGTGCTGCTGAAGCAGCACAGCCGGCGCGGCGGTGAACTCGTCCGCCTGCACGTCGAACGCGCCGAACCGCTCGGCGGCTTCACCGGCTGGACGCCCGCACGGGCAGTCAGCCAGTGGTCCATCGTCAAGGGAGATTCATGACCGTCCATTTCGTCGGGGCCGGGCCCGGCGCCGCCGACCTGCTCACCCTCCGCGCGGTACGCCTGCTCGAGTCCGCCGACGTGTGCCTGTACCCGGGCACGTACCTCGACGCCGAGGTGCTGGAGCACTGCCGTGACGACGCCCGGCTGATCGACACCCAGCACCTCGACCTGGACCAGATCACCACGCACCTGGTCCAGGCACACGCCGACGGGTCCGAGGTCGTACGGCTGTGCTCCGGTGACCCGTCGCTGTACTCGGCGGTGCACGAGCAGGCACGCCGGCTCGACGCCGCCCGGGTCCCGTGGGACGTCACGCCCGGCGTGCCGGCCTATGCGGCTGCTGCCGCCGCCGTCGGCGCCGAGCTGACCGTCCCGGAGCTGGCCCAGTCGGTCGTGCTCACCCGCGCGCAGGCCCGGTCCACGGTCATGCCGTCGGGAGAGAAGCTCGCCGCGTTCGCCGCGACCGGCGCGACGCTCGCCCTGCACCTGGCGGTCACGCGTACCCGCGAGCTGGCCGCCGAACTGGCCGGCTACTACGGCCACGACTGCCCCATAGTCGTGGTGCACCGGGTGTCGCAGCCGCAGGAGCTCATCCTGCGCGGCACGCTGGCCGACATCGGCGGCCGGGTCGAGCAGGCCGGTCTGCGACAGGCAGCGGTCATCCTGGTCGGCCCGGCGCTGGCCGGGGACGTCCGTGGCGGCGAGTCGTTCCTCTACTCGGCCGGTCGCGAGCGCCGCGTGCGCGGCTGATCAGGGCACGAAGCGCGGGCTCCAGACACGTCCGGCCGCGGTGACTCGCGTCGCCGAGGCGCCGATGATCAACAGGCATTTCATGTCGATGCTGCCGGGGTCCAGTTCGCCGAGCGAGGTGACGGTGAGACTCTCCCCGGCCCGGCCGATGTCGCGGCCCACGACCACGACCGTCCGGGGGGACTTGTGCTCCAGCAGCACGGCCCGGGCCTGCGCGACCTGTTCGGTGCGTGAGCGTGAGCGCGGGTTGTAGAGGGCCAGCACCAAATCCGCCTCGGCGACAGCGCGCAGCCGCTTGACCACGACCTCCCACGGCTTGAGCCGGTCCGACAGGCTCATCACCGCGAAATCGGCCCCGATCGGCGCGCCCGCGCGCGCCGCGACCGCCTGGACGGCGGAGATCCCGGGTACGACACGGATGGCGACGCCGGCGTAGCGGGGGTCCTCCGCGGCCTCGAACACCGCCGACGCCATGCCGAAGACGCCCGCGTCACCGCCGGAGACGACCGCGACGCGCTCACCGGCGAGCGCCAGTTCGAGCGCCTGCCGGGCCCGCTCGAGCTCGACCGTGTTGCCGGAGGCGTGGCGGACGAGTCCGGGGCGCTGCGCGACGCGCTGGACGTACGGGCCGTAGCCGACGACGTGGCCGGCCTCGGCGAGCACCTGCGACGCCTCGGGGGAGAGCCACCGATCGGGACCGGGGCCGAGGCCCACGACGACGACCTCGGCACCGGGATAAGGTTCGGTGACCCTGGTGGCCGGGAGGTCGTAACGGGCCACTCCGGGCCGGGTGTCGCCGGGGACCAGCACGATCGAGAAGTACGGCACCGTGGCGGGGTCCACGTCGGCGACAGGCAGTACCCGCTCGGCGGTCATCGACGCCCGTTCGACGTACCAGGAGCCCTCGACGCGCCCGGCCTGCTCGAGCGCCGAGCGGACCTTGGTGAACGTCCGGCCCAGCTTCATGATCACCGCCCCGTCGGTGTCGGCGAGACGCCGGGCCAGCTCGGGCTCGGGCAACGTTCCCGGCAGCACGGTCAGCACGTCGGTCTGCCGGACCAGCGGCAGGGCGGTGGTGGCGGTGGCGGCGGCGAAGGCGGGCACACCGGCGACGACCTGCGTGTCGAACTCGCCGGCGAGCCGGTCGTGCAGGTACATGAACGAGCCGTAGAGCATCGGGTCGCCCTCGGCCAGCACGACCACGTCGCGGCCCGCACGAAGGTGGGCCCGCAGCCGCTCGGCGGCTTCGGCGTAGAAGTCGGCCATCGCCCCGGCGTACCCGCCCGGGTGCTCGGTGCTCTGGGTCGTCACCGGATAGACCAGCGCCTCCTCGATCACGTCGTCCGGGAACAGCCCGGCAGCGATGCGGCGCGCGTTGGACTGTTTGCCGACACCCTGGTGGTAGGCGATGACCTGGGCCGCGCCGATCAGCCGGGCGGCTTTGAGCGTGATCAGTTCGGGATCACCCGGGCCGACCCCGACGCCGGACAGCCGCCCGGTCACTCCGCCTCCCGGGCGAGGGCGTTGAGCGCGGAGGCGGCCATCGCCGAGCCGCCCCGGCGCCCGGTCACCACGAGATAGGGCACGTCGAGGCCGGGGGCGTCGGTGGCGAGGTCGATGAGCGCCTGCTTGGACTCGGCGGCGCCGATGAATCCCACCGGCGTACCGATGATCGCAGCTGGTCGTGGCGCGCCGTCGCGCAGCATCTCCAGCAGGTGGAACAGGGCCGTGGGGGCGTTGCCGAAGGCGACGACCGCGCCGGCGAGGTGGTCGGTCCACAGCGACACCGCCGCCGCCGACCGGGTCGTTGCCCACCGGTGGGCAAGCGCCGGGACCTCGGGTTCGTGCAGAAAGCAGCGGACCTCGTTGTCACGGGGCAGGCGGGCGCGGGTAACGCCGGCGGCGACCATGTGCGCGTCGGTCAGGATCGGCGCCCCCGCCTCCAGCGCCCCGCGGGCGGCGGCCACCAGGCCGGGGTGGATCACCAGGTTGCGGGTGAGGTCGGTCTGGCCGCATGCGTGGATCATCCGCACCGCGACCTTCTCGGCGTCGGCCGGCACACCCGAAAGATCGGCCTCGGCACGGATGGTGGCGAACGAGGCGTCGTAGATCGCCGCGCCGTCGGTGACGTAGTCGTAGCGGCGTGCCGGTGTGGTGAGACTCATGCGTTCTCCAGATCGGGGACGAGCAGGGTGCGGTACGGGGTGACGACGATCTCGCCGGCGCCGAGCGCGCGGATCTCCTCCAGCAGGGGAGCGTCCACTCGGCCGCCGGAAGCCGCGAGGTGCGCGGTGACGCGGCCGTCATCCTGAACGATCCTGCCCAGCGCGGGTGGAGGTGTGCTCACCCGGGTCCGCTCGGCACGGTCGAGTACGGTGCCCAGCAGCGCGGCGCCGGCGCCGGGCAGCTCGTCGACGTGCCAGGGTGAGTCAGGCCGGTCACCCGCGAGCCCGGCGAAGCGTACGGCGAGCCCGGTCAGCGCCGCGGCGGCCTCGTCCAGCCGGATGACTGGCCCCCACGCCGAGGTTCCGGCGCGTAGCTGCGCGGTGTCCGAGTCGAGCGCCACCAACCCCAGGTCCAAGTCACGGCTGACCAGATCACCGCGGCCGTCGTCAAGCACGAACAGGAACCGTCCGGTCAGCGCGGTGAGCCGGGGCTCGGCGCGCAGCCGTGCGTCGAGTCCGGCGACGACCGGGTGTAGATCGGCCCGGCCGCCACTGCGTCCGGTCAGCGGTGAGGCGAGGATGTTGCGGACCAGCTCGTGCGACGTGGACGGTACGAGCCCGGTCGCGATGACGTCGGCGACGACGGTCTCGGGCAGCCGCCCATCGTCGTGCTCGAGACCGCGCACCTGCAGGTTGGCGCGGCTGGTCAGGTGGACCGCGCCGTCGCCGTGCGCACGGGCCACCTCCACGAGTGCGCACAGCGCCGCAGTCGGCACGATCCCGCCGGGGACGCGCACCCGCACGAGCGCGCCGTCGTCGGCGATCCATGGGCGCAGCAGGCCGGGACACAGGTCGCGGCGGGTCCTCTCGGTCACGGCGACATGGTGCCAGAGCCCGTCCCCGGCGACACCGGCTGTCGGTGCTACCGTCGTGATGCCAGTCAAACTCAGCCATGAGCCAGGGAACCCGGTGCGAATCCGGGACTGACGCGCAGCGGTGAGGGTGACGGGCGGGGCACGACGCCACTGGACCCACGGTCTGGGAAGGCGCCCCGTCCGGTTGATCCCGAGTCCGAAGACCTGCTGGCCGCAGATCCGTCTGCGACACGTGCCCATCCAGGCCTCGCGCACAGGCCCCGGACGAAAGAAGACCCCGTGTCCCGATCGCACCGGATCACCGGCTCCTGACCCCGTGAGCGTCCTCGTTCACGTCGCGACCGCACTGACGGACGCCGCGTCGCCGGTGCTACGCGGGCAGGCCGAGGCAGCCGGCGCCCGACTGGCCTTCCTGCAAGCCGGCGAGCCGACGCTGACCCATGTGCTCGACCTGCTGCACGCCGAGGGCGCCCGGGAGGTTCGCCTGGAACCGGTGAGCACCGACGACCTGACTTTCGCCCGTTCGTGGGTGGGACGCGTGGCCGGCCACTGGCACCGTCAGCAGATCGACCCGCCGGTCATCCGGTTCGGCGAGCGCGCGATCACCGGGCACGAGGCGCCACTCACCTCACCGGCCTGGGACACCCTGCCGCCGTACCGCCATCATCTACTGCTGTGCCGCGGCCCGCGCTGCAGTGCCCGCGGCGCGGACGAGACCTATCGCGCGATCGTGGGCGCGCTCGTCGAGCAGCAGCTCACCGACGCCGACGTCCTCATGGCCCAGACCGGCTGCCTGTTCCCGTGCAACCACGGACCAGTCGCCGTCGTGCACCCCGACGGCACCTGGTACGGGCCGGTGCGACCCGGCGACGCGGCACGCCTCGTCGGCGAGCACCTACGCGCCGGCCGTCCGGTCGGCGACCTGCGCCTCGGCTCCCGTGTCACCGAAGGAGAAACATGACACGTATCGCCCTGCTGTCCACCTCGGACACCGACCTGCTCTCGGCGCGGGCCAGCAACGCGGACTGGTCCTGGGCCAACCCTGCCCGGCTCACCGGCGAGCGCCGCGACACCCTGACCACCGAGGCCGAAGTGGTCGTTCTGCGGGTGCTCGGCTCGCCCGAGGACGTACGCGACCTCGCCGCGCTGATCCGCGGCACCGGCCGTCCCCTGGTCGTGCTCGGTGGGGAACGGACGCCGAACGCCGCGTTGATGGGGCTGTCGACCGTCCCGATCGGCGTCTGCGCCGAGGCGCACCGCTACCTCGCCGAGGGCGGCGCGGAGAACCTGCGCCAACTGCACGCCTTCCTGTCCGACACCGTGCTGCTGACCGGCGAAGGCTTCGAACCGCCGGCCGTGCTGCCCGAGTGGGGAGTCAGCCGGCAGCCGGCCCCGGACGCCCGGCCCCGCGTCGGAGTCCTGTACTACCGGGCCCACGAGGTGAGCGGCAACAACGCGTTCGCCCACGAACTCGCCGATGCCATCGACACCACCGGCGTGGCCGCCGGCGTACCGATCTACGTCTCGTCACTGCGGGCGGCGCCCGAGGAGTTGTACGCCGAACTCGCCACCCTGGACGCGATCGTCGTCACGGTCCTGGCCGCCGGCGGCGCCCGGCCCGCCACCGCGAGCGCCGGCGGCGACGACGAGTCCTGGGACGTCGAACGGCTGCGCGCCCTCGACATCCCCGTGCTGCAGGCTCTGGCGCTCACGTCCGGCAGAGCCGAGTGGGAGGCGTCCGACGAAGGCGTCACCCCGCTCGACTCCGCGACCCAGATCGCCATCCCCGAGTTCGACGGCCGCCTCATCACCGTCCCGTTCTCATTCAAGGAGGTCGACGCCGACGGCCTGCCCCGCTACGTGACCGACCCTGAGCGATGCACCCGCGTCGCGGGCATCGCCGTCAACCACGCCCGACTGCGGTATGTCCCGCCCGCCGAGCGCAAGGTGGCCCTCGTCCTGTCGGCCTACCCGACCAAGCACAGCCGCATCGGCAACGCCGTCGGCCTCGATACGCCCGTGTCGGCGATCCGATTGCTGCGCGCGATGCGAGATGCCGGCTACGACCTCGGCGCACCCGGCGCAATTCCCGGGCTCGACCCGCTGCTCCCGGTCGAGGGAGAGGATGCCGACACGACGGCCGGCAACGCGCTCATCCACGCTTTGATCGCCGCCGGTGGGCAGGACGAGGAGTGGCTCACGCAGGCTCAGCTCAGCGAGTCGCACGTGCGTGTCAGCCGGGACGACTACCGGCGCTGGACTGCCGGATTGCCCGCCGCGCTGCGCGACGCCATGGCCGAGACCTGGGGCGAGGCTCCCGGCTCGCTTTTCGTCGACGACGACGGCGACATCGTGCTGGCCACCCTGCGCGCCGGTAACGTCGTCATCCTCATCCAGCCCCCGCGTGGCTTCGGCGAGAACCCGGTCGCGATCTACCACGACCCGGCCATGCCTCCGTCGCACCACTACCTGGCCGCGTACCGCTGGCTCGAACACGGCTTCGGCGCCGACGCGGTGGTGCACCTCGGCAAACACGGCTCGATGGAGTGGCTGCCGGGGAAGAACGCCGCGCTCTCAGCCGCCTGCGCCACGGACGCGGCAATCGGCAGCATGCCGTTGATCTATCCGTTCCTGGTCAACGATCCTGGCGAGGGTGCCCAAGCCAAGCGCCGCGCGCACGCCACCATCGTCGACCACCTGGTGCCGCCGATGGCACGCGCCGAAAGCTACGGCGACATCGCCAAGCTGGAGCAACTGCTCGACGAGCACGCCAACATCGCCGCGATGGACCCGGCAAAGCTGCCCGCGGTCCGCCAGCAGATCTGGACGCTGATGCAGTCCGCACAAATGCATCGCGACCTCGGCCTGGACGAACGGCCCGGCGACGAGGAGTTCGACGACTTCCTGCTGCACGTCGACGGCTGGCTGTGCGAGATCAAGGACGTACAGATCCGCGACGGATTGCACGTGCTCGGCCAGGCGCCGACCGGACAGGCACGCGTCAACCTGGTGCTCGCCGTGCTCCGCGCGACACAGGTCTGGGGCGGACAGAACCGGGCACTGCCCGGCCTGCGCGCCGCGCTGGGTCTTGCCGAGGACGCCCCGGCGGCCGACGTCGACGCCGTGGAAGCGCAGGCCCGTGCCCTGATCGAGGCGATGGAGAAGGCCAGCTGGCAGGCTGACGCGATCGACGCGCTGCACGACGACCCGGTGGTACGCGACGTCCTGCGCTTCGCCGCCGAGCAGGTCGTGCCGCGACTGGCCGCCACCACCGACGAACTGACCAACGTCCTGCACGCGCTCGACGGCGGTTTCGTCCCGGCCGGGCCCTCCGGCTCCCCGCTGCGCGGACTGGTCAACGTCCTGCCGACCGGCCGTAACTTCTACACCGTCGACCCGCGGGCCGTTCCGTCCCGTCTGGCCTGGGAAACGGGACAGGCGATGGCCGAGTCCCTCGTCGCCCGGCATTTCGCCGAAACCGGCGAGCATCCCCGATCGGTCGGCCTCTCCGTGTGGGGCACCTCCGCGATGCGCACCTCCGGCGATGACATCGCCGAGGTGCTGGCGCTGCTGGGCGTACGCCCCATCTGGGACACGGCCTCACGCCGGGTCAACGGCCTGGAGGTGATCGGCCTCGACGAACTCGGCCGGCCCCGCATCGACGTTACCGTGCGCATCTCGGGATTCTTCCGCGACGCCTTCCCGCACGTCATCGAACTCCTCGACGACGCCGTGCAGCTCGTCGCCGGGCTCGACGAACCCGATGAGCGCAACTACGTGCGGGCACACACCCGCCACGACCTCGCCGAGCACGGCGACCAGCGGCGGGCCACCACGCGGATCTTCGGTTCGAAGCCCGGATCGTACGGCGCCGGCATCCTCCAGGTCGTCGAGTCCGGCACCTGGCGCGACGACGCCGACCTGGCCGCCGTCTACACCGCCTGGGGCGGCTTCGCCTACGGCCGCGGCCTCGACGGCATCGCGGCAACCGACGACATGCGAACCAACTACCGGCGCATCGCCGTCGCCGCGAAGAACATCGACTCCCGCGAGCACGACATCGCCGACTCCGACGACTACTTCCAATACCACGGCGGCATGATCGCCACGGTCCGCGCGCTGACCGGCGCCGAACCCAGGGCGTACGTCGGTGACTCCACCACGCCCGACGCCGTACGCACCCGCAGCCTGCAGGAAGAGACCAACCGCGTCTTCCGCTCGCGGGTGGTCAACCCGCGCTGGATCGCGGCGATGCAGCGCCACGGCTACAAGGGAGCGTTCGAGCTCGCCGCCACCGTGGACTACCTCTACGGCTTCGACGCCACCGCCGGTGTCGTCCACGACTGGATGTACGAGTCACTGGCCCGCGAATACGTCCTCGACGAGACGAACCAGCAGTTCATGCGCCGCGCGAACCCCTGGGCACTGCGCGGCATCGTGGAACGGCTGAACGAGGCCGCCGACCGTGGACTGTGGGCCGAACCGGACGCCGAGGTCATGGCGGAGATGGCCCGCGTGTACCTCGAGGTCGAGGGAGACCTGGAGGATCAGGCGTGACACGGCGCCTCACCCTGGTCGGCCTCGGCCCGGGCGACCCCGAACTGGTCACGGCCCAGGCCGTCCGGGCACTCAACGAGGCCGACTACTTCCTCGTCGCCGACAAGACCGGACAGCACCCGGGCACGGCCGACCTCATCGCGATGCGCGAGGCGATCTGCGCCCGGCACGTCACCGGCGCCTGGCGGCTCGTGCACGTACCCGACCCGGAACGCGACCGTGCCGGCCCGGCCGACTACACCGGCGCGGTACGCGACTGGCACGAGGCACGGGCCGAGGCGTTCGAGCAGGCATTGCTGGACAACCCGGGAGACGCCGCAGTGCTCGTCTGGGGCGATCCGGCCCTGTACGACTCGGCGATCCGTGTGGCCGACCGCATCGCCGAACGCGCACGGGTCGACATCACCGTGGACGTCGTACCCGGCCTCAGCAGCATCCAACTGCTGGCGGCACACCACCGGCTCGTCCTCAACACAATCGGCGGCCCGATCACCATCACGACCGGCCGCCGCCTGCTCCACGACGCGGCGACACACGACAACCTCGTCGTCCTGCTCGACGGGGCATTGACCTGTCGCCAGCTCCCCGAACTGTCGGCCTGGCGGATCTGGTGGGGCGCGAACCTCGGCTCGTCCGACGAGCAACTGGTGGCCGGCAACCTTGACGAGGTCGCCGACCGAATCTGGTCCCGGCGGACGGCGGCGAAACAGAGCCGCGGCTGGGTCATGGACACGTATTTGTTGCGCCGGGCCGGCAGCCTCGAGCGGCGATCCTGAGAATCACATCCTTTGACCCACCGATGATCACCCAGCCGTGAACGCACTCCTGCGATCGTTGGCCGCAACCCGTTACTGTGCGTGCCGCTCTAACGCCTTGCGCCGAGCCTTCCTTCACTACAATCGCCGTTGTAGCGGCCGTGCTCCACGCGGAGTAAGTAGATCGCGTAGTGATCCGTTGATGATCGGATGTCGGCGACCGTTTCAGTACGGGCGCGTCTAATTGGTTGCGCCAGCCAACGTCGGGCAGGGCTCAACCCCGATCCTGGTGTTCGACGCCTGGGAGCACGCCTACTACCTGCAGTACCGCAACGTCCGCCCGGACTACGTGGACCGGCTGTGGAACCTGGTCAACTGGACCGACGTCATCTCCCGCTTCGACGCCGCCCGCGCCGCCACCCCGAAGATCTGATCGGGATGACCGGGTACACCCCCGAGGCGGCCGAGATCGTCCAACGCGCCGCCGGGGTCATCGCGGCCAAGCATCGCGGTGACCTCGCGGGCGCGGAGGAACTGATGTCGGCGTTCGGCTCCGAGCAGTCCCGCACCCTCGGCTTCTACCTCCTGGCCGATCTCGCTCTGGGCCTGGTCAAGGCGCAGAGCCGCCAGTCGATGGACGACCTGGTCCGGGAGCTGTCCTTACTCTTGGCCAACACCGTCCAGTCCCAACCGGCATGACGGTCCGCTGGGTTCCGCCCGGAGGCGGAACCCAGCGGGCAACCGCAGCGTCACCGCCGAGCTCGGGCAGGCCCGATGCGGCGGATGAACCGCCCCGGATCTTGTAGAGCCGTCTCCACATAACCCGGGGCGGCTCAGGCCCAGCGAACCTGGCTCAGAGAGTGTTGGGATACCTCGACGTAATCTTCGTTAAGTGTGTGTCAGCGAAGATCGCGTCTGTGTGGCTGTGCCTGTAAACCGGGCCTACGAGTTGTCGCGGCAGAACATGCCCCGCCCGCGGCGGCAACAGGTGACAGTATTCCAGGATGATTGATGTTCGACGCCGTGCGCCCAATCAGACTTGAGGATTAGCCGTCGTCGGTTCCACTGCTGCCATCAGAACGCGCCGCGATGCGGATAACCCTGTCTAGTGCCCGGTCGCCGGTGAGGAGAACGGCACACACGACGGCGATCGTCCCTGGGATGAAGACGAGCAGGTCATCGACGTCGAGCAGCGCGGCCAGCTCGTACGCGGCGTCGGCCCACTCCGGGACGTTCCGGTCCGCAATGCCTCTCGTCTGAGGGTCCTGCACGCGAACGCCCTGAGCGGGCTGAAACCTTGACGGCCCGCTCGATCGAACGGTAGAGGATCGCCGGCGCACCCTCTGGCCCACAGGACCCGCCAGCAAGGCCACCTGGCCTAGTACTCCAGCCGCACCTGGTGAAGTTGGAGTCTTCGCTGGTAGTGGGCTGTTCTGGCGCGGTACTGGTGTCGTCGTCGCCATCGTGACCATCGATGGATGTAGTCGAACGGTCGGGTGCTGGTCTGGCTCGTCGATTCGCTCGCATGGTGCTCGACTCGGCCCGTCGCCGGGCCGTCCGTCAGGCGGGGCAGCCGGACGAGGGTCCAGTCCAGGGCGCTGGCCCGCCATACGGCGAGCTCGGCGGGCTTGTCCGCGACGAGTGGGCCGCCGAGCTTGTTGATCAACCAGCTGATGACCTTGTCGCGGCGGGACTTGCGGTCACCCGGCACGTCGACACCGGCGCCACTGATGCCGACGAAGCGGTTCACGCCGGCGTCCCGCATGACGTCAACCAGTGCTCTCGCGGCGTCGGTGTGCAGATCGGCCTCCTTGTCGGTCGGCCCGAGCGCGGAGATGACCACGTCGCAGCCGTCGACGAGCCGCCGGAGTGCCTCGACGTCGCGCACGTCCCCGCGAATCACCCGCGCGTCGGCGTCGTCGGCGGCGCGGCCGAGCCTGCCAGGATCCCGAACCAGAACTGTGACCCGGTGGCCGCGATCGGTGAGGACGTCCAGCACCAGCCGGTTGGTGCGTCCGGTGCCGCCGATGAGGGCGATGTTCATGACGGGCTCCTGGTTGTCCAGTGGTGGCGCTCACGGTGCGCGAACGGCGGGCGGATGCGCCGACGCCGCGGCAGCCGCGACGTCGGCCGCCCGAAGGTGCCGCACCACCACCGATCCCACAGTGCCGGTAGCACCGGTCACGAGAATCCGATCCATCGCGCACCTCCTCGGTCCAACGTGTGTATCGCACACACATGTCCTCTCGTCCGGCTGAAGACCCGGATCTCGTAGCGGTCGACGAGGCGCTGCTCCGGCTGCGCCGTTTCTTCCGGACACCGGCGGCCCTCGAGCACGACAATCGATCCGTCGACCTGTCCACTCTGCTGGTGGTCACGGCGATCGCAGCGGAGCCGGCCGGAGAGGCATCCGTCGGTCAGATCGCCACCGCGTTGGAGGTTGCACCTTCGACTGCCAGTCGCCTGGTCGGTCGCGCCGAGACCTGCGGCGTGGTGGTGCGGTTGGCGGGTCGGGTCGACGCTCGGCAGAGTCTGGTGCGCCTCACCCCCGACGGCGTCGCCCTGCACGAGCGGGCCCGGACGTTCCGGCACGCCCGTCTGCGTGCGGCGACGGCAGGCTTCACGACCGAGGAGAAGCACCAGTTCGCCCGTCTGCTGACCAGATTCGCCGCCGGAGCGGGCAGTTGAGGCGCGAAGCGGTCAATCTGTGAACTCGTGAGGCGCCGCCGGTGGGGGAAATCCGCTTTGATGCTTATGGCAGGTTTTGTACATCAGCTGATCGGTTGATTCTTGCTGCCGTGTCGTCTATGGTTCGTTCACCATCTGTGCTTGGGGCGCCAGTTCGCACGAAGGCGGGGAAGGGCAGCATGACCACGATGACCATGGCATCGACCGCGACCGAGGTGCAGCGCGCGCCGCAGACCGGTGAGGAGAGCCGCGCCAGTGAGCTGATCGCGGCGCTCGCCACGCTGCCCGCCGACCACCCGCAGCGGGCCGGCCTGCGTAACCAGGTCATCGAGGCGTGGCTGCCGCTGGCGAACCACCTGGCCGCCCGCTACAGCGGGCGCGGCGAGCCGGCCGGCGACCTGGCCCAGACCGCCGCGCTCGGCCTGATCAAGGCGGTCGACCGGTTCGACGCCTCGCGCGGCGTCGACTTCGCCGGCTTCGCCATCCCGACGATCCTCGGCGAGATCAAGCGGCACTTCCGCGACCGCACCTGGAACATCCGGGTTCCGCGCCGCCTCCAGGAGCTGCGGCTGCGCATCTCCGAGGCCAACAGCACGCTGACCCAGACGCTCAACCGGGCCCCGACCGTCGCCGACATCGCCGCCCACCTCGACGTCACCGAGGAAGAGGTGCTGGAGGGCCTGGAGGGCGCCCGCGCGTACAACGCGGTCTCGCTGTCCACCCCGATCGGCGACGGCGACAGCGCCACCGAGCTGGGCGACACGCTCGGCACCGAGGACAACGAGTACGAGCTGGCCGACCTGCGCGCCTCGCTGGGCCCGGCGCTCGCCACGCTCGACGAGCGTGAGCAGAAGATCCTCACGCTGCGCTTCTACGGCAACCTGACCCAGAGCGAGATCGCCGCCCGGGTCGGTGTCTCCCAGATGCACGTGTCCCGGCTGCTCGCCCGCGCCCTGACCAAGCTGCGCGGCCAGCTCACCGAGGTCTGAGCAGAGCAGTGTGGGCTGCGCCCGCGCCCTTCACCGATCAGGGCCGATCGGCGCGGCGTCCGCCCCGGCGGGCCAGGTCAGGTAGAGCAGGGCCGTGTCATCGCTGTGCCGGCCGTCGTCGCTGCGTCTGATCTTGTCGAGCAGGGCGGTGAGAAAGTCGCCCGGTTCCGTGACGGTGCTCAGCGTGGCGGCGAGTTCTATGAAGCGTTCCTCGCCGAGGCGGGTTCCGTCCTCGCTGAACCCCTCGTAGACGCCGTCGGTGTACAGCAGCAGACCTGCGCCCGCCGGGAGCGTGACGACCGACTCCTGCCAGCGACCTCGCCCGGGGAACATGCCCAGCCCGAGATGGTGGCGGATCGGCGCGGGGTCGGCCGAGCCGGGCGTGATCACCAGTGGCGCGGGGTGACCGGCGCTCACGATGATCACCTGCGAGCGGTCTGGGACGACGCGGATGGTGCAGGCGGTCGCGAACATCGACTCACGTGGCCGCTCGGCGACGAGCACCTGCTCCAGCAGCCGCATCCGGGCGGCCTTCTCCACCCCGGCCAGGGTGAGGGTGCGCCACCCGACGCGTAGGCCGACGCCGATGGCTGCCTCATCCGGACCGTTGCCGCAGACGTCACCGATGACGGCGTGGAGCGTGTGATCCTCGTCCTGCACCAGGTCGAAGAAGTCACCGCCGAGCAGTGACCGTCCCCGTCCCGGCACGTATCTGCTGACGACCGCCAGCGCGGGGTCGGTGACCAGTGGCGTAGGGAGCAGGCCCCGTTGCAGCCGCGTGTTCTCGCTGGCCTGCATCCGGCTGTCGCGTAGCTGCCGCTCCGTCACCACGGCCCGTCGGCGCTGAATGGCGTACTGGATCGTGCGGCCCAGGAGCGCGCCGTCGATGTGACCCTTGACCAGGTAGTCCTGTGCTCCGGCGGCGACAGCCGCCGTTCTGGTGGCCGCGTCGTCCAGGCCGGTGAGCACCACCACTGCCGCGTCCGGCCATCGGTGCAGCACCCGGCCGAGCGCCTCCAGCCCCTGGCAGTCGGGCAGGTGCAGGTCGAGCAGCACGCAGTCCGGCGTCGTCGGCGCGGCCGCGGCCTCTTTCAGGCTGCTCGCCTGGGTGAACCGGTTGCTGATTCCGCTGTCGCTCAGCAGCTCCCGGGTGAGCAACGCATCACCGGGGTCATCCTCGATGAGAAGGACCGCCGGCTCCGCGGTTGTCGGCGACGACGCCGGATTCGCCAGCCCCGACGGCATGCCGGTGGGCGGCACCGTCGGCAGGTCGGCGTCACTGATCACGACAGATCCTCTCTCCGGCCGCGACCGTCACGCGGACGGTGACGCCGACACGATGCACCATCCACCTGTTGTGTAAACCTGTCGATTATCACCTGCCCGCACGAGCCGGGTAGGACAGCGTCGCCTCGCCCGCCCGTGGGGCGCCTCTCCAGGCCACGGGCCCGCCGGGACGAGTCATCGGTGCGGCCGGTGGCGGTGCGGTGCCGGCCAGGTGAGGCAGGCCGGGCCTCGCGGTGAGGGGCGGTCAGGCGGACCGGTCGAGGGAGATCTCCGCCCAGACCACTTTGCCGGGCTCGCCGTGCGGGGTGGTTCTCGTGCCCCAGTTGCGCGCCATCGCGTCGACGATCAGCAGGCCACGACCGCCGATGCGGTGCGGGTCCGGCTCGAAGCGACGCAGTGGTCGATCGGAGTCGTCGAAAACCTCGATCCGGATCGCGTCCGACTGCGGGTCAACTCGACCCTGCCCCCGGCACCGGTGTGCCTGATGACGTTGTGCACGAGTTCCGTGATGACGGTGAGCGCGTCGTCGGTGACGTGCGTGGCCTGCCAGCCGACGAGGACCTCCCGGACGGCCCGGCGGACCGGCGCGCTGTCCGCACCACCGCCGAAGGGCATCCGCACTGAGTCCATGCCGATCACCTACCCGCTCGACCGAACCCGTACCGTAGTCGATCACCCTCGCTGAGGTGAACCATCTTATGGGGTGTCGTAACTGGTGCCGGCGCGACGCGGCAGGACGCCGGGGCGTAACGCAGGACGTGGAGATGCGCCGCTGTCGGCCTACGACTGCGCGGCCCGGATGTGGTGACGGCCCATCGGTAGCATCAGCGGCTTGCCGGAGACCGGATCGGGATGACCTGGCTGTCCAGGCCGAAGACGGCGCGGACGCAGTCCTCGGTCAGCACATCGGTCGGCGCACCTGCTGCGTGCAGGCCGCCGTCGGCGAGGGCGATGAGGTGATCTGCGTAGCGGGCCGCCATGTTCAGATCGTGCAGGACCATCACGATCGTGGTGCCGCGAGTGAGGTTCAGGTCGGTGAGCAGGTCCAACACCTCGACCTGGTGGCTGACGTCGAGAAAGGTGGTCGGCTCGTCGAGTAGCAGCAGCTCGGTCTGCTGGGCCAGCGCCATGGCGATCCACACCCGTTGACGCTGCCCCCCGGAGAGCTCGTCGATCGACCGGTCGGCCAGGTCGGCGATGTGGGTGGCGTCGAGGGCGGCGGCCACCGCCCGGTCGTCGTCCCTGCTCCATCGTGACAGCAGGCGTTGGTGCGGGTTGCGGCCCCGGCCGACCAGGTCGGCCACGGCGATGCCCTCGGGCGCGATCGGTGACTGGGGGAGCAGGCCGAGCGTTCGGGCCAGCTCCTTGGCCGGCATCCTGTGTACTTCGCGGCCGTCCAGCATGACGTGGCCGGTTCGCGGGGCGAGTAGCCGCGACATCGACCGCAGCAGCGTCGATTCCCCGCACGCGTTGGCACCGACGATCGCGGTGATCCGGCCGGGCGGGACGAGCAGATCGAGTGATTCGATGACGACGCGGCCGCCCTAGCCGACGGTCAGTTTCTCGACCGCCAGTGAATGGTCGGTGGTCACAGCGAGCCTCCCGCGCGGTTCGTGCGGACGAGCAGATAGATGAGGTACGGGGCGCCGAGAACGCCGGTGATCACACCCACCGGCGCGAGACGCCGAAGCGTTCGGCGACCTCCGTCACGGACAGGCCAGCTTCAACTTCCAGCACTGCGCGATAGCGCTGCCCGGTCACACTCAACTCCACCAGCACTCGGCGGAGTGTCACCCATCAAGTGAAGCCACCGTGCAACGCATCAACCGGAGTCGGACAGACGTGCCGACGTGCCGACGTGCCGACGACGTGCCGACGATGTCCCGACAACGATGTCCCGACGATGTCCCGACGAGGCTGTTCAAAGTTTCTGTACGTCTTCAAGGCGGCCCGCAACGGGCCGCACGCGCCGCCGCCTGGGCGCGCGCCGGCCGCTGCCGCTGTCGCTCTGCGGCCGTCACGCCTGACGCCCGGCGGCTGGCGCGGACAGCGGGGAGCCCCGGAGCCGCCACAGACGGGATAGCGGGGAGAGTGGTGGGGGTTCTCGCCGGCAGCCGGCCGCGCCGCGCCTGAGCAGCGCGGCGAAGGGAGGGCGCGTCGGGTCCGCGCGGCAAGCTCCAAGCTTGGGGGCGGTGTCCGCGCGAAGGCATGTCGGTCGTCCAGGAGCCGGCTTCGCAGCCGTGCAGGGTCAGGTCAACTGCTCACCTGGGAGGGGGAGGGGTGGCCGCTGGTGGTCAGCTCCGACCCCGGAAGCCGGGTCCGTGCCGGGCAAGGTTGGGTCAACTGCGCCACTGTGGCGATGTCCGCCGGGGGCGCGGTCCGTGACACGAGAGCCGACTCAGTCTGTTCCGACAGCGTCCGTACGCGCGTCAAGGCCCGCTTGACGTGGCGGGCCGGGCGGCGGCTCGCTCCCCAGGAGGGGCGGGTCGATGGCAGACAGGGATGGCTCATTCATCCTTCTCGGCCTCTCGTTCGACATGCGCAAATTTACACCCTTCCTGCTGGCTTGCCTGCCGCGTTTTGGTGGTTTCTGAACGGGTAGGCCGTGGCGGCTCGCCAGCGAGGTCAGGAGGAGCACATGGCGATTAATACGACGCGTGACCTGTTCATATATGAGCTAGGCATACTAGGTGAAATGGAGATATCCGGGCGGCGGGTACTCGACTTCTTGGCCCATCGAGTTAGTGACGATCTCGGGCAGATCGTACGGCGCAAGCAACAGGAATGTGTGCAGTGGAATCACAACATCAACTCCTGCGCCAAGGCATTCGGCACCTCCCCGCTTTCAACCCGGTCCGAAACTGTTGAAGGCATGTATGGGCGATTTGAAAGCTTCGTACGCACAAACCCCTCAGTCGACCTCGTTGATCAATTCGCAGTCGATACTCTGATTCGGTTCCTATACCTCACCATTGCGGCACACAAGACCCTTTTTGATTGGGCGATTATTATGGGTGAGGCCCAGTGTGTGCAGTATCTACACGCCAACCTCGTCCAGAAGCAGGAGAGTGCGGCTGAAATTGAACGGTACGGCCACGAATTGGGCGTACGACTCCTAACCCCCGTCGCTCGGCCCGCGTGAGCTTACGTCGGGCACCACAGGGGCTACCAGCCTCCGGAGACAGGGAGGCTGGAAGGTCTGCAGCCGTCCGATGAGGAGGTCATCCTCTCGCTCTTGCCTGTGATCATCCTGTCCACATGCCGGCTAGGCGGGGACGCCGGCCAGCCAGTTTTAGGCCAGCCGAGGGCCGTGCTCAGGAATGAGTCCTCAGATACCCGCAATCGTCCGACGCGCGGCGGCATTTCGGCATTGAATGGCTCGCATGGAAGGTGCTGGTGCGGCCAGGGGTTTGGGGGTGAGGCTCCTCCGGGGGGAGTGGAGCAAGCAGGAAGCGAGTTTTGTCGAACTCTTTTTCGATCTTGTGCTGGTCTTTGCTCTCAACCGGGTGGTGGCTACCAGCACGTCGCAGCTGGCGTCTTCCCCCTCTAGTGCAGGGCGGTGGGCGAGCCTACTGCAGGCACTGCTGCTGATCCTGCCGCTGATGTGGGTCTGGTCAATGACGGCTTACAGCACGGCGCGCTTCGAGCCCCGCCGCCTGGCGGTGCAGGTCATGGTGCTGGTGACAGCCTTCGGTGTGTTGCTCCTGGGCGTCGTCACGCCGAAGGCGTTCGGCGGCAGTGCGTGGATGTTCGCCGGCGTCTACGTCGCGCTCCAGGCCGGCCGGGCGCTGGTGGTTGCTGTGGCGTTGCGGTCACATTGGTTACAGCGCCTCTATTGGGGAATCCTGGTTTGGTTCTGCGTGTCCGCCGTGGCGTGGCTGCTCGGTGCCGTCGCCCACGATACGGCCAGGATGCTGCTTTGGTCGCTCGCGATCGTCATCGAGTACGGATCGGCGCGGCTGGGCTGGTGGGTGCCGTGGCAAAAGCCAGAGCGCATCTTGGCTTGGGAGGCCGCTGCCGGGCATCTCGCTGATCGGTATCAACAGTTGGTGCTGATTGCGCTCGGGGAGACGATCCTCGCGGTCGGGATCGCCTACACCGAGGCGTCCGGGAGCCTGCGCTTTCCGCAGACGTTTGGGCTGGTGATCGCGTTCATCACCGCTGTGCTGCTGTGGCGTATCTACTTCTACAGGGCGGGCGAGGTGTTCGGATCGGCGGTCAAGTCGGCGGCCAATCCCGCCAGGCTGGGCCGAGTAGCCGGCAGCGCTCATCTGCTCATGATCCTCGGGGTTGCCGCCGCCGCCATCGGCAATGAACTGGTGCAGAAGCACCCCACCGGCCACACGTTCAAGTCTTGGCTTGCGTTGATGCTCGGCGGCCCGGCTCTGTTCGTGGCGGGCCGCACGCTGCTGGAGTGGGTGGTCTTCTCCCGCGTGTCCCGGCCCCGGCTGCTCGGCATTGCTGCCCTGCTGCTGCTCGCCGTGCCGCTGGCCTTCGCCCCGCCGCTGGTGGTGGTCACCGTAGTGGCCGTGGTGCTGCTCGCGATCGCCGTCGCCGACGCACGCCGGGCAGCCGGGAAGCCTGCTGAGGCACCCACGCCGCCGGGCTGACCATGGGCGGCAGACTGAGGATCGCCATACTTCGTAAACAAGGCTTGAACCGCCCCGGGTTTGATAGCTGCCCGACCTCTTGTGGAGGATCGAGCCATGTCACGCCCTTCCCCTTATCCGCGTGAGTTGCGTGAGCGAGCGGTGCGGATGGTCGCTGAGGTGCGGCCGAACTACGAGTCGGAGCACGCGGCGATCGACGCCGTCGCCCACAAGCTGGGCATCGGAACCGCCGAAACGCTGCGCAAGTGGGTCCGCCAGGCCGAGATCGACGCCGGCCAGCGGTCCGGAGTGAGCACGGACGAGTCGGCCGAGTTGAAGCGGCTGCGCCGGGAGAATGCCGAACTGCGCCGGGCAAACGAGATCCTCAAGGCGGCGTCGGCTTTCTTCGCGGCCGAGCTCGACCGGCCACAGCCACGCTCGTGAGGTTCATCGACGAGCACAAGCAGGTGTTCGGCGTCGAGCCGATCTGCCGTGTCCTGCGCGAGCACGGCTGGCAGATCGCGGCCAGCACCTACCGGGCTGCCTGCCGGCGCATGCCCTCGACCCGGACGCGCCGCGATGCCTGGCTCGCCGGCGAGATTCGACGGGTGCACGCGGCGAACTACGGCGTCTACGGGGCTCGGAAGGTGTGGCTGACCCTCAACCGAGAAGGCATCTCGGTGGCCCGGTGCACCGTCGAGCGGCTCATGCGCCAGCTCGGCTTGCGCGGAGTGGTGCGGGGCAAGACCCGACGCACCACGATCGGCGGCGAACACGCCATGCGGCCGGCGGACCTGGTGCAACGCCGGTTCACCACCGAAGCGCCCGAACCGGCTGTGGGTCGCCGACTTCACCTACGTGCCCACCTGGTCTGGGATGGTCTACGTCGCGTTCGTCATCGACGCCTACTCCCGCCGCATCGTCGGCTGGCGGGCCGCGACCAGCATGAAGACCAGCCTCGTGCTGGACGCCCTGGAGATGGCGATCTGGGCCCGCGGCCGCCAGGGCGCCACGGATCTGGCCGGGCTAGTGCATCACAACGACGCTGGTAGCCAGTACACGTCGATCGCGTTCACCGAACGCCTCGCCGCCGCCGGCGTCGATCCCTCGGTGGGCTCGGTCGGCGATGCCTACGATAACGCTCTGGCCGAGTCGACGATCGGCCTGTTCAAGACCGAACTGATCAAACCGCGGGGGCCGTGGCGGACCTGCGACCACGTCGAGATCGCCACCTTGGAATACGTCGACTGGTACAACCACCGCCGCCCGCACAGCGGCGCGGCGGACCTACCACCAGCCGCCTTCGAAGCCCTCTACGATCCCACCGAACACCGGCTGGACCAGCCGAAGTCCCAACCCATCTAGCCGCTATCAAACCCGGGGCGGTTCATACAACGATCATCGGCGAAGCTCACGCCGACACACCGAGCCACAGCGGACAAACCTGGCCTTTCAAGATCTGTAGCGAGACAGTCCTGCTTCTAACGCTCGTGGGTCATGACTGACCAAGGTTGGTGACCAGGTTAACGGCGACGGCCAGGATGCCGGTTCCGAAGGTGTACGAGAGCAGTGCGTGCCCGAGCGCGATCCGGCGCATGTGGTTACTCGTCGTTCGTTCTCGCCCGGGGCATAGGACATGCCGACCGTGAAGGCGATGTACGCGAAGTCGGCGTACGCCGGTGGATCTTCCCGCTTGAAGTCGATGCCACCGCCGTCGTCGCGGTAGCACAGCCGGGCGTACTTCAACGCGAAGACCGTGTTCACCAGCGCCCACGCCAGGACCACCGCGATGACGCTGAGGATCACCAGCGTGACTGCCACTGCGTCATGCTGGTTCGAGGCGCGCACGAGCGCCTCGGCCACGGCGGCGAGACTGGCAACGGACGCGATCAGGATCGCCGAGTCGGTGGAACGGGAGTGCTGCTCCGCCTCGGCAAGCTGCTCGGTACGCTTCGGGCTCGCCGACCAGCAGGCCCGCCACACCCAAACGAGGATCGTGCCCGCCGCGATCGTCCAGACCACCAGCGGCGTCAGCTCCGACGCCCCGACGAGCGCGGTGGCCGTGCCGGCGACGACACCGGCGGCCAACGACCACAGCGCACGCCTGACGGACAGCAGGCGTCCCGGCGCACGTCCCGATCGCTGCTCCACCCGTTCAGCGTTCCGGATCAACCGGGCCGGCCAGCGGAAACCCGGAGCCATCACCGGATCGGGCCGCATCGAGGGTGGGGCGGGGTGGCCGGTGTGCTGCGGGGAGGGTTCCTCATCCGCGACCGCAAGTACACCGCCGCCTTTCGATCACGCCTTCGCCGCCCGAACTCGGCGGAGATGTCTGGGGCGCAAGACGGCGGAGAGCGTGGTGCTGTCGGAACACTGAGCGCAAGTCGGTCCCCCGCCGATGGCCAAACTCGGACGCCTGCCGGACGCCTGGGTCAAGTCCACCGGTAACAACGCAGCGCTCGTGAGGGCAGACCGCAGGGTCCGCGGGTACCGGGGTCCCGCGCCTCCCGGCCTGCCGGTCAAGGCGCCGATCCGATGGTGGGCAGGCCGCAGGCGCCGACGGGGCCCAGCGCCTGGGACGCTCCGGTGCGACCTCCGCGACAACCACCCTCAGTGGCTGCCCTGCACCCGCAGCGAGTACAAACCCTGGCCTCCCCAGAAACCCATAAGGCCAACTCTGTGGGCGAAAGGTGCGTAGCGTTCAGGTGGGCCTGTGCCGAGGACCCACCCCACCGGCAGAAAGGGTATGAGATGTCGCTCGACGCGTTCCGCATCCCTGGCGGCTCCTTGGACGACTTGATCAGTCGGTTCTTCGGGGGAGATCCGTTCGCGGGACGTCCGGTGGAGCGGGTCGACCTGTCCCGGCTGCTCTCCACCGAGTCGCGGCAACTGCTGCAACGGGCAGCCGAGCAGGCTACGGAGTGGGGCAGCCCGTACCTCAATGTCGAGCACCTGCTGTGGGCCGCAGCCCAGGCCGACCCCACCCGCCGGATGCTCGGCGCGAGCGGCGCCGACCCCGACGACCTGGCCCGCCAGATAGAGTCGGCCGTCCCCAAGGGCAGGCCACGCGAGGACACGCCTCCGCTCGCGCCGGCGGCGAAGCGCGCCCTGCTCGACGCGCACCGCGAGTCGCGACGGTCCGGCGCGACGTACATCGGCCCCGAACACCTCCTGCTCGGCATCGCCGCGAACCCGGAGACGACCGCGGGCCGGGCGTTGCGGGCGCTCGGTGGGGCCGTCACCGGGCCCACGCCGCCGGCGGGCGGTGCCGACGGGCGCGGGGCCAGCAGCACCCCCACCCTTGACCAGTACGGGCGGGACCTCACCGAGGACGCCCGGGCCGGTCGGCTCGATCCGGTCGTCGGCCGTGATGACGAGATCGACGACACGATCGAAGTGCTCTCCCGGCGTACGAAGAACAATCCGGTGCTCACCGGCGAGCCGGGCGTCGGCAAGACGGCGATCGTCGAGGGCATCGCGCAGCGCATCGTCAACGACGAGGTGCCCGAAACCCTGGCCAACCGGCGTGTGGTCGCACTCGACCTGTCCGGGATGGTGGCGGGCACCAAGTACCGCGGTGAGTTCGAAGAGCGCCTGAAGAACGTGATCCAGGAGGTGACGTCGGGCGAGGACGGGCTGATCCTCTTCATCGACGAACTGCACACCGTTGTCGGCGCGGGCGGCGGTGGCGAGGGGGCGATGGATGCCGGCAACATGCTCAAGCCCGCCCTGGCCCGCGGCGAACTGCACGTGGTCGGTGCGACGACACTGAACGAGTACCGTCGCTACATCGAGAAGGATCCTGCGCTGGAGCGCCGGTTCCAGCCGATCCTGGTGTCGGAGCCGAGCGTGGAGGACACCGTCGCGATCCTCAAGGGCATACGTGACCGGTACGAGGCGCACCATCAGGTGCGCTACACGGACGAAGCGCTGGACGCCGCCGCTGAACTGTCCCACCGCTACATCACCGACCGGTTTCTGCCGGACAAGGCCATCGACCTGCTCGACCAGGCGGGGGCCCGGGTCCGGCTTCGTTCCCGCACACCCGCTCCGGACAAGAAGGAGATCGAGAAGCGGCTGTCCCAGCTGCGCCGGGAGAAGGACAGCGCGGTGGCGAACGAGGATTATCAACGCGCGGGTGCGCTGAAAGCCGAGATCGGTGCGGCCGAGCGGGACCTGGCGGCGGCGCAGGAGGGCACGCCTCCGGTGCCCGAGGTGCATATGAGCGACATCGCCGAGGTGGTCAGCCGCCGTACCGGTGTTCCCGTCACCCAGCTCACGGAGGTGGAGAAGCAGAGGCTGAGGCGCATCGAGGAGCAACTGCACGAGCGCGTGGTCGGCCAGCACGAGGCCGTACGGGCTGTGGCGGCCGCCGTACGCCGATCGCGTTCCGGGCTGAGTGACCCCCAGCGACCCGACGGGTCGTTCCTCTTCCTCGGACCCACCGGCGTCGGCAAGACCGAACTGGCCAGAGCCCTCGCCGCGGCGCTCTTCGGCGACGAGTCCAGCATGATCCGCTTCGACATGAGCGAGTTCCAGGAGCAGCACACGGTCAGCCGGCTGGTCGGAGCGCCCCCGGGCTACGTCGGGTACGAGGAGGCCGGTCAGCTCACCGAGGCGGTCCGGCGCCGGCCATACTCGGTGCTGCTCTTCGACGAGGTGGAGAAGGCGCATGCGGATGTGTTCAACGCACTGCTGCAGGTGCTCGACGACGGTCGCCTCACCGACGCGCAGGGCCGCACGGTCGATTTCAGCAACACCATCCTGATCATGACGAGCAACATCGGCGCGGACCGCATTCTGGCCGCGCAGGCGGCAGGGCGTCCGGTCAACGACCAGCGCGAGGAACTGATGGGGCTGCTGGGGCAGCGGTTCCGGCCGGAATTCCTCAACCGGATCGACGAGATCATCGTCTTCACCGGCCTGGACCGGGACCAGCTCCTTGAGATCACCGGCCTGCTGCTGGACCGCACCCGCCGTCGGTTGCACGCACAGAACATCAACCTCGAGATCAGCCCGGACGCCACGCAGTGGCTGGCCAACCGGGGCTACCAGCCCGAGTACGGGGCGCGGCCACTGCGGCGCAGCATCCAGCGCGAGTTGGAAGACCGGCTGTCGACCCTGCTGCTCGATGACGGGGCGAATCCGGGCGACACCATCGAGGTCAACGTCGTCGGCGGCGAGCTCGACCTCTCGGTCCGGCCCGCCGCCGTACCGGCTGGCACGTGACACCCGACGAGCAGCTCGGCGAGCCGTCGCGGTGTGTCCCGGGGGCTCCACCCCGGCGAGTTGTTGCAGCAGATCATCCAAACCGCGGCCGTGCTGGGAGGGCTTGACGACGACGCCGGCGCAGGCCGGTCAGCCTGCGGAACAACCGCCCGGCCAACCCCCTGTGCCTGAAGGACGTCGCCATCGGCCCCCAATGCGTAGAAGGCGCTGCGCCGCACGGGCGGCATCCGCTGCACCCCACTGAACGACGGCACCGTGAGCGCCGGAACGGTCGACGTGACGGTCAGTCGCTGACAACCGGCCGCCATCACCGGCTGGCCATCTGGAGGCGGCCGGTGATCGTCCTCAGGCAGCGCCGACGTCGGTGGTGAAGGTCGCGAAGGCGAGCAGGCCGGAGTAGGCGGCCAGGCCGATGGTGAACCAGGTGAAGCTGGAGTGCCTTTCGGGGGCCAGTTCGTCGACGAAAATGTTGAGCAGGATCCCGCCACCCAGGAAGGCGGTGAGCACGTTCATCAGCACGCCGGTGGGCTGGACGGCGACCGCGGTCACCCAGCCGCCGGCGGCGCCGGCGACCAGGACGAGGCGCCACCCGGTGGTGAGGCTGACCGGGAAGTGCTCGGCCAGGACGCCGTCGGTGGCCAGCACGTGCAGCCCCATGGCGACGGCGAACAGCACCGCCGGCCCGAGCCCCGCGTCCAGCTTAGTCGCCAGGGTGTACGTGATCAGGCCGCTGTACAGGGCGAAGAAGCCGAGCTGGAACCCGAAGACCAGCCGGGTGGCCTCTTGCCGGCGCTGCTGCGAGCGGTGGGTGACACGTTCCAGGGCGTAGAACGTGAAGAAGCCGACCAGCGCGACGAGGAACAGCACGAATCCGCGGGCCGGGGTGGGCCTGATCTCCTCCTCCAGGACGTGGGCCACCGCCTGGTTGCCCTCCGCGAGGCGCGGCAGCAGGTAGAGGAACACGTACGCGGCGGCGATGCCGCCACCGAGGGACGTCGCCGCGTGGGTGGGCACCGGCAGTCTCCGGCGGATGGCCGGCGCGAGAAGGTGCAGGGCTCCCAGCGCCACCGCCGCCGCCAGCGCCGCCCACAGGCTGCCCGCCCGGGTGAGCGTCACCGGGGCGGTGGGTTGCCGGCGGCCGGCTTGGAGCGCTGGAAGATGCCGAACAGCCAGAGCAGGGAGGGCGCCAGCAGCAGCGCTCCGACCGCGAGGACGGCGAGCACCGTGGCGAGCACGGTGGGATCACCGGCCGCCTCGGTGACGGTCAGGTCGGGCGGCAGCAGGTCTGGGTACTGGGCGGCGCCCCAGGCCCAGAGGACGGCCGCGACCGCGAGGGCCGCGGTCACCCGCACCGCCCGGTAGCGGCCGGTGGCGATCAGCACCAGCGACCCGAGCCCCGCGGCGAACGAGAGCAGCACCAGGGCGAGCGCCCGGCCCCGAAGATCGGCGAAAAGGTCCGGCGCGTCGGCGGCGACGACGGCCAGCCCGGCCGCCGCGCCGACGCCCACCACTATGCCGGTGACCAGGGCGCGGCGGCGGAACTGGGCCACCAGGTCGGCGGCACCGGCGCGGCGCGCGTCGTGGATGAGGTAGACCGCGGCGAGGTACGCGCACACGCCGATCGCGAGCAGTCCCCCGTAGATGGAGGTGGGATTGAGCCAGCTGCGCCAGATGTCACCCTCGGCGATGCCGGGCGGGACGCGACCGGAGGCGACTGCGCCGACGATCGAGCCGAGGAAGAAAGGGGTGGCCACCGAGGAGAGCGCGAAGGTGGCGCCGTAGAGGCGTTGCTCGGTGAGGGTGTGACTGGCCTTGCGGAAGGCGAAGGCCGCGCCACGACCGATGATGCCCAGCGCGGCCAGGGTCAGCGGGATGTAAAGGGTGGAGGCGAACGCGGCGAACGCGGGCGGAAAGGTGGTCCAGAACAGGGTGATCACCAGGATCAGCCAGACGTGGTTGGCCTCCCACACCGGGCCGATCGAGTGCGCGATCAGTTCCCGGCGGGCTGCGCCGCGGCGCGCCCCGCCGGCGAGGAGGTCCCAGATCCCGGCGCCGAAGTCCGCGCCGGCGAGCAGGGTGTAGAGCGTCAGACCGGCCAGCAGCACCCCGAGCAGGACGTCGACGACGGTCATCGGCCGGCCTCGCATCGCACCGGTACCTGCTGGTCGTCAACGCCATCAACACACGCGTCGTCTATGAGGCCATCAGGACCCGTTGTGCGGACTACGCGGCCTGGGCCGCCGACCGCACGAACGAGCGGGCGATCATCGCGGTGCAGGGGCCGAGCGCCGCCCCCATCGTGGAAGCCCTGACCGGTACGGGACTCACCCGACTTCGCTACTACACCGCAGCGCTACTGGATATCGACGGTCGTCCAGCCGTCGTCGCTCGTACCGGCTACACCGGCGAAGACGGCTTCGAACTGCTCGTACACGCCGAAGACGCGGTCCGCACGTGGGAAGCAGCGCTTGTGGCCGGTCGGCGTCACGGCTTGACGCCCACGGGGCTGGCGTGCCGCGACACCCTCCGCATCGAGGCTGGAATGCCGTTGTACGGCGCAGAGATCGGCCGTGACGTCACCCCGTTCTATGCCGGGCTGGGGCGGGTGGTGTCCTTCGTCAAACCAGGCGACTTCGTCGGACGAGCCGCACTGGCCGAGGCCCACAAGAGCGGTGTCACCCGTCGGCTTGTCGGCCTCGTCGCGTCCGGGCAGAGAATTCCCCGAGCGGGCCAGCAGGTGGTGACGCTGACCGACGACGGCCACGGCGCTGATCCGGTCGGCCTCATCACCAGCGGCGCCCCTTCACCCACATTCAAGCGGCCGATCGCGATGGCCAGCATCCGTGCCGGCACTGGCGACAGCATCCGGCTGGCCGTGCAGGTCCGGGGGACCACCGAGCCGGTCGAGATCGTCCCTCTTCCGTTCTACCGTCGTCCGCGGTGATCCGCGGCCATTCCTTGCGAGGGTTCAGCGTCATGAACGTACCGGAACACCTGAAGTACAGCCCCAACCACGAGTGGGTCAACGACTCGGTTCAGCCGGCCGAAGTGGGCATCACCGCTTTCGCCGCCGAAGCGCTCGGTGATGTCATCTACGTGGAACTGCCCGAGCCGGGGAGCCAGCTCACTGCCGGTGACGTGTGTGGAGAGGTCGAATCCACGAAGTCGGTCGCGGAGCTGTACCTCCCGGTCAGTGGAGAGGTCGTCGCCGTCAACGAGGCGGTCATCGCCGATCCGGGCCTGATCGGCGCCGATCCGTACGGCAAAGGCTGGCTCCTGCGGGTCCGGTTGGCGCAGGTGCCTTCCCTGATGTCGCCGGACGAGTACCGCGCCTTCTCCGACGAGTCGCGGTAGGCCCCGATGGCAGCCATCGACGATGATCTGGCCGACCTCGACCCCGCCGTCGCCGAGGCGATCGGCCGGGAGCTACGCCGGCAGCACGAGACCTTGGGCATGATCGCCTCCGAGAATCTCGCGCCCCGAGCCATCCTCCAGGCGCAGGGATCGGCCCTCACCAACAAGTACGCGGAGGGCTACCCGGGGCGGCGCTACTACAGCGGATGCGAGCATGTCGACGACATCGAGCTCCTGGCGATCGACCGGGCCAAGCGGCTGTTCGGCGCCACCTACGCGAACGTGCAGCCGCATTCCGGATCGCAGGCGAACGCCGCCGTGATGGCTGCTCTGATCCAGCCGGGTGACACCATCCTCGGGCTCGACCTCGCTCACGGCGGTCATCTGACCCATGGCATGCGCATCAACTATTCGGGGCGGCTGTACCGGGCCGTGAGCTATCGGGTAGGCGCCGAGAACCACCTGATCGACATGGATGAGGTCCAAGAACTGGCGCGCGAGCATCGGCCGAAGCTGCTCATCGCCGGTTGGTCGGCCTACCCTCGAACGCTCGACTTCGCCCGATTCCGGCGGATCGCCGATCAGGTGGGTGCATACCTGCTCGTAGACATGGCCCATTTCGCCGGGCTGGTCGCGGCCAGCCTGCATCCCAACCCGGTGCCTCACGCCCATGTCGTCACCCTGACCACGCACAAGACCCTCGGCGGCCCTCGGGGCGGCGCCATCCTCAGCGCGTACACCGATCTCGCGCGGAGGCTGGACTCGGCGGTCTTCCCAGGCCAGCAAGGTGGTCCGCTGGCGCATGTCGTGGCCGCGAAGGCGGTGGCCTTTCGGATCGCCGGAGAACCACAGTTCCAGGATCAGCAGCGGCGAGCCCTGACCGGAGCGAAGATCGTTGCTGATCGTCTCTGCGCCGCCGAGGTCGCGAAGGCCGGCATCCGGGTGGTCAGCGGAGGCACCGACGTGCACCTGGTGCTGGTCGACCTGAGCCACGCGGATCTCGATGGCGCGCAGGCGGAGCGGCTGCTGCAAGGCGTCGGGATCACCGTCAACCGTAACGCCGTGCCGTTCGACCCCCGCCCGCCGATGGTCACCTCCGGGCTACGGATCGGCACCTCCGGTCTCGCCACCCGAGGGTTCTCCGAAGCGGACTTCATGGAGGTGGCCGACATCATCGCCGCTGCTCTGACCGCCAGGGAGGCTGACACGTCGCTACGCACGCGGGTGGCTCGCCTCGTCGATCGGCACCCCCTCCATCCCGGCCACACCTCCTGACCGTACGGGGAACCCGAGCTTCCGCGGGTGGTAGATCGCTTCGTCACGCTCTGCTGCCTGAGGGCGACGGCAGCCCCGAGAAAGGACCCCAATTGCCGAACAAGCTGTTGCTGTTGGCGGCCGGCAGTCACCGACTCCGGAGAATCGTCGCCGGATCCCCCCTGACCCGGGGTGTGGTGCAACGGTTCGTTGCCGGCGAGGTGAACGATGAGGCGATCGCAGTGGCGCGGCGCATCGTCGAATCCGGGATGCGGGTGACGATCGACCATCTCGGCGAAGGAACGACGACAGTCGAGCAGGCTGCCGCCGTACGCGACGCGTATCTCAGCCTGCTCTCCGAGATGCGGATGCCCGGTACGTCCGAGGTGTCGGTGAAACTGTCGGCGCTCGGTAGCGCGCTGCCCCACGACGGTCGCCGACACGCGTATCGGCTGACGCGCGACATCTGTGCCGCTGCGGCTGCCGCCGGCGCCACGGTGACCCTCGACATGGAGGATCACACCACGGTTGAGCTGACGCTGTCCGTGCTGGACGAACTGCGTACCGAATTTCCCTGGGTGGGCGTGGCGCTGCAGGCGTGCCTGCACCGTACCCCGGCGGACTGCCAGCGCCTCGCGTACGCAGGGAGCCGGGTGCGCCTGGTCAAGGGAGCCTACGCGGAGCCGGCGTCAGTGGCATATACGCGACGGCGTCAGATCGACGAGGCATTCGACAGGTGCCTGCGGATCCTGATGCAGGGCCAGGGCTATCCCATGGTGGCGACCCACGATCCCCGCCTGATCGACAGCGCCATCGGGCTCGCCCGCGCCGGTGGCCGGAGCACCACCGATTTCGAGGTCCAGATGCTGTACGGCATCCGCGCCAACGAGCAGAGGCGGCTTGCGGGGGAGGGGTACCGCGTGCGGGTGTATCTGCCGTATGGACAGGACTGGTACGCATATTTCACCCGCAGGCTTGCCGAGAAGCCCGCGAACCTGCTCCTCCTGGCTCGATCCTTCAAGCCTGGCGCCGCCGACTGAGCGCGACGCGGAGCTTCCGGCATCGTTCGCCGCGGACCAGGCAGCCATGGGCGGTCACGCGGAACCGAAGACCGTCGTCCATGGCGATGACAGGAGCATGCGCGCGATGATCAGTGTTTTCGATCTTTTCAGTGTCGGTATCGGGCCGTCCAGCTCGCACACGGTCGGGCCGATGCGGGCGGCTCGTACGTTCGTGGCGGGTTTGAAGGCCGACGGGCAGCTGGCCGACGTGGCGCGCGTACGGGCGGAGTTGTTCGGCTCGCTCGGTGCGACCGGGCATGGGCATGGCAGTGACCGGGCGGTGCTGTTGGGGCTGGAGGGCGAGGTCCCGGAGACCGTCGACACCGACTCGGTGGGGCCGCGCGTCGAGCGGATCCGCACGCAGCGGCGGCTCGACCTGTTCGGCAGCCAGGGGATCGACTTCGACCCGGACGCCGACCTGGTGCTGCACCGCCGGCGCTCGTTGCCGTACCACCCGAACGGGATGACGTTCGCGGCGTACGACGCGGCCGGGAACGAGGTGCGGTCACGCACGTACTACTCGGTCGGTGGCGGGTTCGTGGTGGACGAGGCGGCGGCCGGGGCGGACCGGATCAAGGCGGACGCCACCCGGGTACGGCATCCGTTCCTCACCGGCGCGGAGCTGCTGACGGTCACCTCCGGGACCAGGCTGTCGATCAGCGAGGTGATGCTCGCCAACGAGCTGTCCTGGCGCAGCGAGGCGGACGTCCGGGCGGGGCTGCTGGAGATCTGGCGCGTGATGCGCGAGTGCGTGGAGAACGGCTGCACGCGTGACGGCGTACTCCCGGGTGGGTTGAAGGTCCGGCGGCGCGCGGCCGAGATGCGGCGCGGCCTGGAGGCGGAGACCGGCAGCCAGGACCCGCTGCGCGCGATGGACTGGGTGACGCTGTTCGCGCTGGCGGTCAACGAGGAGAACGCGGCCGGCGGACGGGTGGTCACCGCGCCGACGAACGGCGCCGCCGGGATCATCCCGGCCGTGCTGCACTACTACACCCGGTTCGTGCCCGGCGCGTCCGAGGACGGTGTGGTCCGGTTCCTGCTGGCCGCCGGCGCGATCGGCGTGCTGTTCAAGGAGAACGCCTCGATTTCCGGCGCCGAGGTGGGCTGCCAGGGCGAGGTCGGTTCGGCGTGCTCGATGGCGGCGGCCGGGCTGGCCGAGGCGCTCGGCGGTACACCGGAGCAGGTGGAGAACGCCGCCGAGATCGGCATGGAGCACAACCTGGGGCTGACCTGCGACCCGGTGGGTGGCCTGGTGCAGATCCCGTGCATCGAGCGCAACGCGGTGGCGAGCATCAAGGCGATCACCGCGGCCCGGCTGGCGTTGCGGGGCGACGGGGTGCACCACGTGTCGTTGGACAAGGTCATCAAGACCATGCGGGAGACCGGCGCGGACATGAAGGTCAAGTACAAGGAGACCGCGCGGGGCGGCCTCGCCGTCAACGTCATCGAATGCTGAGGGCACCTCCGCGCCGGCCGTGATTCGTCGTGCGCGAGATCAGTCGTCGCCGGCGAGGTCGGCAAGCGTGATCGGCTGCATCAGCGTACGAGACGCATGTCCCTGAAGATCCACCGAACTCACCGGCCGTCCCGCTTCTCGGGCGGTGAGGCATGCTGTGGCGTAACCACATGTTCGCCCCTGGCACCAGCCCATGCCGGCGCGGGTCAACAGCTTCGTGCCCCGGGCATCGCTCGCGGACAGTTCACGCACCGCCTGCCGAACAGCGCCTGCCGACACCTCCTCGCACCGACAGACGAGCGTCTGGTCGTCACACAGGTCGGGCCAGAACGCCGGCACGGGATGAACCGCGTGCAGAGCCGCCGCGAAACGACGCAGTCGACGCCGGATCCGTAGCAGCCGGCTGCGCTCACCCGCACGCAGCGGCTCCGCACGACCGAGAGACCGGGCGATCGCGTCCCCGGCGAGGTGCCCTTCCACGAGCGCCAGCTTCGCCCCGCCGACGCCGGTCACCTCGCCCGCTGCATACACGCCCGGTACCGAGGTCGCTTGATCCGGCCCGATCCTCACCACGAGACTGCCGTCGCGGTCCATGAATGTCTCGCATCCCAGGGCGACAGCCACCTCCACCTGCGGGGTGAAGCCGAAGCCGACGGCGAGACCGTCGCAGCCGACGTGTCTCTCGCTGCCGGGCACCACCGAGCCCAGCGGGCTGATCGCCGCCACCGTCACCCCGGTCAGCTGCTCGTCGCCGTGCGCGGCCACCACAGCCGTACGCCGCCGATACGGCACCCGACGGCGCAGCATGCGCCAGCCGTACCGGCCTGCCTCGGTCAACTTGCTCGCTGCGCCGAGAACCGCACCGACATGCCGTGCGTACCGGACAGGGTCGTTCGCCTCGTACACGCCGACCACCGTGGCGCCGGCGTCGGCCAAGCCGGTCGCGACCGGCAACAGAAACGGTCCGGTACCCCCGACGACGATGCGTCGCGCGAACACCACCCCTTGACCCTTCAGCAGGGCCTGAGCTCCACCTGCGGTGACCACCCCCGGCAGATCCCAACCTGGAAAAGGGACAACCCGGTCATGAGCTCCGGTGGCGATGACGAGTCGCCGGCCGTACACGACCGTGGAGTGCGTGTGGACGGCGAACTGCGGACCGACGTCGTCCGGGCGAGACTCGACGAACCACAGTGCCGCGTCGGGGTGGTGATGGAGCTGGTCGAACCGTGCGCGCAGACCGGCGAAGACCGCCCAGTCCGTGTGGCTGTGGGCGTCCGCTCCGGATCGGTGCCGCCAGTACTGTCCGCCGGGACGCGGCCCGGCATCCAGGACGGCCACCCGGCAGCCGGCGTCGGCCGCCGTGACCGCCGCGGCCAGACCGGCCGGTCCTGCACCGATCACCACCAGGTCGTACGTGCTCATGTCCTCTCCCGCCGCTCGTCCTGAGGTTCGATCACGTCACCGCTGCGGGCGACCACCAGACAGGCCCGCTGCGACGGCACACCGTTGACCGTGACGAGACAGTCGAAGCAGACGCCGATGCCGCAGAAGACCCCCCGGGGTCGTCCTTCGACGCGTGTGCTCCGCCAGGATCGGATCCCGGCGGCCAGAAGAGCCGCGGCTACGCTCTGCCGCCCGTCGTGAGGGATCGAGCGGCCGTCAAAGGTGAACATGGTGACGCTCCGGTGCGAACGGTCGTAGATCTACATGCGGGCGGCGGTCGGTCAGCAGTGCCGCGATGGCGTGCCCGGTCGCCGGGGCGAGGCCGATACCGGCGCCCTCGTGGCCGGTGGCATGGTAGAGCCCCGGCACGTTCTTGTCCGCGCCGATGATCGGCAGGTGGTCCGGACTGTACGGCCGGAAACCCCGGTAGGCGCGGATCGCGGAGACGCCGGCCAGGATCGGGAACAGGCGTATCGCAGCCGCTGCGAGCCCTCTGAGCGCCGGCAGAGACATGGCCGGGTCGAAGCCGACATGCTCCCGGCTGGACCCGATCAGGATCGTGCCGGCGCGAGTCCCCTCCACCACCGGGGAGATCTCCAGCCCAGCGGTGCTGCGCTCGACGTTCGCAACGTAGCCGGCGGCGTAGACCTTGTGCCGCACGAGCTCTGGCAGCGGCTGGGTGACCAGGACGAAGCCACGTCGAGGCAGGATCGGCAGTTCGACGCCCGCCAACGCGGCGACTCTGCCAGCCCATACGCCGGCGGCGTTCACCACCCTGGTCGTTGACAGCACGCCATGATCAGTCCGCACAGCTCGAATCCCCCCGGTGCCGTCCCGGAGCAGGCCGACGACGCAGGTGCCGGTCAGTACCGTTGCCCGGGCCGCACGGAGCAGGTGTGCGGCGGCGAGCATGGGCTGGACCTGCATGTCCTGGGGATAGTGCACCGCACCGACGAGATGGGGGGACAGGTGCGGCTCGTAGCCGGGCAACTCATGCGAGGCGACGGCGTGCGCCTCGATGCCCGCAGCACGCTGGCGGTCCGCGAACGCCGACAGCGTGTCGTGCTCTGTCGCCGAGGCCGCCACCACCAGTCCGCCCTTACGCTCCAGTTCGATCTGCGCATCGCCCACCGTCTCGCCCAGTTCGCGCCACAGCGCGACGGAATGAAGCGCCAGGCTGAGTTCCGGTCCGGGTGATTTGTCGGACAGGAGGATGTTGCCTTCGCCGGCCCCGGTGGTGCCGGACGCGACGCCCGTCCGGTCCACCACTGTCACCGTCAGGCCGGCCCGGGCGGCGTAGTAGGCGCAGGCGGCACCGGTCATCCCGGCGCCTATCACCACCACGTCGGCGCCGGCGTCGATCACGACGACACCCGGTGCATCCATGCCTCGATCTCGTCGGGACGTCGGGGTAGCCCGGAGGAGAGGACTCGACAGCCGTTGTCGGTGACGAGAACGTCCTCCTCGATCCGAATCCCGATTCCGCGCAGCTCAGCCGGAACCAACTCGTCGTCAGGCTGGAAGTAGAGGCCGGGCTCGACAGTGAGAACCTGGCCGGCAGCCAGCCGTCCGTGCAGGTAGCTGTCAGCGCGGGCAGCCGCGCAGTCGTGGACGTCCAGACCGAGCATGTGGCCTGATCCACACAGCGTCCACCGCCGGTAGAGCCCGGACTCCTCGGTCAAGGCGCGTTCCGGCGACACAGGCAGCACGCCCAGGTCGGCGAGGCCGTACGCCAGCACGGTCATCGCCGCCTGATGGAACGCACGCCAGTCGGCGCCCGGCTTGAGGCAGTCCAGAGCTGCGTCGTTCGCCTTCAGGCACAACTCGTAAAGATCGCGTTGCAGCGGACTGAACCGGCCGGACACCGGTAGAACACGAGTGATGTCTGCCGTGTAGAGCGACCTCGTCTCGGCACCGGCGTCGAGCAGCAGCAGGTCCCCGTCGCGGACCGCGCCGTCGTTGTCGATCCAGTGCAAGGTGGCGGCGTGCGCACCGGCGGCCACGATCGAGTGGTATCCGACGTCGTTGCCCTCCAGGCGGGCTCGCTGCCAGAACACCCCCTCCAGGTAACGCTCGGACGTACGCTTCGCCATCGGCAAGGCACGCACCATGTCCTCGAAACCGCGGGTGGTGATGGCTACCGCCTCTTCCAGCTGGCCGATCTCCCAGTCGTCCTTGACCAGCCGCATCTCATCCAGTACCGCGGCGAACTCCAGGTCGCCCGGCCCCGCGGCGTCGGCCGTCAGCCCATCCACGTGCACGTCGACTCCACGCAGCACGCGGGTCGGAACGCCCCGCCCGGACAGAACCGATTCCAGCTCGGCCAGATGACGGGTCGTCACAGCCAGCCGCCGACGGCTCTCTCCCAAGGTGGGCCGGCGTCCGGCCCACAGTTCCCCGTACATCCGGTCACGGAAGAACTCGGGCGTGCTCCGGTCGGATCGGGGGCGAAGATAGAGCATCTCCTCGCCGTCCGGCTCGATGACCAGGACCCCGTCTGAGGACTGGTCGCCGGTCAGCCAGACATAGGCAGAATGCGGGCGGAACCGATAGTGCTGGTCGTTGGAACGCCTCTTGAAGCTTCCGGCCGGGACGACGAGCCGTTCCCCGGAGAAACGGCCGTGCAGCTGTCTCCGGCGTGCCGCGGCCCAGCCGGCGACCTCGTCGACCTGTGTGACGTACTGCTCGCTGTCCGCCCACCCGGAGAGCATGAACTTCTCCAGCGCGGGGCTGACCGGCAGATCATGACTACCGGTGTGCAGGTCGACCCGTTTCATGCGGCCTCCTCGGCGGGGTTGGGTGGGGGAGTGCAGAGGGTGATGGTGCGCAACGAGGTGTAGAAGTCCAGTGCAGCTGTGCCCTGTTCTCGAGGGCCCTGGCTGGACGCCTTCTCCCCGCCGAACGGCGCATGGAAATCGACTCCGGTAGTGGGCGTGTTGACCCGGATGAGACCGGTGTCGACGGCCCGGACCACCTCGAACAACCGGCCGATGTCGCGGCCGTGGACGGACGTCACCAGCCCGTACCGAACATGGTTGACCAGAGCGGCCGCGGCGGGCAGGTCCGGCACGGTGAAGATGCTGGCCAGCGGGCCGAACGTCTCCTCGCACGCGACCGGATGGCCGGGGTCGACCGAATCGAGCAGCACCGGCGCCACATAGAGGCCGTCACCCGGGGACGTGAGACGGGTGAGAACCCGGCCTCCTGCCGCGCGGGCTGCCGCGACGCCGTCCAGAACTCGACGGCGCGCGGCGTCGGTGATGACGGGACCGACTGCGACGCCGGCATCGGCCGGGTCGCCGACGCGTAGCCCCGCCACCGCGGCCACCAGGGCTTCGGTGAGCGCGGTGGCATCGCCCACCACGATGATCCGCCGGGTCGCGGTGCACTTCTGGCCCGCATATCCCATGGCGGCACCTGCCAGCATCGTGGCAGTGGTGGCAGGGTCGGCGTCCGGCAGCACGACCGCGGCGTTCTGTCCGCCCATCTCCGCCTGAACCGGCAGCCCGGCGCGAACGGCGGCGGCGGCGACACCCCTGCCGACCGTCGCGGAGCCGGTGAAGGACACGACGTCAGCCGCTTCGACGACGGCCTGTCCGGTGTCCGCCCCTCCCGGCACGACATGGAGCAGATCGTCGGGCAGCAGCCCGTCGAACAGGCCCGCCACCAACTCGCCGCAAGCCAGCGCCTCGGGTGACGGCTTGAGCAGCACTCCGTTACCAGTGGCGAGGGCCGGTGCGGCCTTCCACAGGGGGATGGCCAGTGGAAAGTTCCACGGCGTGATCAGACCGGCCACGCCCCGCGGCCGACGTTCGGTGAACAGCAGTCCCGGCTGATTCGCCGGCAGCGTCGGCGCCAGCAGGTCGCCGATCGCCGCGAAGCAGGACTGTGCGTAGTAGTCGAGGATCGCAGCGGCCCGGCTGACCTCGGCGTTCGCTTCCACGACCGGCTTGCCCACCTCACGGACGATCAGGGCAGCCGCTTCACCGGCCCGAGCCCGCAGCCGGTCCGCCGCCCCGCTCAGGGCGGCGGCGCGGCCGGAGGGATCCCGACGGCGCCAGGCGTCCTGCGCGACACGGACCGAATCGGCGAGCTTCCGCACCCGATCAGGAGTGACCGGGGCACGCTCCGCGACGACATCGTCCGGCTTCTGAGGAGAACGGCTCTGAATGAGACTCACAACATGAATCCCGCCGGGAAAGGATCCTCGGGGTCGAGGAAGAACTGGGCGGTACCGGTAAGCCACGCCCGCCCGGTAACTGTCGGCACCACCGCTGGCCGACCGGCGACGGTGGTCGTATCGACCAGCCGACCGGAGAACCGGCTGCCGATGATGGACTCGTTGACGAATTCCTGTCCGAGGGGAAGCAACCCGCGGGCGTGCAACTGCGCCATCCTCGCCGACGTGCCGGTCCCGCAAGGGGATCGGTCGAACCAGCCGGGATGGATGGCCATGGCGTGGCGTGACAACCGGGCGGTCGCCCCCTCCGCCGTCAGGTAGACGTGGTGGCATCCGGAGATGTGCGGCTGTTCGGGGTGCACGGGCCGGGCGGTGTCGTTCACGCCTCTCATGACGCCGAGGCCCACCTCCAGCAGCCGTTGTTTGTCCGTGCGATCCAGTCGCAGGCCCAGCTCGGGCAGGTCGACGATCGCATAGAAGTTGCCGCCGAACGCGAGGTCGTAACGGACGTGGCCGTAGCCGGGGACGTCGACCAGCGCGTCCTGTTCCACCAGGAAGGAAGGAACGTTCTGGATGGTGACAGCGGTGGCGCGGCCCTGCTCGACCTTGACAGACGCCACCACCAGTCCGGCCGGCGTATCGAGGCGGATCGTGGTCACCGGCTCGGTGACCGGCACCATCCCGGTCTCTGCCAGTACGGTAGCCACACCGATCGCACCGTGTCCGCACATCGGCAGGCACCCCGACACCTCGATGAAGACCACACCGACATCGGCGTCCGGGCGGGTGGGCGGCTGGAGGATCGCACCCGACATGGCGGAGTGCCCGCGCGGCTCGTACATCAGAAACGTGCGCAGGTCATCGCGGTGGTTCGTCAGGTACTCCCGACGTTGCGCCATGGTGTCGCCCGGCAGGAGCGGCGCGCCTCCGGTCACCACCCGGGTGGGCATTCCCTCCGTGTGGGAGTCGACGACGTGAATGAGACGGCTACTGCGCATCAGCGGTGCCCTGCCGCGAGCAGCCGTTCGGTCGTGGTGCGGATGACCGCGGCGTCGGTGGAGGCCAGTGGCTGGCGCGGCTGGCGCGTGAAGCCGCCGGGACGACCGGCTACATCCATGGAAAGCTTGATCGCCTGAACGAACTCAGTGCGCGAATCCCAACGGAGCAGCGGATGCAGTGCCCGGTAGAGGAGGACTGCCGTCCTGAGATCACCCGCCGTCGCGGCCTCGTAAAGGCGAACGCAGCTTGCCGGAATGGCGTTCTGGTAACCGCCAATCCATCCCACTGCGCCCGCGATCAGGAATTCGAGCGCGACGTCGTCCGCGCCGGCGAGGATGTCGAGACCAGGCGCCGTCTCGGCGATCTGGTACGCCCGGCGGACGTCGCCGCTGAACTCCTTGACCGCGACGATCAAACCTTCGTCGTGTAGACGCCGCAGCAGGTCGGGTGTCAGGTCCACCCTCGTGTCCATCGGATTGTTGTAGGCGACGATCGGTAGACCTGCCTTCGCCACCTCCCGGTAGTGGGCCAGCACTGCTGCCTCGTCAGCGCGGTACGCCGTCGGTGGCAGCAACATGACGGCCGGGCAGCCTTCCTCCGCAGCCTGCTCGGCCCAGCGCCGTGCCTCGTCGGCACCGTAGGCCGAGACGCCTGGTACGACGGCGAACCCATCAGGGGCGGCTTGCACCGCCGTTCGCACCACCGAAGCCCGTTCCTCGCTGCTGAGCGCCTGGTATTCACCGAGGGAACCGTTGGGGACAACGCCATGGCAGCCGTTGTCAGCGAGCCACCCGACATGTGCAGCGTAAGCACCGAAATCGATGCCCTGGTCGGCGTGGAACGGTAGAGCGGTCGCTACGAGAACCCCACGCCACGGCGCCATTTCCATGCGGCCTCCATCAGTAATATGTTACATAGCACCATAGTGGCTGCGCCCGCCCCGTCAAGAGGTGAATCGGCCCGGCCCTGGCGCGTTCGAGGTCAGTCGATGACGTGCTGAGGGCGTGACCGCATGCGATGACGGGCCGGCTGCTGCCGGCGAGCACAGTAGGTGTGGCCCCGAGGTGCCATGCTGGCGGCCGGGGGCGGCAGCCAGCATGGCGGACGTGCTAACAGAGCACGGTGGTCCTAGTCTTCACGACGGGCCGCCCAGATGCCCCGGACGTGCCGCAAGTGGTGTCGCATCAGGCCGACCACGGCCTCACGGTCACCCCCGGCGATGAGCTCGATCAACTCGAGATGCTCGTTCGCGGAGTCGACCAGACCTCCACTCTCCACCAGTGCGTCGAGACCGTACAAACGGGTGTGATTGCGCAGGTCGGCAACCGTCTCGACCAGCCGTTGATTCCCGGCGGCACGCAACAGTGTCAGGTGGAAGGCGTTGTCCGATTCGATGTACGCCACCAGGTCCCCACGTCCCGCAGCAGAAACGATGTTGTCCGCCAACCTCCGCAGTTCCCGCACCTGCGGTTCCGACAGTCTGCCCGTCTGGTCGGCCACCACCGGAATCTCGAGAAGCTCCCGAATCTGAGTGATCTCGTCCAGATCCCGCTCGCTGAGGGCCTTGACGCGGAATCCCTTGTTCTTGACGATCGAGACCAAGCCCTCCTTGGCCAGGTCGAGGATCGCTTCGCGAACCGGCGTGGGCGAGACGCCGAAGCGTCCGGCCAGCATCGGGACGGAGTAGGTCGAATCCGGCCTCAAGCTGCCAGCCACGATAGCCGCGCGCAGGGCGTGCGCTACGTCCTCGCGTAGGCTCTGCCGACTCTGAAGCGGGTTCAGGTCCAGCGTGGATGCGGCAGCGCTCGCATCGCCAGCCCGCTGGTTGCCTTTCACAGTTGCATCCGCTCCGGTCCCGTCGAGCCAACCCTGAGAACAAGCCGCCCGGGGCCCGCCCTTCATCCCTGCTGACGGCGGCCCTGTCTCTGAGCGCCACCGTCAACCACCGCGCCGATCTCGGAGCCTACCCAGTGGGTATCGCCTCGACATCTACCGGGCGACAGCCGGTGGGTCGCAGCCTGCTACGCGACGGCGTGGCCGGATCGATCAGCTCGCCGGAGGGCCTTTGTCGTAGTCGAGGCGTTGTTGGGGGGCGATTGGCGGCGGGATGACGCGGGCGGGTTTCGGCGCTGGAGGAAGTACCGTTCGCCGGGCCCGGGGCACACCCGGGGCACAAGACGGCGTGAAGCCTCGCCGACCAGCGACCAACGATGTGAGGCCGCGACGTGGCGCGGCCAGCGCGTCGAGCGGACCAGCGCAGGTGAAGTGGACGTACGTCTAGGTGGAGCCATCACGAGGGCTCCGGACAGCATGCCGGTGTGTTCGGGGTTATGCGGCCGCACGCAGCTCGGTAGCGTTGGTGCCACGGCGGCTAAGAGGCCGGTGGCGCATCCCGCGCTATGAGGAGGTCCGGGATGGAATCCTTGCCGGAGTTGACCTTCGGTCAGCGGTTGAAGGTCTACCGGGAGCGGTCCGGGAAGACTCGCGCGGTGCTGGGTGGGCTGGTCGGTCGTAGTGCCGAGTGGGTCAAGGCGGTGGAGACCGATCGGATCCTGCCTCCGCGCATTCACATGCTGGATCGCATCGCGCGTGCGCTCAAGGTCGACGTGTCTGCTCTGGCCGGCGAGCTGAGCGACCGGTCGGCTGTGGTGAACGGGCCGGAACACCCGGCGCTGGCGTCGGTGCGGGACGCCGTGAACCGCGTCGTGCTCGCCGACGATGCTGAGCCGGAGTCGTTGGTCGGTTTGCGTGAGCGGCTTGCGGTGGCGTGGCGGGCGCGTCATCAGGCGTCGGATCACCGGACGGTGCTCGGTGGGCTGCTGCCGAGACTTCTGCACGACGTGCAGCGCGCCGCGCTGCTGTATGAGGGCGTTGAGCGTCGGCATGCACAGTCGCTGTTGGCGGAGACGTTCGGGCTGACGCAGATGTTCCTTGCGTACCAGCCGGCTGCCGAGTTGTTGTGGCGGGTCGCGGACCGGGCGATGGTGGCGGCGCAGGATTCCGGTGACCCGGAGGCGGTGGCCCTCGCGGCATGGTTCCTGTGTCAGGTGCATCGGGACGCGGGGGACTGGGACACCGCCATGGCGGTAACGCACGACGTCCTGTCGGCTCTGGAGCCGAGGGCGGTCGACGGGGGCACGAATCTGCTGGCGTTGTGGGGTGCGCTCAACTTCGAAGCCGCCTACACCGCCGCGCGTGCCGGTGAGGAAGGCCGGGCGTGGCGGTACAGGGATCGGGCGGACCGGGTGGCGCAGCGTCTGCCGGAGGGCTTCTATCAGCCGCAGACGTCGTTCTCCCGGGTCATCATGGGCGCCCATGCGGTGACGGTGGCGGTGGAGTTGCAGAAGTCCGGTGAGGCGGTGCGGCAGGCGCGCCGCCACGACTCGGCGGCTATCCCGTCGAGACCGCGCCGGGCACGCCATCTCATCGAGGTGGCGCGGGCGCACTACGGCAAGGACGACAAGGAAGCGGCCGTGACGACGCTGCGGCAGGCGTACGAGTGGGCCCCGGAGACGATCCGCTTCAACGGGTACGCCCGCCAGATCACGTTGGACCTGCTCGACGGCCCACGCTCCAGCCGTGATGACGCCCGTGACCTCGCGGTCAAGGTCGGGTTGCTCTCGTGATCCAGGGGTAGGAACCCTACCCATTTCGCTCCGCGACTGACCGTAGCGTCCTGCTTACGGGATGCGGCGGGCGGTGCGGGTATCGCCTGGTCGCCGCGTCCCCCTCAGATTCGGGGGCAGGAGACCGCCCTCGTTCGTGAGCGAGGGAGGGTCCGTGCGGCGCGTCTCGTATGACGAATACCTTTCTGCCACCGCGCTGACTCTTGCTCGCAGGCACCGGCCGGTGTGGTCGTGGCGGCTCTGGCGGCGCATCTGCCGCTGCGGGTCCGACCTGCCCTGCCGCGCTCGGCACCGGATACCGATCAATCGTGGCCACTGGCCACAGGAGGGCGAGCGGTGACCGGCGGGCAGGAACAGGCGATCCTCGCGGTACACATTCCAGGGCTCGACGGCATGTGTGCCGGGTGCCGGGCGTGGTGGGCGCGGCTGACTCCGTACCCCTGTTGGCAGGTGGAATGGGCGACCAGCCGGCAGGCGCGGGCGATCACGGCGCGCTTCCTGGAGGGTGTGCGGTGACGACCCACGGCCCGGTCATGCCGGTCTGGAGCTGCGGAGGCTGCGACCTGCCCTGGCCATGCCCAACCCGGAAGCGGGAGTTGTGCGCGGAGTATTCGGGCGCTCCGATGTCGCTGGCACTCTACCTCGGTGCCTACCTCGTCCAGGCCACCGAGGACATGCCGTGGACGCCGGCGGGCGTGCTGCACCGCCGTTTCCTCGGCTGGACCAGGGAAAGCGGCAACCTCATGCCGGTAGTGCAGCAGCGAGGTGCAGCAACCGTGCCAGCCGAACCCGGTCGAGACAAACCCTCACCAGGCCCCTTGACCTCGCGTCGAGCCTGATCCGGCCGGCCTTTCGCCCGCCGCCGACAGTTCACACCGAAGAGGGCACCGCGCCCGCCCGGAACTCCGAATCGAACTAGCGTCTCGGCTCAGCCATGAACCTCTATCCCTCAAGCTCTGACCTCCACGCTACGAGGGGAACCGCAATGAGGTTCCGCCCGGAAGGCGGGGGCCGGGTGCAGCGCCGCGCGCCGGGCCAACATGGCCCGGTTCGCCAGGTGATTTGGACACTTTCGCCCGCTTTGTCTGGTTTGAGACCTATCGTGTCTCTTGCGTGACAGCCCAGCCGGGTCATCCCGTTCGCACGGCGGTTCCACGACGGCACCAGCCGGCCGGACCGCCACCGCACGGCTGTCACCGGCCCCAGGCCAGCCCACAGCGTCGCACGAGGAGGACACGTTGTTTGGATCGACAAGATTGACATCGGGCGGATCGAGCAGCCCGGGAAGGCGTCGCAAGCTCAAGGCCGTCCTGGCCGGAGGGCTCGCCCTCGGCGTCGGCGCGACGATCTCCCTCGCCGCCTGGAACGACTCGGAGTACGCCACGGGGACGTTCACCGCCGGCTCCTTCAGCATCGAGGGCAGCACGGACGACACCACCTACGCGGAGCACTCCACGTCCGGCACGGCGGCGGCGCTGGCCTTCAGCACCGGCTTCGACAACATCAGCCCCGGCGACGTGGTCGCGGCACCGTTCGCCGTCCGCCTGACCGCAGCCACCACGTACGACGCGACCGTCGCGGTGGCCTCGGCCACTCCCGACCTGCCCGCCTTCACCGGGCTCACCTACGGGATCGCGACCGTGCCGACCTTCGCGGACTGCAGCGCGACCCCCACGAGCCCGACCTGGATCGTGGCGCAGGGCACGGCGCTCGACTCGGTGGCCGGCGCGGTGCCGTTCAACCTGACGCAGGGCACTCCTCCCACGACGCCTGGCGCTCCGGCGTACCTGTGCTTCGTCGTGACGGCGGACGCCGCTCTGGTGCAGGGCTCGTCGGTCACGGAGACCTGGCAGCTCCTCGCCGAGTCCGTGTAGGTGGCAGCCGTGGTCAACCGCCGGGTGCCGGCCGGATCACCACGGCTCCTCCGGACCCGTGCCGTACTCGCTGCCGCCCTCGTCCTCGGCGTGGGCACGACGTCCACGCTCGCGGCGTGGACCGACAGCGAGTACGGCACCGGGTCGTTCACCGCAAGCGTCTTCGGTACCGAGTCGCAGACCGCGTCCAGTGCCTGGGCAAGCCACAATCCGGTGGGAAACGCCGCGACACTGGCGTTCAACGCGACCGCGATGTCCCCCACGGACTCGTCGTACGCCTGGATCGACATCCGCACGACCACGATGACGAATGTCGACGGTACGGTCGCGCTGACGAGCTCCTCGGACAGCTCCGGGGCCCTGCTTCCGGTGCTCGAATACCGCGCGGTGCGTACCCCGGACACCGGTAGCGCCTGTTCCGCCACCGCCTTCACCGGTTCGCCGACGTGGATCGCCGGCCCCGGCTACCTGGACGTCACCTCGGTTCCCGGCTCACCGGTGTCGTCCGTCCTCACCACTCCCGACGGCGCGACGCCAGAGGTGCGGTTCTGCTTCGAGGTGCGGATCGAGGCCGGCGCAGACAACTCGTACCAGGGCACGAGCGCCACCGTCACCTGGGAATTCACCGCCACATCTACGTAAGGGTCCTGCACATGATGAGACGAGCACGTCGAGGGCGAGGCGTCATCGCCCGCGTCGGAGACCTGGCACTGACCCTGCTCGCCGTCGGCGGGACGGTGTGCGTCGTCCTCGTCCCGCTGGCGTTCTTCTTCGACATCTCACTCATCCTGTTCAAGACCGGATCGATGAGCCCCACCATTCCCGCCGGGTCGCTGGCGGTGGTGCGTGAGATCCCCGCGTCCGAGGTCGAGGTGGGCGACGTGGTCACCGTCGACCGCACGCCGCTTCCACCGATCACCCACCGGGTCGTTCAGATCGCCGACGGTGGTGGGCCCACCCGTCTGCTCACCCTGCGCGGGGACGCGAACGACTCCAACGACTCCGCGCCGTACGCGGTGACCCGCGTACGGCTCGTCACCTGGTCGGTGCCCGGGCTCGGGTACACGGTGCGGGCCGTGTCGAACCCGTACGCGACCAGTGCGATCACGGTCGGGACCGCCGTGATCGTCACCTGGGCGTTCTGGCCGCGCGCCACGGAACCGCCGACCCGGCGGCGTACGGCGTGGCGCCGACGGCGAACAGGCCCTCCGACGCCTGACGAGGCGGGAACAGGTCCCGAGGCCGGCGCCCCGCCGGGCCGGACAGCGGCGCACGTCGAATCGACCGCCCGGCGGTTGTTCGTCATGGTGGCCGTGCTGCCGGGCGTCGCCGCCGCGGTCCTGGCCACGCCCGGTCAGGCACGGGCAGAACCGACTGAGGACGTCATCCGGGGCAGGTACCTCACCCTGATATCGATCCGCGACGAGGCCCGCATGACATCGATGACACCGAAGGAGCCGGTGCCGTGGCAGGTGGGCGTCACCGCGCACGCCCCGCACCCGGGCACGGTGACAATCACGCTGTCGGCGCTGGGCCCGCTCGTGGTCTCGCCGAACGGACTCCAGGTCATGGCCGCCGTCTGCGCCATCCGCTGGGTGAACGGCGCCTGTCCCGGCGGGCGGGGAGAGCAGGTTCTCGCCGAGGGCCCCGCCACCAGACTGGCCGAACGCCCGGTCCCCATCAGCACGATGCGCTCCGACGAACAGCGTTGGGTACTCGTCACCGCGAGCCTGCTCCCGAACTCCACGGCCGCGGGCTCGGCCGACCTGATCCTCACGGCGACCGGGCTCGGCGACAAGGCGGCGACAGGCGGCAAGGTCGACACGCTGCCACGCACCGGCACCGACCTGCGGACGCCGATGCTCGCCGGTGCGGGCGCCCTGCTCGTCGGTCTGCTGCTCGTGCGCACCACGCGCAGGAACCGGATCAGGCAGGAACAGCCGTGAGGCGCGTAGGGATCCCCGCTACGCCGAGCTGGCGACGTAAGAGCCGGGCCCGGCGACGCCGGCTCGCGGGTGTCCTCGCCCTCTCGCTCTGGATCCATGTCATGGCGCTCGCACCTGCCCAGTGGACGCTGGCCGCCTGGAACGACACCGAGCACGGCAGCACTGCCCTCGCCGCCGGCACGGTCGACCCACCGACCGACCTGGCGTGCACGGCGGGCCAGCTCACCCCGCCCACCTTCACCTGGAACCTGCCCGCCGGTGGCCTGGCCCGCAGTGGCTTCACCTGGTCCCTGAGCGACGGCTTCTCCGGAGGCGGCACTCTCGGCCCAGACGACACCTCGATCGTCGTTCCCGGCGCGCTGCTGGCTGTCGGCACCGGCACCTTCACCCTGTACGCGAACGGCCCTGGCGGCTGGACGTCGGCGCCGGTCACCGGTTCGCTCGGCATGCTGACGGATGAGCTCTACTTCTGCAGCGTCCCTTAGTGGTGGACGTAGGCAGGGGGAGCCGCTCCGCAGTCGGCGGCTACAGCCACCTGGTGCCGATCTCCTTGAGGTCCGGGGTGCTGAAGGAGTAGAGCAACTCCATGGCGTGCCCGCCGCCGGTGGTGATGGCGTGGGCGACACCGGCGGGGATGTACATCGCGGTGCCCGGGCCCGCCTCGAATTCCTCGTCGGCCACTCGGAACAGCGCGGTGCCGGACAGCACGTAGTAGAACTCGGCCGACTCGGCGTGCAGGTGCAGCGGGTGGGTCATCCCGGGCTCCATGCGGTAGACCCCATTGAGGAACTCGCAGTCCGGGTCGCCGGTGAGCTGCCGGTCGACGAGGCGATGCACCAGCCCTTCGTCGTCGGTGTTGTGGTTGAGGCTGGAGATCAGCTCGTAGGCGAGTTCGTCGCGGTGCACGACGAACGCCGGGCGTACGGCGCCCGCCCCGGCGTCCCCGGCGGCGATCCGGCGTCCACGGCCGGGCAATGCCGTCACCGCTCGGCGTCCACGCTTGTCGCCCCGAGGGGGATCTGTGGGCTGGTCAGCGGTCCGTGATGCTTGGACAGGCAAATGGCCTCCCAGCCGGTCACGACGCCGTGGATGACGCCCGGCTCCCAGCACAGGTACTCACCGGCACGGTAGACGTGCTCCGGGTCGGTGGCGCACCAGCCGCCGAGGAAGAAGATCTCCTCGGTGCTGTGGTGGAACTCCAACGCGGTCTTGGCGAAGTTGCGTGGCAGGACGAACAGGATGGTGTCCTTGCCGGTCTCCTCCACCTTGCGCAACCGGATGCACTGCGTGGGCACATCGAGGTCGCCGTGACTGCTGGTGTCGGTCACTCCCGCGAAAGCCTCCTGGACGGGTCGCCAGTTGGCCGGGTCGAACAGGTCGACGGTCTCTCCGAGCGGCTTCGACGGCGGGGGTCGTTCGTCCGTGCGGACCTCGAACGGCGAGTCCGTCCAGAAGATCAACGTGGCGCCTTCGGTCGAGGAGACCGGGCCGATCTCGGTGCCGGAGGGCAGGAAGAGGTAGTGCCCGCGCCGGCACTGGCGTCCGGCGATGCTCAGGTCGCCGTCGCGGACCAGGAGTTCGATGTCGGCGCTGTTCCAGTGCTCGGGCATCTGCCAGCCGGGTGGAACGTCGACGACGAGCGTCTGCGCGCCGGTCTCCGGGTCGGCGTTGATCTGCCGCACGAGTAGGCCGAAGGGCAGGCCCGATGCCCGCCACACCCGCTGGGGTACCTGTTCGATGGTGACCCGTCGCTTGCCGGAATGAGCCATGGCGACCTCCTTCAGGTTGCGCCAGACTGTATGTAATCTGGCGCAGCTCGTCTAGGGCGTCGTCGTGAATACTCGGGCCTGAGCAGCAAAGTCGGCCACCGCCGCTGACCTCATCGAGGCGTAATGTATGCAAAATGCCTAAGGCTGGCTTGCGGGCAGGAGTTGCCTCCCGGTGGTCGGCGTCGGGTTGGGGTTGAGTCGACTCCTTGTGCCGTCCCGTCGAGTTGTATACGGTCCACTGCCTAGCCCGCCTGTCACTCGCGTTTCCTCATCTGCAGCGAACGGGGAAGAGATGCCCCGAAGGTTTGGTCTTGTCGGAGGCACGGTGGTCGCCGAGGACGGTGTCCACCGCGCTGACGTGCTCGTTGACTCCGGCCGCATCGAAAGTGTCGGCCGGATTCCGCCATCGGCTGATGTCGAGAAGGTCGACGCCCGAGGAAAGATCATCATTCCGGGTGGCGTCGATGTGCATACACATATGGATACGCCCTTCATGGGGACGGTCACCTCCGACGACCACGCCTCGGCCAGCCGGGCCGCTGCCGTCGGCGGCACCACGACGTATGTCGACTACGCCTTTCAGCGCGCCGGTGAGCGTCTGCCGGAGGTGCTGGCCCGGTGGGCCGGGCGGGCGAACGGTCGTTCCGCCATCGACTTCAGCTTCCACCTGGCTGTCACTTCGCCCTACCCGGGCATGGTGGCTGACATGGCGCTCGTGGTGGCCGACGGTGTGACCAGCTTCAAGGTGTTCATGGCCTACAAGGGTCTGGCCATGCTCGACGACGGAGAGCTCTTCTCCATCCTCACCGAGTCGTCCCGCCTGGGCGCCACACTCTGCGTGCACGCCGAGAACGGTCACGTCATCGACGTCCTCGCCGAGCGGCTGGTTCGGGCCGGCCGCACCGGACCGCTGGCGCACCTGCTGTCGCGGCCACCCGAGACCGAGGTGGAGGCGGTACGCCGCGCGATCGCGCTCGCCGACCTGGCCGACGCCCCGCTGTACTTCGTGCACCTGTCCACCGCCGGGGCGGTCGCCGCCGTGGCCGAGGCCCAGCGGGCCGGCCGCCCGGTCGCGGGCGAGACGTGCACCCACTACCTCCTGCTCGACGCCGACCTCTACCACCAGCCCGGGTTCGAGGCGGCCAAGTACGTCGTTAGCCCGCCGCTGCGCACCGCCGAGCACCGGGAGGCGCTCTGGCAAGGGCTGCGGGAAGGCATCCTCGGTGTCGTCAGCTCGGATCACTGCCCGTTCTGCATGGCCGGGCAGAAGAGCCTGGGAGCCGAGGACTTTCGCCGGATCCCCAACGGAGCGCCGGGCATCGAACACCGGGTTCCCCTGCTCTACGGCCACGGTGTACGCCCCGGGCGGCTGAGTCTGTCGCGCTTCGTCGAGGTGGCCTGCACCGAGCCGGCCCGCCGGTTCGGGCTGTACCCGACAAAAGGGGTCATCAGGCGGGGCGCCGACGCCGACCTGGTCGTGCTCGACCCGGAGGCGGCCTCCGTCGTGCTCGCCCGGACGATGACGCAGAACTGTGACTACACGCCGTTCGAGCGGTGGCACGTGCCCGGCCGGGTCGAAGCGGTTTATCTGCGCGGGGAGCTGATCGCCCAGCGTGGACGATTTGTCGGCCGGCAGGACGCTGGTCGGTTCCTGGCCCGTCGCCGGGCGTGAGTGTCGACGCGGCTGGCTGCGGGATCTGACTGCTCGGAGCCTTGACAGGGTCAAGTTTGTATACAAGCATCGCTCGTGTTAGTCGCCCTACCTGGGTTGTTGCGCTAGACCTATTCAAGCTTGCACACAATTTGGAGGTGTCGGCATGGGAATACGTTCCGTGCGGGTGCGAGCCGTGGCAGTGCTCGCCGTGGCGAGCGTGTCGCTCGCGGCCTGCGGCGCCGACGATGCGGGGAAGTCTGACGCCGGCACCGGCCAGGCGCTGACCATCGCCGCGCCCGGGGTGCTGTCGAGTCTCGACTCCGAGCGCTACCAGGGCTTCATCTCGATCGACCTGCTTCCCAACACCGCCGGGACCCTGGTGCGCTTCAAGAAGCCCGAGGCCGGCGCTACCAAACTTCAGACGCCGGACCAGATCGAGCCCGAGTTGGCCGAGTCCTGGACGCTTGACGACGGCGGCAGGAAGATGTCGTTCACGCTGCGCGAGGCCAAGAGCCAGTTCGGCAACCCGATCACCTCGCAAGACGTGAAGTGGTCGGTGGACCGGATGGTGAACAGCACCGGCGTGCCGATCGCCAAGATCCTGATGGGCGTCGGCGGCTGGGACACCGCCAACCCGATCACCGTCACGGACGACAAGAAGTTCACGATCAACGTCGCCAAGCCCAACGCGGTGAGCGTGTCGATCCTGAGCACCTTCTTCATGACCATCTACGACTCGGTGGAGGCCAAGAAGCACGCCACCGCCGACGATCCGTACGCCTACAAGTGGCTCGGGGAGAACACCGCCACCTTCGGGGCGTACCAGGTGCGCTCGTTCGACCCCGGCAAGGAGGTCCGGCTCACCGCCAACGAGAACTACTTCCGCGGGAAGCCCAAGGTCACCGACGTGGTGGTCCGCGCCGTCCCCGACACCTCCAACCGGCTCCAGCTGGCCCAGAGCGGGCAGGTCGACGTCGCCACCGCGATGACGTTCGACCAGCTCTCCTCGCTGGAGGAGAGCGACCAGGCCCGGCTGGAGCGTGTGCTCTACCCGAACATCGACGTGCTGGTGCCCAACCTCAAGGCCAAGCCCTTCGACGACAAGCGGGTCCGCGAGGCCATCTCCTACGCCGTCGACCGCAAGGCGATCGTCGACTCCGCGTACCAGGGCTACTCGGCGCCCTCGAACGACTTCATCCACGACGACTTCGGTGCCCCGGCGGCCAGCCAGCCCTTCGCCCAGAACCTCGACCGGGCCAAGCAACTGCTGGCCGAGGCCGGCCTGCCAAACGGCTTCCCGATGGAGTTGGCCTACAACGCGGCCAACGTCGGAGCGCACAGCGAGCAGGTCGCCGTCCTGCTGCGCTCGCAACTGGCCAAGGTGGGCATCCAGGTCAAGCTCAACAACGTCGCCTCCGGCGCGGACTTCGACACCGCCAAGCGTGAAGGCAAGCTGCAGAGCTGGCTGGCCACCAGCACCCCGCTGGTGCCCGACCCCGCCTACTACCTGCAGGTCTTCTACTCCACGGGTGGGCTGACCAACCTGCAGAACTACAGCTCGCCGACCCTCGACGACCTCTCCCGGAAGATCCTGGAAACCCAGCCGGGTCCCGACCGCGACGCGTTGATCAAGCAGGTCAACGACTTCCTGGTGGGTGACATGCCGGCCATCCCGCTGGTCGATTCCCAGAAGTACTACGTCTTCAAGAAGGGCGTGACCGGGTTCGTCAGCTATTCCCAGGGCCACGTCAACTATTACGACATCAGCGGCTCCTGACCTCGCCGGCGTCCCACCGGCGCGGTGATCCCCGGCCCCGGTGGGCAGCACCCCAGGGGCCGGGGACCACGCAGCGACGACGCAGAACGGCAACCCGAGAAGAGCCGGCACTCGAGAAAGCAGGATGTGCACTGATGTACCGCCTAGGAGTCGATGTCGGTGGCACGTTCACGGACGTTCTTCTGATCGAGGAGGCGACCGGGAAGACCCGACGGACCAAGGTGCCCTCGACGCCTCAGGACCAGTCCGTCGGCGTCATCGAGGGCGTAACCCGGGTGCTGACCGATGCCCGGGCCCGCGCCGCGGACGTCCGCCAGTTCCTGCACGGCACGACGGTGGCCACCAACGCCGTCCTGGAACGCCGGGGCGCCCGGGTGGGCCTGGTGGTGACCGTCGGCTACCGGCAGGTCCTGCACATCGCCCGCTCGTTCGTTCCCGGCGGTCTGGGCGGCTGGATCGTCTGGGACCGGCCGGCCGAGATGGTCGCGCTCGAAGACGTCCGCGAGGTCCGGGGCCGCATGGACGCCCGAGGCGAGCAGGTCGAGCCCCTCGACGAGGCGGCCGTGCGGGCCGCGGTCCGCCAGCTGGTCGACCAGGGCGTGGACGCCCTCGCCATCGGCTTCGTCAACTCCTACGCCAACCCCGCCCACGAACAGCGGGCCGCCGAGATCGCCGCCGCCGAGGCCCCTGGTGTGCCGGTCTCCACCTCCGCCGGGGTCCTGCCCGAGCTCGGGGAGTACGAGCGGACCCTGACCACCGTCGCCAACGCCTACGTCCGCCCCGGCGTCAGCTCCTACCTGAGCAACCTCAGCGCGAAACTGGTCGCCGAGGGACTCCTGGGCGAGCGCCGCGTGCTGCGCTCCGACGGCGGACTGATGACCTTCGAGCGGGCCGAGGACATCCCGGTCAGTCTGCTGATGAGCGGACCCGCCGGCGGGGTCGCCGCCGCCGTGGCGCTGGGCCCGGCCGCCGGCCACCCGGACCTGCTCACCCTGGACATGGGGGGTACCTCCACCGACGTAGCGCTGATCGAGAACGGCACCCCGGCCATCCGGCGCGAGACGACCGTGGCCGACCTCGCCGTCCGCGCCCCGTCGATCGACGTACAGACCGTGGGCGCCGGCGGCGGCTCCATCGCCCACGTCCCCGAGCTGACCGGTGCGTTGCGGGTGGGCCCGGCCAGCGCGGGTGCCCTGCCCGGTCCGGCGACCTACGGACGCGGCGGCGAACTGCCCACCGTCACCGACGCCAACGTCGTGCTCGGCTACCTGCCGCACGCCCTGCTCGGCGGCGCCATGCCGCTGGACGTGGAGAAGGCCCGCACGGCGGTCGGCACCGTTGCGAGCAGGCTGGGGGTGTCGGTGGAGGCCGCCGCCGCCGCGATCATCGACATCGTCAACGAGAACATGCTCGGCGCGCTGCGGCTGGTCTCGGTGCAGCGCGGCTACGACCCCCGGCGCTTCGCGCTGTTCGGCTTCGGCGGCGCCGGCCCGTTGCACGTCAACGCGCTCGCCAAGCTTCTCGGCTCCTGGCCGGTGGTGATCCCGCAGTCGCCCGGGGTGCTCTGCGCCTACGGTGACGCTTCGACAGGTGTGCGGGCCGAGGCCAACCGGTCCCTGGTGCGCCCTCTCGACGACGTCGACGAGGAACTGCTGCGGCGCGAGTTCACCGACCTCGCCGCCCAGATCGACACCGAGTTCGACCGGGCCGGGGTGCCAGGCGACGCCCGGTCGGTGCGATACGAGGCCGACGTCCGCTACCACGGCCAGGGCTTCGAGGTCTCCGTCGAGGTCGACGCGGGCCGAGGCATGGCTGTGATCCCCGACCTGCGCAGCGGCTTCGACGAGGCCCACCAGCGCCTGTTCGGCTTCGCACTGGATGAGCGGCACGAGATCGTCAACATCCGGGCGGTCGGGATCTCCCACGCCGAACGGATCACCCCGGTCGAGATCGAATCCGGTGACCGCGACGCCGCGCAGGCGATCGTCGGCCGTCAGCAGGTCTACGTCGACGGCGGCTGGCAGGAGGCCACCCTCTACGACCGCACCGCCCTGCGGGCCGGCAACGAGCTGTCCGGGCCGGCGATCGTGGTCGAGATGGATTCCACCAGCCTGGTCCTGCCGGGCTGTGTCGCGCGCGTCGACAGGCTGGGCAACCTGCTCATCCTGCCCGCCGAGCAGGGAGGGAAACGATGAGTGCGGTCATCGTCGAGACAGTACGCCCGGAGCGTGGCGTCGAGGTCGAGACCGCGGTGCTCGACATCGTCGAGAACGCGTTGCGTAACGCCCGTTTCGAGATGGACGCGGTGGTGATGCGTACCGCGATGTCACCGGGCATCCGCGAGCAGCACGACGCCTTCCCGTTGATCGCCGACCGGCGCGGGCGCATGGTCGCCGGACAGTTCGGCTCCTTCATCGACGGCTTTCTTTCCGGATACGACGGCACGGTCGAGGAGGGCGACGTCTTCTTCACTTCCGACCCGTACGCCTGTGACGGCGCCATCAGCCACGCCAACGACTGGCTGGTGCTGCTGCCGATCTACTTCGAGAAGGCGCTGGTCGGCTGGGCGGCGATGTTCGGTCACATGAGCGACGTCGGCGGGAAGGTGCCCGGCAGCCTGCCCACCGACGCGGTGTCCATCCACGAGGAGGGCGTCATCGTCCCGCCGGTGAAGTTGTTCCGCGGCGGCACCCTCGACCAACAGCTCCTGGACACCGTGCTCAACCAGGTGCGCCTGCCGAGCTGGAACCGCGCCGACCTGAACGCGGTCCTGGCCTCCTGCCGCACCGCCGAGACCCGGGTCCGTGAACTCTGCGAGCGCTTCGGCGCTGACACCTACCTGTCCACCCTGGAGCTGCTGCTGGAGCGCAACCGGCAGGCGATGGCGAAGCTGTTCCGCCAGGTCGTGCCCGAGCAGCCGGTCACCTTCGAGGACTTCGTCGACGACGACGGACGCGGCGAGGGACCGTTCCGCATCCGCTGCTCGCTGTGGCGCGAGGGCGACCGGGTGGTGCTGGACTTCACCGGTACCAGCGAGCAGGCCGAGGGGTCGATCAACTTCCTGCTCAACGAGAACGTCCTACGGATGTTCTTCGGGGTCTACACCATCATGGCCGTTGACCCGATGATCCTCTTCAACGACGGGTTCTACCCCCTGGTCGACGTCCGCATCCCCGAGGGCAGCCTGCTCAAGCCCCGGCGCCCGGCGGCCGTCTCCTGTCGTACCCACGCCCTGGGTCGGCTCTTCGACGTGCTCGCCGGACTGCTGGGGCAGTGTCAGCCGGACTTCCTCGCCGCCGCCGGGTTCTCCTCCAGCCCGCACCTGATGTACTCCGGCCTGGATCGGCACGGCAAGTGGTTCCAGCTCTACCAGATCGGTTTCGGCGGTGTGCCCGCCCGACCGGTCGGTGACGGGTTCGACGGGCACTCCATGTGGCCCTCGTTCACCAACGTGCCCAACGAGTACCTGGAGGCCTACTACCCGCTGCGTATCGAGTCCTACGAGACGGTCCCCGACTCCGGGGGCATCGGTAGGCACCGGGGCGGCAACGGCATCCGGGTCGGCTACCGGTTCCTGGAACCGGGTGAGGTCTCGATCCACGACGACAGATGGTTCACCAAACCCTGGGGCGTGCTCGGCGGCGAGCCCGGCGAACGCGGCACGAAGATCCTGGAACGCGCCGACGGCTCCCGGCAGGTGGTCCCGGCCAAGTGTGACCACGTCGCGGTCCGCCCCGGCGACCTGCTGCACTTCGTCACCTGGGGCGGCGGCGGTTGGGGCGACCCGCTCGAGCGCGACCCGGAGCAGGTCCGCCACGACGTCGAGCGGGGCCTGGTCACCGTCGACGGCGCCCGGCGCTACGGAGTGGTCCTGGTCGACGGCCGGGTCGATGCCGAGCGCACCCGGACCCGGCGCGCGGAACTCGCCGCCGGCCGAGGCGACCTGCCCCGCTTCAACCGGGGCGGCACCGTGGAGGAACTCCGGGCGCGCTGCCTCGCCGAGACCGGACTGACCCCACCCCGGGAACCGGCGGGCGCCGGGGCGCGGCCGGAGCCGGCGCCTCCCGGCCCACGGCCCGGTGCGACGCCGGCCCGCCATCGCGACGCCGGGCCCGCAGGCGGCAGCGACCGGCCCGCCCGCGCCCAGCGACCGGCGCAGTCCCCGCTGGAGGCGCTCGTGCACCACATCGCCCGGCAGGTGACCGTGCGATGAGACCACCCCACTTCCAGACCACCACGGTCCTGGGCAACGGCGGGCACCCGCACGCCAACCAACTCGCAAAGGAGAACTGTCATGGCTGACCTGCAGATGTCCGCGCTGGGCATGATCGAGACCCGGGGCCTGGTCGCGGCGGTCGAGGCCGCCGACGCCATGGTCAAGGCCGCCACCGTCGTCCTGGTGGGCACCGAGTACATCGGCGGTGGCCTGGTCACCGTCGTCGTCCGTGGCGACGTCGGCGCGGTCAAGGCCGCCACCGACGCCGGTGCGGCCAGCGCCTCCCGGCTCGGTGAGGTCGTCTCGGTGCACGTCATCCCGCGCCCGCACAACGAGGTCGAGGCGATCCTGCCGACCGGTTCGAGTCGAGGCGGAACGAAGTCCTGACCGGAGCCCGCGTGCTCATCGAAGGAGCTGAGACATGAGTCGGGTGTGGACTGCAGTCGATATCGAAGACATCGCCCGGTCGGACGGACCGCGCGAAGTCCTGCTGGGCCCGGGCGACCTGATCTCCCCGCACGCCCAGGACATCGCCCAAGGGCTGGGCATCGACGTCCGGCGCGGGTCGGCGGCACCGGCGCCGGCCGCCCCCGCCGGGGCCGGCCCCGGCGGGGGCGAGCCCCAGGGCGGCTGCGACGACGCCGACGGCTGCTCGTGTGGCTGCGAGGCCGCGGAGGAGGCGGAGCGGACCATCCGTACCATCGCCGCCGCGGTCGTGTCGGCCAACCCCGACGCGGACGCCTCCACTGTCGCCACCGAGACGCTGCGGGCGCTCGGCGCCTACGGCGGGCCCGGGGTGGGCAGCCCCGAGCAGGCCCAACCGCTGCCCGGACAGTTGCTGCCCAAGAAGGCCAAGGGCGCCCGCCCTCAGTTCTTCGCTGAGCCGGGTATGGAGGCCCTGGTCTCGACGATGGTGACCCTCACCTCGGAGGTGTGGGTGCTGCGTGAGCGGGTGATGACCCTGGAACAACTGCTGGCCGACCGGCGGGTTGTGGAGGGGGGCGCGGTGGACGGCTTCACGCTCTCCGCCGAGGACGCCGAGACCAGAGACGCCGAGGCGGCGGCGTTCGTCGCCCGGGTGCTGCGGGTCTTCTACGAGTGGCGTGAAGAGATCGTGCGGGAGGAGACCCCGGAGTCCTACCGGGAGGTCATCCGGCGGGCCTTCGCACAGGTGGGGGAGGACAAGTGAAACAGCAGCAGCGACACGGCCTGTTGCCGACGGAGAACCACGACGAACTGGCCCGGGAGACGTTCGTCCGGGCCCTGAAGTCGCACATCTCCACCGAGGTGACCCCGGGGGTACGGGAGCTGTACGCGCACCGCGTCCTGCCCAGGTACCAGCAGGAGATGGGCGTCCCGCCCCGGGACCGGGAGACGGTCCGCCGGGCGATGGAGCCCGAGCCGTACTACCAGCTCTGGAGCTCGGTGCGGCGGGCGAGCCAGGACCTGCTCTGGAACGTGGTGGCCGACAGCATCGGCCGGCAACTGGACGACCTGCGGGCCAGGGCGGAACGGACCGGCCGTACCCTCGGCTCGCTGGAGCTGGATCCCGACTTCGTCCTGCCCTGGTATTTCTGGGGCATCGACATCCACGCCATGCCCGGCGGCTACCGGGGCGAGTACGTCCCCGGCGACGTCACCGCCGGGGCGCTCTACGACCGCGGCGTCTACGTCTACGCCATGGGCCAGATGGGCGAGCTCAACGACGACTACGGCCAGTCGGTGGTGAACAACTACCTCAAGACCGTGCACAAGGACTTCCGCCCCAGGCGGATCCTGGAGATCGGCTGCGGAGTCGGCAACTCCACGCTGCCCTACGTCGACGCCTATCCCGAGGCGGAGGTGCACGGCATCGACGTCGGTGCCGCTCTGTTGCGCTACGCCCACGGCCGGGCGGAGTCCCTGGGCCGCAAGGTGCACTTCGCGCAGCGCAACGGCGAGGACACGGGCTTCCCGTCGGGGCACTTCGACCTGGTCGTCTCGCACATCCTGCTGCACGAGATGCCACCGGAGGCGGTCCGCGCCGTCCTGCGGGAATGCCACCGGCTGCTCGCCCCGGGCGGGATGATGATCCACGCGGATTTCCCGGGCTACGCCGGGTTGGACCCGCTGGTGCAGTTCCTCATCGACTGGGACACCTGGAACAACAACGAGCCGTTCTGGGGCCCGATGCGGGACATGGACCTGGTCCAGGCCGCCCGGGACGCCGGGTTCACCGGCGACTGCACCGAACTGTCCTGCAAGCGGGAGTGCGTCGAGGAGGTCTCCACCCCCACCGGCCGGGTGCTGCAGAGCGGTGAGCGGCGCAGCAGCGGCACCCTCGCGCTGCTCGTGGGCCGGCGCTGACATGGCCCACAACGATGTCGAGTTGCGTACCTTCGCGTTCGTCGACCGACTCCAACCGCAGATGGCCGCCCTGCTCGGCAGCGTGATGTCGGGTGACCCGGTGGTCGAGGGCATGTCCGAGCTCTACCTGGAGATCTCCCCGGGCAGCGACGTGTACGCCCTGGTCGACGCCGCCGTCAAGGCCACCGGGGTGCGCCCCGGCTCTCAGGTCGTCGAGCGGCAGTACGGCATGACCGAGTTGCACTCGATGTCGCAGGACGCGGTGCGCCAAGCCGGTCAGACCATCCTGGACCTGCTCGGGATCACCGAGGCCGACGCGCAGCCGGCGGAGCTGGTTTCGGCGAAGATCGTCTCCAACATCGACGCCTACCAGGCGCAGCTGGTCAACCGTTCCCGCAAGGGCTCCCTGCTGGTGGCCGGCGAGTCGATGCTGGTGGTCGAGTGTCAGCCCGCCGCCTACATCTCCGCTGTCGGCAACGAGGTGGAGAAGTCCGCCAGTGTGAAGATCATCGACGTCCGGGGCGTGGGCCAGTTCGGCAGGTTGTGGATCTCCGGACTGCACTCGGAGGTGGAGGCGGCGCGCGACGCGGTCCGTCGAGCGTTCGAGACGAAGCCCTGGTCGCACCGACGCTAGAGAAACGAGGTGGTGTCGGCATGCGTGTCGCCCGCGTGATCGGCTCGGTGGTCAGCACCGTCAAGTCGGAGGCGCTGACCGGGGCCAAGCTGCTCGTCGTCGCGCCGCTGGGCGATGCGCCCGCCGGAGAGCCCTACGTCGCCGTCGACACCGTCGGCGCCGGCAGGGGAGAGGTCGTCCTGGTCGCCACGGGTGGCGCCGCGCGGCTGGCGCTGCGGCAACCCGGTCAGGCGCCCGTGGACTCCAGCATCGTCGCGATCGTCGACCGGCTGGAGACCGAGGCGTGGCTCAACTACGTGAAGGACTGACGTGGATCTGTGGGATGCGGGTGCGCTCGGCATGGTCGAGACACAAGGGCTGACCGCCTCGATCGTCGCCGTCGACGTGATGGGCAAGGCGGCCGAGGTACGGCTGATCGGCGTGCAACGCATCGGCGATGGAATTGTCACGGTCTCCCTCGTCGGCGACATGGCCTCGGTCACGTCCGCGGTGGAGAGCGCCCGGCAGGCCGTGGCTGCGATCGGCGGGACTGTCGTGACGACCGTGATCGGTCGACCGACCGTGCCGACGGACCTGCTGCGCGAGCCCCGGACAGGCGGGGCGCCGAAGCCACCGGCCACCGCTCCACCGTCCGCCGCGGGCGGGGCCGAGTTGGAGCCCGGACCCGCCGCGGCGCCGCCCGCCGTGCCCGCCCGCCGATCGGCCGAAAAGGCCGGCGGGAGCCCCACCCGGCGCGCCGCGCGCTCGACCGCCCCGAAACGGCGTCCGCCCGCCGCCGGGCCGTACGAGCCACCACCCGAACCCCCCGCCCCCCGAGCCCGAGGAAAGTGACATGCGCGGATACGTCGGCCCGTCCGGCGGGCAGATCCACTACCGCACCGCCGGCACCGGCGGGCCTGCCCTGGTGCTGTTCCACGAGTCGCCGCAGGCATCGAACGTCTTCGCCCCGGCCCTGCCCGCCCTCGGCCGCACACTGCGCGCCTTCGCCTTCGACACCCCCGGGTACGGGCTGTCCGACCCGCCCCGCGACCCACTGGAGATCCCCGGCTACGCCCGCCTGCTGCTCGACGCCGTCGACGCCCTCGGTATCACCGAGTTCGCCGTCGCCGGACAGCACACCGGAGCCTCGCTGGCCCTGGCGGTCGCCCAACTCGCCGGGCCGGACCGGGTCACTCACGCCATCCTGTCGGGGCTGGTGCTGGACCAGGCCGAGCGGGAGCGCCTCGGCGCCTCCTGGGCGCCGGACAAGCCGATCGACCCGGCCGGCCGGCACCTGCAGGATCTCTGGGCCCGCTACCTCGACATCTGGGAGGGGCCTCCGGAGTTGGTGAACCTCGCGGTGGCCAACATCGCCTCGGTCTTCGAACGGTACAACTGGGCGTACCGGGCCGCGTTCGCCTACGACCCGACCGAGCCGCTGCGCGCCCTGCCCTGCCCGGTGCTGCTGCTGACCGCCGCCCGGGACATGTTGGCCGACGGCGACGCGTTGGCGCAGGCAATCCGTCCGGACGCCGTCGCCGTGCGGCTGACCGACACCACCGGCCAGTTGCCCTGGCGGGTGCCCGAGGAGTTCGCCGCGGTGCTGTCGTCCTTCGTCACCACGGGCCGGCTGGTATCCGACCGGGCAAGCGCGCGATGAGCGGCGAGGTCGACCTGCTGGTGATCGGGGCCGGCACCGCCGGCCTGCCCTGCGCGATCGAGGCGGCGCGGGCCGGGCTCCGCGTCGAGCTGGTCGACGGGGGCACCGACATCGGTGGCACGCTGAGCGTCTCGGCCGGGCACATGAGTGCCGCGGGCACCCGCCGGCAGCGCCAGGCGGGTATCGACGACGACCCGGACCGGCACTACGCCGACGTGCTGCGCATCGGTCATCACCGCGGCGACCCGGCGCTGATCCGGCTGGCGGTCGACGAGGCGGCCGGCGTCGTGGACTGGCTCGACGAGCATGGTTTCCCGTTCGCCCCGGGCACACCTGTGGTCTACCACGGGCACTCCCCGTACTCCCGGCCGCGGACCTACTGGGGGATCGGGCACGGTCGGTCGATCCGAGAGACGCTGCGTCCGCTGCTGGACAAGCAGGTGGCCGCGGGCCGGGTCGCCCTGCGGCTGCGCTCGCGGGCCACCCGGCTGACCAGCGCCGCAGGCACGGTCACCGGCGCGCTCCTGGACACCCCCGAGGGCCCCCGCGAGGTCCGCGCCGGGGTCACGGTGCTGGCCTGCGGCGGGTACGGCGCCAACCCGGAGCTGTTCCGCGCGCTGACCCCGGGCGGCCCTCGGCTGGTGACCAACGCGGTGCCGACCTCCACCGGCGCCGCGATCGAGATGGCCAGGCCCCTGGGGGCCGAGGTCCGCTTCGCTGATCTGCACACGCCCCGGCTCGGCCTGCTCGAACGCCGCTCCCAGCCGGGGCGGGTGGACTTCTGGTCGGAGTTGGCGCACCTCGCACCGGTCGAGCGCCCGCCCCGGGAGATCTGGGTCAACGCGGCCGGGCAACGGTTCGTCGCCGAGGACCTCGACGACGTCACCGGACACGAGCGGGCCGTGCAGGAACAGCCGGGGGGCGAGTTCTGGATCGTCTGCGACTCCGAAGCCCTGGCGGCGGGGCCGCCTCTGGTACCGGCCTGGGGGCACGAGCGGTTCCGGGTCGAGGCGCAGCGGGGGGACGTGGCCTGGGTCGCCGACGACCTTCCTGGACTGGCCCGCCGGGCGGGCATCGACGCGCAAGGGCTGGTCGACACCGTGCGGTCCTACAACCTCGCGGTGCGGCAAGGGGTGGACCCGCTGGGCCGCCGGGCTCCCGCGCATCCCCTGGTCCGGCCGCCCTACTACGCGCTTCGCTCGGTGGCCGCGCTGCTGTGCAGCTTCGGCGGACTGGACGTGGACACCGAATTGCGGGTCCGGCGGCCCGGTGGCGCAATAGTGCCCGGGCTGTACGCCGTCGGTGAGGCCATCGGCATGGGGGCCACCAGTGGCGCGGCGTTCTGCGGGGGGATGGCGGTGACGCCGGCGCTGGCGTTCGGGCGGCTGCTCGGCCGTCGGCTGGGCGCACGGGCGTGACAGGCGTCGGGGTCGCCCGGGCCACTTCTGTATGCAGAAACGTGGGAATGTGAGCGCGGTGGTGCGCCGCTGATCGGCCCAAACTGCTGTTGACAGCGAGCCCCGACTCCCTGTTGTATACAACGACCACTGAGTGGCTGCTATGAGAGGTGTTCATGTCTAGCGATCTGCACCATGAGGGACCGCTGCACGGCGTACGCGTGGTCGAGTTCGGCTCCCTGCTCGCGGGGCCGTTCTGCAGCCAACTCCTGGCCGACTTCGGCGCCGAGGTCATCAAGTGCGAACCCCCGCGCCAGGGCGACCCGATGCGCGAGTGGGGCCGGGAGAAGCCGTACGGCAAGTCGCTGTGGTGGCCGATCGTGGCGCGCAACAAGAAGTCCATCACCGTGGACCTGCGCACCCCCGAGGGCCAATCGGTGGCCCAGCGGCTGATCGCCCAGTGCGACGTGGTGGTGGAGAACTTCCGGCCCGGCACCATGCAGCGCTGGGGCCTGGGCTACGAGCAGATGTCCGAAACCAATCCCGGGCTGGTCATGGTCCAGGTCTCCGGCTTCGGTCAGAACGGTCCCTACTCCGCCCGCCCCGGCTACGGCTCCGTCGGCGAGGCCATGGGTGGCCTGCGCTACGTCGTCGGCGACCCGCAGACGCCGCCCAGCCGGGTCGGCATCAGCCTCGGCGACTCCCTGGCCGGCACCTTCGCCGCCCTGGGGGCCCTGCTCGCGCTGCGGGTCCGCGACCGCACCGGCCGGGGCCAGATGGTCGACTCGGCGATCTACGAGGCGGTGCTGGCGATGATGGAGTCGCTGCTGCCGGAGTACGCCCTGGCCGGTCACGTGCGCGAACGCACCGGTGCCATCCTGCCCAACATCGCCCCCTCCAACGTCTATCCCACACGCGACGACGGACTGGTGCTCATCGCGGCCAACCAGGACACCGTCTTCCGGCGGCTGGCCGCAGCCATGGACATGGCCGAACTCGGCACCGACGAGCGCTTCGCCACGCACTCCGCCCGGGGCCGCCACCAGGTCGAACTGGACGCCATCATCGCGACCTGGTCGGCGCAGCACGACACCGAGCACCTGATGGCCACGATGGTCAAGCACGACGTCCCGGTCGGCCGGGTCTACCGCGCCCCGGAGATGCTGGAGGACGAGCACTTCGCCGCCCGGGAAGCCATCGTCCGGGTCGCCCACCCCGAGTTCGGCGAGTTCCCCATGCAGAACGTCGTACCGAGACTGTCGGCCACCCCGGGGCGGATCAAGTGGGCCGGGCCGCGGCTCGGGGAACACACCGACGAGGTGCTCACCGACATCGTCGGGTTGGAGTCCGCCGAGATCGACGCGCTGCGAACCAGCGGCGTCATCTAGGGGTGGACACGGTGGATGACCTCCAGGGCGACTACCGCAGGGCCGGCTTCGGCGGGGACCTGGGTCGCGGATCACGTCGAGCCCTGCTCCTGGTCGACCTCGTCCGGGCCTACCTCGACCCGGCCTCACCGCTCTACGCCGGCGACACCGACCCGCCGGCCCTGCGGGCCTGCGCCGCACTGCTCGACACCGCGCGCCGCAACGGCGTGCCGGTGATCCACACCCGGGTGGAACTGAGCCCGGGCGGGGTAGACGGTGGCCTCTTCGCCCGCAAGGTGCCCGCCCTGCGGGTCCTCGAACACGGCAGCGCGTTCGCCGACGCCCCGCCGAGCCTGGCCCCGGCGCCCGGCGAGACGGTGGTGACCAAGCAGTACGCCAGCGCCTTCTTCGGCACCAGCCTGGCCAGCACCCTGCGTGTCCTGGGGGTGGACGCCCTCGTCATCGGCGGCGCGTCGACCAGCGGCTGTATCCGGGCCAGCGCGGTGGACGCCCTGCAGCACGGCTTCGTCCCCCTCGTCGTCGCCGAGGCATGCCTGGACCGCGATCCGCGACCGCACCAGGCCGCCCTGTTCGACCTCGGTGCCAAGTACGCCGAAGTGCTGGCTCTGGACGAAGCCACGGCGCTGCTCGGACCGGGAGGTTTGTGATGCGGGTCCTCGGCTACGCCCGACGGCGGGTGCTCTTCCTGCCCGTGGGGCTGCTCTCGGTCGTCGTGCTGGCCTTCCTCCTGGTCAACGCGTTGCCGGGCAACCCGGTCGGGGTCATCGCCGGGCCGGCCGCCGGCCCGGAGGAACTGGCCGAGATCGAGCGACGCCTCGGTCTGGACCGGCCACTGTGGGAGCGGTTCGTCGACTACCTCGGCGGCCTGGTCCGCGGCGACCTCGGATCGTCGTACTACACCGACCGGCCGATCCTGTCGGAGATCCTGCGCTTCGCCCCGGCCACCCTGGAGTTGGTGATCCTCTCGCTCATCGTGGCCGCGGTGCTCGGTGTGGGCCTGGGCACCCTGGGCGCGTACCACAAGGGCAGGCTGGCCGACCGGGGCTCCCGATTTGTGGTCACCACCTTCCAGTCGATCCCCGACTTCTTCCTCGCCCTCCTGTTGATCTACATCTGCTTCTATCTCGCCGGGTGGGCTCCCGCCCCGGTCGGCCGGCTCGGTCTGATGGACGAGCCGCCGCCGGCGGTGACCGGGGCACTGCTGGTCGACTCGCTGATCGCTGGTGACATGACGGTTTTCCGTTCGGCGGTGGCGCACTCGATGCTGCCGGTGCTGACCCTGGGCATCTACTACTCGGCGTACTTCGCCCGCAGCACCTACGCCTCGCTGGTGCCCGCCCTGGAGTCCAAGCAGGTCGAATTCGCCCGGGCCTGCGGTCTGCCCGAGCGGACCGTGCTGGCCTACGCCTTCCGTCAGGCCCGCACCCCGATCCTCACCTACGGCGGCATCCTGCTGGCCGCTCTGCTCGGCGGTGCGGCGATCATCGAGACGATCTTCTCGTGGGGTGGCTTCGGGGAGTGGGCGATCGACTCCATCCTCCAGCTCGACATGCCGGCCGTGCAGGGCTTCATCCTCGCCGCCGGCCTGGGAACCCTGTTGGCCTTCACCGCACTGGACATCCTGGTCGCGGTGCTCGATCCGAGGGTGCGCTATGACTGAAACCTTGGCCGCCGATCCCACCACGGTCACCGCGCCGAAGGGCCGCAAGCCCCGCCGTGGTCGTCGCCGCCTGCGCCTGTGGGTGCCCAGCGGCATCCTCGCCGGCATGCTGGCGGCGGCCTACCTCGCGCCGCTGCCCTACGACCCGGCCGAGCCGCTGCCCGACACCCTCGCCGCACCCGACGGCGAGCACTGGATGGGCACCGACAAGTTCGGCATCGACGTCTTCAGCCGCCTGGTGGCCTCGGCCGGAGTGGACATCCCGCTGGCCCTCGCCGGCATGCTGATCTCGCTGGTGGTCGGCGTACTGCTCGGGCTGGCCGCCCTGCACCGAGGGCCGTGGGGAGAGCGCGTGGTCCGCGCGCTGGACGTCTTCCAGGCCTTCCCCCTGCTGGTCCTGGCCATCGCACTGGTCGCCCTGATGGGCAACAACATCGAGAACGTCGTGGTGGCCATCGCCATCATCAACGTCCCCCGGTTCGTCCGTCTGGTCCGCAGCGAAGGGCTGACCATCCGGGAGAGCCGCTACGTCGAGGCCGCCCACGCCATCGGCGCGACCGGGCCGCGGGTCATGTTCCGTCACGTGCTGCCGAACATGACCGGCATCATCCTGGCCCAGGCGTCGCTGGCGGTGGCCCACTCGATCGTGGTGATCGCCTCGCTGTCCTTCCTCGGCATCGGCATCAACGCCGCCGACGCCAGCTGGGGAGCGATGATCCAGACAGGAGCGCAGAACATGACGACCGGCCAGTGGTGGGTATCGGTCTTCCCCGGACTCGCCATCTTCCTGACCGTGCTCTGCTTCAACGCCATCAGCGACGAGCTGCAGGACTCCTTCGGACGGGCGAGGCAGCGATGAGCGCCCCCCGCCAGGCGCTGAGCCGCCCCACCAACACCGGCCAGGGCGCGGACCGGGAGCCCCGCCTGCTGGAGGTCAGCGGCCTCACCACCCGCTTCGACACCCCCGACGGGCTGGTACACGCGGTCAACGGCGTCGACTTCCACGTCGACCGGGCCGAGATCGTCGGTGTGGTCGGCGAAAGCGGATGCGGCAAGTCGGTGACGATCCGGTCGATTCTCGGCCTGGTCCGCCCCCCGGGGCGGGTGGTCGAGGGCACCGCCCGATTCAACGGCGTCGACCTGCTCGGCCTGCGTGCGGCCGAACTGCGCCGGCTGCGCGGCGCCGAGATCGGCTTCATCGCGCAGAACCCGTTCAGCGCGCTGAATCCGGTGATGCGCATCCACCGGCAGTTCGCCAACATCCTTGCTGCGCACGGCATCCGCTCCGACGCCATCGCCCGGGACCGGTCCCGCGACGCGCTGGCCGACGTCGGCATCGCCGGCCCGGACCGGGTCCTCGACGGTTACGCCCACCAGCTCAGCGGCGGGATGGCCCAGCGCGTCGTCATCGCCATGGCCATGCTGCTCAACCCGGCCTTCGTCATCGCCGACGAGCCGACCACGGGCCTCGACCTGACCGTGCAACGGCAGATCCTCGACCTCGTCCGGGGCCTGGTCCAGCAGCACGGCCGTTCGATGCTGCTGGTCACCCACGACCTCGGCGTGGTGGCCCAGTACTGCGACCGGGTGGTCGTGATGTACGCCGGCAAGGTGATCGAGCACGGCTCGGTCCGTGACGTGCTCACCAGCCCGCAGCACCCGTACACGCAGGCGCTGGTCCGGGCCGTTCCCCGGCCGGGCCATCCGTTGGTGCACCTCACCGGGAGGCTGCCGGATCTCGTCGACTATCCGGCCGGCTGCCCCTTCCAGGCACGCTGCCCGCACGCCTTCGAGCCCTGCGGGCAGGTGTTCCCGGAGCCGACGACCTCTGCGTCGGGCCGGACGTACTGGTGTCACCTGCCGCAGGAGAGGGAGGCCGTTCGGTGAGCCTGCTGGAGCTGACCAACGTCAGCAAGGAGTTCTCCGTCGGCGGGACCACCACGGTCTACGCCCTCGACGACGTGTCGCTGACCGTGAACGCCGGCGAGACACTGGCCGTCATCGGCGAGAGCGGGTCGGGCAAGTCGACGTTGGGCCGGCTGGCCCTACGCCTGATCGAGCCGACCCGGGGCTCGGTGCACTTCCAGGGCACCGACATGCTCGCGCTGCCCGCAGCCGGACTGCGCCAGCTGCGCGCCAAGGCGCAGATCATCTTCCAGGAACCGTTCGAGTCGCTGAACCCGCGTATGCGGGTGGCCGACATCGTCGGCGAGCCACTCGCCATCCACCAGCCGAAGACCCCGGCGGCCGACCGCCGGAGCCGGGTCGCCAGGGTCATCGACCAGGTGGGGCTGGCACCCGAGATGGCCCGCCGATTTCCCGGTGAACTCAGCGGGGGACAGCAACAACGGGTCGGCATCGCGCGGGCCATCGTCACCGAGCCCTCCCTGATCGTCCTCGACGAACCCACCTCCTCGCTCGACCTGTCGGTCCGCGCCCAGATCCTGCAACTCCTGGCCGACCTGCAGACCGAACTCGGCATGGGGTATCTGTTCATCTCCCATGACATCCACACCGTTCGCTACGTCAGCGACCGGATCGCGGTCATGTACCGGGGCCGGGTGGTGGAGACCGGCCCGTCGGAGCGGGTGTTCGCCGACCCGCAGCACCCCTACACGCGCGCTCTGCTGGCCGCAGCGCTGCCCGTCGACCCCGACCAGGAGCTGCCGCCGGCCCGCCTGGTCGGCGACCCGGTGAGCCCGACGAAGAAGGTGAGCGGCTGCGTCCTCTACGGTCGGTGCCCGGTCGGCGAGGACCGGTGTGTACAAAACGAGGTGCGCCTGACCCCCTTCGACGCCGACCGCGCGGTGGCCTGCATCAAGCCGGGCGCACCCGGGAGCTGATTGGGCCCGGTGGCCCGTCCAGCCTCCGGGCCACCGGGCCCGGAGGCTGGACCGCGGTCGGATCGGCGCGCCCGAGCGCTCAGAGATCCGGGTTGTCGGACATGGCGTCCAGCAGCACTCGCCGGGCGGCCAGCACGTGCGCGCGCATCGTGCTCGACGCCCATTCGGCGTCGCGGGCGCGGAGGGCTGCCACCAGGTCACGGTGGTGGGCCATGCTGCGGGCCAGCGCCTCCGGGGTGTAGAGGCGGAACGCCCGAACCACGAGCGGGACCTCCACCACCGCCGAGAGCAGGGAGGTCAGTCGAGGGCTGCCGGCAGCGCCGATGACCAGACCGTGCAGTTCGGCGTTGAGGTCGGCGATGTCGTCCAGATCCTGGGGGGTCATCCGCTGCGCCCGCTGATCCATCTGATCGCAGAGCAGGCTCAGCCTCGGCAGGCAGTCGGCGTCGATGCGCTGGGCGGCCAGGGCCGCGCCGTAGCTTTCCAGCCGGGCCCGGATCTCGTAGGTGTCCTCCAGATCGCTGAGCGACCACTCGGCCACCCTGGCCCCCCGGTTGGGCTGGAAGACGACCAGGCCCTCGGCGGTGAGCCGGCGCAGGGCCTCCCGGATCGGGGTCCGACTCACCCCGAACTGCGAGGACAGCTCCACCTCGCCCAGCCGCTCCCGCGGGCGGATGGATCCGTTCAGGATCGCGCTCCGCAACGCCTCGTAGGCGTCCTGCCCGGCATTGGTCACCCGTGCCTCCGTGGTCTGAAGCGATGTCGCGACCGGTACCTTGCCGACCGCCTGCCGCTCTGAGATTGTATACAGATGATGGTGCGCGTGGTGGAAGTGTCCCCCCGGGACGGGTTGCAGAACGAGTCCGAGGTCCTCCCGACAGCGAGCAAGATCGAGCTGATCCGGCGCTGCGTCGAGGCCGGAGCGCGGCGGGTCGAGGCGGTGTCGTTCGTCCGCGCCGACCGGGTGCCCCAGATGGCCGACGCGGAAGCCGTCATGGCCGAGGTGCCGCGCCGCAGCGACGTATCGTACATCGGTCTGGTGCTCAACCGACGCGGGCTCGACCGTGCCCTCGCCGCCGGGGTGGACGAGGTGAACTGCGTCGTGGTCGCCACCGAGACGTTCAGCCAGCGAAACCAGGGCGCCTCGGTCGACACCATGGTCCAGGCCTGGTCCGACATTGCCGCAGCCGCCCACGCCGCCGGCCGTCGGGCCAGCGTCACCGTCGCTGCGGCGTTCGGCTGCCCTTTCGAGGGCGACGTCGCCCCGTCGACAGTCGGCGAGCTCGTCGCCCGGCTCGCTGAGGGCGAGCCGGACGAGATCGCTCTGGCCGACACCATTGGTGTGGGAGTGCCCGCCCAGGTGCGGCACCTGGTGGCCGCAGCCGGCGCGGCCGCGCCGGGCGTACCGCTGCGCCTGCACCTGCATGACACCCGCAACACCGCAATCGCCAACGCTCTGGCTGCTGTCGAGGCCGGCGTGAGCGTGCTCGACGCGAGCGTCGGCGGCATCGGTGGCTGCCCCTTCGCCCCGGCGGCCACCGGCAACGTCGCCACGGAGGACCTGGTCTACGCCCTGCACCGCTCCGGCCACCAGACCGGCCTCGACCCGCGTGCGGTGATCGAGACGGCGGCCTGGATCGGTGACCGGCTCGGCAAGGCCAGCCTGCCGGGTGCCCTCGGCCGGGCCGGCTGGTTCCCGGACGAGCCGGCCTGAGGTCATCGGGACATGGCTGTGGGCCGGCCCGCCCTTCACTGAGGCGCGGCGGCCACCCACCGATCCATGGTGCGTCCACGTAGTCGCACTAGCTAGCGGGCGGGCATGGTTGTACTGGAGGGATCGCCTGATGGCCCGACGCCTTACCCGCGTCGAGACCGAGGTGCTCGTCGTTCGCCCAGGTGTCGTTCAGCGGGCCTTCCTGGTCGCTCGCTTTCGGGGCGGTTCACCGGAGCGGCTGTGGTTGCAGCTGTGCGACGGAACCCAGGTTCGGACGCCGGTCCGAAGGCGCCGCGCTGGCGTAAACCGCCTTCGCGACGGCGGCACGGTTCCCGCATCAGAACGCTACGAGGGACTGCTTGCGGACCTCGCGAGCTGGAAGGCGGGCGTACCTCGTTGAGCGCCCGTTGGTTGCCCTGGCCGGCTCTCGACAGCAACGGCTACAGCCATCGATCCAGACGAGGATGGTCGCCAGCGGCCGGGCGCGGAAAGTAGCCCGAGGTCGCGGACGGACCCGTTGGACGATGTGATGAGAACTTGCAAAGCGACGGGACTGGTTCGATCCCAGTATCGCCCACCACAGGTATACGCAGGTAGGAAGCCCGTCACCGGTTCGCCGGTAACGGGCTTCCGCGTTGTCGTCGCCGAGGGCGACCACGGTCACCCCTTCGTCGGGCGGGGCGCCCGGCGACCGGCCCAGCGGGCCAGCAGGTTCAACCCCAGGGCGTAAGCGGCGGCGCTCACCAGCAGGGCGGCGCTGCTGCCGCGCCCCCAGTCACCCACCGGCACGGGCGGTACGGCCCAGACATCCGTCGACAGTCCGGCCAGCGCGATCGCCGTGCCGGCCGCGATCGGTGGGACGGCCCACAACAGCGCGTACGGCGCGGCGAACCGGTCGTCCTGCAGCAGCCCGACCAGGGTGGCGGCGAACCAGCCCAGCAGGAACAGGAACACGAGCGGCCAGCGCGTCGCGGCTCGCCGCAGGTGCCCCAGAAGCAGCGCGCCGAGACCGACGCCGGCAGCGGCATAGAGCGGGAAGGCGGCCAGCTCGCACAGGAGGACCCGCACCAGGATCGGGTCATCGAGTGCCGGGGTCGTGAAGTAGACGCCCTCGCGTGCGCGGGCGAGCGGGTAGGCGACCGCGACGGCCACACTGGCCAGGAGCAGCGCGAGCGGGACCGCCACGACCAGCGCCCTCGCCTGTGTGTAGCGGCCGGCTAGGGCGGCCCCGGCCAGCAACGCCAACACTTGTCCGCAGAGGACGCCGGACGTGTACTGGAAGATGCGCGTGGTGTGGAGCAGCTCGTACTGCTGTGCGTCACCCTGCGCGTCGTAGTTGACCCAGAAGTCGTAGAACGCGTCGTTGAACGGCATGGCCACGAGCACCAGCAGCGCCATCGCCGGCACCGACCAGACAGCCGGGTGCGTCACAGCACGTGAAGCCACTGATAGGCGACCGTCTGCCATCCCCGGGCGCATCCGCCAAGTCTGCGCGTCCCGGCTGCGGTCGGGCAAGCCTGCACGTCATCGGTATGGTGCGGGTTCGCCATCCGGCTGCAGGTCGTGCTCAACGCCCCGGGAAGGTCCGCGTCATGGCAGACAAGAAGAACGCTGTTCAGGTTCCGCAGCCGACGGTGGCTGAGTGGGTCAGCCTTCCGGGTGCCCGTCGTAGACGCGGATCTTGTACTCGGTGGCCTCCAGCGCCAGTCTGAGCTCACGGATCTGCCGCGTGATCCGGTCGTGCTGGTCGCGCATGATGCGTCGGCGTTCCGTGACGGTGCTCGGGCCCTGCTCGGCGAGTGAGATGTAGCGCTTGAGGTCGGTCATGGTCATGCCGGACAGGCGCATCCGGGTGAGGAAGACGAGGCGGCGCAGGTCGGAGGCGGCGTACTCGCGGTACCCGGAGGTGTTGCGGGCGGGCCGCACGAGCCCCTCCTGCTCGTAGTAGCGGAGGGTGTGCGTCGACAGGCCGACAAGCCGGGCCGCCTCGGCGACACTCCTGGGCGCCGTCGAGGCCTCGATGGTGGCGTCGTCGAGCAGCTCGTGCAGCGCGTCGATCGTCGACGAGGACGGCCCGTCGCTGGCAGCGAGGATCCGTTCGATCAGCGCTTCGGTGGCCATGGCCATCAGCGTACGGCGATCAGAACGCGCGAACCGCGGGCGGCATGCCTGGGAAGTCCGCCGACTCGCTCACCGGCGCCCACTTCTCGACGTCGTCGAGCGCCGCACGGTAGACGCGGGCGAGGTTGCGAACCGCCTCGGCGCCGAGCGGAAGCCGGAGCGGCGCGTCGGGTGTGTCGAGCATGTCCCGGATCACCCGGGCGGCTCGTGCCGGGTCGCCCTCCTGGATGCCGTCGGCTCCCTCCATGTTCGCGCGCACGGCACCGGTGACCCCGTCGTAGATCGAGCTCTGCCGCGCCGTGTTGAGCACGTCCGCGGCGTTGAACGCGGTGCGGAAGCGACTGGGCTCGACGATGAGGACGCGGATGCCGAACGGTGCGACCTCGCCCGCCAGCGCCTCCGACCAGCCCTCGAGCGCGAACTTGCCGGCTGAGTAGCTGCCGACGGCGGGAAACGACATCCGCCCGCCCTGGCTGCTCATCTGCACGATCGCACCAGAGCGACGTTCCCTCATGTGGGGCAGCACGGCACGCACATAGGCGGCCGGGCCGAACAGGTGCTGCTCGAGCATGGCCCGCAGAGCAGCGTCCGTGATCTCTTCGGCGGCGCCGACCTGTCCGGCGCCTGCATTGTTGACGAGCACGTCGACGCGCCCGAACACCTCCAGCGCCCGCTGCACGACCCCGGCCGCTCCGGCCGTGTCGCGCACATCGTGCTCGACGGCGAGGAGCCCATCCCCGTACCGCGCCTTGAGCCCGTCGAAGCGGTCGGCCCGTCGCGCGGTCCCGATCACATGCTCGCCAGCCTGGAGTGCCGCCTCGGCGAGCCCCAGACCGAGGCCTGAACTCGCGCCCGTGATGATCCATGTTCTCGTCTCGGCTGTCGTGGTCACGGCCCCGACGCTAAAGCTTCGAGCGCGCTCGAAAGCAAGCCGCGCTCAGGCTCCGGAGGCGACGAGTGGTCCTGCCCGCTCGCCCCTCTGTGCGACGATCTCGGTTTCGACGCGGTGCACGCCGGGGAGCGCGCCGTACCGGTGCAGGTGGTCGCCGTGGGCGAGGCGCCGTTCGGCCGGGCAGTCCCGCGAGCCGTAGCGCGGACCGCCATCTGGTCCGGCGGAGCCCGCCCGAGCTACGGCTTGCGATCACGTCCTGGTCTCGGAAGTGGGCTCTGTTGTGTGGGTTCCTGCGGTGTCACCGTGAACCCCGTCATGGCCAGCGAGAGCAGGCGCGTCGCTGTGGTGGCGGGGTTGCGGTCGTCCTCGGTTGCCAGGGCGATCCCGGTGACAAGCGTCGACAGGTCGGCGAAGGTGACGTCGGGTGCCAGCACTCCGGCCTCGGCGGCCCGGCGTACCAGTGGCTCACCCGCCTCGGACAGTTGGTCGGACGCGCAGTAGACGCTTTCGGTGCGGCCGCGGTTCAGCGCCTCGGCCAGGCCCCGGATCGTCGCGGCGGCCCGCGTCATCTCGATCAGGAATTCGACGAGCGCGGCCCGGGGGTCCGGTTCGCCCGCTAGTTCGCCTGCGCGGGCGCAGAGGGCGTCGATGCGATCCCGGAAGACGGCTTCGAGCAGCGCGTGCCGGGTCGGGAAGTGGCGGCGGACCGTGCCGGAGCCCACCCCGGCGGTCCGGGCGATCTGTTCCAGCGACGCGTCGGCCCCGTGCTCGGCCACCGCCTCTGCTGCCACCGCGAGCAGAAGTTCGTAGTTGCGGCGGGCGTCTGCGCGCATGTCTCACCTCGGCGTTGCTAAGCGGCGGGGTCCGCCGTATCTTAGCAAGCTTAAACGGCGGGCCCCGCCGTTTCTTGGGTCGAGGAGTGTGTCCATGTCAGATCGAGCACCAGTCCTGGTCACCGGCGCTACCGGCCAGCAGGGCGGGGCAACCGCCCGTGCCCTGCTCGCCGCCGGCGTGCCGGTGCGCGCCCTGGTCCGTAACCCTGCTGCCGCCAAGGCCGCCGCGGTCGCCGCCCTCGGCACCGAGCTGGTCACCGGCGATCTCCGCGACCCCGCATCGCTGGTCCCGGCGGCCCGGGGCGCCCGCGCCGTCTTCTCCGTGCAGATGCCGGAGCTGCGCGGCGACACCTGGGACTTCGAGAGCGAACTCGCCCAGGGTGTCAACCTGATCGAGGCCGCGCTGGCGGCGGGGGTCCCGCAGTTCGTGCACACCTCGGTCTCCGGTGCCGGGCAGCATGAGCAAGCCCCCGGCTGGACCGACGGGCGCTGGGCCGCGATGGAGCGCGTCTTCCTGCCCAAGGCCGGCATGCAGGAACGCGTCCGGGCCGCAGGCTTCGACCGGTGGACGCTGATCAAGCCGGGCTTCTTCATGGAGAACTTCCTGCCCGACCTGGCCTACCTGCTGCCGCGGGGCATCGCGGGCGGGCTCGCGACGGTCCTCCGGCCGCAGACCCACCTGTCGCTGGTCGCCGTCGACGACATCGGCCGAGCGGCCGCAGCGGCCGTCGCCGACCCCGACCGCTTCCACCGCGTCGAACTCGAACTGGCCGGCGACCACCTGCCGATGACAGAAATCGCGAAGATCATCGGTGAGTCGCTCGGCATCGACGGCACCGCTCCCGACATGACCGAGGCGGAAGCGGTTGCCGCCGGCATGCCGCCGTGGGCCACCACCTCCCACGAGTTCCTGAACGTCGCCGGGCAGCCGGCCCGGCCGGAGTTCGCGCGCGCCCTCGGCATTCCCCTGACTCCGTTCGCCGAGTGGGCCGACCGCCACCTGCGCCCCCTCCGTCAGGGCTGACGCTGACCAGTCATTCCGTCGGACGTGCCCGGAGCCACGCGGTGCCGCGTGGCTCCGGGGCTTGAAATCCTACTTGTTCGGTAGGAATTGGACAAGCGCGAGATCGAGGGGTGGGAGAGCAGAGGGGCTCCAGGGGGACCGCCCGCCTCCACCAGCGGCCTGTCGGACACACGTCAGCGGGGAACCGACGGAATCGCCGATTGCGGGTCGACCCCGGCGAACGCCAGCCCGATGACAAAGCCGGCGACCTCCTCCAACTGTCGTACCCGGTCGAGCGTTCCGAGGACCGCGGGAACTCCACCGACGTCTCGCACGAGCGACCCGACGACATCGAGTGCGCGCTCGTCGTCACCGCACATGGCGACCGTGACCGGTCCGGCATCGGGCGTCACCCACCGCTCGGCCGGGAATAGATGGAAAGCCTTGACCACGTGCGCGCCGGGTGCGAGGGCGGCGATGTGGCCGGCGGCCGACCGGGCGGGTTCCGTCTGGAGGGCGCCGACACCGTGCTCGACGGCGTTCGTCGGGTCGACCAGGGGGAGGTCGGCCAGCGCACCGGCGGGCCCGCCGGCCGCTGTCAGCATCTCGGTGACGCCGTCCCAGCGGACCGCCAGCAGAACCGCGTCGGCGCCGGCGGCGACCGCCGATACGGGCCGCGCGGTGCCGCCGATCCGGTTCGCGATCGCTTCGGCGGCGGCCGTCGAGCGACCGCCGATGATGATGTCGTGTCCGGCCCGGGCCCAGCCGGTGGCCAATGCCGTGGCGAGGTTGCCGGTGCCGAGGATTCCGATACGCATACCGTCACGCTAGGCAGGTCGATGCGCACCGGACGGTGCATGTCGAGCGTGCCAGGATGGGCGCATGGGTGACGGCGACTTCTGCGAGCAACTCGTAGCTGACTGCCGGATGCGGATGGCGGCGGACCTGTTCGCGCACACGTGGGATGCGGTCGTACTGGCCGCGCTGGCCGAGGGCGCCCGCCGTCGCTGCTCACTGCGGGCACGCATCGGAGGAATCAGCGACAAGGCGCTCACCGAGGCCATACACAGGTTGGTCGGCAACGGCCTGATCGAGCGGCGGTTCTTCCCCCAGGCGCCGCCCCGGGTCGATTACGCGCTCACCGATCTCGGCCGCAGCTTCGCCGACGGCCCGATGCGGGCGCTGGGCGCCTGGGTCACCGAGCATGGCGACGAACTGTTCGAGGCGCAGGAGCGGCTCAGCGCGTCGTAGCACCGCGCCCGGCCCGGGCCGTTCGCGTACCCCCACCCGCTGAACCGCCCGGAGCAGCGGTCAGCAGTCCAGGTACTCAGAGCGGGCCGGCCGGCCCTGAATCGAGTTGATCCTCCTCGGCGTGCCAAGCCAGGGGGTCACTCAAACTCAGTTCGCCTGCCGCCGTTGCAGTACCAGCCCGCCCCGCTCGGAGGGTGCCCACGCGACGCGGGCAAACCTCCGAGGGCTGGCGGTTGCCGGATTCCCGGCTCGCCCTCAGCTCGTGGGGCTGGACGCCGCCCGCCGAGGGTCATCTTGACACCGGGCCGTTACTCGGACAGTCCCCCGTCCGTGCGGGCGGCGGCGAGAGCGGCTGCCATCCGGGTCAGGCGTGCGCCCTGGAAGCAGGCCGTCTCGAGGACAGCTTTGGCGTACTCGGGATCCCGGCTGGCGCGGCTCTCCACCTGGCTGACGCCGTACGGGTTTCCGCCAGCGACGTGAGCGGTGTCGTAGTTCAGATAGCCCGTGGGGAGGATGATCGACCCCCAGTGGTGGAAGGTCTGGTAGAGGCTGAGCAGGGTCGCCTCCTGGCCGCCGTGTTCCTCGTAGGTGGCCGTGAAGCCGGTCGCCGGTTTGTCGGCCAGTTCCTCCGCCTGCCACGGGACGGTCGTGGTGTCGAGAAACTGGCGCAGCTGGGAGCAGATGTTCCCGAAACGGGTCGGCGTGCCGAAGGCGTACCCGTTGGCCCACCTGAGGTCGTCCAGAGTGGCGACCGGGATGTCGGCGGTGGCGTCGAGGTGGGCTCGCCACTGCGGCTTGGCATCGATGACGTGCTCCGGCGCCAGCTCCGCCACCCTGCGCAGGCGGACCTCCGCGCCGGCGTCGGCGGCTCCGTCGACAAATGCCTGCGCGAGCCGGTGCACAGTGCCGGTGGCGGAGTAGTAGATGACGGCGATCCTGGCATCGGTCTGCATGGTGCCTCCTGGGTCGGCTCGGTTTCGGTCAACCGTGCCGAGCAGGCTTACCGTCCGCTGACCATCCCCTTACCGACGCCGCTGAACGGCTGCTCGTCGAGGTCAAGCTGTGCGCCGCAGCTCATCTCGGCAGCGAGTTCGTCGCTGCCGAGCGCCTCCCGGAGGCGGACGGTGATGCGCTGGACGTCATGTTGCTCGCCGGGAGGCAGCGGCGCTCCGGCAGACTCGCGCAGCGTCCGCGCCGCGGCGAGCAGCCGCGCGGCGGGGCGACTGTCACCGCCAAGGCTGATGGCCCCGGCCAGGCCCTCGAGAGCCAGGGCGACAGCCCGTTGATCACCGGTAGCGCGCGCCGCGTCGAGCGACTCACGGTGGCGGCGCTCAGCCAGGACAGCATCACCGCGGTGCTCCGCGATGAACCCCAACTCGGCCAGCGCGAGCGCGCAGCCTGGCAGGAAGCCTGCGCGGCGGTTCCAGTCGAGCAATTCCCGCTGCTGGGTCTCGGCGGCGTCGAGGTCGCCCCGCCGTCGCGCGATCATTGCCAGGCCCGTGCCGGCGAAGGCGACGGCGGAGCGGCTCGACTGTTCCTGGGCCACCTGTAGCGCGCGGTCGTGACTGACGGCGGCCTCGTCGAGGTCGCCTTTCAAGATGGCGAGCCGGCCGATGCATGCCAGCTGCCGGGACACCGACGTCCACAGCCGCAGGTGTTCGGCGATGCGCAGTGCCTCCCGGTAGCGCGTGGCGGAACGATCGTAGTCGCCGTGGATCTCGGCCAGGGTTCCCAACAGACTCGTCGGATGCACTTGGCCCCAGCGGTCGCCCAACTGTCCGAACAGCGACCGGCTGGTCTCGCAGTCACGCTGCGCCGCGGGCAGGTCGCTGCGGAGTACGAGCGCGAGGTCCGCTCGGATGGCGCAGGCGGCAGCGATGCCCCACCGGTCCCCGCTGGCGCGGAACGCCGCCAGCGCCGCGTCGACCAGGACGGCGGCCTCGCCCGGATCTGCGGAGCCGAGCATCATGGAGGCGAACAACCACTGCGCGAACGCCTTCTCCGGCCCCTCGGTGTCCTGGTAGCTCTCCAGGATCCGCTGCCGGGGAGCGGTCGGATCGCCGTCCCGGGTGGCGAGAGCGGTCAGCCACATCTCCGCATGTCGCCGCAGGCCGTCCGGTGCGACGTCGTCCTCGCTCCTCGGGACGATGTCCAACGCCGTTCGCAGTGACCGGCTCACCTCTCCGAATCGACCCCGGAGCAGCCGGTACCAGGACAACGAGGTGGCGAGCGCCAAGCCCACGCGGGCCTGACCGTCGGTGGCGGCGACGTCGAGTGCCGCCCGGAGGTTTGCGTTCTCGGCGTCGAGCTCGCGTAGCGCACGACTCTGATCGTGACCACGTAGCCGCCCGGCGGCCTGCTCGGCGAGACGGGCGAAACACGTGGCGTAACGGCGACGAGTTGCGGCCAGTTCGGCGGCGCTGTCGAGCTGTTCCAGACCGTAGGCAGCCACTGTCTCCGGCAGCCGAAAACGTCGCGGACTCTCGCCGTGCCGCACCATGACCAGCGATCGGTCGATCAGGCGTGCCAGCACATCCAGGACCTCGTCCGATGCCACCTGCCCGCCCCCGCACACCTGCTCGGCGGCGGCCAGGGTGGCGCCGTCGGCGAAGACCGCAAGCCGGCGCAGCACCGCGCGCTCGGGAGGCGACAGCAACTCCCAACTCCAGTCGATCACGGCGCGAAGCCCCTGCTGACGCGGGGGCGCGGTGCGCCGGCCGGATGACAGCAGCCGGAAGCGATCGTCGAGCCGCGCCGCCAGCTCGCTCGGGTCGAGAACGGCCAGACGGGACGCGGCCAGTTCCAGTGCCAGCGGTACGCCGTCGAGACGCCGGCAGATGACGGCGACCGCGTCCGTGTTCCGCTGATCGACGGTGAACCCTGGCTCGGTGGCGCGGGCGCGGGCTACGAAAAGCCGAACCGCCGGAGCCTCGGCGGTCTGCCGCGCCCCGGCTCCGGGCTCCGGCAGGGCCAGCGGCGGCACCGGAAAGACGACTTCGCCGGGGATCCCGAGCGGCTCGCGGCTCGTCGCCAGGATGCGCAGGTCGGCCGCGGCGCCGAGAAGTTTCTCGGTCAGTTGAGCGACCGGTGCCACCACGTGTTCGCAGTTGTCGAGCAGCAACAGCATTCGCCGACCTCGCAGCGCGGCGACCAGCCGGTCCATCGGCTCGCGTGGTGGTCGATCACCGGGCAGGCCGGGCGGGCTGTCGTCCCGGATGTCGAGAGTCGCCGCCACCATGTCGACGATCTCGGTCCAGGTCGCGTGGTCACCGCAGTACGGCTGGCCGGCCAGCTCGACAAGCCACACTCCAGCGGGGAACGTGTCACCCAGCACACGAGCGGCCTCGAGCGCCAACCTGCTCTTTCCCACCCCACCCAAACCGGTCAGGGTCACCAGCCGCTCGTTCGTCAGCCGCTCCCGTACCGCCTCGACGGCCGCGTCGCGTCCGATCAGTCCGCCGTACGGACCAGGCGACAGAGGCGCCGGAAGATTGGTCCGGGCCGGAGTCGACGACGGTGCCGGCGGCTGGAGGGCGGGATCCTGGCGCAGGATCGCCCCATGCAGCTCGGCCAACTCCCTGCCGGGATCGATGCCGAGTTCGTCGCGCGCCTGCCGACGGAACTGCTCGTAGGCGAACAGCGCTTCATGCTGGCGTCCCGAGCCGTACAGGGCGCGCAGGTGCGCGGCCCGGAGCCGCTCACGCCACGGGTGGCGTGCGACCAGGTCGGTCAGTTCCCCGGCGAGCAGGTGGTGCTCACCAAGACCGAGCCGGGCCTCGGCCAGCTCCTCCAGCGCGGTCAGGCGCTGGTCGTTGAGCCGCTCGACCGCTTGGCGGACGAATCGCTCGTCACTGAAGTCGGCGTACGGGGAACCGCGCCACAGCGACAGGGCCTCCGTCAGCGTCGCCGCCCGCACAGCCGGCTCCCGCTGCGCGCCCGAACGTACCAACAGAGCGGCGAAGCGACCGGCGTCGACCGATTCCGACGGCGTCCGCAGCCGGTAGCCGGCCTCACCGGACTCGATCAGCGCACGGCCACCCGCCTCGCCCGCCCCCAGCGCGCGGCGCAACTGCGACACCTTGGTCTGGAGCGCCCCGAGCGCGTTGCCGGGTGCCTCGTCGCCCCAGAGATCTTCGATCAGCCGGTCGGCGGTCACCGGGCGCCCCTCGTGAACCAGCAGGTCAGCCAGCAGACCACGCACTTTGAGGCCGGGCACGGCGACAGGTGTGCCGTCCGACGTCCACACCGCAACGTCGCCCAGCACTCCGAACCTCATCGCTTCACCCTAGCCAGCCGGCTGTCCCGCCCCGCGAACGTCCGCCGACCGTCGGTCTGCTCGCCGGGAGGCGGCGCGGGGTCGCCGACGCGTACGTCAGCCGGCCATCAGCCGGTGGTAAGGAGCCCCGGGCAGGCTGAACCGAGCCGACACCGGAGGAACGACATGGATCAGCTACAGCGGCGCCGAGCCGGTCACCGCCACAGGCAGCTCGCACCAGGGCGGGTGGCCACACCCTGGCTCGCCCTGCTGGCCGGTCCGCTGTCGTTCGGGATTGCCGCACCGGCACTGCTCCTCGACGACCTGGCGCGCGCAACGGGTAGCGGGGAACAGGCCGCAGCCGCCGGGGTGGTCGCCTTCGGCTGGGGGATCGCGTTGGGGACGCCGCTGTTGGCGGCGCTGCTCGCCCGTCGCGGCGTACAAGCGGTCCTGACCGCCGCGTCCGCGCTGGTGGCCGCGGGGACGCTCATCCTCGTGCTGATCCCGAGCGTGTCGGCGATGGTGGCCGGTGCGGCGGTGCAGGGACTGGGGTCTGCCGGCCTCACCGTGACCGCGATGAAACTGGCCGACTCGGCCCGGCAGATGGGCGTGGTCGCCGCGTCGCTGGCGGTCGTCGGGGCCACCGGTCCGCTGACCGGCGCACTGATTGCCGACCTCTCCTCGTGGCAGGCGGCGCTGGCGTTACCGCTGCTGGCGGTGCTCGCCGTGCCCGCGGCTCGCCGCGGCACCACCGCACCGGACGCGGTGCCGGCGCCGTTCGATTTCTTCGGGATGACCATCCTGGCCATGCTGGTCACCGCAGCCGTCCTCATTCCGCACCGACCGCTGGTCGCCGGCCCGGCCACCGTCGTGCTGCTGCCTCTGCTGGTGGCCTGGACCAAGGTCCGTCCGGACGGCTTCCTGCCTGCTGCGGTGGCACGGAACGGCCGGTTCCTCGCGGCGTGCGCGCTGGCCTTCACGCTGGGAGTGGGGAACTTCGCCCTGCTCTACGCCGCACCGGACCTGCTGCGACAGCACGCGGGATGGGCGGGCACCCTGAGCGGGATCGTGCTGCTGGCGCCGTACCTGATCGGCGGCATCTGCTCCGGGTTCCTGGTCGCGGCATCCGTGCGAGTGTCACGCCGCGTCGCGGCCGCCACGTTGCTCGTCACCGGCGCTGCCGCGCTGCTGCTGGCGGCGGTCACCACCGCCGTACCGCTGCTGCTTGCGGCGATGACGCTCGGCTCCTTGGCCGCCGCGACCGGCCAAGGCGTACTCGCCCTGCACGCGGCCGGCGTCGTATCCGCCTCCCACCGGGCCGAAGCACTGGGCCTGTTCAACCTCGCCTACCTGCTCAGCGTCGCGATCGGACCAGTGGTTGCCGTGCCGCTCTCGCACCCGACCGCTTGAAGACCCCGACGTGCAGTTCAACGTCGGCCGCCTCATCGGTGGCCCCGAAGAAGCCGCACGGGGGCCATCGCCCCTGGCGGTCGCCGAGGCGGACGCTGGACGGCGTACACCTCGAGGCGGAGGCCCAGGTGGCCACCGCGAGGCGGTTCGAGACGCCAGGGCCCGCGGAACCGCGGTGCCGGGCCGGACGACGGGCGAGAGGGTCGCCCGCTCTCGAGTTGCCGGACAGGCAGCTCGGTCTCCTCCAACAGGGCTCGCGCGGCCGTGATGCGTTGCTGGAGGAGCCACTGTCCTGGGGGCCGCGGTAGGCGTGCCGGTGTGGGCCTGGTCGAGGAGCGAGATCCTCGATCCTGGCACCCGTGAGTTGCCTGGAACGGTGCGGGTCAGTTGCACCGTTCGTTTGACAGACCCCTCGGAGGGTGCCCGCGCGACGCGGGCACCCTCCGAGGGCTGGCGGTGCCGGATTCCCGGCTCGCCCTCAGCTCGTGGGGCCGGACGCCGCCCCACCGAGGGTCACCTTGAGGATCTTCTCGTTGCTGTTGTTCGGGGTGCTGTCCTTGTCCCCGCCGGTGCTCGTGGTCAGCCACAGGTTGCCGTCGAGGGTCGGTTCGACGGTGCGCAGCCGGAAGTACGTCCCGACGAAGTACTGCTGGACGTTGGTGAGCGTGTCGCCGCTGATCTCCGCACGGTACATCCGGTTGCCGCGCAGGCAGGCGATGTAGAGCGCGTCCCGGACGATCGCGATGCCGCTGCACGAGGCCTCGGCCACCGGGTACGTCCGGATCGGGGCTCTGAAGTTCGGGTTGGCGCAGTCGCCGGAGGTGCCCTCGCAGGCGGGCCAGCCGTAGTTGCCGCCCTTGACGATGATGTTGGTCTCGTCCATGACGTTGTTGCCGAACTCCTGCTCGAAGAGCCGGCCCTGGGAGTCGAAGGCGAGTCCCTGCGGGTTGCGGTGGCCGTAGCTCCACACGTGGTTGCCGAAGGGGTTGTCCGCCGGGACGGTGCCGTCGGGGTTGAGACGCAGCACCTTGCCGCCCAGGTTGTTGGTGTCCTGGGCCACGTCCGGGTTCTGTCCGTCACCGGCGGCGGCGTAGAGCTTGCCGTCGGGGCCGAAGCGCAGCCGGCCGCCGTTGTGGTACTTGTTGCGCGGGATTCCGGTGACGAGCACCTGCCTGGTGTCTGTTTGCAGCGTGCCGTCGTAGCGGATGCGCACGATCCGGTTGTCGGTCGTGGTCGTGTGGTAGATGTACAGCCAGCGGTCGGTGGTGAAGGTGGCCGAGACGGCCAGCCCGAGCACGCCGCCCTCGCCGTTGGTGCCGGCGACGTTCGGCACGGTGCCGATGCTGCGTTTGTCGGTGCCGTCCGGGTTCATGGCGACGATGTCGAACAGGTCGCGCCGGCCGTAGAGGACCGTGCCGTCGGGCAGTTGCACCAGGCCCCAGGGCAGGTCCTTCTCGGTGGTGATCGCCGTGGCCCCGCAGACCGGGCTCGTGCAGCCCGAGCCGGTGTGCGCGGTGACCGCGGCGCTCGCGCCCGAGACGTTGCCCTGGGCGTCCCGGGCGGTCACGGTGTACCGGTAGTCGGTGTCGGGCGTCAGCCCGGTGTCGGTGAACGTGGTCGCCGGCGGGTTGCCGGCGGTGCCGGTGGTGGAGCCGACCGCCGTACCGTTGCGCAGGATGGTGTAGCCGGTGACCGCGACGTTGTCGGTGGAGGCCGACCAGGTGAGGGTCACGGCCGTGCCGTTGACCGTCGCGGCCAGGTTGGCCGGCGTGCTGGGCGGAGACGTGTCCTGCTGGCAGAACGGCGGGGTGACCGAGAGCGTGGAGCTGGCCTGCGAGACGTTGCCGGCGGCGTCGCGGGCGTTGACGTACCAGCCCCAGGTGACACCCTGCACGACGCTGAGCGTGGCGGTCCGCGTCTGTCCCGGGACCGAGGTGACGAGCTGGCCGTCGTGGTAGATGTCGTAGAAGGCGACGCCGACGTTGTCCCGGGAGGCGTACCAGGAGAGCGTGACGGACTGGCAGGTCAGCCGGCTGCTGCGCAGGCCGGTCGGCCGGGTGGGCGGGCTGGTGTCGGCGGCGAGCCGGGCCGGCTGCCGGCTGCCGGTCGCCGGTGCGGCCGGCGCGGCGTTTGCGGGTACGCCGGTCACGATGGTGCCGGCGCAGACCAGCAGGGCGAGCGGGACGCGGTGTCGGAGCTGGTGGGGATTGATCCGCACGGGTGCTTTCCTTCCCGGGGTTCTTGGTCAGTACGGGTAGCCGGGGACGTTGAGCCGCACGCTGTACAGGCCCGAGTCGTTCGTTCGGCCGGAGGTGATGTAGAGGGTCTGCCGGTCGGGTCCGCCGAACGCCACGTTGGTGGTGCCGGCGCCGCCGGAGCGGATCGTGCCGAGCTGCGCGCCGGCGGGCGAGTAGACGTGGATCAGCCCGTCCGAGCCGGAGGCCCAGTACACGTTGCCCGCGCAGTCGATGGTGACCCCGTCGGGGCCGCCGAGATGGTTCACGAAGACGCTGCGGGCGCCGGTGCTGCCGTCGGGCTGGACGACGTACTTGTAGATCTTGTTCTCGGAGTAGGCGCCCACGTAGAGCGTGCCGCCGTCCGGGGAGAGCGCGATGCCGTTGGGTTGCCGCAGCCGGTCGTCCACCAGCGACACCTGGCCGCCGGAGACGCGGAAGACGCTGGTACGTCCGCTCATCTGGTCGGGTCGGTTGCCGCGCTGGAAGTTGGGATCGGTGAAGTAGACGACGCCGTCGGAACGGACCGTGACGTCGTTCGGTGAGTTGAACGCCCGGCCCTGGTGGTCGGCGGCGACGGTGCTGCGGGTCTGGTCGCTCAGCCGGTATGCGGAGACGTTCCGCTGGTCGTGGGTGGCGGCGATGATCTGCTGGCCGTCGGGGCTGAGTGCCAGGCCGTTGCTGCCTGCGTTGGCGATGAAGGTGTCGAAGGTCGCCGGCGGGGTGAACCGGCGGATCGTGGAGGGCTGCACGTTGTTCGGCCCGGTGCCCGCGGCCATGTCGGACATCAGCAGGTAGCCGCCGTCGGCGATCCAGACCGGTCCTTCGAGGAACGAGAACCCGCTCTGGATCTTCGTCGCGGACACGGAGCCGGCTGGCAGGGGCGGGCCGTACCCGGTGCCGCCCGGGCAGACCCCGGGGGGCGCGCCGGGTGGGCCGGCGAGCAGGTTGGTGTGAACGTTCACATGAGCGGCGTCCCGAAATACCGGGGGTGCGGCACCGGCGGGGCCTGGTGCGGTGGTGAGCGCCAGGCACAGGCCGGTGAGTGCGGCGATGGTTGGACGCCAGGTCATCGGGTACTCCAATCGGTGTCGGTAAATGCGAGGCACCACGGTTGCCTGGACCGGCCCCGACCGCCGACACCTTCTATTGATCATCATCAATGTATATATGACGCAGCTTAGGCGAGGAAGCGGCGCCTCGCATCAGTTCCCCACGATCACCTTCGGCGCATGCCCAGACCTGGTCACCCGGTACGTCACGGTGGCGCCGCTCCAGAAGTGGAACGACGCCGGCCTGACCGGGTTCGGCGCCTGCGGTTCGTGTTCACGACCGGCCGTGTGCGCTCATGCCGAGAAGCGGACGCGCGTGGACCGGGCACGAGGGCGTCATGGCGCAGGACGGGCCCTCACCCCGCGTACCGGTCGGATCGCTCCGAGGTGCGCTGTCCCTGGCGGCGGTGCGATCGGCGGGGAATGATCGGGGTACACCGCGGGCTGCCCGCAGCAGTCCACGGCGCCGCAGAAGGGCGGGTCGACGATGACTCCGACGCAGCTACGGGCTTACGTCGCTGTCGTCCGGCTGGGGTCCGTCAAGCAGGCCGCCGCGCAGCTGGAGGTCTCCGAGTCGGCGGTCTCGCTGCTCATCGGCCAGCTACGGCGGGAGTTCGGAGATCAGTTGTTCACCCGGACGGCGGCGGGGCTGGCCTTCACCCCCGGCGGGCTGCGGCTCGCCAGCCGTGCGGCCGAAATGCTGGGCCTGCAGGACCGTACGGTTCTGGAGGTCAGTTCGGCGGCACACGGCCGCCGGCTGCTGCGGGTCGCCGCGTCCAGCGAGTTCGCCGAGTTCGCCGCGCCGAGACTGATCGAGCTGTTCGCCAGACGCGCCGCCGACCTCGACGTCGAGCTGAGCGTCTGCGACCCCGGCTCCTTCGAGTCGCTGCTGCTGACCCGGGCCGCGGACGTCGCGATGGGGCCGTTACCGACGGTGGCTGATCCGGCGATCTCCGGCCGGCCGATGATGAACTACCGGCTCGTGACTGTCGTCGGCCCGGATCATCCGCTGGCCGGTGTGGCGGCGTCACCGGGGCAATTGCGCGACCAGACCTGGCTGCTCGGGCCGTCGGCCACCAACACCCTGGGCGCGGTCCCGGCGATGCTGCGCCGGCTCGGAGTGCCCGAGGAGCGGCAGCAGATCTTCCAGAGCCACGCGGCGGCGCTGGGTGAGGCGCAGCGTGGCCGGGGGATCGCCCCGGCGCTGTCGTTCACCGTCGCGCCGGACCTGCGCGGCGGCCAGCTCGTGGCGTTGTCCGGGCCGCACGCCACGGCCGAGGCGGTGTGGCATTCGCTGGTGCTCGTCACTCCCGGCACGCCGTCCGTGGCGGCGGAGCTGTGCCGCTTCGCGTCGACGCCCCGGGCGATTCAGGCGATGATGCGCGGCGTGGGCGTCGCGGTGAACCGTTTCCGGCCCTCGGTGCACGTGACGCTCTGGAGCTGAGCGGCGGCGTCCAGCAGGTCCCGGAACGTCGCGGCCGGCAGCAGCCGGTCACAGTAGGGCAGGGCCGCGGCCATGCCTGCCACCAGGGGAGCGAAGCCGGGGGCACCGGCCCGCGGGTTCAGCCAGACGATGCGGTGGGCGCGGCGGCTCAGCCGTGCCATCACGGCGGCGAGTTCGTCCGGCGGGTCGCTGTCCCAGCCGTCCGAGCCGATCAGCACCACCGCCCCGCGAACCGCGTCGCCGTGCGGGGACGCGAGCAGCGCCCGCAGGTTCGTCGCGATGCGCGTACCCCCGAACCGGTCGGTCACGGCGGCGCTGGCGTGCGCGATCGCCGCGGACGCCGAGGTGTGCCGCAGCGCGACGGTGAGCCGGGTGAGCGTCGTGGCGAAGGCGAACACCTCCGCGTCGGTGACCACCGCGAAGGCCCGCAGCAGGTGCAGGTACGCGTGGGCCTGAGCCCGCATCGACTCACTGAGGTCGCACAGCAGCACGATCCGGCGCGGTCGGCGTACCTGTCGCTCGCGGACGACCTCGACGGGCTCCCAGGCGGTGCGACGGGCCCGGGCGATCGTCGGGCGCAGCGCGACCCGCCGCCCGGCCGGGCCCACGGCGTGCCGCCTGGTGCGCCGGGTCGGCCAGCGGGCGACGACCTCGCGCAGGGTGTCGCCGAGCAGTTCCACCTGGGCGGCGTCGAGGTCCTCGAACGGCCGGTCGGCGAGCCCGGCGAGGGCGCTGGGGCGTCGCTCGGGCAGCCGCACCCCGGTGTCGGAGGGCTCCGCCTCGGCGACGGGCGCCGGCAGCGTCGCCCACGGCAGTCCGCCACCGTCGCCGGTGGCGTCGGTGTCGGAGGGCACCGGCAGGTGTACGTCGTCCCGGGTCCCCGGCGGGGCCGCGGACCGGGTGAGCGGCAGCGGCGGCGCGTCGACGAAGACAGCGGCGAAGACGCGGTCGAAGGCGGCGAGGTCGGCGTGCCGCCGCACGAAGCTGATCCGGGCGGCCCAGTAAAGCGTCGTCGTCTCCCCGGGCGTCCACACGGCGAGCGCCCGGGCGAAGTCACCGGCCTCGGTGAGCCCGGCGTGCACGCCGGCCCGCCGCAGCCGTCCGGCGAACGCGGTCGCGAACGCCGCGCGGTCGACGCCGCGCAGCAGACCGTCGCTCACCGGCGGGCGACCCGCCAGGCGATCACCGCGCCGACTACGACGACGATCCCGACGAGCACCGGCACGAGGCGCTTGACGACGGCGCCACCGGCGATGTCGAGCAGGTCCAACGTCGCCGGCTCGGCGGGGCCGTCGGTCGCCGGTCGACCGGTGGACGCCGGCGCGGCCGCGGTGGTCCCGGCCGGGGTGGCGGACCGGGATGCGGCGGGCGAGGCGGCGTCCGCGTCGGCCGCGAGGGTACGGGGCATGGCAGTGGAGGCGTCGGACGTGGTCGCGGCGGACGTGGCGGCGACGGCCGATGCGGGCTCGGATGTGTCCGGCGCGGTGGCCGTGTGCGGGTCGCCGGCCGTGCTGTCGCCGGTCCTCTCGGCCGCCAGCTTCGTCTCCAGGTTGGCGACGAACTGGGCGAGCAGCTTGCCGGACACCTCCTTGATCATGCCGCTGCCGAACTGGGCCAGCCGCCCCGAGATCTTCAGATCGGTGTCCACGCTGACGACCGTGCGCTGATCGTCCGGCCGTAGCTGGGCGGTGACCAGGGCGGACGCGTTCGCCGCCGACCGCCGGTCGCGGCCTTTCGCCTCGCTCACCCCCCGGTACCGCTCCTCGTCCTTCTCGACGAAGCGTGCGGTGCCGGCGAACTCGGAGACGACCGGCCCGACCTTGACCTTCACCGTGCCCTGGTGGACGTCGCCGTCGACGCCGGTCAGCTGGGCGCCCGGCAGGCACGGCGCGATGCCCTCCAGGTCCGTCAGGACCGCCCACGCCTGCGCGATCGGAATGTCGACGGTGAACTCGTTGGTGATCTTCATGCCGGCCTCTCCTGGTGTGCGGCGAGCGCGGCGGCGACGGCGGCGCGGTCGTCGGGGGTCTTGGCGATGGTGCCGATGGTCCGGACGACGTCGTCGGCGGCGAGGTCGGCGACGCCGAGCACGGACAGCGCGGCGACCCAGTCGATGGCCTCGGCCATGCCGGGCGCCTTGTCCAGGCCGAGGGCGCGTACGTCGCCGACGAAGGCGGTCGCCGTGCGGATCAGCCGCTCGGCCGCGCCCGGCACGGCCCGTCGGACGATCTCCGTGGCGCGGCCCGGCTCCGGGAACTCGATCCAGTGGTACAGGCAGCGGCGGCGCAGCGCGTCGTGCAGGTCGCGGCTGCGGTTGGAGGTGAGCACCACGACCGGCGGCGTGGTCGCGGTGAACGTGCCCAGCTCGGGAATGGTGATCCCGGACTCGCCGAGGAACTCGAACAGCAGCGCCTCGAACTCGTCGTCGGCCCGGTCGATCTCGTCGATCAGCAGCACCGGCGGGATCGGGCCCGGGTGGCGTACCGCCCGCAGGATCGGCCGTTCCTGCAGGAACTCCGCGGCGAACAGGTCGGCGTCGGTGAGCGACGCGCCCCGGGCCTCGGCCAGCCGGATGGCGAGCAGTTGCCGCTGGTAGTTCCATTCGTACAGCGCCTCGCCGGGGGTCAGGCCCTCGTAGCACTGCAGCCGGATCAGCGTCGTGTCCAGCGCCCGCGCCAGCGCCTTCGCCGCCGCCGTCTTGCCGACGCCGGGCTCGCCCTCCAGCAGCAGCGGCTTGCCCAGCTCCAGCGCGAGGAAGACGGCCATCGCCATGCCGTCGTCGGCCAGGTAGTCGACGGCATCGAGCCGGCGCCGGACGGCCAGGGGGTCCTTCACCGCGCCTCGCCCGAGAGCAGCCGCCGGTAGTCCGCGCGGGTGTCCACGTCGATCGGCACCGGCCCGTCCACAGGTATCTCCGTGACCGGGTACCGGCCGGAGTGCAGCAGCTTCCACACCGCCTTGTCGCCGCGCAGGACACGCAGCTCCGGCAGGACGTCGCGGGCGAACCAGAACGGGTGCCCCAGACCGTCGGCGTACCGGCACACCGCGAGCGGGGTGGTCGCCGCCGCGACCCGGCGTACGTCGGCGGCCCGTACGCCTGGCTGGTCGCCGAGCAGGAGCACGAGCCCGTCGGCGCGCGGGTCCACCGCCTGCGTCGCGGCGCGGACCGACGAGCCGCAACCGGTGCTGAACTCGGCGTTCTCGACGACCTGGACCCCGGCCAGGTCCACCCGTTCGCGGACCAGGTCGGCGGCGCCGCCGAGGGTCACCAGCAACTGGTCGAAGGCGCACGAACGGGCCAGGTCGAGGGTGGCGTCGAGCAGCGTCCGCCCGCGGTACGGCAGCAGCTGCTTGGCCTCGCCGAGGCGCACGGAGGCCCCGGCGGCCAGCACCAAGCCGGTCACGAACACGGCTACGCCGCCACGTGCCGGTCGAGGCAGCCGGGGCAGCAGAACCAGTGGTCGGTGCCGTCGATCCGCACGTGCGGGGTGTCCGGTCCGACCAGGACTGTCATCCCGCACACCGGGTCGACTGCTTGCTGGGGGAGCGCCGCGGGTCGTGCGGGGGAGGAGGCGAGGCCGTCCACCCGCAGCGCCCGTACCACCTCGGCCATGATCGACAGCGCGATCTCCTGCGGTGAGCGCGCCCCGATCTCCAGCCCGGCCGGGGTCCGGACCCGGGCGCGCTCCGCGTCGGACAGCGCCAGTTCGTCGAGCACCGCCGCCCCGCGCTTTCGGCTGGCGACCAGCGCGATGTGCCCCACTCCCGCGTCCAGTGCGGCGCGGATGGCGTCCTGTTCGCCCTTGCCCAGGCCGGCCACCACGACGGCGGTCGCGCCGGCGTAGTCACCGGACGTGGCCACCTCGAAGTCGAGGAAGGCCGCCAGGGTGGCCACCGCCGCGCTGATCGGTGTGTCGCCCACCAGACCCAGCACGGGTACTGGTAGCACCGGGCGCAGGAAGATCTCCAACGCCCCGCCCGAGTGGCACGGGTTGACCACGACCCGTGCCCCCGGCGTGTCGGGGAAGGCGGGCGCGCCGTCCGGCAGGACGCGCAGCAGCAGCGCGCTGCCGTCGCGGAGGGCGTCCAGGGCGGCCGCCCGCACCGAGTTCTCGGCGCACACCCCGCCGACGAAACCCTCGATGGTGCCGTCCGGCAGGATCACCGCGTCGTCGCCGGGCCGGGCCGACGTCGGGTCCTGCGCCCGCACCACAGTGGCGTGCACGAACGGCGCGCGCGAGGCGGTCAGATCCTGCGTACGGCGGGCGATCGTCGTCATGGCCACCTCCCCTAGATCGGCGGGCGGGCGTTGCCGCGCATCGCGTCCCAGACGCGCGACGGCGTCAACGGCATGTCGGCATGCCGTACGCCGAAGGGCTCGAGGGCGTCGACGATCGCGTTGACGATCGCGGGCGGGGAGCCGACGGTGGCCGACTCGCCCACACCCTTCGCGCCGATCGGGTGGTGCGGGGACGGGGTGACGGTGAAGCCGGTCTCCCAGTCGGGCACCTCCAGCGCGGTGGGGATCAGGTAGTCCATGAGCGACGCGCCGAGGCAGTTGCCGTCCTCGTCGAACGCGATCATCTCCATGAGGGCCATGCCGACCCCGTCGGCCAGCCCGCCGTGCACCTGCCCCTCGATGATCATCGGGTTGATCCGGGTGCCGCAGTCGTCGACGGCGATGAACCGCCGCACCTTGACCTGCGCGGTGCCGGGGTCGATGTCCACCACGCAGATGTACGCCCCGTGCGGATACGTCAGGTTCGACGGGTTGTAGCAGATCTGCGCCTCCAACCCGCCCTCGACGCCCTCGGGCAGGTCGCCGGCGCCGTGCGCGCGCATCGCGATGTCCTGGATCGTCACGCTCTTGCCCGGGTCGCCCTTGACCCGGAAGGAACCCTTGTCCCACTCCAGGTCGGCGACCGAGACCTCCAGCATGCCGGAGGCGATGATCCGGGCCTTGTCGCGGACCTTGCGGGCGACCAGGGCCGCCGCGGCGCCGGAGACGGGGGTGGACCGGCTGCCGTACGTGCCGAGACCGAACGGCGTGTTGTCGGTGTCGCCGTGCACCACGTCGATGTCGTCCGGCGGGATGCCGATCTCCTCGGCGATGATCTGCGCGAACGTCGTCTCGTGCCCCTGGCCCTGGGACTGCACGCTGAGCCGCACCACGGCCTTGCCGGTCGGGTGCACGCGCAACTCGCAGCCGTCGGCCATGCCCAGGCCGAGGATGTCCATGTTCTTGCGCGGACCGGCGCCCACGGCCTCGGTGAAGAACGCGATGCCGATGCCCATCAGCTCGCCCCGGGCCCGCTTCTCCTGCTGCTCGCGCCGCAGGTCGGCGTAGCCGGCCATCTCCATCGCCAGCCGCATGGTCGGCTCGTAGTCGCCGGAGTCGTACACCCAGCCGGTCTTCGTGGTGTACGGGAACTGCTCCGGCCGGATGAAGTTCTTCAGCCGCAGCTCGGCCGGGTCCATGCCCAGCTCGTCGGCGAGGCAGTCGACGATCCGCTCGACGAGGTAGACGGCCTCGGTGATGCGGAACGAACAGGCGTACGCCACGCCGCCGGGCGCCTTGTTGGTGAAGACCGCCGTCATCTTGCAGTACGCGGCCTCGATGTCGTAGCTGCCGGTGAAGACGCCGAAGAATCCGGCCGGGTACTTCACCGGGGCGGCGGTGCCGTTGAAGGCGCCGTGGTCGGCGAGGACGTTGGTGCGGATGGCCAGGATCCGGCCGTCGCGGGTCGCCGCGATCTCACCACGCATGATGTAGTCGCGGGCGAAGCCGGTGCTGATCAGGTTCTCGGAGCGGTCCTCCATCCACTTCACCGGCTTCCCGGTGACGATCGAGGCGACGATCGCGCAGACGTACCCCGGATAGATCGGCACCTTGTTGCCGAAGCCGCCGCCGATGTCCGGCGAGATCACCTGGATCTTGTGCTCGGGGATGCCCGCCACCAGGGCGTAGAGGGTGCGGTGCGCGTGCGGCGCCTGGGTGGTGGACCAGAGGCGCAGCTTGCCGTCGACCGGGTCGAAGTCGGCGACCGCCCCGCACGTCTCCATCGGCGCCGGGTGCACCCGCGGATAGACCAGGTCCTGGCTGACCACGACGTCGGCCCGGGCGAACACCGCGGCGGTGGCCGCCTCGTCGCCGGTCTCCCAGTCGAAGCAATGGTTGTCGGTCTTGCCCTCCAGGTCGTCGCGGATCACCGGGGCGTCCGGCTCCAGCGCGCGGCGGGCGTCGACGACCGGATCGAGGACGTCGTACTCGACGTCGATCAGCTCCAGTGCGTCCCGCGCCGCGTACCCGTCCTCGGCGACGACGAACGCCACCTCCTGACCCTGGAAGCGCACCTTGTCGGTGGCGAGCACGGCCTGCACGTCGTTGGAGAGCGTCGGCATCCAGGCCAGGCCCTGCTCGGCCAGCATCGCCCCGGTCACGACAGCCTTGACGCCGGGAGAGGCTTCGGCGGCGCTGGTGTCGATGCTCAGGATCCGCGCGTGCGCCACCGGCGAGCGGAGGATGGCCAGGTGCAGCATGCCGGGCAGCCGGACGTCGTCGACGAACCGGCCCCGGCCGCGCACGAACCGCGGGTCCTCCTTCCGCAGCATGCGGCCGTATCCCACCGGCTTCTGGTCGTTGTCGTGGAAGGTGTCCACGCGCTCGTGCACGGTCGTCATGCGACGCTCCCGGCGGGCTGGCCGGCGTTGTCGATCTCGCCGGCTTCGGGTGATTCGGTGGTCTCGGTGACCGCAGCGGCCGCGTTCGCCTCGTGCACGGCGGCCCAGCGCACCGAGCGCACGATGGTGGCGTAGCCCGTACAGCGGCAGATCTGACCGGAGATCGCCTCGCGGATCTCCTCCTCGCTCGGGTCCGGGTTGCGGTTCAGCAGCGCGCGAGCAGTCATCATCATCCCGGGCGTGCAGAAGCCGCACTGCAGGCCGTGGCACTGCATGAAGCCCTGCTGGACCGGGTCGAGCTCCGCGCCCTTCGCCAGGCCCTCGACGGTACGCACCTCGTGGCCGCCGGCCATCGCGGCCAACACGGTGCACGACTTCACCGGTTCGCCGTCGAGCCAGACCACGCAGGTGCCGCAGTTGCTGGTGTCGCAGCCCGAGTGCGTGCCGGTCAGGCCCAGCACGTCACGCAGGAAGTGCACCAGCAGCAGGCGACCCTCGATCTCCCTGGTGACCTCGACGTCGTTGACGGTCATGGTGACCTGCATGCTCAGCTCCTCGCCCGTTCCACGGCCCGGCGCAGGGTCCGTCTGGTCAGCTCGTCGGCAAGGTGCCGCTTGTAGTCCGCGCTGCCCCGCTGGTCGGTGGCCGGATCACAGCTACGGGCGGCGATCGCACCGGCCTGCTCGAAGAGGCTCTCGCTGGGCTCCTGCCCACGCAGCGCCGCCGAGATCTCCGGGATGCCAGTGGTGTTCGGGCCCACCGCGGCCAACCCGACCCGGGCGTCGGAGATCACGCCGCCGTCGAGCCAGACCGCGGCGCCAGCCGACACCACCGCCCAGTCGCCGGCCCGGCGCTCGACCTTCTCGTAGGCGCTGCCGCAGCCGGGCCGCACCGGCAGCCGCACCTCGACCAGGATCTCCCCGTCGCCGACGGCCGTCTCGTACGGCCCGACGTGGAACTCCTCCATGGACACCACCCGCTCGGCGCCGCCCGGCCCGCGGATCACGCAGCTCGCGTCCAGGGCGGTGCAGACCGCGGAGAGATCCTCCGACGGGTCCGCCTGGCACAGGGAGCCGCCCAGTGTGCCCCGGTTGCGCACGATCGGATCGGCGATCACCCGTTCGGCGTCGGCGAAGATCGGGAAAGCCGCCGTCAGAGTGGCGGACTCCAGCAGCTCCCGATGCCGGGTCAGCGCCCCGATGCGCAGCTCGTCCGGGCCCGCCTCGATGTAGCCCAGCTCGTCGTGCAGATCGTTGATGTCGATGAGATAGTCAAAACTGGCCAGCCGCAGCTTCATCATCGGCAGCAGGCTGTGCCCGCCGGCGATCAGCCGCGACGTGCTGCCCAGCCGCTCCATCAGGCTGATGGCATGGTCCACACTGGTGGCTCGTTCGTACTCGAACGGCGCCGGCACCTGCATATCGCACCTCCGGAAGTCGTCAATGTGGTGCCGGTGCCCGCGGAAGTCAACGCCGACCTAAGCAAGTCCTTAGGTCGGCGTTGACGGCGCCGCTGCTGCTCACGGATCGTGCGGCAATGCGAGACATCGTCGACGGCTTGACCGCGTGGCGTGCCGCCGGCGTCCGGTTCGCCGTAGCGACGGTCGTCCGTACCTGGAAGTCGGCGCCCAGACCGCCGGGCGCGGCCATGGCGGTAGGCGCCGACGGTGAGGTCGTCGGCAGCATCTCGGGCGGGTGCGTCGAGGGCGCAGTGTACGAGCTCTGCCGGGAGGCCATACGCACCGGCCAGGCACGCACCGAGACCTACGGTGTCGGCGACGACGACGCCTTCGAGGTGGGCCTGACCTGCGGCGGCACCATCGAGGTCCTGGTCCAGCCGGACGTCGTGCTGACCGAACCCGACGCGGTGCTCGCCGCGATCCGCGCGGGTGCGCCGGTGGCGACGGCGTCCGCCGGGACGGCCCAGATGGTGGTCTGGCCCGACCGGGTGGCCGGCACCCTCGGCGACGCCGACCTGGACCGCGCGGTGGCGCAGCAGGCCGAGGGCATGCTCGCCCTCGGCACCACCGGAACCATCCAACTCGGTACGCGCGGGCAGCAGCGGCACGACGAGGTGTCCGTCTTCGTCCAGTCGTACCTGCCGCCTCCCCGGATGATCGTGTTCGGCGCGATCGACTTCGCCGTCGCGGTGGCCCGGATCGGCCGGTTCCTCGGCTATCACGTCACGGTGTGCGACGCCCGTCCGGTGTTCGCCACCCGCAAGCGCTTCCCCGATGCCGACGACCTCGTCGTCCAGTGGCCGCACAAATACCTGGAGTCGACGGCCGTCGACGAGCGGACGGTGCTCTGCGTCCTCACCCACGACCCGAAGTTCGACGTCCCGCTGCTCCAGGTCGCCCTGCGCACCCGGGCCCGCTACATCGGCGCGATGGGCAGCCGCCGTACCCACGCCGACCGGCTGCGCCGCCTGCGCGAGGCCGGAGTGGACGAGGCCGCCCTCGCCCGGCTCTCCTCGCCGATCGGACTCGACCTGGGGGCGCGGACGCCGGAGGAGACCGCCGTAGCGATCGCCGCCGAGTTCGTCGCCCTGGCCGCGGGAGGGTCCGGCCGCCGGCTGACGGAACTGGACACCCCGATCCACCACCGCTGACCGAGTCAGCGGCATGCTCGTCACCCCCGGGTCAGGCCGAGCGCCTCGTCCACCCGGTCCAGCACCGTCACGTCGTCGTGGCCGACCCCGCGCAGCAGGTCGATCGCGGTCGCCCGGATCTGGCCGACGATCATGGTGACCGGCAGCGGCGGATCGGTCCGCAGCAGGCCCGCGGCGATCCGGACCGCCTCCAGCGCCGCCGCGTCGGCCCGCTGCGCGTGCCGGTCGGCGTCGGCGCCGGTGAGGTCGTGGGCCATGGCCTCACCAGCCGACCGTACGGCGGAAGTCAGCGCGCCGATCGCGGCGGCCAGCTCCGGCGGCGTGGCGGTGTGCCGGCGGGTCAGGGTCACGCCGGCCCGGGCCAGCACGCGGATGTTGCGGGCGGCGTAGTCGAGCTGCCGCAGCGTGGCCTCCACCTCGACGAGCTTGCCCAGGTGCCGGCGGCGCAGCCCCAGCCGCAGCGTCTCGCCGGTGGCGAGCACCGCGGCCTGCATCTCGGCCACACAGTCGTCCACCTGTCGCGCCCGGTCCAGCGCGGCGCGGGCGGCGTCCTCGTCGCAGCCGCGCAGCGCCGCGTTGACCTGGTCGAGCAGGTCGGCCAGGTCGGTGTAGCTACGCCGGGCCTGGGCCACCAGTGGTGCCAGCGGGTCACGGGCGGCCATCAGCTGGCTGGCGGCAAGCGCCACGGCGCCGCCGATGAGCGCGTCGACGAAGCGGAACGGCATCAGCGTCCCGTTCGGCGCGGAGACCACGACCAGGTACATGGCCGAGACGGTGGCCTGCACGACCAGGGCACGGCGGGCCCCGATCACCACGAGCGTCGTGGTGGTCAGCAGCAGCACCAGCAGGACCGTCTCGGTGCCCGGGCCCAGCGCGTACACCAGCAGCTCCGCGACGAGCACGGCGGCTGCCACGGCGAGCAGGATCTCGACGGTCTGCCGCAGCCGTCGCCCGCGGGACTCGCCGAGCACGACGAGCGCGGCGGTCGGCGCGAAGAACGGGTCCGGGTGACGGATCACCACCGCCGCCACGATCCACGCGACCACAGCGGCGGCGGTCAGCTCGACCACTGTCATCCCGTCGCCGCGCAACCGCGCGACGGCGTCGCGTACCCAGCTCCGCACCGGACGTACCCCTCTCGCCGGACAGGCCGGGACCCGGCCGCCGATTGATCTTCCGCGAGGAGGCCCACTACCCCGGCTGTGACCTGCTCAATCGCTGACGCCGGCAGCCGGCGTGGCCGACGCCCCGTGACGACCCGCACCTGCCGGGGTCAGCGGCGGATGAGGCCGAGTTCGGTGGCGGTGGCGACGGCGGCGGTACGCGACTCGACGCCGAGCTTGGCGTAGATGCGGGCCAGGTGGGACTTGACGGTGCCCTCGGTCAGGTGCAGGCGGGCGCCGATGCTGTGGTTCGACAGACCGTCGGCGACCAGGGCGATGACCTCGGTCTCGCGCCGGGTCAGGGTGGTGCCCGGCGTACGCAGGCGGTTCATCAGCCGGTTCGCGACGGTGGGCGCCAGCGTGGTGCGTCCGGCGGCGGCGGTGCGGACGGCGGCGGCCAGGTCCTCGGGTGGGGTGTCCTTGAGGAGGTAGCCGGTGGCGCCGGCCTCGATGGCGGGCAGGGTGTCGGCGTCGGAGTCGTAGGTGGTGACGATCAGCACGCGCGGCGCCTCCGGGCCGGCGGTGATCCGGGCGGTGGCTTCGGCGCCGCCCATGCCCTTGCCGAACTGCAGGTCCATCAGCACGACGTCGATGTCGCCCGCGGCGGCGCGGGTGACGGCCTCCTCGGCGGTGGCGGCTTCGGCCACGACGACCAGGCCGGGTTCGGTTTCCAGCACGGCGCGCAGTCCGGCCCGTACGACCGGGTGGTCGTCGGCCAGGAGGAGGCGGATGGGGACGTCGTCGGTCACGGCCGGGCCTCGGGCTCGGTGCTGGTGGGCGGGGTGAGGGGAAGCTCAGCGGTCACGGCGGTGCCCCGGCCGGGCGCGGACGCGACGGCCAGGGTGCCGCCGAGGGCGGCCATGCGGGCGCGCATGGCCGCCAGGCCGAAGCCGCCGCCGTCGACGCCGGGGGCGGGCAGGTGTTCCGGGTCGAAGCCGCTCCCGTCGTCGACGACGTGAAGGGCGATGCGGTCGCCGAGATGGCTGAGGGTGATCTCGGCGGTGGCGGCCTGGGCGTGGCGGACCGTGTTCGCGACTGTGGACTGGGCGATACGCAGGAGCGCCACCTCGTGGGCGGTCGGCAGCGACACGGGGTCGCCGACGAGGTGGAAGCGGGTGGCGAGGCGGTGGCGGCCGCTGGTGGTGGTGCACAGGCGTTCCAGGGCCCCGGCCAGGGTGGTGCCTTCCAGGGTGGGCGGGGTGAGCGCGGCGACGAAGCGGCGGGCCTCGGCGAGGTTGTCCACGGCGACCTGACGGGCCGCGTCGACGTGACCGGAGGCGGCACCGGGCCGGCCGGGCAGGGCGCGCTCGGCGGCGCGCAGCAGCAGCTGGATGCTCGACAGGCCCTGGGCGAGGGTGTCGTGGATCTCGCGGGCCAGACGCGCGCGCTCGGCGAGTACGCCAGCGGTGTGCTCGGCCCGGGCCAGGTCGGCGCGGGTGGCGGTGAGTTCCTCGATCAGCTGCCTGCGCTGTTCGCTCTCCCGGTACAGGGCCTGGTATCCCCACACCACCCCGACGGCGACGGCGGCGCCGAGCGCGGGACCGATCACCGTGGCCGGGGTGAAGGAGCCGGTGTGGGCGCCGAAACCGGCGACGGCCGCCACGGCGGTGACGATCACGGCGGCCAGGCCGGCGCGGCGCGGCAGCAGGTGGAGCTGGAGGAAGTACAGCGGGAACGCCACCCAGATCGCGTCGGGGGACAGGCCCAGCAACACCAGCCACACGGCGCCGACAGCGGCCAGCCACCACGCGGCGGCCCGCCGCGAGCGCCGGATGCGGGGGAGGAGCGGTCCGACGGCGTACGCCAGACCGCACGCCACCGCCACGGCCACGATCGATCCGGCGTGGGGCCGGTCGTCGGCCACCGCCCGGCCCGCGGCCAGGACGAGCAGGCCGACGATCAGCAGGTGCAGGCACCAGGCCAGGGCTCGGGTGGTCGGGGTCAGGGCAGGGGCAGCGGTGCTCACAGTGCGTCCCACGTTACCGACGCCGGCGGCCCGGGGGCCTCTATCGAAAGTTAGAACCCGGGCGCCGCCTTTCGGCCCGCGAAGTGCCTGCCTACGCCAGACGCGGACACGGGCGCCGGGCGCGATGGTGGAGTCGTACCGCTTCCACCGCCCGAAAGGACAGGCCGCTGCCGTGTCTGTCGCCTGGAGAGATCTGAAGTTCGCCAAGGGACGCTTCGCCCTGATGGGGACCGTCATCGTGCTGATCACCCTGCTGGTCGGGCTGCTGTCCGGGTTGACGGCCGGACTGGGCCGGCAGAACATCTCCGCCATCACCGACCTGCCCGTCGACAAGATCGCCTTCCAGGCGCCCGGCGACGGCCAGGACGTGTCCTACTCCAACTCCACTGTCACCGAGAAGCAGTGGCAGCAGTGGGCCGAGGCCCCCGGGGTCACCGGCGCCGAACCGCTGGGCATCACCACGACCAGGGCCACTGCCGGAAACCGGAGCGTCGGGGTCTCCGCCTTCGGCGTCCGGCCCGGCTCCCACCTGGCCCCCGACAGCGGCCGGATCGACGACCGTTCGGCAGTGCTGTCCACCAAGGCCGCCGACGACCTCGGTGTGCAGGCCGGCGACTCCGTCACCCTGGCCGGGCAGCGACTAACGGTGGCGGCCGTACGCGGCGACGCCTCCTTCGGCCACACCCCCGTGGTGTGGATCAGCCTGGACGTGTGGCAGAAGAGCGCGCCTCCCACCGGCACCGGTGACGGCAGCCAGACGGCCACCGTCGTCGCCCTGACCACCACCTCGGACGCCGACCTGGGAGCCACCGACCGGCAGGCGGGCACCAGGACGGTCTCCGTGGCCGACTCGCTGTCCGCGATCGGCTCCTACGCCTCCGAGAACGGCTCCCTGCAGCTGATGCGCGGCTTCCTGTTCGCCATCTCCGCCCTCGTCATCGGGGCCTTCTTCACCGTCTGGACCATCCAGCGCAGCGGCGACGTCGCAGTGCTCAAGGCACTCGGCGCCCCCACCGCCAACCTCCTCAAGGACGCCCTCGGACAGGCCGTCGTCCTGCTCACCGGCGGCACCCTGCTCGGCACCGGCATCGCCGCCGCGCTCGGCGCCCTCGTCGCCGGGTCCACGGTGCCGTTCCTCCTCACCCCGGTGACCGTCCTCCTTCCCGCGGCCGTGATCGTCGTCCTCGGCGCCCTCGGCGCCGCTCTGGCCATCCGCCGCATCACCTCCGTCGACCCGCTGACCGCCCTGGGGAGCGCCCGATGAGCCTGAACCTGACCGACATCACCCTCACCTACCCCGACGGCGAGGGCCGCCTGACCGCCCTCGACCGCGTCACCCTGGACGTACCCAAGGGCAGCCTGACCGCCGTGATCGGTCCCTCCGGCTCCGGCAAGTCCAGCCTCCTCGCGGTCGCCGCGACCCTCATCACCCCCGACTCCGGCACCGTCACCATCGACGGCACCCCCACCACCGGAATGAACCGGAGCGAACTCGCCGACCTGCGCCGCCACAAGATCGGCATCGTCTTCCAGCAGCCCAACCTGCTGCCCTCCCTCACCGCCGCCGAGCAGCTCCAGGTGATGGCCCAGATCGACGGCCGCCCACCGGCCGGAGCCCGTACCCGCGCCGTGGAACTCCTCGACGCGGTCGGCCTCGCCGGTCAGGCCGACCGCCGGCCGCACCAGCTCTCCGGGGGCCAGCGCCAGCGCGTCAACATCGCCCGCGCGCTGATGAACGACCCCACAGTCCTGCTCGTCGACGAACCCACCAGCGCGCTCGACCACGAACGCGGCGCCGCCGTCATCGAGCTGATCACCCGCCTCACCCACCAGCAGACCACCGCCACCGTCCTGGTCACCCACGACCGCACGCACCTCACCGCCGTCGACCAGATCGCCGAAGTCCACGACGGTCGCCTCCACCTTCCGGCACCAGCCCGCTGAGGTACGGCCGATGCGAGGAGCTGACGGGTGTCGGCCTTCGCGTCTCACACGTAGTCACGCCAGAGGGGCGCGGTCACCCTCGGCTGCCGGAACTCCTGATCGACGTAGTTGGCGAGGTCGTGGCCGTACACGATGGTGTCGGTCAGCTGGTGGATGGACAGCACGGGATGCCCGAAGGAGCCGCGGCCGGCCGGCAGGTAGCGGTGGCCGTACACGGGAACCATCCGGGGAACGTCCGCGATGAGGCGCTCCGCCTTGGCCATGCGCCGGGCGAGGTCGCGCGGGCGATTGCCCCAGCCGGGCGGCCACTCGCCGTGCCGGATGTGGTCGAGCGCGGTGGTGAGCGGCCAGTCGACCTGCTCCCGCAGATCGGTGGAGTCGAGCCGGCGCCAGTTCGGCCAACCCCAACTCGCCCTGTCGGAGTGGTCATCGTGGCCAGGTGTCCAGACTGGCAGCCCGGCCGCGAGGAAGGTGCGGTGATCGTCGGCGAACTCGAAGCTGAACCGTCGCTCGATGCCGGCGAACTCGGCGTCCGTGAGCCCGGGTTGGATGTCCACCAGGTTCAGCTGTGCCAACCGCCGAGCGGCCTCGACACCCAGTGCGACACCGGCACCATTCATCACCCGAGGAGCGTAGCGACCCGGCCGCCGTAGCCGTATGGAGTAACGCGCCAGTGGGCGCTGCCCAGGGCCGGAGGGTCGGTGGTAGTGCCTGCTGTACCCGAACTGGGCAGCCCGCTGGATGGTCGCTGTTCCCACAGCTCAATAGCGTTTCTGGTGCGCGCAGTTCCTGCCGAGCACACGGAGAGAGGCCACCAGAATGGGACAGACCGTCGAACCGGCGGTACGCGTCGAACAACTCACCCGCGTGTACGGCACCGGCCGCAACCAGGTGACCGCGCTCGCGGGCGTCGATGTCGGCTTCGGCCGGGGCACCTTCACCGCGGTTATGGGGCCCTCGGGCTCCGGCAAGAGCACGCTGTTGCAGATCGCGGCCGGCCTCGACCGCCCCACGAACGGCCGGGTGGTCGTCGGCGGCACCGACCTGTCCGGGCTGTCCGAGACGCGCCTGACCGAGCTGCGTCGTACCCGGATCGGATTCGTCTTCCAGGCGTTCAACCTGATCGGCGCGCTCACCGTCGAGGAGAACATCGTGCTGCCCCTGCGTCTGGCCGGCGTCCGTCCGGACCGGGCCTGGCTGACCCACGTGGTCGAGCGGGTCGGCCTCGCCGACCGGCTGCACCACCGGCCGGCGGCGCTGTCCGGCGGTCAGCAGCAGCGGGTGGCGATCGCCCGGGCGCTGGCCACCCGCCCCGAGGTGATCTTCTCGGACGAGCCCACCGGCGCCCTCGACTCGCGGACCGCGGCGGAGGTGCTGACGCTGTTGCGCGCGGTCGTGGACGAGCACGGGCAGACGGTGGTGATGGTGACCCACGATCCGATCGCCGCGTCGTACGCGGATCGGGTGCTCGTGCTCGCCGACGGTGCGATAGTCGCGGACCTCCCGCAGCTCGGCGCAGTCCGGATCGCCGAGCACCTGGCGTCGCTGGACGGGCGGGTCCTCCGATGACCGGCCTCGCCGCCCGCCTGCTGCGGCACCGCACCGGCCCCGCCGCCGCGACCCTGCTGGCCCTGATCCTCGGCGTGCTGATCCTGGTGGCGATGGGCACGCTCGTCGAATCAGGGCTGCGTTTCCGCCCGGAGCCGCGGCTCTGGGCGAGCGCCGACGTGGTCGTCGCCAACCGCACGATCAGCCACACGTTCCGGGAGTTCGACGGTGACACCACCACGAGCACCGTGACGCTGCCCGAGGGCGGCACCGTGGACGCCGACCTGGTGGACCGGATCCGCCGGGTGCCGGGCGTCGTGGCCGTCACCGGCGACGACGCGGTGCTGATCGGCTCACCCGCCGCCGTGGGACACGGCTGGGACACGTACGTCTTCACCGGTCGTCCCCTCGCCGCCGGCGCCGCGCCGCGGACCGACGGCGAGGTGGTGGTCGACACCCGGCTCGGGACGTCGCCCGGCGACCGCATCGAGCTGGTCGTCGGCGGGGTCAACCGGTCGTACCGGGTGAGCGGAACCGCCGAGACCGGTTCGGCGGCGGTGTTCTTCACCGACGCGCAGGCCGCGCGCCTGTCCGCCCACCCGGGCCGGGTGGACGCGATCGGCGTACGGATGGCGCCCGGCGCCGACCTCGGCACGGTGCGCGAGATCGCGACGGCGGCCGGCGCCACGACGTACGCCGGGAAGGACCGCGGGAAGGCCGAGCAGTCGGAGAACCAGGCCGCCCGGAGCCTGCTGGTCGAGGCCGGGGCGGCCTTCGGCGGGTACGTCGTCCTGCTGATCGTGTTCGTGGTCGCCGGCACCATCGGGCTGTCCGTCCGGCACCGCCGGCGTGACCTGGCGTTGCTGCGGGCGGTGGCCGCCACGCCGGGGCAGGTGCGCCGCATGCTGGTCGCCGAGGCCGCGCTGCTCGCCCTGGCCGGCTCCGCGATCGGCGGCCCGGCCGGCCTGCTGGCGGCCCGCTGGGTGCACGGCGAGCTGGTCGGGCGCGGGTTCGTGCCGGCCGGCTTCCCGATGACGGGCGGTCTGTTCGCGGTGCCGGCCGCCATCGGTACGGCGGTCCTCGTGGCGGTGGTCGCCGCGCTGATCGCCGCCCGCCGGGTCACCGCCATCAAGCCGATCGAGGCGCTCGGCGAGATCGCTGTCGAACCTCGGCGCAGCGGCCCGGTACGGCTCATCGCCGGCGTGCTGACGCTGATGGCGGCCGGCAGCTCCGGGGCGTTCACGCTCGGCGCCGCCGGGTCGGCCGGGGCGCTGGCCGGCGCGGTCGGCATGCTCTACCTGTTCGTCATCGCGGTGGCGCTGCTCGCACCGAACATCAACGCGTACGCGGCACGCCTGCTCACCCCGGTGCTGCCGCGGATCTGGCGGGCCGGCGGCTACCTGGCCGCGGCCAACCTGCGGGCCAACGCGCAGGGCATGGCGACCGTCCTGACCGCCCTCGTGCTGTCCGTGGGGTTCGGCGGTTCGGTCTGGTTCCTGCAGGACAACCTGGAACGGCAGACCGCCACACAGAGCAGCGCGGGAACGCTCGCCGAGCGGGTGCTCGTCGCTCCGGGCGGACTGCCCGCCGACACGGCGCGGGAGATCCGCGAGGTCGCCGGGGTGCAGGCGGCCACCGGGGTACGCCGCACCCAGGTCGTGGTGCGGGCGCTCGGCGGCATCGAGCCGGTCGGCGCGCAGTCGGTCGACCCGGCGGACGTCACGTCGACGATGGACCTCGCCGTGCGCAAGGGCACCCTGGCCGACCTGCGCGCCGGTACGGTCGCCCTGTCCACGATGCAGGCGTCCTCGTCCGGCTGGGACGTCGGCGACAAGGCGGAACTCTGGCTGGGCGACGGCACCCTGGTCACGTTGAAGGTCATCGCCATCTACGACCGTGGCCTCGGTTTCGGCGACGTCACAGTGGCTGCCGAGACGGTCGCCGGGCACACGGCGGCGAACACCGTCGACGAGGTGCTGGTCCGCGGCGGCCCGGACGCCGACACCGCGTTGGCCACGTGGGCGGCGGCTCGGCCCGGCACGGAGATTCTCGACGCCGCGACCCGTACGCGCCTGCTCAGCACCGATCTGGCGCTCGGCGCCTGGCTGAACCGGCTGCTGATCGGCGTGATGGTCGGGTACGCGGCGCTGGCGGCAGCCACCACGATGGTGATGGCGGCGCTGGCCCGCCGCCGCGAGCTGGCATTGCTGCAACTCGTCGGGGTCACCCGCCGTCAGATTCGCGGGATGGTCCGGGCCGAACAGGCCGGGCTGCTCGGCACCGCGGTGCTGATCGGCGCGACGATCGCGGTGCTGACGCTGAGCGCGATCGTCAACGGACTGACCGGCAGCCCGATCCCGTACATCCCGCCGCTCGGGTGGGCGGCGGTGCTCGGCGGTACGACACTGCTGGCGTTGGTGAGCACGGTGTGGCCCGTCCGGCGGCTGCTCAGCGCTTCTCCGATCGACAACATCGGCCTGAAGGAGTAGGAGTGGTGTCACCGCCTGTCGGGCTTCTCGGCCAGGATGGCGGCGCTGACCTCGTGCACGAACGCCCGGACGTCGTCGAACCTGCCGGGGTCGGTGTCGAGGCCGGAGTCGTACCACCAGTCGCGCGCCCAGACGATCAGGTCCGCCCACTGCGGGAGGGCGGCGGCGGTCGGCTCGGCGGCCTGCTGTTTGGACAGTTGCCGGCCGTTGCGCAGGCGCTGGTAGGCCCGGCAGAGGGTGAGCACCGCGTAGGACTGGGCTCCGGGTGGTGTCATCTCGAGCACCCAGGCCGGCCAGTCGCGGACGTGGTCGAGCAGAGCCGCGCGGACGAGGCCGGGTTCGACGGCGGGCAGCAGCTCGCCGGCCGGCGGTCCGAGCAGCGTACGACCGTAGTCGTGCACGGCGGCCCAGGTCACGACGCGGTGGGTGGTGGCGGGCAGCAGGTGCAACGACTCCCCGGGACTGATCCGGGCGATCACGTGGTCCCGGCCGGGAACGAGGCGTACCGCGTCCAGTGACACGTATTCCACCTCGATCCGGCCCGCCCACAGCGGGTGCCGCCGGTCGAGGTCCACGTGCAGCTCGGCGAGGACGTCGAGGAGCTTCTCGTCCGGGTCACTCATGAGCACCGCGAGCAGATCGAGGTCGCTGCGGTTGCTGTCGAAGTCGCCTGCCACGAACGAGCCGTGCAGGTACAGGCCGAGAAGGCTGTCCGCCAGCGTGCGGTGCCACGCCTCGCGGAGGTCGGAGACAACCGTGTCGGGTGGGAGCATCAGGTGATCCTGCGCGGTGGGTCGCCGCGGGGCCACCGATTATGCCGACCCTCGCCGCCGGTGCGGGCGACGGCGGGCGCTCAGTTCCGGAAGCTGCTGGTGTTCGCGCCCCACGGCGACGAACCGAGGCGGCTGTCCGCCGATGGAGTGGCAACATTCGGTGAGAGCCGACAGGACTACACTGGCCCGGAAAGGCGTCGATAGGGACGAGTACCACTGCACGCAGCCAGCAGAGACCCGGGGATGGTGGAAGCCCGGGGGTGTGCGCAGCGGGAAGATCACCCTGGAGCCGTCGGAAGAAAGGCGTCACGCCGAGTAGACCCGACCACAACTTAACGAGAGGGCCGCGCGCTGTGGCCAAGGAGGGTGGTACCGCGGGGCCCGGGCCTCGTCCCTCCACCGAAGTTCGGTAACCGCTTCGTTGGAGGATCCATGTACCGCGCTGTGCCCGCGCAGGCGAGCTTTCCCGATATCGATCACGGCATCCTCAAATTCTGGAGTGATCGTAAGGTCTTCGCCCTCAGCCTGGAAAGATCGCAGGGGCGGCCGGAATGGGTCTTCTACGAGGGGCCCCCAACGGCGAACGGCATGCCAGGGGCGCACCACATCGAAGCCAGAGTGTTCAAGGATGTCTTTCCCCGGTACAAGACGATGAAGGGCTTCCATGTCGCGCGGAAGGCCGGCTGGGACTGCCACGGACTTCCGGTGGAACTGGCTGTCGAGCGCGAACTCGGCTTTTCCGGTAAGCGCGACATCGAGGCCTTCGGTATAGCGGAGTTCAACGCCCGGTGCCGCGAGTCGGTGACCCGGCATACCGACGAGTTCGCCCGGCTGACCGAACGCATGGGCTACTGGGTCGATATGGACGACGCCTACCGGACGATGGACCCGGAATACATCGAGTCGGTGTGGTGGTCGCTGAAGCAGATCTTCGAAAAAGGGCTGCTCGTCGAGGACTTCCGCGTGGCGCCCTGGTGTCCCCGTTGCGGGACGGGGTTGTCCGATCACGAGCTCGCCCAGGGGTATGAGGTGGTCACCGACCCGTCGGTGTTCGTGCGGTTCCCACTCACCTCGGGCCCTCTGGCGGGCCAGGCTTCCCTGCTCGTGTGGACCACGACCCCATGGACGCTGGTCTCCAACGTCGCGGTCGCGGTCAATCCCGACGTGACCTACGTCGTGGCGACCGACGGCCAGGAGCAGCTCGTTGTCGCGGAGGCGCTGGCGGGCAGCGCACTCGGTGAGGGATGGACCGTCGTCGGCGACTCCTTCAGTGGCAAGGACATGGAACGCTGGACCTACCGGCGGCCATTCGACCTGGTCCAGGTCGAGGACGCGAACTTCGTCATCCTCGGGACGTACGTGACGACCGAGGACGGCACCGGCCTGGTGCACCAGGCGCCGGCATTCGGCGCTGACGACCTCGCCGCGTGCCGTGCGTATGGTCTTCCGATGGTCAACCCCGTCCGTCCGGACGGCACGTTCCAGTCCGACCTCGCGCTCGTCGGCGGCACGTTCTTCAAGAGTGCCGACGCGGTCCTGGTGGCGGATCTCGCCGAGCGGGGACTGCTTTTCCGCGAGGAGGCGTACGAGCACAGCTACCCGCACTGCTGGCGTTGTCACACGGCGCTGTTGTACTACGCGCAGCCGTCCTGGTACATCCGCACCACGGCCATCCGGGAAGCGCTGCTGCGCGAGAACGAGGCGACGACCTGGCAGCCGCAGAACATCAAGTACGGCCGCTACGGGGACTGGCTGAACAACAACGTCGACTGGGCGTTGTCCCGCAGTCGGTACTGGGGCACGCCGTTGCCTATCTGGCGCTGCGCGGACAACCACCTGACCTGCGTCGGCTCGCTGGCCGAGCTGAGCGAGCTGGCCGGGACTGACCTGTCCGAGCTGGATCCGCACCGTCCCTATATCGATGACGTCACCTTCGACTGCCGATGCGGCGCCACCGCGCGCCGGGTGCCCGAAGTCATCGACGCGTGGTACGACTCGGGCTCGATGCCTTTCGCGCAATTCGGGTATCCGCACAAGAACGTCGAACTCTTCGAGAAGCGGTACCCGGCGAACTTCATCTCGGAGGCGATCGACCAGACCAGGGGATGGTTCTACACCCTCATGGCGGTGGGCACCCTCATCTTCGACAAGTCGGCCTATGAAACGGTCGTCTGCCTGGGCCACATCCTCGCCGAGGACGGCCGCAAGATGTCGAAACACCTGGGGAACATCCTCGAACCCATCCCGCTGATGGACGAGCACGGTGCCGACGCGGTGCGCTGGTTCATGGCCGCTGTCGGTTCCCCGTGGTCGGCCCGGCGCGTCGGGCACAACACGCTTCAGGAGGTCGTCCGCAAGACTCTTCTGACCTACTGGAACACCGTGTCCTTCGGGGCGCTGTACGGCCGTGCCGCCGCCTGGGCGCCGTCGGCGGCAGATCCCGCGCCCCGTAGCCGCCCGCTGCTGGACCGATGGCTGCTGTCGGAGCTCAACAGCCTGGTACGCGACGTGGACGCCGCGATGGAGCGCTTCGACACCCACGAGGCCGGCCGGCTGCTGTCCACGTTCATCGACGATCTTTCCAACTGGTACGTTCGCCGCAGCCGCCGGCGTTTCTGGCACGGCGACCCGGCCGCCCTGGCCACGCTCCACGAGACGTTGTCCACCCTGACGCTCCTCCTCGCGCCGATCACACCGTTTGTGACCGAGCGGGTCTGGCAGGACCTGGTGGTTCCGGTCACGCCCGGTGCTGCGGAGTCCGTGCACCTCGCCGCATACCCCACCGGCGACCTGTCCCTGATCGACCCGGAACTGTCGGCGCAGATGCTTCTCGTGCGTCGGCTCGTCGAACTCGGCCGCTCCGCCCGCGCCGACTCCGGCATCAGGACGCGCCAGCCGCTGTCTCGCGCGGTCGTGTCCGCGGCAGGTTTCGCCGACCTGCCGGCGGAGCTCCTCGCCGAGATCGCGTCGGAGCTCAATGTCGTCTCGGTGGCACCCATCACGGCCACCAGCGGCTCACTCGTGGACACGACGGTGAAGGCGAACTTCCGCCCCCTGGGCAAGAGGTTCGGCAAGGCGGTCCAAGGCGTCGCCGCGGCGATTCTGGCGGCCGAGCCGACCGCCCTCGCCAAAGTCCTCCGTACGAGAGGTGAGGCGACCGTCGACGTGGACGGTGAGGCGGTGGTCGTCACGGTGGACGAGGTCGTCATCACCGAGACTCCACGCGCCGGATGGGCGGTCGCCAACGACGCCGGTGCGACGGTGGCGCTGGATCTGGACATCACGCCGGAACTCCGCCTCGCCGGGATCGCGCGGGACGTGATCCGCCAGATCCAGGAGGCCCGCAAGGCCACCGGCCTGGAGGTCGCCGATCGCATCGAACTCCGCTACGAGGCGACCGCTGACACCCTGACGGCGTTGACGGAGCATCAGAAGCTGGTGGCTGACGAGGTGCTCGCGACGGACTTCACCCTCGGGCGGCCGACGTGGGCAGACGCGACGTCCTTCACCGACGAGGCGCTCGGCCTGACGTTCTGGCTGCGTAAGGCATGAGGAGAGCCGGGGCCACGAGCACGCCGCCCGTTCGGCCGTGTGTCGTGGCCCCGGCCCTTCGTATCGGCGGGCGGCAGGCGAAGCGGCGGGTCAGCGAAAGCCGTCACACGCTGATCGGAAAGGGCGGTGGAGTCATCGGCGCGCCGTCGTCGCGGGCGACGGCCGGGCTACGCGGTGCCATGGTCGCGGAGGTGGTCCAGCTCGGCGAGGTACATCGCCTGCATGCGGTCGTAGTGCCGGACCAGCAGTCCGACCTCCTCGGCGCTGTAGCCCTCGACGAGCCGCTCCGCCCGCTCGGCGAAACGCTCGTACGGTCGCTCCAGGTCGGCGACCCGCTCCGGCCGCAGGGTCACGATGACCCGCCGCCGGTCTGCCGGATCGCGCTCGGCCGTCACGTAGCCTGCCTGCTGGAGCCGCCGGAGCATGCTGGTGACCGCCCCGGTGGTGAGGTTGGTGCGCTCGGCGATCTGCCCCGCGGACGCGGAGCCGCTGTCCGCCAGGTAGTCCAGGCATTCCAGGTCGCTCACGGTGAGGCCCAGCCGCTCCGCGATGGCGTACCGGAACACCATGGACAGCCGCGACATCTCCCGCCCGGCGCGCATGAGGTCGGCGATCGCGGACGTATGGGCCGTCTCGTCGGGCATGCCGGCAATCATGCCTCCGGTACGGTGACCCGGTGCAGCCGAGGTAACACGCGGGTCAGCACCCAGTGTGGTGCGGCCGCGCCCCCGGTGAGGCGGCGCATCAGCCCGGCGGCGGTGTCGACGGCGCGGAAGGCGTAGTCCGTCATCTCGTCCTGGTAGGCGGCGATCGCCTCTTCCGCCGAGGTGGCGCCGGCCCGCGCCTCGACCAGCCGGCGGCCGAGCACTGCGGCGTCGCGGAGCGCGGTGTTGCCGCCGTGGGCGCCGAACGGCGGCATGACGTGTACGGCGTCGCCCATCATCGTGGCCCGCGGCACGGCCCACCGCTGCGGGCGTCGGCCGGTGGCGAAGAGGTTGAGCACCGTGGCGTCCAGCTCGGCGGTGTCGACAAGCCGCCGGATGAGCGGGTGGTAGTCCGTACTCAATCGGTCGGCCAGTTTCCACAGCGCCAGCAGGTTCCCGCGGACGTCGGTCGGCAGTTCCTCCTGCCGGAGCAGCAGGCCCCACATGACGTAGTCGTCGCCGGTGGGCGCGTAGTTGCCCGGGGCCAGGCGTGCGAACGCCTCCTGTGGGCTCTCGCCGAACCGCATGGAGGTGAAGAAGAAGGCGCTGCCCGGCCGGTCGGCGATGGCCAGGACCCCGCTGGTGCGCAGTGCGTCGGGGATGACGCTCTCGCCGTTGCGCAGCAGCGGCGACCGGCCGTAGATGCCCGCCATCGAGGTGTTCGCCGGGTCCGCGTCCGGCATGAGCTGCGGGCGCAGGGCCGAGCCGACGCCGTCCGCGCCCACCACGACGGTTGCCGCGGCGGCCCCACCGTCGGAGAACCGCAGCCGCAGCCCTGCCGGGCCGCCGCTCTCCACCGCGACGGCGTCCTTGCCGTAGTGGATGCGCCCGTTCAGCCCGGACTGCAGGATGGACCGCAGGGTCAGCCGGTCGACCTGGCGGGTCGCCCCCGGCTCGTCCTTGAACGTGATGGTGAAGGCGTCCCGCAGCCGGCTGTTGGTGAAGCGCAGGTGCCCGCCGGGCTCGTCGCCGGTGGCCAGCGCCAGGTGGTACAGCGAGCGGGGCAGGCTCTCGCGAAGCGCCTCCAGCCCGTACCGGTCGAGAATGATCCGGTAGCCCTGCCGCCGGATGAAGGGGCCCGGGTCCCGCTCGTAGACGTGCACGTCGATGCCGGCGCGCATCAGGTACTGGGCGAGGCAGAGGCCGGAGAGGCCGGCGCCGGCGATCGCCACCGAGAAGTCCGTCGATGCACTCATGCAGTTATCTTAATCATTAAGATGATTCGGGCAAGGATCACTGTGAACAGTCACCTTGGACGGATACTCAAGTAGCTTGTATATTCGGCTCATGGGATCAGCTTCGCGTCCCGCGCTACGGGAACCGTCCTACTTCGTCCTTGCCGCCCTGCTCGGCGGACCGCTCCACGGTTATGCCGTGATCAAGCGGGTCAATGAGCTGTCCGACGGGCGGGTGACCCTCGCCGCCGGATCGCTGTACTCCGTGATCGACCGGCTGCTCGGCGAAGGGCTCGTCACCGCCGACGGTGAGGAGATCGTCAACGGGCGTGCCCGTCGCTACTACCGGCTCACCGACGAGGGCTGTCGCGTACTCACCGAAGAGGCCGACCGGCTCGCCCAGGCCGCCCGGGTGGTCATGGACCGCCTGCCACGCCGGGTCGCATCGCAGGCAAGCGCCCGTCAACCTTCTACCGCGAGGATCAGACCAGCATGAGTTCCGATGTTCTGGAGAAGCGCTACCGGATGCTGCTGCGGGCCTACCCCGCCGACTACCGCCGCGAACGCGCCGACGAGCTGATCGACACGCTGATCGGCGACGAACCGACCACCCGCCGCTGGCCCAGCTTCCGGCAGGCGGCATCGCTGATCCGGGGCGCCCTACGGGTGCACGGTGGCAGCACCGCGCCCCGGCCCACCGCCGTGCTGTTCTGGCAGGGCATCCACCTGGGCGCCATGGCGGTGCTGGCGCTGGGTGCGCTCATCGGCTTGGACGACATCGTCGAGGCGTTTCAGTTCGGCGGATTCTCGGACCCCCTGACAGTCCTGCGGAATCAGGGCGTCCACGAGGTCATGGTGATCGCCGCGCTGGTGGCGCTCGTCGCGGGCCGCGCCCGTACCGCCGCCGTTCTGGCGGTGGCTGCGGCGGTGGTGCCGACCGTGATCTCCCAGTACCTGTTCCTCAACGGCCTGCCGCAGTGGTGGGCGCCGGTCGTCGCCACGCCCCTGATCATTCTGGGCCTGCGGCGTCCGGCGGACGTGCCGCCGACGCCCCGGGCCAACGCCGTTCTGGTGACCGCCGGAATCCTCGCCCTGCACCTGATCCCTGCGGGAGGCTTCCGCATGGTCGACACGAGCGCGCGGATCGTTGCCGCCGTCATGGTGATCGCCGGCGCGGCCGTCTTCCTGTGGGTGGCGACGGCCGACCAGCGGCTGCTGATCGCAGTCGTCCCCACCCTCCTGCTGGGCACGCTTTACCAACTGGACAACGGCGGGTTGACGGGCGAACTGCTGCGCCGGCCCGACGCCCTGCCGTCCCTGGTCGTCGCGGTCCTCATGGCAGTCGGCGCGGTCGTCTGGACCCGGCAGCGGCAGCGCACCCGCGCCTGACCACTGGCGGGCGGTCCGCAGGACCGGCGGCCAGTAGGGATCTGCAGCCGACTGTGTGGCACACGGCCACCGCACGTTCATCAGTGGTCCTCAGACCATCGATGAACGTGCGGTGGCCGTCCTCATGGCTCGCCACACCCAACGCCGAGTCGAGCGACGCCGGAGTGCTACGGCTTGCCTGTCAGTACAAGGTGCCCATCCCGGTAAGATCACCGCTTCGCTTGACTCGCTTATTCACTCCCGTGCCGAGCGTCGGAAACATCACCGGATAAGAGCTGGCCTCGTAGTGCGCCAAGCCAAAGCCGTGTCCAGCCTCATGCGTGGCAACGGAGATGAGGTCGACACGTCCCGCGGGGACAGTTCCAGAGAGGCCGGTGAACCAGTTCGTAACCCGGTTGTTGAATGCTATGTCGACCTCGACTCTGAGGCCGGCGCTGTCGACCCACGAGTAGGTGGCTCCCAAGATGTGGGGGTCAAATCCGGCCCACCCGACCACATTTCCGTTGTCCCTCGTTCCCCACGTGTAGCGGGTGGTTGACCCTCGATAGTCGGCGAAGGCGAACGTGTAGTACGTGCCGCATACGGAAGAGGTGTCGGTTATGAATTGGAAGCCGTACTTGATGGCTTGAAGCGCGTCCGAGGCCGGCTGGGACCGGCTGTTGTAGGTCCACGGAAACACAGATTGTTGCCATACGCCGCCAGAGAAGTTGTATTGGTTGGAGCTCCCACAGTATGCGGGCACGGCTGCGAGCTCAGAGGACTGAGTCTTCGCTGCCCCAGCTGGCTCTGGGTGCTTGGCGGCTGGTTCTGCGCGCTTGGCGAGGATGCGCTTGAGAGCGCCCGCTGTGGCAGTGGATCCCAGCGCGGGCGTCTCGTCGATTTGCAACGCCAGCTGACCGTCGGTCGCCCGATAGACGGACGCAGCGCTCGGGCCCGTCGAGCCGGGCGTCCGGAGAACCTGCACCATGGCGATCATGCCTGGCTCCGGAACTGCAACCTCGAGACCCTCGGCGACTCGGACGACTGTGTCCGAAGCCAATTGGCAAGAAATGCCGACCGACTTGATTTCGCTTGGTGACAGGGTCGAGCTGCATGGAATCTCGGCAGCGAACGACGGCGTCGTCGGCATCAAAGCGACCGCAGGCATCAAAGCGGTTAATGCGATTACGGTGCCAACTGACCGACTACGGCCTTCTTTTCGAGTCATGGAACACCCAACCCCCGTTGAGAAACATGGTCTTAAATTTTTGGATGTCTGGATACTCTACGAGGCCAGGTTTCCTTAGTCAAGATTCAGGTCCTTCGACCGTGCGCGGCCTCGAGCTCCTCGGCCTGGCGAAGGTCGGTCAGACAGCAGCATGCCCGCCCGCCATTTCCGCGCGGCGACTGGATCACCGCAGCGCGCTGAAGAAGGCGCGCAGGTCGGCAGCGAGCACGTCGGGCTCTTCCTGGGCGAAGAAGTGGCCGCCGACCCCGGGCTCGCGCCAGTGGGTGAGGTTGGCGTAGGTGCGTTCGGCGAACGACCGGGGCAGGCCGGCGTCCTCCACGCTGACCGTGATACCGGCGGGCACGTCGACCATTGGCAGATGTGGGGCCAGGCGGTCGTCCCGGTAGGGCCGGAAGGACGTGCCGATGCAGTTGGTGACCCAGTACAGCATCACGGTGGTCAGCAGCTCGTCGGAGCCGAACCGGCGGGAGATGTCGCCGCCGCAGTCGCTCCAGCGCTGGTACTTCTCGATGATCCATGCGGCCAGTCCGGCCGGCGAGTCGCTCAGGGCTGCCGCAAGGGTGTCGGGCCGTGTTTCCTGGATGATTCCGTAGCCCCAGTCATCTTGGGCCTTCGCGTCGAGCATGGCGATGAACGCCTCCTCGGCCGGGCTGAGGTCGCCCCTGCGGTCCGCCGGCGGGAACTTGATGTGCTGCGAGAAGACCCCGATGACCTGATCTGCGTGGCGGGCGCCGAGCCACGTCGACACGCCGGACCCGATATCGCCGCCGTAGGCGCCGAAGCGGTCGTAGCCCAAACGGGTCATCAGCTCAGCCCACACGTCCGCGACAGCCGCCTCGGTCGTGGGGCCCTCGGCGAGTGGTCCGGAGAAGACGAAGCCGGGCAGGCTCGGTATGACGAGGTCGAAGTCCGCGAGCCGGGAGGCCAGGGGCAGCATCTCCGTGTACGTGCTGGGCCAGCCATGGGTCAGGATCAGCGCCGTGGCGTCAGGCGATGCCGAGCGAACATGAACGAAGTGGATCGGCGTGCCTCGGACCGTGGTGACGAACTGAGGGTGCCGATTGAGGGCACGCTCGGCCGCACGCCAGTCGAATCCATCGAGCCAGTACCGCACCAGACCTGCCAGGTACCCGGGGTCGGTGCCGGCGGCCCACGGCTCACCTGGGGCGGCTGGCGCGAGCCTTGTCCGCGAAAGCCGAGCCCGCAGGTCGTCCAGGACGGCTTCGGGCACATCGATGTGGAAGGGCGTCACCTGATCATGATTCCATCGCAAGGAGTCACTCGGCAGCCGCCCGAACGGGCAGGCTGCAGATCCGATCTCCGCTCCCCCGGAGGAGCGTGATTCAGGCCGGAACCGCTGCGAGGTGGCACTATCGTGACATTCAGGTCCGGCAGGCCGCGCCGTGCGAACCGGTCCTCCAGGGAGGGAAGTTCACGTGCCTTCAGACGTACATCCGGGCATGGATGTCTTGATGCCCGCGGCGTTCCTGGGCCACGGCAACCCCATGAACGCTCTCGAGGTCAACCGGTACACCTCCGCGTGGAAGGCATTCGGCGCCGCGGTACCGCGTCCCCGCGCGATCCTGGTGGTCAGCGCCCACTGGTACATCAACGCCACGGCCGTCACCGCGATGCCCCGGCCGAGGACCATTCACGACTTCTACGGGTTTCCGCAGGAGCTGTTCGAGGTGCAGTACCCGGCGCCGGGGCTGCCCGAGCTGGCTGAGGAGGTCAGTGACGTCGTCCATCCGACCTGGGTCGGGGCGGACGTCGACAGTTGGGGCATCGACCACGGCACCTGGTCGGTGCTTTTGCACGCCTTTCCGGACGCGACGATTCCCGTCGTCCAGCTCAGCATCAACGCCGACAAGCCGTTGGACTACCACCTTCAACTCGGCGCCCGGCTCGCTCCACTGCGCCGGCGCGGTGTGCTGATCGTGGCGAGCGGCAATGTCGTGCACAACCTGCGCGGCATGGACTGGGCGCTGACCGACGACGGCTTCGACTGGGCGCAACGCTTCGACGAGGACGCCAAGGCCCGGATGTTGACCGACCCGGGTGAGTACGCGACCCTCGACGCTCACGGGGACTTCCGCCGTGCGGTACCGACACCGGATCACTTCATCCCCGCGTTGTATCTCGCCGGTCTGGCCGCCGCCATGGACACCCCTGACACCGAGGTCCTCGTCGACGGTTACGCCTACGGCTCGTTGTCCATGACGGCCTACACCCTGGGCATGTCCTGTCCACCGGCTGACGGACGAGGCGGATCCCCGCAGCCACCGCCCGGCCTGCCGCCGGACGGCTCCAACATCTGAGCAAGCGCCGGCTGGTCGAATGCTCATGACCCAGCACCGGGGCGGGTCGGTCCGCGAGGTCCGGTGCGTCAACTCGGTTGTGCGCCGCTGCCCGGCCTGACAGCCTGGCCGCCTCGGTCTGACGAGAGGCGACCATGACGCGGACGTTTTTGCAGCCGGACGACCTGCACGGCCTGGTGTCGGAACAGTTCGGCTCCGACCGGCGACTCGCTGCCCTGGACCGGCTGACAGGCGGCACCAAGAAGGGCGTCTACCGGCTTCGGCTGGACGACGGGACAACCGTGATGCTGTACGTGTGGGCCGCGGGCGAGAACTACTGGCCACCGTCACCGACAGTCCCGGACGACCCGTTCACCGACGCGTCGGGCGCGGATCTCTTCGCCGCCAGCCATGCGGCGCTCACCGCAGTGGGAGTGCGTGTCCCGCATCTGATGATGATCGACCGGGAGGGCCGTCACCTCGACGCCGACATCGCGCTTGTCGAAGACGCCGGCGCGCTGCGGCTGGACGCGTTGCTGGAACACGATCCGGCCACCGCCACCGCCGCCGCGCCGCTGGCCGCGCTCGGTGACGCCCTGCGCCGGATGCACACCGCCTTCGGTCCGCACTACGGCAAGGTCGCGGCCATTACCGGGGGAGAGGCGTCCCGGGCCCGGCGCGCGGAGGACGTGATCGTCGACCGGGCGCTCGGCCACCTCGACGCGGCAGCGGCCCGCGACGCCCGGCTGGCCGATGCCCACCAACGGATCACCGCCCACGTACGCCACCTCAGGAGCGCGGTCACCCCACGCGAGGAGTACGGGCTGGTGCACGGTGAACTCGGCCCGGATCACGTTCTCGTCACACCGGCCGGTGAAGCCGTCATGATCGATTTCGAGGGGCTGGCGTACTTCGATGTCGAATGGGACCACGCCTGGCTGCAGATGCGCTTCGGCGAGTCGTATCCGGCGCTGCGCCCGGTCGATCTCGATCCCCACCGGCTGGAGTTCTACCGGTACGCGCAGACGTTGTCCTTGATCGAGGGGCCACTACGGATCGCGGACACCGACTTCCCGGACCGGCAGTGGATGCTGGACCTGGCCGAGTGGAACATCACCAAGGCGCTCGCCGCGACCTGACGGCAGCCTCAGTCGGCCGGGCCGACGTGCGCCGCGAGCAGGCGCCATTCCTCGTCCTGGTCGAGGACCCATGTGCGCGTGTAGCGGACGCGGGCGAGAAACGGCTCGCCGCCCATGGTGCCTTCCAACGTGCCGAGGAACCACGTCACACCGGTGCCGCCGACCACGAGCGCCGCCAGGTCCTCCTCGTCCACCCGGGTCATCGTCTGCTGGCCGGATCGGTGCGCGTGCAGGTCGTCCTGCTTGGAGTAGAGACGGCCGTCAGGCCCGGTGAACACGAGGCGGTCGTCGATCAGCCGATCCAACGCCGCGACATCTGAGGACAGCTGGGCGCGCTGAAGACGCCGTTCAGCGGCGCGCAATTCGTCGACCGTGGCGCTGTCCGCGTCGCCGGTCCCAACGGGAAATCCATCGTCCTTCACTGTAAATAAGTTAACAGCGATCTCCGGGAACCGGTATCGGGCAGATGACCGGCTGCGCAGGTCATCGGGGATGGCTAGTTTCGCCCAGTGCCCAACACGATTACTGCGGCGTCCGCAGGCACCTGGACGCTCGGCGACCTGACTGTCAATCGGATCGGATTCGGCGCGATGCGCCTGACCGGCAACGGCGGTGTGGCGAGCGACCGCGAACGCGTCATCGGCGTGCTGCGCCGAGCGGTCGAACTCGGGGTCAACCACATCGACACGGCGGCGTTCTACTTCTCGCCGCTGCGTTCGGCAAACGAGATCATCAACACGGCGCTCTCGCCGTACGCCGACGAACTGGTCATCACCACGAAGGTCGGGCCGGGCCGCGATCCCTCCGGAGAGTGGCTGCCGCTGGCCCGGCCCGACCAACTGCGCGGACAGGTCGAGGAGAACCTGCGCCAGCTCGGCCGTGACCACCTCGACGTCGTCAACCTGCGCCAGAACGGGCTGGAGTCGGTCGCGGAGCACTTCGGCGCGCTGGCCGACCTGCGCGACGCCGGCCTGATCCGGCATCTCGGCCTGTCGAACATCCGCCCGCAGCACCTCGCGCAGGCACAGGCGATCGCCCCGGTGGTCTGCGTGCAGAACCCGTACGGCGTCGACACCCGGCGCGTGCACGACCAGTTCGTGCGCACCTGCGGGGAGCAGGGTGTCGCCTTCGTGCCGTTCTTCGCGCTCGCCGGCGACGGACGTGAGGCCGGTGGCGTGGCGACCAACGAGGCGGTGGCGGCCGTCGCCCGGGCCCACGGGGCGACGCCGGCGCAGGTGCGGATCGCGTGGACCCTCAGTCGCGGGCCGCACATGCTGGCCATCCCCGGCACGGGCAACCCCGACCATCTGGTCGAGAACCTGGCCGCCGGGGCGCTGCGTCTGTCCCCCGAGGAACTGGCCGGCCTCGACTAGCTGCGTCCTGCCACGGGTCCACGACTCTCGACGGAAGGTCCCACCCTGTGCGGGCAGCAGTCTCGTCCCTCGCCGCTCCTCCGCCGCACAGCTCATGGCTCGTGGCCCGAGGACTCGTCCCCGAGCGCGGCCCGCGGCGCGTCCTGGCCGTCGCGACCTTCGTCAACATGGTCGGAATCGGCGTCTTCATGACCAGCGCCGTGCTCTTCTTCACCCGCTCCGTCGGCCTTCCCCTGGCGCAGGTGGCTCTGGGCATGGGCATCGCGGCGCTCGTCGGGATGCTCGCCGGGATCCCGACGGGGCATCTCGCCGACCGACGGGGCCCGCGCGAGATATACCTGCTGACCCTGGTCGTCCGAGCCGTCACCACGGCCGCCCTGATCTTCGTCCACACGTTCTGGCCGTTCGTCGTCCTGGTCTGCCTCAACCAGCTCGCCCAATCGGCAGGCGGGGCGTCACGCGGCCCGCTGGTACGCGGCTTCGGCGGCACGGACCTGGCCCAGTTCCGCGCCTATCTCCGTTCGGTCGCCAACCTCGCCGGAGCTTGCGGCGCCCTCGTCGCCGGCGCCGCCGTGCAACTGGACACCCGCGCCGCCTACCTGACCCTGATCGTCGGCAACGCCGTCAGCTTCGTGGCGTGCGCCGCCGTCATCACCCGGCTGCCGTCACTGCCGCCCATTGCGGTGCCCCACATGACCGGACGTTGGGTCGCACTGAAGGACAAGCCGTACATGGCGGTCACCGTGCTCGACGCCGTCATGGGAATTCAGGGTCAGGTGCTGATCTTCGCGCTGCCGGTGTGGATCATCTCGCGTACCGACGCGCCGCGCTGGTTCGTCGGGGCAGCCGTACTCGTCAACACCGCGCTCGTGGCGGCGCTCCAGGTCAGGGCGAGCCGGGGGATCGACACCGGTCCGGCGGCCGGCCGGGCCATGCGTCGCTCCGGGTTGGCGTTCCTGGTGGGGATGGCCCTGATCGCCGCCACGTCGACGATGCCCGGATGGCTCGCCGTGACGGTGATGACGATGGGAGTCGCCGCGCACACGGTGGGCGAGCTGTGGCACACGGCGGGCTCGCTCGAACTGCAGTTCCTCCTCGCGCCCCCGCACGCGCAGGGGCAGTACACGGGAGTCGCCGGGCTCGGCACGGGCCTGGCCAACGTCGCCGCCCCTTCCGTCCTGAGCCTGCTCTGCATCACCTGGGGCGCCCCGGGTTGGCTGCTGATGGGCGCCGTCTTCGTCGCGGTCGGCCTGGTCGCCCCGGCGGTCGTCCGATGGGGCGAACGGACGCGTCCGGACCTGGCGGAAGCCGTCTAGCCAGGCGGCTTCGTCGCGGGACGGTGGCGGGCCCGGCTGACGCCGGCATCAACCAGGTGGTTGACCGCCGCACCCACCGCGTTCCGCAACGGTCCTCGCCGCGCAGTCGATTCGGGGTGCGGGCGCCGGACGGCACGCTTCTGCCATGGCAATCATCGAGGTGGACAGCCTCGTCAAGCGCTACGGCGGGCACACCGCTGTGGACGGCGTCAGCTTCGCCGTCGAGCAGGGCGAGATATTCGGCATCCTGGGCCCGAACGGGGCCGGCAAGACCACCACTGTCGAGTGCCTCGAAGGGCTGCGTACCCCGGACGGCGGCACCGTCCGGGTCTGCGGGATCGACCCGCAACGCGACACCGGCGAGCTGCGGCACCTGCTCGGCGCGCAGCTCCAGGCGAGCGAGCTGCCCGACAAGCTGACCGTCGGCGAGGCGATGGAGCTGTACAGCTCCTTCTACCGCCGGCCGGCCGACTGGCGGGCGCTCGTCGACACGCTGGGCCTGACCGACAAGCTCGGCACACAGTTCCGGCGGCTCTCCGGCGGGCAGAAGCAGCGGCTGTCGATCGCGCTGGCGCTGGTCGGCGACCCGACGGTGGCGGTGCTCGACGAGCTGACCACCGGCCTCGACCCGCAGGCGCGGCGCGACACGTGGGATCTCATCGAGGGTGTCCGCGAGCGGGGGGTGACGGTCCTGCTGGTCACGCACTTCATGGCGGAGGCGGAGCGGCTCTGCGACCGGCTCGCCGTGATCGACGCCGGCCGCCTCGTCGCGCTCGACTCCCCGGCCGGGCTGGTGGCGCGCGTCGACGACCGGCAGCGGATCCGGTTCCGGCCCTCCGCGCCGCTGGACCACGCCCTGCTCACCGCGTTGCCCGAGGTCACGTCGGTCGAGCGGGCCGGCAGCCAGCTCGTGGTGACCGGTACGGGGAATCTGCTGCTCGCCGTGACCACCGTGCTCGCCCGCCATCAGGTCGTCGCGGCCGATCTGCGGGTCGAGCAGACCTCGCTGGACGACGCGTTCGTCGCGCTCACCGGCCGCCCGATCGACGCCTGAGGAGACAACGTGTCCGCGCTGTTCCGGCTCACCGCCACCGAGACCAGACTGTTCTTCCGCGAGCCGATGATCGTCTTCTTCGCGCTCGGGTTCCCGCCGCTGCTGCTCGTCATCTTCGGAGCGATCCCCGCGTTCCGGGAGCCCGACGCGGACCTCGGCGGGTTACGGACGATCGATCTGTACGTGCCGATCATCGTCGCGCTGGGCCTCGCCATGTTCGCGCTCAACAGCCTGTGCCAGCTCCTCGCCACCTACCGGGAGAAGGGTGTGCTGCGACGGATGCGGACCACGCCGGTCCGGCCGGAGGCGATGCTCGGCGCGCAGTTGCTGATGTCCACCGCCCTGTCCGTGGTGACGATGCTGGTCGCGCTCGCAATCGGGCGGCTGGCGTTCGGCGTACGGCTGCCCCGGCACGTGCCGGCGTACCTGGCGAGTTACGTGCTGGCCGCGGTGACGATGTTCGCGATCGGGCTGCTCGTCGCCGCGCTCGCGCCCAGCGGCAAGAGCGCCGGGGCGGTCGGGACCGTACTCTTCTTCCCGGTCGTGTTCTTCGCCGGCCTGTGGCTCCCGCGCGACAGCATGCCCGGCGTGCTGCGGGCGATCAGCGACTTCACCCCGCTCGGCGCGGGCGTGCAATCATTGCAGGACGCCACCGCCGGTCAGTGGCCGCAGATGCTGCCCGTGGCCGTGATGCTGGGGTGGACGATCGTGGCCGGCGGGCTGGCCGCGCGGTACTTCCGCTGGGAGTAGGTCGTGAGCATCGAGGCCGAGCTACGGGCGGAGTTCGACCGCTGGGAACGCAACGAGAAGGTGTTCTTCGCCGTCCTGCCGTACGCCCTCCTGTCGATCTGCACGCTCATCACGCTGGTGCTGCCGTTCTGGGACGTGTCGCTGAACCTCCCGGTGGTGCTCGGGCTCACTGCCGCGCTCGCGCTCTGGACGGCCGGGTTCCACGGGCACCCGCGCTGGCGGCACAGCGGTTCGCTGACGGGCCTGTACTACGTGGGACTGATCGTGCTGGGGGCGAGCGTGGTGGCGCTCGCCCCCTGGTACGGCATCTTCACCTTCATCGGCTACGTGCACGCGTTCCTGTTCCTCAAGGGCGCCTGGCGGTACGCCGGAGTCGCCGCCACGGCGGTGATCCAGGCCGCGTCGTCCACCGGCGGCCTGTCCGGCGCCACAGTGGACGAGTGGCTGGTCCTGTCCCTGGTCATCATCGTGCTGGCCGCGGCGTTCTTCCGCTTCGCCGAACTGGACGACCGGCGCAACCACAGGCAGAAGCGGGCGCTCACCGAGTTGCACGAGGCGAACGTCAAGCTGGAGGCGGCGCTCGCGGAGAACGCCGGTCTGCACGCCCAACTGCTCGTGCAGGCCCGCGAGGCGGGCGTGCAGGACGAGCGGCAGCGGATGGCCCGGGAGATCCACGACACGCTCGCCCAGGGACTCGCCGGCATCCTCACCCAGCTCCAGGCCGCCGAGCAGCACGCCGACCGGGCCGAGGCGTGGCGCCGGCACGTGGACAACGCCAGGAACCTGGCCCGCGACAGCCTCACCGAGGCTCGCCGGACGGTGCACGCGGTGCAGCCGGACGTGCTCGCCGAGGCCCGCCTGCCGGAGGCGATAAGCGACGTGACCCGGCGCTGGTCGCAGGTGCACCGCATCGACGCGGTGCTGACCACCACCGGCGACCCGCGGCCGATGCACGCCGACGTCGAGGTGACGCTGCTGCGGGCCGCGCAGGAGGCGCTCGCCAACGTGGCCAAGCACGCCCGCGCCAGCCGGGTCGGGCTGACCCTGTCGTACATGGAGGATCTGGTGACGCTCGACGTACGCGACGACGGGGTGGGTTTCGAGCTCGGCGCCAGGCGCGCCGACGGCGCCGGGGACGGGGGTTTCGGCCTCGCCGGCATGCGGCAGCGGGTGCAGCGACTCGCCGGGCGGCTGGACATCGAGTCGGAGCCCGGCGGCGGTACGGCGATCTCGGCGACCGTGCCGGCCATCCCCGCCGGAGCCTGATCGTGATCTCCCTGTTGATCGTCGACGACCACCCCGTGGTACGCAACGGGCTACGCGGAATGTTCAGCGCCGACCCGCGCTTCGAGGTGCTCGGCGAGGCGGGTGACGGCGCGGAGGCGATCGTCGCGGCGGAGGCGCTCCGGCCGGACGTGATCCTCATGGACCTGCGGATGCCGCGCGTCGACGGTGTCACCGCCATCCGGGAGCTGGCGAGACGAGGGGTGCCGGCCCGCGTGCTGGTGCTGACCACGTACGACACGGACAGCGACGTGCTGCCCGCCGTCGAGGCCGGCGCCACCGGCTACCTGCTCAAGGACGCGCCGAGCGAGGAGCTGTTCCGCGCGGTGGAGGCGGCCGCGCAGGGGCAGGCGGCGCTGTCCCCGGCGGTCGCGACGCGGCTCATGCGGCAGATGCGGCAGCCCGCCTCCGAGCCGCTGTCGCAGCGGGAGCTGGAGGTCCTTGAGCTGGTCGCCCGGGGCTCGACCAACCGCGAGGCGGCGCGGCAGTTGTTCATCAGCGAGGCGACCGTCAAGACGCACCTGCTGCACGCGTACGCGAAACTCAGCGTCAACGACCGGGCGGCGGCCGTGGCGGCGGCGTTCTCCCGGGGGTACCTGACCCCCGGGCGGTGAGGACGGTGGTCGCCTCGGCCGCACTAGGTTGGTGGCCGCAGCCGGATCGCCGCACCGATGAGGCAACGGCTGGTCGCCGGCCGCATTCGTGGACGACCGCCACTTAGCTCTGAGCGGGCATGAGGCCCGGTGAGCTGTCCGAGGTGACGACCGCATTGTCGGAGGTGGTGCGCAGCCCATCCGACGGCCGGTAGGAAGGCTCTTGCCGTCGTTGGTCTGTTGTGCATCCAAGTCAGCTTCGAAATTCCTGCCGTCAAAAGTCCTTCGCGGCGGCGGATTAGGAAAAATGGATGGCTGTAGGTCGTCAGGCGTCGGTTACAGCGGCTCGGGTATAAGGGCAATGAGGCCCTTTCAGAGCGAGCTAGAGAGTAGTCGGTGTAGTGGCATTGCCAACCTGCCGAGTGCGGCGCAGCAGCTGTCGCCCGCTTGCATCGAGCCAGTAACGGCCCTCGGTAGGCCTGATTCAGTGGAGTCCATCTGGTCACCCCACGGCGACCTTCGTTCACAGGTAGGGCTCAGACCGGAGCCAGTCAACCGGCTGGTCTGGGACCGCGGGTGATTAAGCGTGAAGTATGCCAGTGTGGAGGGCTGAGGCAAGCCGGGGCGCCAGTTCCCGCACTGCTGCCTTGTGGTGTGCCCGCGCAAGTTCCTGGGCGAGCCGACGGAGGTCCACGCGGATTGTGGCGGAGTCGGCTCGAGCGAGAGCCTCTAGGACGGGCTCTACTTCAAGACATGCCCGCTCTGCCTCTCCGGTGGCGGCCAACGCAAGTGCCCACCGGGCCGTGTATCGGGCTTTCGCGCGGTGCGCGTGTGCGGGGATGCGGCGGATCGCGGCATCGAAGATTTCGACCGCTGCTTCGGGACGTCCGAGGTCGTGGAGGCACCAAGCCGTCGCGAGGGTGACCGGATCCTCGATGGTTGACGTGCCGATGATGGGTTCATCGTCTTCGCCGGGCACGTTCAGCAAGTTGCGGGCGCGATCAAGAGCCCTTAGGCAGGCGTCGTAATCACCGGCGATGGCGTGCCCCTGGGCTTCACGTTGCGCGGCAAGCCCGCAGATCCTGGGATTTTGAGTCTGCTCCTGAGCCAGCTTCGAAAGCTCGACCGTGTCCGGGGCATTGTGACGATACATCGTGATTAGCGCCTGTCGGACAAGTGCGTATGCCGCTAGATCGTGGTAGCCCGCTGCCTCAGCGAGGTCACAAGCGTGGTCTGTCCACCACATCGCCGCCCCGTCGTCGCCGGCCTCCTGAGCCATCCAGCCCGTGTACTCGGCGAAGCGCGCCGCGAGGGTGAGTATGCGAGCTCGATCGTCGGATTTCGCCTGCGGCGCCATGATTCGGAGGGCGTTGGTTTGTGCGATCAACATGGGGATTAGCGCCGCAGGTGCGATGGTCTGTCCGAGACGGCGTGACTCCTGAAATATCGTCAGGAAAGCGGGCAAGGTTTCGCCTTCAGTGTGCCGCGGGCCGGAGGTCGGCCGCAACCTCCACGTGTAAACGGTGGCTACCCCGGTGGTGTGAGGACCTTGACGGTGCCTTCCACTGAACTCACTGTGTCCGTCGGGATTGAGCCCTATCGCCCAGACATCCGCTGTACCCGCCGGCGGCGGGGAGGGGTTCGGTTGCGTGTGCGGCGCGAGCGCGGCTAGGGCACCACTGGCACCCAACTGCGCATCGCACCTGCGCGCCAGATCTAGGCTCGGAACCTTTAACCCAGTCTCGATCTTGCTGAGGTAGCTCTTACTGTAATGAACCAGCTGACTCAGTTCTGTGAGTGAAAGTCCCGCTGCGTTACGACGTTCCCGCAATGCGGGCCCAAATGACTGCGCTTCCTTATCGGCGTTTCGACGCATTTCGTCTCCCGTTGCCTAGGGCGTTACTGGCTGGGCAACAACTGTCCGTCGACCCTCAGGTGGTGCATGCTGCTATTAGTGACCTGCTAGCGAGGCTACACGAGTTAATCGACTTGACGGAAGAGTCGAAGCAGTGATCGACATCAAGGATTGGATGAGGGTGACAACGAAGCTCATTTGCCTCGGTTTGATGCGGCGCTGTGGTGCCGTTGTGCTCGGCATCGCGGCCAGCTCGGTAGCCCTGCGGTGGCCCGAACTGGCGTCCGCAGCCGCGATCGGCTGGACGGCTGCAGCCGGCATGGCCGTCGGGGCACGATCGAGGGCCAGGCGTATGGGAATGCCAGACGGTGTGTCCTGTTGTCCCCTCGGCGGGCAGCGGGCACCGTCTGGACTTCCCCGCTCCGCCAGCCGATCGTCCATGGGAGTGAGTTCGTCAGGGCAGGTGGAGCGTCGAGGTACCCCTAACTGGAAGTCCGACGGGTATATTACCGAGTGCCGATCCGGGTGTTCGGAATAGGCGAAGATATACCTCGGGATTGGAATGCAATGGCAAAGATCTTCATCAGTTATCGTAACAGCGATGATCCATCGGCCGCCGTCCTGCTGGCGCAGAGCATCGATGAGCGACTGGGGGAGGGCGCATCTTTTCTCGACAGCAAATCAATCCCGCTCGGAGTAGATTTCCGACCTGCGTTGTGGGGTCAGCTCGCCCGGTCTGCGGCGATGGTAGTCGTTATCGGCCCCAGATGGCTGGCCCCTGATGCGGATGGCAAGCGTCGCGTAGATCGCACGGACGACTTCGTACGGCAGGAAATAGAATTCGCCCTCAAGATTGGGATTCCTATCATCCCTGTGTTAGTGGGAGGTGCCGCAAGGCCGTCCGGTGATACTTTGCCAGCGTCGCTCGCCGGGCTTGAGCACCGGCAGTACCTAACCCTGCGCCATCGGAGCGCGGACCGGGACCTTGGGTGTCTGCTCGACCGAGTCCACGAGCTTGTGCTGGCAAGCAGTGGCCGTAGCACCGGCGCCAAGCATGCGGACACTGCACCTGCTGCCGGGGGAATTACCTTCAACGGCCGTGTACGAGTCGGCGGAGACATTGTCAATGGCTCCAAGTATGTGACCTCAAATGAGTGAGGCTCCGGCCGCGGTTGCGGACGGCTCCGGACCGGACGAGCGAGTTCAGGCCCAGGAGACGGCCGCCGCCAGCAGCGACATCACAGCCTCGGGCGCGGGCCGAGCTGCCGGCGCCGCGGATAAGGTGGATGGCCGTACGGGACGGGCAGATACAGGAGCCGCGCCAGACGCGACGACAGAGACTGAGTCCGGGGGCGCGACTAGGCGACAACAGTGGTTGGAAGAAGCGGAGCAGGTGCTCATTCAAGGCGACCTGGTCGGCGGCGACAAATATATGATCACCTTCGGTCGGAGCGAGACACCTGCGCGAATGCATCGTCTGTCTCCTCTGCTTCTGGAGCCGGCCCGCGTTGCGTTCGTTCCGCCAGGAGGTATGGGAAAGCTGCGGGCCGACTTCGAGGCACGAAACACCTCTCTCATGCAGGCGCCGGCTGGATACGGCAGAACGACTCTCGCGATCAGGCTTTTGTTGGAGACGTCCCATGACACGATCTACGTTCTGGACCCGGCCGTGGATCTAGCGCTACTCGCCAGCGCGATTGAGGCGGAAAGACGGCAGCCGGACGGCCGCATCAGGGGCGCTGGTCTCGTCGTCGAGCCGGAGGCCGCGATAGTTGTCTCGGGGCGACAACTGCGAAGCCTGGATCAACTTCTCATGGAGGCCAAGGCTCGGCTCGTCATCATTGTCGGGCCGGATGCTCGGCTCGCGGACGAGGAGGCGCTCGATTACCGCCTTCCAGAGTTCGATCCCCCAACACACCGAGCCATAGTGGAGAGTCACTTGCGCTGGCGCCTCGGTAGCCAGGCGGAGCAGGTACTTGAGCAGGACGGGATGGGAACGGCCATCAACGACCTGGTGCCGCGGTTGCCGCGCAGACGGGCAGCCACTTTCGCCGAACTCGTCCAACGCGCTACCCAAAACGGCAAGGCCAACGTTTTGCTCGTTCGAGAAAGAATGGCCCGCCGGAACGCCGACGACTTCAGCATCTGGCTTGACGGGTTTATCGAGCCCGAGGATATCTGCTTCGCGGTGGCCCTCTCAGTGCTTGACGGAATGCCTCATGAAACGGTGGCGGAGACGGGGCGAGCGCTGATGTCGAGACTGGATGCCACGAAAAAAAAGCAGATGGACGTCGGGCGGGTCGGTGACCAGGACCGGCTGGAGGAATTCCGCGCGTGTCTGCGGGAGGTGTACACCCGAGGCTCCTTCGGGCGCACCGTCGTGCGCGTCGTTGAGTACTCCGAACGGACGTATCCCCGCCGCGTCATTCAGCACTTCTGGCGCCGGACCCGGCTCACCGAGGCGATCGCCAAATGGCTACTCGAGATGGCATCTGCCAGGGAGCAGTCGGAGCGCGTCCGCATCCGTGCTGCAACAGTCCTCGGGCTGCTTTCTGTCCAAAACTTTGACTATCTCCACCACCGCATGTTCGCCCCTTGGGCCCGGGACGAGGACTACCTGCGCCGAGAAGCGGTCGCTAACGCACTCCGGGTGCCTGCGGCGACCGCTTCCACAGCGGCGAATGTGGTACGTCTCGTCGAGGAATGGCATGGTGGAGCCCAAGCCAACTCTCGAACGCGGGCTACGGCGGCCCGGGCGTACGGCGTAAGCCTCGCCTCGATCGACCCAGTGTGGTTGATCGACCGGCTCGGGAGGCTTGCCGCGGTCGACGATCTCGAGGTCTTGATCTCTGTCGGGCGTAGCCTCTCCGATCTTGCTGGGCGGGCTGACTGCCAGCTCGTGGGCCCGGTCCTGTCGGCGCTGTGCGACTGGTTGCCGAACTACCGCCGAGAGCCGGCAGCGCAGTGGGCGTTCCTCGAAGCCGCAGGCTCGCTGGTTGCCGAAATGGGTGACGACCAACGCGGAGTGCCGGAGCTATGGCCGATCCTGCTCGTCCTCGCCGATGGCGACCAAGGGCTGCGAGGCAGACTGCGTCTCTTGTGGGCAAATGCGCTGCAGTCCTGGACTTTCGGCGGTCAAGCCGTCGCAACTCTTACCGGCTGGGCGGTCATGGCGGAAAAAAATCAAACGATGCGGCTGGCATTCACATATCTTGTCGGTGCCTTATATCAGCAAGACGAGCGGATGCGGCAAACGGTACGCCACCTAGTCGATCGCTGGCGCAGTCCCGATCACCTGCAGCCGCTGGAGAGAACCGTAGGCGCCATCGATGTATATCTCTACCGACTCGAGACTGACGGCACGAACCTGGAGCAAAAATAGTGGCACGTGGATTTCAACCTATCATTCGCTCGGCGCCTGTCCTCTGGTCCGGGTGGCAGCGCACCCCTGCCTCGATGCCGGGGGTAGCTGTTGTGTACTCAAACGCTGCTGGTGAAGTAACCGATCGGGCCACTGCTGGCCTCAAGCGGGGCCGTCAGGTGCCGTTGTTCGGCTGGACGCGATACGAGGTAGACGTAGCCGACCATCGGCGGGTCGCAAAACTGGGAGAACTGGACCTGCCGACTGCGAGGCACGCTCATTATCTGGAGGCGACTCTAAATATCGGGTTCCGTGTTACGGATCCGGCTGAGGTGGTCCGTCGCAACATCACCTACGGTGCCTCCGTGATTCTCAACTACGTCGCAGCAGCGCTTAGGGCGACGGTGCGCGAGTTCGAACTCGATGAGACTCATCTCGCCGAGGAGCTGTTCAATCGTGAATACGCCAAAGGGATCGTCCTTCCTGAAGGAATTAGCATTTATCACATGAACGCACAGCTGGTCCCCGACCCTGCTGCGCGTCAGTATCTGGCCGAGTGTAGAGATTCGCAACGCCGTAGGGAGATTGAGGCTGAGCAACATGAGCAGGCGAAGTTGGCCGCCGTGCGTGCTAATGAGATCAAGTGTATTGAACACGCGGGCGAGCTGGAAAGGCAAAAGGAAGCCTTGGCGGCGGTTGGTGGACTGGATCTGGACCCCTACCAGCTAATGCTCGCGCACTTGACCGCGAACCCGCAGGACACGGGAGGGTTCTTTGACCTTATCTTGCAGCTTTGCAAGACTGGCATTGATCGTGACGAGGCGCGCGACGCGCGGTCATCAGAGTTGCTCAAATATCTTATTGACAAAGGTGTGATGCAAGCTGTCGACATCGAGCGGTTCAGAGATGAGCTGACGGATCGTATACGTGAGGCGGTGTCACGCAAACGTCCTGCCCCTGCTGGTTGGATGGAGCCTCCCGTTCTTTCGCCTGTGAAGCTGAAACCCGCCAGCACGGTGCCGCCCCGACCTGGTGTAGATGGGCCGTCCGCCAACGCGCCCCGGCGTTCGTAAGCGTCGTAAACATGTTCAAATCCAGGCGCTGTACGTAGCCCTCGTCGTGGGCCTGATGATGAACAACAGGTCCCGGTTGGCGCCGCCGTGCGCCACGTCCAGCGACACGTAATCCACCTCGATCCGGCCTGCCCACTGCGGGTGCCGCCGGTCGAGGTCCGACTGCAGTTCGGCGAGTACGTCGAGGAGCTTCTCGTCCGGATCATCGACGAGTACCGCGAGCAGGTCGAGGTCACTGCGGTTCACGGCGAAGTCGCCGGCTACCAACGATCCGTGCAGGTAGAGGCCCAGGAGTCGGTTGCCCGGCGCCACGCCTCACGGAGGTCGGACAGAACCATCTGGGGTGATGCCTGAGGTTCCCCCGATAACGCGGAGGGCTGGTTAGCAGGCTACGGCCTGCTCACGGGTGGTGTTTACGGGGTTCGTTGGATCGATGTTCTTTGCGTACCAGGCAGCCTCGTACTCGCGTCCGGGGACAGCCAGCCGAGGTCTTTCTGGATGCGTTCGCGGTTGTACCAGCCGTCGATGTAGGTGAAGATCGCGTTCTCCGCCTCGTCGCGGGTGCGCCACGAGCATCGGTAAACAGTTCGATCTTCAGGGTGGAGAAGAAGTTCTCCATCAGTGAGCCGTTTTCATCCTGAGTAGCGGCTGGTCTCGACGCGGTGCGGGACGAGGATGGCCTGCACGATCGCCGTAGCGCGGCGGGGACAGCAACGCAGCTTGGTCAGGATCTTCCAGGTCTTCAGCGTGGCGATGGCTCGTTCGCCGCGGGCGCGGAGCCGGGCATGACCACGGTTGACGGCCCGCTGGCGGCGGGACAGCTTCGGTCGGTAGCGGTGGCGCTTGAACGGCGTGCGCACGCTTCCGCCGGCTCCCTGATAGCCCTAATGGCGAAGGTCAGCACGTCTGCCCTGGTCAGCGCCTCGATGATGCCGTGGGCGCGGGCGGCGGTGAGGTCGTGGACCGCGCCGGGCAGCGCGGCCGACGCCCAGACCAACCGCCCAGACCAACCGCCCGGCCGGGTCGGCCAGGACCTGCACGTTCACCCCGTGGCGCTTGTGCTTACCGGAGTAGTACGGCCGCTGGTCAGCGACCCGGTCGATGGGAATCAGCGTGCCGTCGAGGATCGCGTACGCCAACCGGGCAGCCCGACGCATGGCGGCGGTGAGGTCGTCGGCGCAGGCGGCGAGCAGGTCGACGGCCTCGCGTAGGTACCGCCACACGGTGGCCACCGACACCTCGAAGCCGGCCGCGAGGCGGGTGAGGGTGTCGCCGTTGCGCAGATGGGCCAGGGCCATCAGCGCCTGCTGCTGCGCAGGCAGCCTCCGCCAGCGGCCGCCGAGCGCACGTCGGCGGTCGCGGATCATCTCGGTCAGGCGGGTCAGGCTGCGCGTGGACAGCGGGATGCTGGCAGGACAGGTCAGCAACGAAGCTCCCGTGCTGGGCAGTGCGTCTTGGTCGACTGCTGTCCTACCGGGAGCTTCGTCCTATCCGGACAATCGACACGCCGCCCCCGCCTGCCTGCTCAACCGCCCTTGATCACGATGAAAAGAGCTCAGTGCGTTGTCGTAGGAGTCGCCGACGGAGCCCATCGAGGGCAGGATGCCGTTGTCTGCCAGGCGTTCGGAGAACTTGATCGCGGTGTAGGTCGATCCGCGATCCGAGTGGTGGATCAACTGTCCGTCGCGCACGTCACGTGACCAGATCCCGTACTCGAGTGCGCCCAGGACGAGGTCGGTGTTGCACCGGTCGGAGGTCTTCCAGCCCACGATTCGGTTGGAGAATGCGTCACGCACCGCGGCCAGCCACAACACCCCGTCACCCGTGACGATCCGGGTGGCGTCGGCCACCCACAGCCGGTTCGGGGCGTCGGTGGTGAAGTTCCGGTTGACCAGGTCCGGCGCCGGATCGGCTTTCGGGTTCTGCTTCGTGGACCCGCCCCGCCAGCCCTTGCGTAGGAACGCGCCGTGCAGGTCGTGTTCACGCATCAGCCGCTCGACGCGCTTGCGGCCGACGCGGATGCCCCGGCGGGCGAGGGTGGCGTGCACGCGCGGGCTGCCGTAGGTCTGCCCGGACCGGTCGTGGATGTCGACGATCTCTGACAGCAGACCGCGATCCTCGACCTCCCGCGGTCCGGGAGCGGCGTCTCGGGCCAGCCATCCGTAGTAGGTCGACGCCGCGATGTTCAGGACCCGGAGGATGGGCTCGACCCGAAGCGGCCCTTCAGCTCGTTGACAAGCGTCATGACCGTCGCCGGGTCGGGTCGGTGAAGTCGGCCCGCAGCGCAGTTCCGACCTTGGTCGGCCTGTTTCTGCGGGCCGCTTCCCGAACCCGGCGTGCACCTTTCAATGCACCGGGCTCTCCACAAGTCCCGATAGTGCTGGTGGTGTGCCTCGTCACGCGGTCGGCCAGGGCGACGGGATGATCGAGCCGCGGTAGCGATACCGGGTCGTGCCCAGCGTTTCCGGGTCGAACAGTTCCCGCTGCCCGCGCGGCCACCAACCACCGCCGCAATACTGACGGCGCAGTTCCTTCCAGGTGGCCCGGCGGTGTTTACGTCGCAGCCATCGCCATACCGTCTGCCACAGGTAGTGGCTGAGGTAGGCGAAGGTCGCCGACGACACTCCGGGCCGGAAGTAGGCGCACCAGCCGCGAACTGCCTGGTTGAGCCGACGGATCAGCTCGTCCAGCGGTTGGCTCACCTCGACCTGCCGGCACAGCGCCTTGACCTTGGCCATCACCGCTTTCAGTGACTTCTTGGCCGGATAGGTATAGATGAAGTACCGGTTGGTCCCCCTCTTGCGATGACGCTGGATGCGCCATCCGAGGAAGTCCAGTCCCTTATCGATGTGGGTGACCAGAGTCTTGTCCGGCGACAGGCGCAAACCCATCGTCGACAACACCCCGGCGATCTCGTCCCGCAAGCCCACGGCGTCGGACTGGCTGCCCCTGATCATCAGGCACCAGTCGTCGGCATACCGGACCAACTTGAAGTTCGGCAGACCGCGCCGCAGCCGCCCAGCCCTCTCGCCCGGGCTGGAGCCCGGACCCCCGGGCCGCCTAGCGATGTGCTCGTCCAGCACCGACAGGGCGAGGTTGCTCAGCAGTGGGGACAGGATCGACCCTTGCGGGGTTCCGGCGTTCGTCTCCCGAAGCTGCCGATCCTCACCGAGGATCCCGGCTTTCAGGAACGCCTTCACCAGGTCCAGGACGCGCTTGTCGATGATCCGGCCACGCACCCGGACCATCAGGGCGGTGTGGTCGATTTCGTCGAAGCAGGCCTTGATGTCGCCTTCCACGATCCACTCGTACCTGCGTGGATTCGTGGCCAGGTAACGGATCTCGGCCACCGCGTCATGAGCCCGGCGCCCCGGACGGAACCCATAAGAACATGGGAGGAAGTCCGCCTCGAAGATCGGCTCCAACACCAGCTTCACAGATGCCTGGACCACCCGGTCGGTGATCGTGGCGATCCCCAACCGGCGCAGCTTGCCGCCGGGCTTCGGGATCATCCTCTCCCGCACCGGCAGCGGCCGGAAGCTGCGGTCCTTCAACGAGGCCCGCAGCCCGTCGAGGAACTCCTCGACACCGACACGCAGCACGATCGACAGCGCGGTCCGGCCGTCCACTCCGGCGGTCTTGGCACCCTTGTTGCTCCGCACCCGACCCCACGCCACCAACAGGAACGCGGGATCGGTGACAAGGTTGAACAGGTCACTGAACTGGCGATGAGGACCATCACGAGCCCAACGGTGCAGCTTGGTCTGGATCTCCAGTACCCGATCCTCAGCCCGCAACAGGGCCAACTCCGGATCGTCGGTGTTCACCGGCGACATCCCTCCTGGCATTCCAGCATCCGCCCTGCCTGACTTGCTGGCCCCCTTCGCCCTGTGTCCGGCTCTCCCGGACCCCGGCGGCGGGTCGTCACGCCCGCGACTACTACGAGGCCTCCGCCCCGACCGGTCACCCATCAGCGGCAACACACCTGCCCAGCCCCGCCCTGGAAGGACGGAAACCCGGCGGACACCGGTCGGTTCCCACGTTCACCACATCGATCGATCGGCCAGGGAGGTGCCCAGCTCTACTCCGGCAGCATCGCCACGGCTACGCCGCAGGCCTTCACCATGGCCTCCCCACCGCCGGAGCTAAACGGCTTCGGAGTCCACCCCGGCGACCGAAGCCCTCGGGGTCGTGCGCTGCTCACCGGCCCGTATCCACCAGATTGGAGCCGGCTTCGCTGTTACGGAGCGTCAATCACTGGTTCACTCGCGTTACACCTTCTGGCCTCGCCTCGACGAACCCGCACCGTCTGGCAGTCCCGGCACGTCCCGCCTTTGTCAGGGCCGCTTGCCACCTTCCCCGCCATTGCGCAGTTCAGGCTGCCCCCAGGCTTCAACCGGACCGCTGCGACGGCCCGACGGGAAGGTCTCTCACCCTCCTCGATCAATCAGCGCTACGTGGCGCACAGTTCCGATGCGAAAAAAGCCGAGGCGGCCTTCAGGATCTCGTTGGCTCTGCGCAGCTCGGCGTTCTCCTTGCGCAGCCGGCGCAGTTCCTCGGCCTCGTCGGAGGTGGGCCGGTCGAAGCGCTCACCGTGATCGGCCTCGTCCTGGCGGATCCAGTTACGCAAAGCTTCGGGATGCACACCGAGTTGCTCGGCCAGACGCTTGATCACTGGTTTGGGGTCGGACTCCCGGTAGAGCCGCACCGCACGCTGGCGCAACTCGTCCGGGTACTTACGAGGGGCGGGCACAGAGAACCTCCTGGTCAGGGCCTATAAGACCACGATCGAAAGCCTCCGAGCTACCGGGGGAACCTCAGCCACCGGATGATTCTGCGAGGTTGGCTGCCCGCGCCGCCACCGATTAATCCGACCTGCTACACGCGTACGCGAACCCGGCGTCGACGACCAAGCGGCGGCCGTGGTCGCGGGTAAGGGCTGCTCAGTTCCAGAAGCTGCTGGTGTCCGTGCCCCACGGCGACCAATCGAGGCGGCTGTCGACCTGGTGTGAGGACAGGCCGCCGTCGAGCAGACCGGTGTCCCAGGTGAACCTCGGCATCAGCGCCTGCGCCGCGCGGGTGCCGAGAGCACTACCGCCAATCCGACGTCCGCCGGTTTCAGATCGGATCGCTCGACGAGGTCGCTGTGCCGAACCCGGACGGCGGCAGGGCCCGCGCTCCGGCGACGGTACGGCGGGGCAGCCACCAGACCGCGCTTCCTAGAAGAACCACAGCGGCCGCCAGTCACTCGGTCACGCCGACCACTCCCGCGGCCACCAGGTTCACGAGCAACGCCGGCGGCAGCGGATCGGCAGCAGCACCCGTCGGCTGGGCGACTGCGCGAAGCCCTGCTCGGTCAGGCTCCGTCGCACGTCGCGAAGCGCTCGCTGCACACGCTTCTGCTGGGCGAGTTCCCCGGGGCCGACAGATTCGCACAGGGCGGCGTGCACCGCCCGCTTCAGCGGCTCGGCGCCGGGCGGAAGCGAGCCCGTGTGGCGTATTCACCCGGCCCATGCCGCCAGGACCGCGTGCGTGCAGCATGGCCAGAGCAGCGACTACTGCTGCCCGGTTACGGTCTTGCAACCAGCCGATCTCGGTTCCGGCAAGCGTCTCGGCGTCGCCCATACGCTCGGGATCCGGTGTACGCGCAACCGCACCCGGCGGTGGTGCCTACGTGCTCGGCGGGTTGCGGTGCCGGTCCGCGATGCCCGACGCGGCGTGGCGCTGCGCGTCATGCCTGCTCCGGTCGGCGGCGGCCTGGCGGACCGCAGTCGAGTCCTCGTCCGGCGAGCGCCTCGCCCGGTCCCGCCGGGCCACGAAGAACACGAGCGCGAGTACCACCACCAGGGCCACCACGAGCGACACCACAATCGTCGTCATGCCGTCGACGCTACGGCGTGCGCGCCAGCGCCGGCGGGTTGCGAAAAGCGGCGCGGCGAGGTTCAAGGGCTGCTCCGTGCGCCTCCGGATGGCAAGCTCACGTGTCGTGATCGATGACTTCGCGAAGAGCGGTGGGGACGCGATACGAAATCCGGATCTCGCGGACGTCCGCCGGTGAGGGCCGTCATCGTCGCGGCCGCTGTCGCGTTCGTGATCTCCCTGTTCGGTACGCCGGTGGCGATCCGCGTCTTCAGCGCGCTCAAGGCCGGTCAGCCGATCCGGTCCATCGGGCTGGCCAGCAACGAGGGCAAGAAGGGCACGCCCACGATGGGCGGCGTCGTCTTCATCGTGGCGACGGTCCTCGCGTACGTCGCCGGGCATCTCGCCCTGACCACGCTGCCCGAGCGGCAGATCGCGCAGGAAGGGCCGACCATGACGGCCCTGGTGCTGCTCGGGTTGTTCGTCTTCTGCGGCGCGGTCGGCTTCTTCGACGACTTCCTCAAGGTGCGCCGCCGCAACTCCGACGGGCTGTCCGCCAAGGGCAAGCTGCTCGGCCAGGCACTCGTCGGCGGCGGGTTCGGCATGGCCGCGCTGTACGTGCCCAGCACCAACGGGCAGACGGTGGCCAGCGAGCACATCTCGCTCATCCGCGACATCAGCTGGCTGGACGTCGGCAAGGTCGGCGCGGTCCTGGTCTTCGTATTCGTGATCACGGCGATGTCGAACGGCGTGAACCTCACCGACGGCCTCGACGGTCTCGCCACCGGCGCGTCGATCCTGGTGCTCGGCGCGTACTCGCTGATCGGCTTCTGGCAGTACCGGCACTGGTGCGCCGACGACGGGTACGCCCGCGTGAACGAGTACTGCTACCAGGTCCGCGACCCCCTGGAGATCGCCATGATCGCGGCGGCGGCGGCCGGCGCCTGCGTGGGCTTCCTCTGGTGGAACACCTCCCCGGCGCGGATCTTCATGGGTGACGTGGGCGCGCTCGGGCTGGGCGGCCTGATCGGCGGGCTCGCGGTGGTGACCCGCACCACGCTGCTCTCCATCCTGATCGGCGGGCTCTTCGTCCTCATCACCACGACGTGGGTGATCCAGATCGTCTCGTACCGGACCACCGGCCGACGGGTCTTCCGGATGGTGCCGTTGCACCACCACTTCGAGTTGGCCGGATGGAGCGAGTCCACCATCGTGGTCCGGTTCTGGATCGTGGCCGGTGTCTGCGTCGCGGCGGGCCTGGGCCTGTTCTACTCGGACTTCCTGGCGGCCGTCGGATGAGGGACCCGGTATCCGTCAGCGTTTGGCGACGGTGAGCAGCACGGCGGAGTCTTCGAGCGCCTCCAACGTGTGCCGGCGGTCCGGCACGATCAGCAGGTCGCCGGGTGCGCCGTCCCAGGACGCCTCGCCGGCGCCGAGCCGGACCCGGCCGCGCAGGACGTGGACGGTGGCCTCGCCGGGGTTCTCGTGCTCACTGAGCACCTGGCCGGCGGTCAGTGCGATCACCGTCTGGCGGAGCTTGTGCTCGTGACCGCCGTAGACGGTGGAGCTGCTGCGGCCGCTGGAGGAGGTGTGCGCGCGCTCCAGCTGCTCGCGGGCCAGCGCGGTCAGGGATGACTTCTGCATGACGTGTCCCATCTCCTCGTCGCGCCGGGCACGATGCTCATCCGGGAACCGTAGCGTGATCGCCCGTCGCCGAACTACCAGCCTTCGGGGTCACCTGCTCAGCTCATGGTGGCCTTCGGGGCGCCGCTGCCCGGATCGATGCGGGCCGGGCCGGAGGCCGAGGGGCGGATGTCGAAGTCGAAGATCTCGGTGGGCAGGTAGACGGTCGCGCAGGAGTTGGGGATGTCCACCACGCCGGAGAGCCGGCCCTCGATCGGTGCGGCGCCGAGCAGCAGGTACGCCTGTTCCGGCTGGTAGCCGAAGCGGGTCAGGTAGTCGATCGCGTGCAGGCAGGCGCGCTGGTAGGCCAGCTGCGAGTCGAGGTACCGCTGTTCGCCGTCGAGGGTTACGGAGATCCCGGAGAAGGCCAGCCACCGGGAGAACTGCGGCGGGGTGTCGCCCGGGATGAAGATCGCGTTCTCGGCGACGCCGTACGTCTGCATGCCGTTCTTGATCAGGTCCACGTGCAGGTCGACGAAGCCGCCCATCTCGATCGCGCCGCAGAAGGTGATCTCCCCGTCGCCCTGGGAGAAGTGCAGGTCGCCGAGGGACAGGTTGGCTCCCGGCAGGTACACGGGGTAGAAGACCCGGCTGCCGACTGTGAAGTTCTTGATGTCCTGGTTGCCGCCGTTCTCCCGGGGTGGAGCGGTCCGCGCCGCCTCCGCGGCCACCCGGTCGAAGTCGGCGCCGGTGAGGCGGCCGAGGATCGCGTCCTGCGGCTCGGGGGGCAGGGCCAGGGGCGGCACCCGGTCGGGCGCGGTGGCGATCAGCGCACCCTCCCGCTGGTTCCAGGTGGCCAGCAGCGACGCGGACGGGGCGGTGCCCATCAGCCCCGGGTGGGCGATCCCGGTGAACGAGACTCCGGGGATGTGCCGGGAGGTGGCCTTGCGGCCGGAGAAGTCCCAGACCGCCTTGTAGGCGTCGGGGAACTGCTCGGTGAGGAAGCCGCCGCCGTTGCCGGTGGGGAAGATGCCCGTGTAACCCCAGCCCTGGCCGGCCAGCGGACCTGACTCCTGCGGGATGGGGCCCATGTCGAGGATGTCGACCATGAGCAGGTCGCCCGGCTCGGCGCCCTCTACCGCGAACGGGCCGCTGAGCGCGTGGACCCGGGTCAGCGGAGCGTCCCGGATGTCCTCGGCGGAGTCGTCGTTGTGGATCGCGCCGTCGAACCACTCGCGGCAGTGGACGCGGAACGACTGTCCGGGCCGTACCGTCGCCACGGGTGGGATGTCGGGATGCCAGCGGTTGTGCCCGACCTTCTCCTGGTCGGTGAACCTCTTCGCGGAGTCGAGGGAGAACAGCAGTTCAGGCACGGTCTCGGGCCCTTCTCGTGGTCACCATCGGGGTAGGCGGGCGTGGGCCGGGTTCGTCGAGCGGCGCGGCGGGCGACGGCCGGGCACCCGCCCGACCACCTCCGGCTGTTCCGCGCTGCGCTCGGTCCGGTCCATGGCGGCGCGCAGCGTCGCCGGCATGCGGGCCAGCCGTGGCGCGGAGAACACCCGTGCCGCCGGGGACCCGCACCGGGGGCAGCTCGTCGACGGGCCCGCGGTGCCGACCGGCAGCGTGACGTCGAAGTTGCCGTCCTGCTGGCAGCGGTACTCGAAGGTGGCCATCGCCGCTTCCGTCCAGTCGCGCGTGCGGTTCCTGTCTCTCCGATTGTGGCTGATTACTCAGATAGGCGGCGGAAAACGACGAATGAGGCAGAGGTTGGGCCTCGCGACGGACCACCGCGCCGACCGAGTCGTGGGACACGTTGGCGATCATCGATGTATTGGCGCATCGTCGACGTATGGCTGCCGTCTCGTCGTCCTCGCTGTTCCGCCGCCTGCGGCCGGGTCTGCCGGCCGCCGTCGTGCTGTCCACCGCACTGCTCGGCACCGCCCTGATCGCCGCGCCGTCGGCCGGCGCCGGCACCGCGTACCCCGTTGCCGCGCCGGCGCCCGGCGGCGCCGCGGCGCCCCTCGCGGACCCGACCGGGACTGTGACGCCCACGTCGACGCCCAGGACGCCCGACCCGCCCAGCACCACGCCGTTCCCGCCGAGCCCGCCCACGAACCTGACCGCCACCCAGGTGCGGACCACGTCGGTCACCCTGACCTGGACGGCGGCCACGCGCGGCTGCTGCCCCGTCGTCGGGTACGACATCACCTACTACCAGGCGTTCAACGACGTGATCTACAGCCTCAGTCTCGGCGACGTCACCACCGTGACGATCACCAACTACATCCAGCCGGGCCAGCAGTACTCGTTCCGGGTGTCGGCCCGCGACGGCGACGGCCGCCGCTCGGCCGCCACCGACGAACTGAAGGTGGTCACCCCGGTGACGGACACCGGCCCGGACACCACCCCGCCGAGCGCGCCGCAGAACCTCACCGTCAGCGAGGTGCCCGGCTCCGCCGCCACGCTGTCCTGGGAGCCGTCGACGGACAACGTCGGCGTGCTCGGGTACAACGTCTACCGGTTCGACGGCTGGTTCACCTCGACGCTCGTCGCCACCGTGCCGGGGACCACGTACACCGGGCCGCTGCCCCCGTCGACGCCGCTGCGCACCCTGTACTACGTGCGGGCCCGGGACGCCGCCGGCAACGTGTCGATCGCCTCCAACACGGTCACCGCACCCACGACGTCCACTCCGCCGCCACCGCCGCCCTCAACCTGCCGGGTGACCTACCGGAACCAGTCCGAGTGGGCCGGCGGCTTCGTGGCCACGGTGACGGTCCAGAACACCGGGACGGCGCCGGTCGACGGCTGGATCGTCACGTTCGGATTCCCCGGCGACCAGCAGGTCACCAACGCCTGGAACGCCACGGTCGGGCAGACCGGCGCCACGGTGACCGCCCGCAACGTCGACTGGAACCGCGTCATCGCGCCGAACGGATCCGCGACCTTCGGCTTCCAGGGCCGGTGGGGCGCCAGCGACGCGCCGCCGACCGCGTTCTCGCTCAACGGCGCTGCCTGCACTGTCGGCTGAGAGGGAATCCCGTGAGCACACCCCACCACCGCCGCCGGACCCTGGCCGGGGCCGTCACGGCCGTCGTCCTCGCCCTCACCACCACGATCGGGGGTACGCCGGCGCCCGTGGCCGCCGCGAACACGCTCAGCATGCGGGGCGCGGACGTGTCGTCGTTGCAGCGCAGCCTGGACCTGGGGGCGAAGTACTACGACGCCGGCGGGGTCGCCCGTGACCCGCTGGACATCCTCAGGTCCGCCGGCGTCAACTACGTCCGGCTGCGCGTCTGGAACAACCCGGCCAGCGGCTACAACAACAAGAGCAAGGTACTGGCCCAGGCACGCGTCGCGAAGGCCAAGGGCCTCAAGGTGCTCGTCGACTTCCACTACTCCGACACCTGGGCCGACCCCGGCAAGCAGTACAAGCCGGCCGCCTGGGCCGGTCACAGCCTGAGCCAGTTGCGCAACGACGTGTACGCCTTCACGTACGACGTCTGCGCCGCCCTGCGGGGGCAGGGCACCCTGCCGGACAGCGTGCAGATCGGTAACGAGATCAACGTCGGCATGCTGTGGAACGAGGGGAAGGTCGTCAACAACGACTTCGCCCCGCTGGCCGGCCTGCTGAAACAGGGCTACAACGCGGTCAAGGCCTGTGGTGGCGGCATCCCGGTGATGATCCACACCGCGAACGCCGACAGCAACGCCAACGCCAGGTGGTTCTACGACGGCATCCGCGCCCAGGGCGTGCAGTGGGACATCACCGCCCTGTCGTACTACTGCATGTGGCACGGCAGCCTGGCCAACCTCTACAACAACATCGTCGACCTGCGGAACCGCTACGGGAAGCCGGTGGTGATCGTGGAGACCGCGTACCCCTTCACCCGGGACGACGCGGACGGCCAGCCGAACGTCATCGGCGACGCCACCTGTGACGGCATCAGCGCGACGTGGGCCGGGCAGGCCCAGCAGTTCGACTGGGTCCAGAACACCGCCCGCAACGCCGGCGCGATCGGGGTCTTCTACTGGGAACCCACCTGGTATGCCGTCAGCGGCAACGGCTGGGACCCGGCGAACATCAACGGCACCGGGAACGGGTGGGACAACATGGCCGTCTTCGACTGGTTCGGGCGGGTGAACCCGGGGGTGCGCTGGACGCCCTGACCGGCCGCGGGACGCACCCCCTGGTCGACCGCCCCGCTATCGCCTGAGGAGACGGCCGATCGAGTCGCGGCGCCCCCAGGCGATGAACACGAACAGCACGAACAGCACCACCGGTGTGAGGACCAGCGCGCCGCCGTCCAGGATGAACGCCTGGGTGACGGCGGCGCCGATCATGAGCAGCGCCAGCCCGACGGCGGCCAGCCCGGCGAGCCGCGGCACCAGCAGCCCGATGCCCCCGGCCAGCTCCACCAGGCCGACGAAGTAGCGGAACCACGGCGCGGCGCCCATGTCCTCGAAGGACTGCACAGCGTTCGCCTCGCCGAACAGCTTGGGGCCGGCCGAGGCGACTATGAAGAAGACGCCGAGGAAGCCCTGGAGCACCCACAGCGTGCGGTGCAGCCCACGGGCGACGGGCGGGGGAGTGGTGTCGACAACGCTCATGGCTCTCGTCCTCCTGACGGTCGGCCGGTTCGCGCATCCGATCGGATGCACCAGCTCAGACCGGCCGGGGCAGGCGAACTCATCGCTGATCCGGCGCACGGCTACCAGGCCTTGCCGCGGATCGGGGGCACGTCGAGATCGCGCTCGCCGCCCCGGTGCTCGGCGAGCAGCCGACGGCGGACCGAACGCCAGGCGACGCGTTCCTGGCGGCGTCCGAGCCTGCGGTGCGCCTGGAAGGTGCAGAGCCGGCAGCCGCAGAGGTTGGGAGCCTGCGTCGACACCTCGCGGTAGCAACGGGTGCGGATCCACTCGGGCGAGGCGAGGAACTCGGCCAGGTCGCAGGCGCCCCGGTGGTGTCGGTGGATGTCGGTACGGGCCATGTGACGACCGCCCTCCGGCCGCCCGCGCACCATGCGCGGGACTAACGCCTCTCTGGCATGCCGATCACCTCCCATTGCCGGTGGACGCCCTCATTCTGCTGATCATGGACCGGGCCACGCATCCGATTTCAGGGGCCAGCCAATGGGCCGATCAGCGGTCGACAGGGCCTTCCCCGGCCACTACCCGGGGACGGCCGGGTTCAGCTCGGCGTCCTCCTGCAGATAGACGAGGGAGGTGGGGGAGACCACCTCCCACGGCTCGTCGACAGCTACCTCACCGTCGGGCCGGTCGTTGGCGTCCGCGATGAGGTCGTCGACCATCGGATATCTGGTCGGCTCGCCGCGCCACGGCTTCGGCCCCCAGGAGGGGACCTTGCCGGTCTGCAGGTAGCGGACGGCGGAGCGTTCGAAGCCCTCCCGTACCGGCACGACCACCCGCGCGGCGCCCGCTTGCAGGAACGCCTCGTACAACGGGTCGGTGCTGGTGCGCGCGGTGAGTTCGGCCCAGCGGTGCCGGCCGGCCCACTGGTACGGGTAGAACAGGTACGTCATGAGCGACCAGTCGAAGACGTCGGAGAAGAACGCTATGGCGTCGGCCTCGGCCCACGACTCGTCGAGGTCGATCCGGGGCGCCTCGTCCGGCGGGGTGTCCAGGGCGCCGAACTGGTCGAAGTCCTGCCCGGTGAGGATGGTCTGGCAGCCGCGGGTCAGTTCCCGGACCTCGACCGCCCGGTTGACCTCCGGCGGCGCGCTCGCGGCGTAGCCCTGCCGCACCTGCGCCACCGACACGGCGGTGTCGTAGGCGGACTGCAGGGACAGGAACGCCTGCTGGATGAGGTCGAACGTGGACTGCTGCCACGCCTTGAACGCCTCAGGGGTCCGGTAGGCGATCACCCGCACCGCGATCGCCTGCCCGTTCACCTGCTGTGATCCGATCGCCACCGGCAGATGTCCGGTCAGCTGCTGCTCCAGCTCGACGGTGTGGGACTCCGCGGCGTCCCCGGCCACGATCGAGATCCGCCGGCCGCCGACGGCGACGTTGACCGGAGCCTGCTTGAACGTCGACGCGGGCACGTCGTCCGGATCCGGCTTGTCGCCGACTGCCAGTTGCCCGCCGTACACCACCGACACCGTCACTCGGCCGGCCGCGTACCCGTCGGGGATGGTGACCTGCGACGTGGTGACCCCGTTGGCGAGCATCGCCGGCGGGGCCGTCTCGGGGTCGTAATGGACGGGCTCCGTCGTCATCGACGGGGCGAAGGTGAACGTCGCCGGCACGGTCACGACCTTGTCCGGGGGCCGTTGCAGCCCGGTGGCGTCGTAGCGCCGGCCGAGCGTGACGAAGGTGTTCTCGGTGACGTCCTCGGGACCGAAGTCCAGCGCGCGCGGAGCCACCGGCTCGTTCGCCGACGCGGCCGCCCCGGCGAGGTGGACGTGCTGCGCGGCCGGCTCCGGCACCACGAACTCCAGCAGCAGCCGCTCGCCGTAGTTGTAGACCTGCGCACGGTCGACCTTGTTCAGCCACCGGTAGACGCCACGGACGTGGTCCGTGCCCTCCCGGTTGTCGAAGTCGTGCTTGTTGGTCTCGGTGACCTGGGTCCGGCTGGTGGTGACGGTCCGCGTGGACGCCTGGCTGCGCATGCTCTCGGTGGCCCGGTCGGTGACGTCCTTGCCGTACGTGGAGGAGGAGCTGTTGCTCTGGGTGGTGCTCGTGGAGTTGCTGGCGTTCACGTCGACCCCGACGCTGACCGGGCCGAACCCGCCGGACACGCTCACCCCCGCCGAGAGGCTGGTGGTGGCCGTGTTCGTCGTGCTCGCGGCCTCCTGGAGCGCGAACCGCTCGGCGGTGGTCAGCTCCCGGCTGGTCTCGCTGGACAGGTCGGTCGTCTCGACGACCTTCTGACCCGTGGTCGTGTCGACGACTGTGGTCCGGCCGCGCACCTCGGACCGCAGCACATTCTCGATGTAGGCGATCTCGCCGAGGTCGTAGCGCAGGTGCTCGGTCCGCACCACCATCAGGTCACCGCGGCCGAGCACGCGGGCCCGTGCCTCGAACACCGGCAACGCGGGAGGGGGAAGCGGCACCGGCACCGGGTTCGGCGTGGGTGTCGGCGTCGGCGTGGGCGTCGAGGCGATCCTCTCGCCGGGACCGTCCGCCCGGGCGGACGGCGGCAGGGCCGGCAACCGGAGGGTCTGACCGCGTACGAGGTCCCGTACCCGGTAACCGTCGTCGAGCGGCAGCGCCGCCAGGCGAAGCACCGTGGCGCCGCGGAGCAGGGCGGTGGCCCGGGTGGTGGCCGGGGAACCGGTCGCGCCGAGCCACCGGTTCAGCACGACCACGCTTGTCGCCCGCCGGGCCACGTCGGCAAGCGCCTCGCGGTGCGGGCCGTCGTCCGGTGCGGGCCGCAGGTCACCCAGGCTGAGCGTCTCGTCCACGGCGGCGCGGCGCCGTACCTCACGCAGCCGCTGGGCCGCTACCGCGAGCGGTGACGGCAGGTCAGCGAGCAGCCCGCGCGCCAGCTCCGTTGCGGTCTCGCGGTCGCGCTCGCGGATCGCCTGCGCGGCCACTGGCAGCAGCGCGTCGGTGTAGTCGAACGCGCGCAGCAGAACCTCCACAGACGGCGGAGGCAGTACGGGCTCGGCCGGTGCGGGCCGGCGCACCGCGACGAAGCGGAACAGGGCCTGTGGCGTGGTGTCGGTCATCGCCAACTCCCGTCTGTCAGTAGCGGGGGCATGAGCTCGGGATCCATTCCGTACGCCCGCATGGCGGCGTTCAGGCAGCCGGCGAAGCCGTTGTAGACGGCGATGCTCTCGTCGCCGTTCGGCTCCCCGAACAGGTCGCCGAGCGCTCGCCGGACGCCGGCGTCGCGGAACAGGTTCGCCACCGGTTCCAGGTAGTACGGCGAGAAGCCGAAGAACCCGTTCATGGCGCGAGTGATGTCGCGATGCGAGTCGTAGTCGAGCCGGAAGGTGCGCGGCTCGACGAGGTCGCGCCGGTTCAGCCCGGCGAGCGGGGCCGGCGACGGCGGCGGCGCGCCGAACAGCGCGGCGGCGCGCGCCCGGTTGGGCACCCACCGGTTTCCCCGCGCCGGCTGCAGGCCGCGCCGGGCGTCCGGGTGGTAGCCGGAGAACGCGGCGAAGAAGTCCTCGGCGGCGTGCCCCTCGGGGGTCAGCACCCGCAGGTTGTGCGGGTCGCACAGGCCGCACATGTGGCGGAGCAGGTCGGCGTCCACGACCTGGTCCAGCCGCCGGAAGAGGCGCTCCAACTGGTACACCATGCGCTGCACCCGCCGGTGCTCGACCTCGAACGCCTGGACCGCGATCGCGGGGCAGCCGTGCCGGTACAGGGCGACCGCCACCAGCTCGGCATTGCTCAGCGTGGTGACGGGATGGTCCGGATTCCCGATCACCGGCCGGGCCGTGTCGGCCGCGTCCGGGTGCTGCTGGACCAGCCCCTCGAACCGCGTCTCGCTGGAGGTGAGGAGGCCCGGCTCGTCCAGCCGGCCCGCGAGTTCCCAGCGGGCGTCCCGGGCGGCCCGCCCACCCGACCCGTGGGAGACGAGGAAACCCGTCGGCGGGCTCGCGCCGGGCGCCACGAGCATCGACCGGTACGCGGGCGAGCGGCCCTCGACCAGCAACTGCGCCACCTGCAGGTCGCTCATCGTCAGCACGCCCATGCCGCGGAACGGGCGTGGCGTCGGATCGTGCGGCAGCCGCAGCGCGGTGAGCAGCGCCGGCCCGTTGAGGTCGAGCGGGATCGCGGTGTCGGGAAGCCGGTGCGCCAGCTCGGCGTACGCCAGGTTCTGGAACAGCCGGGTACGCCCGGTCTCCCAGTCCGGGTAGCCCCAGCGCTCGCTGCCGGCGTGCGGCCCCCGGGTGATCCGCTTGCGTTGCGGGAAGTCCACCGGCAGCAGCCCCGGCATGTCCGCGAAGACGTCGACGGTCACCGGGTCGCGCCCCCACTGGCCCCAGGCGAGCCACTGCGCGACCGCCGGCTGGTCGTAGCGCAGCGACCGCAGCAGCCGCGTACGGGCGTCGAAGTACCGCCGGCCGGACTGCTCGGTCGCGAGGATGAAGTAGTCCGGGCCGACGATGCGTTCCAGGGCCTCCCGGGCGGCGGGGTCGCCGAGCAGGAACTCCCGGAACGTCAGGTACCGGCCCGGGTCGGCGCGCCTGGCCCGCTCGAACGGCTCGTACAGGAAGCGGTGGAAGTCGACGAGCGCGTCGTGACCGTTGCGGGTGAACACCGCACCGACCTGGTCGAGGCTGTGCGCGAGGACCGGGTGCATCAGCGCCTCGCTGAGATCCCGGTGCAGCCCGCGCCGGACGACAGTGGCGAGCTCGTCGACTCTCACGGTGCGACCTCCCGGGCGACCGCCTCCGTCGCCGCCGCCAGCCCGGCCGGTTCGACGGCCGCGAACGCGGCAGCGAGGCGGCGCGCCGGGGAGTCGCCGGCGGTGACCAGGTGGGCGACCTTGCGCGCGACGACTTCGAGCACCTCGGGCAGGAGTACGCCGCCACAGGTCAGCGCGAGGTCGAGGCGGGTCATGTCGCGGCCGAGGAGGTCCTTGCCGTCGTACAGGTACCGCAGGATCGTGGCGTAGTCGTTCAGGTCCGCCACCACCTGCGCGGGTGGCCAGGGAAGCAGCCCGATCGCCGTGACGGTGAGGTCGGCGATCTCGGTGGGTGTCACCGCGCGCGGTGGCAGCGATCCCGCGCGCAGCGTCGCGCCGTGGTCCACGATCGCGACCGGAACCGCGGCGAGGTCCGCCACCTCCTGCTCGCGGAAGTCGACCACCTCGCCGATCTGTGCCGCACCCTCCGGGCCCAAGAACAGCCCGGCCCGTACCGAGACCCCCGGTGTGCGGATCACGCTCAGCCGGAACCGCCTCCCGGTGCGGCCCGCCAGCCAGGGCCGGTCCACCGGCTCGCCGCCGTCCAGGTAGGTCACCGAGTAGGCGAACCTGTCGTCCGGGCTCTGCGGATCTACCCGGATGTGGACCGGCACCGCCGGGTTCGGCGGCAGCGCGCCCCGGACGCCGGCGACGTACGGGGCGACCTCGGCGGCCAGCGCGGCGATCGGGTCGCCGCGGGCCCGGTTCAGGTCGAGTGCCGCCTCCGGGGTGAGGAACAGCAGGTCGACGCCGTCCGGCCGGGTGATCTCCTCGATCCGCGGGCCGGCCGTCCACTCGCCGGCGGACAACTCCGCCTCGGGCGCCCCGCTGCGCCGTCTCGGCGCGCCCGGCGGCGGGAGCGCCTCGACGTTCTGGAAACGCTCGATCTGGAGATCCAGCGTCTGCTGGCTGGTCACCACAGCCGGCGACCGGGCGCGGGTCGTGTCGTCTCGGCGGCGGGCGGCGTCCATCACGAACCACCCCCAGAACGGCGAGGACGCCAGCGCGGCCACGCCACCCGAGGTGAGGTCGAGCGACAGCGGGTCGAACCCGGTGTCGACGACCGGGAACAGCTCCGCCGGCACGATCCGGACCCCCGGCGCCGCCGAGATCCGCAGCGACGGGGCGATCCAGTGGACCCGCTTGACGCCCGCGTACCCCTCCGGCGAACCGTCGGCCAGCAGTTGCGGATCGACCCCGTCGCGCATGGTCAGGGCGCCCTGCGACGGTCGCGCGTCGTAGCTGATCTGCGGCGGCACCGCGTGGCGGACGCTGATCCCGGGCGGTGGCGCCACGCCCGCGGAAAACAGCTCGATACGGGTGGCGGTGGCGTGTTCGACCCGCACCTCGACCCGCAGCGGCACCGCCAGGTCGCGGTCACTGACCTGCGCGACGACGGTCTCGGCGCCCGGACCGGAGCGCAGCCGCGCGAGCGCCCGGGCCGGCACGGCGTCGAGGGCCGCGGCGAACCACGAGGGAAGGTACGTGAGGGTGAGCCGCTCGTCGGCGAATGTGGTCGCTTCCCGGCGTACGTGCAGCACGTTGCCGAGGAAGTCGACCATGACGCATGTCGGGAGCAGGGGATTGCCCCGCCAGAACTCGAACCACTCGGAGCCCCAGTAGTCGGGGTCCTCCACTGTCAGGCGGGCGTCGTCGAGCACCTCGGCGAGGTCGTCCGCGGCCCGGGTGAGGATCTCCAGCTGGTTCACCACAGCGGATCACCTCCGCCAGAAGCGTACGGATGCGCGCCGGATGTCGCTGTCAGGTGCGTGCCAGTCGGCCGTCGGCAGTCGGAGGCGGCGAGGTGATCGCAGTCGGAGATGACGCCGCGGGTCTGACCCGCACCTGTAACGGGCCTACGAGGACGTCGGCGGCGGTGAAATGGTGGGTATTCGTGCTTGTTGGCCAGAGGTGCGAGTGATTCGCCCCATCGCGACACGACTGAGATCCTCGCGACTCGCGAGGTTGGTCAGGGCAGTAGGGTCACCTTCATGGAAGCGTTCGAGTCCATGGTGGCGCTTGCCCTCGAGGACGAACAACTGGTGGTGTCCGGGGCGATTAAGTTCCCGGTGTCTCGTCAGACGCCCAGCGGTCTGCAAACTCACGGCTATGAGGTCGACCTTGTGGGTGCGCGGTCAGATCGCCTTGTCCTCGCTTCCGTGAAGTCGGCGTTCGGCTCTCGTGGAGTCGTCGCCGACCATGTTCTCGGGTCGACCGACAATATTCGGGCCCGCAAGTTATACGCGCTGCTCAACGACCTCGTGGTGCGAGAAGCGGTGATCCTCGCCGCCGCCAAAAGTTACGGGTACAGCCCATCCCAGGTATACCTCCGATTTTATGTTGGCCGCTTTGCTGGGCCTACTCGGGGTATCGACGAAGAGCGGATCCGGGGCTGGTGCGCAAACCAGGTGGTGGGGGGTGGACTGATTGAAGTTTATGGCGTGCGGGATGTAGTTGACAGGGTCGTGAGACTCGCTGCGAACAAGCAGTACCGCGATCACGCGGTTTTGGCGACCCTGAAGGCACTGTCGGCTGCCGGAAAGCTCAACCTAAAACTGCCCGAAGGTTCCACCGACGATCCTGCAGGCCGCCAAGCTCCATACAGCATCCCGCCTGAATGACAGGCTACGTAGCGGTGCCGCGCCGCACCCAAGGTGGCGAGGAAACGAAGACCGCGTAGAAGTCCGGGCAACCTCTTGGCCGCGAGCCGCGCAAACGATACAGTTCCTTCCGCGAACACGCTGAACACATGCAGCGACGTTAGTCGCCATGCGGTGTGGCGAGCTAGGGTGACAAAAAGGACTAAGATGAGCGCGAGCGGCACCCGCACTTGCTCTTGGTGCGGTGAACAAGGTCACGACAAGCGGTCGTGCGGAGTCTCGCCCAACGCTGGGCGTTGCAGCGTGTGTTACTACCACGGGCACGATAAGCGCAACTGCCCGCGCAAGTGACCTCAGACCCTGCGAGGGGTCGTCGCGGCATCAAGTCGTACTAGGAGTTTCCGACTTGTCTAGTAAGCCCGACACTAGCTCGTGAGCCAGTGCGGCAAGAAGTGACGGCACGGACGCGAGAAGGCAGGTCGGGCGGCAGCGCGGCAAGACTCATCGCCACCTCAACGATCAGCCATGTGGTGCCATCCAAGTCAATGTGGCTGACCGCGATCCGACAACAGCGGTCAGGTTTACGCGCGCGCCGCTAACAGGCGTACCCGAAGGGTTGGCGGGCAGCATGATCCCAGTGAGGCGACGGGTCATCTTATTGAGCCCGTTTCATCCTTTTCCTCTGCCAGCTCAAGTGACCTTTATGAGATTCCGTCGCCGTCTGCGTGGTGCGAGCGCGGGGTGCTCAGAGGACCGTGTCGGAGTAGACCTCGACGTCGTAGAGCAGTTGCACGTGGTGCCATGCTGGACCATCCCTGGGCACCGGGGCTGGTCGGGCGTCCGATGCTCGGACCGAAACGTCCTGGCCCGTACCGAGTTCCTGCAGTCGGCGCTGGTGCGCGGCGGCTGTAGCGGACTTCCGCTCGCGGTGGCCACGCGAATGGTGGCCAACTACGTCATCGGCGCCGCGCTCACCGAAGCCACCTGGCATCGGTTCGCGGACCCCGAAGCGAGAGCCGCGGCCCGCGCCCATGTCGCCGCGAACGCCGGCGCCTATCCGACTCTCGACGCCTCCGGCCATCTCGACGGCGCCCGATGGGACGACGACGTGCTCTTCGAGGAGGGCCTCAACGGCATTCTCCTGGCGGCGGCACGGGCAGGCGGCACTGTCTCAAAACTTGTGTTGCGAAACCCTACCGAGTTTTGAGAACCCGGTAGATAGTGGCGCGCGAGACGCCGTATCGATCGGCCAGCTCGTCGACGCCGAGCCGGCCGGTCTCCCGCAGGCGGCGTACCTCCTGCGCGTCCGCGGCCGTCAACGCCGCCGGCCGGCCGCCGGCCCGGCGGGGCGTACCCGGCTCGGGAACGCCGCCCGCGGCCGGGTCCTCCGCCGCGAGCAGCGTGCGGACGCCGTCGAGGATCAGCCGCCGCAGCCGGGCAGGTGGCACGTCCCGGAACAACACCACGGGATCGGCGAGCCCGGCGACCACCTGAGCCGCGCGTACGCGCTGGGCGAGCGCCGGCCGGGGGCCGCTGACGAGCGTGTTGGCCAGGGCGATCGCGGCCCGGAAGCGGTCGGCGACCGGCGCCTGCACGAGCAGCGTCATGTCGCGGACCAGCATGAGCAGCGTGTCCCGGTGGCGCAGGTGCACGTCGAGGAACGCCTCGATCGCACGCCAGCGCACCGTCTCCGGGTCGCCGGCGGCCTCCGCCTCGTTCAGCGCCTGCTCCAGTTCGTCGAGCACCGGGCCGGTCAGCTCGTGGAGCACGTCCTCTTTGGCGGCGAAATGGTAGTAGAGCGCGGCCTTCGTGATGCCGACCCGGTCGGCGATCTCCTGCATGGAGGTGGCCCGGTATCCGCGTTCGGCGAACAGGGCCGCCGCGACCGCCAGGATCCGCTGCCTCGTCACGCCGCTCCCTACCATCGGTAAGTAAAGTTGCTATCATTCTGACCGTGGGTCAGGTTACTGCTGTCGACGTGTCCTTCGCGAGCAACGGTGGCCGGCGAGCCGGCCGCCTGTACCGGCCGGAGGGATCGCATCCGGCGCCCTGCGTCGTGATGTGCGCCGGCTTCGGCAGCACCGCGGACCGGCTGTCCGGCTGGGCCGAGGTGTTCGCCGCCGCCGGGCTCGCGGCAATGGTGTTCGACTACGGCAGCTTCGGGCGGAGCGACGGCGATCCGCGGCAGGTCGTCGACATCGACGGCCAGCTCGCCGATGTGCGCGCGGCGGTGGCCTGTGCCCGGGCCGGCGGTGCGGTCGACGCCGACCGGGTCGTCCTGTGGGGCAACTCCCTCGGCGGAGCCCACGCGATCACCGTGGCGGCCGACGACCCGCGGATCGCCGCAGTGGTGGCGCAGATCCCGTTCAACGGGTTCCCGCGCCGCGTCGAGGGCCGGTCGACGGCGCAGAGCCTGCGGCTCACGGCGGCCATCCTGCGGGACGCGCTACGGGGCAGGCTCGGCCTGGCGCCGCACTACATCCCACTCGTCGGTGAACCGGGCGAGATCGCGATCACCAACGCGGCGGAGGCCAAGGAGCACATCAGCACGCTGGCCGGCGGGGACTCGCTGTGGCGCAACCAGGTGGCACCCCGCGCGACCCTGCGGATGATGCGTTACCGTCCGGCGGACGCGGCGGCGCGGCTGACCGTGCCGCTGCTGGTCTGCCTCGCCGCCGACGACGCGGAGACGCCGCAGGAGCTGAGCAGCCAGCTCGCCGATCGCGCCCCGCGCGGGCGGCTCAAGGTTTATCCGGGTACGCACTTCTCCTTCTACACCGACCCGCGGACGCGGCAGGCAGTCGCGTCGGACCAGATCGCCTTCATCCGGGAGGCGCTCGCCCTCCCGTAGAGGTCGTCGACGGAGCTGGATCCCCCGTCCGACGTCGCGGCCGGCCGGACGCCGTCAGGAGCCGACGACACGACCGGTCAGGCCCGGGACGGCGCGGTCAGGCCCAGGCGCGTTCGAGGGCCAGCGCCAGCCGCCTCGTCCACTCCTCGGCGGTGCCCTCGACGCCCGGGTACTCGTCGACGAAGTTCTCCCAGTCGATGCCCCACGTCAGCACGGTCTCGGCGGTGAGGGCGTCGGCCTCGGCGCCCAGCTCCGGTCGCATCAGCCGGCGGACGAGGTCCCGGTCCACGCTCGTGGTCTCGGCCAGCAGGACCGCGTCGTAGAGGTCCTTGCCCTGCGGGTACGCGTCGGTGGCCAGCCACATCAGCTTCCAGGCCAGCGCCAGCTCGGCGGGCGCGCCCAGCACCGGTCGGGCGACGCCCGGAAGCGTCACCGTCTCCGGCGGGAGCGGGAGCTGCTCGCCGAAGACGACGTCGATCTGTACGTGGCCGTCCGGCGCGCCGTCCACGCGGAACGGGACGACGAGGCGGCGACCGTCGGCTCGCTCGTACGTCCAGATGGCCGCCTCGCTGATCCGGTCCGGTCGCAGGCCGGCGCCGGGCGCGTACCGGATCGCGGCCTTGACGTCGTCGAGCAGCGCGCGGGCGTCGGCGCTGTCGCTGGTGACCGTGTGCGGCACGACGACGAAGTCGACATCGCCCGGCTCGCGGGCGGCGGCGCCGACCTGGGCGGCCATGAGGACGCTGCCCCGGAGCACGAGGTGGCGGCTCACGGGCGTCGCAGCGATCGCCGCCAGCACGTGTGCGAGCGCGGCGCGCCGGCCGGCGGTCCACCGCTCGCCGGTGGCGGGCACGAGGAAGTCGGGCTCACCGGCCCGGTACGCGTGCGGATAGTGCTTGAGGGCGGGATCGAACGCCGCCCGCTGGCGGACGGGCGCGCCGGCCGGCAGGGGCCGGTAGGTCGGCGGGAAGTCCCGGGAGCCCGCCGGGGCGGATCTCATGGTGTTCTCCCGCTCCACCGCCCACCGGTCGATCCGGCCTTGCGGCACGTCCAACCAGCCGTAGTCGCAGACCGGGCTGCTGTCGAACACCACGTACTCCTGCTCCACCGCCGCGACCTCGAAGCCGGCGGCGGAGACGGCGGCGACGAGGTCGGCCAGGCGCCGCTCGGCCGTGGTGAGCCCGACGCCGCGGCAGCGCTGGGTCACGAACCGCTCCTGCACACCGTCGGCCCGTTCCCGGCGTGCGTTGCGGGACAGCCGTGCCCCGTGCGGCTCGACCAGGTCGGTGAGCGCCAGGAGCTGCGCCACCGTCGGCGCGGGCAGCAGCAGTTTGACGTGATGCTCAAAGTACCGGCCGTCCGGCTCGGCCGCTGCCTGCTCGTCCGACCGGGGCACGCCGGCACACCAGGGCGCCGCTTCGATCTTCGTGCGGCTCACGTGGACACCGGCCGCCCGCAACTCGTCGTGCCAGCGCTGTGCCGTGGCCTCCTGCTGGGCGAGCGTGCCGCGCCCGGTGACGGTGAGCATCGGCTGGGAGGCGTACGCGCCGCGGTCGAGGACGATGTGGACGAACTTGAGCCCGTGCCGTGCGGCGAAGGCGGACAGCGCCTCCGTCGCGTGTGGCTGGGCCGTCACATGGATCTCGAAATCCCCCGACACCTCAGGCATCAGCGGAGCCTACGACACATCGTCCAGCCCGGGCCGCGGCTTTACGGCCGTACCGCCGGGCTGCGGTGTCGCCGGGCGCGAGGGTGCGTGTACCCCTGCCGCCGCCCGTCCGGCCGTACCATCTCCCGGTGAAGCTCCGCCGTCGGCTGGTCGCCGTGTCACTCCTCCTGGCGGTGGAGGCGATGGCGTTCGCGCTGCTCGTCACAGAGTCCGTGACGGGTGCGATCGTCGCCGCCGGCCTCACCTGCCTGTCGTTGTGGCTGCACCTCGTCCTGCACGAGTGCGGACACCTCGTCGTGGCGAAGCTGCTGGGTCTGCCGGTCATCGCGGTCCGTATCGCGCCCTTCAACGGTTGGCGCAACGAGGTGTCGGTCCGGCCTTCGCCGACGATGACGGCGTTACCGCTGCGGATGGTGCTGTTCTACCTCGGTGGCCCGCTGACCAACCTGTGCGCCGCGGCGGCACTCGTCGTCGCGTCGGCGTCCACCGGTACGGCCTTGACGCGGTCGACGTTGCTCGGCGCCGCGTTCGTCGGGGCGCTGCTCGGCGTGGCCAACCTCGTTCCCGAGCGTTCGACCCGCAGCGACGGCCACAACCTGCTCCGCTGGCTCCGGGCTGCGGCAGCCGCCCGTGACGGGCTGCGAGCGGGCTACTACCAGGAGGAGGTGGTTAGGGCACTGCGGGCGGTTGCCCGAGCGGGTGGTGACGTCCACCGGGTCGGGATTCAGGCTCGCCCCGGCAGCGATCCGCTCCTGGCCCTCGCTGCCTACCAGCAGAGGCTGAGCACTGCGCACATGCAGCCGGCGGAACTGGTCGAGGAGGCCGAGCGGCTCGCGGCGCTGGCTCGCGCGGGCAGCACCGATCCGGCGGCGGCCGCCGCCATCGGGCAGATGCTGAGCGTCCAGTTCGGGTTGTGGTACCTGTACGCCGCGGTGGTGACCGGTTCGCCGGTGGCACGCCGGGAGGTGCGGGAGATCTCGGAACTCGCCGGGATCGCCGCCCGGACACAGCCGCGCGTGTTTTCCACCCGGATCGCGATGAGCCTGGCTCATCTGCTCAACCAGCGGCCCGAGGATGCGCGATCGCTGCTTCTCGACGTTCGCCCCGGCACCGAACCGGCCGACCTCTGCGCCGTCGCGCTCCTTCTGCGGGCGGCCGCCGAGTCGTACCTCGGCAACCACGCCGACGCGGACCACCTTCTCCGCGCGGCCCGCGGCGACTACCCGCAACTGGCGCAGCTCGTGGGCGCGATAGGCCACGAGCGGATGACCGGGGAGGGCCGGAATTCGCTTGAGCGGCGCCGCGACGTGAGTCAGAGTCGTTCCATGATCTCCAACCGGAAGGGCGGCGACGCCCCGGCGCGATGAGCGCCCCCGCGCGGCGCGACGGCGCCGCGAAGACCCCGCAGACCGTTCGCAGCGGTGACCCGCACAACCTGTGGCAGCAGGCCGTCCGGATCCGCCAGGAATGGCTCGACCACGCCCTGTCCACGCAGCCGGCCGACAGGCCGGCCGCCGAGCGGTGCCTGACCGCCGTCTACGCGAGGGCGTCGCGGCCGAGGCCCCGGTTCGAATGGGTCGATTCGCCGGAGAAGGCGATGCCGCTGGTCAGCGGCTGGCCGAACCTCGACCACCTTTACGAGCGCATCCGGGCGGCACGGCCGCCCCGCACACCCCTGCTGGCGAGCGACATCGCCATGATCGTCTCCCAGCTCCGGGGCGCGCTGGGGGCGGGCGTCGCGCACACCGATCCCGAGCTGTCACCCGCGCGTACGGGCAAGGCCAAGGTGCCGTGGCCCGAGCTGGCGCCGCTGCGGGCGCTGGACAGCGGCGTACCGCTCGCGGTCGTGCTGCACCAGGGAGTACGGACGGCGCTGCACCGGAGCCTCGCGCACGGGTTCTACCTGCCGGTGCGTGGGGCGCTGGCGAGCGACGGCCCGGTGCCCGTGTGCTGGTACGGGCAGCAGGACGCATCGTGGATCGCCTACTACGACGTGCTACGCCGGCTCGGCCTCGCCGGGTACGGGCCGGGCGAGGCCGAGCACCTCGACACCTGGGCCGGCCTGGCCCGCTCCTGCGGCTGGTGGTGGCCGGGGGAGGACGTCTGCGTCGTCGTGGAACGACCCGAAGCGGTCCGAACCGAACCGGTGCCCGGTACGGCGCACGATCAGATCCGGCTGCGACCGGGCGGGTTGCGCTACCGCGACGGCTGGCAACCACTGACGTGACATCGACAGCCGGGACTCACGTCCGGCGCGTCCCTATCCGAGCGGGCCGGTCACCGCGGTCACCGTGCCGCCGGGCAGGAAGCCGGACCGGCCGTGCCCGCCGTGCGCGACCGGGCCGGGCAGCGAGACCGCTGCCGCCGCGTACATCCGGGCCGGTCCGGCGGGGGTGCCACCCTGCCAGGCCAGGTAGCCGGAGACGGTGGCGGGTTCGCCGGGGAAGCGGCGGGCCAGCTCCGTGACGTACCGGGAGACCGGCTCCGCGCGCGGGTCGAACCGGAGCGCGAGCATCTGCCCGGTGGCGGGGCGCAGCACCCCGGCGGTGAGCAGCCAGGGGGCCAGGTAGGTGCCGAGCGTCGCGCCCGGCCCGCGCGCGGCGTCGCGCAGCGCCGCCTCCGCCGCGGCCCAGCCGGTGACCACGAGCGTCGGATGCCGTCCGGTCCCCGGGGGTACGACCCGCAGCCCGGCGCGCCGCGCGGCCGCGGTGACGGCGGCGACCGCCGCGACGGAGCGGGCCGAGGTGTCGCCGACGACGCTGACGGCGCCCTCGGCCCGGGGCGCGAGGAAGGCCACTGTGGCGTCGAGGTCTTCGCGGTCGCCGGGGGAGAGGGCGTCCGCCGGGCAGCGCGACAGCGGCTGCGAGCCGCCCCGGAGCAGTGCGCCGAGGGCTGCGCTGACGCACTCCGGCCCGTCCGGGCCGCGCAGGTCGGGACCGGCGCCGCCGGCCGCTCCGGCGTCCAGCCGGACGACGGCGTCGCGTCCCCCGTACGCGACGTGCAGCCGGCTCGGGCCGGGCGGAAGGTGCACGAGGGACCAGCCGTTCGTGGCGCCGGGCAGCCGGGTCACGGGGGAGAGCCGGTCCGGCCGCAGTCCGACCGAGACGCCCTCGGCGCCGACGTGCACGAGGTTCCAGCCGGGTCGCTGCGGCACCACCATCAGCGGGATGCCCCGGTCGCCGTTGTCCAGCGCGACGAGCAGGGGCGCGCCGGGACGGCCGGGTGATGCGGGCAGCACCACGGCGGTCGCGGTGACGGCGAGGATGACGACAGCCGGCAGCACGACCGCCTGCCCGGGCAGCAACGTCCGGTCCGGCTGCCGTCGGCGTCGCAGGCCGGCGCCCAGGCCCACGGCCCCGGCCACGGCGACCGCGAGGCAGACCCAGCGCGCCGGGCCGGCCCATCCGGGGCCTTCCGGGCCGAGGGCGCCCTGGCCGGCGCCGAGCCGCACCGCGCCGGCCGCCGCCTCGGCGGTGACGGCGGCGAGCATCACGGGCGCGGCCCGGTGGGCGACGCGCCGCCGGGCCGGCTGCGCGCCGAGCACTGTGGCGACGCCGCCCAGCAGCACCGCGGCGGCGACCCCGTGTCCGGCGGCGGCCACCGCCTCCGCGACCCTCGCCGTGGGCAGCGCCAGCAGGCCGGCCCCGGCGCACACGAGCAGGGCCAGGGGTACGCCGACCGCGCGCCGCCCCGCGTACGGCAGCAGGGCGAGGCAGGCCGCCGCGAGCGCGAGCGTCCCGGCGGCGGGCGCGTCACCGCCCAGGCCGAGGGTGAGCAGGTGCGCGACGGCGGCGGTCACCGTTGCGGCGGTCAGGTGGCGTGGTGCCGGAGCGCCGAGCGGTCGCAGCAGCACCAGTCCGGCCGTGGTGGCCGTCGCGGCGAAGGCGAGCAGCGCGGCGAACCCGGTGGCGGCCGGCGCGACGCCGCCGCCGTCCGCGGCGTGGGCCGGCCCCGCCGCGAGCAGCATGGCCGCCACTCCGGCGAGGGCCGCGCCGGCAAGCCGTCCGGCCGCGCGGGGCACGCCCCGCCGACAGTCGGCGGTACGTGATGTCGGGGTGCGGTCGGGCACTCGTGGCTCCTCGGCTGTCACACGGATCGATCGGCCGGGGCGGCCACCCGGGGGTACGTGTTCGCGGCGTACCAGTCGCCGCGGCCCTGCGGCAGCAGGTCGAGCACGTTCCACACCGGAGAGAGCAGGTCGATGCCGCGCTCGGCGCCGTCGACGAAGTTGGCCGGCTGGCTGTAGAAGTGCCGGATGCCGTCGCCGGCACGGATCAGCACGCTGACCATCGGGCGCTGGTCGCCGTTCGGGTGCTCGGCGCGCAGGTCGGCGTTGAAGCCGGTGCCGTGGCTGGAGAGCAGCCGCAGGCCGTCCCAGCCGCGCCGGGCGCCCCAGGCGCGCAGCTTCGCCGCCGGGGCCTTGCCGACCACCACGAACGCGGCGTGCTGCTGGATGTGGTGCGCGACGCCGTGGAACCCGTCCACCCACAGCGAGCACATCGGGCAGGCGGCGTCGGCCTCCGGGTGGAACATCAGGTGGTAGACGACGAGCGTGTGGTGCGCGCCGAAGAGCGCGGAGAGCCGGACGGGACGCAGCGGGCCGGGCGCGGTCAGGTCGGCCGGTCCCTCGGTGAGCGCGACGTCTGCCACCGGCGCGCCGGGCGGCAGTTCCCGCCGGGCGGCGGCGACCCGCTCGACCTCGTCACGCAGGCGGCGTTCCGCCTCGGCCAGGCGCAGCCGCGCCGCCACGTACCCGGCGTCGGCGCCGTCCGGCCACATCGGCAGCGGCGGCGGTCCGGTCCCGTCGTCGGTCATTCTCCGTCCTTCCTCGACCCGCACCAACGCCGGTCATTCGCTATAGAATATAGAAGTGAATTACGGGTAGGTGTCGACAAAGGGGGCATGCGTGACGGAGACGACCGCGCCAACATGGCTGCCGCAGCACGACCCGCTCGCCACTGCCGACCCCGACGCCGACATCCACGAGTGGCTCGCCGGGTGGCGCCGCCGGGCCGGGATGCGCGTGGACGTGGTGCCCCTGGCCGGCCTGCGCGGCTGGCACCAGGACGCCGACACCGGAGTCCTGGCCCACGGCAGCGGCCGGTTCTTCCGGGTGGAGGGGCTTTCCGTCGAGGTGCCGGGCGCGGCCGTGCCCCGCTGGGACCAGCCGGTGCTGCACCAGCCGGAAGTGGGCATCCTCGGTCTGCTCGCCCGCCGCGACGGCGACACGCTGCGGGTGCTGGTGCAGGCCAAGGCGGAGCCCGGCAACCAGGACGGCCACCAGATCGCGCCCACCGTCCAGGCCACCCGGAGCAACTGGACCGGTGTGCACGGCGGCCGCCCGGTGCCGTTCCTGCACCACTTCCGCGACCCGGACCCGCGTCGGGTGCTCGTGGACGTCCGCCAGTCCGAGCACGGGTCCTGGTTCCTGCGCAAACGCAACCGCAACATGGTGGTCCTCACCGACGAGGACATCGTGCCGCCGCCCGGGTTCCGCTGGCTCAGCCTCGCCCAGCTGCACCGGCTCCTCCGCCACGACGACCTGGTCAACATGGACACCCGTACCGTGCTCTCGTGCCTGCCGGCGGAGCTGACGGCCCGGGCGGCGGGCCCGGCGCAGGACGCCTTCACGGCCGCGCTGCGCCGCTCCTGCCGGCCCGGTACGGGCAGCCGGCACCGCACCGGCGAGCTGCTGCACTGGATCACCGACGTCCGCAGCCGCACCGAGGTGGGCGCCGACCGGACGGCGCTGCGCGGACGCGCGGCGTGGCATCTCGGCGAGGTCTCCCTGCGTCACGACAGCGGGCTGTTCTTCGAGGTCATCGGCGTGGACGTGGACGCCGAGGGGCGCGAGGTGGCGAGCTGGTCGCAGCCGATGCTGCGGCCCTGCGGCCAGGGGGTGGTGGCGTTCCTGGCCACCCGCCTCGACGGTGTGCTGCACGTGCTGGCGCACGCCCGGGTCGAAGCGGGCTTCGTCGACGTCGTGGAGCTGGCGCCGACGGTCCAGTGCACGCCCGCCACGCTCGACTACCTGCCCGCCGCGGCGCGTCCGCCCTTCCTGGACCAGGTGCTCGGCGCGCCGCCGGAGCGGGTCCGGTTCCGCGCGGTCCTCTCCGAGGAGGGCGGACGGCTCTACCGTGCCCGCAGCAGCTATCTCGTGGTGGAGACCGACGACGCCGACCTGGAGAGCGACCAGTACCGCTGGGTGACCCTGCACCAGGTCTCGGAGTTGCTGCGGCACAGCAACTACGTGAACGTCTCGGCGCGCAGCCTGGTCGCCTGCCTGCGCGGGCTGCTCGACGCCGGCTGAGCGGGCGGACCGGGCCGCTCCCGGTCCGCCCGCCGCCACGGCGGTCAGTCGCCGAAGCCGGCCGGGTGGGCGTCGCCCACCGCGTTGAGCAGCACACCCTGCTCCAGCAGCGCCTTGCAGGCGCAGAGCACCATGGTGAACCCGCCCATGGAGTCGATCGCCTTCCCCACGGCCTGGTCGGCGGTGCCGGTGAAACCGGTCTCGGTGATCCGGACCAGCGTCGTGTCACCCTCGCCCGGCAGGAACCGCCATTCGAGCTGGGTGGGGGACTCCGGGTCCCACTCGGCAAGGATGCGGCTGTTCTCCTCGACGTCCTTGACGGTCACCACTGTGGAGACGCCGTACATCTCCCAGTCCCAGGTGACCGTGGCGCCGGGCTCGAGCCGGCCGCTGCTCCTGGTGAACCAGAACTTCGTGGTCACCGCCGGGTCCGCGAACGCCTGGAAGACCTCGGCGACGGGCTTGCGGATGAGCATCTGCGCGGTGACGGCAGGCGGTTGGGTCAAACGGTCGCTGTCCACGGGTCAGCCGTGTTCCCTTCTCGTGTCATCGGCACTGCGTACAAACGGTGGCGGGTCAGGCCCGCCGGCGGTAGAGGAACATGGAGAGCGGCGCGAAGACGGCCACCAGCGCCGCGCAGCCGGCCAGCGCCGCGCCGACCTCACCGGCGGTCGCCGTGCCGTGGGCCAGACCGCGCGCGGCGGTGATGGTCAACGCGAACGGGTTCAGGCCGACCACCGCCTGCAGCCAGCCGGGCAGAGTCTCCTGCGGCACGAAGAAGTTGCTGACGAACGACACCGGGAAGACGATCGCCTGGCAGGCGCTCAGCGCGGCGGTCGGTGACTTCAGGGCGAGCCCGAAGACGACGTACACCCAGGAGAAGGAGAAGACGAACACCAGGGTGATCAGGATCGTGGCGAGGACGCCGAGCACGCCGCCGTCGGGCCGGAAACCGACCGCGAGCCCGACCGCCACGGCGACCGCGCAGCCGACGACGTAGAGCACGTTGTTGCCGAGCAGCGTGCCGACGATCGCGGCGGGACGCCAGATGGCGAGCGCGCGGAAGCGGTCGGTCACCTCCCGGGAGTTGTCCAGGTTGACCACCGCGCCGATCCGCATGCTGATCATGATCCCGGTGAAGACCACGATGCCCGGGATGTAGAACTGCATGTAGCTCGACGTCGAACCGGCCAGGGCGCCGCCGAACAGGAAGCCGAAGACGAGCGTGAACATGATCGGCACGCCGAGCGCCTCGAGGATCTGCGTCGGGTCACGGCGTACCTTCTGCACCGCCCGCCACGCGAAGGTGAGCGTGGACGACAACGCGCCGGGACGCGCCGGCCGCGCCGCGGCCAGCGCCGACACCCCACGGCCGGTGCCGGCCTCCACCACGCTGCTCACGCCGCCTCCTCGGTCTCGGTCCGCGGGCCGTCCGCCCGGTGCCCGGTGAGGGCGAGGAACACCTGGTCCAGGGTGGCGTGGCCGAAGGCGTACTCGGCCAGCCCGACGCCGGCCCCGGCGAGGGCGGCCAGCGCCCTGGTGGCCTCCTCCTCGGCCGACACCTGCGCGGTCAGCTCCAGCGGGTCGGCGCCGGCGTGCACCGCGGCGCCCAGCGCCTCGGCCAGCATCCGCTCGGCCGTCTCCCGCGCCCCGGCGTCGCGCAACCGCACCCGCAGCACGCTCGAACCGACCGACCGCTTCAGCTCCACCGGCGTGCCCTCGGCGATGACCCGGCCGTGGTCGACGACCGCGATCCGGTCGGCGAGCTGGTCGGCCTCGTCGAGGTACTGCGTGGTGAGCAGCACCGTGGCGCCCTCGCCGACCATGCCCCGGACGAGTTCCCACACCTGGTTGCGGCTGTGCGGGTCGAGCCCGGTCGTCGGCTCGTCGAGGAACATCAGGTCGGGCGTCACGACCATGCTGCTGGCGATGTCGAGCCGCCGGCGCATGCCGCCGGAGTAGGTCCGGACCAGCCGGCCGGCGGCCTCCTCCAGGTCGAACGTGGCGAGCAGCTCCCCGGCGCGGCGGCGTGCCGCGCCCCAGGAGAAGCCGCGCAGCCGGGAGAGCAGGACGAGGTTGTCCAGGCCGGACAGTTCCTCGTCGACCGACGAGTACTGCCCGGTCAGCCCGATCCGGTCGCGGATCGCCCCGGCCTCGCGCACCACGTCGTGGCCGAGCACGCGGACCTCGCCGCTGTCGGGCGGGACGAGCGTGGCGAGGGTGCGGACGATCGTCGTCTTGCCGGCGCCGTTGGGGCCGAGCACCCCGAACACGCTTCCGGCCGACACGCGCAGGTCGACTCCGTCGAGCGCGCGCACCTCACCGTAGGATTTGCGCAATCGGGTGACCTCGATGGCGGGACTGTCGGTCTGCTGTGCGGACAAGCCAGCCGTACGCGACATTGTGTTCACAAACATATAGTAGCAGGACGTTTCGCTCCGGTCACGCCCCTTGATCCGCGCGTCGCGCGTTCCTTTGCCACGTGATCCTCGCATGGACACCCGCCGGTCGATAGCTATAGCATTCTCAAGCAGCAAGTTGCCGCGAGAGTGAGGAGCGGACGTGTCCACACGCGAGCTGACCGACATCGACGAGGTGGCGGAGATCTACGACGACGGCGCCTGGGCCGTCGAGGTGCTCGGCGGGAACATCCACTTCGGCTGGTGGGAGGACGACGACGACCGCACGCCCTTCCTGGAGGCCATCAACCGGTTCACCGACATCGTCGGCGACCGGCTCGCGCTGCGCCCGGGCGAGCGGCTGCTCGACGTCGGATGCGGCGCCGGTGAGCCGGCGATCCGGCTCGGCCAGCGCAGCGACGCCGACATCACCGGCATCACCAACAGCACCGAGCACCTCAAGCGGGCCCGGGAACGGGTGAACGAGTCCGGGCTGCGCGGCCAGGTCCGCTTCGAGCTGGGCGACGCCGCCGCGCTGAGCTACCCGGACGCCTCCTTCGACAAGGTGCTCGCCTTCGAGTCCCTGGTGCACGCGCAGGACCGCCGGCAGTGGCTCGCCGAGATCCGCCGCGTGCTCAAGCCGGGCGGCCGGCTCGTGCTCACCGACCTCGCCGAGGACGCCCCGCTCACCGAGCGGGACCGGCAGATCCTCACCGACTTCACACTCGCCCCGCCCGGCCCGCCGATGGCCGCGTTCGACATGGTCCGCGACGCCGGCTTCGTGGTGGACGAGTTCCTCAGCTGCGGCGACAAGATCAGCCGCTCGTTCCCCGCGTACCACGAGCGGGTGCAGCAGCGGCGCGAGACGCTCGCCGCCGCGCACGGGGCCGAGAAGATCGACGCCTTCCTCGCCGAGATGCCGGCCGTGCTCGACGTCCTGCGCACCAAGGTCGGCTGCGTCGTCATCGCCGCCCACAAGCCGCGCTGAACCGGCCGGCGGCGCACCGGTGTCCGAAGGAAACAGGCACATGACCGCCCCCGCCGTCAGCGGCTGCCGGATCTGCGGCGGCCCGGTGACCGAGATGCTCGACCTCGGCCGGCAGCCCCTCTCCGACGCGTTCCCCCGCCCGGCCGACCTCGCCGGCGAGTTCTTCTACCGCCTCGCGCTGGGCCGGTGCGCCGACTGCACGATGGTCCAGCTCGTCGAGGAGGTGCCCCGCGAGCGGATGTTCCACCACGACTACCCGTACCGCTCGTCGCTGTCGTCGGTGATGCGCGCGCACTTCACCGGCACCGGCCGGGAGCTGCTCGCCACCGAACTGACCCGGCCCGGCGCGTTCTGCGTCGAGCTGGGCTGCAACGACGGGGTGATGCTGCGGACCGTGGCGCAGGCCGGCGTACGCCACCTCGGCTTCGAACCGTCCGCCGGGGTGGCCGAGCTGGCCCGCCGGCAGGGCGTACGGGTACGCACCGACTTCTTCGAGGAGAAGACCGCCGCCGACGTGCTCGCCACCGACGGGCCGGCGGACGTCATCTACGCCGCCAACACGATCTGCCACCTGCCCTACCTGGACTCGGTGCTGCGCGGGGCGCGGCTGCTGCTCGCCCCCGGCGGCGTCCTCGTCTTCGAGGACCCGTACCTCGACGACATCCTCGCCCGGACCGCCTTCGACCAGATCTACGACGAGCACTTCTACTACTTCACCGCCCACTCGGTACGCGCCGCCGCGGCCCGCTTCGGGCTGGAACTCGTGGACGTACGCCGGCTACCAGTGCACGGGGGCGAGGTGCGCTACACGCTCGCCCACGCCGGGGCGCGTACCCCGTCCCCGGCCGTCGCCGACCTGCTGCGTCAGGAACGGGAGCGCGGGGTGACCGGGGCGGCGGCGCTGCGCCGGTTCGCCGCCGACGTCGCGCGTACCCGGACCGACCTGGTCGCGCTGCTGCGCTCGCTGAAGGAGGAGGGCCGCACCGTCGCCGCCTACGGGGCCACCGCGAAGAGCGCCACCGTCACCAACTACTGCGGGCTCGGGCCGGAGCTGATCTCGTACGTCTGCGACACCACCCCGGCCAAGCAGGGCCGGCTGACCCCGGGCGCGCACATCCCGGTCCGCCCGCCGGCCGCCTTCGCCGACCCGTACCCGGACTACGCGGTGCTCTTCGCCTGGAACCACGCCGAGGAGATCATGGCGAAGGAGACCGGCTTCCGGGCCGCCGGAGGCCGGTGGATCCACTACGTGCCCACCGTGCGCGTACGGTGACGGCATCGGTGGCGCGCGGCTTCTACCGCGCCGGATACCCGGAGATCTACGACCTGGTGATGCGGCACCGGGGCCGCGACCACACGGCCGAGGCCGCCACGCTCGCCCGGATGGTCCGGCGCCGGAACCCGGCCGCCGCTTCGCTGCTCGACGTGGCCTGCGGCACCGGGCTGCACCTGGAACACCTGCGGACCCACTTCGCCCCGGTGACCGGGGTGGACCTGTCCGCGGAGATGCTCGCCCGCGCCGGCGCCCGGGTTCCGGACGTGGCCCTGCACGAGGGCGACATGCGCGAGCTGGACCTGGCCGCCGCCTTCGACGTGGTGGTCTGTCTCTTCGCGGTGCCGCACCTGCGCGGCGTCGCCGAGCTGGACCGGACCGTCGCGCGGCTGGCCGCCCACCTGACGCCGGGCGGCGTGCTGGCGGTCGAGCCCTGGTACACGCCGGAGACGTTCGTCCCCGGCTACGTGGCCCGCGACATGGTGCAGGAGCAGGACCGGGTGGTGGTCCGGCTCTCCCACTCGACGTGGCTCGACGGCGCGCGCGACCGGATCCGGATGACAGTGCACCAGGCGTACGCCGACCCGGACACGGGCATCCGGCACGACACCGCGACGACCGAACTGACGCTGTTCCGGCCGGAGCACTTCGCCGCCGCGTTCGCCCGCGCCGGGCTCGCCGCCGCGCACGTCACCGCGCCGCCGTTCCGCTGGGGCCTGTGGATCGCCCGGCCCGCGGGTGCCCGGTGACCGGCGACCGGCCCCGGGCGGTCGTGCTGGGCGGCACCGGGTTCGTCGGCGGTCACGTCGCGGACGCCTTCGCCGACGCCGGTTACGACGTGCTCACGGTGGCCCGCCGCGCCCCGGCCGGCCGCCGGCACCGGTTCACCGCGCTCGACCTCGGCAGCACCGACCCGGAGACGCTGGCGCGGCTCCTGGACGCCGAGGGCCCGGTCGCCGTGGTCGACGCCACCGGCAGCAGCTGGGGACTGGACCCGGGCCGGATGGCGGAGCGCTGCACCCGGCTCAGCGGGCTGCTGCTCGACGCGCTGCGCCGCGCCGCCTGCCGGCCGCGGCTGGTCCACCTCGGCTCGGTGCTGGAGTACGGCCCGCAGCCGGCCGAGCCGGCCGAGCCGCGCCGTACGCCCGCACCGGAAACCGCCTACGGCCGGGCGAAGCTCGCCGCGACACGTGCCGTGCTGGCGGCCACCGACGCCGGTGACGTCGACGCGGTGGTGCTGCGACTGGTGAACGCGCTCGGCCCGGGGCTGCCCGTGACCAGCCTGCTGGGCCGGGTCGCCGTCGCGCTGGCGCCGGCCGCGCGGTCCGGCGTCCCCGTGCGGGTGACGCTCGCCCCGCTGGAGGCCCGGCGCGACTTCGTCGACGTCCGGGACGCCGCCGACGCCGTGCTGGCCGCCGCGGGACGCCCGGTGACCGGCCGCGTCCTCGACATCGGCCGGGGTGAGGCGGTGCCGGTGCGGTCGCTGGTACGGCTCCTGGTGGAGGTCAGCGGGGTGCCCACGACGGTGGTGGAACGCCCCGGGCCGGCCGGGTGGCGGGCCGCCACCCGGTGGTCGTGCGTCGACCCCGCGCCGGCCGCTGCCGCGCTCGGCTGGCGGCCCCGCCGCGACCTGCGAAAGGCGGTCACCGACTTCTGGCACGACGAGCTGCGCCGGCACTCCGGCACCGGGGAACCGGCGACCGCGGGGAAGCCGCGACAGCGGGCGCCGTAGCGCCGGTGCGGGCGGCGAATCGACAGGTGGCGCGACCGGCGTCACCGGCTCGGCGGTACGGCGTCGGCCGTGCCGCCTCGGCGACAGGGAGGGCAGGAGTCATGCGCGTACTGTTCATGCCGGGTCCGGCCATCGGCCACGCGTTCCCGCTGGTGCCGCTCGGGTGGGCGTTCCGCGCCGCCGGGCACGAGGTCGTCTTCGTCACCGCCGGTGACGCGCTGGCGGTGGCCCGGGCCGGGCTGCCGGTCCTGGACGCCGTGCCCGGACGGACCACCTCGGACATGCAGGCCCAGTTCATCAGGGACGTGCCGCGCCTCTTCGAGCCGATCGGCGCCGACCCGATCGGGGAGATGGAGGAGCGAAAGCCGTACATCGTCGCGGCCTGGGACCCGTTCGTGGACGCCCACGTCGCGCTCGGCGAATGGGTGCAGCCGGACCTGGTCGTGTACGACCCGATCTTCGCGGTCGGCCCGGTCGTCGCCGCCCGGCTGAAGGTGCCGGCGGTGGCGCACAGCCTCGGGCTGGCCCGGTTCACCCCCGACCTGCTGCGCGAGCTGCCCGGTGCGGTGGCGATGCGCCGGCACGGGGTGACGCTGCCCGAGGGCATCCGGACCGTCGACATCGCCCCGCCCAGCCTGGTCGAGGGCGGACCGGCCGAGATTTCCATGCGCTACGTGCCGTACAACGGCGGCGGGATCCTGCCGGACTGGCTCCGGGAGCCGGTCGACCGGCCCCGGATCGCTGTCACCTTCGGCACCCTCGGCGGGCCGGACCGGTTCGCCGCCGGCATCGAGCGGGTGCTCGCCGCCGCCTCCGGGCTGGACGCCGAGTTCGTGCTGGCGATCGGGGAGTCGGCAGTCCCGGCCGACCTGCCGGCCAACGTGCGTACCACCGGCTGGGTGCCGCTGAACCAGTTGCTGCGCGGCTGCGCCGCCGCGATCCACCACGGCGGGGACGGCACGACGCTCACCTGCGCCGCGCTCGGCGTCCGCCAACTGGTGCTGCCCGGCTCGCCGGACGAGCTGGTCACCGGCGAGCTGCTGCGCGCCCGAGGGCTGGCGCACGTGCTGGACTCGGTGGACGAGCTGGGCGCCGCCGTGATCGACAGGCTGCTCACCGACACGGAGCTGGGTCGGGTGACAGGTGAGGTGCGGGCCGAGATCGCGGCGCTGCCGTCCCCGGCCGAGGTGGTGCCCCGGCTGGCCGCGCCGGCGTGAGCCCGCCGAGCTTCGGTGCGGCACGGCCCTGGTCCCGGCGTGACGAAGGCGACCCGGGCAGGCCCCGGCAGGCGGGCGGCTCGTCGCCGCCCGCCGCCGGTCCGTCGTGCTCAGCGCAGTTGCGCGTCGGCCACCGCGAAGAGCAGCCCGTGCGGGTTCGCCTTGCCGGTGTCGCCGTGCGGCCAGCTCGTCCGGTCGAAGCTCACGCAGCGCCGGCCGGTGTGCTCGTCGCGGAACGTGCGGTCCTCGGTGAGCCGGCCCGCCGGGTCGACCAGGGCCATGCAGATCCGGGCGTCACCGTCGAGCCCGGTGGGGGCCACGAAGTAGTTCGAGGTGACCACCCGGGAGACCTGGTCGGTCTGGCGGACGTGCTTCCCGCCCGCCACCGGCCGGAACGTGTCCAGCGCCCCCCAGTGCGGGCCGCCGAGCGTGTTGTCCACGATCGGCAGCGCGCTGACCAGCGCGGGACAGTCCGGCTCGGCGCCGCCGCGTACGGTCTCCGCGATCGTGTCGATCTGGCACGAGGTCCGGCTTCCGGCGGCCAGGAGCCGGCGGATGTCCAGCACGTACACCATGCCGGACTCGGCGTTGACGGCCGGTGAGTTGTTGCCGCCGAACATCACCGTGTGGAACAGGAAGCGGTCGTCCGGGCTCACCATGAGCCAGCTGCCGCCGTCGGCCGCGCTGGTCGGGGTGTCGCGCGGGTAGATCCGGCGGAAGGCGGTCGCGTCGTCGAACACCTGCCGCCAGGTCAGCTCCCGCTTGGTGATGTCCGGCGTGTAGTAGACCGCGCCCATCCCGGTGGCCACGAACGCGCCCTTGTTGCGGGGCTTGTTCGTCACCGCGGGCTCCATGGCCAGCAGGCCCTCCCGGCTGAACTCGTCGTCGACCCGGGGCCCGTCGGGCAGGTACGACAGCGACAGCAGGCGGGGCCGGTTGCGGTTGCTGATGTCGTACGTGCGGACCGTGCGGCGCTGCAGGTTCGGGTCGGTCACCAGGCCGGCGACGACGTGCCGCACCTCGACGAAGTCGCTGGTGACCAGCCGGTTCAGGTCCTCGCGCAGCGCGATGCCGTGCGGGTTGGCGCAGGTCGGCACCGGCAGCGCCGGCTGGTTGGGGCAGGAGACCGGGTCCTCGGCCTCCTTCTTCGCCGCCGGCATCTCGGCCAGCACCCGGCCGTCGGCGCCGAGCCGGACCACCTCGCCCGGGGAGCCGGCGAAGCCGTTGCCCACGCGGGTCTGCCCGTCGGAGTAGGTGCAGGGGCCGGCGACGTCGGGTCCGCCCATGTACGACCCGTACGCCGTGCCGTCGCGCAGGACGGTGAACGCGTCCGGCACCGAGCCGCACGGGGTGTCGTGCGGCAGCGTCACGCCGCTGAGCGAGACCCGGGGCAGCCGGCTGACGTCGAAGACGAAGACGGTGTCGCTGAGCAGGCCGCCCGCGTACACCTTGTCGCCCTTGCGCCAGGTGTACTGCATGTGGTGCGGCTCGTTGCCGAAGACCGAGTCGACGGTGACGGTGTTCGCCACCCGGCCGTAGTCGGGTGAGCCGGGGGTGGCGTCCACGACGGCGAGGAAGTCGGGGTCGGGTTTGCCGTCGGGGCCGGGGGCGGCGTCGCCGGTCCACACCAGCAGCCACTGGCGGGCGGACGCGCCCGCCCGCTCGGCGGCCTGAGCCGTGCGGGTGAGGTGATTGGTGATCCGGTACGGCTGGCCGTCGCTGCCGGTCACTGTCGAGGTGATCCGTCGCACGGACGCCCCGGCCGCGGCCGGGGGCGGCACCAGGCCGCTGCTGACTGCGACGAGCGCGATCACTCCGATGTGGGCGGCACGCCGGAGCGGGCCGCGCAGTTGTCCACGGGGCATGGACGTCCTCCTGGTCACGTGCGGGATTGAGGCCGGAACATGCCAGGCGTCGCGGTCGGAGGGAGACGGAGAAGGGCCGGAGAGCGGCGCCCGCGGCAGCGAGCCTACTATGCGAATTGCAACTGTCAATTGACGGGAAGTCGACTGCGGGGAGATCCACTCCGCGCAATTCCCACCGGTCGAGGGAGGGGTCGCAGCGGTCGACGGCAGCCGATGTCGTGGCAGGTCACGGCGGAGGTCAAGGCTTGCCGGGCAAGGGTTTTCGCGCGCCTCGCCGGGCTGGTGTCAAGCCCGGAGCGGTGGCGTCGTCGAGAGCGCGATTCCGTCCGTTCGGGCCAGTGGGCGGGAGCCGGGGGTACCGACACCGGTTGACGAACGTGTAGCTGGCCGGTGCCGTCGGCGACTAGGATGCGAGGTGGTGATGCCGGGGTGAGGCACCGCGGCGACGACGCGCCCCCGGGGAGGTCCGCCGCCATGACCGTCGGAGTCTGGAACTACCTGGCCGAGTACGCCAGCGAGCGCGAGGACGTCCTCGGCGCCGTGGAACAGGTCTTCTCCTCCGGCCGGCTGGTGCTCGGCGAGAGCGTGCGCGGCTTCGAGCGGGAGTTCGCCGCCTACCACGGCGTACCGCACTGCGTCGGGGTGGCCAACGGCACCGACGCCATCTCGCTGGCCCTGTGGGCGCTGGGCGTACGCCCCGGCGACGAGGTGGTCACCGTCGCCAACACGGCCGCCCCGACAGTGCTCGCCATCGACGCGGTGGGCGCGGTGCCGGTCTTCGTCGACGTGGACGAGGCGACCTGCCTGATGCGCGTCGACCAGGTCGCCGACGTGATCACGCCGCGTACCCGGGTGCTGCTCCCGGTGCACCTCTACGGGCAGTGCGTCGAGATGGCGCCGCTGCGGGCGCTCGCCGCCGCGCACGGCCTCGCCGTGCTGGAGGACTGCGCGCAGGCGCACGGCGCGCGCCACCACGGCCTCGTGGCCGGGTCGCTCGGTGACGCCGCCGCCTTCTCGTTCTACCCCACCAAGGTGCTCGGCGCGTACGGCGACGGCGGCGCGACGATCACCGCCGACCCGGACGTGGAGCGGCGCCTGCGCCGGCTGCGGTACTACGGGATGGAGGACCGCTACTACGTCGAGGAGACGCCCGGCCGCAACAGCCGCCTGGACGAGGTGCAGGCGGAGATCCTGCGCCGCAAGCTGCGGCGGCTGGACCGCTACGTCGCCGCCCGGCGCGCGATCGCCCGCCGCTACGACGAGGGGCTGGCCGGCACCGGCCTGGTCCTGCCGGTCACCGCGCCCGGCAACGAGCACGTCTACTACCTCTACGTGGTGCGGCACCCGCGGCGCGACGAGATCCTGGCGGAGCTGCGCCCGCACGGCATCGAGCTGAACGTCAGCTACCGCTGGCCGGTGCACACCATGCGCGGCTTCGCCCACCTCGGCTACTCCGAGGGGTCACTGCCGGTCACCGAGCGGCTGGCGGGGGAGATCTTCTCGCTGCCGATGTACCCGTCGCTCGACGAGGCCGTCCAGGCCCGGGTGATCGACGCGCTGCGCACGATTCTGCGGGCCTGGTGACGCTCCGAAGCGGGCACCGCAAGAATTGAGAATCATATAGCAAACTGCGCTCGCGCGGATCTACCATCTCGACATGGAGCCTTCCACTTTCAGCACCCCGGTCGGCGACTTCGCCGACCTCCGTGACGACTTCCTGCGGCTCACCACCGAGATCGGCTGGTGCACGGTCGCCACTGTGGACGGACGCGACCGGCCGCGCAGCCGGATCATGCACGTCTCCTGGGACGTCGGCGACGCCGGCCCGACCGGATGGGTCAGCACCTCCCGCACCCCGGTCAAGACCGCCCACCTCGCTCGCAACCCGTACGTCTCGTGCAGCTACTGGACACCCGCGCACGACGCCGTCTTCGTCGACTGCCGCGCCACCTGGCTGGAGCCGGGCGACACCAAGCGCCACGTCTGGGACCTGGTCGCCGCCGAGGCGACCCAGCGCGGCTTCGACCCGTACGCGGTCTGGCCCGACGGCCCCACCGACGCCGGCTTCGAGGTGCTCCAGTTCGACCCCTGGCGGGTCCAGATCACCCTTCAGGACCTGGCCAACGGCCAGACCATCGGTTCGTCGCGGGTCTGGCACGCCGCCGGACGGCCCGCGTCCACCGGCGCGCTGCTCTCCCGCTGATCCCGACCGGGCCGCCGTCGCACCCGGGCCGGCCCGTCACCGCCGACGCGGCGAGCCGCGCGGCCCGACACCGAGGGAACGCACCATGACCAGCACCCTGCGCACACCCGCGTCGGCGCCCGGCCGCCTGCCCGTGCTCGGGCACGGCCTGCAGATGAAACGACGACCCGCCGAGTTCCTGCTCGAACTCCAGTCCGGCGAGCCGGTCGTCACCATCGCGCTCGGCAAGCGCCCGGCGTACGTGGTGAACGACCCGACCCTGATGCGCGAGCTGCTCCGCGACGGCGACACCTTCGTCCGGGGCGGGCCCATGACCGACCGCTTCCGGTCCATGTTCGGCAACGGCCTGGGCATCTCCGAGGGCGAGTTCCACCGCCGGCAGCGGGCGCTGATCCAGCCCGCCTTCCACCGCAACAAGGTCATCCACTACACGGAGCTGATGAGCCGGACGGTCGCCGGCAAGCTCGACTCCTGGCGCGACGGCCAGCGCCTCGCGGTCGAGAAGGAGATGGACGAGCTGGCCCTCACCAACGTCGTCGAGGTCGTCTTCGCCGGTGACCGGCGCCTCGACCGCGCCCGGTTCATGGCCGCGACCACCACCGTCCTGGGCGGACTGTTCCGCCGGATCACCGACGTGACGGGCGTGCTGACCCGGCTGCCCACCCAGGCCAACCGCGACTACGACGCCGCGGCCGAGTACCTGCGGGCCACCATCCGCCGGGTCATCGCCGAGTACCGCGCGGCCGGCACCGACCACGGCGACCTGCTGTCGATGATGCTCTTCGCCCGCGACGAGGACGGCCGGCCCGCGATGAGCGACGAGCAGGTCCACGACGAGGTGATGACGTTCTTCATCGCCGGGAGCAACACCATCGCCAACACGCTCTGCTGGGCGCTGCACCACGTCGGCGCGGACCCCGAGGTGCAGCGGCGGCTGCACGCCGAGGTCGACCGGGTGCTCGACGGACGGGCCGCCGGCTACGCCGACGTGGCGGCGCTGGAGTACACCCGCCAGGTGCTCTCCGAGACGTTGCGGCTGCGCACCCAGGGCCTGTTCAACAACCGGGTCACCGCCCGCGACGCCGAACTGGGCGGCTACCTGATCCCGGCCGGCTCGGACGTGCTCTACAGCTTCCACGCCGTACACCACAACCCGCTGATCTATCCGGAGCCCGAGCGCTTCGACCCGGACCGGTGGCTGCCGGAGCGGGCCCGGGAGCTGCCGCGCGGCGCGTTCATGCCGTTCGCCACCGGCGTGCACGGCTGCATCGGCGACCAGTTCGCCTGGACCGAGATGATCGTCTCGCTGGCCAGCATCGCCGCCCGCTGGCGGCTGGAGCCGGTGCCCGGCCACGAGCCGAAGCCCGTGCCGGCCATGACCATGCCCGTCGACGCGCTGCCGATGACCGCGCGTCTGCGTACCCGCTGACCGGCGGACGCCCGGCCACCGGCCCACACGGACCGGCGGCCGGGCGTCCGGTCGCTCAGAGCTCCCCGGCGATCACGTTGCCCGGCGCGTCCGGGTCGGCGCTGAGGTAGAACTCGTGCGCCGCCCGGCCGTACTCCTCGCTGGTGAGATAGCCGTCCCGGTCGGTGTCGAGCCGGTCGAAGATCCGCTGCGTGTCCTCCGACCGCATGCCGCTCTTGCTCTGCGCCGCGAACATCTCCGCGTGGTTGATGCGCCCGTCCCGGTCCGCGTCGGCCACGTCGAAGACGGCCAGGCTGAACGGCACCGCCGCGTTCGTCACGAACTCCGGGAACTCCGGCTTGTCGGCCCAGGCCACCCACTCGGCGACCGTCACCCGCTTCTCGCCGTCCGGCCCGTCGCTGCCGCGCATCCCGCGCCACATCCGGGCCGCCGCGCCGTGGATACGCCGCCAGCCCGGCGAGTACGGGGCGACGCCGTACGTGTCGCACCAGATCTGGGCCATCGCGGTGATGTCCAGCCCGTCGATGACGCCGTCACCGTCGGCGTCGTACGAGGCGAAGACCTTCTCCAGCTTCCGGCGTTGCAGTTCGGTGGTCATCTCGTTCCTTCCGTCGTGATGGATGAGGGTCGGTGCGGGGCGACCGCGCGGACGGTGAGCGCGGTCGAGGTCAGGTCGACCCCGCCGTCCGGGCCGGCGCGTCCCTCGGCGGCGGCGGCCACCTCCGCCCAGAGCGCGTCCCGCCCGGCCGGGTCGAGCGCGTCGACCCGGCGGCGTACCGGTGGCGGGGCCACCGCCCGGGTGAACCGCGCGTACTCGGCCGGATCGTGGAACCGGAACGGGACCGGGTACTCCTCGACCGTCACGTCACGCAGGCCGGCGTCGGTCAGCCCGGCCGCCAGCGCCGCCGGATCGCAGAGGCGGTACGGGCCGGGGGCGTCCGGTGGCCCGGACGGCAGGTCCAGCCGTCGCGCGAGCACGCCGTACCCGAGCGACATCAGCGGCACCCGCGGTGGTGGCGCCCACACCGCCGCGGCGAGCACGCCGCCCGGGACGAGCAGCCGGGCGATCCGGCCGAACGCGGCGCCGGGGTCGACGGCGAACATCAGGCCGAGCCGGCTGAGCACCACGTCGAAGGCGTGCGGCGGCAGCTCCACCGTCTCCAGGTCGGCGACGAGGAAGTTGACGTTGCGGCGGCCCTCGGCGCGGCGGCGGGCCACGGCGAGCATGGCGGGGGAGAGGTCGACACCGGTGACCGTGCCGGCCGGGCCGACCACGTCGGCGGCGCTGAGCGCCGGCTCCCCCGGGCCGGTCGCGACGTCCAGGACGCGATGCCCCGGCCGTACGCCACCCAGGGCCAGCAGCCGCGCGGTGAGCGCCGCGCCGCCCCGCTCGAAGGTCTCCCACTCGCGGGTCCAGCCGTCGCTGACGGCGTCCCAGGTCCGTCGCTGTTCGGCCTTCACGGCGGCGGCATCTGTCGATACGGACATCGCTCCTCCTCCTGTGGTCCGTCAGGTCACCCGCCCGGCCGGGCCGGTTCGCGGTCGGCCGGCCGGTCGTCGGCGTCCTCCGGTTCCCGCAGCACCCAGGCCCGCCGTCGCCCGCCCGGCCCGGGACCGGCCGACGAGCCGGGCGGGCCACCGGCGGGCCGGTCACGCCGTCCACGCGCCATCAGCACGAGCAGGACCGCTCCGGTCACCACCGGCGCCAGCAACAGGGCCAGTCCGGCCGCTCCGCCCGTACCCCCGTGGTGGCCGCCCCCGGCGGAGCCGTCCGGCGGCGCGGTGACCGGCGGGGACACGGCCGGGGCCGCCCGCGGCGGCGCGACGAGCCCGGCGGCGACGGTGAAGGGGACCACGCCGGTGGCGGTCTGCCCGGTGGCGAGCTGGGCGTGGTAGCCGACCCGGTAGCGCCCGTCACCCGCGACAGTGACCGGCAGCTCGACGCCGTTGCCGCGATACCGGGGCGCGCCCGTCGCGGCGAACGCCCCGCCCGGGCCGACCAGCCACACATGGGTCCGCTCGCCGTCGAGCGGACCGTTGAAGGTGAGCGTCACCGCCGCCGGCGCCGTGGTCAGCCGGGTGCCGGCCGGCGGGTCGGCGCTCACCAACCGCGCCGGCCGCAGCTGCGCCGCCAGGGTCAGCCCGGCCAGGCCGAGCGCGAGCAGCGTGAGCAGTCCCGCCGCCAGCCACCGCAGCCCCGGCCCGCGCCTCACCGGACTTCGGCCACCCGGCGGCAACTGCACCGCATCCGGGCCAGCTCGTCGGCGAGCGGCGTGCGGTGCAGGTACATCGCCACCACCATCGGCAGGAACACCACCGCGTTGTAGAACAGGTGCAGCTCCACCCGGGGCGCCACCAGTTGCAGCAGGCTCGTCGGCACCGGCTGCCCGGCCAGGTTGCTGCCGGTCAGCGACTGCACCAGCAGCAGCAGGTGCTCAAGGTGGTGCCACACCTGGATCAGCAGCGCCGCCGTCCACCAGGTCCGGGCGCGGCCGACGAAGCCGCCGCGCAGCATCCAGAAACCGGCGAGCATGACGAGCGCGTACCCGTAGTGCAGCCACTCGCTCTCCACGAGCCACGGGAACGGCATGCCGAGCACGCCCCGGGCCTCCGGCCGGGACCAGCCGAACACCCAGATCTGGGCGGCCTGCACCAGGTGCTCGGCCCAGTGTGCGATGACGACGACGAGGAAGATCTGCAGGGCCGCCCGGTGCCGGCTGCCGTTCAGATCGAGCCCCGGAGCGCCGGCGTCGCGCTTCTCCGACAGGGTCACTGCGCCTCCTTCAGGAGCGGTTGGATGTGCCGGCGGCCGGCGGCCGGGTGGGGTTTCCCGTACCTGTCGAACCGGCCCCGCCGGAAGATCAGGGCGTCGCTGTCGGCGGCCGTGCGCGCGGCGACCAGCCGGCCCACCACGATCACGTGGTCGCCGCCGTTGTGGCAGCGCCACGGCCGGCACTCCAGCCAGGCCAGTGCCCCGTGCAGCAGCGGCGCGCCGGTCTGCTCGCCCGGCGACCAGCCGACAGTGGTGAACTGCGCGCGCCCGGGCCGCCGGCGCCGGTCGGCGAAGTGCCGGGCCAGGTGTTCCTGACCGGCCGCCAGGACGGAGATGCCGAACCCGTCCGCGTCGGCCAGGCAGGCGGACATCAGGCTGTCGCGGCTCACGCAGAGCAGCACCAGCGGCGGGTCCAGCGAGACCGAGGTGAACGAGTTCGCGGTCATCCCGTGCGGCAGCGGACCACCCACCGTCAGCACCGTCACGCCGGTGACGAACTCGCCGAGCACCGCACGCAGCGCCGCGGCGGCCGGCGGCGCGCCCACGGCCCGCTCAGGCACGGCCGGACACCCCCTCGGCCGCCCGGTACGGCGCCAGCGCCCGCACCAGCGGCGGCGGCACGCGGGTCGGCACCACCTGCCCGGCGACCTCCCGCATGCAGGCGATCCGCTGGTGACCCCGGGCCACCGGGACCAGCCCGCCCGGGCCGTCGCGCAGGTAGTCGAAGGCCAGGCCGAGCTGCGTCTGGGTCAGCTCGGTCAGGCTCATCCGGATGCGCAGCTCGTCGAACGCGTCGAGCTCGGCGAGGTACTCGCAGTCCACCCGCAGCGTGAACAGCTTCAACCCGGCGCGCAGGTCGTCGACCACCGCCGGGGCGTGCTCGCGCAGGAACATCTCCCGGCAGCGGCCCTGCCAGCGCAGGTAGTTGACGTAGTAGACGTTGCCGACGAGGTTCGTCTCCTCGAACCCGACCACGTGGCGGTACTCGTACCAGGCGGACATGTCACACCCCCGTCGCGGTGAGGACGGCGACGACCACCGGCTGTGGCTCGCCGGTGAGTCGGACCGGGCCGGTGGCCACCGTGACCCGGCCGCTGCGCACCAGCACCCACTCGCCGTCGGTGCCGGCCACTGTCAGCGGGGCGTCCACCGGCAGCCCCGCCTTGACCAGGCACTCCTTGGCGCACCAGACCCGGGTGGCGGCGACGTCGGGGTCCTCGCCGAGGTCGGCGGCGACCTGCCCGGCCAGCCCGGCGTGCCGGCCGAGCAGGTCGGCCCAGACCTCGGCGGGCCGGGGCCGGACCACCTCCAGGTCGCAGGCGAGCGGCCCGGCGCCGGCCACCAGCAGGCTGGCGACGTCGCTGTGGGCGGCGGAGACGTGCCGGCCGTTGACCTCCTCGGGCCGCCCGTCCGGCCGGTACCGCAGCCGCACCGGCCGTCCCACGGCCCGCCCGACGGCGGTGGCGGTGACCTCCCGGCGTGCCCCGCCGGTCCCGTCCGGACGCGGCTCCACCACCACCGCCAGATCGGCGTCGAGAAGCCGGCCGAGCCGCCGCTCCAGCGCCGGTCCGAGCAGCGCCGGCGGCCACGGCAGGGCGGCCGGGCGGTGACGCACCGCGCGCAGGCGCAGACCGAGCCAGCGTTCCACCACCACCCCGGCCGCGCCGAGGACCGTCACGTCGTACCGGTAAGTGTCGTCGCGGTGCTCCCGCTCCACCGCCACGAAGCGGACCTGCTCGGTGGCGGCGAGCTTCGGTCCCGCCGGCTCCACCCGGTCCACCGCGACCGGCAGCAGCGTCGCGTCCGGCACGCAGACCTGGATGCCGTGCAGGAAGGCGTCCCGCGCGCCCGCGTCGCCGAGCAGCAGCCGCTGCGGCAGGAACGCGTGGAACCAGCGCAGATCCTCGGTGGTGGCGACGTCCGCCTCGGCCCGCCGGGACGCGACCCGGTGGTAGCGCACCAGCCGGCGGAACCGGTCGCCCTGGAAGAGCAGGTCGCTGTAGAGGTCCCGGCCCGGCTCCAGCGGCACCGGCGGCAGCCCGCCGGTCACGCCCGGCGCCTCCCGGTCGCCCTCGTCCGGCTCGAAGCGGACGGTGCCCCGGAAGTGGTCGACCGCGAAGCCCGTCTCGTCGCTGCGGATCGCCACCTCCACCACGCCCGCCTCGGTCTGCACCGCAGCGATCCGGACGGTGGTGCGCCCGCCGCGGGCCACCACCACGGGCCGGGAGAAGCTGACGCCGGTCAGCACCGGCACACCGGTGGCGCCGCTGAGCGCGGAGGCCACCTGCGCCATCGCCTCCATGCCGAGCACGGCGGGCAGCAGGAGGTTGCCGTCGAGGTCGTGCTCGGCGAGGTACGGGTCGCTCTCGGCCGACAGGTCCGCCTCGACCACCAGCTCCACGCCGTCGTACTGCACCAGCGGGCGTTCCAGGAAACGCAGCAGCGGCAGCTCGCGCCGCTCGTGGCGCAGCGTGTCCAGCCCGTCGGTACGGCCGGTGACCACCACCGAGGCGGGCAGCCGGGGCAGCGTCAGCACCTGGCGCAGCAGGCGGATGCCCTCGTCCGGCGGGATCGGGGTGATCCCGGCGCGCAGCAGCGACTCGACAGCCGAGAGCCGCTCGCCCATGCCGACGCCGGACCAGACCGACCACTCCAGACAGACCGCGCGGCATCCGGGGAAGCGTCGGCCGGTCTTGGCTGTGAGCCGGGCCAGCCAGTCGTTCGCCAGCGCGTAGTGCGCCTCCCCGGGCAGGCCACCGCGCCCGATCACGCTGCCGAACGTCACCAGCAGCCGCAGTTCGTCCGGCTCGACCGCGGCGAGGACGTTCGCCAGGCCGTCCACCTTCGGCGCGAGCGTGGCGCGCAGGGTGTCCTGGTCCAGCGCGCCGAGGGCGGCCGGCCGGTTGACCCCGGCGCCGTGCAGGATCCCGGTGACCGGACCCAGGTTCTCGCGCACCTGCGCCACGGCGGCGCGTACCGCCTGCGGGTCGGTGACGTCGGCGCGCACGTACCGCAGGCGCACCCCCGCCTCCCGCATCCGGGTCAGGTTCGCGGCCAGCTCCGGGTCCGCGGCCGGGTCCGCCCGGCCCAGCAGCGCCAGCCGCGCGCCGGTGTCCCGGGCCAGCGCGAGCGCGCACTCGGCGGTGATGCCCTTCCCGCCGCCGGTCACCAGCAGGACGTCGTCCGGGCGCAGCGGCGGACCGGCCGGCCCCTCGCGTACCGGGCCGGGTGGCGGCAGCGGCCGGAGCAGGGGGACGCGCCGCGTGCCGTCCGCGCCGAGGTGGCACTCGGCGTACCCGTCGGTGGCGGCCACCTCGCGTACCACCCGGTCCACCAGGTCGTCGGCGGGGGCCGCCTCGACGAGCGTCACGTGCAGGCCCGTGCCCTCCAGCCGGGCGGTACGGGCCAGCCCGGCGACGCCCCGGCCGTGCTGCACGACCACCAGGCGGCTGCCCGGCGGCTGGGCCACCGCGGCCTGGACGGCGCGCAGCGCGAGGTCCAGGTCCACCTCGTCGTCCGGGCAGAGCAGCACGCCGCCGCCGACGCCCGCACCGGTGAGCGCGTCGCGCAGCGCCCCCGCGTACCGGTGGCCGGCCGGGGCGTACAGCTGCCAGCCGCCCGGTCCGGTGGGACCGGCGGTGATCCGCTCCACCGGTTCCTCGGCCAGCTCGACGGTGAAGCCGCGCACCCACGGGGCGACCCCGTCCACCCGCCGGTCGGCGGGCGCGGCGGCCGGGTCCAGCTCCCGCAGCGCGTCGGCGATCTCCCGCAGCGTGGCGGTGGCGAAGTTCGTCGGGGCCTGCACCGCCGGCAGGCCGAGTTCCCGGGCGGCCTCGTTGACCAGCTGTCCCACCGCGATCGAGCTGAGGTGCAGGCCGTCGAGGAGCCGGGTGTCCGCGCCGACGCTCTCGGCCGGCAGCTCCGCGCGGGACGCGGCGAGCCGGCGCAGCACGGCCAGCGGATCGGCGGCCGGCCCGGCCGGCGCCGTCGCGTCGCCGGTCACGGGTCGCTCGGCGTCGCCGGCCGCCGGGGTCGTCTCGTCCCCGGCCGGGGACGCCGCCGCCACGACCACCGCCGGCGCGGCTTCGCACGGGTTGGCGAAGAAGCGCCGCCGTGCGGCCAGGTCGAGCGGACGGATCGGACGGTCACTGACCAGCGCGGCGTGGTCGACGGGCACGCCCAGCGTCCAGAGCGCGCCGACAGTGCCGAGGAAGCCGGCGAGCGTGGGCGCGTCGGTGCCGGTGGCGAACACCGGCACGTCGACCAGTTCCCGGGCCATCCGGGCGAGCACCTGGCCGGGACCGACCTCGACCAGCGCGTCCACCCGCTTGCCGGCCTCGGTGACCGCGGCGGCGAAGCGCACCGGCTCGGTGATCTGCCGGCGCAGCAACGCCGCCAGGTCCGTGCCGGAGGGCAGTTCCGCGCCGGTGACCGTGGAGACCACCGGCCGGTGCGGCGGGGCGAGCCGGACCCCTTCCAGCCAGTCGCCGAACTCGCGGGCGGCCGACGCCATCAGGGGGGAGTGGAACGCGTGCGAGACGGCCAGGTCCGCCCAGTGCACACCGGCCTCGGTGGCCCGCTCGCACACCCGCCGGACCGCGTCGGACGGGCCGGCGACCACCGTCTGCCGCGGCCCGTTGTAACCGGCCACCACCACCGGTTCCGTGCCGATCAGCCGGGCGGCGGCGATGTCGTCGGCGGCGATGCCGGCCATCGTGCCCGGTTCCCGGCAGCCGGCCATGACCGCGCCGCGGGCCGCGGCGATCCGCAGCAGCGCCTCCGCGTCGACGGTGCCGGCCCAGTGCAGCGCGGTGATCTCGCCGAGGCTGTGCCCGACGGCCACCCGTGCCTCGACGCCCAGTTCGGTGAGCACCCGCAGGCCGGCGAGGGAACCCGCGGCGATGCGCGGCTGGGCCACCTCGGTGGCCACCGGGTCCGCGTCGGCCGGCAGCGCCGCGAGGCGGTGCACCTCGGCGGCGGCCGGGAAGCGCCGGGCCAGCGCGCCGCCGTCGACACTGCGGCCGGAGCCCTGGCCGGGGAAGAGGAACCCGAGCCGGGCCGGCCGCAGCGTGCGCCGCAACGCCAGCCCGTCGGCGAACAGTTCCTCCTCGCCCCGGTCGAGCGCCGCCAGGACACGCTCGAACCGGTCCACCGCCTCCGCGGGGGAGGCGGCGACCACCGCCAGCCGCGTCGGTCGGCCGCGTACCTCACCGGCCAGCGCGCCGGCCAGGTCGGTCAGCTCGCCGTACGACAGCCGGGCCAGCGGGGGCAGCAGCGCGGCCACCCGTTCCCGCAGCGCCGCCGGGTCGGCCGCGTCGAGCAGCAGCAGCTCGGCGTCCTGGGTGTGCCGGGCCAGCCGCAGCTGCTGCCGCCGGATCCGCTCCGGCACTGCGGACGGGCCGGCCTCCAGCACCAGGTGGGTGTTGATCCCGCCGAAGCCCATCGCGGTGACCCCGGCGCGCAGCGGCGCACCGTCCGGCCAGGGCTCGGCCACCGGCGCGGCGCGCAGCGTACGGTCCGCGGCGGTCAGCTCCGCGCGGGGACGGGCGCAACCGGCGGTGGGCGGGACGATCGCGTGCCGCAGCGCCATGGTCGCCTTGATCAGCCCGGCCACGCCGGCGGCGGCCTTGGTGTGCCCGATGAGCGCCTTGATCGAGCCGATGGCGGCCGGGTCGGTGGCCCCGGCGTCGCGCCGGGCGGCGGAGAGGGCGCGCAACTCGGTGGCGTCGCCGACCGCCGTGCCGGTGCCGTGTCCCTCGAAGAGCGGGACCGTGCCGATGCCGAAGCCGGCCCGCTGGTACGCCCGGTCCAGCGCCAGCCGGTAGCCCTGCGCCTCGGGCCGGGTCATCCCGCCGCGCCCGTCGGAGGAGACACCCCAGCCGGCGATCGTCGCGTACACGGCGCGCCCCTGCGCCACCGCGTCGTCGTGGCGCATCAGCACGACCATGCCGCAGCCCTCGCCCGGCCAGAAGCCCTGCGACCGCTCGTCGTACACCCGCATCTCGTCGCGGGCCAGCGCGCCGGCCTTGGCGAAGCCGACCATCTCGAACGGGTCGATGGACAGGTCCACCCCGCCCGCCACGGCGACGTCGACCTCCCCGTCGGCCAGGGCGCGCGCGGCGGTGACCACCGACAGCAGGCTGGAGGCGCAGGCGGCGTCCACTGTCCACCCGCCGCCGCCGAGGTCGAAGTGGTTGCAGATCCGCCCGGCGATGGTGTTGGAGAGGCCACCGGCGAGCGTGTCCTCGTCGATCGGCGGGAACGGGCTCTTGTACCGTTCCTCGGTCACCGCCAGGAACTCCGCGATGCGCCGGTCGGGCCACCCCTGCTCCTGCAGCCCGGCGGCCAGCACCCGGCGCACGTACGGCCAGCGCAGCCGCAACACGTTGGCGCGGGAGAACTCGCCGGTGAGGGTGTTGCCGACCACCACGGCGGTACGTTCCCGGGGCAGTCCGGCGCCGTCCGGCCAGCCGGCGTCGGCGAGCGCCTCGCCGGCCACGTCCAGCGCCAGCCAGTGGGTGAGGTCGGTGGAGCGGTAGGTGCTGCCGGCGATCCGGTGGCGGATCCGGTCGAACGTGTACCCCTCGATGACGGCCGCGTGCCGGTTGTAGAACCGGTCCGGGGTGGCCGGGTCGGCGTCCCAGTAGTCCTCAAGGCTCATCCGCTCCGGCGGCAGCCGGCGGAACGCGCGGCGTCCGCTGAGGGCGTTGCGCCACAGGTCGGCCACCGAATCGGCTTCCGGGTAGCGGCAGCTCATGCCGACGACCGCGATTCTGCTCATGTCGTCACTCCTGGGGTTGTGCGATTCGCGGATCAGGCGGGCACGGGCCGCTTGCCGTTGTCCGCGGAGACGGGACCGGCGGTGGCCGGTGTCCCGGGCGTTGCGGGCGAGACGGGGTGGTCCTGTTCGCGGCGCCGCTGCTCGCGGCGCGAGGCGTGCAGCGACCAGAGGAAGGTGCCGCGGACCAGGCAGACGATCGCGGTGGCGAAGAAGAGCCCGTACGTCACCGAGGCGCCGGTCAGCACGCCGTACACCAGCGCCACGCCACCGCCGAACGCGAACTGGGCGGCGGGCCGGCTCGGTGTGGTGCCCGGGTCGGTGATCATGTAGTTGGTGAACAGGACGAACGCGGTGCCGGTCATGGTGGCCAGCGCGGCCGCGATCGACGTGTCCAGCACCAGGCCCCGGACCACGGACTGCACCACGAAGATCGACAGCCAGCCGGCGATCAGCCACATCCGGCGGGTGAGCTTGGCGTTGAGCATCGTGCCCAGGACGAGGATCACCGCCACGATGGCCCAGTCGGCGGGACCGGAGAGGTTCTCGGTGAAGTGGTACGGCGGCGCGATGGAGACCCACGGGAACAGCAGCAGCACGATCGCGATGCCGAAGTTCGACGGGTTCATGAAGTGCCGCAGCCGCCCGTTGACCGGCGCCCGCAGCAGCCACTTGCCGCTGATCGCCACCAGCACGCCGAAGAGCATCACCAGCAGCCGGTCGTTGGTGTAGAGCAGCATGTTCACCGCCAGCGCGGTGATGTGCGCGGGGAAGAGGAACTCGACCAGGTTGCGCACGCCGCCGGCGTACCGGGGGGCGCGGCCCTCACCCCGGGCGCCCACCGCCTCCAGCAGCAGTTCGGCGGCGTACGCGGTGAGCACGGCGTACACCGGCCAGAGCGCGGGCTGCTCGAAGCCGAGGACCGTGTAGCCGAGGATGTTGAGGACGCTGATCGAGATCGCGAAGCGGCGCAGCGCTGTCACTCGCGGGTCGCGTGGCTTCGTCATGAACTCGCCTCCTGTGCCTGGGTGCCGAGGGTGAGCGCGTGCCGGCCGGGGGTGAGCGTCACCGTCTGCGTGCGGGGCGCGCCGGTGCGGTCCCGCCAGGCCAGGTCGACCTGGACCGGCCCGGTGACGTCGCCGAGGCCGATGTGCACCTCGAAGCTGCGCCGGCCGGAGTGGCCGCTGCCGCCGTCGACCCGGCCGCGCAGCACACGGCCGTCGGGGGTGCGGACGGTGACGTCCGCGCCGATCACCGGGGAGCCGGTGCCGGCGTCGCCGGTCGGCGGCCGGTTCAGCTTCAGGGACAGCTGCGACCCGGTGCCGGGGCTGTCGTTGCGGTAGAACACGGGCGCGTCCCACTGCCGGGCCACCGCCATGTCCAGCCGGCCGTCGCCGTCGGCGTCGCCGAGCGCGATGCCCCGGGTCGGGATCGGCACGGCCAGGCCGAGGTGGCCGGCGATGTCGGCGTAGGCGCCGCCGGGCATCTGGGCGTGCAGACGCAGTGGCTGGCCGCCGGCGATGTCGTCGCCCTCCCGGACCCGTGGCCACGACGAGGTGTGCTCCAGCAGCGTGTCGTTGGCGGTGGCCAGCTCCTGCAGCTGCGCCCACCGGTTCACCTCACCCTTGACGAAACCGCTGGTCTGCACGATGTCGGGCCGGCCGCTGTTGGTCAGGTCGGCGATCTTGACGTCCCAGCTCCAGCCGCTCCAGGCCAGGTTGAGCGGGGCGCTGCGGTCGACGAACGGCGCCCGGCCGTCGGCGAGCCGCTGCCGCAGGTCGTCGGTGTCCCGGGCCTGGTTGACGAAGGCGAAGTTGCTCTCCTGGATGCCGAACGAGGTGGTGATGTTGCCGACGTACATGTCGTAGAGGCCGTCGCCGTCCAGGTCGCCGACGTCCACGCCCATGCCCTTGAAGGAGTCGTGCCCGAGGATCTTCGACTTGGGCACGGTGAGCCGGCTGCCCTCGCCCTCGACGAGGGCCAGCCGCACCCGGCCCGGCGTGGAGCGGTTGTGCAACAGCCGGTCGGGGCCGAAGTCGTTCGCCACGTACAGCTCGGGCAGCAGGTCGCCGTCGAGGTCGGTGGCGGTCGACGCGAGTGCCCAGCCCCGGGAGACGTCGTCGTCGAAGAGGTCCGGCACGTCGGCGAAGGTGACGGTGCCGGCGGTCGCGCCGGTCCAGCGCAGGATGTGGTCGCGCCCGCCGTTGTACGCGGCCGACATGGACCGGTTCATCGCCACGCCGCCGCTGACCGTGTGGTCGAGCACCGGGCCGTCGGGGAAGTAGTTGCCGACGAACACGTCCTCGTGACCGTCGCCGTCGAAGTCCGCCACGCTCACCGTGTTGGTGTTCCATCGCGGCCCGGTGTATCCGCCGTCGGCGGCGGCGGGCCGGGGGACCAGCTCGACCGGCTGGAACGCCGCCGCGGACAGGCCGGTGGCGTCCGGTCGGGCCAGGAAGATCACCGGCGTCCGGCCCCACCAGTAGACCAGAAGGTCGGTACGGCCGTCCTCGTTGAAGTCGCCGGGCGCGCACCCCATCGGTGCCATGTGCGGCCCCATCGGCAGCGGCGCCGGGTCGAGCACGAACGGCTGGTACCGCTCCTGGCGCGCGCCGGGCGTCGGGGTGACCACCACCCGGTCGATCCGCGGGTCGGTGACGCAGAGGTCGTTTGCCAGGCCGTCGCCGTCGATGTCGTTCATGGCGACCCCGGCGCCGACCGAGGAGATCCACGCGTCGATGTGCGTGTACTCCTTGTTGACCCGGCGGATGCTCTGCTGCGGCAGGCCACCCGGGATCGCGATGGACAGCGGCGTGAACCGGTAGCCCGCGGCCACCCGTCGCCGTTCCTCGTCGGTAGCAGTGGCCGGCTTGGCGATCAGGAACAGGCCGACGATCAGCAGCAGGGCGGTCAGCCCGGCGAGATGACGTCGGCCCCAACCCAGGATCATGGACACCCGGTCAGCACCTCCCCAGCAGAACGAGATGGTCGGCGATCCGCTGACGCCACACCGCGAAGGCGGGCAGCGACGCCGAGTCGGTCAGATCGGTCAGGGCGGCATCGGTGATCGCGGCGGCCTGCTCGATGCTGGTGACGCAGAACGCGCCGACCGCGACAGCGGTGTGCGTCGGCACGTGCCCGGCCCGCATCCGGGCCTTGGCCGCGAACGCGGCGCCCTGGCCGAGCGCCGCCCGGTGCTCGCCGGCCGCCTCGCGGAGCGTTCGCAGTTCCGTCAGATCGGCGCCACCGGCGTAGCTGGCGGCCAGGCCGACCCCGCTCCACAGGTCGGAGTGCCGGTCGGCGGGGAACCTGTGGAGCAGCCGGACCAGTTCGGCCGGGTCGGCGCCGGCGACGAACCACAGCGCCCGGCCGATGCCCTGGTCCACCGCGTGCGGCGCGTAGTGCCGCAGCTCCGCCGGCCAGATGTGCGCCGGGTCGCGGTGCCGCTCGTGGACGTACCGGCCGGTGTGGAAGTAGGCCTGGTGGAACCCGTAGCCGTCGAGGGCGAGCCAGCGCAGCAGCGGGTCGGGCGGAAGGATCGCCGGCCAGCGCCAGCGGGGCAGGCGGGCCATGGCCCAGCCGGCGCCCACGTGCGCCATGTAGACGTGCGCGGCGCCGCGCCCGGCCAGGAACCGGGCCATGCCCCGGCCGCCGCCGGGGCGAAGGCCGTCCATCAGGGCGTACGCCATCGCGGCGCCCTCGTAGGCGAAGCCGCGCAGCGGCGCCGGCCGGCGTTCCAGCAGCTCCTCGGCGGCCCGGGGCTCCGGCGCCCCGGCGGCGTCACCGAAACCGCCTATGAAACTCAGCCCGGCACTTTCCAGGGCCTGCCGCGCGGCGTCGTTCTTGACATGGAAGCCGCGTACGTCAAACAACGCCTCGCGCTTATCCGGAGTCAGGATTCGTTGTCGCAGTGCCAACAATATTCGGGCCATGGCAAGTCCAATTCGCCGTGGGTGTACGCATGCGGATCCTGCCCGCCTGCGGAGAAGTTCTTCGATTGGCGTGCCCGCTCTGGCCAATACTTGCGGAACGCCTCGGGGGCTGTCTTCTCGCAGGTTGCTGTGTTGCCTCCGGCGGCCGGCGGCGCCGGTCCGGCGGGGCGGGCGAGGCCGGGTGCGCGCAGGCCGGGAAGCCGGTTGCGCACCCGGCCCGGCCAGGACGTATCAACAGCGTACGAGGGCTTCGGAGCTGCCGAAGCGCGGCCAATCAAGACTCGTTCAAGAGCCGCACCGCACTATTGGTCACGGTTTCCGCGTAGCGATGGAGGGGCCATGGGGCAGTTTTCAGGTGCCGACTGCAAGGAACATGACGGCCGGCTGGCCGCCATTATCCGGGTGATTGAGCACATGAAAAGAGAACTCGGCAGGCCGTTGCCGCTGGAAACGCTGGCACGCCTCGCCCCGTTCAGCCCCTTCTATTTTCATCGCGTGTTCAAGCAGGCCACCTCGATGACACCGGCACGTTTTCTGGCGGCCCTGCGGATGGCCGAGGCGCGCCGGCTGCTGCTGCGTTCCTCGCTCACCGTCACGGCGATCAGCGCCCAGGTCGGGTACTCCAGCGTCGGCACGTTCACCACCCAGTTCCGGCGTTGGGTGAGCCTGCCGCCGGAGCGGTTCCGCCAGCTCGCCCGGCAGTTGGCGGGCGTGTCGGTGGCGGCGTTGCTGCCGGTGATCCGGGGCCGCGCGATCGTCGCCGGCCAGGGGCCCCGGGCGCTGATGCACCTTGACACAGTGGACCTGCCGGGACTGCTGCTCGCCGCGGTGGCACCGCACGACGGAGGGCGCAACGAGTGGTGGACGGCCGCGCCGCGCCCACTGCCGGCCGCGCTGCCCGCCACCGTACCGCCGGGCGAGCACCGCGCCCGCGTCCTGCTGCTGCGGCCGGACCGGGACGCCACCTCGGCGCTCGTCGACGGCGCGCCGGACAGCTTCCTGATCGGCGACGCGGACCTGCGGATACCGGCCGAGGCGGGCGACGCCCGGCGCACCGCGCGGCCCACGCTCACGGTGCCGGTGCGGCAGGTGCGGGTCACCGATCCGCCGTTGCTCTCGGCCACGCCGCTGCGCTGGCTGCTGGGCGTGTCGCAGGCCGGCTGGCGGGGGCGGGCGCCGGTGACGGCTGAGCGGCGCGCGCTCCGAACCGCCTGATGCCCGTGCCGTGGGCCGGGCCGTCCCCGAAGATCGAACTGCACGTCCACTTCGAGGGGACGGTACGGCCGGAAACGCTGCTGGTCATCGCCCGGCGCAACGGGGAGCGGCTGCCCGCGGAGACGGTCGAGGGTCTGCGTCCGCTCTACGAGTTCACCGACTTCGCCCACTTCGTTCGGACCTGGGTGCTCACCACCAACTGCCTGCGTACGGCCGACGACTTCCGGCGCATCGTGGTCGCGTACGCCGCCGAGGCGGCCGCGCACGGTGCTGTCTACCTGGAGGGCATCTTCTCGCCGGCGGAGCGGGTGCGCCGGGGCGTCGGCTGGACGGACATCTTCGAGGGGTACGCCGACGGCGCGGCCGAGGCGTACGAGCGGCACGGCGTACGGGTGCTGTTGACGCCCGACGTGGACCGCGAGCTGGCGCCGGCCGACGCCGAGGAGTGCGCCCGCCAGGCCGTGCGGTACCGGGACCGGGGCGTGGTCGGGTTCGGTCTGGGCGGGCCGGAGCTGGCCGCGCCGGCGAAGGCGTTCGCCCGGGCGGTGGCGATCGCCCGCGACGGCGGTCTGGCCTTCGTTCCGCACGGCGGTGAGGCGGGCGGTCCGGATTCGGTACGCGAGCTGCTGGAGCTGGCTCCGGCCCGGATCCGGCACGGCATCCGGGCCGCCGAGGACGACGGCCTGCTCGCCGAGCTGCGGGACCGGGGGGTGGTGCTGGACGTGTGCCCCACGTCGAACCTGCGGACCCGGGTGGTGGAGTCCGAGGCCGCGCATCCGTTGCCCCGCCTCGTCGCGGCCGGTCTGCGCTGCTCGGTCGGCACCGACGACCCGGCGATGTTCGGTACCGACCTGGGCCGTGAGCACGAGCTGGCGGCGCGTCTCGGGCTCGGGCCCGAGCGGGCGTACGCCGCCGGGGTGGCCGGGGCGCTCTGCGACGACGCGACGCGTGATCATCTGGTGGCGGTGGGCCGGCGGGCCTACGGCTGACTCGTCGGCACCGGCTTGCCGGCCCGGAAGACGAGTGTGGACGTGTCGGTGTTGTCGGGGTCGCCTTCGCAGTCCACGACGACGATCTGGCCGGGGGTCAGTTCGTTGAACAGGATCCGTTCGGACAGGTTGTCTTCGATGTCGCGTTGGATGGTGCGGCGCAGTGGCCGGGCGCCGAGGACGGGGTCGAAGCCCTTGACGGCGAGGTACTTCTTGGCGTTGTCGGTCAGCTCCAGACCCATGTCCTTGTTGCGGAGCTGGGTTTCGATGCGGGCGATCATGATGTCGACGATCGAGAGGATCTCGTTCTGGCGTAGCTGGTGGAAGACGATGGTGTCGTCGATGCGGTTGAGGAACTCGGGCCGGAAGTGCTGCTTGAGTTCGTCGTTGACCTTCTGCTTCATCCGGTCGTAGTTCGACTCGGAGTCCTCCGACGCCTGGAAGCCCAGCGACACCGCCTTGGCGACGTCGCGGGTGCCGAGGTTGGTGGTCAGGATGATGACCGTGTTCTTGAAGTCCACGATCCGGCCCTGACCGTCGGTGAGACGGCCGTCTTCCAGGATCTGCAGGAGCGTGTTGAACACGTCCGGGTGGGCCTTCTCGATCTCGTCGAACAGCACCACCGAGAACGGCCGGCGGCGCACCTTCTCGGTCAGCTGCCCACCCTCGTCATACCCCACATACCCGGGAGGGGCGCCGACGAGGCGGGACACGGTGTACCGGTCGTGGAACTCCGACATGTCCAGCTGGATCAGGGCGTCCTCGGAGCCGAAGAGGAACTCGGCGAGGGCCTTGGACAGCTCGGTCTTACCCACACCGGACGGGCCGGCGAAGATGAACGACCCGGACGGCCGCTTCGGGTCCTTCAACCCCGCCCGGGTACGGCGGATCGCCTTCGAGACCGCCTTGACCGCGTCTTCCTGACCGATGACGCGCTTGTGCAGCTCGTCTTCCATGCGCAGCAGCCGCGAGGTTTCCTCCTCGGTCAGCTTGTACACCGGAATGCCGGTCCAGTTGCCGAGGACCTCGGCGATCTGCTCGTCGTCAACCTCGCTGACGACGTCGAGGTCGCCGGCCTTCCACTCCTTCTCCCGCTGCGCCTTCTGACCCAGCAGCTGCTTCTCGGTGTCCCGCAGCTGCGCGGCGCGCTCGAAGTCCTGCGCGTCGATCGCGGACTCCTTGTCGCGGCGCACCTGGGCGATGCGCTCGTCGAAGTCCCGCAGGTCCGGCGGCGCGGTCATCCGGCGGATCCGCATCCGGGCACCGGCCTCGTCGATCAGGTCGATCGCCTTGTCCGGCAGGAACCGATCCGAGATGTACCGATCGGCCAGCGTCGCGGCGGCGACCAGGGCGGCGTCGGTGATGGAGACGCGGTGGTGGGCCTCGTAGCGGTCCCGCAGGCCCTTGAGGATCTCGATGGTGTGGGCCAGCGACGGCTCACCCACCTGGATCGGCTGGAAACGACGCTCCAACGCGGCGTCCTTCTCCAAATGCTTACGGTACTCATCCAGCGTGGTGGCGCCGATGGTCTGCAGCTCACCACGGGCCAGCATCGGCTTCAAAATGCTCGCCGCGTCGATCGCGCCCTCGGCCGCGCCCGCACCGACGAGGGTGTGGATCTCGTCGATGAACAAGATGATGTCGCCCCGGGTGCGGATCTCCTTGAGCACCTTCTTCAGACGCTCCTCGAAATCACCGCGGTAGCGCGAACCAGCGACCAGGGCGCCGAGGTCGAGGGTGTAGAGCTGCTTGTCCTTCAGCGTCTCCGGCACCTCACCCTTGATGATCTTCTGGGACAGGCCCTCCACCACGGCGGTCTTGCCGACGCCGGGCTCGCCGATCAGCACCGGGTTGTTCTTGGTGCGGCGGGACAGCACCTGCATGACCCGCTCGATCTCCTTCTCGCGCCCGATCACCGGGTCGAGCTTGCCCTCCCGAGCAGCCTGGGTCAGGTTCCGGCCGAACTGGTCCAGCACCAGGCTGGTCGACGGCGCGGCCTCACCCGGCGCGGCACCCGCGGCGGCCGGCTCCTTGCCCTGATAGCCCGACAGCAGCTGGATGACCTGCTGACGCACCCGGTTCAGGTCCGCGCCCAGCTTCACCAGGACCTGCGCGGCGACGCCCTCGCCCTCGCGGATCAGGCCGAGCAGGATGTGCTCGGTGCCGATGTAGTTGTGCCCGAGCTGCAACGCCTCACGCAGCGACAGCTCCAGCACCTTCTTCGCCCGCGGCGTGAACGGGATGTGCCCGCTCGGCGCCTGCTGACCCTGACCGATGATCTCCTCGACCTGCTGACGCACACCCTCCAGCGAGATGCCCAGACTCTCCAGAGCCTTCGCCGCGACACCCTCACCCTCATGGATCAGGCCCAACAGGATGTGCTCCGTACCGATGTAGTTGTGGTTGAGCATCCGGGCCTCTTCCTGGGCCAGGACGACAACCCGTCGCGCTCGGTCGGTGAACCGCTCGAACATGCCCTCGTGCTCCTCACCTGAGTCATCCGGCCACACGAATACTAAGATTTTATATAGCGTTCTGTCTATCGTGGGTGAGTGGCGCGGGTGGCCCGGCGGGCGGCATCCCTTTCAGGGTGCGTCTTCATCGGGGCTGGGTCGCGCCGCCAGGCACGAACCGCAACTTCCATCAATAGCTTCGCCATATGAAAAAGAACTCTCGGCTGCCGGTGCTTCGCCCGGCGGTCTTTACGCACGTCCCAGGCGGTGATCACGCTGCTCAGGCGGGTCGGTGACCTGGCCTGCCGAGTTTCCTGGGTAATAGCTGAGTGTGGCAACGTGGTAACCGGATGTGCCAGTCTCGGCTCACGCTGAGCCTGGGGGGATAGATGACGGAGACTCGCGCCTGTTACCGGGTCGACCTGTTGGGTCCGCTGCACGTGCGGCGAAAAGGGCATCGACTGGAGCCCGGGCCGGCCAAGCAGCGGGCGATCCTCTCCCTTCTCGCGCTACGCCTGGGCGACAGCGTCCCGGTGGGCGAGGTGGAGGAGGCGGTCTGGGGCGGAGTGGTCCCGCCGAGCGCCCGGTCGCTCGTGCACACGTACGTGGCCCGGCTGCGCCAGGTCCTCGAACCGGAGCATCCGCCACGGCGCCGGGTACGGGTCATCGCCTCGACCGTCTCCGGGTACTCGCTGCGCGCCGAGACCGTCGAGACGGACGTCGCCCGGTTCCGGCGGTACGCCGCCGAGGCCGAGAAGCGGATCGGTGAGGGCTGCCGCGAGGAGGCGTTCCACCTGCTCGGGAAGGCGCTGGACCTGTGGCGCAGCTCGACTCTCGGTGAGTTGCGCTCGCTGCTGCACGACAACATCGAGGTGGAGGCCCTGGGCGCGGCCTGGGTGGCGACCTCGCACAGCTACGTCGGTCTGGGGCTGCGGCTGGGACGCGCCGCGGCGGTGCTCGACATCGCCACCCGGCTGGCCCGGCTGGAACCCCTGCACGAGGCGATCCAGGCCGACTACCTGGCCGTGCTGGGCAGCAGCGGGCACCGGACCGTCGCCCTGCACCGGTACGCCGACATCACCGAGCGGCTCCGGACCGAGCTGGGCGTTGACCCGGGGGAGGAATTGCGGGCGGTGCACCGGGCGCTGGTGCGTCCGGCCGGCCGCCCACCGGTGCCCCGGCCGGCGCCGGCGGTTCCCGCCGCGCGGCGCAGGCCCGGCTGCGGACCCATCTCCGGGCCGCTGCACTGGCGGGCCGGCGACATCGCCGAGCTGGCGGCCCTGCTGGCGAAGTACCGTGCGGTGACTGTCACCGGCGCGCCCGGCTGCGGCAAGTCGGCGGTGACCCTGCGCGCCGCCCACCAGGCCGCCCGCGTCTTCACCGGCGGGGTCCTGACCGTTGACACGCTCGACCTCAGCGACCGGCGGCAGTTGGAGCGCCGGCTGGCCCGGATGCTCGGAGGCAACGGCGCCGAGGATCCGGTCGAACTGCTGCGCGACCAGCCGACGCTCGTGGTGCTGGACAACGCCGAGCACCTGGTCGACGCGTGCGCGGTGGTCGCCGACCGGCTGTTGCTGGCGTGCCCGGACGTGGTGGTGCTGACCGGCTCGCGCCAGCCGCTCGGGTTGCCGTACGAGCGGGTCCAGCGCCTGCATCCGCTCCCGGTGCCGCAGCCGGGCGGATGGCCGTCGGTGCTGGCCAATCCGGCGGTCGCCCTCCTCGCCGAACGGGCGGCCCAGGCCCGCCCGGGGTTCCGCCTCGACCGGCGGGACGCGGAGATCGCGGTGGAGATCTGCCGCCGGCTCGACGGCCTGCCGCTCGCCCTGGAGATGGCGGCGGCGTGCCTGTCCACCGACAGTCTGGACGGGGTGCTGCGCAAGCTGGAGGGACCGCTGGAGGGACTGCGACCGCCCGTCGCCGGACCGGAGCCGCGCCACACGTCGCTGCGGGCGATGCTCGACCGCAGCGTCCAGCGCCTCGACGTCGTCGAACGTTGTCTCTTCCAGCGCGTCGCGCTGCTGCCGGGGGTGTTCGACCTGGCGGCCGCCCAGCGGTTCTGGCGGCCCCATCCGTCCGGTCCCACCGACGTGCGGGTGGTGCTCGCCGCCCTGGTGGACAAGTCCCTGGTGATGCCGGTCGGGACGACCGGCGGGCGGTACCGGATGCTGCGCCTGCTGCGCCGGCTGGCGTTGGAGACGGGCGCCCCGGAGGCGGCCACCAGTCCCGCCCCCGACCTGCCCCTGTCGCTGTCCCGTCCGTTGCTGCCGGCCGGTGTGGCGGCCGTGCCGGACTGACCGGTGGCCACCACGACGGCCCGCTCCCCGACGGGGGAGCGGGCCGTCGTGTTCTGCAGGGCGTGACACCTGACGATGCCGCAGGCATTGACAGCACGCTTTAAAAACACATAGCTTGAAGTTCGGCGGGACCGGTCGGGTCCGGTCCACCAGCGGCCCTCAGACCGCCGCTGACCCCTGCCGACAGACATTGGAGGTGTCTGGCTTGAGCACCAGAGAGACCTACGAGTCCCTGAACCTCGAACCCAAGCCGATCCGCCCGCACATCCTCGCCGCGGCCACCGTGGTCTTCGGCGAGGACTACTACTCGGGCCGCCGCGAGACGATCAACCTGTCCGGCTTCGTGCAGCTCAACAAGTGGCCCATGCCGGGCTTCGAGCACAAGGTCGACGAGAACGGCTACGCGCAGTTCGCCACCGAGCTGATCAGCGCGCCCGAGGTGGGCATCAAGGGGTTCAGCTACGAGTTGGACGACCGCATCCAGGTCCTGTCCAACCCGTTCCTGCCCAACAGCGGGCACGTGCGGCAGATCGTGCCGGGCAAGAACTTCCCGGCCGAGTTCTACATCCGCCGCTTCGGCATCCTGGAGTCGAGCACGCTGCGGCTCGCCCACCGCAACGTCATCGACATCTACGGCGTGGTCGACAGCGTCCCGCCGTTCAAGAAGCCGCTGACCGGCCCCTACCTGGGCAAGCCGCGCGGTGACGGTCCCTTCGACGTGATGGCCGCGCCGAACGTCGTCAAGGGCACCACGCTGCCGGAGGCGTGGTACCCGGCCAACGACGAGAACCAGCCGGTCGGCATCACGCCGAACCTGTTCTTCGCGCCCAGCGCCGGCCCGTGCATGTCCATGCTGGTGGACCCGTCCATGATCATGCAGACCTCGCTGGAGGGGCAGATCGAGGTCGAGATCAACGGCAAGACGGTGCGTGTCGACCTGGCCGGGGACTACCGCAAGGCGGCCGGCGCCGAGGTGCTGCTCTTCGGCCCGGACAAGCACGACGAGGGTCCGGGCGTGCTCGCCCAGCTGGCCCGCGTCGCGGTCGTCGGGCACAGCCCGGAGCTGGGTGGCCGGGTCATGCTGCGGGCGAGCTGGCCGCGGGTCTCCGGCGGCACGCTGGGCGAGGGCAACGAGGACAGCCTCAGCCGGCTCAAGTTCCCCGGCGACCTGCACATCGACGCCGAGTTCGAGCTGGTCACGCCGCACGAGACGCTCTACGCCGCCAACTCCGTGCACGTCAACGGCAAGATGCGCGGCATGGAGGCCACGGGCACCGAGCTCAAGCTGGACGGCTCGGACACCGCCCTGGTCACCGTGGACGAGCAGCCGAAGGCCCGCCTCACCGGCGTCAACCTGGTGATGCGGGACGCGCTGGTCGGCGAGCACGCCGCGGTGAACGCCTGACCGACGGGTCCGCTTGACGGGCCTGCCGGCCAGAGGTTCTACTAGTAAAACCAATAGCAACGTACCGTCACGATGTCCCTCCCGGCTGCTACGGCGGTCGGGAGGGACGCGCGCTCAGGGGGTACCGCGTGGACCAGCGGCTGCTGCTCATGCACCAGATGATGCTCGGCGACGCGCCCCGGCTGCGGGCGTACGACAGGGCGCTGGAGGAGGCCGTCACCCCCGGCGACGTGGTGGTGGACGTGGGCGCGGGGCTGCTCGCGCTCTCCCTGCTGGCGCTGCGGCACGGCGCCGAGCACGTGTACGCGGTCGAGGCCGACCCGGCCACCGCCGCGGCGGCGGCCCGCATCATCGAGGCCAACGACCTCAAGGGACGGCTCACCCTGGTCACCGGCGACGCCCGTACGGTCCGGCTGCCCCGCAAGGCGGACGTGCTGGTCTCGGAGATGATGGGCAACCTCGGTCCGGAGGAGGAGATGGCCGAGGTGCTGCACGTGATCGCCCGCCGCCACCTGCGCCCCGGTGGCCGGGTGGTGCCCCGGCGGCTGCGGACCTGGCTGGCCGCGGCCGAGTTCGCCGACGAGGGCTGGGGGCTGTGGGGCGCCGACTTCTACGGCTACCGGCTCGACCCGGTGCAGGAGCTGGTGGCCCCGGCGGCCCAGCTGCACTTCTTCCAGCGTCCGCCGACGCTGCTGACCGAGCCCACAGTGGTGCTCGACCAGACGCTCGACGGCCGGTCACCGTCCCGGCAGACGCTGCGGCAGCGGCTGCCGGTCACCACGCCGGGCCGGCTGCACGCCGTGCTCGGCTTCTTCACCGCCGACTTCACCGACGACGTCACGCTGTCGAACTTTCCGTCGTACCCCGGATGCAACTGGGCGGTCTGGGTGTGGCCGCTGCGGCACACCGACGTGGCCGAGGGTGACGAGCTGTCCGTCGCCCTGCGCCGCCCGGCCCGGCGCGACGTCCGCGCCGTGACCGACTGGCGGCTGGAGTGCGGCCTGTCCCGGCAGAGGAGGTCCTGATGCCCTTCGCGGTGGGTACCGTCCGCGACATTCCCGTCCGTGGCGCTCTCAAGCTCTGCGGCCTGACCTGGGCCGCGGAGTGCCTCTGGTTCTCCGAGGCGGTCTCCAGCCAGATCGCCTCGCTGGACCCGATCAGCGGCAAGGTGGTCCGCCGGCTCGACTGCCCCGGCGTACGCACCGACCTGACCACGATCGGCGGGCGGCTGCTGCAGGTGGCCGGCGACGACCGCGTGCTGCGGCTGGTCGATCCCGAGGACGGCGAGCTGCTCGGCGAGTTCGGCAACCCGCGCCCCGGCAACGTGCTGTGCGGGCTGGAGGCGACCCGGCACGGGCTCTGGCTCGGCTACGAGGACCTGCGCCAGGTCGACCTGCGCGACCCGGACGGCTTCGGGCTGATCGACACGTTCCCGGTCCGGCACCCGATCGCCGGCGTGACCGTCTCCGACAGCTACCTCGTCTACTCCGACCACGACGCGGCCACCATCAACCTGTACGACGTGGCGGCCCGCCGGGAGGTGGCCGCCTACTCGGTCGCGGGCAACCCGACCGGCATCACCTGGGACGGCCGCCGCATCTGGTACTGCGACTTCACCACCCTGCAACTCCGGGCGATCGAGGTGCCGGGCATCACGAAGGGTTGACGTCCATGGTGACCACGCGCGCTCTGCTGGCCCGCTCCACCCGCATCGGCGCGGTCGGCGCCGCCCACCTGCTGCCGGCGCTGCCGCCGGCGCTGGTCAAGGCGGCCCGAGGTGACCGGGCGGCGGCCCGCCGGCTGCTGTACCGCCGCCTCACCACGCTGCTGATGCGGCTCGGCCCCACGTTCGTCAAGGCCGGGCAGGTGCTCGGCACCCGGCGCGACGTGCTGCCGGCCGCGCTCTGCGACGAGCTGTCGGTGCTCCAGGACCGGGTCGACCCGATGACACCCCAGCAGACCAGGCGGGCGCTCGCCGAGGCGTACGGCAGCGAGACCCCCGCGGAGTTCGCGGAGATCGACCCGACGCCGGTGGCCAGCGGCAGCGTGGCCTGCGTCTACCGCGGCCGGATGCCCGACGGCGCCGAGGTGGCGCTCAAGCTGCGCCGTCCCGGCATCGAGTCGACGATGGCTCTCGACCTCGCGCTGATGCGGCGCGGCGCCCGGGTGATGGCCCGGCTGCCGATGCTGCGCGGCGTCCCGGTGCGGGAAGTCGTGGAGAACATGTGCGGCGCGGTGTTCGGCCAGCTCGACTTCGCCCGGGAGGCGGAGAACCTGCGCCGGCTCAAGGAGAACCTCGCCGTGGTGCCCCGGGTCCGGGTGCCCGGCGTACGCGACGACGCCTGCCGTCCGCGCTGCCTGGTCATGGAGTTCGTGCCCGACCTCGACGTGGACGTGGCGCGGTCGATGTCGGCGGCCGTGCGCAAGCGGTTCGCCGCCTCCGCGATGACGGCGATCTACCACATGCTCTTCGTGGACGGATTCGTCCACTGCGACATGCACCCGGGCAACCTCTACTTCACCCGGGGCGCCCAGGTGGTGGTGCTCGACGCCGGGTTCAGCGTGCAGCTCACCGAGGAGCTGCGCCGGCTCTTCGCCGAGTTCTTCATGAACATGTCGATCGGGCGCGGCCGGTACTGCGCCGAGATCGTGGTGCGCAGCGGCACGGGGCTGCGGCCGGACGCCGACGTGGAGACGTTCCTGGTCAAGATGGCCGACCTGGTGGAGCGCAGCCACGGGCTGCCGGCCCGCGAGTTCAGCCTGATCGCGTTCGCCGCGGAGATGTTCGACCTGCAACGCCGCCACGGCGTGCACGCCGCGCCGGAACTCATCTTCCCGCTGCTCTCGCTGCTGGTGATCGAGGGGACGGTACGCGAGCTCGACCCCGACCTCGATTTCCAGGAGCTGGCCAAGCCGGTGCTGATGCGCGGGCTCTTCGGCCGCCGGGCCGCCGCCTGAGCGCCACCTGTGCGCTGACCGAACGGTCGACCGGGCCTGGCCGGTCGCTTCGACCGGGCGGCCCTACCTGCGCAAACAGCCGACTAAAATATACGATAGCGGAATGGCACAGACTGGCCTCGCCGGCAAGCGCTCCTACCACCAGTACTGCGGGCTCGCGTCCGCGCTCGACGTGCTGGGTGAGCGCTGGACGCTGCTGATCATCCGTGAGCTGCTGATGGGCCCCCGGCGCTACAGCGAGCTGCTCGCGGACCTGCCCGGCATCGGCACGAACCTGCTCGCCGACCGGCTCAAGTTCCTCGTCGACTCGGGCGTGCTGCGGCAGGTCGACGTGCACGGCACCGGCGGCCGGCTCTCCTACGAGCTGACCCCGACCGGGCAGGCGCTGCGGCCGATGGTGCTCGGGCTCGCGCACTGGGGTCTGGAGTTCGTCGGTGACCTGAGGGCCGAGGACACGGTCCGCCCGCACTGGGGTTTCCTCGCCGTCGAGGCGATGTTCCAGTGGGACAAGATCTCCCCGATCGACGAGAGCTACCAGTTCCAGGTCGACGACGAGGTCTTCCGCATCGACGTCGCAGACGGTGTGCCGCGCGTGGCGAAGGGGCCGTCCGAGAACGCGGCGATGGTGGCGACCACCGACGCGGCCACGTTCGTCCGCATCGGCGCCGGCCGGGTCACGCCGCTCATGGCGATGGTCGGGGGCCAGCTCAAGCTGGAGGGCGACATCGACGCGGTGCTGCGCTGCTGCGAGCTGCTCGGCCTGGACGCCGGCGCGGCGCCCGCCGCCCAGGCGGTCTCCGGTCACTGACCCGCGCCAGGGGGTGACGGGACCGGATCACTATATTATTCTGAACTAGCCTCGGCGTTCGTCGGGGCCCGTCGTCGTCCGGCACGCCGCGCCCGTGCGGCCCCTCCCGAGCATGTGGTCCCACGGGGACGACCGGTCCGCCCCTTTCGTCGCCCGAGCGCCAGACGGCGCCGTGCGCGTCGCGGGGCGAACCCCGCGCGGCGCGTGCGCCGGCACCGACGACCGGCCGTCAAGCGACAGGAGCCGGCATGACGGACACGGTGCGACACGATCCGGAGGCGCTGCCCAGGGCGGTACGGGACGACTTCCCCCTGCTGCTCCGCCGCTCCGGCGACCTCGTCGCCTACCTGGACAACGCCGCCACCACGCAGAAGCCCCGCGTCGTCCTGGACGCGATCACCGACTACTACACCGGGGCGAACAGCAACGTCGGGCGCGGCTACCACCGGCTCGGCCTGGAGTCCACCGAGCGGTACGAGCAGGCCCGCGAGAGCGTCGCGCGGGCGATCGGCGCGGCGCAGCCGGAGGAGGTGCTCTTCACCGCCGGCACCACCGCCGCCGTCAACCTCGTCGCGGACACCGCCGGACAGCGGGTGGCCGGGCCGGGCCGGCGGGTCGTGGTGACCGGCATGGAGCACAACAGCAACCTGCTGCCCTGGCGCCGGCTCTGCGACCGGACGGGCGCCACGTTGACAGTGGTGCCGGCCGGACCCGACGGGCGGGTCGACGCCGACCGGTTCGCCGCCGCGCTCGGCCCGGACACCGCGCTGGTGGCGGTCAGCCACGTCTCGAACGTGCTCGGCACCGTCAACCCGGTACGGGAGATGACCGCCGCCGCCCGCCGGGCCGGCGCGCTCGTGGTGGTCGACGGCGCCCAGGCCGTACCGCACCGTCCGGTCGACGTGCGCGAGATCGACGCCGACTTCTACTGCTTCTCCGGGCACAAGGCGTACGGGCCGATGGGCGTCGGCGTGCTGCACGGCCGCCGGGACCTGCTCGCCGGGCTGCCGCCGTACCAGGTGGGCGGCGGCACCGTGAAGGGCGTCGCGGCCGACCAGCCGGTCCGCTACCTGGACGGGCCGGCCCGGTGGGAGGCCGGCACACCGCACGTGGCCGGCGCGGTCGGGCTGGCCGCCGCCCTGGACTACCTGCGCGACCTCGGCTGGGACGCGATCCGCCGGCACGACCGGGCGCTGGTCCGGCACGCCGTGGACGTGCTCACCGCAGTCGAGGGGGTGCGGGTGGTCGGCGACCCGGCCGCCGACCCGAGCGGCATCGTCTCGTTCGTGGTCGAGGGCATCCACCCGTACGACGTCGGGGCGCACCTGGACCGGCACGGCGTGGCGGTGCGTTGCGGCGTGCACTGCGCCAGCACCTTCCTCGACGCGCTCGGGCTGCTCGGCACCGTCCGGCTCTCCTTCGGCGTCTACAACACCACCGCCGAGATCGACCTCGTCGGCGAGCTGCTCGCCGGCGTACGACCGGGGCCCTGGACCACCGACCACCCCGACGTCCGGTTCCTCTGAGCAGCGCCCGGAAGGGAGCGTCATGAGGTTCGACACCCGGCTGGTGCACGTCGGCCAGCAACCCGTGCCCGGCACCGGCGCCGTGGTGCCGCCGATCCACCTCAGCACCACCTACGACCGCACCGCCCAGGACCCGCCGCGCTACTTCTACGCCCGGGGCGAGCAGCCCAACCGGGAGGCGCTGGAGGAGTGCCTCGCCGCGCTGGAGGACGCCCGGCACGCGACCGTCTACACCAGCGGGCAGGCCGCCGCGACCACAGCGCTGTCGCTGGTGCCGCCCGGCCGGCTGGTGCTCGCCTCCGACGACGTCTACGGCGGCACCCACCAGCTGCTCGCCGCCGCCGCCGAACGCGGCGTGACGGTACGGCAGGTGGACCTCGCCGATCCGGCCGAGCGGGACCGCGCGCTGTCCGAGTGCGGCCCGGAACTGGCCATGGTGTGGCTGGAGACACCCACCAACCCGCTGCTCAAGGTCGCCGACATCGCCGCGGTGTCCGACCTCGCGCACCGGCACGGCGCCCTGGTCGTGGTGGACAACACGCTGGCCGGGCCGGTGCTGCAACGACCGCTCGCCCACGGCGCGGACATCACGCTCTACAGCACCACCAAGTCCGTCGCCGGTCACCTCGACGTGCTCGGCGGCGCGCTCGTCTACCAGGACGAGGAGCTGCACCAGCGGTTCCTGGCGTACCGCACGGTGGCCGGCAACGCCCCCGGCGGCTTCGACTGCTACCTCACCCACCGGGGCCTGAAGACGCTGTCGCTGCGTACCGCCCGGCAGGTGGAGAACACCCGGGCGGTGGTGGCGGCGCTGCTGGCCGAGCCGAGCGTCGACCGGGTCAGCTATCCGGGGCTGCCCGCGCATCCGCAGCACGCGGTGGCGGCCCGGCAGATGACCGCGCCCGGCGCGCTCGCCGCCTTCGAGTACCGCGGCGACCCGGCCAAGCTGCTCGACCGGGTACGCCTGTTCACCGCCGCGGTCAGCCTCGGCGGCGTCCGTTCCCTGATCGAGTGCCCGGCGCTGATGACCCACCGCCCGGTGCCGCCCGAGGTGCGCCGGCGTCTCGGGCTGACCGACCGGCTGATCCGGATCTCACCCGGCATCGAAGACCCGGCCGACCTGGTCGAGGACCTGGTCACCGCGCTGCGCGACGGCGCCTGACCCGCTGACCGGCATTACCGCCCCGCGAAGGAGGAGACATGTCCGCATTCACGACCGGCGGCGCCCCGGTGGTGCTCGACGGAGGACTCGCCACCGAGTTGCAGCGCGCCGGGCTGCCCTACCAGGCCCCGTGGTGGGGCACCGCTGCGCTGCTGGCGGACAGCCGGCGGCGCGTGCTGCGCGACGTCCACGAGCGGTTCCTCACCGCCGGGGCGCAGGTGCTCACCGCGAACACGCTGCGCTGCAACCTGCGGGCGCTGCGCCGCGCCGGGCTGGAGGACGCCGGGCTCGGCTGGATGGTGCACGCGGCCGTCGGCGTCGCGCTCGCCGCCCGCAACGCGGCCGGCGCACCCGGCACCCGGATCGCCGCCTCGATCGCGCCGGTCGAGGACTGCTACCGGCCGGACCTGGTGCCGGCCGACGACGAGCTGCGCGAGGAACACCGCTGGCTGGCGGTGGAGCTGGTCCGGGCCGGTGTGGAGCTGGTGCTCGTGGAGACCATGAACACCGCCCGCGAGGCCCGGATCGCGGTGGAGCAGGTGCGTGAGGTGGGTGCCCGGGCCTGGGCCGCCTTCGTCTGCGACGACCAGGCCCGGCTGCTGTCCGGCGACTCGCTGGTGGACGCCGCCCGCGCGGTGCGCGCCGCCGGGGCCGAGGTGGTGCTGGTCAACTGCACCGCCCCGGAGGCGACCGAGCGGTGCCTGCGAGCGCTGCGCGACGCCGACGACGGCCCGCTCGGCGCGTACCCGAATCTGGAGGACCGCCGCGACGGCGCGCCCGGGCCGCGACCGCTGCTCGACCCGGAGGAGTTCGGCGACCTGGTCGCCCGGTGGGCGGTGGAGTACCGGCTCGCCGTGGCCGGCGGGTGCTGCGGCGCGTCGCCGGAGCACATCGCCGCGCTGGCGGCCCGGCGCAACGCCCCGGTGGCGGCCGTCGACTGACGCCGCCCGCAGGTCCGCCGGCCCGGCGCGGGCCGGGTCAGCCAACGAAGGGAGAACGAGACGGTGAGCGGCTCGACGATCGCACCGCCGGTCGAGGTGGTGCGCAGCCTGCCCGGCCCGGCCGGTTACATGTGCGGCCTGACCTGGGACGGCACCTGGCTCTGGCACTCCGATCAGGACGCCGCGCGGATCTTCGCGATCGACCCGGCGGACGGCGCGGTACGCCGGTGGTTCGCGTACCCGGACGTGCGGGCTGACCTGGGGTACGCCGACGGGAAACTGTGCCAGATCGGCGGCCGGCCGAAGCGGATCCTGCTGATCGACCCGGCCACCGGCCAGACCGTCGGCTCGAAGCCGGTGCGGCCCTCCAACGGCCGGGTCACCGGCATGGAGACCGGGCCGGAAGGGGTGTGGCTCTGCCTGCGCGCGCCCGCGGTGATCCAGCTGCGGGACTTCGAGACCATGACGGTGCAGCGGGAGCACCCGGTCGTGGGGTCGCCCTCGGGCCTCACGTACGCCGAGGGTCATGTGCTCTACGCCGAGTTCGAGGACGGCCTGCTGCACGCGGTGGACGCGGAGTCGGGCCGGCTGGTCGCCACGGTGCGGCTGCCGGGGCATCCGACCGGGCTGGCCTGGGACGGCGAGCTGGTCTGGTACTGCGACTTCGCCGACCGGCGGTTCAAGGCGGTCCGGCTGCCGGACGTGCTCGGCGGCTGACCGGCCCGGTGGGGGCGGTCCCGGCCGCCCCCACCCGCCGGCGTCAGGGCACCCGGTCGCGCGCGTCGAACTGGTCCTGCCTGCGGTCGCGGTCGCCGCGGGCGTCGGCCGACGGCGGCCGGCAGTGGCCGGCGCAGCCGCAGGAGCAGCCGGATGCGGTGGCCCGTTCCGTCCGCTGTGGCGCTTCGGTGTCCGGCCAACCGCCGGTGTGGCACGCGATCATCGCTTCTCCCTGCTCTGCGGTGGGGACGCGCCGGAGCGCCCGGCGCGGTCGGACGGGGCGGGCAGCGGGACGGGTATTTACTTGAGAATCATATGGTAAGTTCGCTGGCGGGTGCCAGCTCCTGACAGGAGGGACGCCATGCGCGTCAGCGTGACCGACGACCCCGCGACCACGACGGCCTCCCGTACCGGCGGGCCGACCGCACCGGCCGACCCGCTGCGCACCGCCTCCTTCGCGGAGCTGCGGTCGCTGTTCGCAGTGGAGCCCGACGCGGTCCACCTCAACACCGGCACCATCGGCGTGATGCCGTACGAGGTGCTGGACGTCAACGACCGGGTGACCCGGGAGTGGAACGGCGGGCTGCGCAACGTCTACCCGCCCGGCATGTACCCCGAGCACCGCGCCGCCATCGGCCGGGCGTTCGGCGTCGACCAGGACGAGATGGTGATCTGCCACAACGCCACCGAGGGGGTGGCCCGGGTCATCAACGGGCTCGACCTGCACGAGGGCGACGAGGTCATCACCACCAGCCACGAGTGCTACTCGGTGCTGTCCAACTTCAACCTGCTGCGCAACCGGCACCGGATCACGCTCACCGTGCTGACCCCGCCGGTCGGGCCGGACGTCACCGCCGAGGAGATCGTCGACATGTTCGCCCGGGCGATCACGCCGCGGACGAAGGTGCTGGCGTTCGCCGCCGTCACGCTGTTCACCGGCACCCGGATGCCTGTGCGCCAGCTCTGCGACCTGGCCCAGCGGCACGGCCTGACCACAGTGGTCGACGGCGCGCTGCTGCCCGGCCTGTTCGACACCGACCTGCGCGCGCTCGGACCCGACTTCGTCACCTGCTCCGGCTCCAAGTTCCAGTGCGGGCCGCTCGGCACCGGGCTGCTGTACGTCCGCAACAAGGTCCACCCCGAGCACAACCCGCTGCCGCTGCCGACGTTCTGGCCGGTCATCTCCACCTGGTACCCGATGATGGGCGCCCCGCCGCCGCGCACCACCACCCGGGTGGAGAGCTACAACATGGGCGACTACCTGCAGAGCGCCGGCAGCGCCAGCATCGCCCGGGGCGCCGCGCTGGCGAAGGCGTGCGAGCTGTGGGACCGGATCGGCCGGGACCGCATCGAGCGGCACGCGGTGGCGCTCGGCGAGCACACCCGCGCCCGGATCGTCGAGCGGTTCGGCGTCGAGTCCCTGTACTCCCCGCTCACCGACGACCGGCTGACCGCGCCGCTGGTGGCGTTCAACCCGTTCCCCGACCGGGCCGACGGCTGGAACATCACCAAGTTCGCCCGCCTCGTCGACGAGCTGGAGAGCCGGCACCGGATCTGGACCCGGTGGACCGAGTTCGACGTGGCCGGCTCACCGCACCAGCACTACGCCGCCCGGATCTGCACCCACCTCTACAACACCGCCGAGGAGGTCGACCTCGCCGTCGACGCCATCGCCGACCTCGTACGGGAGCTGTCATGACCGTCGCCCCGTACCGGCCGGACACCGCCGTCCCGCACCGCTGCGGCGGCGCGCTGCGGGTGGTCGCGCCCACCGCCGCCGCGCCGCTCGACCCCAGCTGCGCCCCGGCGTCGGCGGCCCCGTTCGTCCGGCTGCACACCCGGCAGCTCGTCACCTGGCAGGCCGCCCGGGACGTCCGTGACTGGCAGGCCGTCACGCCGGTGCCCGACCTCGCCCTGGAGGTCCCCTCCACCTGGAACGCCGGGCTCGGCGCCAGCCACCGCAGCTACGTGTTCCACATGCGCCCCGGCGTCCGCTGGGACACCCCCGACCGGCGGCCGGTCACCGCGCACGACGTGGTCCGTGGCTTCAAGCGGATGTGCAACCCGGTCCGGCCCTCGCCGTCGCTCGCGTACTTCGCCGGCACGGTGCGCGGCCTCGCCGAGTTCGCCGCCGCGTGGGCGGCGGAGGCCACCCACCGGGCCGGGGACGCGGCGACGCTCGCCGCGTACCAGAACGCGCACGAGATCTCCGGCGTCTTCGCGCTCGACGACGAGACGCTCGTCATCGAGCTGGCCCGGCCGGCGCTGGACTTCGTGCAGATGCTCACGCTGCCCGCGGCCTCGGCGGTGCCCGTCGAGCACGACGCGTTCGTCCCCGGCAGCCCCGAGGCCGCCGCCCACCTGCGCGCCAACGGGCCGTACCGGGTGCGGCGGCACCGGCCCGGCGAATGGGCCGAGCTGGTCCGCAACCCGGCCTGGGAGCCGGCCGCCGACCCGTACCGGCGGGCCGAGGCCGACCGGGTGGAGCTGCGCCTGAGCGACGGCGCCGGCCGCGCCGACGCGGCCGACGCCCTGGCCGAGGTGTCGATCGCGCCCGCCGTCGGCGGGTTGCCGGCCGCCGAGCCGGTGGACGGCGACGGCGCGCCCGGCTGGGCTCTCGACCCGTACCTCGTGCTCAACCTGCGCGACCCGGTCTGGGCCGACCTTCGGGTACGGCAGGCCGCGGCGCTCGCCGTGGACAAGGCGGCGGTGGCCGACCTGTACCGGCGTCACCGTCCCGGCGTGCCGGTGCGGGTGGCGGGCTCGCTGATCCCGCCGGGCAACGCCGGGCACGACACGGCCGATCCGTACCCCACCGGTGATCCGGCGCGGGCCCGCGACCTGCTCGCCTCGGCGGGCCACGCCGACGGCACGCCGCTGGTCCTGATCCACCCGCACTCCGGCCTGGGGCCCGAGGTGGCGCACGCCTGCGCGAGCGACCTCACCCGGGCCGGCCTGCCGACCCGGGCGGTCGGGCTCGCCGACGCCGCGTACACCGAGGCGCTGCGCGCGCCCGCCACCGCCGGCGGCTGGCAGCTCGCCGTGGCGGCGCGTGTGCCCGACTGGCTGGAGCACAACGGGCGGGTCTTCGCGCAGGCGATGCTGCAGGCGAACCCGGTGCCCGGCGGCGCCAACCACGGCGGCTACGCCTCGCCCGAGGTGGACGCGCTGATCGAGCGGGCGCTCGACGCGGCCGAGCCGTGGCGGGCCGACGCCGCCTGGCGGGCCGCGGCGGAGCGTGCGGTCGCCGACGTGGCTGTGGTGCCGATCCTGCACCGGGCGCCGGTGGCCGCGCCGAGGCAACCGGACCGGGTCGACGGGCTGGTGCCGCTGCCCCCGCAGGGGTACGCGGTGGACCTGACCGCCGCCCGCCCGGAGGTGGCCGGGTGAACCCCCTGGTACGCGACTACCTGCTGCTCGGCCTGCGCCTGGGCCGGCTGGTGGACGGACTCGTCGACTGCTACTACGGTGACCCGGCGCTGCGCGACCAGGTCGCCGCCGAACCGCCGCCCGACCCCCGGGAGCTGTCCCGCCAGGCCGGCCGGACGCTCGCCGCGCTCCCCGGCAGCGACCTCGAACCGGCCCGCCGGCGGCACCTCACCGCCCAGCTCACCGCGCTGCGCGCGGTCGCCGACCGGGTCGCCGGCACGCCGATGTCCTTCCAGGACGAGGTGCGCGCCTACTTCGACGTCGAGGTGACCCGCACCGCGCCCGAGCGGTACGCGGCGGTGCACGACGAGATCGACGCGCTGCTGCCCGGCCCGGGACCGCTTGTGGATCGGGTGGAGGAGTTCTACCGGCGCAACACCGTCCCGCCGGAGCGGCTGCACCGCTGCGTGCAGGCGGTCTCCGACGCGCTGCGCGAGCGGACCCGGGACCGGTTCGGCCTGCCCGGGACCGAACGCGTCGAGTACACGGTGGTCCGGGACGCGCCGTGGAACGCGTACAACCGCTACCTGGGCGGCTTCCGCTCCGCTGTGGCGCTGAACGCGGCCAGCGGACGGTCGGTGGCCGCGCTGCCCATCATCGTGGCGCACGAGTCGTACCCCGGCCACCACACCGAGCACTGCCTGAAGGAGGCCGGCCTGGTCCGGGACGGTGGCCAGGACGAGCACACCATCGCCCTGGTCGACACGCCCCGGTGCCTGGTCACCGAGGGCCTGGCCGAGGCGGCGGTGGACGCGGTGCTCGGCCCCGGCTGGGGGGAGTGGACGGCGCGCATCCTCGCCGCGGAGGGCGTCCATGTCGAGGGCGAGCGGGTGGAACGGATGCGCGGCCTGGTCGTACGCCTCCTGCCGGCCCGGGTGGACGCCGCCCTGCTGCTGCACGACGAGGGCGGCGACCGGGCGCAGGCGCTGGCGTACCTGCGGCGGTGGATGCTGCTGCCACCGGAGCGCGCCGAGCAGATGGTGACGTTCCTCGCCGACCCGCTGTGGCGCGCGTACTCGGTCACCTACTCCGAGGGCGGCCGGCTGGTCGACTCCTGGCTGGCCGCCCGCGAGCCCGGCACCAGCCTCGCCGACCGCTTCACCACGCTGCTGCGGGAGCCGCTGCTGCCGTCGCAGCTGCGGGCCGACGTGGCGCGGACCGCAGAGACGACGAAAGGTGTGTGTCGATGAACGGCGGCCAGCCCCGGTACGGGGGAACCCTGCGGCTCTACGGGCCCGGCAGCATGGACCATCTCGATCCGGCCTGCGCCTACTACATGCTCGGCGGGCAGATCATCCGGCTCTTCGCCCGGCAGCTCTTCACCTACCGGCCGGTCGCCGACCTGCGTGACCCGTCGGCCGTCACGCCCGTGCCCGACGTGGCCGAGGCGGTGCCGACGGTGGACAACGGCGGGATCAGCGCCGACCACACCCGCTACACGATCCGGCTGCGCCCCGGCGTGTACTGGGACACCGACCCGCCCCGGGAGGTGACCGCCGGGGACTTCGTGCGCGGCTTCAAGCGGATGACCAACCCGGTGCTGCGGGCCGGCGGGATCGGCTACTTCACCAGCACCATCCGGGGGATGGCCGAGTACTGCGACGCGTACGACGCCGCGATCACCTCGGCCGAGCCGAGCGCCGCCGAGCTGGCCGCGTTCCAGAACAGCCACGAGATCGCCGGGGTGCGGGCCGTCGACGACCGGACGATCGTGTTCGACCTGATCCGCCCGGCGGTGGACTTCCTGCACATCCTGGCGCTGCACTTCGCCTCCGCCGCCCCGGTCGAGTACGACGAGGTGCTGCCGGACAGCGCGGAGTTCCGGCGGCGGGTGCGCTCCAACGGGCCGTACCGGGTCACCCACTACGTCCACGGCGAGTCGGTGCGGCTGGCGCGCAACCCGGTGTGGCGCAAGGCGTCCGACCCGGTACGCCAGCAGTACCTGGACGGGGTCGAGGTGACCATGGAGATCGCCACCCCGCAGCAGGTGGGTGAGGTGATCGACAGCGGGCGCGCCGACCTGTCCTGGGCGTCACCGATCACCGAGCCGTACGACGTGCCGCCCACCGACCCGGGCAACGACCTCGGCTACGCGCTCAACCCGTACCTGGTGTTCAACCTGCTCAGCCCGAACGCCGACCGGGCGATGAGCAAGCTCAAGGTGCGCCAGGCCATCGCGTACGCGATGAACAAGGCCGCGATCGCCGAGATCTACCACGACCTGGAGGCCGGCACGGTGATGCTGCCCGGGCACACCGCGATCCCACCGGGCAACGACGGGCACGTCGACTTCAACCTGTATCCCACGCCCGGCGACCGGGGCGACCCGGAGCGCTGCCGGGCGCTGCTGGCCGAGGCGGGCTACCCGGACGGGCTCACCCTCACCGCCGTGCACCGGGACGTGGACGCCAACCCGGAGGTGGCCCGCTCCTACGCCACCGACCTGGAGAAGGGCGGCATCAGCGTGCGCCTGGTCGCGCTCGGCCACGCCGAGTACTACCAGTTCCTGCGCGACCCGGCCAACGCCCGCGCCGGCGCCTGGGACATCTCCGCGCCGTCCTGGACGCCCGACTGGTTCGGCCCGAACGGGCGCACCTACGTCCAGCCGATGTTCCAGACGAACACGTCCCGCGGCACCAGCAACTACGGCGGATACAGCAACCCGGAGGTCGACCGGCTGATCGAGGAGGCGCTCGGCGCCACCGACCGGGCCCGCGCCACCGAGCTGTGGCACCAGGTCGACCTGCACGTCATGCGGGACGCCGCGATCGTGCCGATCCTCGTGCACGCCCCGACCATCCCGCACCGCAAGGGCCGGCGGGTCCGCAACGCGATCGCCATGCCCACTGTGGACCGCTGGTTCGACCTGTCCAACCTCTGGCTGGAGGAGTCCGCATGACCGCAGCAGGCACGCCGACGGCCGCCGCGCACACCTCCGGCGGGGCCGGACCGCGTCGCGGCGGCACGCTCACCCTGGTCGGCGCGGGCGACGTCGACCACCTCGACCCGGCGCTGGCGTACCACACGGTGACCCGGGGGATCATCCGCGCGTACACCCGGCAGCTGGTCACCTACCCGTCGACGCGCGACCACCGGCGAGCTGGCGACCTGGTGCCGGACCTGGCGGTGGCGGCGGACGGTCCGTACGACGACGAGGGCCGCCGCTACCGGTTCACGCTGCGCGACGGGCTGCGCTGGGACCTGCCGAACGGGTCCCGGCCGCTGACCGCCGCGGACGTGGTACGCGGCATCAAGCGGCTGGCCCACCCGATGGCGCCCAGCCCCGGCCTGCCCTACTACCTGAGCACCGTCGAAGGGCTCGCCGAGTTCCGCGACGACCTGCTCACGCTGCCCCGCGACCTCAACGTGGTGGCGCCCTACCTGGAGGCCGCCGAGGTGCCCGGGCTGCGGGTGCTCGACGACCGGACGCTGGAGCTGACCACCCGCCGCCCCACCCCGGACCTCCTCAACATCCTGGCGTTGCCGTTCGCCTCCCCGGCGCCGGAGGAATACCTGTGGTTCGTGCCCGGCAGCCCCGAGCTGGACCAGCGGATCGGCTCCATCGGGCCGTACCGGATCACCGGCTACGAGCCGGACCGGCGCATCACGCTGGAGCGCAGCCGCACCTGGGACCCGGCCACCGACCCGGTCCGGGCCGCCCACGTGGACCGGATCGAGGTGCGGCAGGGGCTGGACGAGAAGACCTGCCACGACATGGTGATCGCCGGCGACGCCGACATGATGTGGGACATCCAGCCGCTGACCGAGCGGCTGCCGGAGATGTTCGCCGCCGGGGATCCCCGGCTGGAGGTCTGCCCGGCCGGCCTGTTCAGCCCGTACCTGGTGATCAACGTGCTCAGCCCCAACGAGGGCGGCGCGCTGGCCCGCCGCGAGGTCCGGGAGGCGTTGCAGTACGCGATCGACAAGACCACTGTGGCCGAGGTCTGGGGCGGGCCGCGCCTCAACGACATCGCCGAGCAGATCCTGCCGCCGCTGTGCCGCGCGCACCGGCCGTTCGCCCCGTACGCCGCGAACGACGGCGCCGGCGACCCGGAGCGGGCCCGGCGGCTGCTCGCCGACGCCGGCTACCCCGACGGGCTCACGTTGAAGCTTGTCTACCGGGACCGGGACATCCACCCGGAGACCGCGCGGGTGGTCCGCGCCGCCGCCGCCCGGGCCGGCATCACCCTCGACCTCGTCCCGGCCGGCATCACCGAGCTGTTCGGCACGTACCTCGGCCGGGCCGACGGGGCCCGCGAGGGCCGCTGGGACGTGGCGCTGTCCGGCTGGGAGCCGGACTGGCACGGTAACAACGCCCGCGTCTACCTCCAGGCGCTCTTCGACAGCTCCGGCGTCTCCGACAACGACGACTGGGGGTCGAACTTCGGCCACTATCACAACCCGGTCGTCAACGAGCACATCGACGCGGCGCTGAGCTGCGCCGACGAGACGACCGCGAACGAGCACTGGCGGGCCGCCGAGCGGGAGGTGCTGCGTGACTGCGCGGTGGTGCCGATCCTCTTCGCCCACCAGTACTGGCTGCGCGGTCACCGGGTGCGCAACTGGCTGCCGTACCCGGTGCTCAACGGCGACCTGACCAACCTGTGGCTGGGGGAGGACTGACGCCCGGGCCGATGAGCGGCGACGACCACCGTCTCACCGTACGTCTCGGCGAGCTGGCCCAGGCCCACGCCGACCGGGCGGCGGCGCGCGCGGGCGTGCCCGCCGTCCGGCTGGACCGGCTGGCCGCCGAGCCGCTGCGCCTGGACGAGGACTTCTGCCGGGAGGTGGCCGACCGCTACGACGCCGCCCCGATGGTCACGACCGGCACGGAGCGCGGGTACGCCCGGCTGGCCGAGGAGAACCTGCGGCAGTTCCGGCTGATCGGCGACGCGGGCATCCGGGTGCTGCCGTGGACCGGGCCGGGGCAGCCGTACCGGGACTCGCGGGACCTGGTCGCGCGGGTCCGCTCGACCGGCCTGCTGCACGTCTTCCTCACCCGCCACGGGCACGGACCGGCCGGCGCGGGCGGCGACCATCCGCTGCGCGCCCCCGCCGGAGTCCGGGCCGGCGGCGAGGAGCTGCTGCACAACGACATCTTCCGGGCGGTGCACGACGTCTTCGGGCACGTCCTGTTCGGCAACACGTTCGGGCCGCGCGGGGAGTTCCGGGCCACCCGCTGCCACCTCGCGATGTACCCGGCCGACCTGCACCCGCTGGTCTTCGCCGAGCTGGTCGGCCAGCTCTGCTGGTTCTTCCACGGCCCGCACCTGCGCCGCCCGGACGGGACGCTGCCCCGGCGCGGCGAGCCCGGGTACGTGCCGCCGCCACGGCGTCCGTACCCGCCGCAGAAGCAGCTCGTGTACGACAGGCGCACCCTGGACCGGTTCGCCGCGCTGTTCACGTCGCGGGGCTGACCGCCGACATCAGGAAGTCGGGCACCCGCAGCGGCGGCATCACCATCCGGGTGAAGTAGTCGCCCCACTCCCGGGGCAGCGCCGGCGCCGGCTGCCCGGCCTCGGTGGCCCGGGCCAGCAGCGACAGCGGGCTCTCGTTGAACCGGAAGTTGTGCACCGTGCCGACGATCTCGCCGTCCTCCACCAGGTGCACGCCGTCGCGGGTGAGGCCGGTCAGCAGCAGCGACGCCGGGTCGACGTCGCGCAGGTACCACAGTGAGGTGAGCAGCAGGCCGCGCCGGGTGGAGCGCACCATCTCGGGCAGCGTCGGCGCGTCCGGCCCGCCCTCCAGCACCAGGTTGTCCACCATCGGGGTGAGCGGCGCGTCGGTCCGCGCGGCGGTGTGCCGGGTCTGCACGAGCGCGGTCAGCACGCCCTCGTCGATCCACCGGGTCGGCCGCAGCGGCAGCCCGTTGTCGACCACGGCGGTCAGGTCGTCGGTGCCCCGGCTGACCGTGAACGGGGCGCAGGGCAGCAGCGGATGGTCCGGGTCGCTGCGCAGCGTCAGCGGCAGCGCGGTGAGGCGCTCGCCGATCGGCAGGCGGCCGTCCGGGCGGCTGAACGCGGTGCGCCCGTCCAGCGCGCCGCGCGCCCCGGCGGCCAGGTAGAGGTGGAGCATCAGGTCGGCCACGCAGTTCGGGGTGAGCAGCACTTCGTAGCGTCCCGGGGGCAGCTCGACCCGGCGGCCGGGCCGCGCCAGCGTGGCGGACAGCTCCGCGGCGAGCGCCGGCACGTCCAGCCCGGTCAGGTCGGGCGCCGTCACACCGGCCCAGGCCGAGTCGTCGCCGTCGCGCACGCTCAGGTCGAACAGGCCGGTGGACTGCGGGTGCCGCAGGCGGGCGCCGGTGGACGCGGCGAGGTAGGTGGTGACCACCCGGTGCTCGGTGTAGCCGTAGAGGCGCCGCCGCCCGGCTGCCGCGAACGCCTCGGCCAGGCCGGGCAGCACGTCGCGGAACGCGTCGACCGAGGTGTCGCCGGGCGGCTCCGCCCAGGACGGCGTCCGCCACGGCTCGGGCAACGACGTGGCGTCGGCGGCGGGTGGGGCGTCGCGGGCGGCCCGCTCGGCCGCGCGGACCAGGCCGGGCAGCGCGTCGCCGAGCGCGCCGCCGTGCCCGACCAGCCCGACGTGTACGCCTGCCGCGCCGTCCCGCACCGCCACCGCCGTCACCCGGCGGGACCGGACACTGCCGTTCGTGGTGAGCGCGTTGCCCGCCCAGCGCAGGTGCGCGGCGGCCGTCTCGTCGGCGATCAGCAGCAGCTCGTCGGCGTCGCGCCGGTGCCGCAGCGCCGCTTCCAGGGCGTCCTGGATCCCGCTCACCCGTCCCGCCCTCCGGTGTCGACGACGTCGATGCCGCGGAACACCGCGGCCGGGCAGCCGTGGCTGGCCGCGCTCGCCTGCACCGGCTGACCCTTGCCGCACATGTCGGCGCCGGAGAGCAGCCAGGTGCCCTCGCCGCCCAGCCCGCACAGCGCGGACCAGAACGCCGTGGTCTCCGCCTGGTACGCGGCGCCGGACACCTGCCCGGCCAGCCGCCCGTTGCGGATGCGGTGCCAGCGCTGGGCGGTGAACTGGAACTGCCGCCGGCGCATGTCGATCGACCAGCTGTCCGAGCCGGCCAGGTAGAAGCCGTCCGTCACGCCCGCGATCAGGGCCGCCGTGTCCGGCCCGCCTACCGCCGGGCGCAGCGACACGTTCGGCATCCGGGCCATCGGCGTGTGCCGGTACGACTCGGCGTACGCGCAGCCGACGGAACGTGGCAGGCCGGCCTGCGCGGCCGAGGCCCGGTCGTGCTGGAAGCCGACCAGGACGCCCGCCTCGATCAGCGGCCAGGACTGCGCGGCCACGCCCTCGTCGTCGAACCCGACGGTGGCGAGTCCGTGCGCGGCCGACCGGTCGGCGTCCACGCTCATCAGCGACGAGCCGTACCGCAGCCGCCCGGCCGACTCGGGGGTGGCGAAGGTGCCGCCCGCGTACGACATCTCGTGGCCCAGCGCCCGGTCGTACTCGGTGGCGTGCCCGACCGACTCGTGGATGGTGAGCCAGAGCTGCGACGGGTCGATCACCAGGTCGTACCGGCCCGGTCGCACCGGCGGCGCCTGCGTCTTCTCGGCCAGCAGCGCCGGCAGTTCGGCCAGCTCGCCGGCCCAGTCCCAGCCCTCGCCGTGCAGGTACTCCCAGCCGCGGGCCACCGGCGGGCCGACCGTCCGCAGCGTCTGGACGCCGCCGTCGCGCGGGTGCCGGCCCACCGCCAGCACCTGCGGGTGCACCCGGACGCGCTGCTGGGTGACGCCGGTGCCGCCGAGGTCGGCGTAGTACGTGTTCTCCTGGGCGGCGCTGACGCGGGCCAGCACGTGCGCCACCGAGTCGTGCGCCAGCAGCCCGGCGCACCAGTGGCTGAGCAGCTCCGCGCGTTCGCTCTCCGGCACCTCGAACGGGTTGATCCGGTACGGCGAGCGCCAGGTCGCCGCCGGGTACGCGGGCTCGGGCGCGAGCGCGACAGGCGCGCCGCCGACGTCGGCGCAGGCCCGGGCCAGCTCCAGCGCGTCGTCGCAGGCGCGTACCGCCGCCTCCGGCGTCAGCTCCGGCGTGGCGGCGAAGCCCCACGCGCCCCGGTGCAGCACCCGTACCGCCAGGCCGGTCTCGGTCTCCTCCTCGTTCGCCCGCAGCGCCCCGTCGTGCACGACGGTGCGCCCGGAGCGGACCCGCTGCACCCGCAGCGCGGCGTACCGCGCGCCCCGCTGCCGGGCCCGGGACAGGGCGGCGTCGGCGAGGCGGGCCACTGGAAGGGCGAGGAAGGAGTCGTCTATCTCGTCGGGCACACGCGCCTCCGGTCGCCGGGGGTGCCGCCGTCCGTGCCGTGGCACGGCGGCCCGGGGGTTGCGGTGAGGAGACTAGTGCGGCGTTCCGGCGGCGCACAGGGCCCGCGTGGCGGCCGGGCGGCCGACCAGCGCCGTCGCCGCGCAACAGAGCAATCGGGAAGAAGACCACGCCCGTGCCGGGGCGCTTGATTGGATCGGCGTCGCTCAATAGATTGAGGGCGGGCGCCGCCGAGGCCCGCACGATCGGGCCGTCGGCGGCTGACAGGTCCACGCCGAGCCGGGCACGTCGGTCGTCCGTACCGACTTCTCACAGTGGCGCATCGCCGCGCCGCCACCCGAGCGCGTCGCCGCGCCGCCGTCCGTCCGGACGCGCGTCGTCGCGTCGCGCCGCCCGACGCAGAAGGACTTCCCATGACGATTCTCCGTACCCGTTCCGGCCCGGCCCTGGCGGCGGTGACCGCGCTGGCCGCCGTCGTGGCGGCCACCGCGACGGCACTGCTCGCCGGCCCGGCCACGGCGGCGCAGGGCTGCCGGGTCGACTACACACCCAACCAGTGGCCCGGCGGGTTCACCGCGAGCGTCAAGGTCTCACCCGGCGACACCGCTGTCTCCGGGTGGACGGTCACCTGGACGTACGCCGGCGACGAGCGCGTCACGAACGGCTGGAACGCCACCGTCAGCCAGTCCGGCTCGACGGTCACCGCCCGCAACATGTCGTACAACGGCAGCATCCCGGCCGGCGGCTCCACCGAGTTCGGCGTGCAGGGCACGTTCAGCGCCGCCGGCGGCGCGCCGAGCGGGTTCACGCTCGACGGCGTGCCGTGCAACGGCGCCGCGCCGTCCCCGACCGTCGTGCCCACCACGGCGGTCCCGACCACCGCCCCGCCGACGAGCGCCCCGCCGACCACCGCCCCGCCGACCACCGCGCCCCCGACCAGCGCGCCGCCCACGACGGCGCCCCCGACCAGCGCGCCCCCGACGACCCCGCCGCCGAGCGGGTGCGCCGGGGCGGTGCTCTGCGACGGCTTCGAGAACCAGACCGGCTCGACGCCGTCCGGCGACTGGACGGTGGTGAGCCCGGACTGCTCCGGCGCCGGCACGGCCACGGTGGACACCACCACTACGCACAGCGGCAGCCGCGCGATCCGGATCAACGGCGCCGCCGGCTACTGCAACCACGTGTTCGTGCGAACCACGAAGAACCTCAGCGGCCTGGGCAGCGTCCGGTACGCCCGGATCTGGGTGCGGCACACCACCGCCCAGCCCACCGACCACACCACGATGATCACCATGTCCGACGCCGCGGACGGCAACCGGGACCTGCGGCTGGGCGGCCAGAACGGCGCTCTGCAGTGGAACCGCGCCTCCGACGACGCCACGCTGCCCGAGCAGAGCCCGGCCGGGGTGGCGCAGAGCGTGCCGTTGCCCACCAACCGCTGGGCCTGCCTGGAGTTCATGGTGGACGGCTCGGCCGGCCAGCTCCGTACCTGGCTGGACGGCGTCGCCGTCACCGGGCTGACCGCCGACGGCGTGCCGACGCACGACATCGACGGCCAGTGGTACAACCGCACCTGGCGGCCGCAGCTCACCGACCTGAAGCTGGGCTGGGAGAGCTACGGCGGCGGGGCCGACACCCTCTGGTACGACGACGTGGCGATGGGGTCGACCCGGATCGGCTGCTGACGCGGCACACCGGCGAGTGGAACGTCATGGGTGTCTCGGCGTCCAGTTGACACCCATGACGTTCCACCGAGCCGGTGCGGCCCGTGGACGGCCGGCTCGGCGCGGGGTCAGTGCTCGACGGTCATCCGCTGGGTGCCGATCACGGAGAGCAGGCGCAGCGCCTCCTCCGAGGGCGAGCCGGGCGTGGCGGTGTAGATGACCACCTGCTGGTCGCGGTCGGTGATGTCGAGGACGTCGCAGTTGACAGTCACCGGCCCGACCTGCGGGTGCCGGAACGTCTTGCTCAGCGTGCGGGCGCCGTCCACCTCGTGGGAGGCCCACAGGCGGGCGAACTCCGCGCTGCCGGCGAGCAGGTCCGCGATCAGCGTGGCCATCTCCGGGTCGTCCGGATAGCGGGCCGCGGCGGCGCGCAGCCGCCCGACCGAGTGACGGGCGAACTCGCTCGCGTCCGACACGCCGTACATCAGGTGCGGGCCGAGGAAGGCCCGGCGGACCAGGTTGCGGTCCCGCCGGGGCACCGCGGAGAAGTCCTCCATGAGGGCTGCCGCGAGGTCGTTCCAGGCGATCACCTCGAACGTCGCCGAGGTCACGAACGCCGCCGCCTGCGGCAGCCGGTGCAGCAGGTCCAGCACGCTCTGCCGTACCTCCCGGGGTGGCCCGGGCGGCGGTGCGGGCGACTCCCCGGCCAGATGGTGGAGGTGGTCGCGTTCGGTGTCGGACAGCCGCAGCGCGCGGGCCAGCCCGGCCAGCACCTCCCGCGACGGCCGCGGACCCCGCCCCTGCTCCAGCCGGGTGTAGTACTCGGTCGAGATGAACGCCAGCCGCGCCGCCTCCTCGCGGCGCAGCCCCGGCGTGCGGCGGCGCCGTCCGGCGGGCAGGCCCACGTCGGCCGGGGTGATCCGCTCCCGCCTGCTCCGCAGGAACACTGCCAGCTCACGTCGGTCCACGACCCCAGTGTGCCCGTGCGCAGCGGCTCGTAGCCAGGTACCGCCGGTGCCTGGATGGGCTCCGCGACCGGCCGCAGGCTTGCCGCATGGAAACCACACGAACCGACACGACCGTCCACCCGACCGCCGGCCTGCTGGCCGGCAAGGTCGCCTTCATCACCGGCGCCGGGCGCGGCATCGGCGCCGCGGCGGCCCGGCTGTTCGCCGCCGAGGGCGCCCGGGTGCTGCTCGCCGCCCGGACCGAGGAGCAGTTGAAGGCGGTCACCGAGCAGGTCCGGGCCGCGGGCGGCACCGCCGAGTACGTCGTCTGCGACCTGGCCGACGCGGCGAGCGTGCGCGCCGCCGTGGACCGCACGGTCGAGGTGTACGGGCGCCTCGACGTCGCCTTCAACAACGGCGCGACGATCGTGCCGCCCGGACCGATGGACCGGGTGCGCGAAGAGGACTTCGACCACGTCTACACCGTCAACCTCAAGGGATCGTGGCTCGCCATGGTCGCCGAGGTCGCGGCGATCCGGGCCACCGCCGGCACCGGCGCGATCGTGAACAACTCCAGCGTCGGCAGCCTGATGGGCAACCCCGCACTGCCCGCGTACGGGGCGATGAAGCGCGCGGTGAACAGCCTCACCGAGTCCGCGGCGATCACCTACGGGCCGGAGGGCATCCGGGTCAACGCGATCGCCCCGGGCAGCACGCTCACCGAGATGATGCGGGCCTGGGACGCGGAGTCGCCCGGCATCATCGACCGGCTCGCCGCCGCCAGCCCGCTGCGCCGGGCCGCCGAACCGGACGAGATCGCCCAGGCCGCCGCGTGGCTGCTCAGCGACCGCGCCTCCTTCGTCACCGGGACGGTGCTGCGGGTCGACGGCGGCGCGCGGGCCTGACCGGGCTCAGACGGTGGCGTCCTGGACCGGGCGGGGCTCGACCGCGCCGGCCGTGACGGGGGAGGGCCGGAAGCCCTTGACGACCAGGTAGACGCCGAGCGAGAACTCCCACACCGCGATGGGCAGGGCGGCGACCGCCGCCACCGGGGACAGCCGGTCCCAGGCGCCGAACAGCGTGCCCAGGTCGGAGGCGACGAGCAGCGGCGCTCCGGCGAGCCCGAGCATCGGCAGCCAGCGCGGCACGAGGCGGGACTGGTACAGCAGGGAGCCCAGCAGCAGGGCGTTCACGGCCGGGAGGAGCGCCTGGCTGAGCAGGAACACCGAGTCGTAGAACGCGACGAGCGTCTGGCCGGTGACGAGCGCGTCCGGCTCGGCCCCGGTCCGCCGCAGGGCGACCAGGGTCAGGATGCTCGCGACGCCGATGAAGATGCCGGCGGCCTCCAGCACCCGGGCGGCGACGAAGCCCAGCGCCCGCGCCTCACCCTGCCGCTTGAGCACCGGGTACAGCGCGATCGCGGTGCCGATGCAGGCGAGGGCGACGATCACCTCCAGGACGCCGCCGACGACGACCGGGGTGTCCGGCGTGGTGCCGAGGATGTAGTCCGCCTCGCGTATCGGGGCGTACAGCGTGAGGGTCGGGATGGAGACGAAGGTGAGCAGGTAGAACCCGCCCGCGACCAGCGACGTCTTGCGCAGTGAGTCCATCGGGGCTGCCCTCCGCCGCTCGGCCGGTGGTGGTCGTGCCCTCACTCTCACGTGGATCGGCGCGGCGGCGAATCGGCCGCTCGGTCAGTCTCCTCGCGCGATGCGCACGGGCCACCGGTAACGGATACCGGTGGCCCGTGGGCGTTCGACGGGGCAGCGACGCTAACGGCTCGTCATGAACGCCACCACTATGGCGACGAGCACCAGCGCGGCGAACACCGCCGCCGCGATCTTCGCGGCGCTGTACGGCCGCTCACCGATGACCTCACCGGTGCGCGCGTTCACCAGAACCTGGTACGAGCGGCCGGCGTGCAGGTACGCGGCGATCCACACCGGCAGCAGGATCAGCTTGTACGACACGTCGGAGTACGTGGTGTCCACTGCGGACACCCGTTGCTCGTCACCGCCGATGTCCGACCGGCAGTCCCCCTCGATGACCGGCGCCATCCGCGCCTTCGCCTCGGTCAGGCCCGCCTCGGGCTCGGTGTCGTACCGCAGGGCCTGGTATCCGGCCAGGTAGTCGCCGTGGTACGCGGCCGCCTCGGTCAGCGGCCACGGCGCCAGCTTGTCCAGCTGCTCGGTGGGCAGGTGGGTGGTGGCGGGCACCAGCACGTCGTCGAAGTCCCGGCTGACGGTGCCGGCGGCCGGGTGCCACCGGGTGTGCCGCACCTGCCGGGTCCGCGTCTCCTGCTTGCCGTCGACTGTGACCGTGTACGTCTCGGTGACGTAGTAGTACTCGCCCCGCTGACCCTGGTAGTCCGACACGGTCCGCGCGTCGAACGTCCAGTGCGGCAGGTAGGTGCCCTTCAGCGTCTCCGCCTCGCTGATCTTCTTCAGGCTCCCCGGCGCGAACCACCGGCTGCGGCACCACTCGCCGAGCGCCGTCCGTACGCCGTTGCGGTCCACAGCGAACGGCAGCACCGCCTCCGGCGCGATCAGCTCGCCCGCCGCGGCGTCGGCCACCAGCGGCGTGGCGCAGAACTGGCAGCGCTGCGCCAGCACGTCGCTCTCCGTCCGGGCGCCGCAGCCCGGGCAGACGAACGTGTGCGCCCCGACGCTCGCCACCGGCTTGCGGGGCAGCGACGCCAGATCCGCGTACGCGTGCTCGCGCACCTCGCGGCCCGCGCCGGCGATCTCCTGCCGGTGCCCGCAGTACGGGCAACTGAGCGTCGTCGTGCCCGGCGCGAACTCCACCCGGGCCCCGCAACCCCCGCACCGGTACGAGGGCGGGGAGACAGTCGTGTCGCTCATGCCGGCACCTGCCCGCTGCGGGGACGACTCACCCGCTGACGCGCGCTCACTGCGGCGGCAGCGGCGGCGGGACGCTGGCGAGCACCGACGCCAGTTCCGGCACCTGTCCGGCGGGCTGCCACTGCGCCATCCCGGCACGCCAGACCAGCGTTTCCGGGCCGAGCGCGCCCGCGCCCGCCTGCTCGGCCAGCCCACCGAGGTCGTACGGGCCCTGCCGCTGGCCACCGACGCCGACGTACCACTGGGCCTGGCCCGGCAGCGGCGGCGGCTCGGCGGCGCCCGGCTGCGCGGTCGCCGGCTGCGCGGCGGCTGGCTGTGCGGGGGCCGGCGCCGGCTGCGTGACCCCGCCGCCGCCCATGGTGCGGGCCATCTGCTGGCCCATCGCCATGCCCAGGCCCAGGCCGATGCCCGCGCCCGCCTCGCCGCCCGGGTTGTTCGCCGCGGCCTCCATCGCGTTGGCGGCCTGGAAGCGGGTGTACCGGTCCAGGTCGCCGACCGCTCCCATGCTGGTCCGCTTGTCCAGCGCCTGCTCGACCTCCGGCGGCACCGACACGTTCTCGATGACGAACTTGGGAATCGCGATACCGACCTCGGCCAGTTCCTCGGTCAGCACGGCGGCCAGCCGCCGGCCGATCGCGTCCTGGTGCGCGGCGAGGTCCAGCAGCGGCACCCCGGCCGTGGCGAGCGCGCCGCCGAGCCGGCCCACGATCAGCTGCCGCAGGTACTCCTGCACCTCCTCGGTGCGGAACTGCGGGTCGGTGCCGACCAGCTCGCGCAGCAGCTGCGCCGGGTCGACCACCCGCGCGGCGAAGGCGCCGAACGCCCGTACCCGGACCACGCCGAACTCGGCGTCGCGCAGGATCACCGGGTTCTGGGTGCCCCACTTCATGTCGGTGAACTGCCGGGTGTTGACGAAGTACACCTCGGCCTTGAACGGCGAGTTGAAGCCGTACTTCCAGCCCTTGAGGGTGGACAGGATCGGCAGGTTGCGGGTCTCCAGCGTGTACGTTCCCGGCGGGAAGACGTCGGCGATCTTCCCCTCGTTGACGAACACCGCCGTCTGGGACTCCCGGACGACCAGCTTGGCGCCCATCTTGATCTCGTTCTGATACCGGGGGAACCGCCAGACGATCGTGTCCCGGCTGTCGTCCAGCCACTCGACGATGTCGATGAGTTCGCCCCGGAGCTTGTCCATCAGCCCCATCGCAACCCTTTCCTCGGCGCCGGTCTCCGGCGTCGCGGGCGACGATAGCAACCCCCCGCCACCTGCGAAAAGAGAACGATTGTGCGCTGATCGGCGCTCACCGATCGCCGTCGTTCAGCCGGCGTCGCCGCTCATCGATTCCCCGCCCGCGGGCCGCCGGGAGGCATCTCGGGACGGATCCTCCCAAGCCGGCGCCGCGCGTGGACCCCGGTCGGTGGACCACGCCGCGCGCTGGTTCGGCAGCCGGGGCGGGCCGCCGGTCTCCGGGACCGGACGCTCGGTCTCCTGCACCAGATAGTGCGGCCGGCGTTTGGTCTCGTAGTAGATCCGGCCGATGTACTCGCCGATCACGCCCAGGATCATCATCTGGATGCCGCCGAGGCCGATCACGCTGACGATGATGGTGGTGTAACCGGGCACGTCGATGCCCTTCTCCACGGCGTCGGCGACCACCCACGCCATGTAGCCCACAGCGATGAGCGTGAGGAACAGCCCGCCGTAGATCGCCAGGCGCAGCGGCCGGTTGTTGAACGACAGCAGCCCGTCGAACGCGTAGTTGAACAGCTTGCCGAACGTCCACCGGCTCCGCCCCGCCTGCCGGCTCTCGTTGCGGTGCGCCACCACCACCGTGCGGAAGCCGATCCACGAGAACAGGCCCTTGGAGAAGCGGTTGTACTCGGGCATCGCCAGGATCGCGTTCACCGCCAGCCGGGACAGCAGGCGGAAGTCACCCGCGCCGTCCAGCAGGCGGACGTCTATCCACCAGTTGACAAGGCGGTAGAACGAGCGTGAGGCGACCATCCGGATGAACCGGTCGCCGCGCCGGTCGCGGCGGGCGATCACCTGGTCGAAGCCCTGGCGGTAGAGCGCGACCATCTCGGGCAGCAGGCGCGGCGGGTGCTGCAGGTCGGCGTCCATGATGACGACCGCGTCGCCGGTGGCCCGGTGCAGCCCGGCGAGCATGGCCGCCTCCTTGCCGAAGTTGCGGCTCAGCGACGTGTAGCAGACCGTCGGGTCGGCGGCGGCGAGCCGGCGCAGCGCCGCGAGCGTGCCGTCCTCGCTGCCGTCGTCGACGTACACCACCTCGACGTCCACGTCGGGAAGCTCGGCGAGCGCGGTGCTGAGCATCTCGTGCAGCCGCTCCACCGACTCTTCCTCGTTGAAGCAGGGCACCACCACCGACAGCCGTATCGCCGTCGCCCCACCCGGCCCGGGGCCCGGGCGGGTGGCTCCGGCGCCGGCGCCGGCGGCGTCAGAGCCGGTAGACGAGCGTGCCATCGAGTTCCTCCCGGGTGATGCCCAGTCCGTCGACGGGCCGGTTCTCGATGCCCTCCCACGGCGTGCCCGCCGCGCGGCTCGGCACCGCGACGACCGACCGCACGCCGATCCCGCGCAGGTACGCCACGCTGCCCGAGTCGGGGAACGTCGCCACGGCGACCCGGGTCTGCGCCTGGGTGACCGGCTCGAAACCGCCGAGCCCGTTGGTGATCCGGGGGAACCCGTCGGTGGACCAGAGCATGTAGTTGAGGTCGCCGATCCCGCCGGCGGGCAGCACCAGCATCGGTTCCGGCGCGGTCCGCATCGCCGCCGGGGGCGTCGGCACGACCGGGTGCGGCGTGCGGTTGACGCCCTCCAGCGTCACCAGCGCGAGCGGCACCAGCAGGACCAGCGGCGCCACGGCCCGCGACCAGCGATGGGCCGAGGGGCGGTGCCACGACTCGGCGAGCGCCGTGACCAGTCCGGCGGCCAGCACCGCCAGCAGCAGGCTGGTCCAGTGCATCATCCGGCCCGGCGTGCGCAGCGCGTCCCAGCCGGGCAGGAGCGTGGACAGCGTCAGATAGCCGGGGTCGCCGTCCCCGCCGAGGGTGGCGCCCAGACCGAGCAGCACGGTGCCGAGCACGCCGAGCCCCAGCGCGACCCGGTGCCGCACCGGGAACGACGAGACGAACAGCCCCGCCGCGGCCAGCCCGATCAGCGTCATCCCGGGCAGCAGCGCCATCTCCGGCGGCCAGGTCAGCTGTTCCCGGGCGGCGGCGTGCCGTTCCCCCCACAGCCACGAGTCGCCGGGCGCGGTGATGAACCCGATCAGGGGAGGGGAGAACATCTTGGTCCAGTCCAGCGAGCGGACGGCCTGCGGGTTGAGGTCGACGACGCGCAGGTAGACCAGGCCGAGCAGCAGCGTCACGCCGCCGAACACCGCGCCACCGGCCAGGTCCGCGATCAGCAGCCGGCGGCCGAACGGCGGACGCTCCCGCTTGCGCCACCAGGACCAGCCGTAGAAGCCGGCCGCCACCAGCACGGCGGCCAGCAGGAAGTAGACGAGCGGCAGCCCGATGCCGAAGCCGAGCGTTACCTGCCAGGCGGCGACGAGCCACCCGGCCACCGCCCAGCCCGGACGGCGGCGCTCCGGCCGGTAGCCGTGGCGCAGCGACCAGCCGTGACCCCGGGCCAGCATCGCCAGGGCCAGCGCGATCCCGCCGCTGGACAGGATGTTCAGGTGGCCGGAGTGCGCCAGCCGCCAGGGCGCGTACGCCCACGCGATCCCGGCGACCGCGCCGCCCCAGCGGTTCGCGCCGAGCTGCCGGGCCAGCGCGTACGCCCCGAGGAACGCCAGCGCGTGCAGCAGCACGTAGAGCACGTTGTAGCGGATCACGGCGGCCTCGAAGCCGGAGCCGACCATCCCGAACGGCGCGTAGCCGAGCAGGGTGTCGCTGTAGGCGTAGGTGTAGCGCTCCGGGAAGAACGTGTTCGAGTGCCAGAGGTTGGCCGGGTCGTTGAGCAGGGCGTGCCCCGACCAGGCGACCTGCCACGCCTGCAACGTCGGGTCGCCCAGGTCGCCGGGGATGGTGGTCGCCGGGTGCCGCATCGTCGGCCAGGTCAGCACCACCGCCAGCAGCAGGCCGCCCACTATCGCCAGCGTCCACTCCGGGTTCGGCCGGCGCCATCGGCGCGTGCGCTCCGACGGCACGTCGTCGGGAGGCTGGGCGGAGCTGGCGTCGTCAGCGGTCGGCGGAGCGGCGGCGGACCGGATGTTCATGGGATAGATGCTTCACGATGCTGCTGGTCCTGTCGATCCACTGTCCGAAATGTGGTTGAAACTTCCGGCCGCATTACCGGAAAACCGCCTACGCGAACCGGTCGGCGAGAGTCGACAGCCGGTCGACGTACGCCGGCCAGTCGTGGCCCTCGGGGACGTTCCGGTTCTCCCGCCCCAGCCCGATCGCGGCGTCGTGCTGCTCGCGCAGGATGTCGGCGTGCCCGGCGTGCCGGGCCAGGTCGACGCAGACGTGCACGATGACCTGGTGCAGCGTCACGTCCTGCCGGCCGGGCTGCCACCACGGCACCCGCCCCGGCGCGTCCAGCGGCAGCGTGTCGATCGTCTGGTCCGCGAACGCCGCGACGCGGCGGTACAGGTCGATCAGCCCGTCCTTGGTCTCGTCCTCGCGGGCGTACCAGTCGGCCTGCGGGTCCGCGTCGAACGTCTCGGCGGCGACCAGCTCCGCCGGTGTGGGGAACTCGCGGCCGAACGTGGGCCCGAAGTAGCCGGCCTCGACGTTCAGGGAGTGCTTGAGCAACCCCAGCAGGTTGTTGCCGGTCGCGGTGCGGGGAAGCCGGGCCTCGCGTTCGCTCAGCCCGTCGAGCTTCCAGATCAGGTTCTCCCGGATCGCGCGCAGGTAGTGGTGCAGCGCTGCCTTGGGGTCGTACGGCTCACTCATGCCCGACACTCTTCCGCATGGGTCGGACATCGTGGGGGCACCGTCAGCCGGTCTGGTTGTTGTCCTTGTGCGCGCCCCACCCGTGCCAGCGCTCGATCTCGATCCACGCGCTGACCCGCTTGCGGTCCCGCCGGGGGTACGGCCGTCCGGTGTAGTGCTGCGAGATCCGGTCGATGTCCGCCATCTCCTCGTCGTCGCGCAGCTCGACCACCCGCCCGATCAGGCTGACGTGGGTGTACCAGCCCTGCTCGTCCAGCACGGTCAGGGTTACCCGGGGGTCGTGGCGCAGGTGCGCCAGCCGGCGGCGGCCCTCGTCCATGTTCACCAGGACGCGGCCGTCCTCCCACAGGTACCAGGTGGCGGCGGACACCGGCTGACCGTCGTCGCGCAGCGTGGCGATGACGGCCGGGTTCGGCTTGCGCAGCATGGCGACGGCGGGCTCGGGCAGCGGCGGCTTCGACATGGTTCGCACTCTACGTACCCGCCGGGCCCGTCGCTGGTCATGCGGCGGTTACCGGCCCGGCGGGCTCCCCGGCGGTGTGGTTCGCCGGGGAGCCCGTCGCGTGCCGGTCAGGCGCGCGCGCTCCATTGCTGGTTGGTGCCGCCGTGGCAGTCCCAGAGGTTGATCCTCGTCCCGTTGGCGGTGCCGTAGCCCGCCGCGTCCAGGCAGCGCCCGGACTGGACGCCGCTGATCGTGCCGTTGGCGTTGAGGTTCCACTGCTGGTTGGGCTGGCCGTTGCAGTCCCAGATGATCACGCTGGTGCCGTTCGCGGTGCCCCGTCCGCTGGCGTCGAGGCACTTGTTGCCGAGCACCTGCAACTCCTTGGCCGAGGTGTAGGTCCAGCGCTGCATCGTGCCGCCCCAGCAGTCGTACAACTGCACCGCGGTGCCGTTGGTGGTGCTGCCGTTCGGCACGTCCAGGCACCGGCCCGAGCCGGCGCCGACGAGCTGCACGTTCTGGTACGTGCCGCCGCCGCTGCCGGGGGTGCCGATGCTCCCGGACACCGACTGCAACGCGCGGTACCAGACCGCCGCCATCTTGTCGTAGCCGGTGGCGGTCGGGTGGATGCCGTCGATCAGGTCGGCGGTGGTCAGCGCCGAGTACTGGTCGACCAGGTGGACGCGCTTGCCGGCGTTCACCTTCGACTGCACGATGCCGGGCAGCGCGGCGTTGAACGTGCGTACCGCCGCCGCCTGGCCGGAGTTGGCGAGCGGGATGATCTGCGCGACGAACACGTCCGCGTTCGGCGCGGTGTTGGTGATGCGGTCGATGAGCGAGGAGAGCCGGTTCGGCGCGGTCGAGACGTTGTAGTTCTGCAGGATGTCGTTGGTGCCGATGTGCAGCAGCACGGTGCGCGGCTGGTAGGCGTTCAGCCAGCCGGTGATGTTGGCGTCGATCTGGTCGATGCGCCAGCCGGGGTGGCCCTCGTGGTCGTGGTCGCCGAGGTTGCCCGGCCCGTTGAACTGGGAGCCGACCAGGTCGACCCGGTAGCCGCCGCCGGCCAGCCGCTGCCACAGGCCGATCCGGTAGCCGCCCGGCACCTGGGTGCCCTCGGTGATGGAGTCACCGAGCGGCATCACCCGGGTGCCGCCGTTGGACTCGGCGGCCGCCGGTCCGGTCGCCGTCAGCACACCGGCGGCCAGCACGGCGAGCGCGGCGCCCGCGGTGAGCCATCTCCGCACAGTGGTACGCATGACTGCTCCTCTCACGGGGTGGTGCAGGTCAGGGACGGGGTGGTGGGCGAGCCGTTGGCGATGAAGCCGAACGTGGTGGAGCCGGACGCGGGCACCGAGCCGTTGTAGGCGGCGTTGCTGACGGTCGCGGTGGAGCCGCTGGTGCTCAGCGTGCCGCTCCAGACCTGGTTGATGCTCTGGCCACCGGCCAGGTTCCACCGCACCGACCAGCCGTTGAGCGCCGCGGCGCCGGCCGTGACGGTCACCTCGGCCTGGAAGCCGCCCGACCAGGAGTTCGTGGTGCGGTAGGTGGCGGTGCAGGCGTCACCGCTCGGCGGCGGCGTGGTGGGCGGCTGAGTGGTCGGCGGGGGATCGATCGGCGGCGGCGTGGTGGTCGGCGGGTCGGTGGGCGGCGGCGTGCTCCCGGCGGGGGTGAACCGCCAGTGGTCGATGTTGAACAGCGAGCCGCTGCCGCCGGTGAACCGCAGGTAGAGGTCGTGGGTGCCGGTGGCGCCGCTGACCGCGCAGGTCGTGTCGGCCCAGGTCTGCCAGCCGCCGGTACCGGGCACCCGGCAGGTGCCCACCACCGGGCCGCTGGTCCCGTCCAGCCGCAGCTCGATGGTGCCGCCGCTGCCCGCGGAGGCCACCCGGGCGGTGTACGAGGTCGCGCCGGACCCGAAGGCGACACCCTTGATCTTGAGGTAGTCGCCGTTGTCGATGAAGCCGACGTTCATCCCGCCGCCGCTGGCCGGCTCGGTCTCCACGCCGGACGCCCAGGCGCTCGTCTCGGCCTCCTGCCGGATGTACGGGTTGAGCGTGCCGATCTGCGGTGCGCCGGTGGTGGTCATGTTGATCGTCGGGATCGAGCCGTCGGCGCCGTAGGAGAACTTCTCCACCGCCACCGATCTGGTGAAACCGCCGCCGCCGGGCAGCGCGCCGTTGTGGTAGAAGAAGTACGAGCCGCCCTTGTAGTCGGTGATCCCGGGGTGGTTGGTGAAGCTGCTGCCCTGGGTGGGCATGACGGTGCCGCGGTACGTCCACGGCCCCAGCGGCCCGGGCGCGGTCGAGTAGGCGATGAACTCCGAGCAGCACTTGGCCGCGAAGACCATGTAGTAGAGGCCGTTGCGCTTGTACACCCACGGACCCTCCTCGTAGAGGGTCGGCCGGTTCGCGTCACCGGTCCGCGCCCCGAAGCCCGCCGCGGTCAGCGGGATCTGGGTCGGGCTGCCCGAGTACGAGATCATGTCCGCGTTGAGCTTGACGTACCACAGGCGAGGGTTGCCCCAGTACAGGTACGCCTGGCCGTCGTCGTCGATGAACACGGTGGGGTCGATCTCGCCGTTGCTCACCAGCGGGCGCCCGATGGCGTCCCGGAACGGCCCGGTTGGGCTGTCCGCCACCGCCACCCCGATGCCCATCTGGCCGGTCGCCCGCACGACCATCGGCACGTACCAGTAGAACTTTCCGTTGCGGTGGACCGCCTGGCCGGCCCACGCGTCCTGCTTGGCCCAGCTGAACGTGGCGAGGCTGAGCGGCGAGCCGTGGTCGGTCCAGTTCACCATGTCGTCGGACGAGTAGACCCGCCACTCCTTCATGGTGAACCAGGTCGAGTTGTCCTCGTCGTGGCCGGTGTACAGGTAGACCCGGTTGTTGTACACGAGCGGGGCCGGGTCGGCCGTGTAGATGGTCTGCACTATCGGGTTGTCCGCCCGGGCGGCGGTCGGGTTCAGCCCGCCGGCGATGGCCGGGGCCAGCCCGAGCAGGGCGAGCATGGTCACCGCCAGTGCGAGCCATCGTCTGGTCCGGCGGTCGGTTCTCCATAGCGTTGACGTCACAGGTCTTCTCCCGGGGTAGGCCGCGCCGCGGCGGATGGGTGTGGTCGGCGAGGGTCGGGCCGTCACGCCCGGCTCCACTTCTGGCTGTTCGCGCCGGTGCAGGCGGACAGGACGACGGAGGTGCCGTTGCCGGTCCCGCCGCCGTTCGGGCTCAGGCACAGTCCGGACTGGACGCCGGTGATCGTGCCGTCGGTGTTGACGTTCCACTGCTGGTTGGTGCCGCCGTTGCAGTCCCAGATGATCACCCGGGTGCCGGACGAGGTGCCCTGCCCCTCGGCGTCGAGGCACTTGCTCCCGTACACCTGGAGTTGCCGGCCCGACGTCGCCGTCCACTGCTGGTTGGTCCCGCCGTTGCACTCCCACAACGTCACCTGGGTGCCGTTGGTCTGGGACTGGTTCGGCACGTCGAGGCACCGGCTGGAGTTGGGGTTGAGCCATGCGCCGCTCGTACCGCCGGGGTTGCCGCCCGGGCCGGCGACCACCGACAGGTTGTCGAACTGCGCGGTCTCGCCCTGGCTGGTGCCGAAGCCGACCTGGCCGGTGCCGAACGTGGAGTCGGTGGCCGTGCCGACCGTCGTGCCGTCGATGGTGGCGGTGATGGTGGTGCCGGAGAAGCCGAGCGCGAGGCTGTGCCAGCGGTTGGTGCCCAGGGCCGCGACGTTCCCGCTGCGCAGCGTGGTGAGCTGCCCGGCGGTGTTGTTGCGCAGGATGGACCACGCGCCGGAGTCGGTGACCCGCAGGAAGTAGGCGTTGTAGCGGCCGATGGGGTCCAGGTTGGTGCTGCCGACGCGGCCCTGGATCTGGGCGTAGCCGGACTGTTCGAGCAGGACGTCGGCGGAGACCGTGTAGTTGCCCCAGCTCAGGTTCCCGCCGTAGGTCGCCGGGTCGGCGAGGGTCTTCCAGGTGATGGGCGCCTGCGCGGACATCTGGCGCAGGCACATGCCGGACCGGCCGCCGCCGCAGCCGACGATCTCGAACGCGCCCTGCATGTCCTGGAGGTACTTCGGGAACCGCCCGCTGGCGTAGCTGTCGAAGTCGTCGCGGTACGGCAGGCCCAGCGTGCCCTGGGCGGGGCTGGTGGCGGTGCCCTTGCCCTGCCCGGTCGTGGTGGTGACGGTGTAGAGGTGACCGGGCTGGGCGGTGAACGAGAACGACCCGCCCGACGGGGTGACGTCCGCGGTGCGGACGAAGAAGTCGTTCGGGTTGGTCGAGTTCAGGTTCGTGGCCCAGATGTGCGCCTGGCCGGTGGACAGCCCGCCGGTGATGTTCATGGTGACCTGCTGGGCCGCGGTGGCGTCCATGGTCTCGACGACGGTGCTGTAGTCGCCGGTGGTGGGCGAGCGCAGCGACACGTAGCTGCCGTTGTTCCGATTGCCGCCCAGGTAGCCCGAGGCCGAGTCGAGGTAGCGCCAGCCGGGCGCGGTGAACTGGGTGGTGTGCGCCAGCGCCCAGGTGTTCTTGCCGACCGAGTACCAGCCGGACCAGGGCTGGTTGGCCAGGATCAGCCCGACAGTGGACCAGGGCAGGTTCGGCGTGATGGCGGCGATCAGGTCCCAGTTGAGGTAGGCGACCATCCGGCCGTCGATGTAGCCGCGGTTGATGCCGCGGGCCAGCGGCTTGGCGCCGTCGTTGTAGTCCTGGGAGCCGCCCTCGCTGTTCCACAGCGTCTTGCCTGTGGAGGTGGCTGTCGACGACACGGTGCAGGTGGTCTGCGCGCTGAGGTAGCCGCACGGGTAGTGGCCGCTGAGCACGTCGATGCTGTTGCGCAGCGTGGCGTTGCTGGCGACGGCGTTGGCCGGGCCCCAGCTACCGGGGTAGTCGTCCCCGTAGATGATCTTCACGCCGCTGTAGCCGTTGGCGTTCAGCGCCTGGCGCAGGCTGATGGTCCAGTTCGCGTCCGTCCGCTTCTCGTTCTGGGCGGCGGTGATGTAGTCCATGGTCAGGTTGTGCTGCCGCGCGCAGCCCAGCCAGTCCACGAAGTAGTTGATCATGTCCTGGGACATGAAGTTGCCGTTGCCGATCCATCCGGGAGCGCCCCACGGCAGGGCCGCCAGCTTGATGGCGGGGTTGCGGGCCTTGGCCTGCTCCATGATCCACCACTGGTAGCCGCGGTTGCAGTTGAGATCGCCGCGGACGTGCTCGTGGCTCGGCTCGGACCCGCTGGTGGAGTTGGTGTCGCCGCCCATCTCGACCTTGAGGATCTGCAGCGCGGCGCCGTATCCGGGCTTGAACAGATAGTCCAGGATCTGCCCGCGCTGCGGCTCCGGGTAGTCGATCAGTAGCCGGCTGTTGCCGCCGCCACCGCTCACCGCGCCCACCCCGTCGAACGTCTGGCCGCCGGAGGCGCCGTTGACGGTGATCGTGGTGGCGGCCTGTGCGGGGCTCGCGGTGAGTGTCAGGCCGCCGCCGGTGGCGGCCAGGGCGAGAACCAGGGCGGGAACAGCGAGACGGGACGGCCCGGATCGGACGGGCCGGGGACGGGGGATCACCATGACGGCTCCTCGGGTACGCGCGGGCACCCGACCGTCCGGACGGTGCCTCACGAGTTGTGGGTGGCCGTCGGTGTCAACGCTAACAGCGGTGGCGCAACGGCCCCGAGGTGGTGGTGGTGGTGGCTGCCGGAGTCGTGGATGTTAGCGCAAACATCGACCAGTGTTAATTAGAGCACATCCCGCCGTCCGGCGGGACATCGGCTGTTCCGGCTGGTGCCGGGCCGGGGCGGCGACATGCCACCCCGGCCCGGCTCCCCGTGCGGGGATCCGCGGGTCCGGCGGGGTCAGGGACTGGTGCAGCTGACACCGCTGGGCGCGGCGGCCCCGTTTCCGGTGGCGGTGAACCCGAACGTCGTCGAGCCGTTCGCGCCGACCGTGCCGTTGTAGTCGGCGTTGCGGACCGACACCGAGCCGGAGGTGCCGGTGTTGACGCCGTTCCAGAGGCTGCTGATCGCCTGGCCGGAGGCCAGGGTCAGGCGTACGGTCCAGCCGTTGAGCGTGGTGGCGCCGTTGTTGGCCACCGTGACCTCGGCCTGGTAGCCGCCCGGCCAGGTGTTCACGGTCCGGTAGGTCGCGGTGCACGCGCCCGGCTCACCCGGCGGCGGCGTCGTGACCGGCGGAGTCGTGGGCGGCGCGGTGGTGACCGGCGGCGTGGTCGGCGGCACGGTGGTCGGCGGCACGGTGGTCGGCGGCGCCGTGGTCGGCGGCGTGGTGGACGCGAACTGGCTGAAGAACCGCCAGATCTCCCCCGAGGTCCAGGTCCGGGAGTCGTTCGGGCTGGACGACCCGTCGACCGGGCTGGGGGTGTGGTCGCCGTCGAACGCGGCCCACTGCACCGGGTAGCCCTCGCGGCAGCCGGAGTACGTGGTGGTGATGTGGGTGAGGCTGCCCCGGCTCGGCTCGCGCGGGCTCTGCGCTGTGCAACCGTTGTTGCGGACGAACGTGTCGCGCAGCGACCGGCCCATGGAGATGTTCAGGACGCTGTCGTAGATGCCGTGGATGCCGAAGTAGGCCACCGGCTGGGTGCCGCCGTTGCAGCCGCTGAGGTTGGCGCCGGAGATGACGGTGACCGCGCGGACGATGTTGGGCCGGGCGCAGGCCACCGCGTAGCTCATCGCCCCGCCGTAGCTCCAGCCGAGCGCGAACCGCTGGGACGTGTCCACGCAGAGGTCGTTCTCGATCTGCCGGGAGATGTCGTCGAACAGCGTCAGGTCCCGGCCGTTGGTGTTGGCCCAGCCGTTGTCGATGCCCTGCGGCGCGACGAAGATCGTGCTGTTGTTCGACAGCGGCAGCAGACCGTAGTAGCCGGCCGAGGCGACGTTGTTGGCCGAGCCGTTCAGCCAGTGGAACCCGAAGATCAGCCGGTACTGGCGGTTGCGGTCGTACCCGTCCGGGATGCGCAGGATGTAGCTGCGGTTCTGGCCGCCGCTGGAGATGGTGCGCGTCCCGCTGGACAGCGTCGGCGCCTTGCCGCAGCCGGCGGTCGCCGCGAGCGTGCCGTTTGTCGACGCCTGCGCCGTCTCGCCGAGGTCGGCGCTGAGCGCGCCGCCGGCCGCCGCCGCGAGGAGCACGGCCGCGGCGGCGATGGATGAGAGAAGGGATGTTCGTTTCGCCATTGCTGGACTCCTTGCCCTGGGTGGTGGTGCAGGCCGAACCGTCCGTCGATGCCGACGTCGCCTGCGAAGAGGGCGCGGAGCCGCGCGTGCGGCCGGGGCCGAAGTCGTCCGGTGGCCGCCTGCGTCGGCGTGCATCGGCGGAGCGGCCCGGACTGGTCACCGATCGGCCGGACGGCGAGGGGGGCCCTCGTGCGCCGTGCCGATTGCGGGGGTGACGGGGAGCGTGCCCTTCGCTCCCGTGCCGGAACATAGCAGGTTATCGATAACATGTTCAACCGGTCGGTTCCGGAAAGGGAGCGGGCCGGCCGCCGGGTGAACGCTCACAGCGGCGCCCGGCGGGGACGCTGCCGCCTGCTCAGGCGCGGTCGGCCAGGGCCGGCAGGTCGCAGCCGGCGAGGGCGTCCGGCTGGGGCACGCGGGCGAGGTCCGCCTCGGCGAGCCCGAGCCGCCGGTACGCGGTGTGCAGCGCCGCGACCACGGCGCCCAGCGCGCCGGAGAGGTCACCGAGTTCCGCGCCGTGCACCGTCGCCGCGGCGGCGGGCACGATCTCGTGCAGCCGGCCGCGCAGCCGGACCAGGTCGGGTGTGAGCGCGTGGGAGACGCCGCCGCCGAGGACGATCACCTCCGGTTCGTAGGCGACCACCGCCGCGGTGAGGACGACCAGCAGCGCCTGCTCGACGTACTGCTTGACCGGCGCCAGGCGCGGGTCGGCCGAGCGGAACACGTCAGCCGCGTTGTCGAACGACAGGCCGAGCTCGCGGGCGCGGGCGAGGATGCCGGACCCGCTGATGATCCGTTCGAGCGGCGCGCCGAGCGGGCCGGCCGGCAGGTGGCCGAACTCGCCGACCAGGCCGCTGCGGCCCCGGAACAGCCGGCGGTCGATGGCGACGCCGGCGCCGAGTCCGGCCCCGATGGTGAGCATCACCGCTGTCTGCGCGTCCCGGGCGGCGCCGAAGCGCAGCTCCCCGAGCAGCGCGTAGTTGGAGTCGTTGTCGACCTCGACCGCGGCGCCCAGGTGCTTCTCCAGCAGCCGTAGGAACAGCGGGTCCTCCACCTGGGGCAGGTTCGGGGCGTTGGAGACGGCGCGGTCGCCCTGCCGGACGGCGCCGGGCAGGCCCACCGCGACGCAGTCGAGCCGCTCCCGGTCGGCGCCGACGGTCCGCATGATCAGGTCGGCCAGCCACTGGGCCAGCCGGGGCGCGTCGTAGTGGGCGGGTGTGGGCACTGTCCGGCCGGTCAGCGGCCGGGCGGCGAGATCGGCGACCACCAGCCGGACGTTGGAGCCGCCGACGTCGACGCCGCAGACCACGCCGCGTCCGGCGGCGATCGCGACCTGGGTCGCCCGCCGTCCCCGGCTGGTGGTCGGCGCGCCGTCGGTCTCGGTCAGCAGCCCTTCGTCGAGCAGCTGCTCCACGATCCGCGACACGGTGGCGGGGGAGAGGTCGGTCTCCTGGCCGATGGCCGTGCGGCTCACCGGACCGTGGGTCAGCACGTGGGCCAGCACTGTGGAACGGTTCGCCGCCCGTGGTGCTCGAGATTCCACGCCCACCTCCGCCGATTTTCTTTCCGACCGAATGTTAAAGCCGGACCGCCTCCCCGGCAACCACCCGGGGCGTGTCATCCGGCGTCGGTGCCCGGCGGACATCGAAACCCGTCCTCCCGCGGCCCCGTGCGGGCGTGAAAGCCCAGGTCAAGCGCTATGGAGGCGGATCGGAGCGAGTGGGAGGAATCTCTGACCAGCACTCTTGACGGAGTGTGACGTCCGCGATAATACTTTCACCCTGAACGGAAATAGAGGCCGCCGGCCCCAGGGACGGCGGCGCGTGCCCCCGTACGTGCCGTGCCGGTCGCATCGGACCCCCGTGTCAGTCCGGAATCCCGGTTCCGGACCCCGTTGCTGTGAAGGGAAGAGCAATGATTCTCAGCCGTAGACGTGGCGCCGCGCTCGGCGCGCTCTGCGCCCTGGCGCTCATGGTCGGCGCCTGCTCGAACGAGACCTCCGGGAGCGGCGGCGCGTCGAGCGGCCCGCGTACCGAACCCAGCCTGTCGTTCGTCGGCCCCGGCGGCGAGACGCCGACCGCCGCCGACCAGATCTCGCTGACCGACGAGGAGCGGCAGAAGGTCAAGGACGGCAACTACTCCGCCGCCTTCGTCTGGCACGAGGGCTCCGCGCTGACCAAGGCCGTGGAGTCCGGCGTCCGCAAGGAGTTCGACCAGCTCGGCATCAAGGTGCTCGCCAGCACCAGCGCCGAGTTCGACGCGGCCCGGCAGGCCAACAACGTGCAGACCGTGCTGGCGCTCAAGCCCGACCTGATCGTCACCATCGCCGTCGACCCGACCGCGGCGGCCGCGGCCTTCAAGCCCGCCGTGGACGCCGGCGTCAAGCTCGTCGTGATGACCACCCCGCCGAAGGACTACAAGTCCGGGGAGCAGATCGTCGGCATCGTGACCGCCGACCTGACCGCGTTCGGCAAGGCCAACGCGGAGATGCTCGGCAAGGCGCTCGGCGGCAAGGGCAAGGTCGGCTACGTCTACCACGACGCCGACTTCTGGTTCACCAACCAGCGGGACAAGGCGTTCAAGGACTGGCTGGGCTACCTCTACCCGGACATCGAGATCGTCGAGGAGGCCGGGTTCTCCGACCCGGCGCGCACCGAGGACATCGCCACCGCGATGCTGACCCGCCACGCCGACCTCAAGGGCGTCTACGTCGCCTGGGCCACCGCCGCCGAGGGCGTGCTCGCCGCGACCCGGCAGCAGGGCCGCACCGACGTCAAGATCGTCACGAACGACCTGGAGGCGAACCTCGCCGCCGACATGGTCAAGGGCGGCAACGTCGCCGGCATCGTCGCCAACGGCTCGACCCGGCTCGGCGAGAACCTGGGCGTCGTCGCCGCGTACGGCCTGCTCGGCAAGAAGGCCCCGGAGCTGGTCGTCGGATCGCCGATGGCCGCGACCAAGGACAACATCGCCGACGCCTGGCGCGACGACTACGGCCAGGAGCCCCCGGCCGAGGTGCTCGGCAACTGACGCCGGGCGGCGAGGTCCGGGGCCTCCCCGAACGGGCCCCGGACCTCGCCGGGCGCGACCCGGCCCACCGCCGGGTGCGCGAGCACCGCGAGACGAGAGGAAGAAGCACATGGGGTACGTCCAGACAGTCCTCGGACCGGTGCCTCCCGAGTCGCTCGGCCGGGTGCTGAGTCACGAGCACCTCGGCGCGCTGGTGCCCGGGCCGTGGCTGTCCGGTGGCGCCGCCGACGACCGCGCGGACCTCGCCGCCGGGGCGGTACGCGACCTGCCCGAGCTGGGCTTCGGCACGATCGTGGACCTGTCCCCGTACGAGGTGGTCGGTCACGACGTGACGCTGCTGCGCGAGGTGGCGCTGCGTACCGGCCTGCACGTGGTCGCCGGATCGGCGATCTACCTGGAGCCGTACTCGCCCGGCTGGGCGCTGCGCGCGAGCGTCGACGAGATGCGGGAACGCTTCGTCGCCGACGCCACGGTCGGCGTCGGGGACACCGGCGTCAAGGTCGGCATCTTCGGCGAGCAGGCCACCGGGCTGAACGAGATCACCGCGCACGAGGAGAAGTGCCTGCGCGCCGCCGCCCGCGCCGCCGTCGCCACCGGCCTGGCGCTGAACACGCACACCACCCACGGCACCATGGCGCTGGAGCAGGTCGAGATCCTGCGCGAGGAGAAGATGGACCCCTCCCGCGTCGTCATCGGCCACCTGGACATCAACCCCGACCCGGACTACCTGCGGGCGGTGCTGGCGACCGGCGTCAACATCGCCTTCGACACGCTCGGCAAGCAGTTCTGGGACTTCGTGCTCGCCCCGCTGCCGGAGAACCCGCCGGAGGGCGAGTTCGGCAAGCGGGCGTACCACCGGCCCGACCGCGCCCGGCTCGCCATGCTGGCCGGGCTGGTCCGCGACGGGTACGCCGACCGGATCCTGCTCTCGATGGACCTGACCGGCGCGGAGGCGTACCTGAACCCGCGCACGCACGGCCGGCTCGGCTACTCGTACCTGGGCCGGGAGATCGTGCCCGGTCTCGCCCGCCTCGGTGTGCCGCCGGAAGCGATCGACCAGATGCTGGCGGCCAACCCGGCCCGACTCCTGACGGTCGGCTGATGTCCGCGCATCCGCGTCCGTCCGGCCACGTCGCCGGTGTCGACCTCGGCGGCACCAAGCTGCGGGCCGCGCTGGCGAACCTCGACGGTCTCATCGTGAACGAGCAGGTACAGCCGACCGACCCCCGGGGCGGGGTGGCGGTGGCCGCGCAGATCGACACGCTGCTGCGCGAGCTGGCCGCCCGGGCCGGTGTCGACTGGTCCGACGTGCGGGCCAGCGCGATCGGCCTGCCCGGCGTCCCCGACCCGTCGACCGGCGCCATCGAGCTGTCGCCGAACGTCTCCGACCTCGAAGCCCTCGACGTCCGGGCCGAGCTGACGCGCCGCCTGGGGCATCCGGTCGTGCTGGACAACGACGTCAACATGGCCGCCGCCGGGGAGCGGTGGCTGGGCAGCGGGCGTACCCACCGGCACTTCGTGTTCGTGGCGGTCGGCACCGGTGTCGGCATGGGCATCGTGTCGAACGGGGAGCTGGTCCGCGGCGCGCGCGGCGCGGCGGGGGAGATCTCCTACCTGCCGCTGGGCACCGACCCGTTCGACCCGGGCAACCAGGTGAAGGGCGCGCTGGAGGAAGCAGTCGCCGGCGCCGCCCTCGCCGCCCGCTACCGGGCGGTCAGCGGCGAGCAGGCGAGCGTGCCCGACGTCTTCGACCGGGCCGCGGCCGGCGATCCGCTCGCCCTGGCGGCCATCGACGAGGAGGCCCGGCTGATCGCGCTGGCCGTCGTCGCGGTCACCGCAGTCCTGGACCCGGAGGCGGTGATCCTGGGCGGCGGCATCGGCTCCCGGATCGAACTCGTCGAGCCGGTCCGGCGCTGGGTCGCCGCGCTGAGCGCGGACGTCCCGTTGATCAAGACCAGCCAGCTCGCCGACCGGGCCGGCCTGCTCGGCGCCATCGCGGTGGCCCGCCGGGAGGCCGGCGTCCACGACGGCGAGCCGGCGGACCGGAACACCTCTTTCCAGACAGCGGAGGGACGATAGATGACCCACACCGATGCGGCGGTGAAGACCAGCGCCGTCCCGGCCTGGCGCCGGATCAACTGGCGCGACTACGTGGTCTACATCGGCTTCGCGGTCGTGTTCCTGTTCTTCGCCATCACCCAGGGTGGCAACGGCTTCCTGACCACGAGCAACCTCACGAACATCGTCATCCAGACCGCGCCCATCACGATCATGGCGGTCGGGCTGGTCTTCGTGCTCGCCGCCGGCGAGATCGACCTGTCGATCGGCTCGGTCGTCGCGCTCTCCGCGCTGGTCGGCGCGGTGACGTTGCGCGAGACCGACAGCATGCTGCTGGGCGTGGCCGCCGGTCTCGCCGCCGGCGCGGCGGTCGGCCTGGTGAACGGCGTCTTCGTCACCCTCGTCCGGCTGCCCTCCTTCCTGGTCACGCTCGCCACCATGGGCGCGGTGGCCGGCCTGGCCCGCGAGGTCACCGGCCTGCAGTCGGTGCCGGTCAGCAACGACGCGTTCCTGTCCTTCTTCGGCCAGGGCGAGATCTTCGGCATCCCCGGGCTGGTGCTCTGGTCGGTGGCGGCGGCGGTGGTCGGGTACCTGGTGCTGCGGCAGACCCGGTACGGCGCGCACACGCTCGCCATCGGCGACAACGTGGCAGCGGCGCGGGTCAGCGGCATCAAGGTGATCCGCGTCAAGATCATGGTGCTGATGGGCAGCGCGATGTGCGCAGCCCTGGCCGGCCTGCTGTACGCCGGACGCCTCCAGGGCGCCCGCTACACCCTCGGCGAGGCCGACCTGATGTCCGTGATCGCCGCCGTGATCGTGGGCGGGACCAGCCTCTTCGGTGGCAAGGGCTCGATCATCGGCGCGGTGCTGGGCAGCCTGCTGATGGGCATGCTCAACAACGGCCTGATCCTGGCCGGACTGTCCGTGTCCCAGCAGATGATGGCGCGCGGCGTGATCATCCTGGTGGCCGTCTCCCTCTCGCTGCGCGAGCGGCGAAGCTGACCCGGAAGGAAGCAACCGCATGTTTCTGGACCTGCTGAGACGCCGCAACCCGGGCCTGCTGGCCGCCGCCGCGAGCCTGCACGCCAGTGGTGACCTGCCGGCCAACTGCTACGCGCTGGACCTGGACACGGTCGCGGCCAACGCCGCCGCCATCCGGAACGAGGCCGACCGGTTCGGGCTCTCGGTCTACGCGATGACCAAGCAGGTCGGGCGCAACCCCGACTTCTGCCGGACGGTCCGCGACGCGGGCATCACCGAGGCGGTCGGCGTCGACCTGCAGTGCGCGCTCGCCGACCGGCACGGCGGGCTCGGCATCGGTCACCTCGGCCACCTGGTGCAGATCCCCCGGCACGAGGCGGCCGTCGCCGCCGCGCTCGCGCCCGCGTACTGGACGGTCTTCAACGACACCAAGGCCGCCGAGGCGGCGGCCGCGAGCGTGGCGGCCGGGCGGGAGCAGGCGCTGCTCGCCCGGATCGCGGCGCCCGGCGACCGCTTCTACCGGGGCCACGAGGGCGGCTGGGCGGCCGACGAGATCGTCGCGGTCGCCGACCGGCTCGACGCCCTTCCCGGCGCCCGGTTCGCCGGTGTCACCAGCTTCCCGACCCAGTTGTTCGACACGGCCGCCGGACGGGTGGTGCCGACGCCCAACCTCGGCACCCTGCAACGCGCCGCCGCCGCGCTGCGCGCCGCCGGGCGGTCCCACGTCGAGATCAACGCCCCGGGTACGACGTCGACGGCGATCCTGGCGACGCTGGCCGAGGCGGGCGTGACGCAGGTCGAGCCCGGCCACGGGCTCACCGGCACCACGCCCTGGCACGCGGTGACCGACCTGGTCGAGGAGCCCGCAGTGCTCTACGTCAGCGAGGTGTCCCACCTGTGGGACGGCCGGGCGTACGTCTTCGGCGGCGGCCTCTACGTAGACCCGGTGCTCGGCCTGGGCGGCACCCGGGCGCTGATCGTGCCCCGGGGCGGTGGTCTCGACGACGCGTACCTGGTCGACGTGGAGATGCCCGCGCCGGAGGCGATCGACTACTACGCGATGGCCGACGTCACCGCGGCGCCGGGGTGCGCTCCGGGTGACACGGTCCTGTTCGGCTTCCGGCCGCAGGCGTTCGTCACCCGGGCGCTGACCGCAGGCGTGACCGGCGTCCGGTCCGGCGCTCCGGCCGTGCCCGGCGTGTACGCCGCCGACGGTTCGGCGCCGATCGGGCTGGACGACATCGCCGCGGGCGACGGCCCCGGCAACCAGGCGGCTCGCAGCGCAGGGAGGGCATGATGAGCACCGTCAGCCACAAGGACGACGCGACCCGGGCGGGCGCCCCGGCGCTGCGGTTGCGCGGCATCCGCAAGCAGTTCGGGGGCGTCGTCGCGATCGAGCGCTTCGACCTGGAACTGGCCGCCGGGGAGATCACCGCCCTGGTCGGCGACAACGGCGCCGGCAAGTCGACCCTCGTGAAGATCATCTCCGGCGTGTACCAGCCCACCGAGGGTGAGCTGGAGATGCACGGGCGGCCGGTGACGTTCCGGGACGCCTCCGACGCCCGCCGGCAGGGCGTCGAGGTGGTCTACCAGGACCTGGCCCTGGCCGACTCGCAGCCGGTCTACATGAACATGTTCCTGGGCCGGGAACTCACACGTGGCCCGCTGCGCCTGCTCGACCGGCGCCGGATGGCCCGGGAGACCCAGGATCTGGTGGACGCGCTGGACGTACGCATCCCCAGCGCGAAGGCGACGATCCGGGACCTGTCCGGCGGCCAGCGGCAGGCGGTGGCGATCTGCCGCGCCACCCACTGGGCCAGCGGCCTGGTGCTGATGGACGAGCCGACCGCGGCGCTGGGCGTCGCCGAGACCGCCAAGGTGGAGCAGCTCATCATGCGGCTGCGGGAGCGGGGCGCCGCCGTGCTCGTCGTCAGCCACAACCTGGACCAGGTGTTCCGGATCGCGGACCGGGTGGCGGTGCTGCGCCGGGGACGCCAGGTCGGCGTCCGCGGCATCACCGAGACCAGCCGCAACGAGATCGTCTCGATGATCACCGGCGCCTCCGAGGAGACCGCCCGCCCCTGAACCGCGCGGCCAGCCGCGCGCACGATGACCCCGGGTGTCCCTCCCGGGGTCATCGGCGTTCCACGTCCGGTTCGCCGGGGCGGCAACTCCATGATCGACGCCGATGGCGGACGGGCCCTGCGTAACGGTCGTGTGAACTTGTGTGAACGCCAGTTCGTGCGTTGTCCCGCAGTTCGGGAGCGTTATCAAGCCGAGTCCGTGAGGGAGCGGTGAACGACGTTCACCCTATTGTTCACTGCTGCTAAATCCGGTAGAACTCCTGGTAGGTCCGCTGCTCGGGCCATCTGCCTCGTGCTTCTAGGAGGACTTTTCATGGCTCGTTCACCCCGTCCGGGCGCCTCCTCGCCCGCGCTCTCCCGCCGCGGCGTCCTGCAGCTGGGGGGCAGCGTCGCGCTCCTCTTCGCCACCAGCGCCTGCGCCGCGGACAGCGGCAACAAGTCCAAGGACGGCAAGTCCGACGGCGCCGCCGCCAAGACGCTGCGCATCGCCGTCTCCAGCTACCTGTCGAGCTGGGACCAGGACTTCGTCGGCTTCGACCTGACCGCGTTGATGCTCTACAAGAACGTGTTCCCGTACTTGATCGACTACGGCGTCACCAACGCCGGCGGCAGCCAGATCCTCGACACCCAGAACATCACCCCGACGTTCGCCGAGTCCTTCGAGCCCGACGCCGAACAGAAGGTGTGGACGCTCAAGCTGCGCCGCGGCGTGAAGTTCGCCAGCGGCAACGAGATGAAGGCCGCGGACGTGAAGTGGTCGAAGGACCGCGCGTTCGCCGCCCAGGCCAACGTCGCGGGCGTCTACCGCACCATCGGCCTGACCAGCGCCGACCAGGTCAAGGTCGTCGACGACTACACGGTGGAGTTCCACCAGGCGTTCCCGAGCGCGCTCACCCGCCAGATCCAGGCGATCTCGCTGTACGTCTTCGACTCGGTCGAGGCGAAGAAGCGCGCCAGCTCCAGCGACCCCTGGGCCAAGGAGTGGTTCGCGAAGAACCCGCCGACCGGCGGCTACTTCAACGTCGCCAAGGCCACCCAGGGCCAGGAGATCGAGCTCAGCGCGAACACCGACTACCCGGGCCCGGACCCGGCCAAGACGCCGACCATCCGGATCTCGGTCGTGCCGGCCGCCTCCAACCAGCGGCTCCAGCTCCAGGCCGGTGACATCGACATCGCCCTGGGCATCAGCCAGCGCGACATCCAGGACCTCAAGAAGACCCCGGGCATCAAGGTCATCTCGGCGGCCAGCAACCGCCAGGTCGCGATCCAGATGTCGGTCACGGCGGCGCCGTTCAACGACGTGAACGTGCGCAAGGCGCTCGCCTACGCGGTGCCCTACGAGCAGATCATCACCAACGTGTACGGCGGCGACGCCCGCGCGGCCAAGAGCCCCGTGCCGCTGGACATGCCCGGGTACGACGAGGTCGGCTACCCGTTCACCCACGACCTGGACAAGGCGAAGGCCGCGATGGCCGCCGCCGGCAAGGCGTCGCTCGACTCCGAGCTGGTCTTCGAGGCCGACAACGAGGAGCAGCAGAAGATCGCCGTCCAGGTGCAGAGCGAGGCGGCGAAGGCGGGCATCCGGCTCAAGCTGACCCCGCTGGACCCGGCCACCCTGGGTGAGCGGCGGACCAAGAAGAACATCCCGCTGCAGATCACCTCCGGGCAGCTCTGGGTGGACGACGTCGAGTACATGCTCGCCACGAGCTTCGTCAAGGGCGCCAACCTCAACTACTCCAACTACAGCAACCCGGAGATCGAGCAGATCTACGAGAAGTCGCACACCACTGTCGACACGGCCGCCCGCAACGCGCTCTGGAAGCGGGTCCAGGAGATCCTCGCCGCCGACGTGCCGTGGGTGGTCATCTGCCAGCCCAACTTCAACCTGCCCGTCCGGGAGGCCGTCGCAGGCTGGGTGCAGCCGATGGACGGCCTCGCCCGCCTGCGCTACCTGAGCGCGTCGGCCTAGGAACGTCAACCGCCCATGCGAATCTTCCGCTTCGTCGTCAGGCGACTGCTCCAGCTGATCCCCGTTCTGCTCGGAGTGGTCGTCCTGGCGTTCCTCCTGGTCCGGGTGCTGCCGGGTGATCCCGTCCGCAGCATCCTCGGGCAGAACGCCACCGAGGAGGACGCCGCCGCCGCCCGGGCCCGCTTCGGGCTTGACCAGTCACTGTGGCAGCAGTTCCTCGACTACCTCAGGGGACTGGTCACCGGTGACTTCGGGACCTCCATCCAGAGCGGCAACTCCGTGGGCTCGGAGATGGCGCTCCGGGTGGGGCCGACCCTGGAACTCGTCGTCATCTCCGTGAGCATCGCGCTCGTCGTGGCGACGGTGCTGGGCATCTGGTCGGCCAAGCGGGCCAACCGGGTCGGTGACCACAGCGTGCGGATGTTCGCCCTGGTCGGCAACTCGATCCCCGAGTTCTGGCTGGGCCTGGTGCTGGTGCTGGTCGGCTACAGCATCCTCGGCTGGTTCCCGGCGCCGAACGGGCGGGTCGACCCGGACACCGACCTGACCCCGCTCACCGGGGCCGATCTGGTCGACGGCGTGCTCACCGCGAACGGACCGGCGATCGCCTCCGCCGCGGCGTACCTGGTGCTGCCCGTGCTGACCCTCGTGGTCGGCGTGGTCGCGCCGCTGCTGCGCAGCGTCCGGGCCTCCGCGCTCGAGGTGCTGCACTCGGAGTCGTACGCCGCGGCGAAGGCGCACGGGCTGCGCGACCGGACCCTGCACTACGGCTACCTGCTGCGGGCGACGCTGGTCCGGCTGCCGTCACTGGCGGCGCTGGTCTTCGGCACGGCGATCGGCTCCACAGTGCTCGTCGAGTACGTGTACTCGTGGCAGGGCTTCGGCCAGTGGGCCCTGCGCGGCCTGCTCTACCGGGACTACCCGGTGGTTCAGGCGTCGGTGCTGGTCATCGCGTTGTGCTACGTGCTGGTGTTCCTCATCGCCGACGTGGTCCACGCGATCCTCGACCCGAGAGTGAGGCTCTGATGGCCGAGTTGCGCGCCGCCGTCAGCGGCGACTCCGCACAGACGCCGGTGGTCGTCGCCGGCGGCGACCGGGACAGCCGGTTCGCCCGCCGCATGATCATCGTCGGTGCCACCATCCTGTCGGTGGTGGCACTGGTGGCGGTGTTCGCGCCGCTGCTGAGCCCGTGGGGCGAGACCGAGATCGACCCGGCGAACACCCTGGTGGCGCCGGGCGGCAACCACCTGCTCGGCACCGACGGCAACGGCATGGACATCTGGAGCCGGGTGCTCTACGCCGCCCGGCTCGACCTGGGCATCGCCCTGGCCGCTGTCGCGCTCGCGGTGGTCGTGGGCACGCTGCTCGGCCTGGTCGCCGGCTACTTCGGCGGCTGGCTCGACGACGTGCTGATGCGGGTGGTCGACATCTTCCAGTCGTTCCCCACGTTCATCCTGGCGCTGGCGGTGGCCGCCCTGCTCGGCAACGGCACGATCAACCTGATCATCACGATCGCGGCGGTGAACGCGCCGGCGTACGCCCGGCTGGTCCGCGCCGAGGTGCGGACGCTGCGGGAACTGCCGTTCGTGGACGCCGCGATCACCTCCGGGGCGTCGCCGGTGGGTGTGCTCTGGCGGCACCTGCTGCCCAACAGCCTCACCCCGGTCCGGGTGATCGCGCCGCTGAACTGCGGCTGGGCGATGCTCACCCTGGCCGGGCTCTCCTTCCTCGGCCTGGGCGTCAGCATCCCCGACGCGGAGTGGGGGGCCATGATCAGCCTGGGCGCCGCGGACGTGGTCGGCGGCCGGTGGTGGACCTCGGTCCCACCCGGTCTGGCCCTGTTCGTCTGCGTCCTGGGGTTCAGCCTGCTCGGCGAAGGCCTGCAGGACCGCGCCAACGCGAAGCGGCGGTGACCATGCTGTCGATCGAGAACCTCTCGGTGAACATCCGGCGACCCGGCCGGCAGGTGGCCGCGCTCAGCGGCGTCACCTTCGCCGTACGCCCCGGCGAGGTCGTCGGCCTGGTCGGGGAGAGCGGCGGCGGCAAGAGCATGGTGGCCCGCGCCATCGTCGGGCTGCTGCCCGGCGGCTCGCACGCCACCGGCCGGGTGCTCTTCGGCGACTCCGACGTGCTGCGCATGGACGACGCCGCGCTCGCCGCGCACCGCGGGCGCGGGGTGGCGATCTGCTTCCAGAACCCGCGGGGCGCGCTCAGCCCCACCCGCACCATCGGCAAGCAGCTCGTCGACCGGCTCGCCACCCACCAGGACATGTCCGGCGACCGGGCCCGGGAGGCGGCGCGCGAGCTGTTCGAGGCGGTCGGTATCCGCAGCCCGCAGCGGCGGCTCGACGCGTACGCCCACGAGCTGTCCGGCGGCATGGCCCAGCGGGTGATGATCTCGCTGGCCACCGGCTGCGCCCCGGACCTGCTGATCGCCGACGAGCCGACCACCGGCCTGGACGTGACGCTGACCCGGGAGATCCTGCGCCAGTTCCGGCACGCCGCCGACACCGACGGCCGGGGCGTGCTGCTGATCTCGCACGACCTCGCCTCGATCGCCGAGGTCTGCGACCGGGTGGTGGTGCTCTACGCCGGCACCGTGGTGGAGAGCGGACCGGCGGCGCAGGTGCTGCGGGAGCCCGCGCATCCGTACACCCGGGCGTTGCTGCGGTCGGTGCCGGACGTCGGCGGCCGGCCGGTCGTCGCCACCCCCGGCGCCATGCCCCTGCTCACCCAGGCGCCGGAGAACTGCCCGTTCGTCGCCCGCTGCGCGCACGCCGACCGCACCTGCTCGTCCCGGCGGCCGGGCACCCAGCCGATTCCCGGCGGCCGCGACTGGTCGCTGGCCTGCTTCCACCCGCAGACCCGGCCGCTCGACGCCGACGTGCCGTCCGCGCCGCACACGCCGGACGCGGGCGGCGCCCAGCCGGCCGGCGCCGACCCGAAGCCCGCCGTGCTGGAGATCGAGGACGCGCACGTCGTCTATCGCAGCCGGTTCGGCGCCGGCGGGCACCACGCGCTGCGTGGCGTCACGCTGCGGCTCGGTCCGGGTGAGACGCTGGGCGTGGTGGGCGAGAGCGGCTGCGGCAAGAGCACGCTGGCCAAGCTCGTCATGGGCCTGGTCGCGCCCACGTCCGGCACTGTCACAGTCGCCGGTCAGGCCCTGGTCAGGCAGCCGGGCCGGTCCCGCCCACGCGGCCGGGCGCTGCGCCGGGCACGAACCCGAGCCCAACTGGTGTTCCAGGACCCGATCGGCTCGCTGAGCCCGCGCCGGACCGTCGGCGACTCCATCGCCGAGCCGCTGCGGGCCGCGGGCCTGTCCCCGGCGGAACGCGCCGAGCGTGTCGCCGCCGTGCTCGACCGGATGGAGCTGGACCGCTCGATCCTGCAGCGGTACCCGCACGAGCTGTCCGGCGGCCAGGCCCAGCGCATCGGCATCGCCCGCGCGCTGGTGGGCGAGCCGGACCTGATCGTCTTCGACGAGCCGACGTCGGCCCTGGACGTGACCGTCCAGGCGCAGATCCTCGACGTGATCGCCGACGTGGCCGCCGACGCCGACCGCGCCTCGGTCTTCATCTCCCACGACCTGGCCACGGTGCGCGGCTTCGCCGACCGCGTCGTGGTGCTCTACCTCGGCCGGATTGTCGAGGAGGGTCCGGTGGACGTCGTCTTCGACACGCCCCGGCATCCGTACACCCGCGCGCTGCTGGGCAGCGCCCCCCGCCTCGGCGGGACGGCCGGGTCCGACGGCGAGGCCGTCGAGCTGGTCAAGGACCTGGAGGAAGCCGACGCCGCAACCGGGTGCCCACTGGCCGCCCGGTGCCCGTTCGTCACCGACCGGTGCCGATCGGAGCAGCAGGAGCTTCAGTCGTACGGCGAGAGCCGGGCCGCCTGCTGGCGCGTTCCCGAGCTTCCCGCCCTCATCGGAAGGCAGGCTGTCACGCCATGACCCGTCGCCCCATCCGGCTCGCCGTCGACATCGGCGGGACCTTCGTGGACGCCATGGAGCTCGACACGCGCACCAACCGGGTCCGCTTCCGCAAGGCGGCGACGACCCCGGCCCGGCCCGCGGACGGTGTCCTCAACGCGATCACCGCGCTCGGCACCGACCTGTCCGAGGTGGAGCTGTTCATCCACGGCACCACGCTCGGCCTCAACGCGGTGCTGGAACGCCGTGGTGGCCGCACCGGCATCATCACCAACGAGGGCTTCCGGGACATCTTCCTGATCGGTCGCGGCAACGTGCCGTCCGACCACATGTACGACTTCCAGTACCAGCGGCCGGAGAGCCTGGTGCAGCGCCGCTTCACCGCCGGGGTGCGGGGCCGGCTCGACTACCGGGGCCGGGTGGTGGAGCCGCTGGACCCGGACAGCGTCCGGGAAGCCGCCCGCACGCTCGTGGTGGACCAGCAGGTCACCTCGATCGCCATCTGCTTCCTGCACTCGTTCCTCGACCCGAGCCACGAGCGAGAGGCCGCGCGCCTGATCCACGAGGAGTTCCCCGAGGTCAGCCTGTCGCTGTCGACGGACATCGTGCGCGAGTACCGGGAGTACGAGCGGACCAGCACCACGGTGCTGGAGGCGTACATCCGGCCGATCTTCGAGCGGTACGTGGACGAGCTGGAGGCCGGCCTGGCCGAGCGCGGCTTCTCCGGGCGCTTCCTGATCATGCGGTCCGGCGGCGGCTCGATGACCAGCGCGGTCGCCAAGACCGCACCCACGCACACCGTGCTGTCCGGCCCGGCCGGCGGCATCGTCGGCGCCGCGTACGTCGCCTCCGAGCTGGGCCGGGACAACGTGCTCACGTTCGACATCGGCGGCACCTCGCTGGACGCCTGCGTGATCGAGCGCGGCAACCCGGTCGCCGCGTACGAGGCCCAGCTGGAGCACTTCCCGCTGCTCATCCCGACGTACGACATCCGGACCATCGGCGCCGGCGGCGGCTCGATCGCCTGGCTCGACCACGGCCTGCTCAAGGTCGGCCCGCAGAGCGCCGGGGCCGACCCCGGACCGGTCTGCTACGGCCGGGGCGGCACCAGGCCGACGGTCACCGACGCCGCTGTGGTGCTCGGCTACATGGACCCGGAGCGCTTCCTCGCCGGCACCATGGGGCTGCGCGACGCCGAGGCGCGCGCGGCGATCGCCGAGCAGCTCGCCGAGCCGCTCGGCCTCACCGTGGAGAACGCGGCGGCCGGCGTGTTCGACGTGCTGCTGGCCCGTACCGTCGGCGCGGTCCGGCAGATCACCGTCGAACGGGGTCACGACCCCCGGCAGTTCGCGCTGCTCGCGTTCGGCGGCGCCGGGCCGCTGCTGGCCCCGCTGCTGGCCCGCGAGATGGGCATCGGCGAGGTCATCGTGCCGTTCGCGCCGTCCGGCTTCTCCGCCTGGGGCATGCTCTCGGCCGACATCGTCAACGACTTCAGCCGTACCGTGATGGCCACGCTCGACGACGCCGACCTGGCGGAGCTGGAGCAGCTGTTCAAGGCGGTCGAGGCCGAGGCGGTCGCGTCGCTGGTGGCGCAGGGCGTGCCGGCCGGCGAGGCGGTGCTGGAGCGGCAGTTCGAGCTGCGCTACCTGGGCCAGGAGCACAGCCTCATGGTCACCGTCGGGCGCGAGCTGGACCGCGACGCGATCCGCGCCGCGTTCGACGAGACGCACCGCGCCCGGTACGGCCACACCATGGGCAACCCGCTGCAGATCCTCAACCTGCGGGTGCGCGGCATCGGGGGCACCGACCGGCCGGAGCTGCAGACCCGCCCGCGCGGCGACGGCGACCCGTCGCAGGCGCTGCTGACCCACCGCGACGCGTACGACTTCGGGCAGCAGGCGGTGGTGCCGTTCGCGGTCTACGACCGGGCCCACCTGGAGCCGGGCGACACCTTCGACGGACCGGCGCTGATCGACGAGGGCACCTCCACCACCGTGGTGCCCAGCGGCCAGCGGGTCACCGTCGACGACCACGGATACCTGCTCGTCACCCTGGAGGAAGCCGCATGACCACGCTGGACGGAGCCCAGGTCGAGGTCGTCCGCAGCTATCTGCTGTCGGCCGCGGAGGAGATGCGGGCCACCCTCATCCGTACGTCGTTCAACCCGGTCATCTACGAGGTGCACGACTTCGGCCTGTCGATGTACGACGCCGACCTGCGGCTGGTCGCCGAGGCCACCGGCCTGACGTTCTTCCTCGGCGCGAACGACTTCTCGCTGCGCAAGGGCGTGGAGTACGTGGGCCGGGAGAACCTGCACCGCGGTGACGTGGTGCTGCTCAACTACCCGTACTGGAACGCGGCGCACGCGTACGACGCGACGCTGTTCGCGCCGGTGTTCCGGCCGGACGAGTCCGACCCCGACGCGGACGGCGACCTGGTCGGCTTCCTCTGCGTCCGCGCGCACTGGATGGACCTGGGCGCCAAGGACCCCGGCTACGTGCTGGACTCGACCGACATGCACCAGGAGGGGCTGATCTTCCCGGGCACCAAGGTCGTGTCCCGGGGCGAGCCGGTGCGCGAGATCCACGAGCTGATCCGCTTCAACTCGCGGATGCCCGACGCGGTGCTGGGCGACCTGCACGCGCAGATCGCCGCGCTGCGCACCGGCGAGCGCCGGATGCTGGAGATCATCGAGAAGTTCGGCCGGGACACCGTCGACCAGGCGGTCGACCGGATCATCGCCGACGGCGAGGCCCGCGCCCGCGCGGCGCTGGCGACGCTGCCGCAGGGCACCTGGACCGCCGAGGACTGGGTGGACGACGACGGCATCACCGACGACCCGGTGAAGATGCGCGTCACCGTGACCATCGCCGACGGGCGCTTCGTCGTCGACTTCGCCGGTTCGGCGCCGGCCACCCGCGGCCCGATCAACATGCCGTTCGGCGCGACCGAGGCGATCTGCAAGGTCGTGCTGAAGTCGCTGACGTCGCGGGACGAGCCGTCGAACGCCGGCACCGTGGCGCCGCTGGAGGTGCGGGCCGAGCCGGGCAGCCTGTTCCACGCCGTCTACCCGCAGCCGACGTTCACGCTCTGGACCGGCATCGTCGCGGTGGAGCTGATCCTCAAGGCGCTGGCCCAGGGCATGCCGGACCTGCTGCCCGCCTCCTCCGGCGGCGACGTGCCCGGCTTCATGATGGTCGGCCTGCACCCGGACACCGGGAAGATGTTCGCGGTCAGCAACAACGACCTGGTGGGCTGGGGCGGCACCGCGCGGCACGACGGCATGGACGCCGCCACGCACGTCTCCGGCAGCACCGGCCGGGGCACCCCGATCGAGGTCATGGAGGCCAAGACCGGGATGTTCTTCGAGCGCTGGGAGATCCGCGCCGACTCTGGTGGCGCGGGCCGGTTCCGGGGCGGCTGCGGCCTGCGCCGCGACATCCGGTTCCTGACCCCCGGCGAGTTCCTCACCGTGATCAAGAAGACCAAGAGCGCGCCGTGGGCGCTGGCCGGCGGCGAGCAGCCGGAGCCGAACCAGGTGGTGGTGTTCCCGGGCACCGACCGCGAGCACCGGGTGAGCACCAAGCGCACTGTGGTGGCCGCGGGCGACCGGGTCACGCTGCTGACCGCCGGTGGCGGCGGCCACGGCGACCCGCGCAGCCGCGACCCGGAGGCGGTGCGGCGGGACGTGGCCGAGGGCTACGTCTCCCGGGAGGCAGCCCGGGACGTCTACGGAGTGGACGTCGATGGGTGAGCCGACGGTCGACGGGGCAACCGTCGAGGTCGTCCGCAGCCATCTCGTCTCGGCCGCCGAGGAGATGCGGGCCGCGCTCGTGCGCACCGCGTTCAACCCGGTGATCTACGAGGTGTACGACTTCGGCATCTCCATCTACGACCGGCATCTGCGGCTGGTCGCGGAGTCGACGGGGTTGTCCCGCTTCCTCGGCGCCAACGACTACTCGCTGCGCAAGGGCGTGGAGTACGTCGGCCGGGAGAACCTGCGCCGCGGCGACGTGGTGCTGCTGAACTACCCGTACTGGAACGCGGCGCACACGTACGACGCGACGATGTTCTCGCCGGTCGTGCTGCCCGGCAGCGAGGAGCTGATCGGTTTCCTGTGCATCCGGGCGCACTGGATGGACCTGGGTGCCAAGGATCCCGGGTACGTGCTCGACTCCACGGACATGCACCAGGAGGGGATCATCTTCCCCGGCACGAAGGTGTACGACCGGGGCGAGCCGATGCGCGAGATCCACGAGCTGATCCGCTTCAACTCGCGGATGCCGGAACTGGTCATCGGTGACCTCAACGCGCAGATCGCCGCGCTGCGTACCGGTGAGCGGCGGGTGACCGAGCTGTACCGCGACTACGGCACGGCCGTGGTGGACGCGGTCGTCGACCGGGTGATCGACGTCGCCGCGCAGCGCGCCGGGGAGGCGGTGGCCGCGCTGCCGCAGGGCAGCTGGACCGCCGAGGACTGGCTCGACGACGACGGCGTCAGTGACGACCCGATCCTCATGCGGGTCACCGTCACCGTCGCCGACGGTGGGTTCACAGTGGACTTCGCCGGCTCGTCGCCGGCGGTGCCCGGACCGGTGAACCTGCCGCTGGGCGCCACCATCGCCACCTGCCGGGTCGCGTTCAAGGGCGTCACCACGCCGCACGAGCAGACGAACGCCGGGCACTTCGCGCCGCTGCGGGTACGCGCCGAGCCCGGCACGCTGTTCCACGCGCAGTACCCGGCCGCCACGTTCACCCAGTGGACCGGCACCGTCGCGCTGGAGCTGATCCTCAAGGCGCTGGCGCAGGGCATGCCGGACCGGCTGGCAGCCTCCTCCGGCGGTGACGTGCCCGGCTTCATGATGGTCGGCCGGCACCCGGACACCGGCGACATGTTCGCCGTCAGCAACAACGACCCGGTCGGCTGGGGCGGCACACCCCGGCACGACGGGATCGGACCTGCGAACCACCTGTGCCAGACCCAGGCGCGCAACACGCCCGTCGAGGTGCTGGAGTCGAAGACGGGAATGTTCTTCGAACGGGTGGAGATCCGTACCGACTCCGGTGGCGCGGGCCGGTTCCGGGGCGGTTGCGGCCTGCGGCGGGACATCCGGTTCGTGACGCCGGGTGAGTTCCTGACGGTGATCAAGAAGACGAAGAGCGCGCCGTGGGCGCTGGCCGGCGGGTCGCAGCCGGAGCCGAACCAGGTGGTCGTCTTTCCGGGCACCGACCGCGAGCACCGGGTGAGCACCCGGCGTACCGCGGTGGCGGTGGGGGATCGGGTCACGCTGCTGACCGCCGGTGGCGGCGGGCACGGTGACCCGGGGAGTCGGGATCCAGAGGCGGTGCGACGGGACGTGGCCGAGGGCTACGTCTCCGCCCGGGCCGCCCGAGACGTTTATGGAGTGATCGCGTGAGTGCCGCCTATTCGCCCGAGCAGCCGAGCATGCTGCTCGGCAACTGCACAGTGCTTGATGCCCGAGTGGTGGACGGCATGGCGCCGGTGACCGGCGCCGGGGTGTGGGTCCGGGGTGACCGGATCGCCGCCGTCGGCCCGTACGCCGAGGTGGCCGCGCAGGCGCGTGCCGCCGGCCGGCTGACCGAGGTGGACCTCGACGGCGCGTACGTGACGCCCGGCCTGGTCAACATGCACACCCACTTCTCGCTGTCGCTGCCCGGCTCCGGAGGCGACAACGTCAAGGGGATGGGCCCCTACGACCTGGCGCACTACATGGCCGACGGGGCGCGGCGCACGCTGCACGCCGGTGTGACCACGGTGCGCTGCGTGGCGGAGAAGGACCACGCCGACTTCGCGTTGCGGCGGGCGGTCAACGCCGGGCGCGTGCCGGGTCCGCGCATCTACACCGCCGGCCGGGCGCTGGTGTGCACCGGCGGGCACGGGCACGAGAGCAACGACACGCTCGAGTGCGACGGCCCGGTGGGCTTCCGCCACGGCGTGCGCAGCCAGATCAAGGCCGGCGCGGACCTGATCAAGGTGATGATCTCGGGTGGCATCGCCGGTGAGCACGAGAGCATCCACACGCCGCAGCTGTTCGCCGACGAGATGACGGCGGTGATCGAGACGGCGCACGCGTGGGGCCGCAAGGTGACGGCGCACGCCGGGCCCGCCGAGGTGATCGGCGCGGCGGTCGAGCTGGGTCTGGACTGCGTGGAGCACGGCTACCAGCTCACCCCGCAGGTCGCGGCGCGGATGGCCGAGCGCGGCACGGCGCTCGTGCCGACGCTGCTGGTGACCCGCTGCAAGGAGTTCTTCGACGAGCTGGGCGTGCCGGAGTGGATGCAGTGCCGCTCGCTCGGCGCCGGACCCCGGCACCTGGAGAGTTTCGACATGGCCATCGCTGCCGGGGTGGAGGTCCTGCTCGGCAGCGACATGCCCCCGTTCTGGGAGTTCGAGGGCACCACCGCCTCGATCCGGGAGCTGGAGTACATGTCCGAGCGGATCGGCGCCGCGCGGGCCATCCACGCCGGCACGCTCGGCCCGATCCGGTGGCTCGGCGCGGAGTCCGACCTCGGCACTGTCGAGGTCGGCAAGCTGGCCGACCTGATCGCGACGGACGCCGACCCGCTGGCCGACACCTCGGCCTTCCGGGACGTGCGGTGGGTGATGAAGGGCGGGCAGATCGCCCGCGACGACCGTAACCAGGAGGAGACGCGATGACCTTCGCGCAGGCAGGCGCGGCGGAGATCGCCGCCGGCATCGACGACATGTACGACGCGTTCCTCGCCGGGGACCAGCAGCGGTTCGACACGCACCTGGACCCCGAGGTGACCACCTGGGAGACGCACCTGCCGGGACCGCTGCGGACCCGGGCCGAGCTGGACGAGTACCGCGCCCAGCGGGACGCCGCCGGTCAGCGGCCCCGGCTGGCGGTGCTCGCCGCGCGGGGCAAGCGCATCGACGTGTGGGACGACTTCGGCGTGGCCCGGTACGAGCTGGTCGCGCAGCTCGGCCCGGACGACGAGCCGGAGATCACCCGGGTCACCGACGTGGTACGCCGGGTCGACGGCCGCTGGGTGATCGTGCACCACCACGCCGAGCTGGTCCGGGAACCGGTGGGCGCGGCATGATCCGGCGGCTGGTCGCCGAGCGGACCGGTGAACCGGCGGACGTGCTGTCGGTCGCCGAGCTGCCCGATGACCCGCCGCCCGGCCCCGGCCAGGTGCGGCTCGCCGTCCGTACGGTCGGGCTGAACTTCCTGGACGTCATGCTCTGCCGGGGCGAGTACCCGGTGCGGCCGGACCCGCCGATGACGCCGGGGGTGGAGGCGGCCGGGCGGGTCGTCGCCGCCGGCGACGGTGCCGGGCACCTGCTGGGTCAGGAGGTGCTGGCCTGCCCGGCGCTGCCGCGCGGCGCGCTCGGCACGACAGTGACGGTGGACGCCGCGGTGGTCGTGCCGCGGCCGTCCACTGTCGACCCGGTGACCGCGGCGGCGCTGCCGGTCACCTACCAGACCGCGTGGTTCGCGCTGGAACGGGCGGGCGTCACCGCCGGGCAGACGGTGCTGGTGCACGCCGGCGCGGGCGGTGTCGGCATCTCCGTCATCCAGCTCGCGGTCGCCCGCGGCGCCCGGGTCCTCGCCACCGCCGGTGGCCCGGCCAAGACCGCGATCTGCCGCGACCAGGGCGCCGAGGTGGCGATCGACTACACGGCGGAGGACTTCGTGGCCGCCGTGCGGGAGGCCACCGGCGGCCGGGGCGTGGAGGTCGTGGTGGACCCGGTGGGCGGCGACGTCTTCGCCCGCTCCTGGGAGTGCCTCGCCTTCGAGGGCCGCCTGGTCGCGGTGGGCGCGGCAGGTGGCGCGCCGCCACCCGTCGACCCGCTGCGGCTGATGGCGGCGAACGCGACGCTGGTGGGCCTGTCCTGGGGCTCGCAGTACCCGTGGCAGCGCCCGTCCGCGGTCGAGGCCGCCTACCAGGAGCTGTTCGACATGTGCGCCTCCGGCGCGGTCCGGCCGCCGGTCAGCCGCGTCGTGTCGCTCGACGAGACGCCCGCGGCGCTCACCGAGCTGGCCGAACGCCGGACCACCGGCAAGATCATCGTACGGATCGACGAAGGGGAGGGGCCGTGAGCGACACCGCCGACGGCGACATGGAGATCTACGACCTGAAGGTGACAGTCGACCGGATCGAAGGCCGGTCGGTGTGCGGCATGGCGGTCGGCGATCACTTCGAACTGACGAACAGCGCGCACCTGCGGCTGCCCGAGGGAAAGCACTTCTGCGTGTACGCGCTCGCGTCGGTGCTGCCCTTCCTCGCCGCCAAGCAGCGTGACCTGGCGCCGGGGGACTGGCTGGCCCAGGACTCCCACTTCATCTGCCCCGACCCGGAGGAGCGGCTCGTCATGAAGGTGGAACGGACCTGCCGGCGCACGATGAACTCGGCGGACCTGACATGACAGTCGAGATCGGACTCGGTCTGCAGAGCGACAAGCCGGCCGGCGCGTACGCCCGGCTGGCCCGCGCCGCCGAGGCGCACGGCTTCGACGTGCTCACCGTCTTCGGCGACCTGATGTACCAGCCGCCGATCTTCCCGCTGCTGGAGATGGCGCAGGCGACCGAACGGGTACGCCTCGGCGCGGCCTGCCTGAACCCGTACTCGATGGCCCCGTACGAGATCGCAGGTCAGCTCGCCGCCCTGGACCTGGCCTCGCACGGACGGGCCTACCTGGGGCTGGCCCGGGGGACCTGGCTCGGGGCGGTCGGCCTGCCGCAGCCGCGACCGCTGACCACCATCGAGGAAGCCGCCCAGGTCGTCTACCGCCTGCTGCGCGGCGACCGCAGCGGCTTCACCGGCCGGGTCTTCTCGCTGGAGGCCGGCACCGCGCTGCGCTACGACGTGCAGCGGCCCGACCCGCCGCTCCTGCTCGGCGCGTGGGGTCCGCAGGGCGCGGCCCTGGCCGGCCGGATCGCCGACGAGATCAAGGTGGGCGGCAGCGCCAACCCGGACATGGTGCCGGTGATCCGCGAGCGGCTGCGGGCCGGCGCGGAGAAGGCCGGACGGGACGTCTCCGACGTCGGGATCGTGCTGGGCGCGGTGACGGTTGTCGACACCGACGGTGAGGCCGCCCGGGCCAAGGCCCGCACCGAGGTGGCGATGTACCTGGCGGTGGTGGCGGAACTGGACCCGACAGTCGTGCTCCCCGACGACCTGGTGAAGCGGGTCGGCGACCTGGTCGACGCGGGCGAGGACGAGGCCGCGGGCCGGCTGATCCCGGACGACGTGCTGGACCGGTTCGCCTTCTCCGGCACCCCGGAGCAGGTCGCCGCGCAGGCCCAGGCCCTCATCGACGCCGGCGTGCGTCGGGTCGAGTTCGGCACGCCGCACGGCCTGACCGACGAGCGCGGCGTGGACCTGCTCGGTTCCGCCGTCCTGCCCCTGCTGCGCAGGTGAGTCTGGTGCGGCTCACCGTCGTGGTCGGCCCCGGGCTGGTGGCCGACACCGAGCTGCTGGCGTCGCTCGTCGCCACCAGTTGTGCCGAGCTGGACGTCACCGGCGAGGTCGTCACCGCCGCCTCGGCCGACGAGCTGCGGTCGCTGCTCGCCGCCGCGCAGGGCCCGGCTGTGGTGCTGCCCGGCCCCACCCCACCGGCCCGCGCGCTGATCGGCGCGCAGCCGCCGCACGCGGTCTGGTACGACCTCACCGTCGAGACGCCGGCGCCCGGCGCGGTCCATCTGGCCGGCCGAGGGCTGTGGGGCGTGACCTGGGCGATCCGGCACGCCGTGCACCGCTTCCGCGCGCCGGCCGACCGGATCGCCTACGGTCCCGACCCGGAGCAGTGGGGCGACCTGCGGCTGCCGTCGGCTCCGCGCACCGGGCCGGCGCCGGTCGCGGTGCTGCTGCACGGCGGGTTCTGGCGGTCGATCTGGGGAGCGGACCTGATGGACGCCCTCGCCGTCGACCTGGCCGCCCGCGGCTGGGCGTCCTGGAACCTGGAGTACCGGCGCCCGGACCGGCACGGCTGGGACGCGACCACACAGGATGTCGAAGCCGGCCTCACCGGGCTGCGGGACCTCGCCGCCGACCGGCCGCTCGACCTCGACCGGATCGTCGTCTTCGGCCACTCGGCCGGCGGGCAGCTCGCGCTGCGCGCCGCGGCGGACCTCGCCACGCGTACGGGCGGGCCGCGTGTCGCGCTCGCGGTGTCGCTGGCCGGGGTGCTCGACCTCACCGAGGGCGAGCGGCGCTTCCTCGGCGACGGCGCGATCTCCGCGGCTCTGGGCGGCTCACCGGCAACGGCCCCGCGCCGGTACGCCGAGAGCGACCCGATGCTCCGGCTGCCCGTCGGTGTCCCGACCCTCCTCGTGCAGGGGACGGCGGACAGTCTCGACCTGGTCGACGCCAACCGGCGTTACGCCGCGGCGGCAGCAGACGCGGGCGACGACATCCGCCACCTCGAACAGCCGGGCGACCACTTCGCCGTCATCGACCCGGCGTCGGTCATCTGGCGGGACACGATGACAGCAGTGGACGCCCGCCTCGGTCGCTGACACCTCGCCCTCCACCGAATCGCCATCCGTGTTCACCTGCGTGAAACCGGAGGGCGATTCGTGGCGCCCAGGGGCACCTGTCAGAACAGGCGGGGCGTGACCACCGAGACCACTGTGGTCACCGAGTCGGTGTCGTTGTACATCTGGTGCGGCACCGACGAGCGCAGGTGCACGCTGTCGCCCGGGCACAGCCGGTGCTCCACGCCCTCGACCTCGTAGAGCAGCTCACCGGAGATGACGTAGGCGAACTCCTCGCCCCGGTGGCCGTACGCGTTCTCCCGCCGCCCGCCGGGCGCGATGTGCACGAGCATCGGCTCCAGCACCAGTTCCGGCCCCCGGTCGGAGAGCATGCGGTAGGTCTGCTGCCCCGACACGTACTGCGTGGCCGACGTCTCCGCCCTGGTCAGCGTGAAGTGCCGGGGAAGCTGGGAGACGTTGCTGTCGGACGTGCCGTTGCCGGCGTCGAAGAAGTCGGCCACCGACTTGTCGAGGGCCTTGGCGACACTGCCCAGCGCGGTCAGGCCGATGGAGGAGATGCCGCGCTCGACCTGGGACAGGAAGCCGATCGACAGGCCGGAGCGGGAGGCGAGGCCGCGCAGCGTGAGCCCGCGCTCCTTGCGGTACCGCCGGATCCGGGCGCCGACCACGCCGGCCGGGGTGCTCTCGTCCGCGGCGCCACCGAGGGCGGCCTGCTCCGACGGCGGCTGACTGTCCATGGACCGCACGAGGACCTCCTGTTGCGGTGGCGGGGGGTGTCCGCCCGGGATGTTCGATCCTATCGAACATGCCCGCACTTGTGCGAGGGGTAGCCGGGGGGCATTTCCGGTCGGCTCCGGCGGTGTCATCCCTGGTGGACGGCGGCGCGGGCGCTCCGGCCGCCGTCGTGGGCCGCTCACTTGACGGCGAGCGCGTTCGGTGGCGACCCGACCCCGCCGGGCAGGTTCAGCGGCTTGCAGGTGAGGAAGAACTCGTAGACGCCGTCGGCGGCGCAGTCGTCGGCGAGGTCGTCGAGCTTCCACAGCTCGCCCAAGGCCATCCCGAGCAGCGCGATGAGCGGCCGGTGCAGCATGCCGCTGTGGTCGACCCCGCGCTCCGGCGGGCGGTCGTGGGGCGAGCGAAAGTCCGACTCCAGCACCGGGTCCGCCTCCACGGCCAGGTTGTCGGCGGCGACGAGCGCGATCTCGTGGTCCCACAACCAGCGCAGCACCGACTCGCGCTGGGCCAGCCCGGGGGAGCGGTTGCGGGTGTTGAACTCGACCCGTTCCTCGACGGACTTGGCGAGGTAGTTCCCGGCCCACCCGGTACGCAGCAGCAGCATGTCGCCGCCACGCCAGGACACGCCCTGCGCCCGCGCGACGGCGTCCAGCACCGTCTCGTCCAGCGCGATCGTCTGCTCGCAGTCGTACGGGCGGCCCTCGCGGGCGAAGTGCCGGGGGATGTCGAGGAGCACGCCCCGTCCGGCGATCCCGGCCTCCGCCCAGTGGTGGATGCCGAGCGCGGTCGAGTCCTGGTTGTTGTCGGCGGCGGTCAGCCCGCCGTAGAAGCCGTGGGCGGGGTGCCCGATGTGGCGCAGCGAATCGAGCTGCGAGGTGGACTGGAGGTAGAACGAGTCGATCCAGTCGTCGCGGTGCAGCGGGTTGTTGGCGAAGACGTGGTGTTCGGCGGGACGCCGGGTGCCGGTCGGGTAGGGCTCGAAGGCGTTGACCGGGTAGTCGAGGTTGAACCGCTCGCCCCGGCGGACCAGGCGGGCGGCGGCGGTCACCCGCTCCGGCGTCAGCCGGTTGATGCTGCCGAGCTGATCGCCCGGTCCGAAGACGTCCCAGGCGGCGCCGGGCACCGCGGCCGTGGAGAGCTCGTCGTAGGTCGGCACGGTGATTCCTTTCGGGCGGCTCAACGGAAGGTCAGCGGATCGCCCCGGTAGGGCGCCAGCGCCTCGCGCTCGGCGCCGGTCAGCGGCCGGGGCCGGCGGTCGGCCAGGTCGCAGACCACGAGCGTGGTCTGCGCGAGCAGGTACGTCGTCGTGCGCGCCTCGTCGACGAAGCGGAAGCTCAGGTCGAGGCTGCGGGAACCGGTACGGGACAGCCAGGCGTCGGCGAGGATCGACTGCCCGTGGTAGGCGAGCTCGCCGGTGAACTCCAGCCGGGCCGCCGCCGTCATGGTGAACGTCGCGGCGCCGAGCACGGCCAGCGCCGGCGGCCGCGCCGGATCGAACGTGCCGGGCAGGTCCGGCAGCCCGAACGTGCGGATCCGGGCCTCCTCGACGTAGCGCAGCCAGGTGACGTTGTTGACGTGGCCGTAGTGGTCGGTGTCGGCCCACCGCAGGTGCAGCGCCGTCGTGAGGGGTGCCACGGCGTGCCTCAGCGCCGGTGCCGCACGGCGCGGCCCGCCTGCACGGCGGCCCGGGCCGCCGCGCCGAGCAGGCTGGCGTCGTTGCTCAGCAGGGTGAAGGTGAAACCGGCGTCGGCCGCCCGCCGGACCGCGTCGGCGTCCGCCCCGCCGGCGTTGCCGATGGGTACGCCGGCGGCGAGGCAGTCCTTGACGGCGGCGGCGACGAGCGCGACGACCCGGGGATCGTCCTCGGTCGTGCCCTCGGACGTGGACAGATCCGCGGCCCCGACGAGCAGCGCGTCGACACCCGGCACCGCCGCGACGGCCCCGGCCGACGAGGCGGCCCGGGCGCTCTCGATCTGGGCGACGAGCACGACCTCCTCCTGTCCGTAGCGCAGGTACTCGGCGCGGGGCATGGCGCCCCACGCGCCGGCCCGGCTCGTGCTGCCCACGCCGCGGGCGCCGAGCGGCGGGAACCGGACCGCCGCGACGGCGGCTCGCGCCTGCTCGACGGTGTCCACGTGCGGGACCATGACGCCCTCGGCGCCCGCGTCGAGGACCCGCTGCGTGATGCCCGGGTCGAGCGCCGGGATCCGGACGATCGGGGCCAGCCCGAGATGGTTGGCGGTCCCGATCAGCTGATAGGCCGTCTGCAGGTCGATCGGGGCGTGTTCCAGGTCGACGACGACGAAGTCGAATCCGGCGAGCGCGAGCAGTTCCACGCTCTCCATCACCGGCAGCTTCACCCACGTGCCCAGCGCCGGGGCGTCCGGGCGGGCGAGCGCGGCCCGGAACCGGCTGCGCCTCGGGGTGGCCACGTCGGTGCTCATGCCGGCATCGGGTAGTCGTCGGCGTTGCGCACCCACCCGGTCTTGGCGGAGAAGTCCGCGCGCGGCGGCGCGAACATGTCGATCAGCTGCTGGTGGTCGCCGACGCCCTGGGTGGTGTGCACCGTCGGCGGCGGGATGACGCAGAGCGAGGGCACGCCGAGGCGGCCGTGGTCGTCCGGGCGCCATCGGGTGGAGTCGGGTCCCCAGGGGTAGCGGATGTGGTGGACGAACTCGCCCTTGACGCCGAACGAGAGCTGCTCGAAGTCGTCGTGCGAGTGCGGGGAGAGGCGCAGCGGGTCCCGCGGCGTCGGTTCCTCGGCCAGGAAATTGATCATCATGTTCGTGGTGCGGAAGATGCGCCCGAACCGGCCCGGCTCGATCGGGTGCTCGGCGAGCGGGTACACCCGCAGCCGGAACCCGTCCACCGGGTCGGGCCAGGCGGCGAGCGGCGCGCACCGGGGGTCGGGCTCGCGGTAGGCGGCCGCGTTGGCGGCCGCCCCGGCCAGGTCCGGGGCGAGAGTCGACAACACCCGGATCACCGGGCCGTCGGCGAGCGCCTCGACCACGCTGTCGCCGGGCGGCACCACCACGAACGCCTCGTGCGCCACCTCGGCGGAACCGCCGTCGGCGCTCACCCGCACCGGGGCGCTGCCGGAGTACATCAGCACCGCGTACTCGTCCGGCTGCGCCGACCGGGCGAACCGGTCGCCGGCCACCGCCTCGGTCCACGAGAGCACGAGGTGCTGGCCGCGTACCAGCCACGTCCGGCTGCCCGCGTCGCTGACCGTTGTCGGCGCCATGTCGTACAGCGCGAGGTACTGGGCCGGCCGGACCGGCGTGGACGGGTCCACAGAGCGCGACGGGGCAGCCGCCGCCAGTTGCGACCGGATGTCGTCCTTGGCATACATGGTCATGTCATCAGTCCCTGCGAAGTGTCGGTGGCGTCAACGGCTGATGTTCTGGCCGCCCTTGAGGCCGAGGATCGCCCGGGCCTCGTCGGGCGTCGCGATCGTGCGACCCAGGTCCTGCACGACCGACCGGACCTTGCGGACCTGCTGCGCGTTGCTGGTGGCGAGCTCGCTCTTGCCGATGTAGAGGTTGTCCTCCAGACCCACCCGGACATGCCCGCCCAGCCACGCGCTGTGGGTGCAGAACTGCATCTGATGCCGGCCCGCGGCGAACGCGGAGAAGTGGTACTCGGCGCCGAACAGCTTGTCGGCGATGGCGATCATGTGGGTCAGGTTGGCGTGGTCCGCGCCGATGCCGCCGAGGATGCCGAAGACGCCCTGGATGAACAGGGGCGGCCGGGCGAGACCGCGGTCCACGAAGTGGGCCAGGGTGTAGAGGTGCCCGATGTCGTAGCACTCGTACTCGAACCGGGTGCCGCCCTTCTCGCCGATCTCGCGCAGCGCGTACTCGATCTGGGCGAACGTGTTGATGAAGGGCTGCCGGTAGGTGTTCTCGACGTAGGGCTTCTCCCAGTCGTGCTTCCATCGGCTGACCCGCTCCGCGATGCCGGAGTAGACGAAGTTCATCGACCCCATGTTCAGCGAGGCGAGCTCCGGGCTGAACCGGGCCGCGGCGGCGAGCCGTTCCTCGATCGTCATCGACGAGGCGCCCCCGGTGGTGATGTTGATGACCGCGTCGCACTGATCGACGATCGGCGGGATGATCTCCTCGAACGTGGCCGGTTCGAACGCGGGCCGCCCGTCCGGGTGCCGCGCGTGCAGGTGGATGACCGCGGCGCCCGCCCGAGCCGCCTCCAGCGAGGACTGCACCACCTGCTCGGGGGAGAGCGGAAGGTGGTCGCTCTGCGAGGGCACGTGCACGGACCCGGTGACCGCCGCGCTGATGATGACCCTGTCCGCCCTGATCACGACGGGCTGTCCTCCAGGCCGAGCAGATAGGCCGGGTTCCCGGCGATCATCCGCCGGACGTCCTTCTCGGCCACCCCGTGGTCGAGCAGGCGCTGCACGATGTAGATGTAGCCGTCGACCGGCAACGGGTTGCCCTGCTGGCCCAGGTCCGAGCCGATGGTGGTGCGCTCGGGCCCGACGCGTTCGATCCAGCGCACGAGCTGCTCGATCGGCCAGCCCGGCTTCGGGACGCCGGGGTGGTACATCGCGATCTCGTGCTCGACGTACGCCCCCAGTCGCAGCAGCTCCTCGATGTCGCCGTCCGAGGCGCCCACGATGAAGTCGGGGTGCTGGACGAGAAGCCGGCGCACGCCCTTGTCGACGGCGACCGTGAACAGCGCCTTCATCGACTCGGCGTCGAGGTGGCCGCCGGTCAGCAGCGCGCCGGCGTCCGCGACGACCTCGACGACCTGCTCGGTCTGCGCGGAGACGGACCCGGTGTCGTCGAACACCGAGACCTCGCTCTCCAGCAGGTCGAGGCCCGAGGTCGGGAATCCGTGCTCGTGGCTGTGGTGCTCGATGTGCTGGCGCGCGGACACGGTGGGCGCCCACACGCACCGGCCGCCCATCCGCAGGCTCATCGCGACGGCCGAGGGGTTGATGCCGCCGACCTCGGAGTTCAGCGCGACGCCGCCGTAGACGGGTGTCGGCGCCTCCTTCAGCCAGGGGCCCATGGCGAGCAGGTCCATGACGGTGTTGTGGTGGTGCGACTTCACCAGCAGCGCCCGCAGGCCGATGCGTGCGGCGTCGTACGACGCCTCGACGTGGTTGATCCGCCGCGGGAAAGGGCTCGGGCCGGAGTGGCAGTGCAGGTCAACCGTGCCGTCCAGGACCTTCAACAGCCCTGGGGGGACCGGCTGGCCATCCTTCGAGACGCCCATCGACTCCTCCTGTTCGTCCCATGAACTTGTCGTTCAGCATACGGACGAGCACAGCTCGTGTCCATGGGCCGCCGAACGGCGTAATGGCTGCGCCGGGCCCGCGAAAGGACCATTGTGTTGCGCGCGGGTTACCGGTTATCGTCCGCATACCGAAAGCGGTAGCTCGCAAAACGAACGCCCGGTCTCGGGTCAACCATCGGTCGTGCCGGATCCGCCCAGCGCTCGCGCCTCGTCGGCGTGCCCGTCGAGGCGTCGAGCGGAAGAGCCTTCGTTCGCATCGTGCATGGCTCTGCTCGCATGTGAACTTTTGCTTGCCCTGGACCGGGTCCCCGGAAGGATGCGTCCGGCAAGGAGGTGACGATGAGCGCCGATCCCGACGACCAGCGAACCAGCCCCGTTCCGGCGACAGTGGACACGGATCGCACCATGATCCAGTCCATCGACCGGGCCGCGAACGTCCTCGCGCTGCTCGATCAGCACACCCGGAGTCTCGCCCCGGGTCTGGTGGCCGAGCGCCTCGGCCTCAACCGGACGACCGCGCACCGCTACCTCCAGTCCCTGCAACGGGCCGGCTTCCTGAGCGCGTCGTTCGGCCCCGGCCCGCTGCTCGACCAGCTCTTCGCCCTCGTCTCGGTCCGCCAGCAACTCCTCACGCTGGCGCCGGCGATCATGCGACAGCTCTCGGACACGACCGGCCTCACCACAGTGCTGAGCTTCCTCGGACGCTCCGGCGCGGTGGTGACGCTCGTCGAGGAGCCGCACCAGGGCACCATCGTGCTGACCGCCCGGGTCGGGACGGTGCTGGAGCTCAAGGCCGCGCAGACCCGCGTCCTGCTCGCCTTCCAGGCCGATCCGGCCACCGTGACGCGGGCCCACGCGAGCCTCACCCCGGCCGAGGCGGCAGTGGAGCGGCAGGCGCTGGCCCGGGTACGGCGGCACCGCATCGCCTGGGCGGACCTGGACCGGGCCGGCCTGGCCTCGGTGGCGGTGCCGATCTTCGCCACCTACGACGTGCAGGCCGCGATGGGCCTGCTCGGCACGACCGAGATGCTCAACCCCGCGGACCGGCCCTCGGCGCGCGTCGCCGCGCTGGAACAGGCGGCCGAGACCCTCGGCTCCATGATCGCGACCAGCCATGCATGACAGGCGAGCCCGGGACGCCGGGCGGAAGGCGGAAACAGAAATGCCAGGTCTCCTACGGCGGCTCCGGCCGCGTCCGCAGTGGTTGCTCCTCGTGCCGGCGCTCACCCTGCTCGCCTGGATCCTGCTCGTGCCGCTCGGCAACAGCTTCCTGCGCAGCGTCGGCAACGGCGACTGGACCCTGCGGCACTACGAGTCGCTCTTCACCGACGGCGTGACGATGCGGGTGCTCCTCCGCACCGCGATGACGGCGGCGGCGGTCACCGTCATCGCCTTCCTGCTCGGCTATCCCTACGCCTACCTGATGACCCGCGTCGGTCCGCGCATGCGGGGCGTGCTGCTGGTCATCGTGCTGATCCCGTTCTGGACCTCGGTCATGGCCCGCAACTACGCCTGGATCGTCATCCTGCAACGCAACGGACCGGTGCACTCCTTCTTCGAACTGTTCGGCCTGGACGTCGTGCTCTACGGCACGGTGGCCGGCGTGACGGTCGCGATGAGCCAGGTGCTGCTCCCGTTCATGGTGCTGCCGTTGTTCAGCGCGCTGTCCGGCATCGACCGGCGGCTCCTGCTGGCCGCGCGCGGTCTCGGCTCCCACCCACTGGTCGCGTTCTGGAAGATCTACTGGCCGCTGTCGCGCGCCGGCGTGGTCGCGGGACTGATCCTCGTGTTCACCCTGAGCCTCGGCTTCTACGTCACGCCGGCCCTGCTCGGGTCGCCGCAGCAGTCCCTCGTCGCGCAACTGCTCGGCCAGCGCACCACCCTGCTGCTCGACTTCTCGGGCGCCGGCGCGCTGGGGATGCTCGTGCTCGTCGTCACCCTCGTGCTCGTCGCCTGGGCGAACCGCCTCGGCGGAACCATCTCGGCGATCGGCGTCGTCGCCGCCGCCAGGACGAAGGACCAGCCATGACCGCGACGAAGACCGACCAACCTCCGCGTACGCCCCGGCGACCCGCCCCGGCCCGCCGGCGTCGCCGCGCCACCACCGTCGACCCGATCCCCTGGTGGCTCAAGCTCGTCGGCGCCCTGGTGGCGCTGTACTTCATCCTGCCCACCCTGTTCGTCATCCCGATGAGCTTCAGCACGGCGTCGACGTTCCAGTTCCCGCCCACCGGCTTCTCGCTCAAGCTGTACGAGAACTTCTTCACCGACCCGACCTGGCTCGCGTCGTTGCGTACCTCGGTGCTGGTCGGCGTGCTCGCCGCGTCGCTCGCCACGGTGGTCGGCACCGCCGCCGCCATCGGCCTGCACAGCCTGACCGGGCGGCTCGCGCGGCTCGCGCGGACGCTGCTGATGGTCTCGATCGTCACGCCGTCGATCGTGATCGCGGTCGCGGTCTACATCTCGTTCCTCAAGTGGCACCTCGTCGGCACGCTGAGCGGTTACGTGTTCGCCCACGCCGCGATCGGCGTGCCGTTCGTGCTGGTGTCGGTGACGAGCGCGCTCAGCGGCTTCGACCCGAAGCTGCTGCGGGCGTCGGCGTCGCTGGGCGCGACGCCGATGCGGACCTTCCTGTTCGTGACCATGCCGCTGATCAGCCGGGGGATCGTCACCGGCGCCATCTTCGCGTTCGTGACCTCGTTCGACGAGGTGGTGATCGCGCTGTTCCTCCGCGCTCCGACGTTCCAGACGCTGCCGGTGCAGATGTACAACAGCGTCACCGTCGAGATCGACCCCACCATCGCCGCGTCGTCCAGCCTGGTCGTCGTCGCGGTCACCGTCATCTGCCTCGTGCTGTTCGTGGGCAACCGAAAGAGCCGATAGGAGCATCATGTCCGCATCCACGTTCCGCACGGCCGCGCCCACGCCGACGTCCACGGCAGCCGGGACCCAGATCCGGCTCAGTAACGTGACGAAGGACTTCGGACTGAGCCACCCGGCCGTCGACGACGTCTCACTGACCATCGAACCGGGCGAGTTCATGACTCTGCTCGGGCCGAGCGGCTCGGGCAAGACCACCACGCTCAACCTCATCGCCGGGTTCGAGACGCTCACCACCGGCGCCATCTCGTTCGACGGCGTGGACGTGAGCCGGTTGCCGCCGCACCGGCGCAACCTCGGCATGCTCTTCCAGAACTACGCGCTCTTCCCGCACATGACCGTCGCCCAGAACGTCGCCTACCCGCTGCGGGAGCGCCGCATGTCCAAGCCGGACATCGCGCGCAAGGTCGCGGAGGTGCTCGAACTCGTCCAGCTGACCGGCCGGGACGGGCACTACCCGGCGCAGCTGTCCGGGGGGCAGCAGCAGCGGGTCGCGCTGGCCCGGGCCATCGTCTTCGGCCCGACCGCGCTGCTGCTGGACGAGCCGCTCGGCGCGCTGGACCGCAACCTGCGCGCCACGCTGCAACTGGAGATCCGCCGCATCCACCGGGAGGTCGGCTCGACGTTCGTCTTCGTCACCCACGACCAGGAGGAGGCGATGAACCTGTCCGACCGGATCGCGCTCTTCAACGACGGGCGGATCGAGCAGCTGGGCCATCCCGAGGCGCTCTACCAGTCGCCGGAGACGCTGTTCACCGCGCGGTTCCTCGGCGACTCGACGGTCTTCACGCTGTCGCAGGCGACCGGTACGACGGCGGTCTGGGAGGGCGAGGTGTGGTCGGTCGACAGCCGTACCGTGTCGGGCCTGGTGCGTGAGGGCCGCCCGGCCGCCCTGGTGGTGCGGCCGGAGGACGTGCGGATCGCGGCCGACCGGGACGCGGTCCCGCCGGACGCGAACTGCGCGGCGGCGATCGTCCGCGACATCGAGTACATGGGGGCCTACCGGACCGCCATGCTGTCGCTCGGTGGAGCCGGCGACGTGATGGGCCGGGCCCGGCTGGACGCGCTGGAGAGCGACCTACGGATCGGCCAGCCCGTGGTCGCCTGGTGGCGAGTGGACCGGCAACGCATCGTCGCAGGCTAGCTGCGTTCACCATGCGCACATTCGACCGCACGCTTTGGTAACGAACTCGTTCCACGCTCTTGTTGGGCACGTTACGCCCTCGCTACTGTTCACTATACGAAGCACCAATCCATATTCCGAACAGTCAGCCCGCGTTGGCGGGCCATAGCCGAAGGAAGTGACATGGTGTTGAGAACATCCCGCGTCCTCGCGGTCCTCGTGGCGACCGCGGTGGTCTCGATGACCGCCGCCTGCGGCGGAGACGAACCGGCCGCCGCGGTGGACCCCGAGGGGGACGTCAAGCTCACGTTCGTCGCCTACGGCGGCGTCGGCCAGGAAGCGATGATCAAGCACTACCAGGAGCCCTACACCAAGGCGCACCCGAACGTCACCTTCACCAACACCTCGCCGCCCGACGTGGCGCAGGTGAAGGCCCAGGTCGAGAGCGGAGCGGTGCTCTGGGACGTGGTGGCGACCGCGCCGGCCGCCGCCACCCAGAACTGCGGGACGCTCTTCGAGCCGCTCGACTTCTCCGGCGTCGACAAGAGCAACCTGGCGGAAGGCACGATCGGCAAGTGCTACATCGGCAACTTCATCAACGCCTCGCCCTTCGCCTACCGCACCGACGCGTTCCCGGACCCGAGCAAGGCGCCCAAGAGCATCAAGGACTTCTTCGACGTCCAGAATTTCCCCGGCCAGCGCGGGATCCTGACCAACCTGCAGAACGGCATCCTTGAATACCCGCTGCTCGCCGACGGTGTGGAGCCCGACGCGCTCTACCCGCTCGACGTCGATCGCTCACTGAAGAAGCTCAACACGATCCGCAAGGTGACCACGTTCGCGCCGAACGTCGGCGCGCTCCAGCAGGCGGTCGGCGCCAAGCAGGTCGACATGTTCCTGCTCGCCGACGCGCGGCTCGTGCCGTTGATGGACGAGGGCGCGGACATCACCGTGGTGTGGGACGTGACGGTGGCCTCGATCAACTGCTTCGCCGTACCGAAGGGGTCGCCGAAGAAGGTGGTCGCGGAGCGGTTCCTGTCCACAGTGGTGAGCCCGGAGGCGGTGGCCGGCATCTCCGAGGCGCTCGGCACCGCGCCGGTGAACCTCGCCGCCAAGCCGAACCTGTCGGAGAACGCGAAGAAGGTCGAAGTCTACGGCGACGCCAACACCGGCAAGACCGTGCTGCAGGACGTCCAGTGGTACGCCGACAACTTCAACGAGGTCACCGCCAAGCTCACCAACTGGCTCGCCGGCTGAGGTGACCCCCAGGTAGCGATTCGTCCGTCATGTGAACTACGCTTCGGGGGTGGCGAACTTTGATCCGAACGAAGCCTCGAACTCGGACATCCGGGCGGTTGCGCGCGTGGGCCAGATCTGCGCGCTCTTCGGTCCCCGGGTCGTCGAGCTCACGGCCGCGGACGTCGCCGAACGGACGGGTCTGAACCGCACCACCGCCTACCGCTACTGCGCGTCGATGACTGCCGCCGGCATTCTCGAACGGGGGACGCGGCGCGGGACGTTCGCCCTCGGCGGACTGATGCTGGAACTGGGAATTCGGGCGCTGGGACGCCAGCGGATCGTCGAGATCGCCGGGCCCCACCTGCGGAAGCTGAGCACCGACGCGCGGATGACGGCGGTGCTCAGCGTCCGCGGCGCCCAGGGGCCGGTGGTGACCCTGGTCGAGGAGGACACCAGCCGCCAGGTCGTGGTCACCGTGCACCCCGGCACCAAGCTCGACGCGAGCGCCGCGCAGACGCACGTGTACCTCGCGTACGCCGACGCGGCCGTGATGGATCTGCTGGCAGCCGACATGTCCCCGGCCGAGCGCGCCCGGCTGGACTCCGAGGTCTACGCCGCGCGCCGGCAGGGGTACAGCGTGGCGCGGCACAGCGGCGGCCTGTTCGCGGTGGCCGCCCCGGTCTTCGACGAGAAGGGCCTGTGCGCCACTGTCGCCCTCCTCGGCGCCGGGGACGTCGCCGAGCTGTCCGCCGCCATCGAGCTGCTGGTGGCGACCGCCACGACCCTGACCAACGAACTCGGCGCCCCCGCCGACAGCGCGCCCAACGTCGACGAGTAGCGGCCCGGCTCTCCCACGCGCCGCCGTCGACGCCCGCGCCACCCCCGGCTCCAGCCCACACCCCTAACTCCTTGATCACCGGCAGCGCGGCGCGCTCCACAGCGGCCGAGCGCGAGGACACGCGCGGTGATCATGAGGTTGGCCGGGAGAAAACGGGCGAAACTCGCGGTCAACTTCATGATCGACGGCATTGGGCGCGCCCCACGTCGGGCGAGAAGTTCGTATGCCGGAATGTTTCTTGCGGCAGGTGAACACGTCACGTACGTTCACCGCATCGCCCTCCGGCCGGACCTGGCGATGCCAGAGCTCTCCCTCCACCCATTCCGCGCGGGATTCCGCACGGCATCAACGGACAGGGATGTGACGATGAAACCTCTGACAAGACGGCTGACGGCAACGGTGACCGGGCTTCTGCTGGTGGCCGGCGTGAACGTCGCGGTGCGGGCGCCGCACGCGGCGGCGAGCGGGAACGCGCCGGTGAGCATCGACTCGCTCGCCCGGGACGTCGAACGGGTCGAGTCGCTGCGCGAGGTCAAGGACGTGCAGCGGTCGTACGCCCACCTGGCCCAGTTCGGGCGCTGGGCGGACATGGCGAAGCTGTTCAGCGCGAACGGCACGTTGCAGTGGGGCAGTCAGGTGGTGAGCGGCCACCACGCCATCAAGGGGTGGCTCGCGGCGGAGGCCGGGGACATGAACGGCGCCCGGCCGGGCGCGCTGCACACCACGGTGATCGACCAGCCGCTGGTGAACCTCTCGCCGGACGGCCGCACTGCGAAGGGTCGCTGGTCGGGCATCCGGTTCCTGGGCGACGGGGCCGGCGCGGCGCGCATCGACGGCGGCATCTACCAGAACGAGTACGTGCTGGAGAAGGGCGAGTGGAAGATCTCGCTGCTGCGCTACTACCCGCTCTACGAGGGGGACTACGCCACCGGCTTCCGGACGATCAACCGCCAGCCGGTGCCGGTCGTGCCGTACCACTTCACGCCCGATGTCGCCGGCGTGCCGATCCCCGCGGCGACCGGGCCGGCGCCGAAGACCCGGTTCAACGCCAAGGAGCTGGCCGACCGCATCGGCGCGCTCAACGACGAGGACTCGGTGCGCAACCTGCAGCACGCGTACGGCTACTACGTCGACCGGCGGATGTGGAGCGACGTGGTCGACCTGTTCACCAACGGCGCGAAAGTGACCATCGACGGTGTGGGTGTCTTCCGCAACGCCGTGGGTGTGCGCCAGGCGATGGAGCGGATGGGGCCGGAGGGTCTGACGCAGGGGGTGCTCAACGACCGGCCGCTGTTCGACACGATCGTCGACGTGGAGGACAACGGCAAGAAGGCGACCGCCCGGGGCATCGAGGTCGGCATGCTCAACGACTCCGGTGGCGCCTCGTGGCAGTTCTCCGTCTTCACGAACCACTTCGTCAAGCAGGGCGGGCTGTGGAAGCTCAAGGAGATGCACCTGACGCCGCTGGTCACCGCGCCCTACGGCACCGGCTGGGGCGACGGCGGCACCGGCCCGGCGGCTTCCGGGAAGCCGCCGAAGTTCCTCGACGTGGCCGGCCGTACGCCCGCGCCGAAGCCCGGCAAGGCCGCCGGTGGTCCGAAGGGGCCGAAGGAGGACCTGGCCGACCTGCAGCGGAGGCTGAACCGCTCGGTCGCGTTCGACGGGGCGGAGAACGTCTCGGCGGCGTACAGCTACTACATCGACGACAGTAGGTGGCCGGAGATGGCGGCCGTGCACGCTGTGGACGGCCACAAGCTGTCCCCGTTCGCCGGCTGGAACGTGACGCGCGAGCGGATCCTCGGCTCGGTGGTGTCGACGTACGGCAACACGCCACCGCCGACGCAGAAGTCCTTCCTGGTGCTGCACTGGCGGCCGCAGCCGGTGATCGACGTCTCGCACGACGGCCGGTCGGCGTCGGTCCGGGCCCGGCTCATGCACGTCAACGCCTCGACCGTCAACGCCGGGTACATCAACGGCGCGATGTACAACGACCAGTTCGTGCTGGAGGACGGCATCTGGCGGATCTGGAGCCTGGACATCGACGAGTTCTACTGGCAGTCGCCGAACTGGGCCCAGGGCTGGGGTGGCGTGGCCCCGCGTGACCCGAGCCTGCCCGACCCGCCGCCGAGCAACCTGGTGAACACCTACCCGCCGGATGTCCTGCACAGCGCGCTGGGCGAGCGGTCCCGCGGCTTCCGCGGCGGCAGTCCCGGATACATCCAGTGGCCGGACATCGTGCCGATGTGGTTCCACTACCGCAACCCGGTGAGCGGGCGGGTGCCGCCGCACTTCTGGTACGACTGCGCGCCCTGCGAGGTGCGGCCGGACTGGAGCATGACGCGGTACGGCTACCAGCTGCCGCCGACCGGACCGCAGATCGACGGGCTGGAGGTGGGCTGATCCGTCCCTGACGGCTGACCGTCGCGACCGTCCCGAGGCGCCTCTTCCCGCATCCGGCGGGGAGGGGCGCCTCCGCGTGCCTGCCGCACTCGGGCGTCCCCCCAGTCGATGGCGAGATGGTGCGGGTTGGGCAAAGTTCATCTGGCGTAACTGCTCTTGCGCCCTTCGAACATGTCCCGTACGTTTCCGGCAACTGCCTCCGGTCGTGAACTCCACGGCCGCCCGCCGACCCACGGGGATTCCACATACGACAGCAACGGACAGGGATGTGAAGATGAGACGTCTGACAAGACGGCTGACCGCGACAGCCTCCGCACTGCTGCTGGTCGCCGCCGGAATGGTCGCCCTCCAGGCGCCCCCGGCCGCGGCCACCACCCCGACGATCACCCTCGACACGCTCGCCCGGGACCTCGTCCGCGTCGAGTCGCTGCGCGAGGTCAAGGACGTGCAGCGCACGTACGCGCACCTGGCGCAGTACGGCAGATGGTCGGACATGGCGGCGCTGTTCAGCACCGACGCCACGTTCCGCTGGGGCGACGAGACGGTCACCGGCCGGCCCGCGATCCGCAACTGGCTGGAGGCCGACGCCGGCGCGATGAACGGCGTCAACCCGGGCTCACTGCACACCGTCATCGTCGACCAGCCCCTGGTGAACCTCTCCGTCGACGGCCTGTCCGCGAAGGCGCGCTGGAACGGCTTCCGCTTCCTCGGCGACGGCGCGGGCGCAGCCCGGATCGAGGGCGGCATCTACGAGAACGAGTACGTGTTCGAGAACGGCCGCTGGCGGATCTCCCTGCTGCACTACTACCCGCAGTACGAGGGCGACTACGCCACCGGCTGGCGCAACAAGGACCTCGCGCTGCTGCCGATCGTCCCGTACCACTTCACCCCGGACGAGGCCGGCGTGCCGATCCCGGAGCCGGTCGGCCCGGCCCCACGGGCCGGCACGACGGTCAACAAGGTGGCGGCCCGCATCGACAAGCTCAACAGCGAGGACGCGGTCCGCAACCTGCAGCACGCCTACGGCTACTACGTCGACCGCCGGATGTGGTCCGACGTGGTCGACCTGTTCGCCAACGGCGCCACGGTGTCCATCGACAACGTGGGCACGTTCCGGGGCGCCGCCGGTGTCCGCCAGGCGATGGAGCGGATGGGCCCGGAGAACCTCAGCCAGGGCATCCTCAACGAGCGGATCCAGTTCGACACGATCGTCGACGTGCACACCAGCGGCACGCAGGCGACCGCCCGGGGCATCGAGTTCGCCATGGTCGGCGACGCCAACACCCGCGCGGCGTCGTGGGAGATCTCCGTGTTCCACAACCACTTCGTCAAGCAGGGCGGGTTGTGGAAGCTCAAGGACATGAACATCACGCCGCTGGTGATCGCCCCGTACTCCACCGGCTGGGGTGACGGCGGTATCGCGCCGGCGCCGACCCGGGTGCCGGCCTTCCTCGACGTGGAGGCGCGCAGCCAGAAGAACGCCGGCGGCGCGGCGTCGTCCAACCGGAACCTGGCCGACCTCGACCGCCGGCTGTCCCGTTCGCTGGCGTTCGACGGGGCGGAGAACGTCTCGATGGCGTACACCGCCTACCTGGACGACCTCCGGATCTACGACATGGCGCAGATCCACGCCGAGTTCGGCCACAAGCTGTCGCCGTTCGCCGGCTACTTCCAGGGCCCGGAGCGGATCCGGCAGGCCGGGGTGACGGTCTACGGAACCAACCCGTCGACGATGCGCGCCAGCATCTCGTACCACTGGCGGCCGCAACCGGTGATCCTCGTGTCCGAGGACGGACGGTCGGCGACGATGCGCGCCCGGCTGCTCCAGCCGCGGACGTCGAGGACGAACGCCGGTGCGTTCAACGGCGCGATGTACAACGACGAGTTCGTGCTCGAGAACGGCATCTGGCGCATCTGGAGCCTGACCATCGACGAGTTCTACTGGCAGTCGACCAACTGGGCCGGCGGCTGGGCCGCGGCGAACCCGCGCAACCCGGAGCTGCCGGACCCGGCACCCAGCACGCTGGTGACCCGGTACCCGCCGGACGTGCTGCTCAGCAGCATGGGTGAGCGCTCGCGCGGGTTCCAGGGCGGTTCCCCCGGTTACATCGCGTGGCCCGGGATCGTGCCGATGTGGTTCCACTACAAGAACCCGGTGAGCGGGCGCGAGCCGCAGTTCTACTGGCCGCAGTGCGCGCCGTGCGAGGTGCGGCCGGACTGGCGGATGACCGAGCACGGCTGGCAGCAGCCGCCGCTCGGCCCGCAGGTCGACGGGGTGGACCTGGGCTGACCCGGGGCGACACCGCGCCGTCAGTGGGGGGAGCGCCTCTTCCGACTCCGGTCGGGAGGGGCGCTCCGCCGTCACGACGACTGTGGACACACAAGACCGCGCTCCGTAATATGAACTTCGGTTGCGCTATCCGAACATTGCTGCTCACCGGCAGCCGTCGAGAAGAGGGATAGAGAAGCCATGCCGGACCCGCAGAACCGCCCCCTCCCGTTGGCGGGCAAGGTCGTCCTCGTCGTCGGCGCCAGCGCGGGCATCGGCGCCGACGCCGCCCGGGTGTTCGCCGCCGACGGCGCCTCGCTGATGCTCGTCGCCCGCTCCGAGGGGCCACTGGAGAAGATCGCCCTGGAACTCGCCTCGGCCGGGCACGACGTCGACCACGTCACCGGTGACATCTCCGTCGCCCGCGACGTCGCGCGCGTAGTGGACCGGACCGTCGAGCGGTTCGGCCGGCTCGACGGCGCCTTCAACAACGCCGCGATGACGCAGGGCGGCCGGCTGGACCAGGTCCCCGAGGAGGACTTCGACCGGATCATGGCGGTGAACGTCAAGGGCACCTGGTTGTGCGTCCGCGAGCAGGTGCGGGTCATGCTCGGCCGGGGTGCCGGCTCGATCGTCAACGTGAGCAGCATCGGCGGGCTGCGCGGCAGCTCCGGCCTGGGCGCGTACCAGGCGACCAAGCACGCGGTCATCGGCCTGACCCGTACCGCCGCGCACGACTTCGGCCCGCTCGGGATCCGGGTGAACGTGATCGCGCCCGGTCCCACCGAGACGCCGATGCTGGCCCAGACCCGGCTGGCGATTCCCGGCGGGGTCGAGGCCCGGATCGCGGCGACCCCGCTGCGCAAGGCGGGCACCGGCACGGAGGTCGGCGCGACCGCGTCGTTCCTGCTGAGCGACCGGGCGAGCCACATCAGCGGGGCGGTGCTCCCGGTGGACGGTGGCTTCAGTGCCTGACGAGACCGCGGTGGCCGCGCCGACCGGCGCCGGCGACGACCTCCGCTCCGCCGCCGTCGGCACGCTCCGCCTTCCCCCACGGATCCACTTCGGGTACGGCGCCCGCCGGCACCTGCCGGAGGTCGTCCGGGTGCACGGCCGGAGCGTACTCGCCGTGGTCGACCCGTTCCTGGTGCGGACGCCGATCTTCCGCGAGACGGTGGACGCCCTGACCGAGGCCCGGCTGGACGTGCTGGTCCACTCCGACATCACGCCGGAACTCCCGGTCGACACCCTCGACGCCGCGGTCGCCACCGCCCGCGACTACCGCGCGGAGGTGGTCCTGGCGATCGGCGGCGGCAGCGCGCTCGACGCCGCCAAACTGATCGCGCTGCTGTCGGCCTACGGCGGCCCGGCGCACCGCTACTACGGCGAGAACCTCGTGCCCGGGCCGATCGTGCCGCTGGTCGCGGTGCCGACGACGGCGGGCACCGGGTCGGAGGTGACACCCGTCGCGGTCGTGTCCGACCCCGGCCGCGAACTCAAGGTGGGCATCTCCAGCCCTTTCCTGGTGCCCTCGGCCGCTGTGGTCGACCCGGAGTTCACGCTCGGGACGCCCGCGACGGTGACCGCCTGGTCCGGCATCGACGCGCTGGTGCACGCGGTCGAGTCGTTCACGGCCCGGCCGTTCGACCTCGACTGGTCGGGCGTGCTCCCGGTGTTCACCGGACGCAACGTGCTGAGTGAGTCGGTCGCGTTGCAGGCGGCGGCGCGCCTGGGTCCGTGGCTGCCGGTCGCGGTCCACCAGCCCGGCGACCGGCGGGCACGGCACGAGGTGGCGCTGGGCTCGCTGCTCGGCGGGATGGCGTTCGGCGCGACCGGCACCCACCTGTGCCACGCCCTGCAGTACCCGATCGGCGCGCTCACGAAGACGCCGCACGGGCTCGGCACCGGGTTGATGCTCCCGTACGTCATCGACACGCTGATGGCGCAGCCGGCGGTCGCCGAGCGGCTCGCGGCGCTCGGCGCGGCGCTCGAAGCGATCCCGGCCGCGGACGCCTCCGCGGCGCGGACGCTCGCCCGGGTGGTCGAGATCAACCGGGAGATCGGCGTGCCGCGGACGCTCGCCGAGATCGGGCTGACGCGCGGCCAGCTTCCGCAGATCGCCGAGCTGGGGCTCAGGTCCACCCGGCTGATCGCGGCCGCGCCGGTGGACCCGTCCCGCGAGCTGCTGCTCGACATCCTGGAACGCGCCCACGGCGGCGCCCTGGCGAATGGGAGTCTCAGGTGAACCTGCTCGCGGACCTCTTCATCGACGGGCAGTGGCGGCCCGGCTCCGACGGCCGCCGGTTCGACGTGACCGACCCCGCCGACCTCTCCACCATCGCCCAGTTCGCCGTCGCCACGGAGCGGGACTGCATGGCCGCTGTCGACGCCGCGGCGGCGGCCCAGCCCGCCTGGGCCGCGACCGCGCCGCGCGAGCGCAGCGAGCTTCTGCGCCGGGCGTACGAGATCCTCACCGACGAGGTGGAGGTCTTCGCCGAGCTCATGGTCCGCGAGAACGGCAAGTCGTGGGCGGACGCGATCGGCGAGGCCAACTACGCCAAGGAGTTCTTCCGCTGGTTCGCCGAGGAGGCCGTCCGGGTGCCGGGCGACTACCGCCTCTCCCCGGCGGGGGACAAGCGGATCGTCGTGGACCGGCAGCCCATCGGCGTGTCCCTGCTGGTCACGCCGTGGAACTTCCCGGCCGCGATGGCCACGCGCAAGCTCGGCCCGGCGCTGGCGGCCGGGTGCACGACGATTCTCAAGCCCGCCCGGGAGACGCCGCTGACCGCCGCCTACGTCGTGGAGGTCCTGCGCCGTGCCGGCGTGCCGCGCGGCGTGGTCAACCTGGTCACTCCGGTGCCGACCGGCCCGCTGGTGAAGCGGATGATCGACCGCCCCGAGGTCCGCAAGCTCTCCTTCACCGGCTCCACCGAGGTCGGCCGCGAGCTGCTGCACGCCTGCGCCGACAGCGTGGTGAGCACGTCGATGGAGCTCGGCGGCAACGCCCCGCTCGTCGTGCTGCCGGGCGCGGACCTGGACACCGCCGTGGAGGGAGCGCTGCTGGCCAAGATGCGCAACGGCGGGTCCGCCTGCACCGCGGCCAACCGCTTCTACGTCCATTCCTCCGTACATGACGAGTTCGTCGCCCGGATGGACGCCGCCCTCGCCGCGGTGTCGGTCGGGCCGGGACTCGACCGGGCGAACGACCTCGGCGCGCTCGTCTCGGTGGCCGAACGGGACAAGGTGGCGGACCTGGTCCGGACCGCTGTCGCGGAAGGGGCCACAGTGGTACGCGGCGGACGGTCCGCGGCCCACGGCGCGTTCTACGACGCGACGCTGCTGACCGGCGTGGCGCACGGCTCCACCATCACCACTACCGAGATCTTCGGGCCGGTCACCGCTGTGGTCCGGTTCGACCACGTCGACGACGCGGTCCGGATGGCGAACGACACCGTCTACGGCCTGATGGCGTACGTCTTCGGTGAGGAACGGGAGGCGATGGCCGTCGCCCGGCGTCTGGAAGCCGGGATGGTGGCAGTGAACCGGGGTGTCGTCAGCGACCCGGCCGCCCCGTTCGGCGGGGTCAAGCAGAGCGGCCTCGGCCGGGAGGGCGGCTCCGAGGGCATCCTGGAGTTCCTGGAGGAGAAGTACATCGCGCTCACCGCGTGACCGCCCGAACCTCTCGACGAAGCGCCCGGCTCCGGCCGGGCGCTTCTCGTGTTCCGGTGACCCGTGCCGGTCCACTGTGCGCGCTCCGGCGCGGGTGCCCGTCGCGGCCGTGCCGTACTTGTCGTTCTTAAGGGTCTTCTAGCGCTATGGCGGATTCGCGCCGGACCGGGCACCCTCGATCGGTTTGCTAGAGCTAGAACGACGAAATTCGTCGCTCCAAAGCTATCTACCGACGAGTTGCTGAGATTTTATGGACAACAACTTGCGTGGCTCGTAGAGTCTCGGCATCTTCTGATGATCTGGAGATGACGTGAAGACTGCCGCCACCGCCCATCCCGTTCGCTCCGCCGCCGACCTGCACGCCGCCGCAACAGTGGTGGACGGAAGCACGGTGATCGAGCTGAGCGACGCCCACCTCGATCGGATCCGGCGAGGAGGCGTCACCGCGGTCAACCACACGGTCACCCGGCCGTACGCGGACACCGTCACCGCCCTGCGCGAGGTCAACCGCTGCCGCAGGTGGATCGACGCCCACCCGGACGAGGTGCTGCTCGCCCTGACCGTGGACGACATCCACCGGGCCAAGGCCGAGGGCAAGGAAGCCGTCATCCTCGGCCCGCAGGACACCGAGATGATCGGGGGCGACCTCGACCTGCTCGGCACGTTCCACGACCTGGGCGTCCGCATCCTTCAGCTGACCTACCAGCGGCAGAACCTGCTCGGCGCGGGCTGCGGCGAGGACACCGACTCGGGGCTGACGCACCGGGGCCGTGCCTTCGTCAAGGCGATGAACGAGCTGGGGGTGCTGGTCGACGTCTCGCACAGCGGCGAGCGCACCGGCCTGGACGCCATGGACGCCTCGGACAAGCCGGTCGTCGTCACGCACGCCTTCTGCGACGCGCTGTCGCCGCACATCCGCGCCAAGTCGGACGGATACCTGCGGCGCCTCGCCGAGCAGGGCGGCGTCATGGGCATCACCACCCTGTCGGGGTTCCTGTACCACCCGGAGGACCCGTCCCGTCGTCCGGACCTGACCCGCTTCGTGGAGCACGTCTGCCGTGTGGTGGAGGTGGCCGGCGTCGACCACGTCGCCGTCGCCACCGACTACGACGAGACGTGGACCGAGGAGATGCGGATCGCGCAGCTCAAGAGCATCGCGCAGGCGAACTCGAAGGAGCACCAGAACCTGCTCGGTGACTTCGGATGGGAGGAACGCCGGGCGATCGGCATGGACGACGCCGCGGACTTCCCCAACATCACCGAGGCGCTTCTGGCCGGCGGATTCTCGCCGGAGGACGTGACCAAGATCCTCGGCGGCAACTGGCTTCGGGTCTATGGGGAGGCATGGAAGCCGGCCGCGCGATGAAGCGCTAATCGTGACACTGCCAAGGAGACTGATGCGTACCCGAATTCTGATGAGAGCGCTGGCGGTGGGCGTCGTGGCGACGCTCGCGGCCGGCTGCGGAGGCGGCGAGCCGCCGTCGGGCAAGTCCGGTGGCAACGCCAGCGACGGCCTCACCGGCAACGTCAAGCTTGAGGACGAGACGCAGGCCGCCGGTACGCCGAAGTCCGGCGGCCGCCTGCGGATCATGATCCGGCTGGACGCCAACGAACTCGACCCGCACCGGATGTCGGAGACCTCGGCCTTCGTCATCAACGAGCAGATCTACGAGTCGCTCGTGCAGTCGTACCGGGGCGAGATCAAGCCGGCGATCGCCGAGTCGTGGGAGCTGAGCGCGGACGGCCTGACCGTGACGTTCAAGCTGCGCGACAACGCGTACTTCCACAGCGGCCGCAAGGTGACCGCCGCCGACGTGAAGTACTCGATCGAGCGGATCAAGGACCCGGCCACCCGGGCGCCGCGCGCCCGCAGCTACGAGGGCATCACCTCGGTCGAGGCGTCCGACGAGCGCACCGTCGTGATGAAGCTCGCCAAGCCCAACGCCGCCATCCTGACCCTGCTGTCCACCGCCGCGTCGTCGATCGTCGACCGGACCGTGGTCGAGAAGCAGGGCGACCTCAACGGCAGCGTCGACGGCGGCAGCGGGCCGTTCAAGCTCGCCGCCCGGACCACCGGCCAGGCCATCAAGCTGGACAAGCACGACAAGTACTGGGAGTCCGGGGTTCCGTACCTGGACGGGCTGGACTTCACGTTCAACCCGGACGACAACGCCCGCGCCGCCGCCGTGCGCAGCGGCACCGTCGACTTCCTGTGGCGCCCCGCCCCCGAGTTCATCGACGCGCTCAAGCGCGACGAGAAGCTCAAGTGGTACGGCGGCTCCGGCTCGCTGTCGCTGCACCTGCGGCTGAACACCTCGAAGGCGCCGTACGACAACGTCAAGGTGCGGCAGGCCATCTACCTGGCGCTGGACCGGCAGGAGATCCTGAACGTCGCCAACTCCGGCTTCGGCACCGCGCTCAACGCCGGCTACCTGCCGCCGGACCGGTTCGGCGCGCTGAAGGAGCCGGTGTACGGCAAGCCCGACATCGAGAAGGCCAAGGCGCTGCTGGCCGAGGCGGGTTTCCCGAACGGCTTCGACGCCAAGCTCATGGTGATCGCCACCTCGGCGTTCCAGGTGCGCTCGGCGGAGGTGGAGCAGCAGCAGCTCGCCAAGATCGGCATCAAGGTGACGCTGGAGTCGGTGGAGTCCACCATCGCCGACACCAAGACGAAGTCCGGTGACTTCGACATGTACCAGTCCGGCTTCGGCCTGACCTACGACCCGGACGAGCGGTTCACCGCCAGCTTCCTCAAGGGCGGCGGCCTGAACTACGGCAACTGGTCCGACCCGGAGTACGAGGACCTGATCGTCAAGGCCCGCTCCGAGATGGACAAGGACAAGCGCGCCCAGCTCTACCAGCAGGCCGAGAAGATCCTGGCCGAGCGGGGCCCGGTGGCCATGACCTTCCTGAACGCCGACTTCGACGTGGTGCAGAAGGACGTCATGGGTTACCGGGGTGACCCCACTCCGACCTACCGCTTCTACCGGCACCTCTGGCTGGACCGCTGACGAGTCGCGGAGGGGACGCCGGCGCACGGCGTCCCCTCCGCCGCACCGCGACGAAAGGCAATCCATGACGGCCGTACCCCTGACCCACCGCTACGTCATCGCCGCCCGGCTGAAGGGCTACCTCGGCAAGCACGAGGAGTCCGTGGCGCTGCTCACCGAGGCGCTCGAACTGGAACCGAACAGCCCGCGCCTGCTGCGTTTCCGCGGCCACCGGCGGATCTCCATCAGTGACTACGCCGGCGCGATCGCGGACCTGCGCGCCGCCGCCGACCAGCTCGCCGGCGTCGAGGACGAGTACGAGATGTACCAGCCGGAGGTGGAGAAGGACGTCGTCAGCCTGATCCTCGGCCGGCCCGAGGACGTGCGCCCGCAGCACCTCAGCGACACCGACGCCGCCGCGACCCCGGAGATCCTCGGCCGCTACAACACCACGCTGCACGCCTCCGTCTGGTACCACCTGGGCGTCGCCCAGTACCTCGCCGGTGACCTGGAGGGCTGCCTGCCCAGCTTCGCCGAGTCGGAGAAGGCGTCCCGGCACCAGGAGGGCCTGGTGGCGTCGCAGGACTGGCAGTACATGGCGCTGCGGCGCCTCGGCCGGACCGCCGAGGCCGAGAAGGTGCTCGACCGGTTCCGCACTGTCGACCTGGTCGACGAGCCGCACCTGGTCGGCTACGAGGGCCGGATGAAGCTCTACACCGGCCAGATCGGCCCGGACGAGCTGTGGGCGATGTGCGACGGCAACAGCCTCAAGACCGTCACCCAGGGGTACGGCCTCGGCAACTGGCACTACTACAACGGTGACGTCGAGAAGGCGCGCGAGGTCTTCGACGGGGTGCTGAAGACCCGCGTCACGCACGCCTTCGCGTACCTCGCCGTCAAGGCCGAGTACGAACGCAACCCGGACTTCGCGACCACTAGCAGGGAGAACTGAGATGGCAATCATCCGTGCCGAGATCGGCAAGCGGGACCAGGCCACCAAGGAAGCGATGATCGCCGACCTGACCGACGTGCTGGTCAAGTACGGCTCGCCGCGCGAGAACACCCACGTCCTGCTCTACGAGGTGTCGTACGACAACTGGGCCAAGGGCGGCGTGACGTACAACAACCGGAAGCGTGCGCAGGAGTCCTCGTGACCGGCGCCGCGGCGGGACCGCACATCCTGCTCACGCCCAACCTGTCGGACCTGCTCCCGCAGCTGCGGGAGCGGTTCCCGCAGTGCCGGTTCAGCCCGGTCGGTGACGGTGAGCCGGTACGCGACGAGTGGCTCGACGCCGAGGTGATCCTGCGCAGCGCGATGAACGAGGACACCTTCGACGAGCTGCTGGCCAAGTGCGACCGGCTGCGGTGGGTGCAGATCACCGCGGCCGGGTTCGACTGGGTGGGCGGCGAGCTGATGCAGCGCCGCCTCGCCGAGGGGCTGCTCTACACCCGCTCGCCCAACTCCTACAACGTGCCGATCGCCGAGTACGCCATCGGCGCGGTCCTGATGCGCTTCCGCGCGTTCCCGGAACACCGGGAGGCGCAGGAGCGCCGGGAGTGGGTGCGGATCACCGGCCGGGACCTCATCGGCAGCACGATGCTCGTCTTCGGCACCGGCGGCATCGGCGGCGAGGTGGCCTGGCGGGCCCGCGCCCTCGGAGTCGACGTGATCGGGGTCAACCGCTCCGGCACTCCGGCCGAGGGTTTCGACCGGGTGATCCCGTACGCCGAGCACATGACGGTGCTGCCGGAGGCCGACTCGGTGGTCCTGGCCATGCCGCTGACCACCGAGAACCGCTACTTCTTCGACGCCGAGCACTTCGCGGCGATGAAGGAGTCGGCGGTGCTGGTGAACGTCGGGCGGGGCGCCCTCGTGGTGGAGGACGCCCTGGTCGACGCGATGCGGTCCGGCCGCATCGCCGGCGCGGTGCTGGACGTGTTCGAGGAGGAGCCGCTGCCGGCCGACCACCGGCTGTGGGACCTGCCGAACACCACCGTCACCCCGCACACGTCGTTCCGCGGCACCGGCAACCTGCAGCGGCTCTACGCCGACTTCTGCGTCAACCTGGAGCGTTACCTGGCCGGCGAGCAGTTGGCCGGCCTGAAGCGGCAGCCCGACCTGGGGTACTGAGGCGGCCGAACGAGAGGCGGCCCACCGGATCATCCGGTGGGCCGCCTTCGTCGTGCCGTACGTCAGTCGAGCAGCGCGCGGGCCGCAGTCAGCACGTCGTGCTCACCGAGCAGGACGTGGTCGGCGGCGGGGCCCAGCGGGACGTAGCTGTCGACGCTGTTGACGCGGGAGATCCGCCCCGGGTAACCGGCGTCGACCAGGGCGGCCACCACCGCCTCGGAGACGCCGCCGCCGGCCCGGGTCTCGTCGACCACCAGCACCCGGGGTACGCCGTCGAGGGCGGCGAGCATGCTCGCCGCCGGCAGCGGTGCGAGCCACTGCAGGTCCACGACGCGGGTGCCGGCGCCCCGCTCGGCGGCCAGCGTCTCGGCCACCCGCAGGCTCATCGGCACGCCGTTGCCGAACGTGACGAGCGCCAGGTCACCGCCGTCGCGTACGGTCCGGACCTGTCCGAGCGGGATCTCCGCGTCCGCCCACCCGTCCGGCGGGGCGTACCGGGCCAGCCAGCCGCCGTCGCCGTCGGTGTGCAGGTCACGGGTGTGGTAGAGCGCGATCGGCTCCAGGAACACGCAGACCCGCTTCTCCTGCTCGGCCAGCGCGAGGCACTGCCGCAGCAGCGCCGGCGCGGTGGCCGGGTGGGAGGCGACAGCCAGCGCCAGGCCGGGGATGTCCCGCAGCACCGCCACCGAGTTGTCGTTGTGGAAGTGCCCGCCGAACCCCTTCTGGTACGCCAGCCCGGCGATCCGGACCACCATGCCGTTGCCGTACTGCCCGTCGGAGAAGAACCGCAGCGAGGCGGCCTCGCCGCGCAGCTGGTCCTCGGCGTTGTGCAGGTAGGCGAGGTACTGGATCTCCGGGATCGGCAGCGTGCCGGCCAGCGCGCCGCCGAGCGCCACCCCGAGGATGGTCTGCTCGTCCAGCAGCGTGTCGAACACGCGGTTCGCGCCGAACGCCTTGCGCAGCCCGCGGGTGGCGCCGTAGACGCCGCCCTTGCGCGCCACGTCCTCGCCGAACACCTGCGCCTGCGGCCAGGTGAGCAGCGCGTCGTGCAGGGCGGCGTTGACCGACTGGGCGAGCGTGAGCGGCCCGCGCGACTCGGGGAGCCGGCCGCCGAACACCTTCTCCCGCCCGCCGCCGGCCCGTGCGGCGGCCGCGGCGACCCGGTCGGTCCGGCGTCCGGTGAGCGGCCCGGTCACCGCCGCCGCGTCGGGCAACCGCTCGACCCGCCCGAGCATCGCCTCGGCCTGGTCCATGACCAGCTTGCGGGCCTGCTCGTAGCGGGCCAGGCTCTCGGCCGGGGCGAGGATGCCGCGCCGGGCCAGCACCGCCGCCGTGGCCAGCAGCGGGTCGCGGGCGTAGTCGGCGAGGATCTCCGACCGGGACCGGTACGCCAGCTCCGCGTCGGAACCGGCGTGGCCCATGAACCGGACCGTGCGCAGGTGCAGCACGGCGGGACGGCGTCCGGCGCGTACCCGATCGGCCGCCTCGCCCGCGACGGCGAGCAGCCGCGCGGGATCGGTGCCGTCGGCGGCGGTGTAGTCCAGGCCGGGCAGCGCGGACAGCATCCGGTCCACCCAGCCCTGCGGGGACCGGGTGCTGATGCCGATGCCGTTGTCCTCGCAGACGAACAGCACCGGCATCCCGAGTCCTTGGTGGGCGGCCCACCCGACGGCGTTCAGCGCGCCCGCCGCGGTGGAGTGGTTGGCCGAGGCGTCGCCGAAGCTGCACACCACCACCGCGTCGGCCGGGTAACCGGTGTCGCCGGCGCCCCGGTCCAGCGCGAACGCCATGCCCATCGCGCGGGGCAGGTGCGAGGCGATGGTGGAGGTCTGCGGGATGACGTTCAGCGCCCGGTGCCCGAAGACCTTGTGCCGGCCGCCGGAGATCGGGTCCCGCCGGGACGCGGCGGCGGAGTGCAGCACGTCGGTGACCGGGGTGGAGCCGGGGACCTGGCCGGCCCGGGCGGCGTAGAAGCCACCGGACCGGTAGTGCAGCAGCGCCGGGTCGGTCGGGCGCAGGGCCAGCGCGACAGCGGCGTTGCTCTCGTGGCCGCTGGACCCGATCGTGTAGAAGCCCTCCCGTTTCGACTGCAGCCACCGCAGCGCGAGGTCGAGGTGGCGGCTCTGGATCTGGGCGTCGAAGTAGTCCAGCAGCAGACCGGCGTCGACCTCGACGTCCGGCGACGGGTCGGCGGGCGCCGCGGCGCCCGCCGACCATTCCGACAGTTGACGAACCAGGTGTTCGTCGATGGTTTCCACGTTGCTCCTTGCCGGGGGTGCGAGGGGTCAGCGGCCGGAACGGCCGCGCAGTCGCGGGTCGAGCACGTCGCGAAGGGTGTCGCCCAGCAGGTTGAAGCCCAGCACCGCGATCATGATGCAGACGCCGGGGACGACGGACGGCCAGATCGACATCTCCATGAACGCCTTGCCGCTGGAGAGCATCGACCCCCAGGACGGCTGGGGCGGCTGCACGCCGAGCCCGAGGTAGCCCAGGGACGCCTCGACCAGGATGGCGGTGGCGAGGCTCGTGGTGAACTGCACCGCGATCGGGGCGACCGAGTTGGGCAGGATGTACTTGAAGATCAGCCGGGTGTTGGTGAGCCCGACCGCCTGGCCGGACTCCACGTACGGCTCGCGGCGCACCGACATCGCCGTGCCGCGTACGACGCGGGCGAAGCTCGGGATGAACACGAGGATCAGGGCCAGGATCAGGTTCTCCGTGCCGGGGCCCCGGGCGGCGACGACCGCCAGCGCGAGAAGCAGCGTGGGGAAGGCGAACATGATGTCGGTGGCCGGGGTGATGATCGCGTCGAGGAAGCCCCGGTAGAAGCCGGCGAGCAGTCCGAGCAGGACGCCGATCGCGCCCGCGCAGGTCACCACGATCAGGCTGACGGTCAGCGAGGTGCGTGCGCCGTACAGGGCCCGGCTGAGCAGGTCGCGGCCGGCCTCGTCGGCGCCGAGCAGGAAGTCGCCGCCGGGCGCGGCGAGCCGCTGGTTGGACATGGCGGTCGGGTCGTACGGGGCGATCAGCGGGGCCAGCGCCGCCGCGGCGACCATCAGCACCACGATGACCAGGCCGATGGCGCCCACCCGGTCGCGCCAGATCAGGCGCAGCACCTCCAGGTTGCGGGAGGTCTTGCGAGTGGACGCCGCCTCGGCGGGGCGGCGGTCGGGGGCGGTGTCAGTGACCACTGCGCAACCTCGGATCCAGGTAGGTGTAGATGAGGTCTACGAGGAAGTTGACGACGACGTAGAAGAAGGCCAGGAAGAGCAGGGTGCCCTGGACGACCGGGTAGTCGCGCTGGGAGATGCCGCGGATGACCATCGTCCCCAGGCCCGGCCAGGCGAACACCTGCTCGACGATGACCGTGCCGCCCAGCAGCGCGCCGGCCTGGATGCCCAGCACCGTCACGACCGGGATCAGCGAGTTGCGCAGCGCGTGCCGGCTCATGACCACGCGCTCGGCGAGGCCCTTGGACCGGGCGGTGCGCACGTAGTCCTGGTTGAGCACCTCCAGCATGCTGGAGCGGGTCATCCGCATGCTGATCGCGGCGAGGCTGGAGCCGAGCGTCACGGCGGGGAGGATGAGGTGCTTCAGGGTGCCCCAGAAGCCCTCACCCTCACCCGCGCCCTGGGACGGCAGCCAGCCCAGCGACACCGAGAAGACGTACACCAGCAGGATGCCGAGCCAGAAGTTCGGCAGCGACAGCCCGACCAGCGAGCCGACCCGGGTGGTGGCGTCCAGCAGCCCGTTGCGCTTGGTGGCGCTGAGCACGCCGAGCGGGATGGAGATGAGGATCGAGACCAGCAGCGCCGACACGGCCAGCAGCAGCGTGGACGGAAGGCGCTGCATGATCTCTTCGAGCACCGGCTGGCCGGTGCGCATCGAGGTGCCGAAGTCGCCCTGGACCAGGGCGCCCAGCCACCTCAGGAACTGCTCGTACACGGGCATGTCGAGCCCGAAGTAGCGGCGCATCTCCGCCTCGATCGCGGGGTCGCCGAAGTCCTGACCCATGATCGAGCTGATCACGTCGCCGGGGATCATGCGGATGACCAGGAATGAGATCACCGAGATCCCGAAAAGGACTGGAATAACCGATAAGAGACGGGTCAACGTGATGCGCAGCATTGCGGGTTTCTCCGGTCGGTCAGGTGTCAGCGCCGGGTGTGCCGGGGTCGGCTTCCGCGTCCCAGCCGGCTTCCTCGTCCCCCGTGACGGCGATGTCGCGCGCCCATTCGTGCGCGCGCTTGGCGACCCGTAGCACCATCACCGACCGGCTCTCCATCACCCCGTCGAGGTTGCCCAGCCGCTCCGTCCAGAACCGCCGCATGGCGTTGCTGGAGGCGAAGTAGCCGACGGCGATGATGTCGAACTGGCCGGTCACGTGGTAGACGTACGCGATCTCCGGCATCCCGGCGAGCTTGTCGATGAGCCTTTCTGTGGCACCCGGAGCGCTCTGGATCTCGAACAGCGTGTGCACCGGCCGCCCCATGAAGGCGGCGCTGGGAATCGCGGCGAACTGCAGCTGACCCTCGGTGACAAGCCGTTCCACCCGGCGTCGTACGGATCCCTCGGAGAGGCCGACCTTCGCCGCCAGTGCGACGTTCGTCTGCCGTGGATCCTGAACGAGCTCCCGGATGATGCTGCGATCTTTCTCGATCGAGCTCTTGGATGCCATCTCGCTCCAACTCTTAGTGACGGAATTCGTCGCTGCCGGGAGCCTAGACGACGAACATCGTCTGTGCAACACTCCCGGATGACGAATGGTGGCGTTCGGGAGTCTAACTCAGGGGGATCGATGGCCTTGTTGGAGGTCCGGGGCCTGCGCACCGAATTCCGCGGCGCGCGGGGCTCGGTGACGGCGGTGGACGGGGTGTCGTTCACTGTCGACGCGGGGGAGATGGTCGCCCTCGTCGGCGAGTCCGGCTGCGGGAAGTCGGCGACCGCTCAGTCCATCATGGGGCTGATCGTGCCGCCGGCCGGCCAGGTGACCGGTGGCCAGGTGCTCTTCGAGGGGCGCGACCTGCTGCGACTGTCCGCACGGGACCTGCGCGCGGTGCGCGGCAAGGGCATCTCGATGATCTTCCAGGATCCGATGACCTCGCTGAACCCGGTGCTGACTGTGGGCCGGCAGATGACCGAGGCGCTGGAACTGCACCTCGGCATGAGCCGCCGGGCCGCGCGCAAGCGGGCGGTCGAGCTGCTGGACATGGTGCGCATCCCGGCGGCGGAGACCCGGCTCAGCTCGTACCCGCACCAGCTCTCCGGCGGCATGCGGCAACGCGTCATGATCGCCATGGCGCTCTCCTGCCGGCCGCGGCTGATCCTCGCCGACGAGATCACCACCGCGCTCGACGTCACCATCCAGGCGCAGGTGCTGGACCTGCTGCGGGAACTGGCCCTGGAGACGCGCACCGCGGTCCTGCTCATCACCCACGACCTCGGCGTGGTCGCCGGCATGGCCGAGCGCGTCAACGTCATGTACGCCGGCCAGATCGTCGAGCGCGCCGGGACCGTCGACCTGTTCCACCAGCCGCAGATGCCGTACACCTGGGGTCTGCTCGGCTCGGTGCCCCGCCTCGACCAGGCCCGCGGCGGCAAGCTGCGCCCGATCGCCGGCCGCCCGCCGGAGCTGTCGGAGATCCCGCCCGGCTGCCGCTTCGCGCCGCGTTGCGTCCACGCCCGCGACGCCTGCCAGGACAAGGCGCCCGGCCTGACCACCGTGCCGGGCCGCGACCAGCTCACCCGCTGCTGGGGCATGCGCCCGGCGGACCAGGGCGGCTGGCTGACCACCGAGGACCGCTTCGCCGACCAGAGCGCGGAGGTGCGCTGATGACCCCCACCCCCGACACCGCCCCGGACCCGCTGCTGCGCGTGCGTGACCTGGCCGTCGACTTCAAGGTGCCGGTGCGCGGCTCGCTGCTGCCGGCCCGGCTGCGCGCGGTCTCCGGCGTGGACCTCGACGTCCGGCGCGGCGAGATCATCGGCGTGGTCGGCGAGTCCGGCTGCGGCAAGTCCACCACCGGCCGGGCCATTCTCCAACTGCTCAAGCCCAGCCAGGGCACCGTCACGTTCGACGGCACCGAACTGACCACGCTGGACCGGCGGCGGATGCGGGCCATGCGCCGGCAGATGCAGATGATCTTCCAGGACCCGTTCGCCTCGCTGAACCCCCGGATGACCGTCGGCGAGCTGATCGAGGAGCCGCTGCTCGTGCACTCCGACCTGCCGGCGGCCGGGCGGCGGACCAAGGCGCTGCAGACCATGCAGATGGTCGGGCTCAGCGAGAAGTGGCACGACAGGTACCCGCACGAGTTCTCCGGCGGCCAGCGCCAGCGCGTGGGCATCGCGCGTGCCCTGGTCAGCAACCCGCAGTTCATCGTCGCCGACGAGCCGGTCTCCGCGCTCGACGTCTCGGTGCAGGCGCAGATCGTCAACCTGCTGGAGGAACTCCAGGAGGAACTGGGCCTGACCATGATGTTCATCGCCCACGACCTGGCCGTCGTACGGCACCTCTGCGACCGCATCGCGGTGATGTACCTCGGCTCGGTCGTGGAGGTGGGGGAGTGCGAGGACATGTACGACCGGCCGCGTCACCCGTACACCCAGGCTCTGCTCTCGGCGGTGCCGATCCCCGATCCGCTGGTCGAGACCGAGCGCCGGCGGGTGATCCTCAGCGGTGACGTGCCCAGCCCGCTGAACCCGCCGTCCGGCTGCCGCTTCCGGACCCGCTGCTGGAAGGCGCAGGACATCTGCGCGACCGAGACGCCGAAGCTCACCGGCGCCGGCCACCAGGTCGCCTGCCACTTCCCGGAGAACACCGACCCGCGGGGCGAGCCGGTCGCCGCCGCCGGCGCGGGGCGGTAGACGTGTCGGTTCCGTACCACCGCAACCTGGTCGACGGCGAGTGGGTCGACGGCGAACGCCGGCCGAACCTGAACCCGGCCCGCCCCGGCGAGGTCGTCAGCGAGTACGCGGTGGCCGACCGGGACACCGCCCGTGCGGCGGTCGAGGCGGCCCGCCGGGCCGGTCCCGGATGGGCGAAGCTGCCCGTCGGCGACCGGATGCGGATGCTGGACCGGATCGGCGACACCATCCTGGACCGCGCCGACGAACTCGCCACGCTGCTCGCCCGCGAGGAGGGCAAGCTGCTCGCCGAGGCCCGCGGCGAGGTCGTCCGCGCCGGCCAGACCTTCCGCTACTACGCCCACCAGCTGCTCCAGCCCACCGGTGAGGTCTACGCCTCCACCCGGCGCAACGTGCACGCCGAGGTCCGCCGCCGTCCACTGGGCGCGGTCGGGATCATCACGCCGTGGAACTACCCGCTGGCGATCCCGGCGTGGAAGGTCGCGCCGGCGCTCGCGTACGGCAACACCGTCGTGCTCAAACCCGCCGAGCTGGTTCCCGCCAGCGCCGGGGAACTCGCCCGCATCATCGCCGACGCCGGTGTCCCGCCCGGCGTGTTCAATCTGGTCGTCGGCGCCGGCTCGGTGGTCGGGGAGGAACTGCTCACCAGCGACGGACTCGACGGCATCTCGTTCACCGGCGGCACCCGCACCGGCGCGCACGTCGCCCAGCGCTGCATCGCGCACGGCAACAAGCGGTTCCAGCTGGAGATGGGTGGCAAGAACCCGCTCGTGGTCTGCGACGACGCCGACCTGGACGTGGCGGTGCGCTGCGCCCTGGACGGCAGCTTCTTCAGCACCGGCCAGCGCTGCACCGCCTCCAGCCGGCTGATCGTGACGGCCGGCATCCACGACCGGTTCGTGGCGGCGCTGGCCGAGGCGACGCGGGCGCTGCGCGTCGGCGACCCGCTCGACCCGGACAGCCAGCTCGGCCCGGTGGTCAGCGCCGGCCAGCTCGACCAGAACCTCGACTACGTCCGGATCGGACGCGACGAGGGCGCGGCGATGGCGGCCGGCGGTACGCACGACGGGCAGTTCATGCGGCCCACCCTGCTCGTCGGCGCGCACAACGACATGCGGGTGGCCCGGGAGGAGATCTTCGGCCCGGTGTCCTGCGTGATCCGCGCCGAGAACCTCGACGAGGCGATCGAGCTGGCCAACGACACCGACTACGGGCTGTCCGCCGGGATCGTCACCACCTCCCTGTCCGCCGCCGAACGGTTCAAGCGCGACGCCCGCGCCGGCATCGTCACCGTCAACCTGCCCACCGCCGGTACCGAGCTGCACCTGCCGTTCGGCGGTACCGGGGCCTCCAACCACGGCCCCCGCGAGCAGGGCGGCTACGCCCGCGACTTCTACAGCGTGCCGGTGACCTGCTACACCGGCTGGTAAGGACGGCAATGTCCCCTCAGATCCTGCTCACCGAGCCCATCGCCGAGGCCGGGATGCGGCTGCTGCACGCCGCCGGTGAGGTACGCGTCGCCCACCTCACCGACCCCGCCGCGCTCGCCGCCGGGCCGCTCGCCACCGCCGACGCGCTCGTGGTGCGCTCCTCACCGGTGACCGCCGCGATGCTGGAGGCCGCCCCCCGGCTCAAGGTCGTCGGGCGGCACGGCGCCGGGCTGGACGGCATCGACCTGGCCGCCGCGCAACGGCTCGGCGTCCCGGTGGTCGGCACGCCCGGCGCCAACGCCGAGTCGGTGGCCGAGTTCGTCGTGCTGGCCGCGCTCGCGCTCGCCCGTCAGCTCACCCCCGCCGTGGCCACGCTGGCCGCCGGCGGCTTCCCGCCCGGCCGGTCACTGCCCGGCTCGGTCGTCGCCGCCGGACTGACCGGCACCATGCTCACCGGCCGCACGCTGGGACTCGTCGGCCTCGGCGCGATCGGCCGGGGCGTCGCCGCCCGCGCCCGCGGGATGGGCATGACGGTCCTCGGGTACGACGTGGCGGTCACCGAGCCGCCGGACGGCGTACACCTGGTGGACCTGGACCGGCTGCTCGCCGAATCGGACGTGGTCAGCCTGCACGTGCCCCAGACGCCGTCGACCACCGGCCTGATCGGCGCCGCCGCGCTGGCCCGGATGCGGCCGCACGCGCTGCTCGTCAACACCGCGCGGGCCGGGGTGGTCGACGGCGCGGCGGTGCTCGCCGCGCTCGACGCCGGCCGGCTGCGCGGCTACGCGGTCGACGTGTTCGCGCCCGAACCGCCCGCCGCCGACGACCCGATACTGCGCCACCCCCGCGTCCTCGCCACCCCGCACATGGCGGCGATGACCACCGACGCGCTCGACGCGATGGCCGTCGCCGTGGCGCGCGGCGTCCTCGCCCACCTGGAAGGAACCCGTACGTGACACTGACCGTCCCCGCGTCCGCCCTCGACTACTTCGGTGTGGACACGCTCGTCGACGACGACACCCGGGAACTCCAGGCCGCCGTGCGCGGCTTCGTGGACCGGCGGATCCGGCCCGAGGTCGCCGGCTGGTACGAGGCGGGCCGGCTGCCGGTGCGGGAACTGGCCCGGGAACTCGGTGAGCTCGGCGTGCTCGGGATGCACCTGGAGGGCTACGGCTGCGCCGGCACCTCGGCCGTCGCGTACGGCCTCGCCTGTTTCGAGCTGGAGGCGGGCGACTCGGGCCTGCGGTCCCTGGTCTCGGTGCAGGGCTCGCTGGCCATGTACGCCATCTGGCGGTTCGGCTCCGAGGAGCAGAAGCGCGAGTGGCTGCCCCGGATGGCCGCCGGCGAGGCGATCGGCTGCTTCGGGCTGACCGAACCGGACTTCGGCTCGGACCCGGCCGGCATGCTCACCCGGGCCCGCCGCGACGGCGGCGACTGGGTGCTCAACGGCACCAAGATGTGGATCACCAACGGCTCGGTCGCCGACGTCGCAGTGGTGTGGGCCCGCACCGACGAGGGCATCCGGGGCTTCGTCGTCCCGGCCGGCACGCCCGGGTTCACCGCGCCGGAGATTACCCGCAAACTCTCCCTGCGTGCCTCGGTGACCTCCGAGTTGGTCCTCGACGACGTCCGGCTGCCCGCCGACGCGATGCTGCCCGGCGCGGCCGGCCTGTCCGGGCCGCTGACCTGCCTCAACGAGGCCCGCTTCGGCATCGTCTTCGGCGCGCTCGGCGCCGCGCACGACTGCCTGCAGACCACTGTCGCGTACGCCCGCAGCCGGCAGATCTTCGACAAGCCGCTCGCCGCGTACCAGGCCACCCAGCTCAAGCTCGCCGACATGGCGCTGGAACTGGGCAAGGGGATGCTGCTGGCGATGCAGATCGGCGCCCTGAAGGACGCCGGCACGCTGGACCACCGGCAGATCAGCCTGGGCAAGCTCAACAGCGTGCGGGAGGCCATCGCCATCGCCCGGGAGTGCCGGACGATCCTCGGCGCGGCCGGCATCACGCTCGACTACCCGGTGCTGCGGCACGCGAACAACCTGGAGTCGGTGCTCACCTACGAGGGCACCTCCGAGGTGCACCAGCTGATCATCGGGCAGACGCTCACCGGTCACGCGGCCTTCCGCTGACCGGCAGCGCCGCCGGTGACCGCGTGAGCGCGCAACTTGTCAGGATCCGCTGCCCGGGGATGCCCGCACTAAGTGGTTGCGCTACCTAGGTGGCGACGCTACCGTCGTCCGGTGTAGACGTCGCGTCAGGAGCGGGATGAACCAGGAACGACGGGCGCAGTGGCTGCGCGGGGTGCTCGACCTCTGCGTGCTCGCGCTGCTGAGCCGGGGCGAGTCCTACGGCTACGAGCTGTCCCAGGCGCTGCGGGCCCACGGCCTGGGCGCTGTGCAGGGTGGCACCCTCTACCCGGTGCTGCTGCGGTTGCAGCGCTCCGGCCTGCTCACCGCGCACTGGCGGGAGGGCGGCACCGGCCCCGCGCGGAAGTACTACCGGATCAGCCCGGAAGGCAGCGCGGCGTTGCGGTCGGCCGCGATCGACTGGAGCGCCTTCGCGTCGAGCGTGGGCACGATACTGAGCGAGGAGCCGAAGCGGTGAACCACGACCTCTGGCTCGCCGCCCTCACCGGCGAGCTGCGCCGGCACGGGGTGGGGCCTGATCTGACCGGTCACGTCGTCGCCGAGGCGGCCACCCATCTGCTCGACAGCGGGGAGCCGCCGCTGCGGGTCTTCGGCGCGCCACAGGCGTACGCCCGTGCGGTGGTCGACAGCCTCGGCGGCCCCGACGTACGGCCGCCGCGCCGCCAGCCCGGCCCGGTACGGCTCGCCGCCCGGGGCATCACGAAGCGTTATCGTGGGCGGACCGTCCTGGACCGGGTCGACCTCACCGTCCGGGCGGGCGAGATCGCGGCGGTGGTCGGCGCCAACGGGGCCGGCAAGAGCACTTTCCTGCGGATCTGCGCCGGCCTGCTCAGCCCGGACGCCGGCACCGTCGAGGTCCACGGCACGCTCGGCTACTGCCCGCAGGACGGCGGCACCGCCGAGTTCCTCAGCCCGGACGAGCACTTCGTGCTGATCGGCGCCGGCCGAGGGCTGGGCCGGACGGCGGCGCGGCGGGCCGGGCGCGCGGAGGCGGCCGGGCTGGAGTGGACACCGCCGCGGCGCACCCAGGCCCGGCACCTCTCCGGCGGCACGCGGCAGAAGCTCAACCTGGTGCTGGCCCGGCTCGGCGAGCCGGACGTGCTGCTGCTCGACGAGCCCTACCAGGGGTTCGACAGGGGCACCTACCTCGACTTCTGGCACGAGGTGTGGCGGTGGCGCGACGCCGGCAAGGCCGTCGTGGTCGTCACCCACCTGCTCAACCAGCTCGACCGCGTCGACGTCGTGCTTGATCTTTCCGGGGAGCGTTACGCGTGAGCCGGACCCTCGTGGTGGCCGAGGCCGCCCTGCGCGAGCTGCTGCGCCGCCGTACCGTGCTGGTCATCCTGCTGCTGATGCCGCTGGCCTTCTACCTGAGCCGCCGCGGCGACTTTCTCGGGCAGTCGATCCGCTTCGTCTGTCTCGGCCTGGCCTGGGCGCTCAGCACCGCCGCGCTGTTCGCGAGCAGCGCGGCGCGGGGCATGGAACCCCGCCTGCGGCTCTCCGGCTACGGCAGCCGGCATCTGGTGCTCGGCCGGCTGCTCGCTCTCTGGACTGTCGGCGTCCTGCTCTCCACCCCGTACTTCCTGCTCGTCCTGGCCGACCAGCGCGACGTGCGGTACGGCGCGATCGCGCTGATCATGGCGCTGACCGTGTTCGTGTCGGTGCCGTTCGGACTGCTGCTGAGCGCCGTGCTGCCACGCGAGCTGGAGGGCACGCTGGTGCTGCTGACAGTGGTCGGTCTCCAGATGGTGATGGACCCGGCGGGCAGCGCCACCCGCGCGTTGCCGTTCTGGTTCAGCCGCGAGCTCGCCACGTACGCTGTCGACCACACCGACGGCGGTTACCTCACCCGCGGCCTCACCCACGGGCTGGTCTTCGCTGTCGCGCTCACGCTGCTGGTCGTGGCGGCCGCCGCGGTGCGGCTGCGACAGCGCCGGCACCTGCGCCTGGCCACCTGACCGGCGGGGGCGGCGGACCGGACCGGGTCGCCGGGCGTGGCAGGATCGGCGGGTGCAGATCGGGTTGCTCGGGCCGTTCCAGGTCACCACGGACGGCGGCGTCCCGGCCGACGTGCCGGGCGCGCGGCTGCGCGGGCTGCTGGCCGCCCTCGCGCTCCACCCCGGCCAGGTGGTCCCGAAGGCGACGCTCGTCGACTGGATCTGGGGTGAGCAGCCGCCCGCCGACGCCGCGAACGCGCTGCAACGCCTCGTCTCCCGGCTGCGCAAGGCGCTGCCGGCGGGCGCCGTCGACGGGCTGCCCGACGGCTACCGGCTCGCCGTCGAGCCCGACGCCGTCGACGCCGTACGGTTCGAACGTCTCCTGCTCCGGGCCCGCGACGGCGACCGGCCGCAGCGGGTGCGGCTGCTGCGTGAGGCGCTGGGCCTGTGGCGCGGCGACGCGTTGCGGGACGTCGGCCTGACCGGCAGCGTGGCGCTCGACGCGGCGGCCACCCGGCTGGAACGGCTGCGCCTGACCGCGACGGAGGACCGGTTCGACGCGGAGATCGGGCTCGGCGACGAGACCGGCCTGATCGCGGAGCTGACCGACCTGGTGGCCGCGCATCCGGTGCGCGAGCGGCTCGCCATGGCGCTGATGCGCGCGCTCGCCGCGAGCGGCCGGGACAGCGAGGCGCTGCTCGTCTACCGGCGCGCCGCGGACGCGCTCGCCGACGCGCTCGGCGTCGACCCGTCACCGGAGCTGTCGGCGCTGCACGTCGCGGTGCTGCGCGGCGAGACGGGACGCCGGGACCGGACGCGCCGGACCAACCTGCGCGCCGAGCTGACCAGCTTCGTCGGCCGCGACGACGATCTCGCCGCGGTCGGGGCCCTGGTGACCGAACACCGGCTCACCACCCTGACCGGCCCGGGCGGCTCGGGAAAGACCAGGCTGGCCACCGAGACCGGGCGCCGGATGACCGGCGACCTGCCGGACGGCGTGTGGCTCGTGGAGTTCGCCAGCATCGGCGCCGACGGCGACGTGGTGCAGGCGACGCTGACCGGGCTCGGCCTGCGCGACGCGCTGCTGGGCGAGCAACCGGGCACGGAACCGGTGGACCGGCTGGTCGCGGCGATCCGGGACCGGGACATGCTGCTGATCCTGGACAACTGCGAGCACGTCGTCGAGCAGGCGGCGGCGCTGGCCCACCGGCTGCTCGGCGAGTGCCGGCGGCTGCGGATCCTGGCCACGAGCCGGGAACCGCTCGGCATCACCGGGGAGGCGCTGTGGCCGGTCGCGCCGCTGGGCCTGCCGGACCCCGACGCCGGGCCCGCCGAGATCGCGTCCTCGCCCGCCGTGCGCCTGCTGCGGGACCGGGCCGGCGCGGTACGCCGCGACCTGGTGTTCGACGCCCGCACCGCGGCGACGATGGCGCGTGTCTGCCGCGCGCTCGACGGCGTGCCGCTGGCCATCGAGCTGGCCGCGGCGCGGCTGCGCACCATGTCCGTCGACCAGTTCGCCACCCGGCTCGACGACCGGTTCCTCCTGCTCACCGGCGGCAGCCGGACCGCGCAGCCCCGGCAGCGGACACTGCGCGCGATGGTCGACTGGAGCTGGGAACTGCTCACCGACGCCGAACGCGCGGTCCTGCGCCGCCTGTCGGTCTTCTCCGGCGGGGCGAGCCTGGAGGCGGCCGAGCGGGCCTGCGCCGGGGGCGCCGTCGAGCCGGGTGACGTGCTCGACCTGCTCGCCGCGTTGACCGAGAAGTCGCTGCTGGTAGCCGCCGGGGACGCCGGGCCGCGCTACCGGATGCTCGGCACGATCAAGGAGTACGCCGCGCAGCGGCTCGCCGAGGCGGGGGAGGCCGACGCGGCGCGCCGTGCGCACCTGGCGTACTTCACCGAGCTGGCCGAAACGGCCGAGCCGCGGCTGCGTCGCGCCGACCAGCTCACCTGGCTCGCGCGGCTGGAAGCCGAGCACGACAACATCACCGCCGCGATGCGTGGCGCGCTCGCCGCGGGTGAGGGGCGCGAGGCGATGCGGCTGGCGGCCGGCGCCGGCTGGTATTGGTGGCTGGGCGGCCACCGCACCGAGGGCATGGAGCTGGTCGTCGCGGCCACCGCGACGCCGGGCGAGGTGCCCGACGACACCCGCGCCGTGGTGTACGCGCTGGTGGTGCTGTTCCTCAGTTCCGGGCCGGGCGACGCGCAGCACGCGGCCGAGTGGATCCACAAGGCGTACCGGTTGAGCGGGGAGGGCCGCGGCGGCCACCCGGAGCTGGCCCTGGTCGTGCCGATGGAGCGGATGCTGCGGGAGCCGGACGCGCTGCTGCCCGCCTGGGAGTCGCTGCTCGACCACGAGGACCCGTGGGTACGCGCGCTGGCCCGGCTGCACCTGGGCAAGCTGCGGGTCATTCTCGGTATCGAGGCGGCACAGGCGGAGGCGTGCCTGCGGCAGGCGCTCGCCGAGTTCCGGGCGGTGGGCGAACGCTTCGGGATCTCGTTCGCGCTCAGCGAGCTGGCCGAGCTGATCGCCGTGCGCGGTGACGTCGCCGCCGCCTGCGACTACTACGAGCAGGCGGTCACGGCGGTAACCGAGGTCGGCGCCGTCGAGGACGTGATCCGGATGCGGGCGCGGCTGTCCTGGCTGTACCGGCTCGGCGGCGACGAGGCGGCGAGCACCGACGCGCTGGCCGAGGCGCACCGGCTCGCCGCCGGGGTCGCCTGGCCGGGCGCGCTGGCCGAACTGGCGCTGGTCCGGGCGTACCTGGCCCGCCACGACGGCGACGCGGACGAGGCGTACGCGCAGTTGCGGTCCGTGTCGGCGCTGCTCGGCGACGAGGCGGACCTGGCCAGTGTCCGGGCGGGCACCCAGGATCTGCTGGGCTACCTGGCCGAGGACGTCGAGCTGTCGCGTACCCATCGGGCGGCGGCGTGCCGGGCGGCGCGCGAGGGTGGCTACGCGCCGCTGACCGCGCAGGTGCTCGTGGGCGTCGCGGACCTGGCGGTGCGGCTGGACCGGCCGGACCAGGCGGCGCGGCTGCTCGGCGCCGCCACCGCGGTACGCGGGCAGCCCGACCGCACCCACCCCGACGTGCCCCGCATCGAGGCGGCGGCCCGCGACCGCCTCGGCGACGCGGGGTACGCCGAGGCGGTCGCCCAGGGCCGGGAGGCCGGCTGGGAGCGGCTGGTCGAGGTCACGCTCGCTTCGTGAACGTGGACCGCGCCCACAGGTAGCCGACCACCGCGATGCCCGCGCACCAGGCGAGCGCGGGGATCACGTCGCCGGCCGACGGCGCGCCGTCGAGCAGGCCACGCAGCGTCTCGATGATCGGCGTGAACGGCTGGTACTCGGCGAACTGCCGCAGTCCCGGCCCCATCTTGTCGGCGGGCACGATCGCGCTGCTGAAGAACGGCAGCAGGACCAGCGGCACGGCGGCCATGCCCGCCGACTCCGGCGACTTGGCGAACAGGCCCAGCGCGACGGTGAACCAGCTGACCGCGACGCTGAGCAGCACCACCACGCCGGCCACGCCGAGCCAGTGCAGGGGCTCGGCGGCCGGGCGGAAGCCGAGCAGGAACGCCACCCCGACCAGGGCCGCCACCGCGAGGACGTTCGTCAGCACGGTGGCGACGACGTGCCCGGTCAGCACTGCGCCCCGGGAGACGTGCATGACTTTGAACCGGTTGATGATGCCCTTCGTCATGTCGGAGCTGACCGACGTCGCGGTGCCGCCGAGGCCGTAGCAGACCGCGAGCAGCATCAGGCCCGGCGTCGCGTAGTCGACGTAGTCGACGCCGACGGAGAACGCGTCGCCGAGCATGTACACGAACATCAGCATCACGATGATCGGCATCAGCACCGCGTTGAACACCGAGGTCGGGTTGCGGCGCAGGTGCGTCAGGTTGCGGCGCAGCATGACGACCGAGTGGTTCTGGCTCATTTGGCGGCCACCTCCGGGGTACGGCCCGTCAGGGCCAGGAAGACGTCGTCGAGGTCGGGGGTCTGCACGGACAGGTCGTCGGCGCTGATCGCGTTCGCGTCGAGCCGGTCGAGCAGGGCGCGCAGCGACGCGGTTCCGCCGTCGCCGGGCACCCGCAGGGCCAGCGCCTCCTCGTCGCGTACGGCGTCGGGCAGCACCCGCGCGGCCGCGTCGAGTTCGGCGACGCTGCCGAACCGCAACCGCACGTGCGTACCGGGGATCCGGCGCTTCAGCTCCTCCGGCGTGCCCTGGGCGACCAGCCGGCCCTGGTCGAGCACCGCGATCCGGTCGGCGAGGCGGTCGGCCTCGTCGAGGTACTGGGTGGTGAGGAAGACTGTCACGCCACCGGCCACCAGCTCCCTGATGATCGCCCACATGGTGCGGCGGCTGCGCGGGTCCAGCCCGGTGGTCGGCTCGTCCAGGAAGATGATCCGCGGCTCGCCGACGAGCGTCATCGCCAGGTCCAGCTTGCGGCGCATGCCCCCGGAGTACGTCGACACCAGCTTGTCGGCGGCCTCGACCAGGTCGAACCGTTCCAGCAGCTCGGCGATGACCCGCTTGCCGGTCACCCGGTTGCGCGGGCCGAGGTCGACCATCAGTTGCAGGTTCTCCCGCCCGGTGAGCAGTTCGTCCACCGCCGCGAACTGCCCGGTCACGCCGATCGCCGCGCGGACCGCCCTGGCCTCGGTGACCACGTCGTGCCCGGCGACCCGCACCGACCCGGCGTCGGCGCGGATCAGCGTGGTCAGGATGTTGATGGCTGTCGTCTTGCCGGCCCCGTTCGGCCCGAGCAGGCAGAAGATCGTCCCGGCGGGAACGTCCAGGTCGATGCCGTCGAGCACCACCCGGTCCTTGTACGCCTTGCGCAGTCCGGAGACCGCTATCGCTGAACTCGTCATGCGACCACCATGGGCGGCCGTGCCGCCACCGCCCTGACACGGCGCTGACACGGCCGCTGACAGCTTGTCGGTGGGCCGGCGTACGGTCCCGCCGTGGATCGGGAGACGTTCGGGGAGGCGCTCGACGCCGCCGACCGCGCTGCTCCTGTCCCGGTGTGGCCGAATCGGCTGGCCCCGGCGCGCCCGGTCGGCGAGCATGTCGGCATGGCCGGATCGACGGGTGCGAGGCTGCCGCTGCAGGGCGGGCTGCCACCCGGCGCGGCGCTGACCGGCGCGGTGCTGGAGATCGCCTGTGACGAGTCCGGCTTCTCCGGCACCAACCTGCTCGACCCGGCCACCCCGGTGATCGTCCACGCGAGTGTCGACCTGAGCCGCGACGAGGCCGCCGATCTGATCCGTACGCTGCGGTCCGGGTTCCGGTTCTCGCCCGACGAGGTCAAGTCCCGGCAGTTCCTGCGCCGCCGCGAAGCCGCCGAGGCGGTGGAGTGGTTCCTGTCGGCGCTGCGCGGCCGGGCGCACGTGCACCTGGTCGACAAGGAGTTCTTCCTCGCGACCCGGGTCGTCGACCTGCTGCTGGCGCAACCGTCGTACGCGGCGGGCACCCGCCTCGCCGGTGACCGGCGTCCGGCCGCGACGGCGCTGCACCGGGCCGGGCGGGCGGCCGGGCCCGACTGGGCGGTCTTCCTCGCCGCCGTGGTCGAGATGCTGCGCACCAAGCGGCGGGACCGGGCGGACGACCGGAGCGTGGCACGGTTCTTCGCCGCGCGGGACGCGTTGCGGCGCCACGTCGGCGACGCACGGGCCGGCGCGGTTCTCGACGCGCTCGACCCGGCCCGGGTGGCAGCCGTGCAGGCCCGGTTGTACGCGGGCGACCGGACGATCCCGCCGCCGCTGGAACCGTTGCTGCCGGCGCTGGCCGAGACCGTCCTGCACTGGAGCGCTGGCCGGCGGCGGGTGCTGGTGATCCACGACGAACAGAGCGCGCTCACCGAGGACCGGCTGCGCCGCCTCCAGGCGGCGCTGGCCGCCGGCGACCCGGCCCACCCGTCACCGCTGGCCGGGCTGGTGATGACCGACTCGCGCGACGACCCGCGCGTTCAGGCCGCCGACCTGCTCGCCGGGGTGGCCCGCCGGATGCCCCGCACCCCCGGCGACGGGCCGCTGCGCCCGCTGCTGTCCCCGCCCGCCGGGCCCGACCCGAACGCCGTCGGCGTGCCGACGGAACAGGAGCCCGCGTGATCCTCGACGGCGTGACGCCTCGCCCCGGACTGCACTGCGAGACCACCACGCTCGGCGTGCTGACCCGGCACGCCGGTCTGGACCTGTCCGAGCCCATGCTGTTCGGCCTCGGCGAAGGGCTCGGCTTCGTCTACTGGGACGCCAGGAGCATGGACGTGCCGTTCCTCGGCGGGCGTACCAAGCCGCTGTGCGTGACCCGGGCCGCCGCCGACCGCCTCGGCCTGGACCTGCGCGTACGGGAGACGACGTCGGCGGCCAGGGCGTGGCGCGACGTCACCGAGGCGCTGGACGCCGGGCAGCCGGTCGGCCTGCAACTGGACTCGTACCACCTCGACTACTTCACCACCCGGGTCCACTTCGGCGGGCACACCGTCGCCATGTACGGCTACGACGACACCCACGCCCACCTGGTCGACACCGCCCAGCAGGGTGGCGCGGTGACCACCACGCTGGACAGCCTCGCCCGGGCGCGCGCCGCGCGGGGGCCGATGACCGCGCGCCACCTGTCGTACACGCTCACCGCGCCCGGCGGCCCGCCGGACCTGGCCGCCGCCGTCCGCGCGGCGGTACGCGCCAACGCCGGGGCGTTCCTCGACCCGCCGATCGCCAACCTCGGCCACCGGGGGATCGCCACCGCCGCCGCCCGGGTGACCCGCTGGCTGGACCGCGCCGCCGACCCGGCACGCGACCTGCCGCTCGCCGCGACGCTCATGGAACGCGGCGGCACCGGCGGCGCGCTGTTCCGCGCCATGTACCGGGACTTCCTCGCCGAGGCCGCCACCGTCACCGGCGACGCGCGGCTGCGCCGGGCGCAGCTGATGTACGCCGACATCGCGCCGCTGTGGACCGCCGTCGCGGACCACATCGCCACCGCCGGGCGGACCGGCGACGCGGCCCACCTGACCCGCGCGTCGGCGGTCCTGGCCGACCTGGCCGTCCGCGAACGCGAGGCGATGACGGTGCTGGCCGCCGTCGACGCCGGGTAGGCGTCAGCTCATGTCGAGCGTGTACGCGGCTTCCCGCACGTCCGCGTCCGGGTGACGGCGCAGCCCGATGAGCAGGTCCCGCCACGGTGTCTTCCAGCCGAAGACCGACCCGTGTGCGACGAGCGCCACCGCGAACAGCCCGCCGGCGAGGTCGCCGCGCCCGCCGAGGTGGGCCACCGTGCCGGCGAGGACCGCCGGGTCGGGCCGCTGCCGGATGTCGCGCAGCCGGTGGCCGACGTGTTCGGCGGTGCGGGCCGCGATCACCGGCCGGTCCGCGCAGAGCGCGGCGACCTCGTCCAGGTTGTCCAGCCGGCCGAGGTCGACGAGCAGCCGGGTGGCCGTACCCAGGAAGCCGTCCTGACCGGCGAGCCACCGCGCGGCCGCGACCAGCCCGGCCCGGTCGGCGTCGGCGGGCCGGCCGGCGGACCACAGTGCCGCGCCGGCCGCGAGCAGGTCGACGCGCCGCCGGGCGGGCCGGTCGGCGGCTGGTCCGCCCGGGTCGTCGTCGGCCGCGTCCCGCTCCACCAGCCGCTCCAGCGCGGCCCGGAACACCTCGTCACCGCCGGCTCGCAGCAGGTTCGCCACCCCGATGCTCGGCGTCGTCTCGTCCGGGTCGGTGAGCCGGTCCACGATCAGATCGGTGACGCCGGTCAGCCACGGCCACCATTCCCCGAGCGCGGCGAACGCGGCGCGCCGGACCTCCCGGTCGTCGGCCCGGCACGCCGTCACGATCAGCGCGGCGTAGGCGCGGCGGTGGCGTTCCGAGATCCCGGACGGGTACGCGCCGAGCACCGCCCGCCGTTCCTCACGGCTGGCGTGCACCGCCGTGCGCAGCACGGTCCAGCTCGCCCCGGGCCCGAGCCGCTGCCGGGCGGCGGAGACGATCGCGGCGCGCACGTCGCGGTGCGTCCCCGGGTCGGCGTACGTCTCGGCGAGCGTCGCCAGCACGTCCACCGGCGCGTAGCGGGCCAGGAGCCGGGCGGCCTCCTTGCGGCTGGTGACCTTCGCGGCGCCGGTCAGTACCCCGCCCAGCGGTTCGGCGAGCCGGGCCGGCGGGACGTGCCGGGCGGCCCGCCCGGCGGCGTACAGCGCGACGCGCGCCCGGTCGCCGTCGGCGTACCGGAGCAGCACCGGGAACGCCTCGTCCGGCCGGTCGGTCCGGACCAGCGCGCCGAGCGCCGCCTCGGCGACCGGCACCGCAGGCGCGTCGAGGTGGCGCAGCACCAGTTCGCGCCCGGCCGGGCCGGCTCCGGCGGCGGCCTGGATCGCGGCCGCCCGCTGCCACACCCGGTGACCGGAGTCGGCGATGACGCGGGCCTGCAGCGCCACGAAGCGTTCCTGCTGGCGAGGGAGCCACCGCTGGGCGTGCGGCGCCGGGCCGGGCACCCACCGCTTTCCCTTCTCCACGAACCGGCCGCGCGGCGGCCGGTCCAGCACCCGGTCCAGCAGGTCGGTGCGGGACGCGCAGATCGTCGTCCACACCTCGTGGATCGCGACCGCTGAGGCGTCGACGTCGAGGACCTCGGCGACGCGCCGCGAGCGGGTACGTGGATCGGCGAGCCAGAGCCCGACCGCCGTGCGGGCCACCGCGGGCAGCGTGTCCGGCCCGATCGCCCGGCGCAGCAGGTCCTGCAGCTCCGGCAGGTGCCAGGCCCGCCGGCCGAGCGTGTGGGTGAGCGCGAACAGCAGCCCGTACCGGGCGCGTGCCATGCCGGCCTCGAGCCGGCCGCGCAGCCGGTCGAACACCACAGTCTCCTGGCCGCGCCGCAGCACCGTGTCGAGCCGGCGCAGGATCGGCACGTTCGCGTCGCTGCTCACCAGGTCGATCGTGAGCAGCGCCCACTCGGCCAGTTCCGGCACGTCGACGTGGTAGGTGAGCGCGTCGGCCGCGAGCCGGCTCAACGCGTTGGTGGTGGCCGCCGAGGTGTCCCGGGCGTCGACCACGTCGGTGGTGAGCCCGGTCAGCCCGCCCGCGTTCGTGGCGGTGAGCAGCGGCGCCACCGTGGCGAGCGCGGTGAGCGCGGCGGCGCGTACCGGGTCCTGCTCGTTGCGCAGCCGGCCGAGCCGGACCACCACCTGGGCCACCGTGCGCGGGTCACGGGAGCGTCGCGCGGCCGCCACCAGCAGCCGCCAGCCGTCCGCCCGGTCGTCCGCGTCGCCCGAGCGCAGCGCCGCGCTGGCCGACGCGGACGCCGCCGGCCACGGCAGGTACGCGCTCCAGAACCGCACTTGCTCCTCCCGCTCGCGTACCGCCGGCAGGGTCAGCACCCGGGCCGCCTCGCGCGCCCGCACCTCCGAAGGCAGCACCTCCATCACCGCGGCGCCGGGGAGCAGCGCCGTGGTGTCGGTGTCGGCCAGCGCCCCGTCGTACAGCTCGGCGCGGCGGCTCGGCGCGACGGCGCGCAGCAACGCGGCGAGCGCGTGATCGTGCTCCCGCAGCCGGGCGGCCAGCGGGACCAGCTCGCCCGTGGGCAGCGCGGCGAGGCGGCGCAGCAGCGCCCGGGGCAGCGTGGTCCGTGCCAGCCAGGCCGCCCGGGCCGGCGGCGTGAGCAGGCGTACGACCCGGTGCGCGTCGTGTGCGGCGAGCCGCCCGTACGCGACGAGCGGGCCGGGCAGCGACTCCTCGGGCGCGTACCGGTCGAGCAGGTCCAGCGCCTGTGCCGGGTCACCCCGCAGCACCGCGCCGGCGACCTCCGCCCAGATCCGCCCGCGCGACTCGGGCGGGGCCGCGGCCAGCCGCTCACCGGCGCGCGCCAGCACGATGCCGGGGTGTGCCCGCATCAGCCGTTCCGGGTTCAGCGCGTGTTCCAGGTCGGGCAGCCAGGCCCGTACCGTCTCGGGGCCGCAGGCCGGCAGCAGCGCGAGGGCCTCGTGGTCGCCGAACCGGTCGCGCACCGCGGTGATCAGCGCGTCGGCGACGGCCGGCGCCGGGTTGCGGCGCAGTGCCCGGTAGACGCGCCGCCGCGCGTGCGCCGGCCGGTCGGTCAGGTCGGCGGGCGTCACGCCGGCGCGCACGGCGGCGGTCAGCGCGGTGGCGGCGATCGAGGGCTCCGGGTCGAACGTCGCGGCCAGGACGGCCGCGGTGTCCCGGGTCGCCAGCGCGGCGAGCAGCGCGAGATGCCGCTCGTAGGGCCCGTGTCGGCGCAGGTCGGCGCAGACCTGCGCACGGTCGGGCGCGGTGCGTGCCCACGTCACGAGGCGCCGCGTCCGGTCGCGGTGGGGCAGCGGGTCGAGGGCGGTGAGCAGATCGCGGGTGGCGGTGAGCACGGCGCTCATTGTGCCGGTGCGCGAGTCGCCGCGGGTGCCCGTGCCTATTCCGCAATTCCTATGGAAATTGTAGATTTTCAGCGTTCTCTCAGCCGCCCGGGATTGACATCAATCGGACCGTCGGGGATATTCCTAGCGGCGCGTCGGGGCGCGGGGCGGAGCAGGCGAGGTCTGCGGACTTCACCTGCGTGACGTGCGGAAAGGTGTTCGTGCTGCCCCTGCTCCGCGGGGTCCGGATGAGGTTGGGAAATGATTAATCGGGCCGTCGAATTCGCCAAGCACAATTCGCCGAATTCTCTGCGCGTAAAGGCCCGGCGGGCGCAGATGGAAGCGCGCAACGCCCGTATGCGACTCACCGTTCCGGTGGTGGCCCGTAGCGAGTTCGACAACATCTTCCACTGCACCGTCCGCAAGACCGGCAGCCAGTGGATCAAGGCGCTGTTCAGCGACCCGGCCGTCTACCGCCACTGCGGGCTGCTGCCCTACGACCCGCGCTTCTACTCCGGCGGGGCGACCGCGCCGGTGCCGGCCGGCCGTGTCGGACTGGCCATCTTCCTCTCCCACACGCGGTTCGAGGCAGTGCCCAAGGCCGGCAGCTACCGCGCGTTCTTCGTGATCCGCGACCCGCGCGACGTGGTCGTGTCCAGCTACTTCTCGCTGCGCAACTCGCACGCCCCGATGGGCGACATCCCGCAGGCGCGCAAGGCCCTCCAGGAGCTGCCGAAGAAGGAGGGCATGCTCTACGTCATCGACCGGCTGCGCGACAAGAAGCAGTTCGGGCAGATGCGCTCCTGGGCGGTCGCGCCGAGCGACGAGACGTTCCGGCTGTTCCGCTACGAGGACCTGACCGGCGAGCGGCAGGCCGAAGAGGTCGACCAGCTTCTGCGGCACTGCGGGATCACGCTGCCGCCGGCCGAGCTGGAGGCCCTGCTGAACCGCTACAGCTTCACGAAGATGAAGAAGTCGAAGGAGACCCCGGGGCGGATCTCCCACTACCGCAAGGGCGCGTCCGGCGACTGGCGCAACCACTTCGACGACGACATCTACGCCGCGTACACGGCCGCCGCCGGTGACCTCGCCGAGATCCTCGGCTACCCCGCCCGGGACGAGACCCCCGCCCGCTGACGATCGCCGTATGCTCCTGCCGTGGAGCTGCGGTTCACCACGCGGGCGTCCGACTCGGCCTGGATCGACACCGTCTGGACCTGCGTCAGCGACCGGGTCGACGAGATGACCTCGGTGGCGACGCCGTGCTGGGGACTCGTGTTCTGGCAGCGCGACGGGCGCTCGTACGCGGCCGTCTCGGGGCCCGAGACCGCGACCGGCACCGCGCCGGTGCCCGAGGGCGCCACATTCGTCGGCATCGAGTTCGCGGTGGGCACCTCGCTGCGGCTCGTACCCACGCCCGAGCTTGTCGACCGCGGCGCCGAGCTGCCCGACGTGAGCCGCCGGACGTTCCGGCTCGACGGCGGGCGGTGGGAGACACCCGGCCCGGACGACGCCGAGGCCCTGGTCGAGCGGCTGGTCCGCGCCGGCGTGGTGGTCCGCGACCCGCTCGTCACCGAGACCCTGCGCGGCGGCCGTCCGCCCGCCTCAGAACGGACCCTCGAACGCCGCTTCCGCGCGGCGACCGGGCTGACCAGGGGCGCGGTGCGGCAGATCGAGCGCGCGCGCCGCGCCGCCGTGCTGCTGGCCGCCGGCGGCCCGCCCGCCGACGCGGTCTCCACCTTCGGGTACGTGGACGAGCCGCACCTGGCCCGCGCGCTGCGCCGGTACGTCGGACGGACGGCCGGTGAGCTGCGCGCGGGCGCCGGTGGCGCGATAGCGCTGGACCCGGCTCAGCGGGTCACGTCGTAGATCAGTTTGACCACGCCGTTGGGGTAGGCGGCGCTGTCGCGCAGACGCAGCGTCTGCCGGTCCCGGTCCGCCCGGCTGAACAGGCCCTTGCCGGCGCCGAGCAGCACCGGGAAGACGAGCAGGTGGTACCTGTCGATCAGGTCCGCCTCGGCGAGACGGCGGGCCAGCTCCGCGCTGCCGTGGACGAAGATGTCGCCGCCCTCGCCCTGCTTGAGCGCGGCGACGTCGGCGGTCGAGCGCAGGACCGTCAGCGGTCCCCACCCGTCGATCAGCGCGTCGTCGGGCAGGCTGGACGACACCACGTACTTCGGCAGGTCCCGGTAGGCGGCGTGGTCCTCGGAGTCGCGCCACGTGGGCGCGAACGCCTCGTAGCTGCGCCGGCCGAACATCAGCGCGCCGGTCTGCGCCAGCTCCTCGCCCTTGAGCGAGAACGCCTCCGGCAGGAACTCGACGTCCTTGACGACCCAGCCGCCGCTGCGGTGCTCCTCGCCCGGCCCGCCGCCAGGGGAGTCCACGACGCCGTCGAGCGACATGAATCCGGTGTACACAAGATCACGCATGCGGCCATGCTAGGAACGCGCTCGACGTGGTGTCTTGTACGGAACCGACACGACTCAGCAGCCGCACGACGCCCCGGCCGGCGCGGTGAGGTCGTCGGCGGGCCGCCGGATCAGCCCCGCCCCGGTGCGTACCGGGAAGCCCTCCCGCACCCAGTACTCGTATCCGCCGATCATCTCCTTGACCGGCCGGCCGAGCCGGGCGAACTCCAGCGCCGCGCGGGTGGCGCCGTCGCAGCCCGGTCCCCAGCAGTAAGTGACCACTGTGGCGTCCGCCGGGATCAGTTCGGCGGCCCGGGCGGCGACCTCCGAGGTGGGCAGGTGGACGGCGCCGGGAATGTGCCCCTGCCGCCACGCCGGAAGGGAGCGGGAGTCGACCAGGACCAGGCCGGTCACGCCCGCTTCCAGGTCGGCGTGCACGTCGCTGACGTCGGCCTGGAAGGAGAGCCGGGCCGCGTAGTGGGCGACGGCGTCGGCGGGGCGGGCGGCGGGGATGCGCAGGACGTTCGACATGGCACCCATCGTGCCGACCGTCGTCCGGCCGCCCCAGTGGCGTGAGCGCCGCCCTTCGCTAACATCCCGCCATGAACCGTGCCACCGTGTCGGTGCTGGCGTACGAGGGCATGTCGGTGTTCGAGACCGGGATCGTCACCGAGGTCTTCGGCCTGCCCCGCCCGGAGTTCGACGTCGGCTGGTACGAGTTGACCGTCTGCGCGGAGACGCCCGGCGCGGTGCGACTGGTCGGCGGCGCCACGCTGCACACCGACCACGGCCTCGACGTGTTCGCCGCCGCCGACACGCTGATCGTGCCCGGCGTCGCGGACGTGCACGCCGACCCGTCACCCCGGCTGACCGGCGCGTTGCGTGCCGCCCACCGGCGTGGCGCACGGATCGTGTCGATCTGCTCGGGGGCGTTCGCCCTGGCCGGCGCGGGCCTGCTCGACGGCCGCCGCGCCACCACCCACTGGCGGTTCGCCGACCTGCTCGTCCGGCGTCACCCGGCGGTCCGCGTCGACCCGGACGTGCTGTACGTGGACGACGGGGACGTCCTCACCGGCGCGGGCAGCGCTGCCGGTCTCGACCTCTGCGTCCACCTGGTACGCCGCGACCACGGGCCGACGATCGCCAACGCGGTCGCCCGGCGGCTGGTCGTGCCGCCGCACCGCGACGGCGGCCAGGCGCAGTTCATCGAGTCGCCGGTCCCGGACGACCCCGGCGACGACCGGCTCGCCGCCAGCATGTCGTGGGCGCTGGCGAACCTGACCGCCGAGATCACCGTGGCCCGCCTGGCCCGGCAGGCGCACATGTCACCCCGCACGTACCTGCGGCACTTCGCGCGGGCCACCGGCACCACCCCGATCCGCTGGCTGATCGACCGGCGCGTCCAGGCCAGCCTTCCGTTGCTGGAGACGTCAGGCGCGCCGATCGAGGAGATCGCCGCCGCGGTGGGGTTCGAGACGGCTGTGACGTTCCGGCACCACTTCGCCGCCGCGATGCGGACCTCGCCGTCGGCGTACCGCCGGGCCTTCACCGGGGCGTCGGGCGGTGCTCACGCCCCGGGCAGCGGGACGACGTAGGAGTCGACGCGGGCGATGAGCCCGTCCCGGAACGTGAACAGGTCGTTGAAGGCGAAGCGGAACGGCCCGTGGTCGACGCTGACGCCCCGGCCCTCGCCGGTGACCGCGACGACCGGCCCGTCCTCGATCACGCGCTCGACGTCGAGCCGCGGGCTGCCGGTGAAGGCCGGGTTCTCGATCTCGCCGTCGAACTCCGCCCGGCCCCGGGTGGTCCGGTGGCCGTGGATGACCCACTCCACGTCGTCGGTGAGGGTGGCGAGGATGCGCTCGTGGTCGCTCGCCCGGAAGCCGGCGAAGTACTCGGCTACCAGGTCACGCTGGGTTGTTCGGGTCACTGGCGTCTCCATCGTCGTGGTGTCGCAGATGTGCGGCGAGCGCGTCGAGGATGGACGCGAGCCCGTCGGCCGCCTGGTCGGTACGCAGCTCCGGCGGAAGCTTGCGCTGGTGCACCGTGAGATCCGTGCCGTCGTGCGCGGGCCGGAGCGTGACTGTCGTGCGCAGGCCGGTGACCGGCTCGTCGAAGACCAGTTCGCGCGGCGGGTCCACGCTGACGTAGACGAACCGGAGCCGCCCGGTGCGGCCGTCCGGCGCGCGTGTGTCGAGAGCGAACTCCCCGCCCGGCCGCAGGTCGACGGTCACCGAGTCCGGCGGCACGCTGGCGTGCGAACCGCCCCAGAACGCCGCGATGCTCGCCGGTGAGGTGAAGGCGGCCCAGACCCGTCCGGGCGCGGCGGGCAGGTGCCTTCGGGCGATCAGCTCGTCGCCGTGCCGCTCGGTGCGCGCCCTCACCGGGTCGCCTCCGGTCCGGCGAGGTGCTCCTCCAGCACGTCGAGACGGTCGTGCCAGGCCCGGCGCTGCTCGTCGATCCACGTACTCAGCCGGGTGAGCCGGTCGACGCGCAGCCGGCAGGGCCGCCGCGTGCCCTCCCGCCGCTGCTCGACCAGCCCGCACCGGCGCAGGACGCCGACGTGGTGGGAGATGGCCTGCGGCGTCAGGTCGAACGGCTCACCCAGCTCGCCGACGGTGGCCTCACCACGGGCGAGCCGGGTCACCAGGGCGCGGCGGACCGGGTCGCCGAGCGCGGCGAAGGCGAGGTCGAGGTCCGGATCGGACTGCATGCCCTCACGCTACCGCAAACATCCGTTTGCGCAAGCAATGCTTTGCGGATGAGCGTTCCACTGGCTAGCCGCGGCGCGGGTGGCGTCAGAGCGCGCCGATGCGGACGGCTTCGTAGATGGTGCTGATCGTCGGTGTGAAGCCGAGGCTGCGGGCGAGGCTGATGTCCATCTGCCCCTTCCACGGCTGACTGAGCGGTTCGGCGGAGGAGCCGTAGGAGTAGCCGACGAGCTGGGACACCTCGTGGATGCTCAGGGGCGACTCGTCGGCGATGTTGACAGTGCGGTTGTCGAACGCGCCCGTGAGGGCCAGTGCGAACGCCGTGGCGATGTCGGCGTGGTGGCAGACGCTCAGCCTCTGTGCCGGGTGCCAGCCCATGCCTGCGGCGAGTTCGGGCAACGATTCGAGGTGCCCGTCCCGGTCTCCGTAGATGAAGGGAAGCCGCAGGATGCCCCAGGTGAGCCCGCTGGCCCGAAGCAGCTGCTCGGCTTCGATCTTGCTGGCGGGGTAGGCGAGCGTCGGCGCGACGGGGTCGTCCTCACGCCCGGGGTGCGTGCTGTCGGCGCCGTAGACGTTGGAGGTGCTGGCCAGCAGGAACCGGGCCTGGGGCGCGTGCTTCTCGACGGCGGCGATCAGGTTGCGGGTGCCGTCCCGGTTGACGGTCCAGATCTGGTCGTCGTCGCGGGTGCGGAAGACGGCGGCCAGGTGGATGATCGCGGTGATGCCTTCCATGGCTGCCGGCAGGGATTCGGGGCTGAGGACGTCACCCTCGACGCGCTGTACGCCTTGGGGTACCGCCTTTCCGGGACGGACGAGGGCGCGGCACTCGACACCCGCCGCGGTGAGTCGCCCGAGCAGGCGGGGGCCGACGAGGCCCGTTCCGCCGGTCACGAGAACGGTCATGATCCGTGCTCCTTCCGGTAGTCGACGAGTCGTCTGGTCGCGCCGCTGAGGACGCGATTCATGGTCTCGATGTCCGCGGGGTCGACTCCGCCGAAGGCGACTTCCGCGATCAACGCCATCGGATCGGGGAGCGAGTTCCACAGGTTCACGCCGGCCGGCGTGATGTGCAGCTGTTTCTGGCGCTGGTCGTCCGGGTCGGGCACCTGTTCGATCAGCCCTTTGCGTACGAGCGCTGCGATGACCGCGCTGAGGGTCGCCCGTTCGACCTCGAGTTCGCGGGTGAGGGTGCGCTGGCCGACCGGCCGGCCCTCACTGAGCCGGTACAACACGTACCACTGGGTGTTGCCGAGATCGTAGGGGCGCAGCACGGACTCCATGAGGGCCCGGCTGGCGAGGAAGTACTTCTTCGCCCAGACGCCCGGAGCGTCCAGCTCGTAGGCGTTCATTTCGTTAGGCACCTGACAACATTGTCAGGTGCCTAACGAGATGTCAAGAGGCGCGTGCGCACCGGAACGCGGCGGCGTGCCCGGCAGTTGGGGGAGCAGGGGGACGGGCGCGCCGTTTCGGGCGGCATGGCATCGGGAACGTCGTCGGGACGGGCACGGGACGGAGGTCGACATGAGGACACCGAGTCGCCGGTGGCGGATGCTTGGCGTACCCCTGCTCGTCACCACGCTGCTGGCCGGCGCCTGCGGCGGCGGCGACGGCGGCGGGAACGACGGCGGCGCCGCGGACCCGGGCGCGACCCCGGCGACCACCCCCGCGACGCCGCAGGCGTCGCAGTCGTCCGGCGGGCGCGTGACGATCCCGACGTCCGCCTTCGCCGACCTGCCGCCGGAACTGCGCAAGACCGACGCCCAGCCGATGGAGGTCACCGACGCGCTGCCCGAGTTGTGCGACCAGGAGTTCCGCAGCGGCGGACGGTCGGTCACCGCGAGCGCCGCCATGACGAGCGCCTACAAGCAGCCGAAGGACCCGCCGGAGAACGTCCCCTACGGCACGCTGCACCAGACCGTCTTCGCCTTCGAGGGCACCGGCGCCGCCGACTACCTGCGCCGGGTCCGCGGTGCGATGGATTCCTGCCAGTCGTTCAAGGAGGCGGGCGGCACCGTCACCGTCCGGTCCGAGCCGATGGCCCGGACCGGGAACGAGGCGCTGCTGGTGACTGTCACCCGACCGGCGACCGGCCTCGACGGCAGCCCCGCCGACGGGCAGGCCACCAGCCAGATCATCGTGATCCGGGTCGCCGACGCGGTCACCGTCGTGCACGACCAGGGCTGGGAGGGGACGAGCAACGACCCCGCCCTGACCGACGACATCGCCGCGGCCGCGGTCCGCGGCCTCGACTCCTGGCAGCGCTGACCGCCTAACCGCGTCGCGCCACCCGGCGTACGAGCAGGTAGGCCACGCCGCCGGCCTGGGCGTCGATCTTCCTGCACGGCGACCACGTGGTGCTCGGCGGCGGCCAGCGACGCAGCGACGACACCACCCCCGATCCGGCCAAGGAGGCCGACGTCCTCGCCCGGTGCGTCGCGATCGAACCCGCCCTGGCCGCCGCCGAGGTCCTCGAACACACCGTCGGGTTGCGCCCCGGCCGGGCGGCACCCCGCGTGGCGGCCGAGCGGCGCGGCGACGCGCTCGTCGTGCACAACTACGGCCACGCGGGCAACGGCGTGATGCTGTCCTGGGGATGCGCGCGCGCCGCCGCCGCGCTCGCCCTCGGCACCGCGCCGCCCGCCTGACGGCACGGTCAGGACACGGCGGTACGCACCAGCTCGGTGAGCTTCTTCTCCACCTCCGGGCTCCACCGCACCAGCGCGAACGACGCCGGCCACATGTCGCCGTCGTCGAGGTTCGCCGCCTCCTGGAAGCCCACCGTCGAGTAGCGGTACTTGAACTTCCCCGCGTCCTGGAAGAACACGACGATCTTGCCGGCGGCGTTGGCGTACGCGGGCATGCCGTACCAGGTCTTCGGCGCCAGCTCCGGCGCGGCCGAGGTGATCGTCATGTGCACGCGCTCGGCCAGCTCGCGGTCCTCCGGCGCCATCTGCGCGATCCGGTCGAGCACCGCCTGGAGGTCGTCGGCCTTCTTCGCGCCCTTCCTGCCCTCGGCGCGCAGCTCGGCGGCGCGCTCCTTCATCGCGGCGCGCTCCTCGGCGCTGAACCCGTCGGACATCTCGATTCCCCCTCGTGACTCGCGGTCCGCGTGGTGCCGACCGCCCGACGACAACGCTAGAGCGCGGCGGTGACGGTGTGCTTCTCGATTCCTGATCACCTGTCGGGACCACGGCGACCCGGCGTGCCGCCTACCATCGCCGCCATGGCAACCCGGTTCGTACAGATCAACATGAAGGCCCGCGACGAGGTGGCGCTCGGCGGCTTCTGGGCGAAGGTGCTCGGCTGGGAGATGTCCAGCGAGGGCCCCGGCGTGACCAACCTCGAACCCGAGGGCCTCACCTACCCGGACCCCAGCACCCTGTACGTCGACCTGGTCGTCTCCGCCGAGCCCAAGACGGCGAAGAACCGGGTCCACGTCGACCTCGCTACCACCTCGGCCGCGCACCACGCGGAGCTGGTCGCGCGCCTGACCGCTCTCGGCGCCACCCCCGCCGACGTGGGCCAGGGCGACGTGCCGTGGACGGTCCTGGCGGACCCGGAGGGCAACGAGTTCTGCGTACGCGAGCCGAACCCGCTGTACGCGGACACCGGCCTCATCGGCGCCGCGGTGGTCGACTGCGCCGACCCGCGCGCCATGGCCGACTTCTGGGGCCGCGCCACCGACTGGACCGTGCACGAGGTGACCGACCAGCAGGCGGTGCTGCGCTCCGCTCAGGGCGTCGGCCCCTACCTGCGGTTCGTCCGCAGCGCCGACGCGAAGACCGGGTGGAACCGGGTCCACCTCGACGTCCGCCCGTACCCGTCGGACGACCTGGACGCCGAGGCCGCGCGCCTGCGGACGCTGGGCGCCACCGACGCGGACCTGGGCGGGGCCGACATTCCGTGGCGGGTGCTCGTCGACCCGGAGGGCAACGAGTTCTGCGTCCTCACCCCGGGCTGACGGGATCACGGGCCGGCGGTCGGCCGGCCCGTCCCGTCCGGCCGGAACTCGTGGACCACCTCGATCGGCCCGACGATGTGCCTGTTGAACTCGTCCAGCTCCTCGGCCGGCACCCACAGCTCCAGGATGTCCCGGCCACCGACCTGCCGGATCGGGTAGCGGGCGGCGAAGGCCCGGTCGACGTGGAAACGGGTCACGTAGCCGACGCCGGACGCCGGCACGTTCCAGTCCCGGGCGATCATGACGGCGTACTCCTCGTTGAGCACCGGATAGAAGATCGGCTGGTCCGGCAGGCGCGGTGGCCAGGCCCGCCAGCCGGAGGCGCGGACGAGGTCGAGCTCCCGGGGCCCGGTCGGGCGCCACAGCGTCGTCGTCTCCGTCATCGCGTACCCCCTTCTGCGACGGTCGTGGCACCGTACCGGCGGCGCGCCGCGACCGGCCATCGGGTTTCGGCAGCAGAATCGACAGCGGGTGCGATGAGTTCGCGAAGCGTCGGCGGTCCACCCGTCGACATCCCCAGACAGACAGGTAGGGAGCACCGCGATGGCCACTGTCATCTCCACGCTGTTCATCTCGGCCGACGGTGTCGCCGAGATCGACCCCGACTGGCACTTCCCGTACTTCGACGACAACATGGGCCGCGCCGTCACAGAGGACTACGACACCTCCGACGTGCTGCTGATCGGCAGGGAGACGTACGACAGCTTCGCCGGCGCCTGGCCGGACCGGGAGGCCGCCGGCGGTGCGGACGCGCCGTTCGCCAAGCAGCTCGGCGACATGCGCAAGGTGGTCGTCTCGCGCCAGCCGCTGGAGTTCTCCTGGCGCAACTCCGAGCTGATCCAGGGTGACCTGACCGACGCCGTGCGCGCGCTCAAGGCCGACGCCGGCATCAAGGGCATCCTCATCCCCGGGTCGATCTCGGTGGTGCAGCAACTGCTCGCCGCGGGCCTGGTGGACGAGCTGCGGCTGCTGGTGCACCCGGTCGCCGCCCGCAAGGGCCGGCGGCTGTTCGACGAGGGCGACGCGCCGTACCACCTGCGGGTGGCCGGGACCGAGACGTACCCGACCGGCGTGATCCGGGTGATCTACACCCCGGCACCGGCGCCGGGCGCGGTCGGCTACGACGACGTCAAGGACCAGGTGCCGGCCGGCAACTGACGATCACGGGGCGGCGCGGCGGCCTCAGGCGGTCGACTCCAGCTCGTCGAAGGCCATGTTCCACCACGACTCCGGCTCGGCGAACGCGACCGGGTCGACCGGGCGCAGGTCGTCGCGGATCGCCGCCGCCCGGGCCGCGCGTTCCCGGCCGCCCGGGTCGGTGGCGATGAGTTGCCCGAGCCGGTAGAGGAACTCCACGAATGCGGCGAACGTGCTGTTCACCGTCTCCAGGTTCGGCGTCTCCAGGTCCAGCAGGATCACCGCGCCGGTGCCCGCGTCCAGGCAGAACAGCAGCGCCGGGTCCTCCGGCGAGGCGCCCAGCACGATGTACGGGCGGGGGCCCTGGTCGCCCAGCTCGATCGACAGCGTGGAGAACAGCTCGACTTCGGGCACCGAGACGTCCACAGTGAACAGGATCGGCACCTCGACCGGCAGCGCGCCGTCGGGCGGGAAGACCGCCGGCCCGAGCGGCCCGAGGATCGCGTCGAAACGCTGGTCGGGGAAGTAGATGACGCCCCGCTCACCCCAGAGCGCGGTGAGCTGTTCGCGGGTGACGGTCACGGCTGCGTCTCGTCCTCGTCCGTCTCGTCGAGCAGGCCCTGCCGGTCCAGGAACGCGTACCACCCGTCGTCGTCGGTGACCAGCTCGGCGTAGCCGGGGCCGAGCACGTAGTAGTGCACGAACGAGTCCAGGTCGGGCGCCAGCTCCTCGAACGCGTCGCCCATGAACCACTCGGTGCCGGTGGGCGGGAAGTGCCACACCGCGCCGGTGGCGCGCTCCAGGAAGATCGGCTCGTCGCTGCGTGTGCCGACCACGAGCCAGCCGGTCTTGTCCTGGCCGACGGGGGAGAAGTCGGGCGCGTAGTCGAGGAAGTACTGGACCCCGGCCAGCCGGGCGGTCGAGGCCAGCTCGAACGCGCCGGCCCGCAGGCCGTCGGCGGCGAGCAGGAACTCGCGCAGGCCGGCCGGCAGCTCCGCCGGCACGTCACCGTCGTCGGCGGGGTCGCCGATCTGCGCGTACGCGAGACTGGCCGGCTCGTCCGCGGCCAGGTCGGCGCGGAGTTCGTCGAGAAGCTGCGCGAGATCGGAAGTCAATCCACTACCTCTATTCGGATCGGGGTTCCGTCCGGCAGATTCTGGATCTGCCCCCAGATCTGGGAGCCGATGTCCGTGTTCGTTCTACCATGCAGCAGTTTGAGGTTGTCGACGGTGTCCGGCCCGCCGAGCTGCAGTTCCCACACGTGGTCGGGATGGTAGTCGCTGAGCCGTTGACTGAGCCGGTTGGCGAGATCCTTGTCGTGCGGCCAGTACTTGTCCCAGATCTTCTGCCGGATCCGCTCCTTGTACCCGTCGGTGATGCTCTTGTCGCGGGCCACCGGGTTGGTGGCCTTGTAGAGCTTGCCCTCGTCGCTGAGTTTCTTCAGCGCGGCCATCTTGCGCCGGAACTGGGCGGTGGCGTGGAAGTTTCGGCGTTCGACCCGGATCACCTTCGTGGGCAGGCTCCGGTTGGGCCCGGTGACCCGGACGATCGGCTTCTCCAGCTTCTCGACCGCCTTGCGGACGATTTTGCCGGCCGCCGGTTTCGCGGCGGCGCCGCGACCGCGCCTCGGGCTAGGCATCGAGCAGTCTTCCGATGACCTGGTCGATGAGCGCGCCGACGATCTCCCGGGTGATGATCTGGAAGATCGGGATCTCGGCCAGCGAGGCGCCGAACGTGACCACGGCGGTGGCGATCGCCTGGGCGACCTGGAACGCCAGGATGGCCAGCTGCACGATCACCGCGATCTTCAGCGCCAGCACGATCGCCGCGCAGATGATCAGCCCGGCGCCGAGCAGCATGGCCGCGGGCATGCTGTCGTGCAGCACGAGCGGGCCGTTCTGCTCGCCGCCCCACCACTTCTGGAACGCCGCGATCGCCGGGCCGACGTTCTGCGTCCAGACCTGCGCGGCCGCCGCGTCCGCCGCACCGGCCGCCGCACCGATCCGGCCACCGAACTCGAGCCACGCCTGGCCCATCTCGAAGAGCTTCTCCTCGTCGGCCTGCGGCCAGGTGTAGCCGATCCAGCCGAGCGCGGTGATCAGCTCACCGGGTAGTTGCAGTCCCATGACTCACCCCAGCCCGCCGGCCAGCGAGCGCATCGTGCCCGCGCCGTCCTCGTCGACCCGCTCGTACGCGTCGGCCATCCCGGCGATGTCGGCGCCCGCCGAGGTGAACTCCTCGGCCGCCATGCCGACGCAGTCGAAGATGTAGTTCGCCACCTCGGTGTAGGCGATGCCGATCAACGACCCGATGTCGTCGGCGCCCCACGGTTCGCCGTAGCCCCGCATCCGCGCCTCGAACGCCTCCAGCTCGCCGTTGAACCGCTTGGCCAGGTCGCTGACGCCGCGCCCGGCGGCCCGGATCAGCGGCGGGTGCACCTCGAAGCCGCCGCCGCTCATCGCTGCCCGCCGCGTGCCATCCGCTCCTGCGCCTCGGTCAGCGCGTCGAGGAACGACCCGAGCCGGGGTACGGCGGTGTCGCGTACCTCCTGCAACTGCTCCCGCAACTGCGACATGTCCGCCACCTGCGGGGCCGGACCGGCCCGCAACCCGTCGATCGCCGCGTTGACAGCGGTCACGACGTGCGCGGTCAGCTCCTCGGAGCCGAGCCGCATCAGCCGCGGCTCGACGTGCAGCGCGTGGAGCTTGCCGTCGCGCCCCATCTCGGCGCGTACCTGCCCGTCGGCGGCCTCGCCGACCACTGGCGTCTCCGCCTCGTCGGCCGGCGGTGGACCCACCGTCCGAAGCGCCGCCATCGTCGCGTCGAGCATGCGGGTGAAGTCGCCGCTCATCGAAGGATCCGCACTCATGAGCCCTCCCCAAGGCCAAACGCCCCGAGCGTAACCGAGACGGACAAAGCGATTCGCCCCGTGCGCGGCCCGATCCGTCTTGGACACCGCGCGCCCCGGCGGCCACCATCGGCAGGAACACGTCGGTACGGGTGACGGGAGCTGAACATGACCGAGGCGGACGTGGTGGTGGTCGGCGGTGGCGTCGTGGGGATGACCACGGCGCTCACCCTCCAGCGGCGGGGCGCCCGGGTCACCGTGCTGACCGCCCACGAGCCAGCCGACACGGTGTCCACGGTGGCCGCCGCGGTTTGGTACCCGAGCCACACCGAGGAGGACCCGAGGGTGCTGCGCTGGGCCCGGGACACCCACGCCGAGCTGCGCCGCCAGGCGGCCGACGGCGTGCCGGGGGTGGTCGACCGGCCCACCCGGATGTGGTTGCGCCACCGCTACGCCGGGCCGCCCTGGTGGGCCGACGCCTGCGGCGACCTGGTGGCCGAGCCGGCGGAGCCGCCGTACACCGCGCTGCTGCGGTTCACCGCCCCGTCGGTGGAGATGACCCCTTATCTCGCCTGGCTGCGGGATCGCCTGGAGGCGGGCGGCGGCCGGGTCGTCCGCCGTGCGCTGGGCACGCTCGCCGAGGCGTACGAGGTCGCGCCGGTCGTGGTCAACGCGACCGGCCTGGCCGCCGGCCGGCTCGCCGCCGACCCGGCCGTGTACCCGGCGCGCGGGCACGTCGTGCTGGTGGCGAACCCCGGCCTGACCGTCTCGGTACGCGACGAGGACGACCCGGCCGGCATCACGTACGTGCATCCGCGCCGCCACGACGTGGTGCTCGGCGGCACCTACGAGGCGGGGGTGGGGCACACCCGCCCTGACCCCGAGGAGGCGGCGGCGATCCGGCGCCGGTGCGTGGCGCTGGTGCCGAAGCTCGCGGACGCGCCGGTGCTGGGGGAGCGGATCGGGCTGCGGCCGGCCCGGCACGGCGGCCCCCGGGTCGAGGTGGACCCGGCGGACGGGCGGCTGGTGCACGCGTACGGGCACGGCGGCGCCGGGATGACGTTGTCCTGGGGCTGCGCCGCCGAGGTCGCCGATCTCGCCTTGGGCGTCTGACGCTCCCGGCGCGGGCGAGCTGGCGGCCCACCGCCGGAGCGCGCAGCCGGTAACCTCGGCCCGGTGTCCGCCCGCCGCGCCGCGCTGTCCGCCCTCGTCGCCCTGATCACCGTCCACATCGGCTGCACGCTGGTTGCGCTCGCGGCGTACAGCCACCGGATCGGCCTGGTGACCCACGACGGCTCCGGCTTCCTGGTGGAGTTGCTCGACGCCGTGGTGCCCCTCCGTGACCTGCTGCCCGCCATGCTCTGGCTGCTGCCGGTCACGCTGCTCGTCACGTTCGCGGCCCTCGGCTGCTGGGCCGCCCGGCGGACCGTCCGTCCCGGCGGCGAGCGGCTACCGAGGGCGGCCTGGACCGCCGGCATCGCCGCGGTGCTGCTCAACCCGCTCGCGGCCGTGCGCTACGCGTCCGCGGCCGCGAACGGCGGCGAGTACATGCGTACGGTGCAGGTGGAGACCACCCTCCTGGTGCTCGCCGCTGCCGCGGCCACCACGATGAGCGCGCTCGCCGTCGCCGGGTTCGTGCGGCGCTCTGAGACGGCGAGGCCGCCGTCGCGGATGCGGGTGGACGACTGGTCCGCGGGCACGGCGGGACGAGAGTGAGCTGTCCGCTCAGGTCCTGACCGCCGATTGAGCGTCGTGCTCACCGCTCCAGGACGGTGAGCCATTCGGCGGAGCGCGGGCGGTATCCGTGCAGCTCCAGGAGTCCGCGCACGATCGCCGGCACGTGCCCGGCGCCGTACACGACCGCCACGTCGATGCGTTCCGCCGACCGGGTACGGATCAGCTCGGACAACGCGGCGAGCAGCCGCTCGTCGCGTTCACCGCCGAGCGTGCGGTCGAAGTGCTCGGTGACCTCGTCGTCGGCGTGCCGTTCGTCGGCGGGGGACGGCAGGTCGCTCACCTCGACCTCGGGCGAGAGCAGCCACCGGGTGCCGCCGAAGAACTGGATCACGATCACGACCGGGATCAGCGCCCAGATCTGGAGGCGGTACCGCAGCGGCATGGTCCGCCAGCCCTGGCCGAACTCCGCCGCCGTCACGTCCGGGTTGATCACCTCGACGCCGAGGGACGCGTACGGGATGGGGTCTGTCACCAGGCCGGAGCGCCGGTTGGCCGGCATGGCCCGGTAGGTGAGTGTCAACGCCGAGCCGACCACCGACCGGCCGCTGACGCCCTCGACAACGAGCAGGTCGCACTCGCGCAGGCGCTTCGTCACAGCCGCGTAGAACCGCGGGCTCGCCACGTGCAGCATCGGGAACACCAGGAACTGCAACTGGCTGCCGGGACGGCGCAGGCGGAGAACGGCGGACCGGGTACCGACGACGCTGTGTTCGATGATCTGCATGCCTGCCCCCCGTGGCTCGGCCGCTGTTGACGGCAGGGTAGGCGCGCCGGGCAACCCGACCGATGCCCGCGCCTGGGCCGCCGAGCGGCGGCGCGGACCGGTCAGGAATCGAGAAGCCTCGCGCGGATGGGCGGACCTAGCGTCTGCGGTACGGGCCGCCCACCGGGGCGGCCACCGGGGAAAGGGCACCGACCCATGGACCTCCGCATCCGCCAGCTGCACCGCTGGCTCTCCATCGCCTTCACCGTGACCGTCGTGATCACCTTCGTCGCGCTGGCGCAGAAGGACCCGATCGTGTGGGTCTCCTACGTGCCGCTGCTCCCGCTCGCCCTGCTCCTGGTCAGCGGCCTCTACCTGTTCGCGCTGCCGTACCTGCGGCGTCGCCGCGCCGCCGCGCGTCCGCGCTGACCTGGGGGATTACCGGGGCCGGTCAGCGGGCAACACTGGCGGATGGACCAGAAGGTGATGGTGTTCGCCCCGGCCCCGCTGTTGACGGTGACGATCGAGCAGCAGGGCGAGGCGACCGAGCTGCATCTGCACCCGGGCGGTCAGGGGGTGTGGCAGAGCCGGATGATCGCCGCGCTCGGCGTGCCGGTGACCATATGCGTGGGCCTCGGCGGCGAGGTCGGCGACGCGGTCCGCAAGCTGCTCGACGACGAGGACGTCACGGTACGGATGGTGCGCCGCGAGTCCGGCACCGGCTGGTACGTGCACGACCGGCGTGACGGCGAGCGGACCGAGATCGCCGAGCATCCGGGCGTGCCGATGGTGCGTCACGACATCGACGAGCTGTACACGGTGACGCTCACCGAGGGGTTGCGCGCGCCGGTGAGCGTGCTCAGCGGACCAGCCGACCCGCAGGTGGTGGACCCGGACATCTACCGCCGGCTCGCCGCCGACCTGAGCGCCAACGGCGGGACGGTGGTGGCCGACCTGTCCGGGCCGTACCTGGAGGCGGTGCTCGACGGCGGGGTGAGCGTGCTGAAGGTCAGCCACGAGGAACTGCTCGACGACGGCCTGGCCAAGGACGACAGCGTGGAGGCGCTGCGCGACGCCGGTCGCCGGTGCCAGGAGCGGGGCGCGCGGACGGTGCTGATCAGCCGCGCCGGGGAACCCGCGCTCGCGCTGCCGGAGGACGGCGAGGCGATGCTGGTGCACGCCCCGCCGTTGGAGTTGGCCGACCACCGGGGCGCCGGTGACTCGATGACCGCAGGGGTGGCGGCGGTGCTGGCCCGGGGCGGGGACATGCGGGAGGCGCTGCACGTCGGCGCCGCCGCGGGCGCGCTCAACGTGACCCGGCACGGGCTTGGCACCGGCCGCGCCGAGGCGGTACGGGAACTCGCCGGCCGGGTCCGGCTGACCCCGCTGGACGGTGGCGACGATGACGGCTGACCGGCCGCCCCGGGTGCTGGTCACAAACGACGACGGCGTGCACGCGCCCGGCATCCGCGCGCTGGCCCGGGCCGCGTACGAGCGCGGGCTGGACGTGGTGGTCGCCGCGCCGCGGCACGAGGCGAGCGGGATGAGCGCGGCGCTGTCCGCCGTGACCGACGACGGACGGCTGGTGTTCGGTGAGACCGAGCTGGACGGGCTGCCCGGCGTGCCCGCGTACGCGGTGGCCGCCTCACCGGCGTACATCGCGATCCTGGCCGGGCTCGGGGTGTTCGGGCCGGTACCGGACCTGCTGCTGTCCGGCATCAACCGGGGCGCGAACGCGGGCCACGCGGTCCTGCACTCCGGCACCGTCGGCGCGGCGCTGACCGCCGGCAACAACGGCATCCGCGCGCTCGCCGTGTCGCTCGACGTGCTCACCCCGGCGGCGGCGAGCGCCGGCAGCGGTGGCGCGGCGATCGCGGTGCTGGACACCGTGGACGACGAGTCCCGGCACTGGTCGACGGCCGCCGAGTTGGCCGGGAGGCTGCTGCCCTGGCTGGCCGGGGCGGACCCGGGCACCGTGCTCAACCTCAACGTGCCCGACCTGCCGGCCGATCAGGTGGCCGGGCTGCGCCAGGCGACGCTGGCGCCGTTCGGCCAGGTGCAGGTGTCGGTCGCCGAGCGCGGTGAGGGGTTCGTGCGTACGGCGGTGGAGGAGAACGCGGTCCGCGCGGTCCCCGGCACCGACATCGCCTGGCTGGCCGACGGGTACGCCGCGGTCACCGCGATCCGGGCGCTCGGGCCCCTGCCCGACGTGGAGCTGCCGGTCGACGGCTGAGGACGGCTCCGCCCCGCCATCCGTACGACGGTGGCGGGGCGGAGCGCGTCACTCGCCGGCGGCGCGCCGGCGGTCGGCCTCGGCATCGGCGGCGCCCACCGGGGTGCCATCGCTGTCCCGGTCGGCCCCGGACAGGTCCACGTCGGCGCCGGCCCGGGCGGCGTCCGCCGCCGCGTCGTCGGCGCCGACGACCTCACCGCCGCCGGTCTGTCCGTCGTCGGGGACCAGCTGCCCGGCGGTGGCCAGCCCGATCGGTGCGTACCTGGGGTCGGTCATCTCGCCCTCCTCACCGGTGTTCCTGACTCAGCGGTACCCCGGTACGGAAGGCGGCACACGCGCGGGTCAGCGGTCCCGGTCGAGGAAGTCCAGGGTGACTGCGGCGAACAGCGGCGACTGGTCGATGTCGTAGTGGGTCAGGCCGGGCAGGATCGCCAGCGCGTGCCCGCCCGCCGGGCGGCCCTCGCCGGTCCAGCCGCCGTCGCGCCGGCCGCCGTCGAGCAGCTCGAACACCTCCACGAAGTGGCTCGGCGGGGCCATGTCGGCGTCGGCGGCGACCACGAGCGTCGGCACCCGCAGGGCACGCACGTGGTCGCTGAGGTCGAAGTCCTTGCGCATCGCCTCGCCGATCTTGTCGAGCAGTCGGGGGAAGTCCTCCGGACGCGGCGCGACCCGCTGGTACAGCTCGTACATCGGGGTGTCCTTCATGTACTCGGCGGCCGCGGCGTCGACCTGGCCCTGCTGCGCCAGCAGCTCCGGGTAGACGGCGTCGCGGCGGATGTGCGCGGACGCGGCGACCAGCCGGCCGACCTTCTCCGGGTACCGGAACCCGACGTGCAGGGCGACGCCGCCGCCGAGGGAGAAGCCGACCATGTCCGGCCGGTCCAGCCCGAGGTGGTCGATCAGCGCGGCGACGTCGTCGGCCATCAGCGCCATGTCGAGCGGCCGGTCCACGTCGGCGGTGCGGCCGTGGCCCTGGAGGTCCACCAGGATCACCTGGTGCTTCGCGGTCAGCGCGGGCAGGATCGGCGCGAACATCTCGCCGGAGCAGAGCCCGCCGTGCAGCAGGATCATCGGCCGTCCGCTGCCGTGCGTCTCGTGGTAGAGGCGTACGCCGTTGACGTCGGCGTACCGCCCGGGGGCGTGGGTCTCGTCGCGCTGCGTGGTGGTCATCGGTGCTCCTCGGATGTGCTGACCTGACCACCGGTGGACCGGGCGAACGGGGCGTACTCATCGCCGCGCGCCCGGGGTACTCGCGTTCATGCAGCATGTGGGCTAGTTTCAGCCGGGTGAGCGAGGTGGCGAGCGTTCCCGTCGAGGCACAACTAGAGGCGTACCGGTCGGAGCTGACCGGCTACTGCTACCGGATGCTGGGTTCGGCCTTCGAAGCCGAGGACGCGGTGCAGGACACCTTCGTCCGGGCCTGGCGCAACTTCGACAAGTTCGAAGGGCGTTCCGCGCTGCGGACCTGGCTCTACCGGATCGCCACGAACGTCTGCCTCACCATGGCCACCAGCGCGCAGCGCCGGATCCGGCCGATGGACCTCGGCCCGGCGGGCGTCGGCACCGCGACCCATCCCGGCGAGCCGCGCCCGGAGCAGATCTGGCTCGGCCCGGTGCCCGACGACCGGGTGCTGCCCGAGGCCGGTGACCCGGCCGAGGTGGTGGCCGGCCGCGAGTCGGTGCGGCTGGCGTTCGTCGCGGCGTTGCAGCACCTGCCGCCCAGGCAGCGGGCCGTGCTCATCCTGCGCGAGGTGCTCGCCTGGTCGGCCCAGGAGGTCGCCGACCTGCTCGACACGTCGGTGGCGAGCGTCAACAGCGCGCTGCAACGGGCGCGGGCCACGATCGCCTCGGCCGACACCGAGGCGGACGCGAGCCGTCCGCTCGATTCCGAGCAGCAGGCGCTGCTCGCCCGCTACGTGCGCGCGTTCGAGGCGTACGACCTGACGGCGCTCACCGCGCTGCTGCACGAGGACGCGACGCTGTCGATGCCGCCGCTGCCGCTGTGGCTGCGCGGCCCCGAGCACATCGCGGCCTGGATGGCCGGCACCGGCAGCGGCTGCCGCGGCTCCCGGCTGGTGCCGACCGCCGCCAACGGGATGCCCGCGTTCGGGCACTACCGGCGTGACCCCGACGGCTCAGGGCACGTGCCGTGGGCGCTGATCGTGATCGGCGTCTCCGGCGGCCGGATCACGTCGCTCAACAACTTCCTCGACGTCGACCGCCTGTTCCCGCTGTTCGGGCTGCCCGCCCGGCTGGAGGAGGGCGCCGGCCAGCCCGAGCAGACCCGCGAGCTCGCGTAGGTCGTCGCCCGCGCCGCGTACCTCCAGCCCCCAGCCGAACCGCCGCGCGGTCAGGCGCAGCCGCGCCAGCACCTCGACCGTTACCAGGTCCGGCGCGGCCACAGCGGACACGTCGCAGACCACCACCCCCCGGTCGCGGCCGCGCAGCGCCTCGGCCAGTTCGGCGCAGCGGGCGGCGATGTCCGCGCGGGTCGGCGTCCCGCCGGCCAGGGAGAGCATGTGCGTGATCACACGCATTGGACCGGCGTACGTCCCGGCTCTCATCGGTACGCGCGTGCCGAAACCCGACCCTGCGCGACATGCCCCGGTCACGTTGTCGCATGCAGTTACATCGACGTTAACTGCTATACCAATCATCGGTGCTCGGCTATATGATCCCGGTAGTTCACCCCGAAGCCTCACGAAACCGCAGCTCCCGCACCCCTCGGGTCGAACTCCGCAAGCCAGGTGCCCCGCCTCGTCGTGCCTGGCGACCGCCCCGCGTTGCGGTTCAACCTGCCGGAAAGGTGGGAACGGATGACAGGGATGCCGTCCTTGGTCATCGGCGTCGCGTCCTCGTCGGCCGAGCGCCGGCAGCTCGCCCAGCTGCTCGGCGGCACCGAGGCGTTCCTGATCGTCTCCAGCGTCCACCAGGCCCGCCGCTTCCTCGACCTGGTCCGCCGTCCGGCCGGCCCGCAGGCGCCCCGGCCGCAGCCCGCCGACGAGCCGCCCGCCCCGTCGTCCGGCCCGTCGCTTGGCCCGTCGTCCGGGCTGGAGCTGGGTGTCGACTCCGACCGGCGGGTGCTGCGCTGGCGGGAGCGGGAGGTCGGGTTGACGCCGCTGGAGCACGACCTGCTGGTCTGCCTGGCCGGCACGCCCGGTCAGGTGTGGACGTACGCCCGGCTGCACCGCGAGGTCTGGGGCAACGACCACATGGGCCGGGGCTCGGACATGCACTCGGTGGTACGCCGCATCCGGCGCAAGCTGGCCCGCCTCAACGTCCCCGCCACCATCCACGCCGTCCGAGGCGTCGGCTTCCGCCTGACCCCACCCTGACCCACCCTCCCCACCGCCCCTCGCCCCGCCCTGCCTCGCGCCGCTGATCTTGCACTTGCGGCCCCTCGGGTGGGGCTTTTGTGTGCCTTGTCGGGGCGGTAAGTGCAAGATCGCGGGGGCGTGGGGCGGCCCGCCCGGTGCGGAGCACCGGGCGGGCCGCCCTTGTCAGGTGCTGAGGTCAGCAGCGGGTGGGGGAGAGGGTGAAGTCCTCTACCGTGGGCGTGCTGCTGTTGATCTTCGTCTGGCGCGTCTGGGGCTTCCAGCCGTCCTTCGCGACGATCAACGTGAGCGGGTTGTTGCGCCGGTCCATCCAGTAGGCGTACCGGCCCTCGGCGTCGGTGGTGAAGGTGTAGGAGTTCGCCCAGGAGTCGACCTGCACGGTCACGCCCGCCAGCGGCGCCGTGGCGCCCTGGCAGCTCTTGCCGGAGACCGTGCCGGACAGCTTGCCCCAGGTGGTCGGCGGCTGCGCGATCATGGTCACCGCCACCGGCTCCACGGTGTACGGGGTGTCCTCCTTGATCGCCACCGACGCGGAGTACGTGCCCGGCTGGTCGACGTTCGCGGTCATCACGACAGTCACAGTGACCTTCTCGCCGGGCGCCAGCGTGACCTTCGACTTGTCGACGGTCAGCCAGCTCACGTCGGCAGCGGCCTCCGAGCACTCGGAGAAGCCGGGCAGGACCTCGCTGTCCTTGGTGGCCGTGAAGCTGCCCGACGAGCCGCCGACCTTGTAGAACCCGCAGGCCGCGCCACCCCGGTAGCGGGCGGTGTTGGCGTTGGGCAGGTTCGCCCACGAGTTGGTCGCCGGGTCGAAGGCGAAGCCGGCGTTGGTGATGGCGCCGCCCTGCGACCCGCCGACGACCAGGAGCTTGCCGTTCGCCACCGCGTACGAGGAGGCCCAGCTGTCGGCCGGCGCGTCCGGGATGGCGGTCCAGGCGTTCGCGGCCGGGTCGAAGGCGTACCCGACTTTCTGCGACGTGGTGCCGTCGTTGCCGCCGGTGCAGTAGACGGTGCCGTCGATCCCGCCGCAGGACAGGAACGCCACCGACTTCGGGTACGCGGGCAGCGTCTCCCAGGTGTCCGCGCCGGGGTCGTAGCGGACCACCGAGTTGGACATCGGCGTGCAGCTGGCAGTGGTGCAGCCGCCGATCGCGTACAACTTGCCACCCGCGACCGCCTGGCCCGCCGCCGAGCGCGGCGCCGGGTTGTCGGCCTTGCGGGTCCAGGTGTTCGCCGCCGGGTCGTACGAGAAGGTGGCGACGTCCGGTCCGGCGGCGCCCCAGCCACCGGTGGCGACGATCTTCCCGTCGATCACCCCGACCGTCATGGCGTTACGCGCGCCGGGCAGGTCGGCGATCCCGGTCCACGTCTGGGCGATCGGGTCGTACCGGTAGTTCTTGGCGCTCGACGCGGTGCCGTCGCCACCAGCGATGGAGTAGACCTTGCCGTCGACGGTGACGACCCGGTTGTCCATCACGTTCGACGGGTAGCCCGGGATGGCGGTCCACGGGTCCGCCTGCGGGGCCGCCGCCGCGATCGCGGTGGACGACTTGCCGGACGAGCGGGCGGCGAACGACGTCGCGGCGGTCAGCCGCTGGACCGGCGCGCCGGTCGAGCCGAGCAGCGCCTGCTGGGACAACTGGGAACCGTCGGCCCGTTGCAGCACGAACCCGCCGTCGCGCTCGCTGAACTCGGCGGTGACCGGCGCCCCGCCGGTGTTGGTCACGGTGAAGGTCTTGCTGACCTTGCCGCTCGGCATCCGGGCCGTGCCGGTGATCGAGGTCGGCTTCACCGACAGCCGGCCGGCGGCGAGCTGGAAGTTGGCCGCGGTGGCCCAGTCCTCCTCGACCGTGACCTGCTTGGTCTGGCTCACGTAGTTGCCGGCGCTGGCGGTGAACGGGTGCGTCCCGGTCAGCGACGAGAACATCCAGTAGAAGCCGTCGGGCAGTTCGGTGTCGTCCGGCGTGGCCACCGTGGTGGCCTTCTCCGCCGGGCGGTCCTTGCTGGTCACCGTGGCGCCGTTGACGTAGCCGTTGTCGTTCTTGTCACGGACGTGGCCGAGGACCAGGCCGCCGTTCACCGGCTTGCAGACGAGCTTGCTGCCGATGAGGACGTTGTCGACCTCCCACCACCACTCCCAGCTGGCCTCGTAGTAGTGGAAGCGCACCCGCACCTGCGACTGGCCGGCCGCCTGCGGGATCGGCACCTCGGTCACCCGCGGGCCGCGTACGTCGGCCGCCTGCCGCAGCACGTTGCTCCAGGTGGTGCCGCCGTCGAGGCTCAGGTCGACGTCCGCGCGGTCGCTGTTGAGCCAGTTGTAGTCCTGGTTGAACCGGATCACCGGCGCGGTCACGCCGGTCAGGTCGACGACCGGGCTGACCAGCGACGTGTCCTGCCGCCCGCCGCTGCCGTAGTTGTCGCTGTCGATGACGGCGAAGTTGCCGCTGCCGCCGGTCAGGTTGCCGCGCTCACCGGCGTCGGTGAACTCCCAGACCTGGCCGGTGCCGGCGTTGTCCACCACGGTCCAGCCGTCCGGCACGCCCGTGCCGTCGAACGTCTCGTACTCGCCGTCGGAGCTGACGGTGTAGCCGGGGGCGGTGGCGCACGCCTCCGGGTTCGCCTGCACGGCGATGTTGACGACGGCGTTGCCCGAGCCGACGGTGACCTCCTTGGTGGTGGTCAGGTAGCCGGCGTACTGCGGCTCGACAGTGAGCCGGTAGGTCGCCCCGGACGGCAGCGACAGGCTGTAGCGGCCGGTCGTGGGCGTGGTGTAGTCGGAGATCGGCGTGCCCTCGACGCTCACCTTCGCGTACAGCGGCCAGCCGTGCCCGGACCCGTCGGTGACCTGCCCGCTGACCGTCACGCTCGGCACCGCGGTGAGCGCGACGTCCACCGTGGTGGTCGTGTTCGCGGTGACGGTCGCGGACAGCGTGCGGGTCGCGTACCCGAAGGACGAGACGGCGACCTGGTAGTCGCCGGCCGGCAGGAGCGAGGAGTACGTGCCGTCGGCGCCGGTGGTCAGCGTACGGTCCGCCGCGCCGGACAGGGTGACGGTGGCGCCGGCGATCCCCGCGCCGGTGGCGGCGTCGGTGACCTTGCCGGCCAGCGTGCCGTTGTCGCCGATCGGGGCGGCGGCGAGCAGCGCGAGCGCGTCCAGCCGGCCCTCGCCGTAGACGTTGTTGTCGTCGGTGGTGCCGCCGCACTGGGCGTCGGCCTTGTCGATCGCCGTGTCGTTCAGCAGCGCGCGGGTCGCCGTGATGTCGCCGACCAGGGTGGGCGCCGCCGACCAGAGCAGCGCGATCGCGCCGGCCAGGTGCGGCGCCGCCATCGAGGTGCCGCTGATGCTGGCGTACGAGTTGGTCGGCACGCTGGAGCGGACGTTGACGCCGGGCGCCGAGATGTTCGGCTTGATCTCGCCGTTCTGCCCGGTGCCCCGGGACGAGAAGCTGGCGATGTTGTTGTTGACGTCGTACGCGCCGGTCGAGTAGTTGCTGGCCAGGCTGCCCGGTGAGCCGCTGGTCTGGCAGGACGGGCCGTTGTTGCCGTTGGACCAGACGCCGAAGATGCCGGAGGCGGTCCAGGCGTTGGTGACGTCCTCCATGAACGGCTGGTTGGACGGTGCCGTGGTGCCCCACGAGTTGTTGATGATGTTCGGCCGCTTGCTGGCGTCCGGGTTCTGCCCGTTGAGGTCGGTGGGCTCCAGCATCCACTGGCCGGAGGAGATCAGCGCGGCGTCGGTCGGGCAGCACCCGTTCGCGGCGATCCACTTGACCTCGGGGGCGACACCGATCTGGTTGGCCCCGTCGGCGCCGGCCATGGTGCCCATGGTGTGCGTGCCGTGGCCGTCGGAGTCGCACGGCGCGGTGGCGCACTCGTCGGCGGCGTCGAACCAGTTGTAGTTGTGGTCGAAGGTGCCGTCGCCGTTGTTGCCCCGGTACGAGTTCACCAGCGCCGGGTGGTTGAACTGCACACCGCTGTCGATGCTGGCCACCGTGATGCCGGCGCCCTTGACGCCGTACTGGGACCAGACGTCGTCGGCGTTGATGTTCGCGATGCCCCACTCCAGCGCGTTCGCCGACTTCTCGTCGGTGCCCGGGGTGGTCTCGGGGAGCTTGTACTCGACCGGCGCGTACAGCCCGTCCACCTCGGAGTGGGCGGCGAAGTTCTGCGCCATGGTCAGCGAGCCGTCGGTGACCTTGATGGCGTTGGTGGCCCAGAAGCTCTGGTACTTCGTGCCCGAGCGGTCCAGCTCGGCGCGGATCTTGGCCTGGCTCTCCGCGGCGGTCTTCTTCAGCGCCGCCGCGACGGCGGCGCCGCGCTCGTTCCAGTCCTTGGTCGCGGCGGCCTTGCCCAGGTCAGCCTTGCCCGAGAAGTGGATCCAGAAGTCGCCCTCGCTCTTGCCCTGCAGCTGCCGGGTGAGTTCGGGGCGGATCTTGTCGTCGGCCGACGCGCCGGCGCCCGTGCCGGCCTGCGCTCCCGTGCCGGTGGCGGCCAGCGCGGTCGCGGCGAGCACCAGGGCGGCGCCTGCGCTCACCAGCCGCCGGGCCGGGCCCCATCTGTGTGGACGTCTCAGCATCGGTGCTGCCTCCTACTCCGATGACCCGCGGATGATCGAGCCATGGCAGAAGGGCCAGGAGATGTGCTCTCCCGACTGGTCGCACCGGTATTACAAGAACCCCCCAGGCCCCCTAGGCGTCCGTGCGGGTCTGCGCCGGTCACCTGAATGGACACTATGATCGACATGAGGGAACGATCAATGACCGTACGTGAGCAACATGTCACCAACAGGCCCCCGGATCGGATGGCTTGTTGACAGTTTTTGTCACGGTGGGGCGCGGTGACGACTGACGGCACGAACGCGGCGAACTCCGGCACCGAGCCGCCGGAGCGGCCCTTCTCGCTCGTCATCGGAGTGACGTCGTCCCCGGCCGAGCGGCTGCGGCTGACCGAGCTGCTCGACGGCGTCGCGCCCCTGTTGATGGTCGCCGATCTGGACGAGCTGCGCGAGTTGATCACGGCGGACACGCCGGCCCCGGCCGACGCGCCGGGTCCGCCCGTACCCGAGCAGAAGCCCGCGCCGGACGGCGCCCTGGTGATCGACGCGGCCCGTTCCACCGCCCGGTGGGGCGACCGCGCGATCCCCCTGACCCGGCTGGAGCGCGACCTGCTGACCTGCCTGACCACCGAGCCGGTACGGGTGTGGAGCTACGCCGAACTGCACCGGGCGGTCTGGCGCGACGCGCCGACGCACGGCCGGGCCGACGTGCAGTCCCTGGTGAAGCGGTTGCGACGCAAGCTCGACGAGCTGGGCACCGGCGTCACCATCGCGGCGGTACGCGGTGTCGGCCTGCGGCTGACCGACCACCGTGACCCCCGGGTGCGGGGCGACTGACCGCCGCGGCGGCCGGACGGCGGCGCGGGTGACCCGATCGGAGGAGCGGGGCTGCCGGTGTGGCCGGAATTGATGGCGACCGGTCGATTACCGGTGCGGCACGTATCGCGAGATGTCTTTGCCTCCTACGGTGGCGTCCGGCACGCGGACGGAGGGACCCGGGAATCACCCGAGGGGGGCCGTCCCGGCGGACAGGGAGAGTTGTCTCGATGCGAGTTTGGAGTCGCGCGGTGGCGGTGCTCGCCGCCGGCGCGGTCGTGGTGGTGGGCGTACCGGCGCTCGCCGGCACCGTCGTCGTGCGGGACGCCGGCGTGGCCGGCCGGACCGGCGCCCAGGCGACCGGGAGCAGCGCCGCGCTCGGCGCCGCGCGCACCACAGCCACCCGGGCGCTGGTCACCCCCGGGGACACCCGGCTGATGCCGACCACGCCCCGCACCGACACGCCGCGGATCACCAACGGCGAGATCACCGACATCGAGGTGATCGGCAACCGGGTCTTCGTCGCCGGCACGTTCACCTCGATCTCGAACGTCGGCGGGACCGCGATCGCACAGAAGTCCCTGGCGTCGTACAACCTGGACACCGGCAAGGTGGACACCGCCTTCAAGCCGACGATCGACGGCGCGGTCGCCGCGGTGGAGGCGTCGCCGGACGGCTCGTCGCTCTACATCGCCGGCTCGTTCAACACGATCAACGGCGTCACCAAGCGCAAGATCGCCCGGCTGAACCCGGCCACCGGCGCGCCGGTCGCCGCGTTCACCGCCACCGCGAACGCGCGGGCCACCGCGCTCGCCGTGAGCGCCAACGCCGTCTACGTCGGCGGCCAGTTCGCCACCGTCAACGGGGTCAGCCGCAGCGGCCTGGCCGCGCTCAACCCCACCACCGGCGCCGTCGACACCGGCTTCAACCTGCCGCTCACCGGCGGCATCGGCGTCGGCGGCATGCTCACCGTGCAGCAGCTCAAGCTCACCCACGACCGCAGCAAGCTGCTGGTCGTGCACACCGGCCGCCAGATCGCCGGCCAGGACCGCTACGGCGTGGCCCTGATCGGTACGGCGAGCAAGGCGCTGCTGCCGTGGCGTACCCGGCTGTGGGAGGACAACCTCTCCTTCGTCGGCGGCATCCAGCGCGTCTTCGCCGGCGACATCGCGCCCGACGACTCGTACTTCGTGGTCACCAGCGGCTCCGGCGGCGACCGCCCGCCGATCAACGACACCGCCATCGCGTACCCGCTGACCGGAAACGACAACGTCGAGCCACTCTGGATCTCCCGGCACTTCGACAGCATCTACTCGGTGGCGATCACCGACACCGCCGTCTACGTCGGCGGGCACTTCAGCTGGCAGGAGTCGCCCACGTCGAACGTGCCCTGGCCCGGCCTGGACAACGTCGGCTACGGCACCGGCCAGGGGCTCAGCGGCTACGGCCTCGGCGACCAGGTGGTCCGCCGCGACCACCTCGGCGCGCTGGACCCGCTCACCGGCACCGCGCTGGAGTGGAACCCCGGCTCCAACTCGTACGAGGGCGAGAAGGCGATGCTCGCCACCTCGCGCGGTCTGCTCGTCGGTGGTGACGGCAACGTCAAGGGCAGCAAGACCACCGGCCGGGTGGCCTTCTTCGACCTCTCCCAGCAGCCCGCGCCCGCGCCGCTGGACACCACAGTCACCACGCCGATCGAGGGCGCGGTGAAGCCGGCCGGCGAGGAGTTCACCATCAGCGGCCAGGCGCTCGCCCCGGCCGGCGTGGCCCGGGTCCAGCTGGAGATCCAGGACCGCAACAGCGGCAGGTACCTCCAGGCCGACCTGACCACCTGGGGCGAGTTCAAGGCGATCAACACGACGGTGGCCGCGCCGAACGCCACCTCCACCACGTGGAGCCTGCCGGTGACGCTGCCGGCCGGCGTCTACCAGTTGCAGGCCAAGACGTTCGACCGCAACGGCGCCGGCGACACCACCAAGGCGGTCAAGAAGATCGAGACGTTCCGCTTCGACGACCTGCCGCCGTCGACCCGGATCAGCTCACCGTCGGCCGGCCTGCTCGCCACGCAGACGTTCGTGGCCTCCGGCACCGCCACCGACGACAAGGGCGTCAACTCGCTGATCTACTCGTTCCGCACGGCGGACAACAGGTACCTCCAGGACGACGGCACCGTCGCCGCCGTCTACAACACCTTCCGCGGCGAGCCGGACGTGATCGGCGCGACGTCCGCCACCTGGCAGTACGAGGTCACGCTGCCGATCGAGGGGCAGTGGAAGATGACCGCCACCGCCGTCGACACGACCGGGCAGAGCGACCTGCGCGGCGACACCCGCGACTGGACCGTCTCCGCCAACGGCGTACCGCCGACAGTGGCGATCACCTCCCCGGTGGCGATGACCCCGCCGGGCAACCCGGCGCCGCTCACCGTCGCACCGGGCGGCACGATCACGTTCGCCGGTACGGCGAGCGACGACGACGCCCTCAAGTCGGTCGAGATCTACCTGCGCAACAACACCACCCGCGAGGCGCTCGCCACGGACGGCACCTGGGGCGCCGACTCGGTCGCCGGCTACCACCGGATCTCCCCGACCAACCTCGACGCGGCGACGTTCGACTGGTCGTTCACCACGGTGCCGCTCACCCCCGGCGTCTACGACTTCCGGGTACGGGCGACCGACAAGCTCGGCCTGACCACGTCCAGCAACAACATGGGCCGGCTCACCGTCACCGCTCAGGTGCCCGGCGACGCCTTCCCCAACGGGCTGCTCAGCTTCACCGGCACCAACCAGGACATCGACCGGCTGCACCTGGACCTGGCCGGCACCGCCACCGACGACAAGGGCGTACGGGCGGTCCGGATCGCGCTGCGCGACCTGGACACCGGCCGGTACGTGCAACCAAACGGCACCATGGCCGCCGCGTTCGCCACAGTCGACGCGACGCTCGCCTCGCCCGGCGCGACCAGCACCGGATTCACGCTCTCGATCGACCTGCCCACCCGGGGCACCTACAGCGTCGAGGCGTGGGCCGTGGACACCGCCGGCCAGCAGGACAACTCGACAAGTGGCGCGACCGCCCGTTACCTGGTCTACCCCGGTGACACCGACCCGACGCTGGAGCCGAGCATCACGCCGGTCGAGGGACAGGCGTACACCGGTGGCCGGATCGTGATCACCGGCCGGGCGGTGGACGACGGCGGGATGCAGAAGGTCGAGGTGCAGATCGGCAACAGCGCCGGGCAGGGCATGAACTCCGCCGGCACGTTCGGCCGGGCGGGCGCGCCGAGCAACTGGCCGTGGATCGCCACGTTCCTCACCAGCCCGGGCTCGCCGGGGTCGAACTTCGCGTACACGTCGCCGGTGATCCCGGCCGGCACGTACACGGTGACGATCCGCGGCATGGACAACCGCGGGCAGTACCAGCAGCCGCCCCGCACCGTCACGGTGACCGTCACCGACTGATCGGGCCGCCTCGCGGGCCGGTCCGCGCCGGGTCTCCCGGCGCCGGGCCGGCCCGCGCCCGTTCTCAGGGCTGGATCAGGCACATCCCGGCGACGGCCGGCCGGTCCATCGTCGCCAGGGCGTCCGGCGCGGCGGCCAGGTCGACGGTGCGGGTGACCAGTTCGGCGGGGCGCAGCACCCCGGCGGTGACCAGCCGCAGCATCTTCGGGTACGCGTGGGCCGGCATGCCGTGGCTGCCGAGCAGCTCCAGCTCGTACGCGATCACCAGGTCCATCGGCAGCGCCGGGCGGCCCTGCGCGGCGGGCAGCAGCCCGACCTGCACGTGCCGGCCCCGCCGGCGCAGACCCTCGATCGACGCCACGCAGGTGGCGTGAGCGCCCAGCGCGTCCAGCGACAGGTGCGCGCCCCCGCCGGTGGCGTCCCGGATCGCGGCGGCCACCTCGCCCGGCCCGCCCAGCGCGCTCGCGTCCACACAGACCGCGGCGCCGCAGCGGCGGGCCATCTCCAGCGCGCCGGGCGACACGTCCACCGCCACCACCCGCGCCCCGCTCGCCGCCGCGATCATCACGGCGGACAGGCCGACGCCGCCGCAGCCGTGCACCGCCACCCATTCGCCGGCCGCCACCCGGCCCTGCGCGATCACGGCCCGGAACGCGGTGGCGAACCGGCAGCCGAGCGCGGCGGCGGCCGCCTCGTCCAGCTCGTCCGGCAGCCGGACCAGATTGACGTCGGCGTGCCGCACCGCGACCAGTTCGGCGAACGAGCCCCACCCGGTGAAGCCCGGCTGGGTCTGCCGTTCGCAGACCTGCTGGTCGCCCGCCAGGCACGAGGGGCACCGCCCGCACGCGCAGACGAACGGCGCGGTGACCCGGTCACCGGGCCGCCAGCCGCGTACGTCCGCGCCGGCCGCCACGACGACACCGGCGAACTCGTGCCCCGGCACGTGCGGCAGGCGGATGTCCGGGTCGTGGCCCTGCCAGCCGTGCCAGTCGCTGCGGCACAACCCGGTCGCGCCGACCCGGACGACCACCCCGTCCGGCGCCGGCGCCGGGTCGTCCACCTCCCGGACCTCCGGCCGCACCCCGAACCGCTCGAACACCACAGCACGCATGCCCCCGATCCTCACACCCACCCCACCCGCCCTCCGCCCCGCCCTCCGCCCCTCCCGCCCCCGCCCCGCCCTCCGTGCCTCCCGCCCCCGCCCGCGCCCGCGCTCCGCGATCTTGCACTTGCGGCCTCGTCGATGCCGTGAATGTCCCATCCGACCGGGCAGAAAGCGCAAGATCGTCGGCGAGGGAGCGCGCCAGCCGCCGGTGCCCGCCTCGCCTGCCCGTCTCAGGCGCCATGTCTCCCGTGACCTGAGATTCGTGGTCCGTATCCCGGGAGCTGTCGTAGATCTTGGTAGGAAAGTGCCCTTATAGGGGCCGTTTCGTACCAAGATCTGCGGGCGGCTCGGGCGGCTCGGGCGGCTCGGGCGGCTCGGGCGGCTCGGGCAGCTCGGGCGGCTCGGGCAGCCGGTGCGGGGGAGGGTGCGCGGGGCGGCTCGGAGCAGCGACTCAAGGACTTCGGAGCGGGTTCGGCTCTCACGCCTCGCCCCCTGACGTCGGTGATCAAGGAGTTTGTGTCCTCACCAGCGCGGTGTCAGCCCGCAAACTCCTTGATCACCGGGGGAAAGGGGGTGCGGGCTACAGGCGGTGGCCCTGGGGGTCTCGGGCGGTGATGCCGTCGAGCGGGATTCCCGGAGTGAGGGTCTTCGGGTCGAACCAGAAGATCACCACCTGGAGGTCCTCGCTCCACCTGGCCAGCTTCGCCTCGACCTGCCGGCCGTCGACTGTCCCGACGATGCGTGCCGCCGGGCCGACGAAGTAGCCGAACGTCGGTATCGACGTGTCGGTGGGCACCCGCTGCTGGTCGTACCCGATCTCGTGGAACCCCGGCCGGCGGTCGCTGCCGGAGACGTCGTTCACCAGGAAGTCGGAGGTCAGGCGGCCGTCCGGCGCGCGCCGTCCGGCGACGAGGCCGATCGTCACACGCGGCAGTTCCGGCACGTCGACCGGGACCATGAAGAACACGCGTTGGTCGGCGCCGTACCGGATGCCGCTGTCCACGACGGTCCCGAGCGGTCGCGGCGGCGCCTCGGTCGGGGCCGGCGCGGCGGTCGGCGAGGGCGGGGGAGTGGCGGCGGACGCGGTGGCGACCGGCTCGCCGGCCGGGAGGTCCGGCGGGCCGGGCCGCGTCGCCACGGCGTCGACCCCGACCGCCACCGCGATCGTCGCCACCGCCGCCGCGACTCCGGCGCCGATCCGCCGGCGGCGGCGCAGGCGGCGTCCCCGGCGCATGATGTCCGCGATGTCCAGGCCGTCGGCTCGTTCGGTCGCCCGCATCGCGCGGCGCAGCTCGTCCATCTCGGTCACCGGCACGTCTCCTGCGGTCGGGGCGTGGACAGACCGGCGGTACGCAGCTTCTCCAGCGCCCGGGACGAGGTGCTCTTGACGGTGCCGACGGACACGTCGAGTTCGCGGGCCACCTGGGCCTCCGGCAGGTCGAAGTAGTGACGCAGGACGACGACGGCGCGTTCGCGCGCGGTGAGCGTGCCGAGCGCGGTGACCAGCCACCGCCGCGTCGCCACCTCCTCGGCCATGTCGCCGCCGTGCCGCTCCGGGAGGTCGTCGCTCGGGTACTCGCGGATCGGCCGCCGCCAGGTGTCGACGAGGTGGTTCACCAGCACCGAACGGGCGTAGCCGTACGGGTCGCCGTTGCGGATCCGGGACCAGGACGCGTACGTGCGCACGAGCGCCGTCTGGGCGGCGTCCTCGGCGTGATGGTGGTTGCCGGTCATGAGGAAGGCGGCGTGCGTCAGCCGCGCGGAGGACGCCCGCGCGAACTCGACGAACTCCGCGTCACCCCGGGCCATGCCGGTCCTCTGCACCTCTCACCCAGGTAGGGACGTGCGGGAAGCGGAAAAGGTTGAGTCCCGGCCGCACCAACTTTCGCGACGGGTCACCCGTCCTCATCCCCGCGCCCCCGACCGGGCGCCGAGGGGAGACGAGATGACCAGGACCGTGGACCGGACACGCGGCGGCGCGGCGGTGTTCGCGCTGGCGGTGTCGCTGGCCGGTTGCACACCGGCGGTGACCGACCAGCCCGCAGTCGCGCTGTCCGGGCCGGCCGGGCCGTCCGCTGCCGCGCCGGCCGCGTCGGCGGCGGCGCCCGTCCGATCCCGGCCGGCGCGGATCGGCTATCCCGCCGAGGGCGGCAGCCGATGGCGGTTCGCCGCCGCCGAGCCGGCCACCACAAGGGGTACGGGCCGGCTGCTGCGCTACCGGGTGGCTGTGGAGCGCGACATCACGGGTCTGCCACCGGCCGAGTTCGCGGCGCAGGTCACCGGCATCCTCGCCGGCCCGGGTGGCTGGACGACTGACGGACGGATCGCCCTGCGCCGCGTCGGCGCCGGCGGCCCCGCCGACTTCACCGTCTACCTCGCGACCCCCGGTACGCGCGACGACCTGTGCGGGGACGGGCCGGACCGGTACACGTCCTGCCGCAGCGGGGACCGGGTGGTGGTGAACGTGGCCCGCTGGGTGCTCGGCGCGCCCGCGTACGGGAGCGACCTCGCCGCGTACCGCCGGTACGTGGTCAACCACGAGGTCGGCCACCGCCTGGGTCACGGGCACGAGCGCTGCCCGGGGCGGGGGCGTCCGGCGCCGGTGATGCAGCAGCAGACGCTCGGCCTGCACGGCTGCACGCCGAACCCGCTGCCGTTCCTGCGCGGCGAGCGGTACGCGGGCCGGTCCGGCGCGTACGACGATCGCCTGCCCCCGCCCGAGGGTGGCCGGCCGGGCTGACGTCCCGGTCCGGAGCCGGGTCCGTGCAGTCCGGCGCTCAGAACAGCGTGGCCGGGCCGACCGGCTCCGGCTCCGGCAGCGGCGCGAGCCCGGGCACCCGCTCGCGGACCTGGTCGTGGAAGCGACGGGCCAGCTCGGGCGCGTCCGCGTTGTCCGGCGTGTGCACGAACACCGTCGGCGAGCGGCCCTCCCGCAGCCAGCCGGTGACCACATCCAGCCACGGCTGCCAGCCCTCGACGGTGCGGGCCGGGTCGTCCCGGCCCAGGTAACGCACGATGGGCCGGTCGGTCAGCGCCCGGGTACGCAGCGGCAGGCGCGGCTTGCGTGTCCACGCCTCCCGTTCCGCGTCGCTGGTCGGCGGCGTCCGGAAGAACGCTGTGGTGTCGAACGGGACCCACTCAGCTCCGTGCTGGTACAGCGTGGCCTCCAGCGCGTGTACTGCACCGGCCTCGGTGAAGAAGGCGGGGTGGCGGACCTCGACGGCGTACCGGTGACCGGCGGGCAGCGTGCGCAGGAACCGGTCGAGGTCGGGCACGTCACCGGGGCCGAACGAGCCGGGCAACTGGATCCAGAGCGCGTCCGCCCGGGGCCCGAGCGGCTCCATCGCGTGCAGGAACGCGTGCAGCTCGGCCTCGCCGCCGGTGAGCCGGCGCTCGTGCGTGACCACCTTCGGCAGCTTCGGCAGGAAACGGAAACCCGGATCGGTCTGCTCGGCCCAGGACGCCACCGTCTCCCGGGCCGGCGTCGCGTAGAACGTGGTGTTGCCCTCCACGGCGTCGCACCACCCGGCGTACGCGCGCAGCCGCTCGTGCGCGGGCAGCGGATGCGGCAGGAAGCGGCCGGACCAGGACTTGTGCGTCCACATCGCACAGCCCACGTGCAGGCGCAGCCCGGTCACCGGTAGGGCCAGCTCGTCGAGCCGCCGCGCAGCGCCGCCTCCCGGTTCCACTTCCGGGTGAAGTACAGCGCGAGGCAGCCGAGCCCGGCGAGCACCGGGGCGAGCAGCATGAGCAGCAGCCCGGCGCCGAGCCGGAACCTGTCGCTCTGGATGCCCTTGGCGGTGGTCAGCGCGAACGCCTCCGCACCGGCGCCGGTGCAGCTCACGAAGTCGGTTTCCATCCAGCCGATGCCCTCGGTGGCCAGCACCGGAGTGAACTGCCGCGGGTCGCCGCGATCGCGCATCACCGCCGCGGTCCCCTCGGGCCGGGCCCCGGTCAGCTCCCTGGTCCGCTGCTCGCCGGTGGAGTAGACCCGGCTCTTCGTGGTGCACCGGACGGTGGCGGGGTCGACTGTGGCGGGGGTGGCGAGGATCAGGATGTTGCCGGGGCGTACGCCGGTGTCCCGCACCTTGATTTCGGCGCCGGGGGCGAACTCGGCGGCGGCGGAGAAGGTCGACGCGGCCGCGAACGGACCCGTCTGGGTGAGCAGGGCCAGGCCGAGGAACCCGGCCAGCAGGAACCCGCCCCCGCCGACGAAGATCCACATGGCGACCACGGCGCGGAAGCGCTGCACGAGCGGGTTCACCGGACGCGGTCCATGTCGCAGGCGCCCTCGGTGACCTGTCCGGGGTCGGCGTCCCCGACCGACAGGTCGCTCACGCCCCGGGGGAACTGCCCGGTCTCCTGCTTGACGGACACGGCCTCGCGCATCGCGTCGCGGAGGTAGGTCTCGGGATCGGTGCCGGCATCCCCGCCGCAGGAGGCGAGCAAGAGAACCCCTGTCGCCAGCGCCGCCGTCAGACCGGTCCTTCTCCGTCGCATCCGTCCTCCTCGCGCGCCACGTCGGCGGGCGGGGGCCGCCCGTCCGCCGCGCCCACGGTAGCCGGACCGGTCAGCGGCGGCGGATCGGGCCGCGTCAGGGCCGCTCCACCCGTACCGGGTCGCCGCGCACGAGGTCGTCGTGGACGCGCCAGCGGGCGTCGACACCCGCGCGCCGGGCCGCCTCGTCGTCGGCCGCGATCCGCTGCCGCAGCAGCTCGACCGCGATACGGCGGTTGAGGTGCAGGTGCCGTTCGGTGTCGACCACCACGGTCCGGCCGGACGGTCGGTGCGTGGCCCGGACGGCGGTGCTGGCCTTGTTGCGGTGCTGGCCGCCCGGCCCGCCGGTGCGGCACGGCACGAACTCGACGTCCGCCTCGTGGAACGGCGTGACCACCATTTCGGTCCGGCACGGGCGCGCGGTGACGTACCAGTTCTTGCGGCCGTGACCGGTCCGGTACGGGCTGGGCGCCTGCCAGCAGAGCGTGCCGGTCCACCCGGCCGCGAAGCCCTCCGCTCCGGCGCCGGTGATCCGGACCAGCACCGACCGGTAGGTGCCGGCCCGGTCGCCGGGCACCGTCTCGACCCGCTCGGTACGCAGGCCCAGCCGGGTCGCCTCGCGCTCCAGGCGGGACAGCAGCCGGGCGAGCGCCCACGCGCACTCGGCGGGTCCGCGCCCGGCGGACAGCAGCAGCTCGGTCACCGGCGGCCCTTGCGGCGCTCGTCGCGCCGGCCCACGTCCGGCGTCTTGTACGTGACAAGCGGAACCGTCGTGGTGATCGGCGTGGCGAGGTCGTGCGCCACGAGGTCGCCGATCACCTGCTCGATGCGCTTGTACGCGGTGGGCGCCTCCTCGAACAGCAGCTGCCGGTCGCCGCACACCACGATCGAGCCGACCGGCGTACGCCGCAGCTCCTCGACGGTGTGCTTGGCCCGGCCCCGCCGCAGCGCGTCGGCGCGGGACATCTTGCGCCCGGCGCCGTGCGCCACCGAGTAGCCGGCGTCCGGCCCGGCGTGCGCGGCCACCAGGTAGGAGGGCGTGCCGCGGGTGCCGGCGATCAGCACGTCCCGCCCGTCGCCCGGCGCCGCGCCCTTGCGGTGCAGGTAGCGCCCGTCGCGGATCTCGACCAGGTTGTGGCACTGGTCGACGACGGGCTCGGTCGGTTCGGCGCCGAGCGCGTACGCGACCCGTGCCGCCAGCAGCCGCCGGTTGAGCGAGCCCCAGCGCACCGCCGCGTCGTGCCGGGCCAGGTAGGCGTCCGGGTCGGGCGCGGGACCGGCGCCGTGCGTCTCGGTGTGCTCGCGCAGGATGCGCTCGCCCAGCCCACGCGATCCGGAGTGCACCACGAGCACCAGGTCACCGGCGTCCAGCCCGAGCCGCGTGGCGTGCTCTGCCGCGAGGATCGGCCCGACGCGGGCCAGCTCGACGAAGTGGTTGCCGCGCCCGACCGTGCCGAGCCCGTCGAGATGCCCGGCCGGCACCTCGCCGTCCAGCACCGACCAGGCCGGGTCGTCCGCGTCCCGATCCGGGTCGAGCGCCCGGTCCAGGTCGGGGAACCGGGCCGCGAGCCGTTCCGGTACGACCCGGCGCAGCGCGATGGGGAACACCGCGATGCCGCACCCGATGTCGGAGCCGACGAGGAACGGGTAGAGCACCGTCGAGGCCATGGCGGCGCCGATCGGCGCGCCCTTGCCGGGGTGCAGGTCGGGCATGGCGGCGACGTGCATCATGCCGTCCAGGGCGGCGACCTGACGGCACTGGTCGAGCGCGGCGGACTCGATCCAGCTGCCGGGGGAGGAGAAGACGGAGACGGTGGCGGGCACGACGGCCCGCCCGGAGGGGTACGCGGACACAGACGCTCGATTCTGCGGAAAAGAGAAGCGGGAACGGCAGGCGGCGCTGAGGGCCTGCGGGCTGGGATGCGATCCGTCAGAACGTCATGCCGCTCACCTTCTCGGAAGCGGCTCGGGCCGGCAACCGACTTTCGACCCGCCGAGCGCCCGCGTCGACATCGGGTGACCCGATCCATAGACTCCGGTCGTTCTGGTACCACGAGTCCAGGGAGGACCACCGTGTCGAGCGAAACCCGAACGCACGCCGCCTTACCCCTGCTGGCCCGCCTCGCCGGGGTGAGCGTGGCCGCCGCGACGATCGTCGCCGCCGCAGGTGTCGCCGCCACCGCGGCGCCGGCCGCCGACCCCGCGCCGACCAAGGGGCCGTGCGCGTACACGCCCACGCCGGACGAGCCCGCGGCGCGGCCGGTGTCGCTGCCGCCGGACCCGCGCCGGACGCCGGACCGCGGCACCGTACGGGTCACGCTGCGCACCAACCAGGGGCCGATCGGGTTGACGCTGGACCGCGAGCAGGCGCCCTGCACGGTGCAGAGCTTCCTGCACCTGGTCCGCAAGCACTTCTACGACCGGACGCCCTGCCACCGGCTCACCGCGTACCCGACGCTGACGGTGTTGCAGTGCGGCGACCCGTCCGGCACCGGCGAGGGCGGCCCGGGCTACCGGTACCGCGACGAGCTGCCCACCGACCTGCCGCCCGCGCCGACCGACCCGACCGGCGTACGCCGCCTGTACGCGCGCGGCACGCTGGCCATGGCCAACGCCGGCCCGGACACCAACGGCAGCCAGTTCTTCCTGGTCCAGGCCGACTCTGCGCTGCGCCCCAACTACACCGTGTTCGGCCAGGTCGACGCGGCCGGGCTGGCCACGCTGGACCGGATCTCGGCCGGCGGCATCGCGCCCACCCCGGAGGACCCGGCTCCGGTCGACGGCGCGCCGGCGGTGCCGGTGGAGATCTGCCGCGCCAAGCAGGGTCGCTGACGCGACGGCCCGGCGGGACGGCTGACGAGGCCGCCCGCCGGGCCCGCGTCGCCGCCGGTAGCCTGCGGCGATGACGCATGAGCGGGAGATCACCGAGCCGGTGGACCTGTGCCGGCCGGACGGCCGGCTGAACCCGGCGGCGGTCGGCTGGAGTCGCCGGCCGCTGCACCGGGCGAACCTGCGCGGCTGGGGCCGGGCCAAGCGGTGGGAGCACTGGGGTGTGGTCACCCCGACGCACATTCTCGGCCTGGTCGCGTCGTCGCTGGACTACGCCGGGGTGCAGAGCCTCTACCTGCTCGACCGGCGCACCGGCCGGGAGACCACGGCGGAGGCGGTGGTGCCGTTCGCCCGGGGCACGGTGCTGCCCCCGGTCAGCGGCGACGGCCCGGTCCGGGCCCGGGGCGGGAACCTCACCATCGCCGTGGACCAGGGCCCGGACGGCAGTACGCTGCGGGCGAGCGCGCCCGGCGTCGAGGTGGACCTGACCGTGCCGCTGCCGCCCGGCCACGAGTCGCTCGGCGTGGTGGTGCCGTGGAGCACCCGCCGCTTCCAGTACACGGTCAAGGACATCGGCCGCCCGGTGCACGGCACGATCACCGTGGACGGCACGGCGTACCCGGTGGGGGAGGGGTCGTACGCGGCGCTCGACCACGGCCGGGGCAAGTGGCGGTACGCGGTGCGGTGGAACTGGGCGGCCGGCAGCGGGCCGGGCCGGTCGATCCAGCTCGGCGGCAAGTGGACCGACGGCACCGGCTCGACCGAGAACGCGGTCTTCGTCGACGGGCGGCTGCACAAGATCGGCGCGGATCTGACCTGGGAGTACGACCGCGCAGACTGGCTGCGGCCGTGGCGGATCACCGGCGACCGGGTGGACGTCACGTTCCACCCGTTCCACGAGCGGGTGGCGCGTACCAATCTGGTCGTGCTGGCCGGGGAGACGCACCAGTGCTTCGGGCACTTCACCGGCTGGGCCGCGACCGACGACGGCGAGCGCGTGGACCTCGACGGCCTGGTCGGCTGGGCCGAGGAGGCCCGCAACCGCTGGTGAGGCCGGTCCCGCCGGGCCGGGCGGCCCGGCGGGAACCTCTCGGTCAGGCCGGCAGCCGCCAGACCTGGTTGGCGCCGCCGAAGCAGTCCCAGATCTGCAACCGGGTGCCGTTTGCGGAGCTGTTGCCGGTGGCGTCCAGGCACCGCCCCGAGGCCGGGTTGCGCAGCGTGCCGTTGCTCTGCGCCTGCCACACCTGGGCGCCGGTGCCGTTGCAGTCCCAGAGCTGGATCGTGGTGCCGTTCGCGGTGCCGGCGCTCGTCACGTCCAGGCACTTGCCCAGCGCGCGCAGCGTGCCGTCACCGGCGACGGTCCAGCTCTGCGCGGCGGTGCCGTTGCAGCCGTAGAGCTGGATCGCGGTGCCGTTGGCGGTGCTCGCGGCCGCCACGTCCACGCAGGCGCCACCGATGCCGGTGATCGGCCCGGTGCGCCCGGACGGCGGCGGCGTGCCACCGCCGGTGACGGTGTCGTAGATCGCGCTGACCAGGGAGGTCGAACCGGTGGTGTCCTGCGACAGTTCCCAGTTCATCATCCCGCCGGCGTTGGCCATGGCCCACTGCGTCTTGCGCTTGACTGTCGGTACGCCGTTGTAGCACTGCTGCGCGCCGCCCACCGTGGTGCAGTCCCGGTTGGCGTTCGCAGGGTCCATGCCGACCAGCGCGGAGTAGGTGTAGTAGCCGGGCCGGCTGTAGAAGGGCACGCCCAGCACCGCCTTGGCGGCGGGCAGGCCGCGTGACTTCCACCTGTTGACGCTGGCGATCGACCAGTCGTAGTTGGCGTGCGGGCTGCCGCCGTCGTACGCCATGATGTTCAGCCAGTCCACCGAGCCGAAGACGGCGGTGGGCACGCCGTCGACGTAGTAGCCCTCGGAGACCACGGCGGCGGTGAGCAGCTTGCCGCGGCTGTGCAGGGCGCTGCCGAGCTGCTGCATCAGCAGCGTGTAGTTGTTCGCCGAGGCGCCCGGGTCGGGATACTCCCAGTCCATGTCGACGCCGTCGAGGTTGTACTGGCTGACGAAGGCGATCAGGTTGTTGACGAACGCGGTACGCGCGCCGGAGCTGGCGGCGAGCGACTCGAACGCGGAGTCGTCGCCGTCGTTCCAGCCGCCGACGGCGATGGAGACCTTGACGTTGTTGGCGTGCCCGAGCGACACCAGCGAGGAGAGCTTGCTCGGGTTCTCCACCGGGCGCAGGCTGCCGTCGCCGTTGGGGAGCACGAACGCGTAGTTGATGTGGGTGAGCTTGCCGTACTGGATGGTGTTGACGTTGCCGCTCCAGGACGGCATGTAGCCGACGCTCTTGAAGTTGTTCGGCAGCACCACCGCCTCGGCGGCGGTCGGGGCGAGGGTGAGCGTCGCGGCGGTGGTGGCCAGCGCGAGCGCACCGGCGGCCAGGCGCCGCCGGAGGTGAGGTCTGGGCATCGAGGGCCTTCCCGGGGACGGGGGCGGATGGGGGTCTTCCTCGAGGTGGCCCAAATATTAAAGAGTATTAACTAAGCCGTCAACGATGAGCGTCGATGGGTAACCAGTGGTGAGCGGCCGCATACGCACGGCGTGGGGGTGGCCCCGGATCCGGGACCGCCCCCACGCACGGGACACGGGATCAGGCGACCGAGGCCGGGAACCTCTCCCAGACCCGGTGCGCCGCCATCAGCCGCTGCACCTCGGTGAGCACCTCGGCGCCGGAGCCACCGGTGACCACGCCCGGCGTGCCGGCGACGCCGGCCTGGCTCAGCACCTCGGCGCCCGCGCCCCAGGCGCCGATCACCTTGGCGTGCCGCCACGCCTCCTCGACCAGCAGCAGCACCCGCGGGTCGACGGTGGCCGACCCCGGCTTGCCCGCCTTGGCGTCGCGGGCCGGCAGCGCGTCCGGCGCCGGGGCCGGCGCGCCGGCCAGCAGCACCGCGTCGAACTCGACCGAGCGGCCGGTGGCGAACGTGCGCTGCACCGGCAGCCCGTCGACGGTGCCGCCGTGCGCGGCGATCAGCAGCGGCACCATGCCGGCGGCGAACACCGCCCGGCGTACCTCGTGCACGTCGCCCAGGTCGGCCTGGGCGTCGACCACGATGCCGACCATCCGGCCGTCGGCCGGCCACTCCCGGCCCACCTGGGACAGCGCCGGGCTGGGCTGCACGTCGGCGAGCGGCGCCGTGGGCTGCGGCACGGGCAGGCCCAGGCCGATCGCCACCTGCTCGCACAGCACCGGGTCCACGTTCGCCAGGCACTGGAGCTGCCGCTCCTTGATCGCCTGGTGGTAGCACTTGCCCAGCTCGAACGTGTACGCCCGAATGATGTGCTCCTTCTCCACCGGCGACATGCTCTGCCAGAACAGGCGTACCTGGCTGTAGTGGTCGTCGAAGGAGGCGGGCGCGGCCCGCACCTTCGGCGCCTCGGCCACCGTCACCGGCGTGTCCACGAACGCGTGCTCCCGGTCGCCGGCCGGGAACGGGTTGCCGCCGTCGAGCGAGTTCGGCCGGTACGGCGCCACGCCCGCGTGCACCGCGTGCTGGTGGAAGCCGTCACGGAACATGTCGTTGACGTCGGCGTGCGGCCGGTTGATCGGGATCTGGGTGAAGTTCGGCCCGCCCAGACGGGTGAGCTGCGTGTCCACGTACGAGAAGAGGCGGCCCTGCAACAGCGGGTCGTTCGTCACGTCGATGCCCGGCGGCAGGTGCCCGACGTGGAACGCCACCTGCTCGGTCTCGGCGAAGAAGTTGCGCGGCGTCTTGTTCAGGGTGAGCTTGCCGATCGGCTGCACCGGCGCCAGCTCCTCCGGCACGATCTTCGTCGGGTCGAGCAGGTCGATCCCGGCGAACGTCTCCTCCGGCGTGTCCGGGAAGACCTGGATGCCCAGCTCCCACTCCGGGTACGCGCCGGCCTCGATCGCGTCGTACAGGTCGCGGCGGTGGTAGTCCGGGTCGATGCCGCCGATGAGCTGCGCCTCCTCCCAGGTCAGGGAGTGCACGCCCAGCTTCGGCTTCCAGTGGAACTTGACCAGCACCGTCGCCCCGGCCTCGTTCACCAGGCGGAACGTGTGCACGCCGAAGCCCTCCATGGTCCGGTAGGACCGCGGGATGCCCCGGTCGGACATGTTCCAGATGGTGTGGTGCTGCGCCTCGGTGTGCAGGGAGACGAAGTCCCAGAACGTGTCGTGCGCGCTCTGCGCCTGCGGGATCTCCCGGTCCGGGTGCGGCTTGCCGGCGTGGATGACGTCCGGGAACTTGATCGCGTCCTGGATGAAGAACACCGGGATGTTGTTGGCGACCAGGTCGAACGTGCCCTCGTCGGTGTAGAACTTGGTGGCGAAGCCACGGGTGTCACGGACCGTGTCGGCCGACCCGCGCGAGCCGAGCACTGTGGAGAAACGGACGAAGACCGGCGTCTCGCGGCCCTTCTTCAGGAACCCGGCCCGGGTCACCTCCTCGGCGGTGCCGTACGCGACGAACGTGCCGTGCGCGCCCGCGCCCCGGGCGTGCACCACCCGCTCCGGGATCCGCTCGTGGTCGAAGTGGGTGATCTTCTCCCGCAGGTGGTGGTCCTGGAGCAGGACCGGGCCGCGCGGACCGGCCTTCAGCGAGTGGTCGGTGTCGCGCAGCCGGGCGCCGTTGGCGGTGGTGAGGTACGCGCCCTGCTGCCCCTTGGCGATCTTCGGCACGCCGGTCTCGGCGCCGGTCGGGGTCCGGGTGTCCGGCGCGCCCTGCTCGTCCTTGGGCGGCAGCGGCCCGTGCGGCGTGGTCGGCTCCTCCAGTGGCGGCGGCGCGCTGCCGGGAGCGCCCGGCACGTCCGGAGTCAGCGCGTCGCCGACCTTCTCGACGGCGGCTTCGACGACACCCTTGACGATCTGGGTGGGCTTGCTGGATTCCATCAGGACCTGTCCTCCTACAGCGAAATGTCCAGGCCCCTTCGGCCGTACCCCAGCTCAGGGCGGGCAAACCGGAACAATCGCGAAATCGCTGCTCAGGACCGGCGCGGCACGGCCACGGCGGTGAGCAGCCAGCGGCCGTCCAGGACGTCAGCGGCGGGCCGCCGGCGCCCCGGCCGGCAGCAGCGCCCCGATCATCCGAGGATCCGCCTCATCGGCGCCGGCTCGCCGCCGCGACGCCGCCACTCGCGCGGGTAACCCAGCGACACCTCCTCGAACCGCACCCCGTCGTAGTGCGTGGTGCGCGGGATGTGCAGGTGGCCGTAGACGGCGACCGCCGCGCGGTGGCTCACGTGCCAGTCGGCCGTCTGATCGGTGCCGCACCACTGGGCGAACTCCGGGAACCAGAGAACCTCGGTGGGCTGGCGCACCAGCGGCCAGTGGGTCACCAGCACCGTGGGCAGCGCCGGGTCGGTGGCCGCCAGCCGCCGCCGGGTCGCCTCCAGCCGCGCCCGGCACCAGGACTCCCGGTCCGGGTACGGGTCGGGGTGCAGCAGCATCTCGTCGGTGCACACCACACCGGCGTCGTACGCCGCGCGCAGCGACTCCTCCTTTGTGGTGGTGCCGGGGGCGCGGAACGAGTAGTCGTAGAGCAGGAACAGCGGCGCCACGGTGACCGGGCCGCCGTCGCCCTGCCACACCGCGTACTCGTCCTCCGGGGTCAGCACGCCCAGCTCGCGGCACATCGCCACGAGCGCGTCGTAGCGGGCCACGCCGCGCAGCGTCACCGGGTCGTTCGGGTGGGTCCACAGCTCGTGGTTGCCGGGCGCCCACACCACAGTGGCGAACCGGTCGCGCAGCAGCCGCAGCGTCCGCTCCACGTCGGCGAAGACCTCGCCCACGTCACCGGCCACGATCAGCCAGTCGTCCGCCGTCTCCGGCCGCAGGCCGTCCACCACCGCGCGGTTCTCCGCGTACGACACGTGGAGGTCACTGACCGCGTACAGCGCACCCGTCACCCGGCCGATCCTGCCAGCGGCGCTCCCGGATGACCAGGCTCGCCGTCCCGGCTCTCGACCCGCGCGGTCACCTCGTCCAGCGCGCGCAGCACCTCGCGGGTCACCCCCGGCTCGGCCGCCGAGTGCCCGGCGTCGGGCACGATGCGCAGCGTCGCCTCGGGCCAGCGGCGGGCCAGCTCGTACGCGGACACCGGCGGACAGCACAGGTCGTAGCGGCCGTTGACGATTACGGCGGGCAGGTGCCGGATCCGGTCCACGCCGTCGAGCAGCTGGCCCTCGCCGAGGAAGCCGCCGTGCACGGCGTAGTGCGACAGGATCCGGGCCACCGGCAGCGCGTGCTCGTCGGCGGTGAAGTGGGCGAGCAGCTCCGGGTCGGGGCGCAGCGCCGAGTTGACCGCCTCCCACCGGCCCCAGGCCCGCGCGTACTCCCGGGCCCGCGCCTCGTCCGGGCCGTGCAGCCGCCTGTGGTACGCGCCGAGCACGTCGTCGCGCTCGCCCGGCGGGACCGGGGCGACGAACCGCTCCCACTCCTCGGGCTGCAGGTGCCGCAGCCCGCCCTGGTAGAACCAGTCCCGCTCGCTACGCCGCAGCAGCAGCACGCCGCGCAGGACCAGGCCGGTGACCCGCTGCGGGTGCGCCTGCGCGTACGCCAAGCCGAGCGTGGTGCCCCACGACCCGCCGAACACCAGCCACGAGGCGATGCCCAGCCGCTGCCGGATGGTCTCCAGATCGGCCACCAGATGCCAGGTGGTGTTGGCGCGCACCTCGCCGTGCGGGGTGCTGCAGCCGGCGCCGCGCTGGTCGAACAGCACCGCCCGGTGGCGCCCCGGGTCGAAGAATCGGCGCGCGGCCGGCACCAGCCCACCGCCGGGCCCGCCGTGCAGGAACACCACGGGTACGCCGTCCGGCCGCCCGACCTCCTCCACGTACAGGACGTGGCCGTCACCGACCGGGAGCCGGTGCGTGACGTACGGTTCGGCGGGCGGGTGCAGGCCGGTCATGCCCTGCCATTCTGCCCGCCGCGGCCGGCGCCCGGCGGCCCGTCGTTCAGCAGGCGACGTTGCCGCCGAGGTTGTCCAGCAGCGCGTCGGCGACCCAGCCGGAGACACCCGTGGTGACATCCCGCAGGTACGTCCACGTGTAGGTGGTCTTGCCGTTGGCGGTGACCCGGTCGCCGCTGGCGAAGCAGTGGAAGTCGACGTTGTGGTTGAGCTGCCCGTAACCCAGCGAGGCGCAGGTGGTGTGCGGGCCGGTGCGGATGTTGACGTTCGTCGCGTTGAACAGCTGGCCGAACTTGCTGTCGACGTTGGAGTGCGAGTGGCTGCACCCGGCGCTCGCCGGTCCGGCCGTGGCGGTCACCACGGCGCCCGCCGTGGCGACGGTCAGGACGACGGCGGCACCGATCGAGGAAATCTTCCGCATACCCGTCAACCCCCGGATAAAGATCGAGATGCACCAGCAGATCGATCCAAATATTTGCATAGAGCAAGGTCGATGGGCAAGATGCGGCGCCGCCGGACCGGCCGGACCGGCGGCACCGATCGCTCAGGCGGTGGCCGGCACGCCGTTGTCCGTACCCGTTGTCTCGATCTCGGGCACCCCGCGCGGAGCCGGCGTGCGGACCGCGAACGCGTCGAAGCTCGGCCCGTCCAGCCGCTCGACGATCGGCTCCACGGCGGGCGGCTCCGACCGGTCCGGCTCGCCCGCGTCCGCCTCGATCCGCCCGTCCACGGTCCGAGCCGCCGCGTCCGCGTCGGCGGCGACCGCCGAACGCACCGACACCTGCGGATACTCGGCGGTCTCCCCGCCGCCCGCGGCGGCCGCCATGACCGCCGCCGCGGCGAGGTCGGCGACCCGCTTGGCCTCCCGCTGCACCCGGGCCCGGGTGTCCTTGGCGTGCTGCTCGGCCAGGTCCGCCGCGCGCCGCGCCTCGTCGAGCCGCCTGGTCTCGGCGGCCAGCTCCCGGCGCACGCCGACCAGCCGCTCCTCCAGGTCCGCGCCGTCGCGCTCGATCGTGCCGATCTCCCGCCGGGTCTCCTCCAGCTTCCGGGAGACCGTCTCCAGTTCCGCCTTGAGCCCGGTGAGCGTCTCCTGCCGCTGCTGGATCTCCCGCTGCACGCCGGCGAGCTGCTCCTGGTGCGCCGCCGTCTCCTCGTCGGCCCGGTCACGGACCTCGGTGGCGTACTGCTGGGCCTCGGCGACGAGCGCGGCGATGTCCTTCTCGGCGGCCGCGGCCCGGTCGGCCAGCTCCTGCTCGGCGGCGGCCCGCCGCTCGTCCAGTTCCTTGGCCATCGTGGCCTGCCACTGGGCCAGCTCCTGCTGGGCCTTGCTGCGGTTGGCCTGGACCTCCTGCTGAATCTGCGTCCGCGCGGCCTTCACCAGCGCCTCGGACGCCGAACGCGCCTGCTCGACCTGCTGCGCGCTCTGCTCGCTGACCCGCTTCGCCTCCTGCTGGGCGCGGTCGTGCGCGGCCTGCCCCTCGACGCGCAGCTTCTCCGCCAGCTCCCGCACGGCGGTCAGCTCCGCCTGCGCGGCGGCCCGTCGCTCCTCGTCCACCCGCTCCTGCTCGGCCCGGCGCGCCGACAACTCCTCGTCCAGCTCGCGCCGCTCGCGCGCGGCCTGCTCCTGCGCCGCGGCCAGCAGCTTCTCCGCCTGCGACTGGAACTCGTCCGCCCGCCGGGTGGCCACCTCGGTGATCTGCCCGGCCTGCTTCTCGGCCAGGTCCAGAATCTGGTCGACCATCGGGCCGAGGTCCCGGAAGGACGCCCGGTCCACCGCCGCCGCCGGACGCTCACGCAGCTCGGCCGCCTCGGCCTGCGCCCGCTGCGCCTGCGCGGTCAGCTCACGCACCTGCGCGTACGCCCGGTCCCGGGCGGTGGTGAGCGCGCTGACCTCGGCGTCGACCTGCTCGACGTACCGGTCCACCTGACGTTTGTCGTAGCCGCGCAGCGCCGGATCGAAGCGCGGGCGCGCGGACACGTCGTCGTGGGGAGCGAACGGATCGTCGCCGTTGGACATGCGCCATCCTCCGTCGGTTCGCCAGCGCCAGGCCGGCGGATGACCGCCCCGCAGGGCACGATGAGGCGCTACGGTACCGCGTCCGCGCGCGCGTCTCGCCCCGCCCCGCCCGCTGCCCGCCGACCGGCGTCGCGGTCAGACCGGGAAGTGCGGGTTCCCCGCCGTCAGACGGATGGTGAAGCCGCTCGCGTCGCGGTGGTGCGTCACGTGGTCGCAACTCTGGTGACTGATCCAGAGACCCAGCCCGCCGTCGGAGCCGTCGCCGACGGGCAGCAGCCCGGCGTACGGGTCCTTCGGTCCGGGGCCCCGGTCGTGGACGGTGACCACGATCCGGTCGGGGGCGCGCCACAGCCGCATCCGCACCGGCGGCTCGCCGTGGCGCAGCGCGTTGCTCACCACCTCGCTCACCGCGATGACCAGCCCGTCGGCGCTGTCCGGCGGGAGCAGGCCGTTGTCGGCGGCGCGCACCTCCGCCCGGGCCCGGGCCGGCGTCGGGTCGATCAGATCGACGAGCGGCGCCGTCCGCTGCACCGGGTCCAGCGGCGCCGGACGCGGCTCGGTCAGGTAGCTCATCGGGTCGGTGTAGAGATCGACCGTCTCGTGCCCGCCGTCCGGCCGGGCCACCCGGGGATGGGTACGCGCCACGTCGGCCAGCACGCGCGCGGGGGTGCTGCGGCGGTCGTAGGCGCAGATGCTCCAGAGCGGGAAGTCGTCGTAGGCGTGGTTGATAGCCGACTCGTAGCGGGCCCACCAGTCCCAGGTCGCGCCGAGCACCACCGGCGGCAGCTCGCCGACCACCCGGATCTGCGCCGCTCCCTCCGCCATGTACGAGGCCAGGCGCTCCCGGTAGGCGCGCAGCGCGACACTGGGCCGGGCGTAGAGGTCGCCGACCGGCAGGAACGTGACGTCGGCGCCGGCGGGCAGCGCCCGGCGCACCAGCTCGGCGTTGGGCTCGTCGAGGTTCACCGCCGTCGGTTCACCCGCGGCGAGCCCGTCCAGCAGGAACGGCACAGCCACGGCGAGCAGCTCCTCGTCGGAGTCGTAGAGGAACGCCTCGTGGAAGTAGCCCACGTGACCGGAGGCGGCGCCGGTCCTCATCTGAGCACCTCCACCCGCACCTCGGTCAGGCCGAGCAGCTCGACCAGCCGGGCCGGCGCCTGGTGCGGCGTGCGCAGCACCGCGACGGCGTCGTGGCGGCGGGCGTGGTCACGCAGGTGCAGCAGGCTGCGGTGATCCACGAAACGCAGCTCGGCGGCGTCGAACACGAGCCGGCCGGCCACCGGCCGCGGGTCGGCCCGCTCCAGCGCCACCGCGAAGCCCCGGTGGTTCGACGGGTCCAGTTCGCCGCCGAGCGCCACCACCGCGTCACCCCCGCCGGAGTGCAGCCGGAACAGCACATCGGCGTTGGTCTGCGGGTGCAGGCAGGCCAGCTCCTCGATCGCCGCGTCGCCGAGCTGCCGGCGGTCGTAGGCGCAGACCGCCGACATCGGCCGGTGCCGCATCCAGTGGTCGATGCGGTGCTCGTAGCGGGCGAAGGCGTCCCGCTGGGCGGGGGTGCGGACCAGGCTGGTCGCCTCGGCCAGCACCCGCAGGCCGGTGTGACCGGCGGCCAGCGCCTCGGTGGTGGCCCGCGCGTACGCCCGGACCTGCCGCTCCGGGTCGACGATCTCGTCGTGCCGGTACGCCTCGCCGACGGGGAGCAGGCGCAACGCGTCCCGCCGGCGTGCGGCGTCGACCCCGGGCACCGACCTCAGCCAGCCGGCCATGGTGGCGCGATCCTGCGGGCCCACCACCCAGACCTGCTCCCCGGCGGCGAGGCCGGCGGTGACCTGCTCGACCGCCAGCGCGCGCAGCGTGGCCGGATCCTCGTAGGTGAGGCAGCCGTGGGTGTAACCCGGGTACGACACGCCCCCGCTGGTCACCGGCTCTGCCTCATGGGCCCAGTCTATGCCGTGCCCACCTGCAGGTCCCGCCAGGCCGTGGCCTCGGGCGGCGGGTCGCCCAGCTCGAACTCGGCCCAGTTGTTCCAGTACGCGATCGCGTCCACGTCGTTCTGCTGACGCAGCCAGGTGACGTGCTCCCGGACGGTGCGCGCCCGGCCCGCGCCGGTGGTGTCGGCGGCGGTGCGGCTCAGGCCGTACTCCGGGACCAGCAACCGGATACCCGGGTACGCGGCACGCACCTTGCCGAAGGCCACGCCGAACATCCGCGAGGCCGGCCAGTACGCGGCGGTGTCCCGCGAGTAGCAGTCCACGCCGTAGTGGGTCATGCCCGGGTAACCCCAGTCGGTCGGGTTGCCGCGTCCCTCGTCCAGCCAGTAGCGGGTCACGATCGGGCCGTGCCCGAGCACCCAGCGCCGGTTGCGGTGAGCGGCCACGATCTGCGTCACCCGGCTGGCCGTCGCCCGGTACGTGGCCGGGGCCACGTCGCCCATCGGCTCGTGGTACCAGGTCAGGTAGATCGGGCGGTTCACGCCGTCGAGCCAGCCGGCCAGCTGCTCGACGTCGTCCTTCCAGCTGACGTGCATGACGGCCGACGGCGCGTCGGCGAACTTCCCGGTGTTGAGCGCGGGCAGCTCCGGCAGCGTGTCCGCGTCCGGACCGTCGGTGCCGAAGTCGCGCATGTAGCGGATGCCCGGGAAGTCGGCCACCGCCCGCTGCGTCCGCGCGCCCTTCTCGGCGCTCATCCCGACCAGCAGCGGCACGGTCAGCGTGGTGGTGCCCGTGCCGGTGCGGCCGGCGCCGTCACGCGCCGTCGCGGTCAGCGTCACCGTGCCCCGGCCGGCCAGCACGGTGACTGTGAAGCGGCCCGGTTCGGCGCCGGCCGGTGTGACAGTCACCCCGGGCGAGGCGCTGGCGAGCTGGACGGTCAGCGGGACGCTCAGATCCACCCGGACCGGGCTGTCCCAGGTGACGCCGGTGGGGTCGCTGACCCGGCCGGCGAGCGTCAGCAGCCGCGAGTCGGGGTGGTAGGCGTCGACCCGTACGGTGGTCGACTGCCCGGGCAGCAGGACGGTCTGGTCGGCGGTGACGGAGCGGACGACGGGTGCGGCCATGAGGATCTCCTTCGACGTGTTTCGCTGCCGCTCCAGCCGCACGTCTTCGGGTGGCCAGAATGGCTCTGACCTGCGCTTTTACCAGCTTGCGTCGGTTCGGCCGCGATCGTCAGGGCAGCCGCAGATGGCGCGAAACCCGGTCGCCGCCACGCTGTCACGCCCGCATCCTGGACCGATGTCGATCAGCGTGCGGGAACTGCGCGTGCCGGACTGGCCGGCGCTCTGGCCGATGATGCGGGACATGGGCGTCGGCGACGAGCCGCCGGAGGCCCACCGGCTCCGCTTCGCCGCGCTGCTCGCCGACCCCCGCTGGGCGCTGCTCGGCGCCACCGGCGCCGACGGGTTGATCGGGTACGCCGCCGCCCAGGACCACGGCCCGCACCTGCGCTCCGGCGACGCGCACCGCACCGTACGCCTGCACGACCTGTACGTCCGTCCAGACCGTCGGCGTGACGGGGTGGGCCGAGTGCTGTTCACGGCGGTCCGCCGCTGGGCGGCCGGCCGGGCGCGGCACCTGGAGTGGCAGGCCCACCACGAGCGGGCGGCGCCGTTCTACGAGCGGCTCGGCCACCGGGGCGACCCGTGCCCACAGCCCGACCACCCGACGTTCCTGCTCGACCTCACCCGCACTGACCCCACCCCGCACTGACCCGCCCAAGATCGTCACCAGTTCGGGGAGGTGGCTGCATCGGATGGGTTCTGATGCCCCCACTTCCCCGAACTGGTGTTGATCTTGGAGCGGGATGGCACCACTTCGCCAAGCTGGTGTGGATCACGGACGTCGGGGGAGTTGTTGGCGGTGGGAGAGGTGCGCGCCTCGGCTGGTTGGTGTCGGCTGGCTGTTGCTCGCGTAGCTGCGATGGCTGCCGCGCGGGGTCGAGCCTCAAGATCGTCACCAGTTCGCGGAAGTGGCTGCATCGGAGGGCCTCTGATGCCCCCACTTCCCCGAGCTGGTGTTGATCATGGGTCGGGATGGCACCACCTCGGCGAGCTGGTGTGGATCACGGCCGCGGGCCGGGCCGGGTCGCTCGGCGAGGTGGCTCGTGGTGGGCCGGGGTGGGGCCAGGCGCTCGGCGGGTGGTGGTGCGAGCGGGTCCCCGCTTCGGTGCGGGATGCCCATGATCGACGCCAGGTCGGGGAAGTGGGGACATCGGAGGTGGTCTGATGCAGCCACCTCCCCGAGCCGGCGTGGGAGCCGGGGGAGGGGAGCCCGGGGGAGGGGAGAGCTGGGGGAGAGGGTCAGGGGAGGGGGTGGGAGATGTCGCGGGCGTGGTCGGCCACCGCCGCGCCGACCACCGTCGCGGTCAGCGGCAGCACCTCCAGGCATCGGCGTACGGCCGCGCCCATCAGCGGGTTCGGCACCCGCATGGACAGCGTGCAGTGCGGCACCCAGCGTCCCGGCCGGTAGTGCTCCACCACCTCGACACCGGCCCGCGCCAGCCGGTCGTGCACCTCGGCGTGGTGCGCCAGCAGCTCGGGCGTCGGCGCCGGCCCGAGCCACAGCACCCGCCCGACGAACTGGCCGGCGTGCTGGAACTCCAGCCGCAGCGGCGCGGCCACCACGGTTCCGGACAGCGCCTCGGCGACCCGGTGCGGGTCCAGGCGGGGTGCCACCGCCAGCGACACGTGCGGGCGGTGCCGCTGCGCCAGCAGTGACCGCAGGCTCGGCACCCCGTCGGACTCCAGGAGGTCCCACAGCACCCGGATGCGCCGGGTGGCGTCGGTGTCGAGATACAGCTCCAGCGCCGCGACCACCCGATCACCCTAGATGTCGGGTCCCGCGACGAGGTTTGCCGGGCACGCTGGGCGGTACTGCCCGGGGAACGGCAGCAGACGAGCGAGGGGAGTGAGGCCGCGTGGACGCGACGGACGTGCTGATCGAGGCGTACGGCCGGTTGCCCGACATGGTCGCCGGGGCGCTCGACGGGCTCGACGCGGCCCAGCTGCGGCGGGCGCCGGCCGAGGGGGCGAATCCGGTCGGCTGGCTGGTCTGGCACCTGACCCGGATCCAGGACGACCACGTCGCCGACGTGATGGGCGAGCCGCAGCTCTGGGCCGGCGGCGACTGGGCGGCGCGGTGCTCTCTGCGACCCGACCCCGCCGAGACCGGCTTCGGGCACGGCCCGGAGCAGATCGCCGCGGTACGCCCGGAGAGCGGCGGCGTGCTGCTCGACTACCACCGGGCGGTGGTGGACCGTAGCCTGGGCTACCTGCGCGGGCTGCGCCCGGCCGACCTGGACCGGGTGGTGGACGAGAACTGGGATCCGCCGGTGACGCTCGGGGTGCGGCTGGTCAGCGTGCTCGACGACGACTTCCAGCACGTCGGTCAGGCCGCCTACGTGCGCGGGCTCATCCTGGGTTGAGCGCCGCCCGGCGCAGCGCGGCGTGCCCGAGCAGGTGGCACGCCTGCGCCTCGGGGGAGGTGCCCGGTCCCGCGAAGTCCGGCGCCCCGCTGACCCCTGTCACCCGGCCGTACCCGTCGACCCGCCGGCCGGCGGCGGCCAGCAGCTCCGCTCCCACGTCGAACCAGGACCGGGGCAGCCATCCGTCGGCCACTCCGGTGAGCGCCGCGTACCCGAGCAGCTGGGCCGTGTTCGCCTCGCGGAACGCGCCGGGGTCGTCGAGCACGTCGGGGAAGAGGCCGTCGGCGCCCCGGTACGCGAGGCAGGCCGTCAGCACCTCCTCGACGTGCGCGGCCAGCTCGGCGCGGAGCGGGCCCGGCCAGTCCGGCGCGAGGCGCAGCGCGCGGGCGATCCCGGCTACCACCCAGCCGTTGCCGGTGCCCCATGGTTCGGGCCGGTCCAGTTCGCCCCGGTCCTCGTCCCAGCGGGCGGCGTACAGGCCGGTGCGGCTGTCGTGCAGCCGCTCCCGGTGCCCGGCCACCTGCGCGGCGGCCGGTCCGGCGTGCCCGGTCAGCGCCAGCAGCGGCACCACCATGTAGACCGTGTCCGCCCAGACCTGGCGGCCGTCGAGCAGGTGGAACAGCGTGCCGTCGGCGGCCCGGGGCGCCCGGCGGCCTCGTCCAGGCCGAGGTCGAGCAGGGCCTGGCCGAGGATGCCCTGCTCCCAGGACTCGCGTTGCATCGTCAGCAGCGCGAGCAGCACCCGGTCGGCGGCGGCGTTCCCGGTCGTCACCATGGCCGGTGGTTACCCGGCGCGCCGCCGCGCCTCACCCGGACCGGGTGAGTTCGCCTCACCCGGGGCACGGGGATCCTCGCGGCACGGGCGGCGCCGTCAGGCGGGTGGCCGCGACGACCGACGAGGAGGCCCGATGAGCGTCTCGGCCGCGGAACACCTGACCCGGGCCGCCGCCGGCCGGAACCCGGAGCTGCCCGAGACCACCTGCGGCACCATTCGCCTGGACCTGCACGACGACGGCCGCACCGAGCACTGGTACCTGACCATCGACCGTCAGGACGTCCGGGTGGACCGGCTCTCCGCGGACGCGGACCTGGTGGTCCGCGCGGACCGGGAGGTGTTCGACCGGATGGCGGCGGGCCTCCTGCATCCGGCCGCCGCGCTGCTGCGCAACGACATCGCCGTGGAGGGCGACCTCAAGCTGCTGATGGCGCTGCGCCGGATCTTCCCCGGGCACCCGGACGCCCGGCATCCCCGGGAGGCGGCCGGGCGGGCGGTGACCCGATGAGGCAGGAGCTGATCCACGTCCTCGCCGGAAACGCCTTCGCGGTGAGTGACGCGCAGGGCGACATGGAGATCGACCCGACCGCTCCGATCGGCCTCTTCTCCTTCGACACCCGGTTCCTCAGCCACTGGGTGCTCACCGTCGACGGTGAGCGGCTGCACGCGCTGTCCCGCGACGACCTGACCTACTTCGAGACCCGTTTCGTGCTGGTGCCCGGCGCGGCCAGCCACTATGTCGACGCTGACGTGTCGGTGATCCGGCACCGCTTCATCGACGAGGCGTACCACGAGAGCATCACGGTGCTCAACCACTCACCCGAGCCCGCCGAGTACACGGTGCGGCTGGAGATGGGCAGCGACTTCGCCGACACCTCCGAGATCCTGCGTCCCGGCCCGCGCCGTCCGACGATCATCACCGACCCGGCCGGGCAGCGGTTGCGGATCCGGTACGAGCGCGGGCGGTTCACCCGGGAGACGTGCGTCTCCAGCTCGGCCCCGGCGCAGGTGGACCGGAACGGGATGACCTTCCGGATCCGCGTCGAGCCGCAGGACACGTGGCACGTCGACCTGCACGTCGCCATGATCATCAAGGGGGCCCGGGGACGGGACCTGCGGGCGAACATCGACTCCCACCGCGAGCAGGTCCGGCAGGACATGCGCGAGGACATGCGGCGCTGGTTCGACCGGGCGCCGCACCTGGTCACCGACCGGCCGGCGCTGACCGCCGCGTACCGGCAGGCGCTGAGCGACCTGGCCGCGCTGCGGTACACGCCGCTGGCGTACGTCGACCAGGTGCCGGTGGGCGGGCTGCCCTGGGCGATGACGCTGTACGGGCGGGACGCGCTGATCACCTGCCTCCAGACCCTCCCGTTCACGCCCGAGCTGACCCCGGCCACGCTGCACATGCTGGCCATGTTGCAGGGCGGCCGGCTCGACGACCTGCGCGAGGAGGAGCCCGGCAAGATCCTCGCCGAGCTGCGGTACGGCGAGGCGGCCGCGTTCGACGAGCAGCCCACCGCGCTCTACTACGGCGCGGCGGACACCACGCCGCTGTTCGTGATCCTGCTCGACGAGTACGAGCGGTGGACCGGCGACGTCGACCTGGTCCACGAGCTGCGTCATCCGGCCCGCATGGCGCTGGACTGGCTGACCCGCTACGGCGACCTGTGCGGTGACGGCTACCTGCGCTACCACCCGCGCAACACGGCGAGCGGGGTGACCAACCAGACCTGGCGCAACTCCCCGGACTCGGTGGTCGACCGGCACGGCGTCGTGCCGCCGCACCCGCGGGCCACCTGCGAGCTTCAGGGGTACGCGTACGACGCGCGGATCCGCGGCGCCCGGCTGGCCCGGGAGTTCTGGGGCGACCCGGGCTACGCCGACCGGCTGGAGGCCGACGCGGCACGGCTGCGGGAGCGGTTCGACAGGGACTTCTGGCTGCCGAACCGGGGCTACTACGCGCTGGCCCTCACCCCGGACGGCGAGCCCGTCGACGCGCTCACCTCCCACCTCGGCCACCTGCTGTGGAGCGGCATCGTCGAGCCGGAACGCGCCGACTCGCTGGCCGGGCACCTGTGCGGACCGGACCTGTACTCCGGCTGGGGCGTACGCACCTACGCCCAGGGGCAGACGCCGTACAACCCGGTGGGCGCGCATCTCGGCGCGGTCTGGCCGTGGGACAACGCGATAGTCGCGGCGGGCCTGCGGCGGTACGGCTACGAGGCGGAGGCGGGCGACATCGCCGCCGGCATGTTCGCGGCGGCGGAGACGCTCGGTGGCTCGATCCCGGAGGCCTTCGCCGGCTACCCGCGCGGGGTCACCAAGTACCCGGTTCAGATGCCTGACGCCGGGCGGCCGCAGTCGTGGGCCGCTGGGGGTCTGCTGATGCTGCTCTCGACCATGCTGGGGCTGCGCCCCTGCGGCCCCAACCTGCTGGTGAGCCCGGCGGTCCCGGCCGGTTACGGGCGGATCGAGCTGCTGGACGTGCCGGGCCGGTGGGGACGGGCCGACGCCTACGGCCGGGAGCGCAGCAGGAGCCGGCGGCTGCGGGCGGGCGAGGACGCGCGGCGGGCCGCCTGACCCGCCCACCCCCGGGCGTGGCCGTGCCCGCGCCGCGTCCGACCGGCCGACAGCGGTCAGCCCGAGCCGGTGGGCTCCCGCGAGGCCGGCCGGACCGGCACCGGCGAATCCGCCGGCGTGGGCGGCGGCGCGGCCGGCGGGGACTGCGCCGCCCCGGACCGGCCGGTCCGGGCGAGCAGCCAGTCCACGCCCACGAACAGCAGGCCCAGCAGCCAGAACGCCAGGGCGAACCCGACCGCGCTCACTGCCACCCCGTCGTACCCGAGGCGGCCCGCGTCCAGGAACGGGTACGGATAGCGGTCCACCACCAGGCCGCGTACCAGCGCGAACCCGAGGTACGCCAGCGGGAACGCCAGCCACCAGGCGGCGTAGCGGGGGCGCAACCGGCCGCGCCTGTCGAACAGCGCCCAGTCGGCGACCGCCAGCAGCGGCACCACTGTGTGCAGGAACTGGTTGCCCCACCACTCGCCCGGCTGCCGGTCCGGCTGCGCCATGGCGAACGGGCTGGCCGGGTTGGCCAGCACCAGGTGGTAGACCGTGCCGGTGATGGTGATGTAGAGGGTCACCGCACCCTTGAGGACGCTCGGCGGCTCCGGCCGGCCGCGCAGCGCGCACCAGGCGGCGTAGCCGGCGAGGACGCCGACCGCCACGTTGCTCTGGATGGTGAAGTACGGCAGCAGGCCGGTCAGCGTGGCCGGGCCGAGCGCGGTGAGCACGATGCCGGCCAGCACGGCGAGCACCACTGCGACGCGGAGGAGGATCGCCGGTCGGCGACGCCGGGGGGTCACCGGGCAGAAGCTACCAGCCGGTCGTCAGCCGGTATGCCGCCCGGGCGGCGTGCCGGAGGACCGCTTCGCCTGCCCCGGCGGGAGGACGTCCGTGCCCGGCGGGACGCCGGACGGCTGGACCGGGTGAGCGGATCTGCCGCCGCCCCGCCCGCCGTGGGCCTTCCCCGGCGGGTCGTCGTCGCCCAGCAGCGCGGCGCAGTAGTCCGGCACGCGCTCGCGGCCCCCGGCCGCGGCGACGAGGTCGCTGAACGCGGGTGTGGCCAGGGCGCGTCCCCGGTCCGCTTCGACGAGGGCCCGGTACGCGACGCAGAGGCCGGGCGGCGCGGACTGCTGCGGCGCCCGGGTCGCCGGTGAGACGGCCGGCAGGGCCGGGCGGGCCGACGGCGCGGGCGGCGCGGTGCCGACCGGCGGCGCCGCCGGGCGCGCGGCGTGCGGCAGGTTCCCGGTCGCGGCGAGCGCGACGCCGCTGGTGAGGGATGCGGCGAGCGCGGACACGGCCACCCGGACACCGAAACGGACGCGGCGGCGACGGCGTGCGCGCCGGGCCTTCCGGAACGCCGCGACCGCTGCCGCCTCCCCGTCGAGTTCGCCCGTGCCGGGCGCGGTCCGGACGGCGGCCAGTACGGCCATCAGCCCCGGCGGAGCGGACGACGTGTCGCCGGGGCGGCCGGCGAGCAGCCGCTCGACGGTTTCCTGGTCCAGGCCGGATGCGTCCATCTCGTGACCCTCAGCGCCGCCACCCCGCCCCGCGTCACACTTCGCCCGGCGGACCGCCGGTGAGGTCGGTCACCCCGGTGCCGGTCACGGCCCGGATCGCATCTCCGGTTGCCGATGTCCGGCGGTCGCGGTGAACTGAATTACATGGGTGTCATCAAGGTGGGCACGTCCTCGTGGGCCGACCAGATGCTGGTCCGCTCCGGGTGGTATCCGCGCGGGGTCAACACGCCCGCCGGCCGGCTGGGCTTCTACGCCGAGCGCTTCGGCCTGGTCGAGGTGGACACGTCGTACTACGCGGTGCCGGCGCCGGAGACCACGGCGGGCTGGGCGGCGGCCACCCCGCCCGGCTTCACCTTCGACGTCAAGGCGTTCCGCCTCTTCACCGGCCACCACACCCCGGTCGACGCGCTGCCCAAGGACCTGCGCCCGGCCGGCGGTCCGAACCGGGTCCGGTGGCGCGACCTGCCCGCCGGGGCGTACGACGAGCTGTGGGACCGGTTCCACGCGGCGCTGGCGCCGCTCGCGGCGGCCGACCGGCTCGGCGCCGTGCTGTTGCAGTTCCCGCCGTGGCTGGCCCGCACCGACGCGGCCCGGCGGCGGATCCTGGACGCCGCGCGGCGCTGCCGCCCCTGGCCGGTCACCGTCGAGCTGCGGCACTCCTCCTGGTTCACCGAGGACGCGATGGCCGACACCGTGACGTTCCTGCGCGAGAACGACCTCGGGTACGCCTGCGTGGACATGCCGCAGGGGCACGTCTCCTCGGTGCCGCCGATCCTGGTCGCCACCACCGACCTGGCCGTGATCCGGTTCCACGGGCACAGCACGGCCTGGGAGAGCGGGGACAAGCAGGAGCGATTCCGCTACGCCTACGGCGAGCGGGAGCTGCGGCACTGGTCGGTGCTGCTGCGCGAGCTGGCCGGCCAGTGCGCCGAGCTGCACGTGCTGATGAACAACTGCTGCGGCGACCAGGCCCAGCGCGACGCCGCGAGCCTGGCCGACCTGCTCGGCGTGGCGCCCGCCGCCGCGCGCGCCTGAGGTTTTCCCGGCTTCCCCCCGGGTACCGCCGGGTTCGTGGACGACCACGAAGGGGGATCAGTGGAGCAGCGGCGCGGCGAGGACGAGCGGGACCCGCGGGCGACCCGGGAGGCCGAGGAGGCCCACGGCGGCAGCATGGCGCCGGGCCTGGTGGACGACACCGGGCACCCGGTGGCGGAGTCGCCGGTGCCGGACAACGAGCCGTCGGCGCCGGGCCGGCCGGGCGAGGACGGCACCGGGTCCTGACGGCTGCGCTCAGGGGCGGGTCTCCGGGCGCATCCCGGTCGCCTCCTCCAGCGCGTTGTCACCGAGGTCGCCGTCCGCGCGGTCGTCCGGGAACGTCCGCGCCGACGGGGCCGGATCCGGCGGCGCGCCCGGTCCGGCCTCCGGCGTCCGGGTCGGCTCGACGGTGCCGAACCCGTGCCGGCCCGCCTTCGGCCCGCCCGGTCCGGCACCGGCCGCCCGGCGCTCACCGAGCCGCCCCTCGGGCACTGCCGTCTCCTCGCTGCCCTCGTCCATCGGGTCGTCGTCACCCGCGCCCCACGGCGCGTCGGCGTCGAAGCCGCCGGTGGTGCCCCACGGCGCGGCCGACTCCGGCCCGCGCCCGTCGCCCGTACCCGTGCGGTCCCTGCTGGTCATGGTCACCTCACCTTGGCTGCCTGGCCACCGGCGTGGCCGGTCCGGTCCCGGGGCACCGCGCGGCCGGCGGCCCACCCCGATGTGGGCCGTCGGCCGCGCGGTGGTCAGCGGGCGGCCCCGACCAGATGACGGCCGGCCGCGCCGACGGCGGCGACCTTGCCGATGTTCTTCGGCGCGGACACGAGTCCGCCCGCGCGGTCCAGCATCCCCCGGAACACCTGCCCCGGCTTCTGCTGCTCACCCATGTACGCCGACACCACGACCAGCGCGCCGGTCATCGCCGGCACCGCCCACTGGAGCAGCTTCATCTGCCGCTGGCTGGCGGCGACGTTCGCCGGTGTGTGGTGGTTCGGCTCGGTGATCCCCTCGACCGGCGGACCGCCGGCCCGTTCCAGCCGCCTGCCGACCATCCGGCTGTAACCGGTCACCGCCAGCGCGCCGAGCGTCAGCGCGGTCTTCACCGCGCTGATCTTCCCCACGCCCGCCTGGCGGGCCATCCGCGGGCTCTCGGTGACCAGCTCGCCGACCGCGCCGGCCAGGTGGGCCCCGATCGCCGCCGCGTTGACCGGCGTCCATCGTGCCCAGCCGGCCGAGGCCACCGGTAGCCGCTGGGTCGTGTCGTTGATCCGTGCCGCCGCGCCGTTGACGCCGAGCGCCCCCATCAGGGAACCGCCGAACCAGGCCGCCAGGCCCAGGTCGTGCATCGAGCGCAGCGTGGTGTGCCGTTCTGACATCAGATCCCCCTCCGCCGTGTTCGGGCGGTGCGGCATACCCACGATCGGGCGACTCACGCCCGGGCGTGGCTCACCGCCGGGGGAGCGTGCCCGCGAACGCGGCGATCCGGGCGGCCAGCGGCGCCGATGCGCGTACCCAGGTGAAGTGGTCCAGCGGCGCGCCCGCCTCGGCGACCGTGTAGCGGTGCCGCGTCACCGGGGCCTCGGCCAGCTTCTCGCAGAGGTGGTCGAGCGTCTCGTGCGGCGTGTACTGGTCGTCGTCGACGCTGACCGCGAGCACCGGGGTGCGGATCCGCCGCACGGCGGCCTCCGTGTCCACGCCGTCCAGCGCCGGGAACCGGCCGGTGCGGGCGGTGTGCGCCCAGTCGCGGATCACACCGGCGGCCTGCCGGCCGCCGAAACCCCAGCCGGGCCAGACGCCGAGCAGCCGCGCCGTCGCGGCGATCCCCTGGGTGTACGGCAGCACGCCCCACCCGCGCAGACCCGGGTACCGCCGCCACCACGGCAGCCCCACCGCCACCAGGGCCAGCCCGTCCACCCGGTCGGCGTCGTGCAGCGCCTGGTGCAGCACCGCCACCTGACCGCCGAGGGAGTGCCCGAGCAGCAGCCGGGTCCGCCCGTCCAGCCGGGGCTTGAGCGCGTCGAGCACGGCGCCGACGTCGGCGGCCATCTCCTGGTAGCCGTACCGGCAGGCGCGCGACGGCGCCGGGGTGCTCTCGCCGGTGCCGCGCAGGTCGGCCACGATCACCGCCAGCCCGGCGTCACGCAGCGCGGCGGCGAACGGCCGGTAGTAGCGGGCGCGCACGCCCATGGCCGGCCAGATCAGCACCACCGGCGCGCCGGGCGGACCGGCCGGCTCCGGGTAGACCTGCACACCGATGCGCGCGCCGTCGACGTCCACGAACTCCTGGGTGTAGTCCCCGCTCACCCGGATCAGGGTACGGCCCGGACCTTACCGGTGGGTAGCAAGGGTGGCCGGACCCGTTGCGCCGGCACACGTGCGCGGCCTCACGCCACCGCCGGTGCGGGCCGGGCCGCGTTCGTCAGCGCGCCGTAGACGGCGACGAGCTGCTCCGCGCAGCGCCTCCAGGAGTACCGGCTGCGGACGCGGTCGAGCGCGGCGGTGGCGTACGCGAACCGGCGCACGTTGTCGCCGAGCAGCCGGCGCAGCGCGGTGCCGAGCGCGCGGGGGTCACGCGGCGGCACCAGGTCGCCGGTGAGCCCGTCCACCACGCTGTCGGCGATGCCGCCCACGTTCGTGCCGATCACCGGCACGCCGCAGGCCATGCCCTCCAGCGGGGTGAGCCCGAACGGCTCGTACCAGGGGGCGGCCACGAGCACGTCCGCCGACCGGTACCAGGCGGCCATCTCCTCGCGCGGCACGCCGCCGAGCAGCCGTACCCGGTCGGCCACGCCGCACGAGTCGGCGAGCGCTGACAGCCGGCGGGCGAACGTGTCGGCGGGCAGCAGGTGGGCCGGCGGGCCGCCGACCACCACGCACTCCGCGTCCGGCACCGCTGGCAGCGCCCGGACCACGTCCAGGAAGCCCTTGCGTTCGACCATCCGCCCGACAGTGAGGATGCGAGGGCGGACCGGGTCGCGGGGCGCGACCGGGCCGTCCGGGCGGAACACCGCCTCGTTGACGCCGGACGGCACGAGGGCCATCCGGGACCGGGGTACGCCCATCCGGACCAGTTCGGCGACCTCGTCGGAGCACTGCACGACGATCCGGTCCGCGGCCCGGCCGAGCGCCCGCTCGTAACCGGCGCGCCCTGGGGGACTGGTGTCCCGCACGCCCTGGTGGCGACGCTTGACCGCGCCGAGCGAGTGGTACGTCAACACGGTCGGCACGCCGGTGCGACGGCTCGCGTGCACGGTGGCCAGCCCGCTCATCCAGAAGTGCGCGTGCGCCACGTCCGGGGTCCAGCTGCCGCGCCGCCAGGTGTCGGCCAGCCGGCTCCCGAACTCGCCCGTGTACGGCAGCAGGTCGTCCTTCGGCACCCGGCGCGCGGGACCGGCCGGCACGTGGCACACCTGGTAGCCGTCCGGCGCGTCGACCGCCTCGGGCAGCGCGGGGGAGTCACGGCGGGTGTAGACGCGGACGTCGTGGCCGGCAACGGTGAGCGCGGACGCGAGTTCCGCCACGTGCGTGTTCTGGCCGCCCGCGTCCTCCCCGCCGGGTGCGGCGAGCGGGCTGGCGTGCTGGGAAATCATCGCGATGCGCATGTTCTCGTCCTCCAGGATCCGGTCCCAGTCGGCGAGGAGCGGTCCGGACCGGACCGCTCCTTCGCCACCTCGCGCGCCCGTGCGCCGAGTCGGTACGCGGCGTCGGCGTCCTCGGTCAGCCGGCGCGCCGCCTCCACGGGCGTGTCGATGCGCATGGAGGACCCGTACCCTCGGCTTGCGCCCCTAACCAGGAGATCGTCGACTTCTCCGCGGGCCCGCCTCCTCCGCTGTGGAGGCTCCCGGCCCTGGCCAGGGCATCGGCGCGTGTCCCGGTACCGAAAACGGGTCTGTGGAGTCCTGTTTGGCCGCGGGCCGTCAGCCCGGCAGCATCCCGGGGCCGAACACCTCGTAGGCGATCTGCTCGTCCGGCACACCCCGGCGCAGCAGGTTGGCCCGGACCAGGTTCATGAACGCGACCGGGCCGCACAGGTGCGCGGTCACCCCGGCGGGCAGCGGGACGCGGTCCGGGTCGATCAGCCCGGCGGACACCTCCGCCTTCAGGCCCGGCAGGTCGGCTCCGGCGGCGTCGAGATACCAGAGGTGGACGGCCAGGTTCGGCAGCCGCTGCTGCAGCGCGGGCAGCTCCTGGCGCAGCGCGTGCGCCTCGGCGGCGCGGTCGGCGTGCGCCAGCGTCACCCGTCGCCCGGGGTCCCGGTCGGCCAGGTGGGCCAGCGCCGCCATCGCCGGGGTGAGCCCGATGCCGGCGCTGACCAGCAGCAGCGGTCCGTCGCCGCCGGCCGCGTCCACCTCGCCGAACGCCGGGCTGAGCCGCAGCGTGTCACCGACCGCGACCCGCTCGTGCAGGTGACCGGAGACCATCCCGTCGGGCGCGCCGCCCGCGCCGCGTACCCGCTTCACGGTGATCCGCCACTCCTGCGCGCCGGGGCGGCCGGAGAGGCTGTACTGGCGGATCTGCTGTCCCCGGCCGCCGTCCAGGTCGACAGCGACCGAGACGTACCGGCCGGGGGTGAAGCCGGGCGCGGCGCCGCCGTCGGCCGGCGCGAGGGTGAGCGAGACGACGTCGGCGCTCTCCCGGGCCCGGCCGGTCACCCGCCAGTCCCGCCACACCGGGCCGCCCTCGGGTACGCCGGCGCCCGCGTAGAGCCGCGCCTCGCGGGCGATCAGCTCACAGGCCAGCAGCCAGTAGACCTCGTCCCAGGCGGCGGCCACCGCCGGGGTGACGGCGTCGCCGAGCACCTCGCCGACGGCGGCGAGCAGGTGCCGGCCGACGATCGGGTACTGGGTGGCGGTGATGCCGAGCGAGGCGTGCTTGTGTGCGATCCGGTCCAGGACCGGCCCCCACGGCATGCCGGTGTCGCCGGTCAGGTGCGCCGCGTACGCGACCACCGCCGAGGCGAGGGCGGCCTTCTGCGCCCCGGTGGCCTGGTTGCCCCGGTTGAACAGGTCCAGCAGGCCCGGGTGGGCGTCGAACATCCGCTGGTAGAAGCGGCCGGTGACGGCCTCGCCGTGTGCCCGTACGACGGGCAGGGTGGCGGTCACGACCGCTGCTGAGGATTCCGTGAGCACTACCGAATCTCCTTCCGGGGCTCGAACAGGTCGATCCCCACGAAACAGGATTCACGGATTCCTCTTTTAGGGTCGAAGGTCCCGGGAGCGCGGTGGCATGGGTCACCGTGAATCTGCTTGTGTCGCGGACGGCACCGAATGGCTAGGGTCGGTGCGTGAGGCTCAACCGGTCGACCGACATGGCGTTGCGGATCGCCATGCTCACCGCCGCGTCCCCGGTCCGGGCCACAGTCGACGAACTCGCCACCCGGCTCGCGCTGCCCCGCAGCCACGTCGCCAAGGTGGTGCAGCGGCTGCAACGCATCGGCGTCCTGGTGACCATCCGGGGCCGCTCCGGCGGCGTCGCCTTCGCCGAACACGCCGGTGACCTCACCGTCGGCCAGGTGGTCCGCGCCTTCGAGGGCGACGGCGAGGTGGTCAACTGCGCGCAGCCGGTCTGCCCCCTGATCGCCGAGTGTCGGCTGCGCGGTGAGCTGCGCCGCGCGCAGGACGCCTTCCTCGCCGTGCTCGACGGGGTACGCCTCGGCGCCCTGGTGGACGGATCCGCCGGCCCGCTCCTGCTCAGCCTCGGCGCCCCACCGGCCGGTCGCTGATGGCCGTCTCCCACCCGATCTTCGCCCGGCTCTTCGCCCGCGCCAGCGTCGCCATGGACCAGGCCGGCATGGCCGAGCACCGCGCCCGCCTGGTCGCCGGGCTGCGCGGCCGGGTGGTCGAGGTCGGCGCCGGCAACGGACGCAACCTGACGCACTACCCGGCGGGCGTGACCGGCGTGCTCGCCGTCGAGCCGGAACCGCGCCTGCGCGCGCTGGCCCGCGCCGCCGCGCCCACCGCCCCGGTGCCGGTCACAGTCGCCGCCGGACTGGCCGAGGAACTGCCGGTCGCCGACGCCGCCGCCGACGCGGTGGTGCTGTCGCTGGTGCTCTGCTCGGTGCCGGACCAGGCGGTGGCGCTGCGCGAGGCGCGCCGGGTGCTGCGGCCCGGCGGCGAGCTGCGCTTCTACGAACACGTGGTGGCGCAGACGCCGGGCCTGCGCCGGGCCCAGCGCCTCGCCGACGCCACGCTCTGGCCGCTGTTCTGCGCCGGCTGCCACACCGCCCGGGACACGGTGGCCGCGATCGGGGCGGCCGGGTTCACGGTGACCCGGCTGGACCGGTTCCGCTTCCCGCCGACCGGGCTGCCGGCGCCGGCGTCGCCGCACGTGCTCGGCACCGCGATCCGGGCCTGACCCGGCCGGACCGGGCCGGGCCCCGCGTTCCGGCCGGGCTCGGTCCGGCGCCCCCGGGCTGCGGGGGCGCCGGACGTCGCTGTCAGCTCACCCGCACCGTGCCGTCCGGTGCGCGGACGCAGGAGACCGCGCGGGCGCCGGTCGCCGCCGCGCCGGCCAGGCACCGGCCGAGCACCTTGTGCCCGGCCGCGTTCGGGTGCCACGACTCCTGGCAGGTCTGGAAGTACGTGCCGCAGGCGTTGGCGATCCGCTGGATGTCGAGCTTGTCGTACCCGGAGAGGCTGGTGACGAACGTGCCGGTCGGGCCGTCCATCAGCCGGATCGGCGTGGCCAGGGCGTTGCCCGGGCTGCCTGCCGACTCGCAGAGCCGGGCCCCGTCGAACGCGCGCTGCACGTTCAGGTAGACCAGGTCGTCCTGCGGGAACTCACCGGCGAGCGTGCCGCGCACCGAGCTGACCAGCGTGCCGAGTCCCTGCGAGAAACGGTGGCCGGGCGCCAGGCTGGCCCGGTGAATCGGGCAGCCGGCCGCGTACCGCTCGGCGCCGAGCGCGCGGAACTTGTCCCGGGTGTCGTCCCGGCTGTCCTCGGTCCAGTAGCTCTGGTCCAGCTCCGGCGGCAGCGGGTTGGTGTAGTCCTGGAAGACGACCCGGTGCTGGCCGTCGGCGTCGATCTCGTCCAGCGTGGTGAGCAGTTGCCGCAGCGCCGTGGTGGTCTCCGCGGTGGCGGCGGCGAACTGCGCGGCCGTGCCGAGGTCGGCGTCCGTGCAGGGCTTCTGCTCCACCGGCCCGCCCAGGTACGCCCAGAACTCCCACCAGCCGGTCCAGGCGTCGGCGATGAACCGGTTGGCGCACTTCTCCGCCACACTGCCGAAGGTGAACGAGCTGTTGTTCGAGCCGAGGCCGACGAGCACCAGGTCGATGTCGTGGGTCCGCGCCACCGTCCGGAGCTGGTCGAGCTGGGCGGCCACCTGCCGTCCCTTGGCCCGGGCGGCCGAGGCGCCGGCGATGTCGTACGGCTGCCCGCCCGAGCAGGCCAGGTTGAACCGCGCGGAGATGCCCGGCAGGTCGGCCTGGAACAGCGAGGCGTTGGGCGAGCGGTGGCAGAAGTAGGCGTTGGCGTTGGCGGCGGACCACCCGGGGAAGCCCTGGGCCACCCCGTTGACGTCCACCACCGGCGCGTACGCCCCGGCGCCCTCGCCGCTGATGAAGCTGTCACCCAGCGCCACCGCGGCGGTGGGCAGCGCTGCGGCGGCCGGCCGGGCGGGCGCCGCTGCGGCGGGTAACGCCACAGTGGCGAGCGCCAGCGCCGCCGCGAGCACGGAACGACGGAACACGGACATGCCCGACCTCCCAGACATCGAAATGTGAAAGATTCTTTGGGATGGCGATCAGATCACGCGCGTGTGACGGACGTCAATGCCCTGACACCTGGGAACCTTCGTCGGGGAAGACATCGGGTGTGCGGGTCGTTGTGCCGCCTGGACGCCCCGTCCGCCCCGCCCGGCCGCCGCACGCGGCGGCGGCGCGGACCCGGACGCGAGGTCGATCGCGCAACGCACCGCCCCGGTACCGCCGACCTGTCAGGGCATCCGGCTAGGCTCGCTCCGGCGCGCCGCGCCCGGCGATCATCGTGGGGGAGTCACACGGTGAACGGCACCACACCGCCGAGACCTGGGAGTACGACCAGTTGACCGCACAGCCTGAGACCCTCTACGGGGCCGACGACCTGACGCACCTGGAGGGCCTCGACGCCGTCCGCAAGCGCCCCGGCATGTACATCGGCTCGACCGACAGCCGTGGCGTGGGTCACCTCGTCAACGAGATCCTCGACAACTCGACAGACGAGGGTGTCGCGGGTCACGCCACCACTGTCGACGTGATCCTGCACGCCGACGGGTCGGTCCAGGTCGACGACGACGGCCGGGGCATCCCCACCGACGTGCACGCCAAGTCCGGCATCTCCGGCGTCGAGCTGGTGCTCACCCGCCTGCACGCGGGCGGCAAGTTCGGCGGCTCCGGCTACAAGACCTCCGGCGGCCTGCACGGCGTCGGCGCCTCCGCGGTCAACGCGCTGTCCCGCCGCTTCGACGTCACCGTGCGGCGCGGCGGCAAGATCCACGCCATGTCGTTCCGCCACGGCGTACCGGGCGTCTTCGACGCAGACGGCCCCGACGCGGCGTTCACCCCCGGCCCCGGCCTGCAGATCGTCGGCGCCATGAAGCGCGGGCAGCGCACCGGCACCTCGATCCGCTGGTGGCACGACCCTCGCTACTTCGAGACCGGCGCCGCGCTCGACACCGAGGCGGTCCGGCTCAAGCTGCGCAACACCGCCTTCCTCGTCCCCGGCGTGGCCTACCGGCTGCTCGACGAGACCGGCGAGGAGCCCGTCGAGGAGCGCTTCCACTTCCCCGACGGCCTGACCGACATGGTGGAATACCTCGCCCCGGCCGGCGACCGGCCGGTCTCCGGCACGCTGCTGGTCACCGGCGAGGGCACCTACCGGGAGAACGCCGCCGACGCCAACGGCGTCATGCAGTCCAACGTGCAGCGCCGCGCCGAGGTCGAGGTGGCGTTCCGCTGGGGCACCGGCTACGAGCGCACCGTCGAGTGCTTCACCAACACCATCCGCAACGCCCACGGCGGCACCCACCGCAAGGGCTTCGAGCGGGCGCTGGCGCGTACCCTCGCCGACGCCGCCCGCAACGCCCGCGGCCTGCTCAAGCCCAAGGAGGACGCGCCCACCCTGGACGACGTCCTGGAGGGCATGACCGCCGTGGTGCACGTGCGCATCCCCGAGCCGCAGTTCACCTCGCAGACCAAGGACGAGCTGTCCACCGCCGGCATCACCAAGGTGCTCCAGGGCCTGGTCGAGGCGCACCTCAAGAGCTGGCTGGACGACCGGCGCACCAAGGCCGAGGCCCGTACGGTGCTCCAGAAGATCGTCGACGCCGCCCGGGTGCGCCTGACCCAGAAGCAGCAGAAGGACGCCGCCCGCCGCAAGACCGCGCTGGAGGGCGCGGCCATGCCGGCCAAGCTGGTCGACTGCCGGGCCACCGGTGTGGAGCGCAGCGAGCTGTTCATCGTGGAGGGCGACAGCGCGCTGGGCACGAGCCGCATGGCCCGCTCGTCGGAATACCAGGCGCTGCTGCCGATCCGCGGCAAGATCCTCAACGTGCAGAAGGCCAACCTCCAGCAGGTGCTGGACAACGCCGAGTGCGCCGCGATCGTGCAGGTGCTCGGCGCCGGCTCGGGGCGCACGTTCGACCTGTCCGCCCTGCGGTACGGCCGGGTGCTCATCATGGCCGACGCGGACGTCGACGGCGCGCACATCCGTACGCTGCTGATCACGTTGTTCGCCCGGTACATGCGGCCGCTGATCGAGGCCGGGCGGCTCTACGCGGCGATGCCACCCCTGCACAAGATCACCACGAAGGGCCGCAACGCGCAGACCGTCTACACCTACACCCAGGCCGAGATGGAGGCGACGGTCCGCAAGCTGGAGAAGGCCGGCAAACAGATCGTCACGCCGATCCCGCGCTTCAAGGGCCTCGGTGAGATGAACGCCGACGAGCTGTGGGAGACCACCATGAACCCGGCCACCCGGGCGGTCCGCCGCATCACGCTCGACGACGTCGACGCCGCCGAGCGGATCCTCGAACTGCTCATGGGGGAGAAGGTCGAGCCCCGCCGCAACTGGCTGATCGACTCCGCCGACCGGGTCGACCGCGACGCCATCGACGCCTGACCACCGGGTTCGTTTCGGAAGGAAACCGCACCATGGCACGCCGCAAGGACGACCGCGCGAAAGCGGATCTGGCCGCCTTCGACCAGGCCGGCGCCCGGGTCTTCGACAACCCGCTGGTCACCGAGGTCTCGGACTCCTACCTGGAGTACGCGTTCTCGGTCATCCACTCCCGCGCGCTGCCCGACGCGCGCGACGGGCTCAAGCCGGTGCACCGGCGCATCCTCTGGTCCATGCACGAGCAGGGCCACCGCCCGGACCGCGCCCACGTCAAGAGCGCCCGCATCGTCGGCGACTGCTTCGTCGCGGGGACGCTCGTGTCGACACCGACCGGTCTTCGGCCGATCGAGTCGATCCAGGTCGGCGACACGGTGCTCGACGGCGACGGAGTCGCCACCCCGGTCGTCGCGGTCTATCGAAACCCGCAGTCGGAGCTGGTTCGGGTCACCTGGGACAACGGGCACACCATGTCGGTCACGCCCGGTCAGCGTTTCCGCGTGGTCGACGAGGACCTGTCCGTTCGTTGGGTGGAGGCGTCCGAACTCACCGGGCATCTCACGCTCGGGTATGGCGGTGCCCGCAGGAAAGCCGCCGCCCCCGGCGGCACTCCGTACGACTACGTCCGCGGGCTGGTGGTGGCGGAGGGCTTTGCCGTCGACCGGGCTCGCTCGGCTGACGGTCGTGTACGCCTGCACATGTGTGACGTCGAACCACTCGATGTCGCACATGGTTGGGCGACCGCCAACGGGCTCAACGTCAGCCGAGGCAAGCGGACGGCGACTGATCCGCGGCACCGCGATCAGCACATCGTCACGTTCGCGAGGCATGAGGGCCTGCTCGAAGCGGGGGGACCGCTGAGCAGTGCCAAGCGTGTGCCGAGTGATGTCCTCGAGAACCGCTCGGCATGGGCCCCCTTCCTCGCCGGTTTCTTCGACGGCGACGGTTATGTCCGCAAGCGCTTCCGGGAGATCGTCTTCGTCGGTACCAGCGAGACGCTCGTGCGGCAGATCAACTCCATGCTGGCCGACCTGGGCTTGCACGGGCACTACTGGACCAGCGCGCGAGACGGCTCTCAACGCCTTCTCGGCCTGTCCTTCAGCGGGCGGGATGCCGCCGCTCTGGCCGAGATTCTGCTGCCCTGGGTGCGGATCGGTTACAAGACGGCAGGTCTGGAGAAAGTGGTGGGCCTGACCTATCAGTACGGCGGCAAGCAGGGTAACGACCGGCTGCCGTACGCGCGGGTGATCAAGGAATTCGCCGACGCCCACCAGGGGGGCGGGTGGTTCCGGGACGAGGCCGGCAAGGCGTTCCGATCATCACTCTCGGGCGCGGGTAGCCAGATCCGTTACGGCAAGGACCGTAACGGCGTGCCGCTGTCGGAGCGTTCATTCCCGCTCTGGCGTGCCGAGCGGGATGGATGGATCCGTAAACTCCGGCGCATCGGGTCTCCGCTCGCGAGTCGGCTCGAGGCGCTTTCGGGCCGCTCCTTCCTGCGGGTGGCGTCGGTCGAGCGGATTCCTGCCGACACCACGTACGATATCCAGGTCGGCTCCGACGAACATGCGTTCGTCGCGGAGGGCCGCGTGGTGCACAACTGCATGGGCAAGTACCACCCGCACGGCGACACCGCCATCTACGACGCTATGGTGCGGCTGGCGCAGGACTTCTCGCTCAACGTCCCGCTGATCGACGGGCATGGCAACTTCGGCAGCCCGGACGACGGACCGGCCGCGGCGCGATACACCGAGGCCCGGATGTCCCGGGAGGCGATGCTGCTCACCGGCGAGCTGGGTGAGGACACAGTCGATTTCGAGCCGAACTACGACGGCTCGCTGACCCAGCCCACCGTGCTGCCGGCGGCGTTCCCGAACCTGCTGGTCAACGGCGCATCCGGCATCGCGGTCGGCATGGCCACGAACATGATCCCGCACAACCTCGGTGAGGTCGTCCAGGCCGCCCGCTGGCTGATCAACCACCCGGACGCCACGCTCGACAAGCTCATGGAGTTCGTGCCCGGCCCCGACCTGCCGACCGGCGGGCTGCTGCTCGGCCTGGACGAGGTGCGCCGCGCGTACGAGACCGGGCGCGGCGTGGTGCGCATGCGTGGGCGGGTGGAGATCGGCCCGCTGGAGGGCAGCCGCGGCCGGCAGGCGATCACCGTCACCGAGCTGCCGTACGGCGTCGGCGCCGAGAAGGTCATCGCGGCCATCACCAACGAGGTGAACAAGACCAAGCGGCTGACCGGCATCGCCGACGTGAAGGACCTCACCGACCGGGAGAACGGCACCCGCCTGGTGGTGGAGTGCAAGGTCGGCGTGAACCCGCAGGCCCTGCTGGCCGACCTCTACCGGCTCACACCGCTGGAGCAGTCCTTCGGCGTGAACAACCTGGTGCTCGTCGACGGTCAGCCGCGCACGCTCGGGCTCAAGGAGCTGCTCGATGTGTTCCTGGCGCACCGCTACGAGGTGGTGACCCGGCGCACCGCGTTCCGCAAGCGCAAGCGGGAGGAGCGGCTGCACCTGGTCGACGGTCTCCTGATCGCCCTGCTCGACATCGACCGGGTGGTCAAGCTGATCCGGGCCAGCGAGGACGCCCAGGCCGCCAAGGACGGCCTGATGCAGAAGTTCAAGCTCTCCGAGATCCAGGCCGCGTACATCCTGGACACCCCGCTGCGCCGCCTGACCAAGTACGACCGGCTGGAGCTGGAGGCCGAGCAGGAGAAGCTGCGCGGCGAGATCGCCGAGCTGTCGAAGATCCTGGACGACTCCAAGGTGCTGCGGAAGGTGGTCTCCGACGAGCTGGCCGCCGTGGTGAAGCAGTTCGGCGCGCCGCGGCGCACCACGCTCGTCGACGGTGACCTCAAGGAGGTGCTCGCCGCCTCGGTGCCGGCCGGCCCGCTGGAGGTGGCCGACGACCCGTGCCAGGTGATCCTCTCCGCCACCGGGCTGGTCGCGCGGACCGCGGCCGAGTCGGAGGAGGCCGCCGAGGCGCGCCGGCGCAGCGGCCGGGTCAAGCACGACGCGGTACGCGCGGTGGTGCACTCCACCGCACGGGGGCGCGTGCTGCTGGTGACCAGCGCCGGCCGCGCCTTCAAGATCGACGTGCTGCCGCTGCCGGTGCTGCCCGAGCAGTCCGGCACGGTGTCGCTGCGCGGCGGCATGTCGGCGGCGGAACTGGCGCCGCTGGAGCCGGGCGAGACAGTCGTCGGCCTGGTCCCGCTGGGGCCGTCCGCGCAGGGGTCGCCCGGGCTGGCGCTCGGTACCCGGGCGGGCGTGGTCAAGGTGTGCGCGCCGGACTGGCCGGTCCGCTCCGACGAGTTCGAGGTGATCTCGTTGCGTGACGGCGACGAGGTGATCGGCGCGACGTGGCTGACCGACGGCGCCGAGACACTGGCGTTCGTCTCCTCGGAGGCGTCGCTGCTGCGCTTCGCCGCCTCCGTGGTACGCCCGCAGGGGCTCAAGGGCGGCGGCATGTCCGGCATCAACCTGCCCGCCGGGGGGCGGGCGGTGTTCTTCGGCGCGATCCGCACCGACGACGCGAAGCACGGTGAGCCGATGGTGGTCACCTCGACCGGAGCCACGGTGAAGGTGACGCCGTTCAAGGCGTACCCGGCGAAGGGGAGGGCGACCGGCGGCGTGCGCGCGCAGCGGTTCCTCAAGGGTGAGCTGGAGCTGTCGGTGGCCTGGATCGGCCCGCGGCCGGTGGGCGCGACCGCGACCGGCGACCCGGTGGACCTGCCGCCTGCCGACCCGCGCCGGGACGGCTCCGGTTTCGCCGTGATGCTCGGCCCCACCGTGGTGGGCCACCACATCGACCGCGACTGACCACCGCCCGAGGGCGGGCGGCTAGGCACGCCCGCCCTCCGGCCTCCTCACCTCGGTGATCAAGGAGTTTGCGGGCTCCCCAAGCCCTCCACGCCCCTCAAACTCCTTGATCACCGAGGTGAGCGCAGGCCGCTCCGGACCTCCTGACCGGAACCTGCCCGGAGGGCACCCCCATCGCGTGGTGATCAAGGAGTTTGCGGCCCTTTCGCGCCTCCTGCCGACCTCAAACTCCTTGATCACCGCACTGGGTGTCCCCGCCTGCTGGGGCATTTCGGGCATCTGGCTGGCCGCGCCCCGCTCCCGCACGGTCGATCATGAGGTTAGCGGCGACAAAACGGACACTGAGTACCGTCAACCTCATGATCGACGCAGCTGGGCGGGGCTGGCCCGCCGGCGAGGGGTCCACGCCGCGCGATCTTGCCCGATCGGGCCCGTGCAGTCCGTTGATCATGAAGTTGGCGGGCGGGAATCGGGCAAATTGTGCCGCTAACTTCATGATCAACGGGGCGAGGTCGGGCGAGGTCGGGCGGGGCCGGGCGAGGTCGGGCGGGGTCCGGCGGGAGGCGGGAAGGGAACAGAGGGCAGGGAGAGGGGTCAGAGTTCGGGGTCGGGGGACTGGCGGGACTCGGGCGTGGTGCCGCGCAGGCGGGCGATCAGGCGCATGCCGTGATAGATGATCAGGGCGGCCGCCGTGCCCAGCGCGATGCCGTTGAACGACAGGTCACCGGCCGTCAGCGTGTAGTTGGCGGCTCCGATGATGACGGCGACCGCCGCGGTGAACAGGTTGATCGGGTCGTGGAAGTCGACCCGGCTCTCGATCCAGATCCGGGCGCCGAGGATGGCGATCAGGCCGTACAGGGCGGTGGTGGCACCACCCAGCACGCCGGCCGGGACGGTCAGGATCAGCGCGCCGAACTTCGGGCAGAGTCCGAGCAGGATCGCCGTGGCGCCGGCGATCCAGTACGCGGCGGTGGAGTAGACGCGGGTCGCCGCCATCACGCCGATGTTCTCCGCGTAGGTGGTGGTGCCGGAACCGCCGCCGGAGCCGGCCAGCACGGTGGCGACGCCGTCGCCGAGCAGCGCCCGGCCCATGTCGCGGTCGAGGTTGCGGCCGGTCATCGCGGCGACCGCCTTGACGTGCCCGGCGTTCTCCGCGATCAGCACGAGGATCACCGGGATGACCAGCACGACGGCGCGCGCGTCGAAGCTCGGCGTGTGGAACTCGGGGAAACCGACCCAGGCGGCCTGCCGCAGCCCGCGTACGGCCTGCTGGTCGAGGTTGCCGGTCAGCGCGGCGAGCACCCAGCCGACCACCACGCCGACGAGGATCGACAGCCGGGCCACGAAGCCGCGGAAGAGCACTGTGGTGAGCAGGATCGCGGCGAGGGTGACCACGGCGATCAGCGGCTGCGCCTTGACGCCGGTGCCGGCGCCGCCGCCGTCCCAGGCCACCGGCGCGAGGTTGAGGCCGATCAGCATGACGATCGCGCCGGTGACCACGGGCGGCATCAGCGCGTCGATCCAGCGGGAGCCGGCCACCTGCACCACCACGCCGACGAGCGCGAGCGCGACGCCCGCGACGACGATGCCGCCGAGGGCCGCGCCGATGCCGCCGTCGGTCTTCGCCGCGAGCACCGGCGCGATGAACGCGAACGACGAGCCGAGGTACGAGGGCAGCCGGTTGCCGGTGATCAGCAGGAACAGCAGCGTGCCGAGCCCGGAGAAGAGCAGCGTGGTGGCGGGCGGGAACCCGGTGATCAGCGGGACGGTGAAGGTGGCGCCGAACATGGCGACCACGTGCTGCACGCCCACGCCGACGGTGCGCGGCCAGGAGAGCCGTTCGTCGGGCTGGACCACGTCGCCGGGGCTTACCTGACGGCCGTCGCCGTGCAGCGTCCACGGGGACCAGCGGGAGGAGGTGGGGGACTGGGTCATCGGTCGCCCTTCGCGTCATCGGGTGACGGGGGCGTGATCGACCCTGGGAGTTGTTTCTAGCACGTGCCCAGCGCAGATGTGGGCCCGGCCCGGGCTCAGGCGACGCCGGTGGGACGGAACTGGACGCTGACGCGGGGACCGACCGGGCGGGTGGTCTTCGGCACCGCGTGTTCCCAGGTGCGCTGGCAGGAGCCGCCCATCACCACGAGGTCGCCGTGGCCGAGCGGGAACCGCAGGCTGCCGCCGCCTCCGCCGCGGGGCCGCAGCAGCAGCGCGCGCGGGGAGCCGAACGAGACGATCGCCACCATGGTGTCGGTGTGCGCGGAGCGGCCCAGGGTGTCGCCGTGCCAGGCCACGCTGTCGCGCCCGTCCCGGTAGAGGCACATGCCGGCGGTGACGAACGGCTCGCCCAGCTCGGGCGTGTAGTGCCGGGTGAGCGCGTCGCGGGCCGCGGTGAGCACCGGGTGCGGCAGCGGCCGGCCGGCGGCGTACCAGCAGAGCAGCCGGGGCACGTCGACAGCGGTGTCGTACATGGTGCGGCGTTCGGCCCGCCAGGGCACGTCGTGGCGCAACGTGTCGAGCACCGCGTCGGAGCCCCGCACCCAGCCGGGCAGGTGGTCGACCCAGGCGCCCCGGCTCAGCTCGTGGCGGCGCACCGCCCCGGCGAGCGGGCCAAGGGTCGGGCCCTGCTCGGCAAGGTCGAGCATCGAGGGCTGGTACGCGACGTCGGACACGCCGCCGATCGTACCCTGTTTAGAACAGGCGTACGACTGTCAGCGGCGCAGCATCCGGCGGACCTTGCCCGGGACGGCCTGCTTGATCCGCTCGCGCAGCTGCTGCGAGCGCAGCGCGTCGATGGTCTCGGTGAGCTTGGCGTTCTCGTCGCGCAGTCGCTCGATGCGGGTCAGCAGTTCGGCCGGCGGGGTGGCGGCGGCGGGCCGGACGGCCGGCGGGAACACCGTCTCGCTGACCCGCCGGTCGAAGCGGGCGGCGCTTTCGTCGTCGTCGAACGAGATGCCGAGGTCGTGCTTGCGCAGGAACGCGGTGATGGTCTCGAAGCGGGCCTTGTGGCCGTCGGTGAGCGCGGTGTAGTCGGCCTCCGCGTAGAGGTCGGCGGCGTCGACGTCGGCCGGCACGTCGCGCATGATCCGGTGCGGGATGTCGAAGTAACGGGCCAGTTCCAGGGTGCGCGAGTCGTGCGCGAACAGGTAGCCGGGCGTGCCGGCGGCCAGCGCGGTGATGGTGCCGTGGATGCGGGTGCCGAACGCGAAGTCGTAGCCGGACAGGTGCGACATCCAGGTCCACGGGTCGACGAACATGCGCACCTTGTCCTCGACGAACAGCGGGTGCGAGGTGTGCAGCGGGATGTCGCTGCTCTGCCCCCGGTGCTCGGGTGCGTCGCCGTAGAGCAGGGTGCCGAGGGTACGCAGGTCCTGCGGCACGTAGCACAGGTTCGGGTAGCGCTCGTGGTGGTGGCGGACCACCGAGGCCATCGAGCGGACGTACGGGGAGATGGTGAGCGCCACCTTCGACTCGGCGGTCAGCTCCGGCTGCATCTTCTCCAGCGGGAACGTGTCGCCGTGCAGGAACATCGACGGGCAGCCGATCTGCTCCACGTCGGAGAAGCCCAGCGTGTTGAGGTAGCTCTGGGTCACCTCGCCGCGTACGCCGATGCTGTGCGACCGGTCCAGCACGGCCTTGCAGAACGCGCGCACCGGCTCGTCGATCGGCCGCAGGTACTCGCGGTCGCCGTCGACGTTGGTCTGCACGCCGACGCCGAGCACCACCACCGGGATCTTCAGCCGTTCGATCAGCCGGGTCAGCGGGGTGAGGCGGTGCACGAAGCTGCGGCGGAAGGCGTTCGCCAGCGGCACGACGAACACGTCGTACCGTTCGTTGATCTCGTCGGCGACGCGCGGATCGGCCGGGGTGCGGGTCGGTGTGATCTCCGCCGTGGAGGTGGCCAGCAGCTTGTGCGCGGCGTGGCTGAAGACCAGGTTTCCGCTGTTGTCCCCGATCCAGTTGCCGGCGAACGTCTCCTCCGGCGTGAGGACGTCGAACGGGCCCTTGCGGGCGCGGAGCAGGATCCGCTGGTGCATCCGGTTCGCTCACCTTCCGTACGGCACGGCGTGCCGGCGGGCGCCGGTCGGGCGCTCGCGCGTGCAGGAACGGAAATCCTATCCGCCGTCCCTGAGTGACCCGGCGGCCGTCGGCTCGCCGGGAACGTCCCGGTACTCCGGGGTAGGGTGCCCGGAATGACCAGCGCGCCGACCGTCACCCGTGCCCCGCGTCTGCCGTCGCTGACCGGTTTGCGGTGGGTCGCCGCGCTGCTGGTCTTCGGTTTCCACGCCGGGACCATGGGGATCGTCGCCGAGCCGCACCTCAAGGCGGTGGTGGACAAGGCGTTCAGCCTCGGCCTGTCCGGCGTCGAGTTCTTCTTCATCCTCAGCGGGTTCGTGCTGGTCTGGTCGTACCGGGACGGGGAGCGGGCGTGGACGTTCCTGCGCCGCCGGCTCGCCAAGATCTACCCCAACCACGTGGTGACGTTCGTGGCGGCGCTCGCGGTGGCGGCGTGGTTCGCCGACCCGGTCCTGCCATGGGCGGCGATCGGCAACTTCTTCCTGGTCCAGGCGTGGATCCCGCTGAACGGCTACTTCTACAGCGTCAACAACGTGAGCTGGTCGCTCTCCTGCGAGCTGGCCTTCTACCTGTGCCTGCCGCTGGTGGTGCCGCGGCTGCGCCGGGCCCGTACCGGGGTGCTCCGGGCCGTGCTGGTCGCGGCGCCGCTGCTCATCCTGGCGCTGTGGCCGGGCCAGGAGCTGGTGCCGGAGGAGCAGCGGTGGTGGTTCACCCAGATCTTCCCGGTGACCCGGTCGCTGGAGTTCTGGATGGGAGTGGCCGCCGCCGAGCTGATGCGCCGCAACCGCTGGCGCGGACCGAACCTCGCGGTCGCCACCGGCCTGTTCGTCACCACCTGGGTGGTCGCCGCGCTGTGGATCCCGGCCGAGTTCTGGGCGGCGTTGCTCGCCGTGGCGTACCTGCTGGTCATCGCCGCGGCGGCGGACGCCGACGTGCGCGGCCGGCCCACCCCCTGGCGGTCCCGGCCGATGATCTGGCTCGGTGAGGTCTCGTTCGCCTTCTACCTGGTGCACGTGCTGGTCATGGTCACCGTGCTGAGGCTGACCGGGGACTGGGGCACCGGCCTGCCAGGCTGGCGGGGGCCGCTCGCGGTGCTCGGCTTCCTGCTGCTCACGCTCGCGCTCGCCGCCGCGCTGCACCGCTGGGTGGAGCTGCCGATGATGCGGCTGCTCGGTCCGTCCCGCCGGGCCCGCGCGGCGTCGCGCGCACCGGCCGTGCCGGCTCCGCGCGGGCCCGCCGAGGGCGCGGCCGCCGACGGCGGCGCGACGCCCGTCGCCGGTCCGGCCGAGGGCATCGAGTACGCCGGGCGGCGTCGCCCGGACTGACACGCGCACACGTCGGCCGGTCGATCCGCGACACGCCGTGCGGCGGTGCATTGGTGGGGGTTCGGCGGTAATTTGTACCCGTGCTTCCGATCGCGCTCACCTGCCCCGTGTGGTGGGTGGCGCGCTGGACCGCCCGGATGCTCGCCAGTCTCGCCGTGGTCGTCGCCTGTTCGTTCGGCGCGGCCACGCTGCCGGGCGCCGCCCCGGCCGCCGCAGCCGGCCCGGCGTACGTGAGCACGCCGGCCGCCCCACGACCGGAACACGACCGCACCGCCGAGCGGCAGGCCCGTCCCGCTCCCGCGCCCGCCGCACGGGCGACCGACACGCTCCCGGCCGGCCCACAGCCGGTCCCGGCCGGCCGGATCACCGCGCCGGTCGGCCTGCGGGCCCCGCCCGCCCGCTGATCCGCCCGCGGGCGCTCGCCCGTCACCGCACCCACCGAACGTCATCCCGCACCCGCCCCTCGACGGCCCGGCGCACGCGCGCCCCGCCCCGACCGGCCGTGCGGAGTCTCCCGCCAGGTTCTTCCCGTGAGGTGCCGACCATGTCGCAGACCGCTCTCTACCACTTCCTCACCGCGGTCCCCGAGGCCGCCGCCATCTGGTCCTTCCTGATGCTGCTCGCGTTCGGCCTGCTCGCCGTGCTGGTGGCCCGGCCCGAGCGGGACGGTGCCGCCGAGGCCGCCGCCGATCCGGTGGACGCGGACGCCGCGCGCCGTGACGACCTCGTCCGGTACGCCGAGGAGGTGGCGGTGGCCGCCACCGGGGCCGCCCAGACGGCCCGTCGCTGCCGGGAACGGTGGCTGGCCGCGCAGGACGAGGCGGAGCGGGCCTGGACCGCGTACGACGAGGCGGACACCGCCGCCCGCCGCCTGGCCGGGGCCGCCGCGCTGGCCGCCCCGCGCACCCCGCGCACCCCTGCGGAGTACGCGGCCCGGGAGCGCTGGCTGCACCACGCCGCCATGACGGCGCACTGGCGTGGCGACCTGTCCGCCCGGCAGCTCGCCGACGTGCTGGCGCGCCGCAACGGGTGGGACCCGCGCCGGCACCCGGCTGAGCAGGAGATCGTGCTGGCCCGCACCGTCCGGGACCGGCGCCGGGCCGGGTGGGAGAGCGCCGCCGAGCGGGAGCGGTTGGCCTGGCGGGACGCCGAACTGGCCGCCGAGGCCGCCCGGACGCTCGCCGCCGAGGCGTACGCGGCCACCCTGGCGCTGCGGCCCGCCGCGGTGCCCCGCGGCGCGGCGACGATGCCCCTGCCCGTCGGCGCGTCCGTCCGCACCGCCCGGTGGCGTCCGGCCCGGGTCGGCTGAGCCGCCGGTGGCGACCGAATTGTTACCCGGAATGTGGTGACCCCGCTCACCCGGGACGCGGAAACGGGCGTCCGGCGCAGAACAGGGCAGCCGACCGCGCAATTGCCGGTCACCGGCTCGCCGTCTGTCCCCTTTCCGCCGCCAGGTCACGCCACCACCGCTTGTCCCATTGAGTGAAGTCAGTAACCGGCTGTTCCGAAATCCGTTACCGAGGATCACGTTTACGCAGGTGGGAGCGCTTGGCAGGGGCAATACCCACCGGTAGTGTCGGCGCGTCCGGTGCGGTAACCGATCGCAGAAGGCGACGCCGCGCCGACCCGCCTAATCGTGTCAACACGAACCGGGGAACCATGAGCACCATCGGGGTGAATCCGCGGCCACTGCCGCGGTAGGGCGTACTTCCCGCCCGAATCCGTCAGCTAACCCGGTCGGCGGCCACGGAAGGAGTGCCATCCTCGTGCCCACCCCTCGATCGTCCCCCCGCCTCCACGGCTCCGCGGTGCCCGCGCTCGCCTGACGCGACCGGCAAACCGCCCCTGGGCGCCCGGCATCACGGGCGTACCGCCCCCCGGCCCATCCGGCCCTGCCAGCACGTGTGGATCCCTCCGCGTGCCGGGCCGGCGTGTGCCGATCACGCCCCCGTGGAGGATTTCGTGAAGCACCACCTGAAGCGTCAGCTGCGGCGCATCGCCACCGAGCGCCCGTACCAGATCATCGCCGGATCGGCCGCGGCGCTCGTACTGGCCGCCGGCGCCGGCACCGCCCTCGCCGCCGGTGAGGACGCCCCGGTCCACCAGGAGAACACCGCCTCGGTCGCCGAACTCGGCGCACGGCTCGGCGAGCCCGCCAGCCGCGGCGAGGCGCGCATCGTCGTCCCGCCGGCGTCGCCCAGCGCCACGCCCAGCGCGTCGCCCAGCGCCTCCCCGTCGGCGAAGAAGGCCGCGGCGGACCCGGACGTCACCAAGGCCGCGCCGAAGCCGCCGTCCAGCAGGACGCTGGACTACGACTACCAGGCGCAGATCAACTACTACTACTGCGGCCCGGCCGCCGTGCGCAACGCGCTCAGCGCCACCGGCGTCGAGCGCAGCCAGGACGCGCTGGCCGGCCCGCTCGGCACCACCGAGATGGGCACCAACTCGGCCGAGGACACCACGCGCGTGCTCAACCAGCAGGTCAAGGGCAACCCGTACCGGACCCGGATGATTCCCGGCTCGGCCAGCCCGGCCCAGATGGACCGGCTCCAGGCCGACGTGGTCGAGGCGATCAGCAACGGCCGCGGGGTCGTCGCGAACGTCGCCGGCACCGCCACCGACACCAACGGCGGCTGGCACTCGTTCCCGGGCGGCCACTACGTCGCGGTGATCGGTTACAAGGACGACGGCCGGACCGTCCGGATCGCCGACTCGGCCGACCCGTCGCTGCCGTCGTACTGGCTCACCACCATCGACCTGGCGCACTGGATCGCCAGCCGCGGCTACTCCGCCTGACCGTCCCCACCCGCCCTCGCCCGCCGCCCTCTCGGCGCGTCGATCTTGGACTTGTGGCGCCTGGTATGCCCGGCTCGCCCGCTATGGAAGGCACCACAACTCCAAGATCGGCGGCGAGGGCGAGGGCGAGGGCGGGCGGCGTGGGGCGTGGGGGCGGGTCGGGCGGGTTTGGTCTCGCGTGTCCGGGGCGGGCGGTGGCAGACTGCGCCAATGGGTGAAGCGACGGGGAACCGGCACCTGATTCTCCTGCACGGCATGGGTGCCACCGGCGAGGTGTGGCTGCCCTGGGCGCCGCTGCTGGAGCGCCGCTGGCCCGGGCGCTGGCTCGCCCCCGACCTGGCGGGCCACGGCTGGTCGCCGCCGCTCGACGGCTACTCGTTCGAAGCCCTGGCCCAGCGCGTCGCGGACGGGCTCGGCCCGGTCCGGCTGGGCCCGCACGACCGGCTGGTGCTGCTCGGGCACTCGCTCGGCGGGGTGGTGGCGCTGGCGCTCGCGGCCCGGCAGCGGGCTCTTCCGATCGACGCGGTGGTGGGGCTCGGCATCAAGGCGGTCTGGTCCCCGGCCGAGCTGGCGAAGGCCGGCGAGCTGGCCGCCCGGCCGGTCACCTGGTTCGCCACCCGGGACGAGGCGGCCCGCCGCTACCTGCGCGTCTCCGGGCTCGCCGGGCTGTTCGCCCCGGACCACCCGGTGGTGGAGGCGGGGCTGCGGCGGGTGGACGGCCGCTGGCGGCTGGCGATGGACCCGGCCGCGTTCGCGGTCGGTGAGCCTCGGCTGCCCGCGCTGCTGGCCGCCACCGGCGTGCCGGTGCTGCTGGCCCGCGGCGAGCAGGACCCGATGGTGAGCGACGAGCAGCTCAAGGAGCTGGGCGTACCGGTCGCCACCCTGCCCGGTCTGGGCCACAACGCGCACGTCGAGGACCCGGCCGCCGTGCTCGCCCTGCTCGACACGTACCTCTGAGCGGGGTCTACACGACCGCGCGCTGCGCCGGGACCGCCCAGTCGGCCTCCAGCTCGCGGCGGGCGGCGGCGAGGAACGCCTCGGCGTAGGCGTCGGCGGGGAAGTCGCCCAGGTAGCGGGTGCGCGCCGCCCAGCGCTGCGCGGCCTTCGGGTCGGCGTCGAGCAGGTCGGTGAGCACTTCGTCCACGTTGGACATGTCCCGCCGCAGCACGTAGCCGGAGGCCGCGAGCGGGAACCGCTCGACGAAGTGCTCGCCGTCGGCGCCGGTGTCGGTGACCGCGTACGGCTTGCCGGAGTAGAGCCAGTCGGAGATGACGCCGGAGACGTCGGAGACCAGCGCGTCGGCCCGGTTGACGCACTCGGTGAGCGTCAGCTCGCGGGCCGCGGCGGCGCCCCACAGGTGCGGGCGGCCGGTCTTGGCCCGGTCGGCGGCGAGCAGCTCGGTGAGCCGGGCGAGCTGGCGGGCCGAGGCCGGGTTCTTGTCGGTGTACGGGTGGGCGCGCAGGATCACCGCCGCCCCGCGGTCGATCAGCCGGCGGATCAGCGTCTCGGCCACCGGCAGCGAGCAGTAGTTGGCGTCGGCGTGGTGCCCGGTCCAGGTCGGGGTGTAGAGGACCGTCGGGTGCGCCGACGCGGCGACCGGCTCCCGGCGTACCTCGATGGCCTCGACCTGGGGCCGGCCGACCACGACGAACTTGTCGGCGGGGATCTCCACGCCGGCGCGGGCGTACCTGTCGATCGCGGCCTGCCCGGCCACGAAGATCTTGTCGAAGATGGCCGAGACCGGGTTGGCGCTCGGGGCCTTGTCGCTGTCGCCGTGGTGCAGCTGCACGTGGGTGAGCTGGTTGAACCGGATCAGGTGGGCGTTCTTCGCGCCGTGGTTGACGTAGAACGCCACCCGCAGGCTGGGCACCAGCGCCTCGTCGAGCGCCTTCAGGGTGGGGCAGAGGACCACCGGGGCGCGGGTGGCGGCGGCCACCGCGGGCAGAAGCTCCGGCTCGCGCAGCACCACCACGTACGGGCGGCCGATCCGTTCCAGGTACGGCAGCCACATGGTGACCTGGTACTCCGAGCCGGGCGGCGCGGAGAAGTGCAGCACGAACTCGGGCTGGTGGCGGCGCAGCGCGCGGCCGACCGGGCCCCCGCCGGCGGGCGGCCGGAACCGGCGCCGGGCGAGGTCGAGCGCGACCGCGCCGCAGCCGGCGCCGACGAGCAGCGTGGCGGCGAGCGCCGACCAGGCGGGCAGGGTCAGGACGGCGGCGAGCGCCACCAGGGCGAGCAGCACCAGCAGCGCGTCGCCGAGCCGGGCGGCGACCAGCGGCGTCCACGTGCGGACCGGGAGGTTGGCCGCCCGGATCTCCAGCGCGCCGGCCTGCCGCAGCGGGCCGACCAGCAGCACCAGGCCGAGCAGGACGAGCGCGGTGGCCGCGAGGGCCGGGTCGAAGCCGTCGTCGAGGCGACGGGCGTAGCCGACGAGGATGCCGGCGGCGACGAGCACCGTCTCGGCGAGACCGTCGGCCGATGGCCGGACGCGGCGCTCCCAGGCGGTGGCGGCGAGCGCCGCGACGGCCAGGGCCAGGCCCCAGCCGGTGGCGCCGGTGAGCGCCACGACGAGGAAGGCCAGCACCGCCAGCCCGGTGGTCAGCACCCGGGCGAGCAGCTTGCGGACCAGGTCACCACGCATCTGACACGTCCCGTCGGTCTCAGGCGCCGGTGGACAGCTCGGACCGGTCGGCGCCGGGCTGCGCCGGTACGGCGGCGGCCTGCTCGCCGGGGGCCCGGCGCACGTCGACCACCTGGCCGGTCAGTTCGGAGATCAGCACGTCCAGGGACGCCTGCGCGACCGCCTCGGAGGAGAGCAGCGTGTGCTCCGGCTCCTCGCCGAACGCCCGCGTTCGCATCGGGGTGGCGGTGCGCTCCGGGTTGACGCAGTTGACCCGTACACCGAACTCGGCCCACTCGTCGGCGAGCGCCTGGGTGAGGTTGACCAGCGCGGCCTTGGTGGCCGAGTAGAGCGCGTAGCGGGCCCGGCCCCGGGTGTACGAGCTGGACGTGTAGAGCAGCAGCTGACCCTTGGTCTGCTGCAGGTACGGCAGCGACTGGCGGGCGATGGTGACCGGGCCGACGAAGTTGACGTGCAGGAGACGGTCCATCGTCTCGGAGTCCATCTCGGCGAGCGCGCCCTTCTCCAGGATGCCGGCGGTGACCACCACGTGGTCGATCCGGCCGGTGGCTTCGAACGCGGTCTTCAGGGCGGCGGTCACGTCCTCGGCGCGCTCGACGTGGGTGCCCGTGGTGGAGCGGCTGAACGGGAAGACCTGGGCGCCGTAGGAGCGGGCCAGTTCGGCGAGGTCGTGGCCGATGCCGTAGCTGCCGCCGAAGACCACGATGGTCCGGCCGGTCAGCTCCTCGGCGTAGCTGCGGTGGTCGGTCAGGCGGGGCGCCTGGGCGGCGGCGAGCTGGAACAGCTTGTCGGCCAGGTGCACGTCGACCGGGTGGGTGACCTTGATGTTCTCGTCCGAGCCGTCGATCACCTTGATCGGCGTGCCGGGCAGGTAGCGCAGCACCACGCCGCAGTCGTCGGTGGCGGCGAAGTCGGGGTCGCCCTCGGCGCGGCGGTACGCCTCGCGGATGGTGCCGGAGCGGAACGCCTGCGGGGTCTGGCCGCGGCGCAGCCGGGAGCGGACCGGGATGTCGGTGATGCACTCGTCCGCGTCCACCTGGATGATCGTGTCGGCGGACGGGATGGCCACGTCGACCGCCGAGTACGTCCAGAGCGCGTTGACGCACTCGCGCACGATCCGGGCGCTGACCAGCGGGCGGACCGCGTCGTGGAAGAGGATGTTGACGTCGCCCTCGCCGACCGCGTCGAGCGCGATCCGGGTGGTGTCGTTGCGGGTCTCGCCGCCCTCGATCACCTTGGTGACCTTGCGGAAGCCGGCGTCGGCGACGATGCGCCGCGCGTCGTCGACGTGGCCGGTGGCCATCAGCACGATGATCTCGTCGATCTCCGGCGCGCCCTCGAAGACGGCGAGGGTGTGCTCGATGATCGGCTTACCGGCGATCTTGAGGAGCTGCTTCGGGATGCCCAGCCCGAGGCGCGTGCCGGTCCCCCCGGCGAGGATCACGGCCACCGTACGCGCGGGGCGCCAGGGTGCCGGGCTCGCCGGCGCGGCGTCCGGTGCGGTGGTGTGGTCCTGCGTCATTGCCGTACCTCACTCTGGGTGAAAGGGGATGGGTCCGAAAACCTTAACGCGGACGGCGGAGCGCACCGATCCGGGCGATCCCGGGACCGGTGCGCTCCGGCGGGCTACTTCTGGCCCTCGTACGCGTCGCAGACCTCCTTGGTGGGGCCGTCCATCTTCAGGACGCCGCTCTCCAGCCAGATGGTCCGCTCACAGGTGTCCCGGATCGAGCCGATCGAGTGGCTCACCAGGAACACGGTGCCGGCGCTCTCCCGCAGCTCGCGGACCCGCTGCTCGCTGCGGGACCGGAACTTGCGGTCACCGGTGGCCAGCGCCTCGTCGATGAGCAGCACGTCGTGCTTCTTCGCGGCGGCGATGGCGAAGCGCAGCCGGGCGCCCATGCCGGAGGAGTAGGTGCGCATCGGCAGCGAGGCGAAGTCGCCGCGCTCGTTGATGCCGGAGAACTCGATGATCTCCGGGGCGAGGCGCTTGACCTCGTCCGGGTGCATGCCCATGGCGAGGCAGCCGAGCACCACGTTGCGCTCGCCGGACAGGTCGTTGAGCAGCGCGGCGTTGACGCCCAGCAGGGACGGCTGGCCCTTGGTGTAGACCGCGCCGCGGGCCGGCGGGAGCAGCCCGGCGATGGCCCGCAGCAGCGTCGACTTGCCGGAGCCGTTGCTGCCGATCAGGCCGATCGCCTCGCCCTGGTACGCGGTGAAGCTCACGCCCTTGACCGCGTGCACTTCGCGGATGTTCGGCGCCTTGGTGCGCGAGACGATCCGCTTGAGCGCGGAGACCGGTGTGGTGCCGCCGCTGGCTCCCTTGTGGATCCGGTAGATCACGTGCACGTCGTCGACCACGACGGTGGGGATGCGACCCGAGTCGGTCACCGGGCCGGCGTTCAGCGGCAGGGTCTGCTCAGCCACGGCCGTACTCCTTCTCTCCGCGCCAGAAGTAGAGGAACCCGCCGATGCCCATGACGACCGCCCAGAACAGGCCCAGCGCCCAGAGCTTCGGCGGCGAGCTGACCAGGTTGGCCTGGTGCGAGTCGAGCAGCGAGAAGCGGGCCAGCTCGATGAAGACCAGTGGCGGGTTCCACTCCAGGAGGCTCGCGGCCCAGTGCGGCAGGTGCTGGCGGAACAGCGCCACCGGGTAGAGCACGCCGGAGGCGTACAGCCAGGTGCGCATCACGAACGGCATGATCTGCTTCAGGTCGGTGACCTTGGAGCCGATCCGCGCCATGATCATGGTGAGGCCGACGTTGAAGATCGACTGGAGCAGCAGCGTCGGGGCGAGCAGGATCCAGCGCCAGGTCACCGGCTCGCCGGTGAACAGCACGATGGCGGCCAGCACCACCATCGACATGAGCAGCTGCTGGAGCTGCACCAGGGTGACGGTGATCGGCAGCGCGGCCCGGGGGAACTGGAGCGCCCGGATCAGGCCCAGGTTGCCGGTGATCGCGCTGGTGCCGTTCGACACAGCGGTCTGGGTGAACATGAAGATGAACACGCCGGTGCACAGGTACGCGATGAAGTTCGGCACGTTCCGGCTCTGCGACAGGATCACGCCGAAGATCAGGAAGTAGACCGCCGCGTTGGTGAGCGGTGTCAGCACCTGCCAGAGCTGCCCGAGCTGTGTGTTGCTCAGCGAGGAGGCGACCTTCGCCCGCGAGTACGCGGTCATGAAGTGCCGGTACGCCCACAAACGGCGGGCATACTCGCCCAGGGGCGGTCGTTCCCCGGCCACCCGCAACCCGTACCGCCGGGCCAGTTGGGCCCGGGTGAGTCCGGATTCGGGGTCGGCCACCGCGGTGTTGGCCATGATCAGGCGCTCCGATCTTTCGTGCTGATGGGGAGCAGTGCGGTGAACAGATCCAGCGTGGCCCGGCGGGGAGGAGCCGCCTCGCTGCTGCATGGAAGGTAGTCCACCGAACGTCGGGACGCAACCGTACCGTCGTTGCGCTACATTGTTCCACGTGACGACCGAGAAGAGGCGTGCCCCGGCCGGCGCGGCGGTGCTGCGCGGGGAGATCACCAGCGCCATCCGTACCGCCGTGATGCAGGAGTTGGCCGAGGTCGGCTACGGTCGCCTCTCCATCGAGGCGGTGGCCCGCCGGGCCGGTGTGAGCAAGACCGCCATCTACCGCCGCTGGCGGTCCAAGCTCGACCTGGTGCTGGACATGGTCTCCGCCGTGGCGGGCCGCAACATCCCGCTGCTGGACACCGGCAGCCTGCTCGGTGACCTGGAGATCCTGCTGCACGTGATGGCGCGTGCGCTGCGTCACCGGCTGGCCGCGCAGATCATCCCGGACCTGCTGGCCGAGGCGGCCCGCAACCCGCAGATCGCGGAGAAGCTGCAGGCCGCCCTGGACGACTACCAGCAGGCGGTGGGCCGGATCCTGATCGGCCGGGCGGTCGAGCGCGGCGAGCTGTCCCCGGACACCGACCGGCGCGCCGCCGTCGATCTCATCGTGGGGCCGGTCTACTGGCGGATGGCGATCTCCCGGGCCCCGCTGGAGCCCGCCGAGGTGCCCCGGATGGCGGCCGCGATAGTCGCCGCCCTGCGGGTAGCATGCGTGGGGCCTGTGCGCGACGAGGTGGAAGTCTGACCCGGGTCGCCCCCGGAGGGTCGTCGTCGATCATGAACAGAAGGTCACATCCAGTCGGACAATCAGTGCGACCCGGCTGTTTTCCTGACAGAGCGGTACCATCCCCCGAAATGTCTCCCATGAACCACGCGTCGACAGGAGGAAGCCCCATGGCCGGGCCGCATCCAGAGTTCATTCCCCCCGCACGGCCGATCATCGGCGAAGCCGAGATCGAGGCGGCCGTCCGGGTGCTGCGGAGCGGCCGGGTCGTGCAGGGCCCCGAGGTCGCCGCGTTCGAGGAGGAGTTCGGTGACCTGGTCGCCGGCCGGCACTGCGTCGCCGTCAACTCCGGCACCTCCGCGCTGCAGCTCACGCTGATGGCGCTCGGCTTCGGCCCGGGCGACGAGGTCATCGTCCCGTCGTTCTCCTTCGCCGCCAGCGGCAACGCGGTCCGGCTGGTCGGCGCCGAGCCGGTCTTCGTGGACATCGAGCCGGGCAGCTTCTGCGTCGACCCGGAGGCGGTTGCCGCCGCGATCACGCCGAAGACCGTCGCCATCATGCCGGTGCACCTCTACGGTCACCCCGCGGCGATGGACCGGATCATGGCGATCGCGCAGCAGCACGGCCTCGCCGTGGTCGAGGACGCCGCGCAGGCGCACGGCGCCGAGCTGAACGGCACCCCGGTCGGCGCCTTCGGCACCGCCGGCTGCTTCAGCTTCTACCCGACGAAGAACATGCACTCCCTTGAGGGCGGCATGATCACCACCGCCGACGCGGAGCTGGCACGCACCCTGCGGCTGCTGCGCAACCAGGGCATGGAGCAGCGGTACGCCAACGAGATCGTCGGCGCCAACATGCGCATGACGGACGTGGCCGCCGCCATCGGCCGGGTGCAGCTCACTCAGCTCGGCGAGTGGACCGAGCAGCGCCGCGCCAACGCCAAGTACCTCGACTCGGCGATCACCGGCATGGTCACCCCGCCGGTCGCCGACGGCGCCAAGCACGTCTACCACCAGTACACGGTGCGGGTGCGGGGCGACCGGGACGCCGCCCAGGCCCGCCTCACCGAGCTGGGCATCGGCAACGCGGTCTACTACCCGACCCCGATCCACCGGCTCAAGCCCTACCTCACCGAGGCCGGCACGCCCGGCCCGTGGGACCTGCCGGAGACCGAGCGGGCCGCCGCCGAGGTCGTCTCGCTGCCGGTGCACCCGTCGCTGAGCCAGGCCGAGCTGGAGCGGATCGCCGAGGGCGCGAACCTGGCCGGCGGTGCCCGGTGAGCGCGAAGGAGAGCTCAGTGAGCGGACGCAAGCTGCGGGCCGGACTGATCGGCCTCGGCGCCATGGGGCGCAACCACGCCCGGGTGCTGTCCAACCTCGACGGCGTCGAGCTGGTCGGCGTGGTCGACCCGGCCGGCGACGTGACCGGCACGCTGCGCGCGCCCGTCGTACCCGAGCTGAGCGACCTGCTCGCCCTCGGCGTCGACTACGCGGTGGTGGCCTGCCCGACGGCGCTGCACGAGCCGATCGGCATGGAGCTGGCCGCCAACGGCGTCTGCGCGCTGATCGAGAAGCCCCTCGCGCAGTCCGTCGACGCGGCAACCCGGCTGGTCGAGGCGTTCGAGGCCGCCGGCCTGGTCGCTGGAGTCGGCCACATCGAGCGCTACAACCCGGCGCTGCAGAGCCTGCGCACCCGCCTGGAGGCCGGTGAGCTGGGCGAGGTGTTCCAGGTCGTCACCCGGCGACAGGGCCCGTTCCCGCACCGGATCGCCGACGTCGGCGTGGTGATGGACCTGGCCACCCACGACATCGACCTCACCGCCTGGGTGACCGGCCAGGAGTACACCTCGGTCTCCGCCCGCACGGTTTCGCGCAGCGGCCGGCTGCACGAGGACATGGTCGCTGTCGTCGGTCAGCTCGCCGACGGCACGATGGTCAACCACCTGGTCAACTGGCTGAGCCCGCTCAAGGAGCGGTCCACTGTCGTCACCGGCGACAAGGGCTGCTTCGTGGCCGACACGCTCACCGCCGACCTCACGTTCTACGCCAACGCCGCCATCGACACCGAGTGGGAGGCGCTGCGCGCGTTCCGTGGCGTGGCCGAGGGCGACATGGTCCGCTACGCCATCCCGAAGCGGGAGCCGCTGCTGGTCGAGCACGAGCGGTTCCGCGACGCGGTGGAGGGCAAGCAGAGCGACATCGTCACCCTGCGGCAGGGTCTGCGTACCGTCCAGGTCGCCGCCGCCCTGCTGGAGGCCGCCTCCGACGGCCGTACCGTGGCCGTGGGCCCGGCCGCCGCCGACCGTGACGGGCGCGGCCTGCAGCCGGCCTCGGTCTGACACCGGCTCCGGCCGGGCGTCACCGATGCCCGGCCGGGCCCTGTCACACCCCGTCGATCCCCAGCAGACTGTCGAAGCACTGTGCGTTCACCGACCAGTCCCAGGTGGCCGCGGCGTGCTTGGCCGCGGCCTCGCCGGCGGCCCGCCAGACCTGCTCGTCAGCGGTGACCGCACGGACGCGGGCGGCGGCCTCGGCCGGCGTCCCGACCACCCAGTCGGCCGGGAAGACGGTACGCGCGCCGTGTTCCCCGCCGGCGAAGAACGGCCAGTCCCGCACCACCGGCACCGCGCCGCTGGCGGCGCCCTCCACCACGGCACAGTGGAAGCTCTCCCGCACCGAGCTGCTGAGCACCACGCCGACGCCGGTCAGCACCCCCGGCACGTCGTCGGTGTGGCCCAGCCGGGTCACCGCGCCGGAAGGCGCCAGCTCGGCCAGCTCCGCCTCCAGCTCGGCCGCGTAGTCGCGTGCCGCCCGGCTGAGCCCGGTGTCGATGCCACCGCCGACCAGCAGCAGGCGGTACCGCTCGTCGGTGGCGCGCAGCAGCCGCAGCACCTCGACCGCCCACCGCGGGTCCTTGGCGACCGCGCTGGTGCCCACCAGGCCGAGCGTGAACCGCGCCGCGGAGTCCTTCGGCCGCGCGAACGGCGCCAGGTCCATCGCGTTGCACAACACGTGGGTACGCGGCGCGTGCGCGCCGGTGAGCCCGGGCGCCACCCGGAGCGTGAAGTCACGCAGGTGCTCGGAGACGAAGACGACGTCGTCCACCCGGCTGAAGTCGATCAGGTTCGGCCACCTGCCGAACGCCTCGTAGCTGTGCAGCCGGACCACCACCCGGGTGTCGCCGGGATCGACCAGGCCGACCATGACAGCGGTCGCCACGGCCCAGTCGACGAACACCGTGTCCGCCCAGTCCAGATGCGGCCGCAGCCAGGCCTCGACCTGCCTGCCGTACTCGGTGTCGCGCAGCAGCGCCTCGGCGGTCATGCGCCTGGACGCCCGGATCAGCGGCCCGGCCACCGGGTCGTCGTCCAGCCGCACGTAGCGCAGCTCCACACCGGGGTGCGCGGCGTAGCGCTCCCGGATCGCCTGCACGAAGTGGGCGCTTCCGTTGAGCAGCAGCAGCACCCGTTGCGGCCGGTCCGTCGGCGGCGGCGCGGCCGGCTGCCGGCGGCCGCGCGGCGTCAGCAGCGCCCGACCCACGGCGCTGCCGTGCAGCGGCGCGAGGAACGCCGCCGGATCGTCCACCAGCGGCGAGCCGAGCTGGTCGAAGTGGATCACCCGGTGGAACTGGGTGTGCAGCACCCGGTGCAGCCGCCGGGCCGCCGCCTCGCCGTCCCCCCGGGCGTACGCCCGGTCCGCCTCGGCCAGGTCGGCCTCGACGGCGGCAGTCAGGTGGGCCGGGGTGCGCCCCTCGGCGATCTCGTCGGCGGCCTCCTGCGCGAGCAGGTCGGCGCGGGCGGCCGGGCCCACGCCGGCGGCCACCGCGGCCAGCGCGGCCCGGGACTCCGCCGCCGGCCAGCCGGCCCGGACCATTCCGGCGCGCAGGCGGCGGGCCAGCGACGACCGCGCGCCGGCCGGCAGCAGCGGCGCGGCCGCCAGGCCGTGGATCAGACGGGCCGCCGCGCGGTGACGCACCACCCGGGGGGCGGTGACGCGACGGAGCACGCCGGTTGCGAGCTTGCTGCCCATCTGGGCTGGGTCCTTCCGATCGCGGAGGCGGGCGCCGCAACGCCGACCCGCGTGGTCGGCGAGCGCGGTTCGTGCATGTTAACGTGGCGCGGTCCCTACTTGCGGCGAGGAAGGTTCGGGTGCCGGCAACTTCTGCACGGGACGTCGTCGTCATCACGCCCTGGTTCCCGACCCGCGAACTGCCCTTCCGCGGCTCGTTCGTCCAGGCGATGGTCGACGCGACCGCACCGGTTTCCGACCGGATGACCGTCTATCACTGCGACGCCTGGGTGGCCGCCCTCGATCCGGCGGCTGAGCGCCGGGTCCGCGACGCCCACCGCGTCCTGCTCGGCCACGCGCGGCACCGCACCCCGACCGTCGGCGGCGCCGACCTGGTCTACGTGCCGGTGCCGGTGCCCCGCGGGCTGGGGCACGCGGAGATCGCCGACCGGCACGACGAGGCGCTGCGCGCGGCCCTCGGCGGCCGTCCGCTCACCGCCCCGGTCGTGCACGCCCACGTCGGGCTGCCCAGCGGCTGGGCGGCCATCCGCAACGCCGGACCGGACACCCGGGTCTACGTGACCGAGCACGCCAGCTTCCTGGACAAGGTGCTCGAGACCGCCCGTGGCCGGGAGATGTACGACGAGGTGCTCGACCGGTGCGCCGGTTTCCTCGCCGTGGGCGAGGGCGTCCGTGCCCCGCTGGTCGAGGCGTTCCCGCACCACGCGGACCGGATCGGGGCGATCGCCAACCCGATCTCCTTCGACCGGCCCCGCCACACGCCGATCACCGCGCTGCGCCGGTGGCTGTTCGTCGGCGCGCTCTCCGAGCTCAAGGGCGTACCGCTGCTGCTGGAGGCGTTCGCGCGGTGCCGGCAGGACGACCCGGCCCTGACGCTGACGCTGGTGGGGGAGGGCGCGCTGCTGGCGAGCCTGACCGCACGGGCGGCCGAGCTCGGGGTGGCAGACGCTGTCACGTTCACCGGGGCGGTCCCGCCCGAGCGGGCGCTGGAGCTGATGCGGGAGCACGACCTGCTGGTGCACCCGAGCCGCCGCGAGACCTTCGGGGTGGCGGTCATCGAGGCGATCGCGGCCGGGTTGCCCGTCCTGGTCACCCGGTGCGGCGGTCCGGAGCGGACGCTGGCCGGCATCGAGGACGCCGCCGGTCAGATGATCGACGTGACAGACGACCCGGAGACGATCGTCGCCGGATACCGGCGGCTGCGGTCCCGGTTCCCCGACGACCTCGAACCGGCCCACGCCCGTAAGGCGCTCGCCGACCGGTACGGCTACGCCGCCGTCGCCGAGACGCACCGCCGCCTGTGGTTCTCCGACGAGGCCGACCCGGCGGTCTGACGCCGGGCGCCGCAGCTGATGGAGTGAGATGCACGTCCTTTTCCTGTCCGTCGGGTCGGTCCGGCGGCGCGCGGTCGTGGAGGAGTCCCGCCAGGTGATCGCCGACGGGGGCGCTGCCACCGTGGTGGTCGACAAGATGGGCCCCTGGAGTCGTGAGACGTTCGCCACCGGCGTGCGGGTGATCGACCTGGCCGCCCTGCAACGTCGGCTGCCGGCCGACCGGGTCGAGCAGGCGGCGCTGTACAAGGCGCCCCGCAAGCTGCTGCGGACCATCGGCCGCGGCCCGCTGCGGAAGGTGTCGAAGCGGGCCGAGCGGGCGTTCCAGCGGCGCCTCGCCGACCCGGCGCACCGGGCGTTCGTGCGGATGCGCGGCGACCAGCGTGACCGGCTTCTCGCCCGCGCCTGTTCGCGCTCCCCGGTGGATGTGCTCGTCGTCACCGATCCGGTGGCGATGCCGTACGCCGTGCGCCTGCTCGAGCGTCGACGCGGTCACGCGAGCCCGAGGGTCTGCTTCAGCTACGACTACTCTGGAATGGCGACCGATGGCCAGAACCGACCCGACCCGGATTCCGCCCAGGGGGACAATTCATGACGCGCCCGACGCGCCGACCGCGCATCCTGTACCTGTCCTTCTACTTTCCGCCGTCGCGGGCCAGCGGCGTGTACCGGGCCCGGGCCACCGCGAATTACCTCGCCGAGCACGGCTGGGATGTGACCGCCTTCGCGTCGCCGCTGTCGTTCCTGCACCGCGTGATCGGCTCGGTCGACGAGCAGCTGGCCGAGACCGTGCACCCGTCGATCCAGGTGGAGCGGCCGAACATCAGCCACTTCGCCTGGGAACGTGACCTGCACGCCTACGGCCGGTTCCGGGGCATGTCGCCGATCCTGGCCCGCAACCTCTACAACTTCGGGTTGAAGAAGTTCTTCCCCGAGCACTACCTGTCCTGGGCGCTGGCGTCGGTGCGCAAGGCGCTGCGGATGCACGCCCGGCGGCGCTTCGACGTGGTGCTCGCCACCGGTAACCCGTTCGCCTCGTTCGCCGCCGCCTGGATGATCCACAAGGCCACCGGCGTGCCGTTCGCCGTCGACTACCGCGACGCCTGGACGCTCAACATGTTCACCGAGGAGCCGGGGTACGAGCCGGGACACCCCGCCTGGCGCTGGGAGCGCCGGATCCTGCGCGACGCCTCTGCCTCGATCTTCGTCAACCAGCCGCTGCTGTCCTGGTACGCCGACCGTTACCCGAACGCCGCGGACCGGATGATGGTTGTCCCCAACGGCTGGGACCCGGACCTGCTGACCCAGCTCGACGCGCCCGCGCCGCCGTCCGAGTCGGACCGCGACCGTCCGCTGCGCTTCGGCTTCCTCGGCACGATGAACAGCACCCAGCCGGTGGAGCAACTGGCCGAGGCGTTCCAGATCGCCCGGCGGCATCCCGACCTGGCCGACGCGGAGCTGAACATCCACGGTCACCTCGGCTACTTCAAGCAGGGCAAGACCGACCTCATCGCGCGGCTCGGACTGGTCGAGGGCGAGCAGGGGCACGCGCTGCCCGAGTACGGCATCCACTACCGGGGCCCGGTCTCCAAGACCGAGGTCGGCCGGGTCTACCAGGAGAGCGACGTGCTGGTCTTCCTGGCCGGCGGCGCGCGGTACGTCACCTCCGGGAAGATCTTCGAGTACATGGCGAGCGGCAGCCCGATCGTTTCGGTGCACGCGCCCGGCATCGCCGCGCAGGACGTGCTGGCCGGCTATCCCCTCTGGTTCAACCCGGAGAGCCTCGACGTGCACGACATCGCCGAGTCGATGATCGCCGCAGGCAAGGCGGCCCGGGACATGTCGGCGAAGCAGCGTGCCGAGGCGCGCGCGCACGCCGACACGTTCACCCGGCAGGCGGTCACGGCCCCGCTGGAGGCCAGGCTGCGCTCGATGGTCAGGCGCAAGATCGAGGCGGGAAGGATCGCATCGTGACGTTCGACGACGCAACCGGGAACCAGCCGCCCACTGTGGGCGCGCCCCGAACGCCGCGGGCGCTGCTGCTGGCGTTCAACCACAAACCGCACGAGAAGGTCGTGGCGCTGGCCGAGCGGCTCCTCGACGAGGGCGCCCGGCTGGACGTGGTGGTCCTCAGCGACACGAACTGGGCGGACCTGGCCGGCCGGCCCAACGTGCGGCTGTTCACCCTCGGCGCCGCCGAGAAGCGGCACCCGCTGCTGCGCACCGAGCGGATCGTGGTCACCAGCGGGCCCCGGCGAGTGGCCCGCGGGCTGAGCCGGCTGGCCGGCGGCGGCCCGGCGAGCGGGCTCAGCCGGCGGCAGGAGCGCCTGAGCCGGGCGTTCCACAAGCGGGTGTTCATGAAGGCGTACTCGAACGTGCGCCCGCTGGTGCTGTCCCGGCTGGCCGACAAGCGGCTGTCCGAACTGGACCTGGAGCGCGACCCGGTCGACCTGATCGTGGCCTCCGACGCGCTGTCCATCACGCTCGGCTGGCGGCTGGCCCGCCGCTTCCCGAAGGTGGTCGCCACCACCTCGCTCGACCCGCCCCCGTTGGCGCAGCTCACCGCGGCGGCCTGACGCCGTCCGCGGCACCATCGGAAACGGCCCGCCGGACACCGTCGATCGCGACGGCGTCCGGCGGGCCGGTCCGATTTCAGCGGGCGTGCTCGGCGAGCACCCGGACCACGTTCTCGGCCGCGCGGCCGTCACCGTACGGGTTGCCCCGCGCGGCGGACGGCCGGGCCCGGGTGGCGGTCTGCACCCAGCCGGCGGAGCCCAGCGCCGACGGGTCCGGCACCAGCCGGTTCCAGTCGTCGGCGAGCGTCTCCACCCACTCCGTCTCCGGGCGCAGCGTGGTGCAGGGCCGGTCCAGCAGGTAGGCCTCCTTCTGCAGGCCGCCCGAGTCGGTCACCACACCGACGGAGCCGAGCACCGCGGCCACCATGCCGCCGTACGGCAGGGGCCGGCCCACGTGCAGCGCGCCGCCACCGAGCTTGATGCCGTGCTCCTCGGCCCGGGCCAGCAGGCGCGGGTGCGCCAGCAGGGCGACCGGCACCGGCAGCTCGGCGAGCGCGCCCACCAGCGCGGCCAGCCGCGCCGGGTCGTCGGTGTTCTCCGCCCGGTGCAGCGTGGCCAGCAGGTACGGCGCGTCCGGGTCGATGCCCGCCGGCAGCTCGGGGCGGGGCTGGTCACCGGCCAGCACCGCGTCGCGTACCCGCAGGCACACGTCGACCATCACGTCGCCGACCAGCACCGAACGCGCGGCCAGGCCCTCGGCCGACAGGTGGCGCACCGCCTCCTCGGTGGGCGCCAGCAGCAGGTCGGCGCAGTGGTCGGTGAGGACCCGGTTGTGCTCCTCCGGCATCCGGCGGTTGAACGAGCGCAGCCCCGCCTCCAGGTGGGCCACCGGCAGGTGCATCTTCACCGCGGACAGCGCCCCGGCGAGCGTGGAGTTGGTGTCGCCGTACACCAGCACCCAGTCGGGTCGTTCGGCCGCGAGCACCGGGTCCAGGGCGGCCAGCGTCTTGCCGGTCTGCACGCCGTGGCTGCCGGAGCCGATACCCAGGTGCACGTCCGGGTCGGGAATGCCGAGCCCGGAGAAGAAGACGTCGGAGAGGTCGGCGTCGTAGTGCTGCCCGGTGTGCACGATGACGTGCTCGTGCTCCGTGGCGGCGAACGCCGCGGCGATCGGTGCGAGTTTGACCAGCTGGGGCCGGGCGCCAACGATGCTGACGACCTTCATGTGGGTGATCCCTCCGATTGACTGTCCGTCCGACCGGGGCGGCGTCCGTGGGCGCCCCGCGGAACCGGCTGAGCCGGCCGGTGAGGGGAACCCCCACGCGGGCGATCCAGGCTAACATCGGGGCATTCCGCTTCTGGACGCCGACAAGGCCGGCACGAGCGCGAGGAAATCCCGTCATGGTCGAGTCGTCGGTCGTTCAAGAGCGCCCGCAGGAGCCGGCTGAGCCGTCCGCTGCCCGGCGGTCGCGTTCCCGGCCGCGCCCCGCGCAGCTCGTGCTCGCGGGGCTGGTCGTCGCGTTCGTCGCCGCCCGGCTGAGCATCGCCGCGCGGGCCGAGGCGTTCCGCACCTTCGACACCCGGTCGTACGCCGGGCTGCTCGACGGGCCGAACCCGACCGCGACGCTCTCCTTCACCGGGCACGCGCCGCGCCTGTGGGGCACCCCGCTGCTCTACACGCTCGCCGGCAGCGATCCCGCCCGCGCGTGGGCGCAGGCCCTGATCAGCACCGCGGCGTGGGTGGTGCTCGTGCTGGCGCTGTGGACGCTGCTGCGCGGCACGACCACCCGGGTCTGCGCCGGGGTCGCGCTGTTCGTGCTGGCGCTGACCCGGGCGGTCTACGTGTGGGACCACACGCTGACCGCCGAGTCGCTGTCCATCAGCCTCGGCCTGCTCGCGTTCGGCCTGCTGGTGCTCTGGGTGCGCCGGCGGTCGTGGCCGCTGCTCGCCGCGACGGTAGTGGTCACCGTGTGGTGGATGTTCGTCCGGCAGGACATGCTGCTGTTCATCGCGTTGGTGCCGGCGGTGCTGGCGGTGCTGGCGTGGCGCAGCCGTCCGCACCGCTGGGCGGCGGTGGTGGCGCTGGTCGCGATCGGCGCCGGGCTGGGCTGGAACGCGGCGCTGCTCGGCCCCACCGACGAGACGTTCGCCAAGTGGAGCGCCTCGGGCCGTTCGCAGACCGACGAGACGTTCCTCTACCGGCTGATGGTCGAGGTGCAGCGCGACCCGGAGATGCGCCAGGTCTACCACCGTGAGCTCGGCATGCCGCGGTGCGTGGCGATCGAGGACCCGAGCCTGGTCCGGCGGTGGAACGTCCGCAAGTTCTCCGAGGCGTACGCGAACTGCCCGGAGCTGCAGCGGTGGGCCGAGGAGCACGAGATGGCCATCGGTTTCCGGTACGCGGTGGCCGAGCCGGATCACTACCGCGAGATCATGGTCGGCCGGATCCTGCCGATGGCGCTGGGCAGCACCGAGTTGCACACGTACGGCCGCCCGGTGTCGATGCTGCCGGAAGCGGTTGAGAAGGTCTGGTACCCGCGCCGTGGCCTGGTGCTGCCGCTGCTCGCCGGCGCCGTCGTGGCGATGGTGCTGGCGTGCGTGCTCACCGGCGCGGTCCGCCGGCGGCCGTGGCTCGTCCTGGCCGGCGTGCTCGGTGTGGTGGTGAGCCTGGTCAGTGTGCTCGCCAGCCTCATGCTGTCCGCCGGGGAGTACAGCCGGTTCGGCATCCAGGAGGCGATCTACCTGCGGATCAGCCTGGTGGTGCTGGCCGTGGCGGCGCTCGACGCGGCGCTGACCAGGCCGTGGAGACGCGCCGGGCGGGCGGCCCGGGGGGTGCCGGGCGACGACGCCGTGCGGCCGTAAACTCCTGCCTCATGACCGTTCCGGACACCCGTCCCACCGACCCCGCTGCGGCCACTCCCGGCGACAGTTCGCCCGGCGACACGGCGGTGAGCCGGGCGCCGGAGCCGGCGGAGACCGCGACGGACGACGGCGGCCGCGCCGAGGCCGGCGACGGGGCCGGTGACCGGCCGGTGCGGCGGTGGAGCCGGTGGGACGCCGTGGTCGCGGCGATCTATCTGGCCTGGGCGCTCCTGGTGACCGCCCGCGGGTGGCGCAACCCGGACGGGCGCCTGCTCGGCAGCCGCCCGGACGACCAGGGGTTCAACGAGTGGATGCTGGCGTACGCGGCGCACGCGGTCCGGCACCTGGAGAACCCGTTCTTCACCACCGCGCAGAACGCCCCCGACGGCGTGAACCTGATGACCAACGTCGGCATGCAGCTGCCCGGGATCCTGCTGTCGCCGGTGACGCTGCTGTTCGGCGCCCCGACGGCGTACGTGCTGCTGATGACGCTCAACCTGGTCGGCACCGGCTACGCCTGGTACCACGTGCTGTCCCGGCACGTGGTGCGGTCCCGCGCCGCCGCGTTCGTCGGCGGCCTGTTCTGCGCGTTCGCGCCGGCGTTGGTGTCGCACAGCAACGGGCACCCGCACATGACCGCGCAGTGGCTGGTGCCGCTCATCGGCTGGCGGGTGCTGGCGCTGGCCCGGGGCGGTCGGGTGCTGCGGGACGGGCTGGTGCTCGGCGCGCTGATCGCGGCACAGTTCTTCATCAGCGTGGAGATCCTCTTCCTGCTCGCGCTCGGCTGCCTGCTCGCCGCGCTGGCCCATCTCGCGCTGGCGCCGAAGGTCGCGTTGCGGCGCGCCCCCCGGCTGCTGGGCGGGCTGGGGGTGGCCGGAGCGCTGGTCGCTGTCGTCACCGCGTACCCGTTGTGGATGCAGTTCTTCGGGCCGCAGCACCGGATGGGGCACCCCGGCGGCCCCGACGTGTACGCCCTGAAGCTCGGCTCCTACGTGCGCTACGCGACCGAGTCGATCGCCGGCAGCCCGACCAGCGCCGGCGGGTGGGGCCCGAACACCACCGAGCAGGTCAGCTTCTACGGCTGGTCGCTGGTGGTGGTGGCGGTCGCCGCCGCGTGGTGGCTGCGCAGGGAGATCACCGTCCGGGTGCTGACCCTGGTCGCCGTGGTGTGCGCGCTGCTGTCGATGGGCACCACCTGGACCTGGGGCACCGAGCGAACCACGATCCCGGCGCCGTTCGCGCTGCTGCAGCACCTTCCGGTCTTCGACGCCGTGGTGGTGGCCCGCTTCGGGTTCATCACCACCATGGCCGTCGGTGTCCTGCTGGCGCTGGCTCTGGACCGGGTGGCGCGTCTCGCGCGCGCCGGGGACCGGCTGCCGGCCCGGATCGCGGCCGTCGCGGTCGCTGCCGCTCTGGTGCCGATCCTGCCCACCCCGCTGCCGGCCCAGGGCCGTCCCGCGGTGCCGGACTTCGTCACCGCCGGCACCTGGCGTGACCATGTGGCTCCCGGCCGCACCCTGGTGCCGGTGCCGGTGGCGAACATGACCTCGGTCTACTGGGGTTCGGCCGCGCTGGCCGAGTTCGCGGTCCCGCAGGGCTACTTTCTCGCTCCCACGTCCAAGGACGACCCGACCGGGCGGTGGGGCGTCGAGCCGCAGCCGACGGCGAAGCTGCTCACGCTGGTCGCGGAGGGCAAGCGCGGCACCGCGGTGACGCCGGCCGAGGTCGCCCAGGCCCGCGCCGACGCCCGCTACTGGCGGGCGGACGCGGTGGCGCTGCCCAAGCACCGCCGGCAGGACGACCTGCGCGTGGTGCTCGACGCCCTGTACGGGCCGGGCCGCCAGGTCGACGACGTGTGGCTCTGGGACGTGCGGCCCTTCAGCAGCTGAGCGGGGCGGTCACGGCGACCGGTTCCAGATGATCAGGACATAGCCGCCGAAGTAGGCGGAGAGGATCAGCAGCGGGGCCAGCACGGTGACCGCCCGGGCCCAGCCGGCCCGGGCCAGCGCGACGGCGACTGGTAGCAGGAGCGGGAACGCGGGCAGCAGGAAGCGCGCCTTCGCGTGGTAGTAGCCGGCCGCGCCGAGCGTGGTGAGCAGGATGAGGCCGCTGTAGAGCAGGAGCTGCCAGGGCTGCCGGTCGAGGGCGCTGAGCACGAACAGCGCCAGGGCGATCAGCACCACGAGCGTCACCACGTACATGGTCAGCGCCGAGGGCTGCGCCAGGACCCGCTGCGCCACCCGGACCGTGTCGGCGCCGAAGTCGAAGGTGGTGCCCCAGCCGGCGTCCTGGATGTGGAACCAGCCGTCCGGCCGCCCGGTCTGCCGGCCGACCCAGGCCAGGTACCCGAGCCAGCCGGCCGGGGCGATCACCAGCGCCGCCCACGGGCGCCAGCCGTCGCGGCGGCGCAGCGCCGCGATCAGCGCGGCGAGACAGACCACGGCGAGCAGCGCGGAGCCGGTCGGCCGGGTCAGTCCGGCACACAGGCTGAGCACGGCGGCGAGGAGCCACGAGCGCCGCAGCAGGGCGTACAGGGACCACGCGGCGAACGCGGTGAAGATCCCCTCGCTGTAGCTCATGTTCTGCACGATGCTGTGCGGCAGCACGCCCCACAGCACGGCGAGCAGGATGCCGACGCGACGGTCGTACAGCCACTCGCCGACGGCGAACAGGCCCCACGCGGCGGCGAGCGCGGCGAGCGCGGCGACAGCCAGCGCGGTGGCGCGCGCGCCGAGCGGGGTTAACGGCTCCAGCGCCCCGACCACCCGTGGGTAGAGGGGGAAGAAGGCCATGTCGCTCTGGACCCGGGCGTAGCCGTCGTAGCCTTCGCGCGCGATCCGCAGGTACCACACGCCGTCGGACTCGGTGAGCAGCGCGGCCGGCCGGGCCCCGGTGGCGCGGGCCCAGAGCCAGAGCGTGACCAGCCCGACGGCCCGGACGGCGGCGTAGCCGACGAGCGCGGGCAGGGCGTTGCGGAAGGCGGTCGCCAGCCGGTGCCCGAAGGAGGCCCGGTGCTGGGAAACCGTCTCCGCGGGCGGCTGTTGGCCGCGCGTCGGTGCGGTCATGCGTGGTCCTGTCCGAGTGATCTTCGCCCCCGGCGTCGGGCGTCCGGGGCGTCGGCGACCGGCTCCGGAACCGGCGGGAGTGCACGCCCGGAGCCGGGTGCAGGGTAGCAACGGCGACACCGGTTTCCCGGCGCGGCCGGGCACCGGCCTCCCGTGCGGCGCTTGTCGTACACTCGCTCGGGTCGCACGTGCGACGCTGGTTGACACGGAGACGGACGGGCATGGGTTCTGACGGGGCGATCTCTGCGGCGGACCTGGGGGCGGCAGCCGCGGCACGGGGCGCCGTCACGATCGACAACTCGGCCCGGACGGCGGCCGGGCGGTGAGCCGACCGGACGTCACGGTCGTCGTCGCGGTGTACAACACCATGCCGGACCTCACCACCTGCCTCGAATCGCTCGTCAACCAGACGATCGGGCACGACCGGCTGCAGATCGTCGCGGTCGACGACGGCTCCACCGACGGCAGCGGCGCGGAGCTGGACCGGTTCGCGGCGGCGTACCCCTCGGTCCTGACGGTGGTGCACCAGCCCAACTCCGGCGGCCCGGCCGCCCCGAGCAACCGGGCGCTCGACCTGGCCACCGGCCGGTACGTGTTCTTCATCGGCGCGGACGACCACCTGGGCCGCGAGGCGCTGGAGCGGCTGGTGTCGGCGGCCGACCGCTGGGGCTCGGACGTGGTGCTCGGCCGCATGGTCGGCGTGAACAAGCGCTACGTGCACCAGGAGATCTACGACCGCACCCGCTCCGACATCGACCTGTTCGACTCGCCGCTGCCGTTCTCGCTGTCGAACACGAAGCTGTTCCGGCGGGACCTCGTCGAGCGTCACCACCTGCGCTTCCCGGAGGACATGGCGGTCGGCAGCGACCAGCCGTTCACGTTGGAGGCGTGCCTGCGGGCGGCCCGCATCTCGGTGCTCGCCGACTACGACTACTACTTCGCGGTCAAGCGGCTCAACTCCACGAACATCACCTACCGCAGCGACCACCTCGCCCGGCTGGAGTGCGTGGAGCGCATCGTCCGGTTCGTGGCCGACATGGTGGAGCCGGGGCAGCGGCGCGACGCGGTGCTGCGGCGCCACTTCGCCTGGGAGATCGCCAAGCTGTTCCGCCCCGACTACCTCAAGCTCGACGCCGAGACCCGGGAGCAGGTCCGGGCGCGGGTCGGCAAGCTGGTCCGGGAGTACCTCACCGATGGCATCCGCGCCCGGCTCGACGCGGCCACGCGCGTGCTCGTCGGCACCGCCGCGTACGGCCGGCCGGAGGACCTGCTGGCGATCATCCGGCTGACCGCGACGGACGGCCTGCCCTCGACAGTGGTCCGCGACCAGCGCTGGTTCGCCGCGTTCCCGGGTTTCGGCGAGGCGGGTGGCCTGAGTGACGAATGGTACGAGCTGGAGCCGGCCGCGAGCCGTTGGCTCGCCGCCCTGACCGCGGTTTCGGTACGCTCGGTGACCGGGCCCGACGGTGACCGGCGGGTCCAGATCTTCGCCCGCAGTCCCCGGCCGGATCTCGCGGACCTGGTCGGCGGGGACATGTCCGTGCGGGTGGGTGAGGCGGACGCCGCGGTGCGGCTGCTGCCCGCCGACCCGATGGGCACGACAGTGGAGGCCACGTTCCGGCTCCAGGATCTGGCGGCCGACCTCGGCCCGGCGGGCACGACCCGGGCGGTCCGCGTCCGGGTGGCCGACAGCGCCGCCGTCCCGGTGCGGGGGTTCCGGCCGCCGCTGATCCACCGGGTGGTGTACCGCGACGGCACCCGACTGCATCTGGTCACGATCAACAACAACCACAAAGGTCACTTGGCGTTCACCGTCTGGCCGGTGACGCTTCGCCGGGTCGCGGCCCGTCTTCGGCGCCGGCTCCCCCGAGGAGGAAGTAGTTCATGAACATCTGCGTCGTCGCGCTCGGCAAGATCGGTCTGCCGCTGGCCGTGCAGTTCGCGTCCAAGGGGCACCGGGTGATCGGCGCCGACGTCTCCGAGCGGGTCGTCCAGCTGGTGAACGACGGTGCGGTGCCCTTCCCGGGTGAGGCGGACCTGGACGTCAAGCTGAAGGAGACGGTCGCCGCCGGCCTGCTGTCGGCCACCACCGACACCGCCGCCGCGGTCGCCGAGTCGGAGGCGGTCGTCGTGGTCGTGCCGCTGTTCGTGGACGCCGACGGCGTGCCGGACTTCGGCTGGATGGACGACGCCACCCGGGCCATCGCCCGTGGGCTGAAGCCGGGCACGCTGGTCAGCTACGAGACCACGCTGCCGGTCGGCACCACCCGCGACCGCTGGGCGCCGATGCTCGCCGAGGGTTCCGGCCTCACCGCCGGCACCGACTTCCACCTGGTGTTCAGCCCCGAGCGGGTGCTCACCGGCCGGGTCTTCGCCGACCTGCGCCGCTACCCGAAGCTGGTCGGCGGCATCGACGAGACGTCGGCCGCGCACGGCGTCCGGTTCTACGAGGCGGTGCTCGACTTCGACGAGCGGCCCGACCTGGACCGCCCCAACGGCGTGTGGGACCTCGGCTCGGCCGAGGCGTCCGAGCTGGCCAAGCTCGCCGAGACGACCTACCGGGACGTGAACATCGGCCTGGCGAACCAGTTCGCCCGCTTCGCCGACACCGTCGGCGTGGACGTCACCAAGGTCATCGAGGCGTGCAACACGCAGCCGTACAGCCACATCCACTCGCCGGGCATCGCGGTCGGCGGCCACTGCATCCCGATCTACCCGCGGATGTACCTGTGGAACGACCCGGCCGCCACTGTGGTGCGTTCGGCCCGCGAGGCCAACGCTGCCATGCCGGAGTACGCGGTCGACCTGCTCGCCGCCGCGTACGGCGACCTGACCGGGGCCGGCGTGCTGGTGCTCGGCGCCGCCTACCGCGGTGGCGTCAAGGAGACCGCGTTCTCCGGCGTCTTCCCGACCGTCGAGGCGCTGCGCCGCCGGGGCGCGGTGCCGTACGTGTCGGACCCGATGTACACGAACGAGGAGCTGGCCGCGCACGGCCTGCCCGGTTACGACGGCGAGCCGCTCGGCGCCGCGGTGATCCAGGCCGACCACGCGGAGTACCGCACGCTCTCCCCGGCCGACCTGCCCGGCGTGACGGTGCTCGTCGACGGCCGGCGGGTCACCGACCCGGCGCGCTGGACCGGCGTGCGCCGGGTGGTCATCGGAGGCTGACCGCACCGACACCCGGGCCCCGGCCGTGCTCACGGCCGGGGCCCGTCGCGTGCCGCCGTCGGGAGATCGTGGTCCGCCGTTCACCTGCCGGACACCCCGGCAATACTTGTGTCATGTGGCCCGTTTAGGGTCGCAGCGGTCCGAATCGAACCTGGCCGAGGTCGGGGCAGACAGGGAGCGTGTCGTTGTTGAGCAGAATTCGCAGCCAGCAGGGTCTCGCCGCGGTGGGCGCGACGCTCCTCGGCTACGCGGTCATGGTCCTCTCCGGAGTGCTCGGCCTGGTGGTGCCGTACGCGGTGGCCGCCGTGGTCGCCATCGCCGGTGAACTGGCCCTGGCCGGGCGGCACAGCGGGACCGCCGAACTGCTCGACAAGGCCGGTCTCGGCGAGACCTTCCGGCGGCTGGTGCGGGACCTGTCGATGGTCCTGCTGGTGGTCGTCTCGGCCCGTCCCGGCGTGGCCGGCACGATCGCGGTGCTGCTGCTGCCCGCCGCGCTCTGGACCGTGGCGGTCGCCACGAACGCGGTGACCAAGGTGATGGACGGGCGGGTGGACCCCCCGGCGTACACCCGCAACATCGACCTCGGCGGGCTGCGCCGCGTCCCGGTACCGCCGGGCTGGGCGCGGCGGATGGCCGGGCTGCGCATGCCGCTGCTCAACGTGCTGCTGGTGCCGGCGGCGGTGGTCGCCGCCGCGCTCGACCAGGTCACCCCGGTGGTGGTCACCGGCCTGGTGACGCTCGCTGTCGGCCTGCTCACCGCCGCGGTGCTGGCGCTGACCGCGCTGCGCGGCCGGGGCAGCCAGCCGGGCGTGCTGCCGGCCGTGCACGACTGGCTCGCCCGGGAACGGCCCGAGGTCGCGCTCTACTTCGCCGGCCCGGCCAAGGACGTCTACCAGGCCAACATGTGGCTCGCGCCGGTCGAGGCGACCGGCCGCCGCGCGGTGGTGCTGCTGCGCGCCGCGGACGCGTTCGAGCAGCTCGCCGACACCCGGCTGCCGGTGGTCTGCGTGCCGGCCGGCGTCGACTTCATGAACCTCGACCTCAGCTCGCTGCGCGTGGCCCTGTACGCCGCGAACGTCGGCGCCAACATCCACCTGCTGCGCGAACCGGGCGTGAAGCACGTCTTCGTCGGCCACGGCGACAGCGACAAGCAGGCGAGCGTGAACCCGTACAGCAAGGTGTACGACGAGGTCTGGGTGGCCGGGCCGGCCGGGCGGGAGCGGTACGCGCGCGCCGACGTCGGGGTGCTGGACCGGGACATCGTGGAGGTCGGCCGGCCGCAGCTCGCCGGGGTGCACACGTTCGGCTCCGGCGCCGCCGACCACCGCTTCACAGTGCTCTACGCGCCCACCTGGGAGGGCTGGCTCGACGACGACCCGTACCACACCTCGCTGGTGCTGATGGGGGAGCGGATCGTCTCCGGGCTGCTCGCCGCCGGGGACGTGCGGGTGATCTACAAGCCGCACCCGCTGACCGGCAGCCGGTCGGCGAAGGCGCGGGCCGTGCACGAGCGGATCGTGGGCCGGATCAAGGCGGCCGGCGGCGAGACCGACCCGTCCTCGCTGGACGGGACCGCGCACCTGGTGGTCACCGGCCGCACGCCGGGGCTGTTCGACTGCTTCAACGTCACCGACCTGCTGGTCAGCGACGTGTCCAGCGTGGTCTCCGACTTCGTGCAGAGTGAGCGGCCGTACGTGGTGGCGAACCCGGCCGGCCTGCCCGAGGACGAGTTCCGGCGGCAGTTCCCGACCGCGCGGGCGGCGTACCTGCTCTCGGCGGACTGCGGTGAGCTGGCGAAGATCCTCGACGTGACCCGGGCCGGCGACGACCCGCTGACCGGAGCGCGGCGGGAGCTGAAGGAGTACCTGCTCGGCCCGGCCGGGTCGAACCCGATGGACCGCTTCCGGGACGAGATCGGCCGGCTCTGCGGCTGAGACGTACCGACGACGAGGGGCGACGACCGGCGTGGTCGTCGCCCCTCGTCGCCTGTTCAGCCCTGGTGCGGCGGGCTGTCGACGTCGCGGGAGACGACCTCGCCCTTGGCGTCCACCCAGCCCTTCGGCCGGGCCGGGTTGCCGGCCACCAGCTGGTACGGCTTGACGTCGCGGGTCACCACCGAACCGGCCGCGATCATCGCGTACTCGCCCACCTCGATGCCGCAGACGAGCGTGGCGTTCGCGCCGATCGAGGCGCCGCGGCGGACCAGCGTCGGGGTGATCGTCCAGTCCGGATTCTGCGCGCGCGGGCGGAAGTCGTTGGTGAACACCGCGCAGGGGCCCACGAACACCTCGTCCTCGAGGGTCACGCCCTGGTAGACCGAGACGTTGTTCTGGATCTTCACCAGGTCGCCCACCGTGACGCCCGCGTCGACGTAGACGTTGCGGCCGATCACGCAGCCGGCGCCGACCTGTGCGCTCGACCGGATGTGCGCCAGGTGCCAGACCTTGGTGCCGTCGCCGACCTTGGCGCCGTCCTCCACGTCGGCCGTCGGGTGGACGAAGACGGAGGCGGACCGGTCGTTGCTGTCAGTCATCTCAACTCGCATCGTGGCAGGGCGCGTCGCGCCGTCGGGCGGGCTCGACGCAGCATAACGAGCGCTCACCCGAGCAGTTCGGCCACCGCGTCGGCGGCGGGCCGGTCCGCCGGCAGCGGATGCGCGGCGACCACCGCGTCCACCGGCAGCGCGGCGTACAGGTGCGGGAACAGCGCGCCGCCGCGGGACACCTCCCAGCGCAGCGCGTCGCCGAGCCGCGCCTCGTCCACCGCGAGCAGAGTCAGGCCGGTGACCCCGGCGAAGACCCGGCGGGCCGTCTCCACCACCTGGTCGGCGGCGGAGAGATGGACGTAGCCGTCCTGCCGGTCCATCGCGGTGCCGGTGAACCGCCCGGCGGCCCGTGCCCCGGCCCACTCGTCGTCGGAGAGAATCTTGTAGATCACGGCAGCAGCCTAGAGCGCGCTCGCGTCCCGGCGGCGCGTCTGCCACCATTCGCAGGGCACTTGTCGAGCGGAGGGAGGAACGGGTGCGGATCCTCCTGGTCGAGGACGACCGTCGGGTCGCCGCCGCGCTGTCGTCCGCGCTGACCCGGCGCGGCTACCAGGTGGAACACGCGGCCACAGTCGCCGCGGCGCTCTCCGCCGCCCCCTGCGACCTGGTGCTGCTCGACCTGACGCTGCCCGACGGCGACGGCACCGAGGTGTGCCGCGAGCTGCGCCGGCGCAGCAGCCAGCTCGGCATCATCGCGGTGACCGCGCGCGGCGAGGAACGCGACCGGGTGCTGGGCCTGCGGCTGGGCGCCGACGACTACGTGGTCAAGCCGTTCTCGATGGTGGAGTTGCAGGCGCGGATCGAGGCGGTGCTGCGCCGCGCCGCGCACACCGTCCCGGAGCGTCACCTCATCGAGGCCGGGTCGGTGCGCATCGACGTCGGCGGCCGGACGGTGAGCGTGGCCGGCCGGGACGTGGCGCTGACCCGCAAGGAGTTCGACATCCTGCTCTCGCTGGCCCGCCAGCCGGGGGTGGCGGTGCCGCGCGAGCGGATCCTGCTCGACGTGTGGGGCACCACCTGGGCCGACCGGCACACGGTGGAGGTGCACGTCGGGTCGCTGCGCGGCAAGCTCGGCGACGCGACACTCGTGGAGACCGTACGCGGGGTCGGCTACCGGCTCCGCGGCGCGTGAGGAGGGGCCCGTGCGTCGCCGGCTGGTGATCAGCTACCTGCTGCTGATGGTGCTCGTCCTGATCGCCCTGGAGACGCCGCTGGCGTTCACGCTGGCCTCCCGGGAAACCGACCGGGTACGCGCCGACCGCCTCGCCGACGCCACCCGCTTCGCCTCGCTGGCCGGCCCGGCGCTGCGCGGCGGCAGTCCCGGCCCGCTCGACGGGGAACTGGCCGCCTACGATGCCCTCTACAACATCGGCGCAGCGGTGGTGGACCGGGAGCGCCGTACCGTGGCCGCCTCGTCGGCCTGGGAGCCGGGCGCGGGCACCGGCCCGGCGCTCGACACCGCGCTGTCCGGGCAGCAGTTCAGCGGGCCGGAGTCGGTCTGGCCGTGGGGCGACGGGCCGGTGGTGACGGCCGTGCCGATCAACGACGGCGGCGAGGTGCTCGGCGCCGTGGTGACCACCAGCCCGGCGGACGGGGTACGCCGTACCGTCAGCACATGGTGGCTGCTGCTGGCCGGCATCGGCCTGCTCGCGGTGCTGGCCTGCGTCTCCACCGCGTTCGGGCTGGCCGGCTGGGTGCTGCGCCCGGTCACCGAGCTGGACGCGGTGACCCACGAGATCGCCGAGGGCCGCCGGACCGCGCGGGTACGCCCCCGGCTCGGGCCACCCGAGCTGCGCCGGCTCGCGACGAGCTTCAACGACATGGCCGACGCGGTCTCCGACGTGATGGACCGGCAGCGCGCGTTCGTCGCGCACGCCAGCCACCAGCTCCGCAACCCGCTGACCGCGTTGCGGCTGCGGGTGGAGGAACTGGGTCCCAGCCTCGGCGACGCCGACGGGCGGGCCGAGCACCGGCTCGCGCTGGAGGAGACCGACCGCCTGGCCACCGTGCTCGACGCGCTGCTGACCCTGGCCCGCGCCGAGCGGGAGGAGAACCAGCGGGTCACCGTGGACGCCGCCGCCTCGGCCGCCTCCCGGGTGGCGGCCTGGCTGCCGCTGGCCCGGCACCGCGAGGTCGCGCTGCGCCTCGACGCGGACGGCACGCCGGTGTACGCCCGCACCGTTCCCACCGCCATCGACCAGGCGCTGGACGCCCTGATCGACAACGCGGTGAAGTTCAGCGGGGTCGGGGGAGAGGTGACGGTGACCGTCCGGGCCGCCGAGGGCGGTACGGCGCTCACCGTCCGGGACACCGGCCCGGGCATGACGGCCAGCCAGCTGGACCAGGCCACCGAGCGGTTCTGGCGGGCGCCGGACGTGCAGAACGTGGACGGCGCGGGACTCGGGCTGACCATCGCCGCGGTGCTCGTGGACGCCTCGGACGGCCGGCTCACCATGCGCCAGGGCGAGCCCCGGGGTCTGGTCGCCGAGTTGTGGTTCCCGGCGCCGGCCGGCGACCCGGGTGAGGCCGGCGACAAGGCCGCGGCGGACAGCCCGGCCGAGGCCGGCGGCACGGTGGGCGCCCGGCGCGACGGCGAGCCGGTCAGCCGCTGACCGCGCCCGGGCCGCAGCCCACAGCCGGGTAGCGGACCGCGCCCGGGTCAGGGCTTGGCGGCGCGGTACCACTGCGCCGCGCCCGGGTGCAGCGGCAGCGGGGTGGTGACGATCGCCGACCGGGGGCTCATCCGTCCCGCCGCCGGGTGGGCGGCGGCCAGTTCCGCCCTGCGCTCCATCAGCAGCCGGGTCACGTCACGCACCAGCGAGGTGGGCAGGTCGGCGCGGACGATCAGGTAGTTCGGGTTGGCCACGGTGCTGACCGGTTCCGCCTGGTACATGGAGCGGGGGATGTCCCGGGTCACGTAGACCTGCCCGTACCCGCGGCGCAGCGACTCGGTCCACTCGCCCAGGTCCACGATCCGCAGCGAGGTCCGCTCGGCCAGGTCGGCGACGCCGCGTACGGGCAGTCCGCCGGAGAAGAAGAACGCGTCGATCCGGCCGTCCCGCAGGGCGGTCATCGAGTCGTCCAACCCGAGGTGCTCCTGGCGGATCCGGCTGCCGTCGAGCTGGGCCACCTTCAGCAGGCGAGTGGCGGTGATCTCGGTGCCGGACCCGTCGGCGCCCACCGAGACCCGGTGGCCACGCAGGTCGGCGAGCGTGCGGATCGGCCCGCCGGCGCGGGTGACCAGGTGCAGCAGGTCGTCGTAGACGCGGGCCACGGCGAGCACGGACGGGTGCTCGGGTTCACGCGGCGGAAGCACGTCGGCCTGGGTGAAGCCCAGTTCCGCCGCGCCGGAGCCGACCAGCCGGACGTTCTGCGCCGAGGCGGCGGTGACCACCACCTCGGCCCGTACCCCGGGCAGCTCCCGGTTGAGCACGGCGGCGAGCGACTGGCCGAAGGCGTGGTAGACGGCGGTCGGGCTGCCGGTGGCGATGCGGATGCGGGTCGGCTCGGCCGGCTCGTCCCGGCATCCGGCCAGGCCGGAGACGAGCAGCAGCGCCAGCACGAGCGGGGCGGCGGCGCGCACAGGCCAGTGTCGGCTCACGGGCTGCACTCTGCGCCGTGCACCCGCCGCCGCGCAAGCCCACCGCCGGGCCGGTCAGCCGGCCGCGGCCAGCTCCGCGCTCTCGGTGATGCGGGTCCGGTACTCCCCGTTGGGCACGATCACCAGGAAGCAGCCCGCACCCGGCCGCAGCGCCGCCGGCACCTCCAGCAGCGCCGCGCTGCGGACCAGCACCGCCGCCAGGTCGCGGTCGGCCAGCCGGATGCCGAGGCAGTGCCGGCGTACGTGCCGGCCACCGGCGAGCAGCGCCGCCCGCCAGGCCGCCGCCGCCAGCCGGGGCCGCCAGAGCCGCCGTGCCGCCGAGGCGCCCGGGAACGGCCCGCCGAGCAGCTCCCGGCGGCCCTGCCGCCAGCCGGTGGTGAGCAGATTCGCGTACGCCGCCCGGTGCTGCGGCGGCACCGCCAGCCGGTGCAGCTCGTACCGGCGGCGCAGGCCACCGGTGGTCAGTTCGTGCCGCACCGGCACGTCGAGCCGCCCCAGCAGCTGCCGCATCCGGTGCGCCGCGTCCTCGCGGTTGAACTCGGCGATCCCGCCCCGGTGCGGTCCGGGGTCCAGGCGGCGTACGTCGGCGGCCGGCGGCGGCGTGCAGCGCACCATGCAGGCGATCTCGAAGGCGTCGGTCAGGGTCAGCCAGTCCAGCGGCGGGGACGGGCGGGGGCGGTCGAGCAGCGAGGTGGGCTCGGCGAGCATCGGCTCAGCTCCTCGGGTCAGAGTCGGGGTACCTCTACCGTCGTCGCCAACCGCCGGGCCGGGAACCGATGCGGCCGAGCCTTGAGCAAAATTTGCGGGAAGCCCGCCGTCAGAGTTCGGTGACCACCAGGTCGACCTGCCGCGGCCGCCCGGCCGACCGCGGTGCCTCCTCGACCGTGTACTTGAGGTCCCGCAGCGCGCCCACCAGCGCGTCGGCGGTGCGCGGCCGGGCGTCGGCGAGCAGCAGGTCCCGCACCAGGCGGCCCTTCGTCGCCTTGTTGAAGTGGCTCACCACCGACCGGGTCGGCGTGCCGTCCACGGTCCGCTCGTGCAGTACCCGCACCGTCACCGTGCGCTCGGCGAGCGCGCCGCCCGGCGTCCAGGTCGCCGCGTACGCGCCGGAGCGCAGGTCCAGCACCGGGCCGCGTCCCGCGGCGGGCTCCAGCACCGGGCCGAGCGCGGAACGCCAGTACGCCGACAGCGCCCCGAGCCCGGGCAGCCGCGCCCCGATCGGGCAGCGGTACGGCGGGATCCGGTCGGCGAGGCGTACCGTGCCCCACAGGCCGGAGCTGATCAGCACCTGGCGGCGGGCCGCCCGCTGCGCGTCGGCGGGCAGCGTGTCCAGCCCGAGCGCCTCGTAGAGCACCCCGGTGTAGAGCCGCCCGGCGGGGGCCGTGGCCGCCTCCCGGAGCCGGGCGTTGCGCCGCAGCTCGCCGCGCTGCCCCTCGGTCAGGCCCAGCGCGGTCCGGGCCGCCGCCTCGTCCGGCCCGGCGCACAGGTCGACGAGCGCGGTCAGCACCGCCTCCCGGGCCGGGTTCAGCTCGGTCAGGGACAGCCGGGACAGGTCCAGCCGGCGGCCGGTGCCGGCCTCGGCCTTCCCCTCCGACGGGGGCAGCAGGATGAGCACCGGCACAGCGTACGGGCCGGGCTCAGCGCCACGGCCGCACGGCACGGTCGGGGTGGTACACGCGACTGCCGCCCACCTCGGCCACCACCGCCGCGTCGGCGCGCTCGCCCAGCAGCCGCCGCAGCGTGCGCTCGGCGGGGGAGCCGACGTCCAGCACGTACCCGGGCCGCGCCGCGCGCGCCACCCGCTGCCAGTACGCCGGATAGCGGTTCTGCCCCGGCGTCAGCGCGCCGTCGAGCACGCCGCAGGCGACAGTCTCCCCGGTGTTGAAGATCAGCCGGTTGCAGGTCCAGTAGTCCCCGTACACCTCGTGCAGGCCGGCCCGCCGGACCGTGTCCGCCAGCCGCCGGGCCGCCTGCTCCTCGGCGCGTACGCCCGGCACGCCGGCCAGGAACGCCACGGTGCCGGCCAGCGTCGCGGCGGTCAGCCCGGCCAGCACCGCCGCCGCCGTGGCGCCGCCGAGCCGGGCCGCCCACCCGGCGGTGCCTCGCAGCGCGTGCGCGGCGGCCAGCCAGAGCGGCCACAGCACGGCCGGCAGCGAGATCTGCAGCACCGACAGGTAGCGGGCGTTGCCCAGCGGGTCGGTCGCGGCGAGCGGGCTGCGCACGTACGCCAGCAGGGTCAGCGCCGCGCCCACGACCGGGGCGAGGATCGCCGCGGCCCGGACCCGCGCGGCGTGGTCGGCGGCCCGGCGGTACGCGAGCAGGCCGAGCGCGGCGGCGGCCACCAGCAGCACCGGGTAGAGCAGGCCGAACCACTGCGCCCAGCGCGCGCAGCCGTCCATCGGGCACAGGCCGGACGCCAGCGGCACCCCCTCCAGCAGTCCGCCGCGCAGCCGCTCGGCGAGCGACGGCGCGACGCCCTCCTTGGTGCTGATCTCGCGGAACACCGACAGCGAGTCCTGCCCGGTCGGCGCGACGATGTTGTCCTTGACCACCGGGGCGATCCCGGCGGCGAAGCCCGCCACCAGCAGCACGCCCGGCCAGCCGATCAGCTCCCGGGGCACCGCCAGGACCAGCACCACGCCCGCCACCAGCAGGTACGGCGTGATCAGCCAGTCCGACCAGAGCGCCAGCCCGGCGAGCAGCCCGAACGTGCCGGTGGCCAGCCAGCGGTGCCGGACCCGGTCCTCACCGAGGGCGACCGCGAGCAGCAGCATCGCCAGCACCGCCGGCTTCACCTCGGGCCGGCCCCCGACCACTGTGAGCTGGTCGCGGACCACCCGCTCCGAGCCGAGCGCCAGCAGGCCCACCACGACCACGGCGAGCCAGGGGGAGAACAGGCGGCGGGTCAGCCGGTACGCCAGCCACAGGAACACCGCGAAGAGCGCGACCAGCGGCAGCCGCAGCACCGGCCAGCTCGGGCCGGCCCAGCCGACCAGCGGCGCGGCCAGGTAGGACTCCAGCACGCCCATGTAGCGCTGGCCGTAGAGGAAGACCGGCCGCTCACCGCGCTCCGCGATGTGCAGCGCGGCCAAACCGAACGTCGCCTCGTCGCTGTTCGAGGCGGGCACCGTGAGCAGCGTCAGCACCAGCCGGTAGCCGACCCCCGCGACGCCGAGCAGCAGCGCCACCAGCGCCGGCGCGTCCGGACGCGGCCGTACCCGGTCCCGCTTCGTCGTCGACACGACCAACGCCCCCGTCGTCGTCCCGACCGCAGTCTGTCACGGCGCCGCCCGGCGCCGGGGCGGATCGGCGTGGATCACTCGCGTGGCCCGGCCGCTCCGGTTGTGGCACTGTTGCCGTGTGCCGCCCACACCACCGGACCAGCTGGCCGTTCCGCAACTGCACCGCGCCGCGCGCTTCGAGGACGCCGTGCACGGCCTGGTGGAACGCCGGTTGCGGCGCACCGGATGGCAGCCCAACATCATCGCGTACGCGGGCTACGGCGCCCCGGGCTGGGCGCGCGTGCTCTGCCGGGTGCTGCTCGGCCGCCCGGACACGCGGCGGCGGGGCCGGCTGGACAAGGTGCGGGGCTGGCGCAGCTTCGCCACGCTGCCCGCGAAGCACGTGAAGGTGACCATCGAGGCCGACGGCGTGCGCCAGGAGGTGACCGCGGACCGCAGCGGGTTCGTCGACACCGTGATCGAGGCCGACTTCACCCCCGGCTGGGGCTGCGTACGCCTCAGCGTCGCCGACGCCGAGCCGGTGGAGGCGCTGGTCCGCGTGCTCGACCCGGCCGTCCGTTTCGGCATCCTCTCCGACATCGACGACACGGTCATGGTGACCGCGCTGCCCCGGCCGCTGCTGGCCGCGTGGAACACGTTCGTGCTGGACGAGCACGCCCGCACCGCAGTGCCGGGCATGGCGGTGCTGTACGAGCGGCTGGCCACCGCCCACCCGGGCGCGCCGGTCTTCTACCTGTCCACCGGCGCTTGGAACGTCGCGCCGACGCTGACCCGGTTCCTGTCCCGGCACCTCTACCCGGCCGGGCCGCTGCTGCTCACCGACTGGGGGCCGACCGCGGACCGCTGGTTCCGCAGCGGCCGGGAACACAAGCGGGCCACGCTGGCCCGGCTGGCCCGGGAGTTCCCCGAGGTGCGGTGGCTGCTGATCGGCGACGACGGGCAGCACGACCCGGAGATCTACCGGGAGTTCGCCGCCGCGCACCCGGACCACGTCGCCGGGGTGGCGATCCGGCAGCTGTCGCCGACGCAGTCGGTGCTCGCAGGCAGCCTCCCGGCACCGCCCGGACGTTCCTCGTCGGGCCCGATCGGCCAGAAGTGGCTCAGCGCCCCCGACGGCGCCGGCCTCTGGAAGCTCCTGCGCGAAGCCGACCTGGTCTGACTCCTGCGGTCGCGCCCGCGCCGACGGGCGGTCGCTCAACACGGTGCGTAGTCCCGCCGATCGGGTCGGCCGGCCACCCGGGCGACGCCGTCAGGCCGGGCGGAGCCAGAGGACGCCGAGCGGGGGGACGCGCAGGGCGACCGACGCGGGCAGGCCGTGCCACGGCACGTTCTCGGCGTGCACCTCGCCCAGGTTGCCCACGCCGGAACCGCCGTAGTGGTGGGCGTCGGTGTTCAGCGCCTCGGCCCACGTACCGGCCGCGGGCAGGCCGATCCGGTAGTCCTCCAGCGGCAGCGCGGAGAAGTTCGCCACGCACACCAGCGTCCGCCCGTCCGGGGCGATCCGGATGAACGACACCGCGTTGTTCGCGACGTCGTCCCCGGCGATCCAGCGGAAGCCGGCCGGGTCGGTGTCCTGCGCCCAGAGCGCCGGGGTCTCCCGGTAGACCCGGTTCAGGTCGGCGACCAGCCGCTGCACGCCCGCGCGCGCCGGATCGTGGGTGAGGTACCAGTCGAGGCCGCGCTCCTCGCTCCACTCCCGGTCGTCGGCCAGCTCGCAGCCCATGAAGAGCAACTGCTTGCCCGGGTGCGCCCACATGTACGCCAGCAGCGCCCGCGTGGTGGCCAGTCGCTGCCAGGTGTCGCCGGGCATCTTGCCCGTCAGCGAGCCCTTGCCGTGCACCACCTCGTCGTGGCTGATCGGCAGCACGTAGTTCTCGCTCCACGCGTACGCCAGGGAGAACGTGAGCTGATGGTGGTGGTGCTGCCGGTAGATCGGGTCCTTCGAGGTGTAGAGCAGGGTGTCGTGCATCCAGCCCATGTTCCACTTGAACCCGAACCCGAGCCCGCCGTCGGAGGTCGGCTTGGTGACGCCCGGCCAGGCGGTGGACTCCTCGGCGATCATCAGCACGCCCGGGTGGTGCCGGTAGACGGTGGCGTTCACCTCCTGGAGGAACGCGATCGCCTCCAGATTCTCCCGGCCGCCGTGCACGTTCGGGGCCCACTGCCCGTCGGAGCGGGAGTAGTCCAGGTAGAGCATCGAGGCAACCGCGTCCACCCGCAGCCCGTCGATGTGGAACTCGTCCAGCCAGTACAGCGCGTTGGCGACCAGGAAGTTGCGGACCTCGTTGCGGCCGAAGTCGAAGACGTACGTGCCCCAGTCGGGGTGCTCGCCGCGACGCGGGTCGGGGTGCTCGTACAGCGGGGTGCCGTCGAAGCGCGCGAGTGCCCACTCGTCCTTGGGGAAGTGCGCCGGCACCCAGTCCAGGATCACCCCGATGCCGGCGGCGTGCAGCCGGTCCACCAGGTACCGGAAGTCGTCCGGGTCGCCGAACCGGGCGGTCGGCGCGTAGTAGCCGGTGACCTGGTAACCCCACGAGCCGCCGAACGGGTGCTCCATCACCGGCAGGAACTCCACGTGGGTGAAGCCCATCTCCAGCACGTACGCGGTGAGCTGCTCGGCCAGCTCCCGGTAGCCGAGGCCGGGCCGCCAGGAGCCCAGGTGCACCTCGTACACGCTCATCGGCTCCTGGTGCGGCGCCTGCCGCGAGCGGCGCGCGAGCCAGTCCGCGTCGCCCCACTCGTACCGTGACTCGTGCACCACCGACGCGGTGGAAGGCGGCACCTCGGTGCGCGCGGCCATCGGGTCGGCCTTGTCCCGCCACCTGCCGTCCGCGCCCAGGATGCGGTACTTGTAGCGGGCGCCCACCGGCATACCCGGCACGAAGATCTCCCACACGCCGCTGGACCCGAGCGACCGCATCGGCCAGCCGTCGTCCGGCGCCCAGCCGGTCACGTCGCCGACGAGCCGCACGGCCCGTGCGTTCGGCGCCCAGACGGTGAACGCGACGCCCTCGTCGAAGACCCGGGCGCCGAGCGCCGCCCAGAGCCGCTCGTGCCGGCCCTCGCCGATCAGGTGCAGGTCGAGTTCACCGAGCGTGGGCGGATAACGGTACGGGTCGTCGTGCGCGGTGCCGTCCACCTCGACCCGGTAGTCGAGCACCTCGCCGGGGAGCACCGCCTCGAAGACACCGGCGTCGTGCACCCGCTTCATCGGGTGCGCCTCGCCGTCGACGAGCAGCGCCACCTCACCAGCGCCCCGGCGCAGCGTCCGGATCGTGGTGCTCCCGCCGGCCGGGTGCGCGCCGAGCACGGCGTGCGGGTCGTGTACCTCGCCGGTGATCAGCTGGTCCATCGGGCGTCGTCCTTGTCGGCCGGTGCGGTCGGGGCGGTGCCGCCGGAGAGGTCGGCGGGTACGTCTTCGACTGTCAGGTCGGGCGCGGCGGTCTCCGGTACGGCCGGCTGCTCCGGCTCGGGCGCGGCCGGGCGGCGCACGGTGAGCACGTGCGCGGGTTGCAGGTACGGGTCGAGGCGCACCGCGTTGCGCTGCCCCCAGTCGTACTCGGCGCCGGTCAGCTCGTCGCGCACGGTGAACCGCTCGTGCCAGTCCAGGCCGAGCGCCGGCATGTCGAGCGTGGTGTTGCCCCACTGCACCTCGCGGGAGTCGAACGAGCAGACCACGATCACCGTGTTGCCGATGTCCGGGTCGTGCTTCGACCAGCACAGCAGCGCCGGGTTGTCGATGTCGTGGAACCGCAGGTTGCGCAGCCGGTGCAGGGCGGGGTTGTCCCGGCGTACCCGGTTCAGCGTGGTGATGAACGGCGCCAGCGACCGGCCCTGCGCCAGCGCCGCGTCCCAGTCGCGGGGGCGCAGCTCGTACTTCTCGTTGTCCAGGTATTCCTCCGCGCCAGGGCGGGCCACGTGCTCGAACAGCTCGAACCCGGCGTACATGCCCCACGAGGGGGACAGCAGCGCCGCCAGCACCGCCCGGATCTTGAACATCGGCGGGCCGCCGTGCTGCAACGACGAGTGCAGGATGTCCGGCGTGTTGGGCCAGAAGTTCGGCCGCATCCAGTCGACCGAGGCGACCAGTTCCTCGCAGTACTCCCGCATCTCGGCGGCCGTCGTGCGCCAGGTGAAATAGGTGTACGACTGGGTGAAGCCGATCCTGCCGAGCCCGTGCATGATCGCCGGCCGGGTGAACGCCTCGGCCAGGAACAGCACGTCCGGGTCCACCTTCTTGACCTCGGCGATCAGCCAGTGCCAGAAGTCGAACGGCTTGGTGTGCGGGTTGTCCACCCGGAAGATCCGGATGCCCTGGCCGACCCAGTGCAGCACCACCCGCAGCATCTCGGCGCGGATGCCCTCGGGGTCGTTGTCGAAGTTCAGCGGATAGATGTCCTGGTACTTCTTGGGCGGGTTCTCCGCGTACGCGATGCTGCCGTCGGCCCGGGTGGTGAACCACTCCGGGTGCTCGGTGACCCACGGGTGATCCGGCGCGCACTGCAACGCCAGGTCCATCGCCACCTCCAGGCCCTGCTCGGCGGCGGCGGCGACGAAGCCGCGGAAGTCCTCCGGCGTACCCAGATCGGGGTGGATGGCGTCATGGCCGCCCTCGGCCGCGCCGATCGCCCACGGCGAGCCCACGTCGTCCGGCCCGGCGGTGAGCGCGTTGTTGCGGCCCTTGCGGTTGACCCGGCCGATCGGGTGGATCGGCGGCAGGTAGAGCACGTCGAAGCCCATCGCCGCGACGCCCGGCAGCCGCTGGATCGCGGTGGCGAACGTGCCGGAACGGGCGGGCGCGTCGACAGTCGCCGGGATCGCGCCCTCCGAGCGGGGGAAGAACTCGTACCAGGCGGAGAAGAGCGCCCGCGGCCGGTCCACCCACAGCGTGCGCTCCTCGCCGGTGGTGACCAGCTCGCGTACCGGGTGCTCCCAGAGCAGGTCGGCCAGATCCAGCGCCGCGGCCACCCGCCGCGGCAGGTCCAGGTCGTCGTCGGTCAGCGCCCGCACGGCTTCGCGTACGCGATCACGGTCGGCCTTCGGCACCAGGTCGAGCGCGGCGGTCAGCACGCGTACGCCCTCGGCCAGGTCGTTCGCCAGCTCGGCCGCGCCCTGGCCGGCGGCGATCTTCTTGGTGACCGCGTTCTGCCAGGTGAGGTACGGATCTTGAAACGCCTCCACGGCGAAGCGCCACAGGCCCACCGCGTCCGGGCGGATGGTGGCGTGCCAGCGGTCCTGGCCGGGCTCGCCCGGGCGCATCCGGGTGAACGGGCGGGCCGCGCCGTCCGGGCCGAGCCAGACCACGTTGCACCCGAGCGCGTCGTGGCCCTCGCGATAGGCCCGCGCCGACACCGGCACGACCTCGCCGACCACCGCCTTGGCCGGGTAGCGACCGCAGGAGACGACGGGGGAGACGTCTTCGATCGGGAACCGTCCAGTCACCCGCTCAACCTACTGCGCGAGATCCTTTCGCGCTCGGTTGCGCGCTGCTTCCACGGCGCCACGCCTTGGCGCGCCGCATGTAGCGCAACACCCCGGCCGGCCCGGTGGAGACGGGCCAGTCGTCGGTGCGGAAGTAGGCGTCCGAGCCACCGTCCAGGAAGATCACCGAACCGCAGAGGAAGTCGGCGGCCGGCGACAGCATGAACGCGACCCAGTCGCCGACGTCCGCCGGCCGGCCGCGCCCGCCGATCGGCACCGGCAGCCCCTCGACCGCCTCCTTCTCGCCCCGGGCGATCTGCTCCTCCAGCAGCGGAGTGGCGATGATGCCGGGGGCCAGGACGTTCACCCGGATGCCGGCGCCGGCCCACTCCGGCGAGATCGCGGCGCGGCGTGCCCACCGCGTCACCGCCAGCTTCGAGCTCGCGTACGCGAACGGCGCCGAGCGCTTGCCGAAGCGCCCCACCACGCGCAGCGCCCGGTCGGCGTCGCGGTCGAGCAGGGCCCGTACGGCGCGCTCCGGCACCATCGGGGTGAGCGTGACGGAGTTCGAGCCGAACACCACGACCTTGCTGTTGCCGGCGGCGGCCAGCGTCGGTCGCCACGCCTCGAGCAACTCCACCACGCCGAAGAAGTTGACCTGCTGCACGAGCCGGTCCCGGCCGGGGATGCCGCCGAGCCCGGCGGCGCAGACCGCCCCGTCGAGCCGCCCTCCGGCGCGCTCCAGCACCTCGGTCGCAGCCGCCGCGCGCCCGGTTGGCGTGGAGAGGTCGGCGACGACCTCCACGTCCCGCAGGTCCACGCCGACGACGGTGTGCCCGTCGCGCCGCAGCCGCTCGGCGGACGCCCGGCCCATGCCCGAGGCCGCGCCGGTCACCGCGTACGTACCCATGTCGGTTCCTCTCCACTTCGCCGACGGTCGGCCCGGGCCGGCCCCGTGCGTCCTGCCGGATGCTGGCACGCCGGGCGGCCCCGGGTGCGGCGATCGCGACAAAACCGTCCCTATTCCGCCGTCCGGCGGGCCGGGGCCTGGTCGGCGGCGGGGAGCTTGCCCGCCGCGTGCCGCCCGACGATGTAGCCGTAGACCAGGCCCTGGCCGATGGTCGCCCCGGCCCCCGGGTAGGTGCGGCCGAAGGCGTTGGCGGCGGCGTTGCCGATCGCGTACAGCCCCGGGACCGGGTTCCCCGCGTCGGACAGCGCCCGGCCGAGGCCGTCGGCCCGGATCCCACCGCAGGTCCCGAGGTCGGACAGGACGACCCGGACGGCGTACAGGTTGCCGGCCAGGGGCCGCAGGTTCGGGTTCGGCGTCACCGTCGGGTCGCCGTAGTAGCGGTCGTACGCGCTGGCGCCACGCGCGAAGTCGTCGTCGACGCCGGCGGCGGCGAGCTGGTTGAACCGCGCCAGGGTGGCGCTCAACGCGTCGGCGTCCACGCCCATCGACCGGGCGAGGTCACCCGGGGTGCCCGCGCGGTGCGCGATGCCCGCCGCGTACCAGGACTTCGGCAGCGGGGCGCGGGGGAACTGCGTGCCGGCGAAGACGTAGCTGTTGCGGTACCGCTGGTCGAAGACCAGCCACATGGCCGGCAGCGCTCCGCCCTCGTGGGCGAGGCCGAGCACCCGCTGCCCGAACGTCATGTAGTCGCAGGACTCGTTGACGAACCGGCGGCCCGTGCCGTCCACCATGAGCGACCCGGGCAGGGAACGCTCGGCGAGGAGCACCGAGGGCGCGCCGTCGCCGACCGGCGCGACGGCGGGGAACCACCACGCCTGCTCCATCAGGTCGGTGCCGGCGCCCGCCTCCTGGCCGGCGCGGATCCCGTCGCCGGTGTTGCTGTCCGCGCCGAGGCTCCAGTCGCCCAGGTCGCGGTGGTGGTGGGCGTGCCGCAGCGGCAGGTCGTGGTCGAAGCCGCCGGTGGCGAGCACGACACCCCGCTCGGCCCGTACGGCGAACGTCGTCTCCCCGTGGCGCAGCTCGGCCCCGACGACCCGGTCCCCCTCGACCAGGAGCCGCTCCAGCGCCGTCTCGGTCCAGACCGGGATGCCGGCGCGGCGGACGCCGGCGAAGAGGCCGGCGGCGATGGCCTGGCCGCCGGCGGCGTACTCGCGCCCGAGCGCGAGGCCGCCGAGGCCCTGGGCGAGGCGGGTCACGATGCGGGGCAGCGCGCGAACCGGGGTCTTCGCCATCAGGTTGAGCCACTTGTAGTCCGCGCCGGTGACCGGCATGGGCACTGGTGCGGAGAGGACGGCGGGACGCAGCCGCGCGCGGTCGGCGCCGAGGAGCTTCAGGTCCAGCGGGCGGCACTCGCAGCTCCGGCCGGCGGCGGTGCCGCCGGGCAGCTCCGGGTGGTAGTCGGAGTAGCCGCGGGCCCAGAGGAACCGCATCGGGGTGGTCCGCGTGAGCATCTCGATCGTGGCGGTGCCGTGCTCGAGGAAGCTGCGCCAGCGCTGTTCGGGCGCGGAGCCGTCCACGACGGCCTCCAGGTACGCCGCGCCGCGCTCGGGCGTGTCCCCGGAGCCCTCGGCGGCCAGCACGGGATTGGCCGGGATCCAGAAGGCGCCGCCGGAGCGCGCCGTGGAGCCGCCGACCCAGCGCGACTTCTCCACGACCACGACGGAGAGGCCGGCCTCGTGGGCGCTGAGCGCGGCGGCGAGGCCGGTGCCGGAGCCGATCACGACGAGGTCGACCGAGGTCGGCCGGGGCTGCCGGGGTACGGACATCAGGAAACTCCTTGCTACGGGGCGACGACGGGGCGGGTGCCGGCGGCGACGAGCGCCGCCGTCCCCTCGGCGTCCAGGGGGCAGTGGGTGCCGGTGAAGATGCTGGCGGCGCAGAGGTTGCAGTGGGTGCAGCGCGACCGGGTGGCGGCGTCGCGGCTGATCTTGTTGATCAGGTCCGGCTCCCTGAGCAGGGCGCGGGCCATCGCGACGTACTCGAAGCCGTCGCTCATGGCCGTGCGCATCCCGTCGAGGTCGGTGACGCCGCCGAGCAGGATCAGCGGCATGGACAGCTCGCGGCGGAACTGGAGCGCGAGGTCCCGGAAGTAGAGCGGCTGGTAGGGGTAGTCGCGGAACAGGAACCGGCCGAACATCTTCATGCCGAGCCGCAGCAGCGGCGGCTGGGGCGCGGCCATCGCCGCGAGCGGGATGTCGCCCCGGAACAGGAACATCGGGTTGAGCAGCGAGGACCCGCCGGTGAGCTCCAGGGCGTCCAGGTGCCCGTCGGCCTGCAGCATCCGGGCGAACGGGATCGACTCGTCGAGGTCGAAACCGGCGCGTACGCCGTCGCTCATGTTCATCTTGGCGATGACGGCCACGTCGTCGCCGACGGCCTCCTTGACGGCGGCCAGGATCCGGCGCGGGAACTCGGCGCGGTTGGCAAGCGCGCCGCCGAACTCGTCCCGGCGTCGGTTGAGCTTCGGCGACAGGAACGATCCGGCGAGGTAGGTGTGGCCCAGGTGCACCTCGACGGCGTCGAAGCCCACCTCGCGCGCCGCCGCGGCGGCGCTGCCGTGTGCGGCCACGACGCGGCGGATGTCGTCGTGCGTCGCGGCGCCGTCGAGGCCCATCGCCAGGGGGTTGAACCGCGCCGACGCGGCGAGCGAGGGCAGCCCGTTCGAGCGGGAGTTCGCCACCGGCCCGGCGTGCCCGATCTGGGCGCTGACCTTGGCGCCGGTGGCGTGCACCGCCTCGGTCAGCCGCCGCAGCCCGGGCAACGCCTCGGGCCGCCAGTAGATCTGGCCCCGTTCGGTGCGCCCCTCGGGCGCGACGGCGAGGTAGGCGACAGTCGTCATGCCGACGCCGCCGCGGCCCACGGCGGTGTGGTACTCGATCAGGCGGTCGGTGACCAGGGCGTCCGGGGTCGCCCCCTCGAAGGTGGCGGACTTGATGACCCGGTTGCGCAGGCGCACCGGACCGAGGGTGGCGGGGGCGAGCGGGTCGGGAATCGGGCGCGTGGTGGTCACGGGGCTTCCTCGGGTGTGGTGATGCGGATGTCCAGCCGGCGCAGCAGGGCGTCGACGGCGTCAGCGGGCGAGCCGTCGGGGCCGCCGCGGGCCCAGTCGTACAGCGCGGCCTGGGCCGCCTCGCGGTACGCGGCGGCGACGGCGTGGTAGATCGCCGTCGGCGCTCCCGGTCGACGCCGGGCGATCTCCCGGGCGAGGGCCTCGGTCCAGGGCGCGTAGGCGCGGGTGGAGGCTTCCGCCAGCTCGGGTTCCTCGGCGACGACCCGCATCCAGTACCCGCCCGCGCTGAGCACGAGCGCGTCGTCGGAGACGGAGGCGACAACGGCGGCGCGCAGCGCGTCCGACAGCGGGATGTCGAGGGGCAGCGTGCGGAACGCCTCGGTCAGCCGCCGGGTGGCGGCGGGCACCCCCACCCAGGCGAGGGCGGCCTTGGACGGGAAGTGCCGCATGAGGGTGCGGGCGCTGATGCCGGTGGCCGCGGAGATGTCGTCCCAGCCGGTGGCGCCGTAGCCGCGTTCGGCCCAGAGCCGCAGGGCCGCGGTGCCGACCGCTTCGGGATCGAGCACTGTGGGCCGGCCACGTCGGCGTCGCACGGGCGGGGGGTCCGAGGCCATGTGACCAGTGAAGCATTTTTGTCAGGAAGCGTCAATAATCGGCGGCCGGCCGACTACGCGCTCCGTGTCTAGCTCGTCCGCTGCGCGACGAACACGAACTCCCGATCGGGGCGATCAGGCGCCTCCCGCACGTCGAGCACCCGGTATCCGGCGACGGTCAGGCTCGACTCGACCTCGTCGCGCTCGCGGAACCGCAGCGTCGAGTCCGACGTGACCACTGCCCCGTCGGCCAGGAACCGGTAGGTGAAGCGGAAGGAGACGAACGGCAGGTCGAGCGCGGTGACCCGGAAACGCCGTTCCACCCGTCCGACGCCCGGGACGGAGCGGATGACCGGGCCGGTATCCGTCGCCCACTGCTCCCAGGCGCGATGTTCGGGACGCCGGGTCTCGAAGACCAGATGCCCCTCCGGCCGGAGCGCGGCGTGGATGCTCTGGAGCGTCCGTCCCCAGTCGGCGTCGGTCAGGAAGACCTGCGCCACGTTCCCGGTCATCGTGACCAGGTCGGCGTCGAGCGAGGGCAGCGCCGCGGCTTCGCCGTGGATCCAGCGGACCGTGCCGGCCTCGTCCTTGGCCCGCGCGACGTCGAGGGACGCCTCGGCCGGGTCGACGCCGACGACCGCGTGCCCGTGCCGGGCCAGCAGGACCGCCAGCGACCCGGTCCCGCAGCCCACGTCGAGCACCGTGCGCGCGCCCAGCTCCCTGGCGAGCGCGAGGTAGACGGCCAGGTCGTCCCGGTCGGAGTCGAAGGCGTCGTAGACCGGCGCGAGGCGCGGATGGGCGAAGATCGCATCGGGCATCGCGCGACCCTACCCAGGCTTGTGACACGTATCATCTGTATTACGTGACGGGAGGGCCGCGATGAGGTTGAACAGTAAGGGGCAGGTGACCATCCCGGCTGAGCTGCGCGCTCGGCTCAACCTGCACGAGGGCGACGAGGTGGACGTGATCGAGGAGGGCGGCGCCCTGCGCATCGTGCGCGTCGATGACGCGGAAACCCGTGGGCGTCGCCTGGTCCGGCGCATGCGTGGGCGCGGCGCTGCTCGAGAGGTCGAGGGCATGTCGACAGATGAGCTGATGGAACTGCTCCGTGGCGAGTGAGCGGATCAGAGCCGTGGCGGGCCGGGCGAACGACACGGTCGCCACTCTGGTGGACACGAACGTCCTGCTCGACATCTTCACCGACGACCCGAAGTGGGCCGACTGGTCGAGCGAGGCCCTGGCCGCCGCGCGTGACGCCGGCCTCCTGGTGATCAACCCGATTGTCTACGCGGAGGTGTCCGTGCGCTTCGCGCGCGTGGAGGACCTCGATGACGCGCTGCCGGCCAGCGACTTTCTCCGCGAGGAACTGCCCTACCCGGCCGGTTTCCTGGCCGGCAAGGCGTACGCGCGGTACCGGTCGCGTGGGGGTGCCAAGGGTTCGCCGATCGCCGACTTCTACATCGGCGCTCACGCAGCGGTCTGCCACTACCGTCTGCTGACCCGCGACAGTAGCCGCTACCGCAGTTACTTTCCCGGACTGACCTTGATCGCACCCGACGACTGACGTCCGGCCGCGGTTGTCAGCCGAGGTCGTACCCGGCCGGGCTGCCGTTAAGAAGGGGCCCTTCCTCTACCCGAGGCGTTAAGAAGGTGCCCTTCCTTACACCCCCACCGAGCGGTAGACCTCGATCGTCTGGCGGGCGATCGCGTCCCAGGAGAAGTGCTCCACCGCGCGCCGCCGCCCCGCCGCGCCGAACGCGGCGATCCGTTCCGGGTCGGCCAGCAGCTCGTTCATACGCGCGGCAAGGTCGGCCACGAAACGCTTCGGGTCCAGCGGGGTGCCGGAGCCGTCACCGGCCTGCTCGATCGGCACCAGCAGCCCGGTCTCGCCGTCGGCCACCACCTCGGGGATGCCGCCCGTGGCGGTCGCCACCACCGCCGTCTCGCAGGCCATCGCCTCCAGGTTGACGATGCCCATCGGCTCGTACACGGACGGGCAGACGAAGATCGTGGCGTGGGTGAGCACCTGGATCACCTCGTGCTTGGGCAGCATCGCCGCCACCCACACCACCCCCGACCGCTTCGCCCGCAGCTCGGCGGCCAGCTCCTCGACCTCGGCGCCGATCTCCGGCGTGTCCGGCGCGCCGGCCAGCAGCACCAGCTGGACGTCGGCGGGCAGTTCCCGGGCCGCGCGCAGCAGGTACGGCAGGCCCTTCTGCTTGGTGATCCGCCCGACGTAGACCACGCTGGGCCGGGACGGGTCGATGCCGAGCCGGTCGAGCACGTCGGTGTTCCGGTCCGGCGCGTACTGCGCGGTGTCGATGCCGTTGTAGACCACGCGGACCCGGTCCGGGTTCACCGCCGGGTACGCGGTGAGCACGTCGCGGCGCATCCCCGCGCTCACCGCGATGATCGCGTCGGCGGCCTCGAACGCGGTCCGCTCGCACCAGGAAGAGAGCGCGTACCCGCCGCCGAGCTGCTCGGCCTTCCACGGGCGCAGCGGCTCCAGGCTGTGCGCGGTCACCACGTGCGGCACCCCGTGCAGCAGCTTCGCGGTGTGCCCGGCCAGGTTGGCGTACCAGGTGTGGCTGTGCACCACGTCGGTGCCGGCCGTGCCGGCGGCCATCTCCAGGTCGACGCCCATGACCCGCAGCGCGGCGTTCGCGCCGGCCAGCGCGGCCGGCTCGGCGTACGCGGTGACGCCCTTCTCGTCGCGCGGCGCGCCGAAGCAGTGCACCCGCACGTCGGCCAGCCGGCGCAGCTCGCGGGCGAGGTATTCCACGTGCACTCCGGCGCCGCCGTACACCTCCGGCGGGTACTCGCGGGTGAGCAGGTCGACGCGCATCGGTGCCATGCCCGCACCCTAGTGCAGAGCGGCGTGTCGCACGCGGTGCGCAAGTGTGGGCGTCCGAGTGGTGAAGTCGGTTCCGGGTCGTTAGCGTCTGAGCATGGCTGCCAAGGTGCTCGCGATCGTCCTGGCCGGCGGGGAGGGCAAGCGCCTGATGCCCCTGACGACCGACCGGGCGAAGCCCGCCGTCCCCTTCGGCGGGATGTACCGCATGGTCGACTTCGTCCTGTCCAACCTGGCGAACGCCGGCTTCCTCAAGATCGTCGTGCTGACCCAGTACAAGTCGCACTCGCTGGACCGCCACATCACCAAGACCTGGCGGATGTCGACGCTGCTCGGCAACTACGTCACGCCGGTGCCGGCGCAGCAGCGCCGCGGCCCGTGGTGGTTCGCCGGCTCGGCCGACGCGATCTATCAGAGCTTCAACCTGATCAACGACGAGCAGCCCGACTACGTCATCGTCTTCGGCGCCGACCACATCTACCGGATGGACCCCCGGCAGATGGTCGACGACCACATCGCCTCCGGCGCCGGGGTGACGGTGGCCGGCATCCGCCAGCCGCTGTCGATGGCCGACCAGTTCGGCGTGATCGAGGTCGGCGAGGACGGCAAGCGCATCCGCGCGTTCCGGGAGAAGCCCACCGACGCGGTGGGGCTGCCCGACGCGCCGGACCAGATCTACGCCTCGATGGGCAACTACGTGTTCACCACCCGGGCGCTGTGCGAGGCCGTCGAGCGCGACGCGGCGGACAAGACCAGCAAGCACGACATGGGCGGCAGCATCATCCCGATGCTCGTCGAGCGTGGCGAGGCCAACGTCTACGACTTCAAGGACAACGAGGTGCCGGGCAGCACCGACCGCGACCGCGGCTACTGGCGGGACGTGGGGACGCTCGACTCGTTCTACGACGCGCACATGGACCTGATCAACGTGCACCCGGTGTTCAACCTCTACAACTTCGACTGGCCGATCTACACCGAGCAGCCGCCGTACCCGCCCGCCAAGTTCGTGCACGCCTGGGGCGAGCGGGTGGGCCGCGCGGTCAGCTCGATGGTGTCGCCCGGCTCGGTGATCTCCGGCTCGCTGGTGGAGAACTCGATCGTGTCGCCGAAGGTGAAGGTGCACTCCTGGGCGCACGTCGACGGCGCCGTGCTGATGGAGGGTGTCCAGATCGGCCGGCACGCCGTGGTCCGGCGCGCGATCCTGGACAAGAACGTCCACGTTCCCGAGGGCGCCGAGATCGGCGTCGACCTGGAGAAGGACCGCCAGCGCTACACCGTGTCCGACAACGGCATCGTCGTCATCGGCAAGGGCCAGCGCGTCGAGCCCTGAGCAGTCCCCACCGCAACCCGAGGAGGATCCCGCAGTGGCCCACCCCCGTGCCGGCCAGCCCGCGCAGCCCGACGATCTGGTCGACGTGCCCCGGCTGGTCACCGCCTACTACGCCGAGCACCCGGACCCGAACGACCCGGCGCAGCAGGTCTCCTTCGGCACCTCCGGCCACCGCGGGTCGAGCCTGCGCCACGCGTTCAACTCCGACCACATCCTCGCCGTCACCCAGGCGCTCTGCGACTACCGGCGCGAGCAGGGCCTCGACGGGCCGCTGTTCCTCGGCCGGGACACCCACGCGCTGTCCGCGCCGGCCGAGGCCGACGCGCTGGAGGTGCTCGCCGCCAACCACGTCACGGTGCTGCGCGACAGCCGCGACGGCTACACCCCGACGCCCGCCGTCTCGCACGCCATCCTCACCCACAACCGGGGGCGGACCAGCGGCCTCGCCGACGGCATCGTGATCACCCCGTCGCACAACCCGCCGTCCGACGGCGGCTTCAAGTACAACCCCACCCACGGCGGGCCCGCCGACACCGACGCCACCAAGTGGATCCAGGACCGCGCGAACGCGATCCTCGCCGCCGGGCTCAAGGAGGTCAGACGCATCCCGTACGCGCGGGCGCGCGCCGCCGACACCACCGGCGAGTACGACTTCCTCGCCCGGTACGTGGACGACCTGCCCGCCGCGCTGGACGTCGACGCGATCCGCGACGCCGGGGTGCGCATCGGCGCGGACCCGATGGGCGGGGCGAGCGTGGCGTACTGGGGCGAGATCGCCGAGCGGCACCGCCTCGACCTCACCGTGATCAACCCGCTCGTGGACCCGACGTGGCGGTTCATGACGCTCGACGGCGACGGCAAGATCCGGATGGACTGCTCGTCGCCGAACGCGATGGCGTCGCTGATCGCCGCCCGGGACGACTACGCGGTCTCCACCGGCAACGACGCCGACGCCGACCGGCACGGCATCGTCACGCCCGACGGCGGCCTGATGAACCCCAACCACTACCTGGCTGTCGCGATCGGCCACCTGTTCCGTACCCGGGAGCAGTGGGGCCCGGCCGCGGCGGTGGGCAAGACGCTCGTCTCCTCCTCGATGATCGACCGGGTCGCGGCCGACCTCGGCCGCCCGCTGCTGGAGGTCCCGGTCGGGTTCAAGTGGTTCGTGCCGGGCCTGCTCGACGGCGCCGTCGGCTTCGGCGGCGAGGAGAGCGCCGGCGCGTCGTTCCTGCGCCGCGACGGCAGCACCTGGACCACCGACAAGGACGGCATCCTGCTCTGCCTGCTCGCCGCCGAGATCATCGCCACCACCGGCCGTACGCCCAGCGAGCACTGGGCCGAGCTGGCGGACCGCTTCGGCGCGCCCGCGTACGCCCGGATCGACGCCCCGGCCGGGCGGGAGGAGAAGGCGGTCCTGGCGAAGCTCTCGCCGGAGCAGGTCACCGCCACCGAGCTGGCCGGCGAGCCGATCACCGCGATCCTCACCACCGCGCCCGGCAACGGCGCCGCGATCGGCGGCCTCAAGGTGACCACGGAGTCGGGCTGGTTCGCCGCCCGCCCGTCCGGCACCGAGGACGTCTACAAGATCTACGCCGAGTCGTTCCAGGGCCCGGAGCACCTGGCCCGGATCCAGGAGGAGGCCAAGGCGCTCGTCGACGGGGTGCTCGGGGCGTCCTGACGGTCACCGGGGCGGGGGCAGCTCCCGGCGGTTGAACTGCTCCCGCAACCCGTCCGGCAGCAGCTCGCGGAGTTGGTCGGGCAACAGCGGCAGGTCCAGCAGGCTCAGCTTGAGCTGATTGCGCTCCTGGTAGCGGCGCGGGTCGAGGCGGACCACCCGGCCGGCGTCGCGGACGTACCGGATGTGCACCGAGCCTTCCGTCGCGGCCTCGCGGATCAGCAGCCCGTCCATCTCCACCGCCACCGGCGCCGAGTCCGCGCGCAGCTCCAGGTGCACCGTCTCGTGCGCGGAGAGCAGCACCGAGCGGGAGATCCCGGCCATCGGCGCCGACGGCGTCACCACCATCGCCTCCGTGGCCGGTGAGATCAGCGGGCCGCCGGCTGCGTAGCTGTACGCGGTCGACCCGGTCGGCGTGCTCACCACCAGCGCGTCGCAGCGGTAGTAGCCGTACCGCTGGCCGTCCACCGCCAGGGTCGCAGTGACGAAGCCGGCGCCGGGTTGCCGGACCAGGGCGATGTCGTTGAACGCCACCACGTCGTCACCGCAGACGTCGCAGGCCAGGCAGGCGTGCGACTCGACTGTGAAGTCGTGGTCCACCAGCCGTTCCAGGGCCCGGGGCAGGTCCGGCGGCTCCACCTCGACCAGGAAGCCCAGCCGGCCCAGGTGGACGCCGAGCACCGGCTTCGGGTCGCGTACGGCCATCCGCAGCGCGCCCAGCATGGTGCCGTCGCCGCCGATGCTGATCAGCGCGGCGCAGCGGTCGGCCAGCTCTTCCGCGGCGATCGCCTCCACCGCGGCCGGCACGCGTGCACGGTCCTCGGCGCGTACGGCGAGGGTGATCCGGTGCCGGGCCGCCCAGTCCACGATGATCCGCACCACCTCGGAGACGTCCCGGGTGGGGTGCAGCACCAGCCCCAGCACATCTCCCGCCACCGGTACAGCTCACCACAGCGGCGCACGGCGCCGGGCCCACCCGCGGGCGCGACGCCGGGGAAGTGCCCACGAACAGGTGATTTCCGTACCCCCGCGTGGGTCCGGCTCGTTGGACGCGAGGTAGGGCGGGGACGAGTGGAGAGCCGATGCATGTCGTGATCATGGCGGGTGGCGCGGGGGTACGGCTGCGTCCCTACACCTCCACCCTGCCCAAGCCGCTCGTGCCCATCGGCGAGAGCTACGCGATCCTCGAGATCGTCCTGCGCCAGCTCGCCGATCGCGGCTTCACCCACGTCACCCTGGCGATCAACCACCTGGGCGCGTTGATCCGGGCCTTCGTCGGCGACGGATCCCGGTTCGGCCTGGCCGTCGACTACGTCGAGGAGGACCGGCCGCTGTCGACCATCGGCCCGCTCTTCGGCATCCGGCACCGTCTGCCCGAGCATTTCCTGGTGATGAACGGCGACGTGCTCACCGACCTCGACTACGCCGACCTCCTGGCCACCCACGCGCGGTCGGGCGCGCCGCTGACGGTGGCCACCTACCGGCGTACCGTCAAGATCGACTTCGGGGTCTTGGAGCTGGTCGGCGACAAGATCACATCCTTCTCCGAGAAGCCGGTCCTGCACTATCGGGTGAGCATGGGCGTCTACGGCCTCTCCCGCAGCACCATCGCCCACTACCCGGCAGGGCAGCCGTTCGGGTTCGACCAGCTGGTGCTGGACCTGCTGGGCCGGGGCGAACCACCGGCCGGCTACGAGTTCGACGGCTACTGGCTGGACATCGGCCGCCCCGAGGACTATGACGAGGCCAACCGCTGCTTCGCCGAGGTCCGGGACCTGCTCCTGCCCGCCGGCGCCCCGGCCGGGGCATGATGCGCGTACTCCTCTTCGGCGCCTCCGGCTTCATCGGCGCTCACGTACGACGGGAGTTGGCCGCCACGGCGGACGTCGCGTGCCCGTCGCGCGACGAGTGCGACCTGGTCGCCGCGGCGCCCGAGACGTTACGGGCGTTGCTCGACACGGTCCGGCCGGACGCGGTCGTCAGCTGCGCCGGAGCGGTGAGCGGCGCCGCCGAGGATCTCGTCCGGGCGAACACGCTGGCAGCCGCCAAGCTGGTGGACGCGGTCGCCGACGCCGCGCCCCGCGCCCGCCTGGTTCGCCTCGGCTCCGCCGCCGAGTACGGTTCCGTTCGGTTCGGCGCCGCGGCTGCCGAGGATCATCCCCCGGCGCCGGTCAGCGCCTACGGCGTGAGTCAGGCCGCGGCGACCCGGCTCGTCGAGTTGGCGGTCGCCGCCGGCCGGGTGGACGCGGTCGTGCTCCGGGTGTTCAACCCCGTCGGCCCCGGCATGCCCCGCACGACGCTGCTCGGCCGGGTGGCGGCGCTGCTGTCCGGCCTCGCGCCCGGCGAGGACCTGCGTACCGGCCCGCTCGACGCGTACCGGGACTTCGTGGACGTGCGGGACGTGGCCGCCGCGGTCCGGCGGGCGGTGACCGTCACGGCGCCGCGGGCCCGTGTCCTCAACGTGGCGAGCGGCCGGGCGGTGCCGGTGCGCGACGCCGTCCACCTGCTGATCTCGGTGGCCGGCCGGCCGGTCCGCGTCCGGGAGGACCGTCCGCCGTCCCCCCGCTCCGCCGACGTGGGCTGGGTACGCGCCGACGTCGGCCGGGCGGCCTCGGTCCTGGGGTGGACGCCCGAACACGACCTGCACGACTCGGTCGGCGCGCTGTGGAGCCAGGTGGCTCCGGCGGCGGCGCCGGCTCGTTGAGCCGACCCGGTACCGGTACGGCCGGACCGGCGAAGAGGAGGAGCGAACCATGACGGCACACTCGTCCGGCGGCCCGGTGGTGGTGACCGGGGCCGGTGGCTTCATCGGCTCCCACCTGGTCGAGGCGCTCGCCGCCGCGGGCCACCCGGTGCGCGCCCTCGTGCGCTACAACGGCGCCGGATCGCACGGCTGGCTGGACACCTTCGGCCCGGACCAGCTGGCCGGTGTCGAGGTCGTCGCGGGGGACATCCGCGACCGGGGGATGGTGCAGCGGCTGGTCGACGGCGCCTCCACCGTCTACCACCTGGCCGCGCTGGGTGGCATCCCGTACTCGTATCTCGCGCCGCAGTCCTACGTGGACACCAACATCACCGGCACGCTCAACGTGCTGGAGAGCGCGCGGACGGCCGGCGTCGGCCGGGTCGTGGTCACCTCCACGAGCGAGGTGTACGGGACGGCCACCACGGTCCCGATGACCGAACAGCACCGGTTGCGCGGGCAGTCGCCGTACTCGGCCTCCAAGATCGGCGCGGACAAGCTGGCCGAGAGCTACCACCTCAGCTTCGGCCTGCCGGTGGTCACGCTGCGGCCGTTCAACACGTACGGCCCCCGGCAGTCCACCCGGGCGGTCATCCCCACCATCATCAGCCAGCTGGCGAAGGACGACGGGGTGGTCCGGCTGGGCGCGCTGCGTACCACCCGGGACCTGCTCTACGTGACGGACACCGTGGCCGCGTTCCAGGCCGTCGGCACGGCACCCGACGACGCCGTGGTGGGCGGCGTGTTCCAGGCCGCGACCGGCCGGGAGACCTCGGTCGGTGACCTGGTGCGCAAGATCGCCGCGATGTTCGGCGCCCAGCCGGAGGTGGTGGTCACCGAGTCCCGGCTCCGCCCGGCGGAGTCCGAGGTGGAACGTCTGCTCGGCGACGCCGGCCTGCTCCGGTCGCGGACCGGGTGGCAGCCGGTCACGAGCATCGACGAGGGGCTGAAGGCGACAGTCGAGTGGTTCCTCGATCCGGCCAATCTCGCGCGTTACCGCTCCGACCGGGCGGTGTGACGGGTTCCAAGCTCGGTGCCGCAGGAGGCTCGAACGTGATGGTGATGCAGGACAGCCGCCGGTCGTCGGCGATCGGCACGGTCCGCGGCCCCGGTGGGCCCGGTGGGCCCGCCGGACCGGAGACGCCGGTACGGCGCACGGGCGGTCTCGTCTCGACGGTGCTGCGCGCCACCGCCGTGGTGCTGGTGCTCAACTTCGACCAGTTCCCGCGCATGGTCGGCCGCGGGTTCCTGATCGCCGCGGTGGTGCTCGCGGCCCCGTTGCTCCTGCACGAGTTCCTCCGTCCGGCCTCGCGGGCCCGGACAGTGATCTTCTGGACCCTTGTGGTCTTCGGCGTCCTCGCCTTGCCGGGGGTTCTGCACCCGCCGGAGACGGACTACGGCCGGCAGAAGTTCCTGCTGCTCATGACGCTGACCGTGTTCGCCACGGCGGCGGTGGCGGTGCTGCGCGGGCGGCGTGACGTCGAGATGTTCGCCGCCGTCTTCGTCCTGTCGGGGGTGGTGCTCGCGATCGCCACGCTCAACGGTGATCCGCAGGACGGCCGGGCCGACGGCTTCGGCTCCAACCCGATCTGGCTGGCCCGGGCCATCGGCGGTGCGCTCGTCGCTCTCACCTGGCTCTACCTGAGCAAACGGGTGGCGGCGTGGTGGGCGGCGGGCCTGGCGGTGCTCCTCGGCCTCGGTCTCTTGGCGACCGGCTCCCGGGGACCGCTGCTGGCCACCGTGGTGGCCCTCTTCGTCCTGGTGCTGGCCGGGTTCCGCCTGAAGATCCGGCGGGGCCGGCGTGAGTGGGTCGGTCTGGGCCTGATGGGCGGCCTGGTGCTCGCCGTCATCGCCCTGCCGTCGCTGCTGCCGCCCCGCGTGTACGCGCTCCTGGTCGATCCGAGCGAGGAGATGTTCGGCACCGCCCGAGCGGAGATGCGCGAGGTCAGCGTGCCGATGATCGCCGAGAATCCGGGCGGGGTCGGCTACGGCAACTGGGGCGACTACTCCGGCATGCTCGTGCACAACTATCCGCACAACCTGTGGCTGGAACTGCCGGCCGAGGCGGGCTGGCTGGTCGGCGGGGCCTTCATCCTGGCCACCGTGGTCGTCGCGGCGGGGCTCTGGCGCGCGACCCGGCGTGATCCGGTCGCCGGGTTCGTCCTGGCCGTGCTGGCGTTCAACGTGGTGGCGGTGTCGACGTCCGGGGACGTGAACGCTGGGCGTCCGCTCTTCGCCGCGATGGCCCTCGGTGTGCTCGTGCTGGCCGGGGCGACGCTGCCCGCCGGGGTACGGGCTCGCGCCGGGCGGGCGCGGCCGGTCGACCGCCCGGGGGTCGCTGGGTGAGGTGGCGGGCCCGGCTCGCCATGTCGAGCGGGCGGCGCGGAGTGCTCGGCATCGCCGCCGGGTCGGCCGGCGGTCAACTGCTGGCGCTGGCTGCGGTCCCGTTACTGGCGAGGCTCTACCGCCCGGCGGACTTCGGCGTGCTCGCCGTGGTCGCCGCGCTCGTGGTCACGGTGGGCACGGTGGCCGCGCTCCGGTTCGAGATGGCCGTTCCGCTTCCCGAGCGGGAGGAGGATGCACGCGCGCTGGTGCGGCTCGGCCTCGTTGCGGCCGCCGGCACGGCGATCCTGGCATCGGCGGTCGTCCTGCTGGCGGGGGACCGGGCGGCGCTCTGGTTCGGTCAGCCCGAGCTGGCCCGCTGGCTCTGGGTGGCGCCGCCCTCCGCCGCCGCGATGGGTGTCGTCCTCGTGCTGAACCAGTTCGCCGTGCGGCACCGTCGGTACGGCGCGATCGGTCGGCGCAACCTCTTCCAGTCCGTGGCGGTGGTGGTCACCCAGATCGTGGCCGGGGTGGCGGGGCTTCGCCCCGGTGGCCTGGCGCTCGGCTTCGGGTTCGGTCAGGTCGCGGCCGCCGCGGTCCTGCTCGGGGACGCCCGTCGGCGCGGCGCGAGTGCCCGGGCCGGCCGGCGGCCGCCACGCCTGCTGGCGGTGGCACGCCGGTACCGGCGGTTCCCGTTCCTCCTGGCCCCGTCCGGTCTGCTCAACGTCCTCGGCATGCAGTTGCCGGTGCTGCTCATCGCCTACTGGTACGGCTCGGCGGTGGCCGGCTGGCTGGGACTGACCCAGCGGGTGCTCGCCATGCCCGCCGCGCTCGTGGCGTCCGCGGTGGCCCAGGTCTACCTGGGGGAGATCGCCCGGATCGCCAGGGAGCAGCCCCGGAGCGGCCGGCGCGCGTTTCTCGACGCCAGCCGGAAGCTGGCCCTGGTCGCGGGTCCCGGCGCGCTCCTCGTGGTGGTCGGCGCGCCCGCGGCCTTCAGCCTGGTCTTCGGCGCGCAGTGGCACAGCAGCGGCGCCTACGCCCAGGCCCTGGCCGTCTTCATGGCAGCTCAGCTCGTCGTCTCGCCGCTGTCGCAGACGCTTGTCGTGTTCGAACGCCAGGGTCTTCAACTCGCCTGGGACGCGGGCCGCGTCGCGCTGGTGGCGGGAGCCGTGTCCGTGGTGGCTCTGACGGGCGGGTCGCCGCTGACCGCGGTGTGGGCGTTCGGGGTGTCCGGCGCGCTGGCGTACGGCGTCGGGTGGCTGATGTCGCTGCGGGTCGTGACGGCGGCCGGCCGGGACCGCGGTCGTCCCCGCCCCGCGCCGCAACTCGTGTCGCAGGGGTGAGGCGTTCGACGCCTTTCGTCATTTCTTGTCCGGGAAGAAATCGTTTATCCCTGCATGACGAACGACCCACATCAGGAGCCGGCACCGCGCCTGCTGATCGTCTCGTATCACTTCCCACCGGCGGAGACCGTCGGCGCCCGCCGTCCCGCGGCCCTCGCGGCGTTCGCGGCACGGCAGGGGTGGGACGTCCGGGTACTGACAGCGGTCGGGGCGAACCAGGGCACGGTTCCCGTCCCGGTGCCCGAGGAGCAACTGATCCGGGCCGCGCCGTCACCGCGGCTGCCGCGGCCCGGCCGCAGCGGAGGCGGCACGGCGACCGGCGGCGGCGGCGGCGGCGGGGCCGCGTCGCGATCCCGGCTCCGGCGGATCCGCACCGGCGCCGACCGCCTCCTGGTGAAGGTCGGCATGGAGCTGTTGCTGCCGGACCCGCAGCTCAACTGGATCCGGCCGCCGGTGCGCGACTTCGACCGGGCCGCCGCGGGCTGGTGCCCGGACGTCATCCTGGCATCCGGTCCGCCCTTCTCCGGGTTCGTGGTGGCCGCGACGCTCGCCCGGCGGTTCCGGGCGCCCTGGGTCGCTGACTACCGGGATCTGTGGTCGGTCGGCAACGACCACTGGGTCCGGACGGCGCTACGTCGAGCTGTCGACAAGAGGCTTGAGCGGCGAGTGCTGCGGACGGTCGCGGCGTGCGTGACGGTCTCGGAGCCGCTGGCCGACACGATCCACCGCACGTTCGGAGTGCGGACGCATGTGGTGATGAACGGCATCGACCGTCGGCCGGTGCCGGCGGAGTCCGCCGCGACTCCCGTCGGCGTCGATGCGTCGGCGGCCACTCTGACGCTCGCGCACACCGGTTACATCTATCCGGGCAGGCGTGACCCGGGCCCGCTCGTCGACGCGATCGCCCTGCTCGGCGCGGACGCCGCACGGGTGCACGTGATCTTCGCGGGGGAGGACCACGGCATCACCCGCGCCGCCGCGGAGCGGGCCGGCGTGGCCGACTCCGTCACGCTGCTCGGCCCGGTCTCGCCGGAGAAGTCGTGGCGGATCCAGGCCGACGCGGACGCGCTGGTCCTGCTCATGTGGAACGATCCGCGGGACGCCGGCACGATGACCGGCAAGATCTTCGACTATCTCCAGGCCCGCCGCCCCGTCCTGCTGCTCGGTTACGAGAACGGCGTGGCCGCACGCCTGCTGCGCGAACGGGGCGCGGGCGTCGTGGCGAACGACTCGGCCGCGATCGCGTCCCAGTTGCGGGAATGGCTGACCGTGAAGGAGCGGACCGGGCGGGTGCCGGCCGTGCCGGCCGCCGCGTTGGACGGACTGTTCCGTGAGGATCAGCTCGGCCGCTACCTCGACATCCTCCGGGAAGCCGCAGACGCGGGCGGGCCTGCTCGTCGTCTCGTCCGCTGACCGGTTCCTCCGGCGCCCCGCACCATCAGGTGCGGGGCGCCGGACGTCAGCGTCGGGACGGAAGCGGGGCCGGTGCTCTCCGGCCCACCCGGCCGGCGGCGGTCTCGGCGACGGTCCGGTAGAACGACGCCCGGCGGGCGTCCAGCGTCTCGGCGGAGAAGTCATGGGCCCGGCGCAGGTTGCGGGCCGAGGCTGCCGCGAGCCGGTCCGGGTCGGCCAGCATCGCGGTGACCGTGGTGGCGAGAGCGGCCGGGTCGTCCGGTGGGACCAGGCACTCCGGTTCGAGCAGTTCCGGAATGCCACCGGCGGTCGAACCGACAGCCGGGAGCGCCCTGGCCATCGCCTCGATGAGCGCCCGGGGCAGGCCCTCGGTGCGGGACGGCATCACGAACAGGTCGGCCGCGTCCAGTTGGCGGCGGACCGCGTCGGCGTCGGGCAGCGGACCGGTGAAGCGCACCCGGTCGGCCACTCCCGACCGGTCGGCCAACTGCTCCAGCTGGGGACGGTAGGCGCCCACGCCGACATGCACGAGCCGGGCCCGGGGGCCTTCGGCGGGCATCAGCGCCAACGCGGAGATGAGCGTGTCGATCCCTTTGTAGAGCTGTTCGAGCGAGCCGACCGAAACCAGTGTCGCCTCGTCCGGGAGCTGCCGGAGCGGCCGGGCCCGCGGCACGAACGCCGCCGGCGGCAGGTCGACGCTGGAGATGCCGGCCGTGGGCGTGGTCGGCAACGTGGGATACCGGAGCTGTAGGCGCCGATCCGTCTCGTACGCCACCGCGGCGGCCTCGCGGCACTGCCGGCGCAGCGTCCTGGTGGACAGCGTGCGCAGCAGCGGCCGCAGCGGATGCCGGACGACCCCCGGGGCGAGCACGTCGTACGGATCGCCGATCACTTCGAGCGCGTACGGGAGACGGGCCCGGTTCCGTGCCCGCGCCAGCAGCGAGCCGATCGGCGAGGGCACCCGGAGCACCACCGCGTCCTCAGGCTCCGCCGCGGCGGTCACCGCCGCGGCGATCGCCCGCCGCCCGAGCAGGTAACCCCGTGGCCCGACGTAGTACGGCAACGCCCAGACCTCGACGCCGTCCCCGTCGACCCGGGACGCGGCCGCCGGCGGCTGTGCGACGTCCCGGACCCGGGCGGCGACGCGGACGTTGTCGAAAGCGGCCAGGTACCGCCGCCAGATCGCGTTGTCCGGGCCGGCCTCGACCCACACTGCGCCGTCCGGAGTGCGGCTGAAGCGCGACTCCGACGTCACCACGACCCGCATCAGGCTCTCCCGCCGGTCCGGCAGGCGGCCTCCACCACGTCGGCGACGTCGGCGGCCGCCACCGTGTTGTCGAAGTGCCGCAGCGCGAACCGCTGGGCCCGCTCACCCCGCAGCCGAAGCCGGCCGTCGGTGAACTCCTGGTGCGCCTGCTCCAGCCCGGCGACCAGCGCCGCCACGTCGTTGCGCGGCACCACCCAGCCGGTCGTCTCGTCGACTGTCTCGGGCAGACCGCCGGCGTCGCTGACGATGCTGGGCACCCCGGTGGCGCCCGCCTCGCAAGCGGCACCGTGTCCCTCGGACAGGGAAGGGCTGACGCTCACGTCGGCGGCGCGGTAGCAGTCGCGCACGTCCGACACCGAGGCCAACCATGTGACGCTCGGGTCCCGGTCGATCCCGAAGCGCTGGATCAACTCGCGCCGGTGCTTCTCTCCGGCCGCCGAGAAGCCGGCGCCCACCAGGAGCAGCCGGGCGTTCGGGTGGTCGGCGCGGAACTCACGCCACGCCGCCAGCAGCACGTCGTGGCCCTTTATGCCACGGCCCTGATGGACCAGCTTCCGGGGTGGATAGACGTAGGCGACCATGATGACGACGAACGCACCCTCCTCGATGCCGAGTTCGGCGCGCGCCTTGGCCCGTACCTCCCGCCGGCCGGCCGAGCCCTCCAGGTCGGCGAAGTGCGCGGTCCGGGCGCCGTAGGTGACGACCGGGCGCCGGGGCGCGGGACATCCGAGCGCGCCGTAGAGGCCGGAGGTGTGGCCGGTGCCGCAGATGGTGACGTCGTCGAGCCGCCACAACGCCCGCTCGACCAGCTTGATCAGCGGAGACTCCAGGTACAGCGGCCCGGCCACCATGTGCACCCGGCGCAGCGGCAGGCGCAGGCTCGCGAAGCGGGCGGCGAGCGCTGAGGCGTACAGGTGGTACTTGAGGACGTCCGGGCGGAGCCGGCTGATGAGGCGGCGGAGCCGCCACAGGTCCCGCAGCGTCGACGGCCGCGGCCGGAAGCGGAAGTCGAACGGCGAGTCGTGCACCTCGACACCTCGCCGCCGTAGCTCCTCGGTCAGCCGCCCGGTCTCGCGCGGCAGGACCGCCACGACCTCGTGCCCACGGCGGCGGAGTTCCTCCACCTGCGGGATGATCCAGAGTCCGCCCTGGTCGGTCTTCAGCAGGACGACGATCCGCAGTGGGCGCATGCCCGCGCCGGCCGTCACCGGGCGTCCAGGAACTGCTCGACCGCGCCGACGACCCGGGCGAGGCGGTCGTCGTCCAGGGCGGAGCCGCTGGGCAGGGTGAGACCCTGGGCGAACAGGCGGTCCGAGGCGCCCGTCACGACCGCGCGGCACCCGGCGAACACCGGCTGCCGGTGCATCGGCTTCCACACGTGCCGGGTCTCGATGTCTCGCGCGGCCAGGTGCGCCGCGAGTTCCGCCGCCGACCACCCGGTCCGCTCGGGGTCGACCACGATGCTTGTCAGCCAGCAGTTGGAGCCCTCGTCCCCGTCGCCGAGCAGCCGGACCCCGGGCACGCCGGAGAACAGCTTGGCGTAGCGCTCGCGCAGCAGCCGGCGGCGGCGCATCATCCCGTCCAGCCGGTGCAGCTGGGCCCGGCCCAGCGCGGCGAGCAGGTTGCTGAGCCGGTAGTTGTAACCCACGTCGACGTGCTCGTAGTGCGGCACGGGTTCGCGTGCCTGGGTGGCCAGGTGCCGGCAGCGGGCGAGCAACGCCTCGTCGTCGGAGAGCAGCATCCCCCCGCCGGACGTTGTGATGATCTTGTTGCCGTTGAACGACAGCGCGTTGAGCCGCCCGAAGGAGGCGGCGGGACGCCCGCGATAGGTGGCGCCCAGCGCCTGCGCGGCGTCCTCGACCACCGGCACACCAGCCGCCTCGCACACCGGCAGCAGTTCGTCGTAGTCGGCGCAGGTGCCGAACATGTCCGCGATGAGTACCGCTGCGACCTTCTCGCCGGCCCGGCCCAGCCGGTCGAGCATCTCGCCGAGCGCGCTCACGTCCATGTTGCCGGTCGCCGGGTCGCAGTCGACGAAGACGGGCTCGGCGCCGGTGTAGACGGCGGCGTTGGCGGTGGCCGCGAACGTCATCGTCGGCGCCACCACCACACTCCCCGGCCCGGCACCGAGCGTGAGCAGGGCGAGGTGCAGCGCAGACGTACCGGAGTTCAGCGCCAGCGCGTGAGCCGTCCCGACGCGGTCCGCGACCTCCCGCTCGAACGCCTCCACCTCGGGCCCGAGCGGCGCGACCCAACCCGAGCGGATCGCGCGGAGCACGTAGGACTCCTCCAGGGGCCCGACATCGGGCGGGGACAGGTAGATCCGGCCGGTCATCGAGCCTCCGTCCCCGCAGCGGGATCACGGTCGTGGTAGCGAAGGGTCACGGACGGTAAACGGGACAACCCGCCGAGGGGTGATGGCGTACGCCGTGTTCGTGCCGAAAAGCACACGATCGTGCCTCGCGACGCCGTCGAGCCGGGAACCGCTGAGCCAGGGAACGAGTAGAGTTCGGCGGCCCTGCCAGAAATCAACGATCAGGGGAGCCACGAGTGCTGCACCTGAGGGTGATCGCGCCGAGCGACCAGTCGTCAGCGGTCGTCGAACTGCTGGCCGCCGAACCAGGCGTCACGCACCTCGTGGTGCTGCCCGGCGCCGCCCGCCAGCCCGCGGGTGACTACGTCACCTGCGACGTGGTCCGGGAGAGCGCCGACGGCGTGCTGAGCCGGCTGCAGGAACTCGGCGTCGAGGCGCACGGCGCGATCGCCGCCGACGACGTGGAGCTGACCCTGTCCGAGGCGGCCGACCGGGCCGCCGAGGAGGCGCCCGGACACGGCGAGGACGCCGTGGTGTGGGACGAGATCGCCGCGAAGACCGGCGAGCAGACGGTGCTCACCGGCACGTTCCTCGCCCTGATCGTGGTCGCCACCATGATCGCCGGGATCGGCGTGCTGCTCGACCAGCCGATCCTGATCGTCGGCGCGATGGTGGTCGGCCCCGAGTTCGGCCCGCTCGCCGCGCTCTGCGTGGCGCTGCTGCGGCGTCAGCCGCGCGTGGTCGGCCACTCGGTCAAGGCGCTGACGGTCGGTTTCCTCGTCGCCATGGCGGCCACCGTGCTGAGCACCTGGGCGCTCACCGCGGCCGGCCTTGTCGGCCGGGACATGCTGCTCGCGGAACGGCCGATGACCGACTTCATCTGGCGGCCTGACGCATTGTCCTGGGTGGTGGGCCTGCTCGCCGGCGTGGCCGGCATGCTGTCGCTGACCTCGAAGAAGTCCGGCTCGCTCGTGGGTGTGCTGATCTCGGTGACCACAGTGCCGGCGGCGGCGAACGTGGCTGTGGCGTCCGCGTACGGCGTGTGGCACGAGGCGGCCGGCTCCGCCCTCCAGTTGGTGATCAACCTGGCCGCGATCGTGCTCGCCGGGCTGCTCACGCTCGTGGTCCAGATGTGCTGGTGGCGGCATGTCGCCCGGCGGGCCGCGCACGCGGTGCCCCGGCAGCGGGCGGACCGGCCGCCGTCCCCGGTCAGCGCCAGTCGTCGCCCGCGTCGAGACGACGGCTGAGCAGCGTCGCCAGCGGCACAGACTCGCCGTCACGGCCGCCCCGGCCGACCACCAGCGGCGGCGCGCTGGGCCGCGGGTCCGCCCCGAGCAGCCGGGCCCGCAGGCCCGGCGGCACGGTGAGCAGGTAGAAGCGCCCGTCGGTGTCCACCGCGCGGCTGTGCGCCCGGTCCACGTACCAGCCGGTGATCCGCGTGCGGTAGCGACCGCGCCCGTCGTGGCCGGTCGCGGTCAGCCGGTCGGCGCGCAGCCCGCGGCGCAGCGCCTCGGCGGCGAACCGGGCCACCAGCTCCGCGGCCTCCGCCTGCTCGGCCTCGCGTTCGCGGGCGGCGGCCTCCGCGTGCGCCCGCACCGCGTGGCGTTGCCGCTCCCGCCACAGCTCGTCGTCCTCGCCACCCACGCCCGCGAGGGTACGCGGAACCGGTGCCGCCCGGCGCAGAGGCCGCCGGGACCGGGGCGCACCGCCGAGGCTGCGGTGATCAAGGGGTTTGTGTCAGTCGAACCCTTTCCCGGCGCGCTGCGCCGCCCGGCGTGACCAACTCCAGCTCGCCGAAGTGGTGGTGTCGCGGAGCCTCTGATGCCACCACCTCGGCGAGATTATGTTGATCAAGGGTGGTGATCCTGCCGGGCCGCGTGAGCGCGGCACGGGCCGGCACGTCGCGGTTTTCCCGGCGGGCGCTGCCGGGCTGAGCCGTTCGTGACCTCAGCCCGGCAGCGGGACGTGTCAGGCCAGCCCGGCGCGGCGCAGCGCCTCCGCCATGGCGTCGTTGACCGGGGCCGGACCGCCGCCACCGCGCCCCGGCCGCTGCTGCTGGCCACCGCGTGACGCGCCGCCCTGCCCGCCACCGCGTTGTCCGCCGCCGCCCTGCCCGCCGCCCGAGCCGCCGCGCTGGCCACCGCCGCCCTGGCCACCGCCGCCCTGGCCACCGCGGCCCTGGCCGCCGCCCTGGCCGCCGCGACCCTGGCCGCCGCCCTGGCCGCCCCGGCCCTGGCCGCCCGGCCGGGGACCGGCGCCGCCCCGGCCGCCCCGGCTCTCGCCGCCCGCCGGGCGCCCGCCGCCGGCCGGCGCCTCGTCCTCCAGCCGCAGCGTCAGCGAGATCCGCTTGCGCGGCACGTCCACGTCGAGCACCCGAACCTTGACCACGTCGCCGGACTTCACCACGTCACGGGGGTCCTTGACGAACGTGTGCGACATGGCCGAGACGTGCACCAGACCGTCCTGGTGCACGCCCACGTCGACGAACGCGCCGAACGCGGCCACGTTCGTGACCACGCCCTCCAGCACCATGCCCGGCGTCAGGTCGCTGATCTTCTCCACGCCCTCGACGAACGTGGCGGTGCGGAACTCCGGACGCGGGTCACGGCCCGGCTTCTCCAGCTCGGCCAGGATGTCGGTGACGGTGGGCAGGCCGAACGTGTCGTCGACGAAGTCGGTGGCGCGCAGGCCGCGCAGAATGGCGGACTTGCCGATCAGCGCGCGCAGGTCCTGCCCGGTGGAAGACAGGATGCGGCGCACCACCGGGTACGCCTCGGGGTGCACGCTGGAGGAGTCCAGCGGGTCGTCGCCGCCGGGGATGCGCAGGAAGCCCGCGCACTGCTCGAACGCCTTCGGGCCGAGCCGGGACACCTTCTTCAACTCCGCCCGGGTGCGGAACGGCCCGTTGGCGTCGCGGTGCAGCACGATGTTCTCGGCCAGCCCGGCGCCGATGCCGGAGACCCGGGTGAGCAGCGGCGCGGAAGCGGTGTTGACGTCCACGCCGACCGCGTTGACGCAGTCCTCGACCACCGCGTCGAGCGAGCGGGACAGCTTCACCTCGGACAGGTCGTGCTGGTACTGCCCGACGCCGATCGACCGCGGGTCGATCTTCACCAGCTCGGCCAGCGGATCCTGGAGGCGGCGGGCGATCGACACCGCGCCGCGCAGCGAGACGTCCAGGCCGGGCAGCTCCTGCGAGGCGTACGCGGAGGCGGAGTAGACCGACGCGCCGGCCTCGGAGACCACCACCTTGGTCAGCTTCAGCTCCGGGTGCCGCTTGATCAGGTCGGCGGCGAGCTTGTCGGTCTCCCGGCTGGCGGTGCCGTTGCCGATCGCGACCAGTTCGACGCCGTGCGCGGCGGCGAGCGTGGCGAGCGTGTGCACTGAGACGTCCCACTGCCGGCGCGGCTCGTGCGGGTAGATCGTGTCGGTGGCGACCACCTTGCCGGTGGCGTCGACGACTGCGACCTTCACACCGGTGCGCAGGCCCGGGTCCAGGCCCATGGTGGGACGCGCGCCGGCCGGCGCGGCCAGCAGCAGGTCGCGCAGGTTGGTGGCGAAGACCCGCACAGCCTCCTCCTCGGCCACCTGCCAGAGCCGCATCCGCAGGTCCGCGCCGAGGTGGATGAGGATCCGGGTACGCCAGGCCCAGCGCACCGTGTCCGCCAGCCACTTGTCGGCGGGCCGTCCCTGGTCGCTGACGCCGAAGCGTCCCGCCACGGCGGCCTCGTAGCGGCTGGGGCCGGTGGTCGCGTCGGCGTCCCCGTCGGCCTCCGGGTCCATGGTCAGCTCCAGCACGCCCTCCTTCTCGCCCCGGAACATGGCGAGGATGCGGTGCGAGGGCAGCTTCGGGTACGGCTCGGCGAAGTCGAAGTAGTCGGCGAACTTCGCCCCGGCGGTCTCCTGACCCTCGCGTACCCGGGAGACCAGGCGGCCCCGCGACCACATCTGCTCGCGCAGCGTGCCGATCAGGTCGGCGTCCTCGGCGAAGCGCTCGATCAGGATGGCCCGCGCCCCGTCCAGCGCGGCCGCGGCGTCCGCGACGCCCTTGTCCGGGTCGGCGAACCCGGCGGCGACGGCCTTCGGGTCCTGCGTCGGGTCGGACAGCAGCGTGTCCGCGAGCGGCTCCAGCCCGGCCTCGCGGGCGATCTGCGCGCGGGTGCGCCGCTTCGGCTTGTAGGGCAGGTAGATGTCCTCCAGGCGCGACTTCGAGTCGGCGGCGAGGATCTGCGCCTCCAGCGCCTCGTCGAGCTTGCCCTGGCTGCGGATCGACTCCAGCACCGCTGCGCGCCGTTCGTCCAGCTCGCGCAGGTAGCGCAGGCGCTCCTCCAGCGTGCGCAGCTGCGCGTCGTCGAGCAGGCCGGTGGCCTCCTTGCGGTAGCGGGCGATGAACGGCACTGTGGCGCCGCCGTCGAGCAGCTCGACTGCTGCCCGCACCTGACGTTCGGCGACGCCGAGTTCCTCGGCGATCCGCTGGTGCACTGACTGGGTCACGATCTGATCCGCCTTCTCGGGTGGGTTCCCGTGCATTCTGCCGTCCCGGTGCGACGACGGCGTCCGCGCCCGCCCTCGCCCGGCGGGGGATCCGCGACAGTCACGAATACTCATGTTATGTACGTCTATTCCACGCATGATGAAATGAGGCTGGCAAAAGCGACAAGCGGTTGCTGGGATGGGGGCACACTCCCGACCTTGGAGGTCCCATGAGGATCCGCCTGTCCTGGCGCGCGCCGGTGGCCGCGGTGCTCGCCCTCGGCCTGGCGGGGACGCCGGTGACCGGTGCGGCGGCCGCCCTCCCCGAGCGGAGCGCGACGCTCACCGCGTACGCCCGGGACGGCTACCTGCCGCGCCCGCTGCCCGGCTCGGTCTCACCGACCTCGCGGCAGATGACAGTCCCGCGGACCGACCCGCTGGCGCACGACGCCTCCGGGGTACGGCTCTTCAACTGGCAGGGCGTCCTCTACGACCACCCGGTGGTCCAGGCCGACTGGGGACTGGACAACCTCAACGCCTACCAGGTCACCGGTGACCGCTTCTTCCTGGACCGGGCGATCGCGCAGGCCCGGCGGAACCTGGACCGCAAGGTGGAGTCCCGCGGGGCGTGGTGGTACTCGTACCCCTTCGACCTGCCCCGGTGTACCGGGCTGGTGCTCCAGGCGCCCTGGTACAGCGCCATGGCGCAGGGGGAACTCCTCAGCCTGTTCGTCCGGCTGTACGAGGTGACCGGCGACGCCACCTGGCGTACGGCGGCGGACCGCACGTTCCTCAGCCTCACGCTCGGGCCGCAGCTCGGCGTGCCCTGGGTCAGCTGGACCGACGCGGACGGCTACCTGTGGCTGGAGGAATACCCGGACAGCCCGGGGGTGCGCGGGGAACGGGTCCTCAACGGCATGATCTACGCGTTCTACGGCGTGTACGACTACTGGCGGATCACCCGGGACAGCCGGGCGGTGAGCCTGATGGACGGGACGGCCACGACGGTGCGGCGGTACGTGCCGGCCACGCTGCGCGTCCCGCAGTGGGCCAGCCGGTACTCGGTCGGCTGCGCGCGTTCCTACCCGAGCTACCACCAGGTGCACACCCAGCAGATGCTCTCGCTGCACCAGCTGACCCATGCCGGCGTGTTCGCCGCGTACGCCGACGTGCTGCGCGCCGACTATCCGTACCCGCCGGTCGACGGCATCGTGTGGTTCGGTCCCGGCTCCCACGTCGCCTACCAGTTCGACACGGCAGGCCGGATCGTCGCGCAGAAGTCGATCAATCTGATCCGGTTCTCCACCGCCACCGCCGACCAGCGCGTCCGGGTGACCGGCCGGGGCGTGTACTACCGCATGGCCAACGGCGTGTTCGCCGGCATGTTCGTCGCGGAGGACGCGGAGAACCGGTGGCTCGCCGGGAAGTTCGTCCAGCACACGTACGCGCCCACCCGGCTGCTGACCGTCGAGCCCGGCACCTACACCGGTTACGCCTACGACAGCAGGTGGCAGGTCGTCGGGTCCAAGACCGTCACCTTCCCGCGCACCTCTGGCGCGCCACTCGGCGCCAGCGCCTGGGTGAACGGCCGCCTGAGTTACCAGGTCACCGCCGGCACCTACCTGGGTTACTGGCTGCCGGCGGCTCCCGGTCTGGTGCTGGGGGACGCGCCCTCGCTGCCCTAGGCGCAGGTCGTGGCGCGTCCGACGCGTCGCTGCGCTAGCGTGGCGATCATGGAGGCACCTGCGGATCCGCGGGCCCGGCGGCTCTTCGGGGGCAGCGCCCGGGCGCTCGGCGACCTGGCCGCCGGCCCGTTCCGGGCCGACCGGGACCGGATCGTCGGCTCGCCGTTCTTCGCCCGGCTGAACGGTGTCACCCAGGTGATCAGTCCCGGCGGATCGGGGCTGCTGGTGCACAACCGGCTCACCCACAGCCTGAAGGTCGCCCAGGTGGCCCGGGCGATCGCGGAGCGGCTGACGGCCGATCCGGCGTACCGGGACCTGCTGGACAAGCTCGGCGGCTGCGACCCGGAGGTGGTGGAGGCGGCCGCGCTCGCGCACGACCTCGGCCACCCGCCGTTCGGGCACCTGGGGGAGCGGGTGCTGGACCGGCTGGCCCGGCAGCGGCTCGGGCTGGCCGACGGCTTCGAGGGCAACGCCCAGTCGTACCGGATCGTCACCAGCACCGAGATCCGCGGCGCGGCGACGACGGGGCTGGACCTGACCGCCGCGGTCCGGGCCGCGATGCTGAAGTACCCGTGGACCCGGCTGGACCACCCCGACCCGCACCCGCGTTATCTGGACCCGCCGCCCCGGGGCGCGGCGGCGCCGCCGGAGGATCCGGAGAGCGGGTCGGTGAAGTTCGGCGCGTACCGCACCGAGCTGGACGACCTGCGCCAGGCGCGGGAGCCGTTCGCCGGGCGGATCCCGGACTGGCAGCAGACGCCCGAGGCGTCGGTGATGGACACCGCCGACGACATCGCGTACGCGATCCACGACGTGGAGGACTTCTACCGCGTCGGTGTGCTCCAGCAGGGCGCGGTGGCGGCCGAGCTGATGGCCTGGCAGCGCGAGTGCGGGCACCTGCGGTCGATCACCGCCCCGGCGCTGGAGGCGGCGGGCCGGCGGCCGGGAGCCGCGATCGAGCGGCTGCGCCGGCAACTGCACCGCAAGGACGGCTGGATCGCCGACGACGAGGCGTTCGCCGCCGCTGTCGAGCACGTCCGCGAGGAACTGGTGGAGGGTCTGCTGGCGCTGCCGTTCGACGGCTCGATCGAGGCGGAGCAGTACGTCGCCCGGTTCTCCGCCCGCTGGACCACCCGCTTCGTGGACGCCATCACGGTGACCCCGGAGCCGCACGTCCGCTCCGGGTACGTGCTGCTGACCAAGGCGCAGTGGCACGAGGTGCAGGTGCTCAAGTTCGTCCACCACCGGTTCGTGCTGGCCCGCCCGGACCTGGCGCTGCACCAGCGCGGCCAGGCCCGGCTGCTGGGCACGCTGGTGGAGGCGCTCTGGGAGTGGCTGCTGGACCCGGACGAGGAGTCGCGGCTGCCGCGCCGGCTGCACGACCTGGTCGAGCTGGCCGAGGCGGAGCTGCACCCGCGTACCCCGGACCGGATCGGCCGGGCCCGGGGCCGGGCGATCATCGACTTTGTCGCGCAGCTCACCGACGGCCAGGCGGTGGCCATGCTGGACGCGCTGTCGGGCCGCTCGGGCGCGCTCTGGACGGACGCCTTCGTGCTCTGAGGACCGCTCAGCGGGCCGGCACTCCCTTGACCACGATCTCCGGCGGCACGTCGCGTACCACGCACGCACCGGCGCCGACCGTCGCGCCGGCGCCGACCCGCAGGCCGGGGAGCACCACCGCGCCCGCGCCGATCAGCGCGGCGCTGCCGAGGCGGCAGTCGCCCGACACGGCCGCGAGCGGATGCAGGGAGACGTGGTCGCCGACCACGCAGTCGTGCGCGAGCGTGGCGTTCTGGTTGACGTGCAGGTGCCGCCCGGCGGTGACGTTCGTGGTGATCCGGCCACCGGCGAACACCACGAGGCCCTCGGCCGCCACCAGGTCCGGGCAGACGGTGGCGTCCGGGTGGACGAGGCTCGCCGCCGGCCTGCCGTACGTGTCGATCCGCGCGGCCACCTTCTGCCGGACCCGTGGGTCGCCCAGGCCGAGGACGACGTGGGTCTGCGGCGGTAGTTGCCCGAGCGCCGCCACGGTCCCCAGGTAGGGCGCGCCGCACGACTCGGCGCGCTTGCGGTTCCGCTCGGACGGGTTGTCGTCGACGAAACCGGCCAGCCGCCACGGCGGCCGCGCGGAGGACTCGTTGACCGCCGCCACGATCTGGGCGATCTCCCGGCCGTGGCCGCCGCACCCGACGACGACGAGGTCGAGGGTCACCGGGAACCGCTTCCCGCGGTCGCCGCCACCGCCTCTTCCGCGGCGGTGCCACGGAACTCGTGCGCGGTGGCGGCGCCGGGCGCGCTGATGCCCTGTCGCCGCAGCACCGCGACCGCGGTCCGGGCCAGGATGCGGGCGTCCAGCCGCAGGCTCCAGTGCTTCACGTAGCGCAGGTCGTAGGCGAAACGGTCCGCCCAGCCCAGTTCGTTGCGGCCGTTGACCTGCGCGAGCCCGGTGAGGCCGGGCCGGACGTCGTGCCGGCGGAACTGCTCCGGTGTGTAGAGGTCGCGGTAGCTGGTCGGGAACGGGCGCGGGCCGACCAGGCTCATGTCGCCGCGCAGGATGTTCCAGAGGCTGGGCAGCTCGTCCAGGCTGGTGGCTCGCAGCCACCGTCCCAGGGGCGTCAGCCGTGCCTGGTCGTCGCCGGGGGAGAAGCCCTCGCCGCCACCCGCCATGGACCGGAACTTCAGAATGGTGAACTCCCGGCCGTACCGGCCGATCCGTCGTTGGCGGAAGAGGACCGGTCGGCCCATGCCGAGCAGCACCGCGACCGCGACCACGGCCAGGATCGGTGCCGTCACCAGCAGGGCCGTCGCCGAGACGGCGACGTCGACGCCCCGTTTGACGGCGGCGGCGACGCCCGTCGGCGGGGTGGGTGTGCGGGGGTCTTCCACGCCTGGGGAGAGGCGAACCTGCATGCTGTCCTCCGGCCGCTGACTCGTCAGCGAACAGAGTACGCAAATATGGGCAGAAGAATGCCTTGTCCGATTTTTTCGGCGTGGCTCAGGCGACCGACTGCCACCACCCGTCGACCGCCGGCGGCTCGTCGACCACCACCCGCTCGCCGGGGCGCGGCACTGCGAGCCGCACGTCCCGGGCCTTCGCCTCGGCCCAGAGCCGGTTCACCGGCTCGGACCAGTCGTGCAGGGCCAGGTTGAACGTGCCCCAGTGCACCGGCACCAGCAGTCCGCCGCGGACGTCGAGGTGGGCGGCGACCGCCTCCTCCGGGAACATGTGGATGTGCGGCCACGCCCTGTCGTACGCGCCGATCTGCATCAGCGTCACGTCGAACGGCCCGTGCTCGGCGCCGATCGCGGCGTACCCGTCGAAGTAGCCGGAGTCGCCGGTGTAGAAGACCTTCCGGTGCGTGCCGGTGATCGTCCAGGAGCTCCAGAGCGTGCCGTCGCGGCGCAGCCCGCGCCCGGAGAAGTGCTGCGCGGCGGTGGCGGTGAGCGTCAGAGCGCCGACCCGGTGGCTCTCCGACCAGTCCAGCTCGACGATGCGGTGCTCGGGTACGCCCCAGCGGGCCAAATGGGCGCCGACGCCGAGCGGCACCACGAACGGCGCGGACTGGAGATCGGCCAGCGTGCGGACGGTGTCCATGTCGAGGTGGTCGTAGTGGTCGTGCGAGATCAGCACCGCGTCCAGCGGAGGCAGGTCGGTGAGGCGGACCGGCGGCTCGTGGATGCGCCGCGGGCCGACCAGCCCGGACGGGGAGCACCTGTCGCTCCACACCGGGTCGAGCAGCACCCGCTGCCCCTCGATCTCGACGAGCGTGGAGGCGTGGCCGTACCAGATCACGTTCAGCTCGCGGGCCGGGTCGGCGGCGGGCGCGGCGCCGGGGCGCAGCAGCGGCACCGGGCTGCCCGGCCGCCGCTTCTGCTTGCCGAAGATCAGTTCCCGGAGCAGGTTGCGGCCGGGGTCGGCGACCATGGTGGCGCTGGCGCCGGCCGGGTTGTGGAACGTGCCGTCGCGGAACCGCGGGGACCGGGCCGCCCGTTCCGCCCGGTCGCCGGTGAGCCGGCCGCCGAGCTGGGCCGGTACGTCCCGTGCCGCCCAGGCCAGCCCGGCCACGGCGGCCAGCCCGGCGAGTGTCCACATCCGCCCGCCACGCGTCCGGTCCGGCCCCTGCCCCGTTGCCTGCCCCATGCTCATCCCTCCGCCGTGTCCCGCCGTACACGGTAACGACCCTCGTCCCGGTCCGCCCGCGCGACGGCCCGCCCACGGGGACAGCCCGCCCGCGCGACTGCCCGCCTACGGTCCGCCCGCACGACAGCCACCGACGCGATCCGCCGCGACCGGTCAGGGCAGCCGGCGGCGTACCGCGGACGCCACGGTCGCCGCGCGCCCGCCGACGGCACGGACCACCTGGGACACGTCGGGCACCCATCCGCCCCGGACCGCCTCGCCGGCCGGGTTCGGCGTGAACACGATGCCCCGGTGGGCGGCGACCGGCTGCCGGGTCAGTCCGGCCAGGCGCATCAGCGGCCCGACCAGCACGTCGTACACCCCGGGCAGGGCGGTGAAGCCGAAGCGCATGACCACGTTGAGCCGGCCCACCGACACCTCCCGGCGGGGCCGGTCGAGGCATCCGGCGATGGCCCGGGCCACCCGTTCGGGTGCGGCGATCGGTGGTGGCGGCCGGCCGATCCGGCCCAGGTAGTTGGCCGCCTGCCGGTAGACGGGTGTGTCGACGCTGCCCGGGTTGACCAGGCAGATCGCGATGCCCGGTGTCTCCCGCGCCTCCTGCTGGAGCGTGCGGGCCAGCCCCTGCAGGCCCCACTTCGCCGCCACGTAGCCGCTCATGTAGGGCGCGGTGATGTGCCCGAGCACCGAGCCGGTGAGCACGAGCGTGCCACCGCCGGCGGCCCGGAACCGGAGCAGCGCCTCCCGGGCCACGGCCGCGGCGGCCAGCAGGTCGGTGCGGACCACCTGCTCGAACACCTCGGCCGGGGTCTCGTCGAAGCGGCCGTAGGACATCACCGCGGCGGTGTGCACCCAGGCGTCGACGCCGCCGTACTCGGCCTGCGCCGCGTCGGCGAGCGCGGCCACCGCGCCGGGCTCGGTCACGTCCATCGGTACGGTGATCGCCGCCGCGCCCGCGGCCCGGCACTCCTCGCGCACCTCGGCGAGCGTGGTGGGGGAGCGGGCCGCGAGGACCAGCCGGTCCCCGCGGCCCGCCAGCTCAAGGGCGGTCGCCCGGCCGATCCCGCTGGTCGCGCCGGTGACGACCACCGTCCGGGTCACGGCGCGAGCACGACCTTGACGCAGCCGTCCTCCTTCTTCTGGAACATCTCGTACGCCCGCGGCGCGTCGGTCAGCGGCAGCCGGTGGGTGCGAAGGTCCTCCACGCCCAGCGGGTCGTCGTCGCGCTCCAGCAGCGGGATGATGTCGTCGACCCAGCGCCGCACGTGGCACTGCCCCATCCGCAGCTGGATCCCCCTGTCGAACATCTCCATCAGCGGCATCGGGTCCTGCTCGCCGCCGTACACGCCGGAGATCGACACGGTGCCGCCGCGCCGCACGGCCTTGAGCGCGGCGTGCAGCACCACCAGCCGGTCCACGCCCGCCTTGTCGGTCATCGCCTGGGCCAGCTTGTCCGGGAGCAGCCCGGCGGCGGTCTGGGCCATCTTGCCCAGCGGCGCGCCGTGCGCCTCCATGCCGACCGCGTCGATCACCGCGTCCGGGCCGCGCCCGTCGACCAGGTCGATGAGCGTGCCGGGCACGTCGTCGAGCTGGCTGACGTCGAGCACCTCGATGCCGTGGCGCCGGGCCATCTCCAGCCGCTCCGGGACCAGGTCCAGCCCGATCACGCGGCCGGCGCCGAGGTGGCGGCCGATCCGGGCGCTGAACTGCCCGACCGGGCCGAGCCCGAACACGGCGAGCGTGCCGCCGGGCGGGGTGTCCGCGTACTTCACGGCCTGCCAGGCGGTGGGCAGGATGTCGGACAGGTAGAGCCAGCGCTCGTCCGGGCCGCTGTCCGGGATCGTGATCGGGCCGAACTGGGCCTGCGGCACGCGCAGGTACTCGGCCTGGCCGCCGGGGATCGAGCCGTACAGCGAGGTGTAGCCGAACAGGGACGCGCCCTTGCCCTGGCTCTTGACCTGCGTGGTCTCGCACTGGGCGTAGAGCTGCCGCTCGCACATCCAGCACGAGCCGCAGGAGATGTTGAACGGGACGACCACCCGGTCACCCTTCTTGAGCCGGGTCACGCCGGACCCGACCTCCTCGACGATGCCCATCGGCTCGTGCCCGAGGACGTCGCCGGGCTTCAGGTACGGCCCGAGCACCTCGTACAGGTGCAGGTCGGAACCGCAGATGGCGGTCGAGGTGATCCGGACGATCGCGTCGGTCGGCTCCTCGATCCGGGGGTCCGGGACGTCCTCGACGCGAACGTCCCGCTTGCCGTGCCAGGTCAGTGCCTTCATGCCCGTATGTCCCCTCTCCGGTGCCGTCCATGGGACTGCTACCCGGCACGGGACCGTTGAATCGGCTGCCGATCACCGTGGTGCGAGGTCGACGGCCACGGCGATCGTCCTGGTGGTGGCCGCCGTGACGGCGAGGGCGCCGATGTCGAGGCGGCGGCCGGCACCGTCGGTGACGGCACCGGCAGCGAGCCGCAGGCCGGCGACGGGCGTGCCGAGCGTCGCCGACGCGGCCTCCAGCAGCCGGCGGCGGGCCACGGCCGCGGCGACCAGCACGGGGGTACGGGTGGCCACGGCCGGCCCTGGTCCGGCGCGCCCCCGGCCGGCCGCCGGTCGTGGGCGCGCGTCGGCCGGTGGGACGCGCACGCGGCGGCGCGGCAGGGACAGCTCCTCGGCGATCAGCTCGGCGGCCGAGGCGTCGCCGCCGTGCCCGATCCGGCCCGGCGGCAACGTGAGCGACACGGTGCCGTCCGGGCCGACCTCGACGGAGAGCAGTTCCGCCGCAGGCAGCGCCGTCGCGGTCAGGACGTGGCCGAGGCCGAGCAGGCCGGTCACGTCCGGCGACGGCAGCCGGGCGGCCCTCGGGTACGCCGCCGCGAGTTCGGCCGCGGTGACGAGGACCGGCGCGGCCAGCACGTACCCGAGGAACCGGGGGACGGATGCGCTCGTCGTGGCCCGCGCGGCGCGCAGGTGAGCCGGGGACACGGTGGTCAGAACTCGCGGTTGCCCAGCGGGATCTCGATGTTGATGGACTGTCCCTCGGACAGGAACAGCAGCGCCAGCTTGCGCAGGAACTCGTCGAAGAGCCAGTAGCACTCCGGCGCGAGCGGGAACGGCAGCAGTGCCTCCCGGACCGCGATGAACGGGCCCCAACTCGTCCGCAGCAGCGTGTCCCAGAGCAGGTCGCGGGGGATCTGCAGCCAGTTGGCGATCTGGTTGCCGAGCATGAACCGGGTGAACGAGCCGAGGATGGGCTTGCTCAGCAGCCCGGCGTCGATCTCCCTGCCGAGGCCGAGCAGGATGTCCGCCAGCGCGTTGCCCTCGCGGGTGGGCGCCAGCACCGGGTCGAGGACCTCGGCGGCCTGGGCGTTCGCCTCGCTCCAGGAGGCGGGAATGTACTCGTCCTTGATGCCGAGCATGTGGGCGGCGACCTGCCACAGGTGCAGGAACGCGGCCGACTCGGCGGCGGGGATCGGGACGCGCCAGTCGGTCAGCTTCCGCATGACCGTGGTGGGCAGGCTGTGCCAGGTGACCATCAGGTCCCGCTGGCTGATCGGGATGTCCTCCGGCGCGACCTCGGCCCAGTCCGGCGACTGCGGCAGGAGGTGACGGACGCCCGCGTGGGCCAGCCGGGTCTTGACGGCGGTCACGATCATCGAGCCGTCGGGCTGGTAGGCGTTGGCGGTGCCGATGTCGTACCCGAGCTTGGCGGTCTTGGAGATGCGGTCCTTCATGTCCGCGCCGCCCTTGGAGTAGTAGACGGCGCGGGCCTCCTTCGGGATGACGGTGCTCATCATGCCGCTGGCCAGGCCGTACAGCACGCCGAGGTAGAGCCCGCGCTTCTCGTTGAAGCGCACGGCGGTGGCCAGCTTGCCCTGGTCCACCCAGGACGGCAGCACGCGCGCGCGTTCGATGAACTGGCGTACGTCCGCCGGGAGGCCGGCCGGCAGCGGCTGACCGTTCTTCGTCCACGTCCGCAGCAACTGGTTGACCAGTGGTGCGTCGCCCCGGTCGAGGAGCGAGGCGACGAGCGGGTCGGCCTCCTCGTCCCACACCCATCGCGGGTCGACGCCCGCCCCGGCTCCGGCCACCGAGCCCTGGGGCGACCAGGTCCACGCCGACCTGGCCTGGGCCGGCGCGGCGACGCTCAACGCGCCGAGCGCGCCCAGCGCCCCGCCGGCTTTCAACATCTTGCGCCTGCTGACTGGTTCCACGTCCACTTACTCCTCGGGGGTCGAGGCCGCTGATACGGTGAAACAAATGTTGCGCCCGTGTATCACATGAGAGCACGCCGTAACGGTGTCCACAAGGCTCGCGGTGACAACTGTCGATGGATCAAGCAGAGGGGAGTCCACCGTGGCGGTGGTCGGAGAAACGCTGTCGGGCAAGGTCGCGTGGGTGACCGGGGCCAGTCAGGGCGTCGGCGCGGCGATCGCCGAGGGGCTGGCGCGGGCCGGCGCGTCGGTGATCCTGCAGTCCCGGCGCGCGGACGCGCTGGCCGCGGTGCGGGACCGGATCGTGGCCGCCGGTGGCACGGCCGAGGTGGTCGCCGGGGACGTCGCCGACGAGTCCGCCGCCGACGCGGTCGTGGCCGTGGCGCGGCAGCGGTGGGGGCGCCTGGACGTCCTGGTCAACAACGCCGGCATCAGCCCGGCGCTGCACCGCAGCGAGCGGCTGAACCTCGCGGACTGGCAGCGGGTGGTCGACACCAACCTGTCCGGGGTGTTCGTCTGCGCCCGCGCGGCCGGCGCCGTCATGATCGAGCAGGGCGCGGGCAGCATCGTCAACATGTCCTCGGTGCACGGTCAGGTCGGCTTCCCGCGCCTGGCCGCGTACAGCGCCAGCAAGGGCGGGGTCGAGCAGCTCACCCGGACGCTGGCGCTGGAGTGGGCGGCGGCCGGCGTACGCGTCAACGCGGTGGCGCCCGGCTACCTGGAGACCCCGATGACGGAGGGACTGCGCGGCCACGAGCAGTGGTCGAAGCGGCTGCGCGAGCGCATCCCGATGGGCCGGTTCGGCCGGCCCGAGGAGGTCGTCGGAGCGGTGCTGTTCCTGGCCTCGGACGCGGCGGGCTACGTCACCGGCAGTGTGTTGCACGTGGACGGTGGCTGGACCGCGCAGTGACCCGGGGCGCCGCCCGCGTGGTTAGCCGGCGTTCTCCCCTCGGGCGCGCATCCGGTCGTGATGAGCACGTATCGACCGCTGCTTCTTCCCAGGAAGTTAACCCTCGTTTACAGTGCTGCCATCGGCTGCGGAGCCCCGCGGCACCACGGCGAGGGGTGCGGCCAGCCCTGCCACCACCAGGCCCGGTTGCGTGCGAAGGAGAACCCCCATGGACCCCGCCGACGTCCTTGCCGACCAATGCGCCAGGAAAGCCGCCGACCTGACCGTCCCGGCGCTGCTGCACCGCAACGCCACCGAGTTCGCCGGCCTGCCGGCGCTGACCACGCTCGGCCGCGACGACACCCGCACCTGGGCCGAGCTGCGCGACGAGGTCGCCGAGCTGTCCGGCGGCCTGGCCGAGATCGGCCTGGAGGCCGGACGGCACATGCTGATCATGATGTCCAGCCGTGCCGAGCACTGGCTGGTCGACCTCGCCGCGGTCCACCTGGGCGCGGTGCCGTCCACGATCTACCCGACGCTCAGCGCCGAGCAGATGCGCTACCTGGCGCGGCACAGCGCCGCGCAGGTGCTCGTGCTGGAAGGGCCGGCCGAACTGGAACGCTGGCGGCCGATCCTTGCCGACCTGCCGGACCTGCTCCGGGTGGTGCTCGTGGACGCGCCGGGCGAACCGGCCGCCGACGCGGTGCCGCTGTCGCGCGTGCGTACCCTCGGCCGGGCCGCGCGCGAGGCGGACCCGGACGCCTTCGAGCGGCGCTGGCGCACGATTCGCCCCGAGCAGCCGGTGACGCTGCTCTACACGTCCGGGACGACTGGTAACCCGAAGGGCGTCGTGCTCAGCCACCACAACGTGATCTACCAGGCGGTGGCGCTGGACGCGATGGTGTCCGTCCCCGACCACGCGCCGACGGTGGCCTACCTGCCGCTCGCGCACATCGCCGAACGGTTCCTCGGCATCTACAACGCGATCTACCGCGCCGGGCACGTGACCATCTGCCCCGACGCCACGCAACTCGTCGCGGCGCTGCGCGCTGTCGGTCCCGCCTCGTTCTTCGGGGTGCCGCGGGTCTGGGAGAAGATGGCCGCCGGCGTGCAGGCCCACCTGGCCGGCGCGGAGCCCGCGGTACGCGCCGCCGTCGCCGCCGCGAGCACGGTGACGCTGGAGGCGTACGAGCTGCGCGCGGCCGGAAAGCCGGTGCCCGACGAGCTGGCCGCCCGGGTGGAGCAGGCCCGGGCCACTGTGCTCCGGCCCCTGCAGTCCACGCTCGGCCTGCAGAACATGGTCTGGCCCGGCAGCGGCGCCGCCCCGATCCCGGTGGACGTGCTGCGGTTCCTCGCCGGGCTCGGCGTCGACGTGCTGGAGGTGTGGGGCCTGACCGAGACCACCGGCACCGCCACCCTCAACACCCCCGACCGCTTCCGCACCGGGACGGTCGGCCGGCCCAACGTGGGCATGGAGGTGCGCCTCGCCGACGACGGCGAGATCCTCGTCCGGGGTCCGCTGGTGTGCTCCGGCTATCTGCGCGAGGACGGCGGCGTCGAGCCGGTCGTCGACGCCGAGGGCTGGCTGGCCACCGGCGACGTCGGCACGCTCGACGACGACGGCTTCCTCACCATCACCGACCGCAAGAAGGAACTCATCATCACCTCCAGCGGGAAGAACATCTCCCCCGCGCAGATCGAGAACCTGCTGCGGGCGCACCCGCTCATCGGTCAGGCGGTGGCGATCGGCGACCGCCGGCCGTACGTCACGGCGCTGATCGTGCTGGACGAGGAGGTGGCGCCCCAGTGGGCGCGGGCGCAGGGGATCAGCGACCCGCAGATGCCCGGCCTGGCCTCGGATCCGGTGCTGCTGGCCGAGATCCAGTCCGCCGTGGACGCGGCGAACGCCCGGCTCGCCCGTCCCGAGCAGGTCAAGTCCTTCCAGGTGCTGCCGTCGGCCTGGACGCCGGAGTCCGGCGAGCTGACCCCGACGCTGAAGCTACGGCGCCGGATCATCGTCGACAGGTACGGCGACCGGATCGACTCCCTCTACACGGCGGCCGGGGCGGCGGCGGAGCCCGTCACGCAGTAGCGCCGGGTCGATGCCGGGCGGGGGTGGCGGCGCGCCGAGGTCGGTGGGCCGGTACCCCCGCGGGTAGCCGGGATAGGTGCGGTTGCGCGACGCGCGGGTCAGCCGGCTCGTGGTCCGCGCGGGCAGCAGCCGCACCACCGCCGCCCGGGCGCGCAGCCCGGCGGTGAGCGCTCCGGACAGCCAGCGCGGCGCGGCCGGGAAGCCGAACGCGGCCCGCAGATCGGCGGGAAGCAGCGCGAGTACGCCGAGCCGGGCCGCGCGGCGCAGCGGCGCCGGGTACCAGGACGCGAACAGGTCGAGCGTGGACGCGCCGACGCGCTCGTTGCTCGGGGCGTAGCGGAAGTTCGCGCGCTCGTACTCGCGCTTGAAGTCGCGGAAGGCGTCGAAGTCCGCCGGGACGTCCCGGATGCCCATCCGCGCGCCGACCGCGCGGTAGTAGTGGAACGCGGCCAGTCGTTCGTGCTCGTGCAGCGGGCGCCAGCCGTACCGGTCCAGCCAGTCGATCGGCTCGTAGACGAACGTGGACAGCACGTACCGCATGTCGTCGTCGGAGATCGCGTACCGGCCGTGCGCCCGGTTGATCACGCGCAGCGCCTCCCGGCCGCGCGGTGAGTCGTACCCGTGCTCGACCATCTCCGCCATCAGCAGCGCGGTGTCGTCGTAGCGCTGCTGTGCCCGCACGCGGAACTCGCCGGTCGCGTCGAGCAGCGCGGAGATGCTCGGCACGCAGTACGTGCGCAGCAGCGCCAGTTCCAGCGCGCGCTGGTAGTCGAAGGGGAACTCGTACCCGGCCGAGAGCCGGTAGATCTCGTGATGGTCGCGTACCGGATCGAGCTGCTCGATCCGTCGCAACCAGCGGTAACGCCCGCCACCAGCCATTCCGACCACCTCACCACCCACCCTTGCCGACGAAGTCAAGCTCCTCTATGTTAATAGAAAATCACATCCCCGGATAACTCGAAACCTGCTCGTGCGCACCTCACGAGCCGGTGTTCAGGGCGATGTCCGGTCGAACCGGGAAGTGGTGCGAATGGAGAATCTCAGTAGACGTAGCCTCCTGACCCTCGGTGCCGCGCTGGGACTGGTCGCCGTGACCGACACCCCCGAGGCGTGGGCGTGGTCGTCGTCCGGCTCGATCGCCGGGACCGACACGGTCACCGACCCGTGGGACGTCTGGGACGACGACACCGACCCGCTCGTCGCCTCGCTGCTGGACGCCGGTCAGATCCCGGCGGTGAACACCGCGTTCGCTTCCTGGATCCGCAACGGCGACGCGCTGCCCGCCGGCCTGCCCCCGGCGCTGTCCACCTACCTGCGGCGGGTCAACACGCTGCCGTCCTGGGCCGACCAGGCCAAGCTGGACCGCGCCGCCCAGTTCAACAAGCGCATGAGCATGTACCTGTTCCTGCTCTACGGCCTGGGCAGCGGGATCATGAGCACGGTGATCCCGCGCGAGGCCCGCAACGTGTACTGGTCCGAGGGCGGCGCGGACATGAAGTCGCGCGCCGCGAAGACCTTCACCTACGGCTACGACCTGAGTGCCCCCGACGCGTTCAAGGCCACCGGCAGCTTCGTCGTCACCTCGCACAAGACGCGACTGACCCACGCGGCGGTGCGGCACCTGCTGCCGCAGTCCGCGCCGTGGCGCGGCGTCACCGACCACCCGATCCCGATCAGCAACGGCGACATCCTCATCACCTTCCACAGCCTCGGCACGTACGTGCACCGCAAGCTGCTCGACTGGCGCCGCTGGGGGCTGCGGATGTCGGCCGCGGAGGAGGAGGCCTACCTGCACATGTGGCAGGTCGCGCTGCACCTGCTCGGGGTGCGCGACGAGTTCATCCCGAACAGCTGGGCCGCCGCCGAGGAGCAGTCCCGGTACGCGCTGACGCCGCTCCTCGCGCCGACGCGCGAGGGCATCGACCTGGCCGACGTCCTGCTGAACCTGACGTCCTCGGTGGACCTGGGTGTCACCCGGGGATTCCAGCGGGAGTTTGCGCGCTACGTGCTCACCGACCGGATCGGCGACTGGCTGCGGCTGCCCCGCGACTACATCTCCCGGGGCGTGATCGAGGCCGGCTGGCCGACGTACGTCATGTTCCGCGAAGGGCTCTCGCCGCTCGTGCCGGAGACGTTCGGCCTGTTCGACAGGTTCATCCGCGGGCTGGCGATGCTGTTCCTCAACAACGGCTCGTCCGCGACGCACACCCCGATCACCATTCCGGTCATGAACCGGCCGGGCACCTGAGCCGCTGGCGGTTCACCGGGTCAGGGCGCCGGTGACCAGCGCGGTGACGGCGTCCCGGTGGCCGGGCGAGTCCTGCCAGCGCAGGGCGCGCCCGGCCTCCACCGCCACCCCGAATCCGGCGTGCACCAGCAGCCGGGCCTGCCGCCGGTCCAGGTCCGGGCGGACCGCCCGCAACTGCTGCTCCCAGACCGCGATGTGCTCGCGCTGGGCGAGGATCAGGGGGCGCCGCACGTCGGCCGGGAGGCCGGCCACCTCGGCCTCGGCGACACTGTTGAGGGCGTTGTGCTCGAAGCAGTAGGCCACGTACGCCGCCGCCAGCGCGACCACCGCCTGCCGGGGGTCGGACGCCCGCTGGAGGCTGCGGTCCACCGCCTGGGCGAGAAGTTCCGCCGCCTGGAGACAGGCGGCCACCAGGATGTCCACCTTGCCGGGGTAGTGGCGGTAGAGGGCGGACGGCGCGAGCCCGACGGCCTGGGCGATCTGCGCGTTCGTGACGGTGGCGAACCCGTCGCGGGCGAACAGCGGGACGGCGGCGGCCAGGATCTGCGCGCGCCGGGTCCGGGGCACCGGCTGGGCGGGCAGCTCGACCAGCCGCGCGGTGCCGGCCGCCGTCGTGGGGTCGGTGGCCGCCACGCGCATCGCGGACCGGAGCACCAGATCCTCGATCCGGCGCTGCGCGATCGAGGTGTGATGCATCGTCACCGAGCCGATCACACCGAGGGCCGCCACGGCGCGCAGGCGCTCGTCGGGCAGCGGATACTCCCGCCGTACCGTCTCGGTGACCCGGCCCACGACGCGGTCGAACTTCGTGCGGAGCAGGCGGCGGTCCTCGCGGCCGAGGTAGCGGGCCTCCCACCGGTACAGGCCGCCGGAGGCGCGGTGCGCCACGGTGACCCGGGTGAGGGCGAGGAGCACGTCGGCCAGCGCCGCGTCGGGCGGCCACTCGTCGACGACCTCGACGAGGTTGTCCACCATGACGTTGGCGCACGCTGCGAACAGCGCGTACTTGTTCGGGAAGTGCCGGTAGAGCGCGGGCGCGCTGATCCCGACGGCGGCCGCGATCTCCTCCATGGACGCGCCGTGGTAGCCGCGCTCGCTGAACACCTGCCCGGCCGACTCGACGATGACCTGCCTGCGGTTGCGTGGCCGGGTGGCAGCGGCCGGCCCGGTGGTCACCGGGCCGGCCGATCGGCCGCGGGCGGGCACAGCACCATGCGTGTCAGTCAATCACAGCGCCTCACATCGCCCGCGTGGTCGACGCGGGCCGGCGACGCCGGTCAGGCGTGCAGCACCGTGAGCGCGAGCCGGGCGGTCTGCGTGTCGTAGCCCTCGGTGCGGTCGAAGCGGCCGATCCGCCCGACGTCGGTGACGACGTTCAGCGCGGCGTGCACGAGGACGCGGGCGTCCCCGGCGGGCAGGTCCGGTCGCACGGCGCGGACCAGGCCCACCCACTCCTCGACGTGCAGGCGCTGCGCGCCGCGCAACTGGTGCCGGTCCTGGTCGGGCAGGTTGTTGTTCTCCGCCAGGTAGACCGCGACGAGGTCGCTCTGGGTGAACGTGAAGTCGACGTAGGCCCGCACCACCCGGCGCAGCGCGTCGGCCCTGTCGCCCGCCTCGGCGATCGCGGCGGTCGTGGCTCCGGTCAGGCGGTCGGTGGCGCGGTAGTAGGCGGCCGCGAGCAGGTCGGCCTTGCTCGGGAAGTACCGGTACACGCTGGATGCCTGCATGCCTGCCGCGCGCCCGATGTCCTCGACGGCGACGGCGTGGTAGCCGTGGCGGTGGAACAGGCGGATCGCCTCGACCAGCAGCAGCTCGCGGCGCGACGCCGGACGCACCGGCGCGGCGACGGGCGCCGGGTCCGCCGTGGCGCGCGGGCGGGGCGGCACCGAGGGAGCGTCGGTCCGCAGCAGGGTCCAGGCGACGCGGGTGAGCAGGCGTTCGGTGTCGGCGCCAGTGGCCGCGGCCCGGTAGGTGGTCACGCTGCCGAAGGCGCTCAGCGCCGCGTTCGTCAGCAGGTCCGCCTGCCCGGCCGTCAGCTCGGGGCGCAGCTCGCGCAGCGGCCCGGCCAGGCGGCCGACGAGCGTGGTCATGCTCGCGGCGAACTCCTGCCGGTGCTCGGCGGTGAGATACCGGCCCTCCCACTGGTACAGCCCGGCCACCCGTCGCCGGCTCACCGCGGCCCCGGCGAGCGCGTGCAGCAGTTCGTCGAGCCGCGCCCGCGGGTCGGTCGCGGACGGCTCCTCGGTGGCGGCGAGCAGCGCGCCGACGACCTCCCGCGTGGCGTGCACGAGGATCGCGTACTTGTTCGGGAAGTGCCGGTAGACGGCCGGGCCGCTGATGCCGACGGCGGCGGCGATCTCGTCCACCGACACCCCGTGGTAGCCCCGCTCGCAGAACAGCTCGGCGCCGGCCAGCGCGATGCGGGCCTTGCGGTCCTTCGGCCGTCTGGCAGGTGCCGGCGCGGTGTCGCTCGCTGCTTGTCGCACCCCTACACGTTAGCGCCACCTCGCGGCATCTCCGTGTCACCCCGGCGTCTCAACGGCCGCCGAATCCGGGCCGGGTCGATGGCGGCCAGCGCTCTTCGGGCATCGACGCTTCTTGACAAGCTGCGGTGGGCTCAAGAAAAGTTAGGCGAAATTCGCATGCGGGTGAGCAATGAGGAGCTTGGCATGACGACCGAGGCGTTCATCTACGACGCGTTGCGCACACCGCGCGGGCGAGGCAAGCCCACCGGGGCCCTGTACGGGGTCAAACCGATTTCGCTCGTCACCGGCCTGATCGAGGAGACCCTGCGGCGGATGCCCGGCCTGGACCCGGCGCTGATCGACGACGTCGTGCTCGGCGTGGTGTCCCCGCTCGGCGACCAGGGCGCGGACATCGCCCGCGCCGCTGCTGTCGCCGCCGGCCTGCCCGACACCGTGGCCGGCGTCCAGCTCAACCGCTTCTGCGCCTCCGGGCTGGAGGCGGTCAACATCGCCGCGCAGAAGGTGCGCTCCGGCTGGGAGGATCTCGTCCTCGCCGGTGGCGTCGAGTCGATGTCCCGGATACCGATGGGCTCCGACGGGGGAGCGTGGGCGCTGGACCCGGAGACCAACTACACCACCGGCTTCGTGCCGCAGGGCATCAGCGCCGACCTGATCGCCACGATCGCCGGCTTCGACCGCGAGACCGTCGACGCGTACGCGCTCCAGTCGCAGGCGCGGGCCGCGAAGGCGTGGGCGAACGGCTACTTCGGCCGCTCGGTCGTGCCGGTGCGTGACCGCAACGGGCTCACCGTCCTGGACCGTGACGAGCACATCCGGGCCGACTCGACGGCGGAGAGTCTCGCCGCCCTGCGCCCCTCGTTCGCCGGGATCGGCGAGCAGGCGGGCTTCGACGCGGTCGCGTTGCAGAAGTACCACTGGGTCGAGCGCATCGAGCACGTCCACACGGCGGGCAACTCCTCCGGCATCGTGGACGGCGCCGCGCTCGTCACGATCGGCAGCGAGGCGGCCGGCGCCGCCGCCGGGCTCACGCCCCGGGCCCGCGTCGTCGCGACAGCGCTCAGCGGCGCCGACACCACCATCATGCTCACCGGTCCGGCCCCGGCCGCCCGCAAGGCGCTGGCCAGGGCGGGCCTCGGCGTCGAGGACCTCGACCTGGTCGAGATCAACGAGGCGTTCGCCGCCGTGGTCCTGCGGTTCGTCGCCGACCTCGGACTCAGCCCGGAGATCGTCAACGTCAACGGCGGCGCGATCGCGATGGGGCACCCGCTCGGCGCGACCGGCGCCATGATCCTCGGCACGCTCGTCGACGAGCTGGAACGGCGCGGCGGCCGCTACGGGCTGGCCACGCTCTGCGCCGGCGGCGGCATGGGCATCGCCACAGTCATCGAACGAATCTGAGGAGCGCGAATGGCAAACACCATCCGGTGGGAGCACGGCGACGACGGCATCGTGCTGCTCACCCTCGACCACCCCGGCCGCTCGGCGAACGTGATGAACGCGGAGTTCGGCGCGAGCCTCACGGACACTGTGGACCGGCTCGAAGCCGAACGCGACCGGATCACCGGCGTGATCGTCACCTCGGCCAAGAAGACGTTCTTCGCCGGCGGCGACCTGGAGACCCTGGTGCGGCTGACCCCCGCCGACGCCGAGACGTCAGCCGCCGGTGCGGCCGCGCTCAAGCACGCCGTACGCCGGCTGGAGACGCTCGGCCGCCCGGTCGTCGCCGCGATCAACGGATCCGCGCTCGGCGGAGGACTGGAGCTCGCCCTGGGCTGCCACCACCGCATCGTCCTCGACGACCCCGCCATCGAGATCGGCTTCCCCGAGGTCACGCTCGGCCTGCTGCCCGGCTGCGGCGGCGTGGTACGTACCGTCCGGCTGCTCGGCGTCACCGCCGCGCTGACCGACTGGCTGCTGCGCGGCCAGCGCCGCCGGCCGCAGGACGCGCTCGCGCACGGGCTGGTCGACGAACTCGCCGCCGACCGGGACGCCCTGATGGCCGCCGCCCGGGATTGGATCGCCGCGAACCCGGACCCGACCCAGCCGTACGACCGCAAGGGCTACCGGATGCCCGGCGGCACCCCGTCCAGCCCGGGGCTGGCGACGCAGTTGCCGGCCATGCCGGCGCTGCTGCGCAAGCAGCTCAAGGGCGCGCCCTACCCGGCGCCCCGCAACATCCTCGCCGCCGCCGTCGAGGGCGCCCAGGTCGACCTGGACACCGCGTTCACGATCGAGGGGCGGTACTTCACCGAGCTGGCCACCGGCCAGGTCGCCAAGAACATGATCAAGGCGCTCTTCTTCGACCTCCAGACCGCCCGGTCCCGCACCGCCGGAGGCGACCACGAGCCGGTGCGCGGCGTCGCCGTCGTCGGCGCGGGCATGATGGGCGCCGCCATCGCGTACGTCTGCGCCCGCGCCGGAATGCGCGTCGTGCTCAAGGACGTGACGGTCGAGGGGGCGGAACGGGGCAAGGCGTACTCGGCCGGTCTGCTCGACAAGGCGGTCGCCCGGGGCCGGTCCACGCCGCAGAAGCGCGACGAGATCCTCGGCCGGATCCAGGCAACCGGTGACGTCGCCGACCTCGCCGGCGTCGACCTCGTCATCGAGGCGGTCTTCGAGGACCCCGCGCTCAAGCACAAGGTGTACGCCGAGATCGAGCAGGTCGCGCCGGACGCGCTGATCGCCTCCAACACGTCCACGCTGCCCATCACGCTGCTCGCCCAGGGCGTCAGCAAGCCGGAGGAGTTCGTCGGGCTGCACTTCTTCTCCCCGGTGGACAAGATGCCGCTGGTCGAGGTGATCCGTGGGGAGCGGACCAGCGAGGCCACGCTGGGGCGCGCCCTCGGGGTCGTCCGCGCGCTGCGCAAGACGCCGATCGTCGTCAACGACAGCCGGGGCTTCTTCACCAGCCGGGTCATCGGGACGTTCACCAACGAGGGCGTGGCGATGCTCGCCGAGGGCATCCCGGCGGCGACCATCGAGCAGGCCAGCAGCCAGGCCGGGTACCCCGCGCCGGTCCTCGCGCTGATGGACGAGCTGACCCTCACACTGCCCCGCAGGATCCGGCAGGAGACGGCCGCGGCCACAGTCGCCGCGGGCGGCACCTGGCATCCGCACGCGGCCGACGCGGTCATCGACCGGATGATCGACGAGTGCGGCCGGACCGGGCGGTCGGGCGGCGCCGGCTTCTACGACTACCGCGACGGGAAGAGAGCCGGGCTCTGGCCGGGGCTGCGGGAGCAGTTCGGCGGCACCAACCTGGACACACCCTTCGAGGACCTCAAGGAGCGGATGCTCTTCATCGAGGCGATCGAGTCGGTGCGGTGCCTGGACGAGGGCGTGCTGACCTCCGTGGCCGACGCCAACGTCGGCTCGATCCTGGGCATCGGCTACCCGAGCTGGACCGGCGGCGTCCTGCAGTACGTCAACCAGTACGACGGCGGGCTGCCGGGCTTCGTCGCCCGCGCCCGCGTGCTCGCCGAGCGCTACGGCGAGCGCTTCGACCCGCCGCCGCTGCTGTGCGCGATGGCCGAGCGGGGCGAGCGGTTCGAGTAGGCGACGACGCGGCCCGGCCGGTAGGGCTCACCCTCCGGCCGGGCCGTCGCACGTCAGGGCATCCGGTCGGACAGCCCGTACGTCTTCGCGATGATCTCGCGCTGGATCTCGCTCGCGCCGCCGTAGACGGTGGACACGATCGACGAGCGGACCAGGCGCTCCATGTCGAACTCGGTGGTGTAGCCGTAGCCGCCCATCATCTGCATCGCGTCGAGGGCGACCCGGCGGGCGGTCTCGGTGGCCTTGAGTTTCGCCATCGAGCTCTCCCGGGGCAGCATCGTGTCCGGGGACCTGTCGACGGCGGCGGCGGTGTCGTGGACCAGCAGCCGGGCGCACTCGATCTCGGTGGCCAGGTCGGCGAGGCGGTGCCGGATCACCTGGAACGACCCGATCGGCCGGCGGAACTGCCGCCGGTTCTTGACGTACTCCACGACGTCGTCGAACGCCCGCTGCGCGGTGCCGAGCATGATGCTGGCGAGGATCAGCCGCTCCATGTTGAGCCCGGCCATCAGTTGCCGCCAGCCGTTGTCGACCTCACCGACCACGGCGTCGGCGGGCAGCACGCAGTCGGTGAAGTAGAGGTCGTTCACCTCCCGGCCGCCCATGGTGTCGATGCCGGAGACGGTCAGGCCGGGCGCCGTGGCGGGGACCAGGAACATGGTCAGGCCGTGGTGGTCGCCGGCCCGGCCGGAGGTACGGGCAACCAGCAGGATGTGCTCGGCCAGGTGGGCGTTCGAACACCACGTCTTCTGGCCGTTGACGACGTACCCGTCACCGCGGCGCTCGGCGCGGCAGCTCAGGTTCGCCACGTCCGAGCCGGCCTCGGGCTCGGACATCGCCACCGCCTCGATGACGCCACGGGCCACCCCGGACAGGATCAGCTTCTTCTGCGCCGGTGTGCCGAACCGCTGGTAGGTGGCGGCCACGATGATCGAGGTGGTGAAGCCGCCGATCGGGGCCATCGCGCGGGCCGTCTCCTCCAGGAACAGGCACAGCTCCGTGATGCCGGCGCCGCCGCCGTCGAACTCCTCCGGCAGGGACAGGCCCAGCCAGCCGAGGTCGGCCATCCTGCGGTACAGCTCCGGGCTGTGCGGTTCCCGGCCGCCATTCGTGAGGTTCTGCCGCTGCTCGCGGGTGCCCACCTCGCGGCGGCAGAAGTCGCGCACCGCCTCGACCAGGGATCGTTGCTCGTCGCTCCACTCCACTGCGGTACCTCCAGCGCGTCAGCAGGGATTGACAGCAAGGCTAGACTATCGAATATCAAATGTCAGGAGGCTGCCGATGACGTCCCTCGTGGAGCGCCCTCGCCGGTTGCGCGTCGTCGACCCGGTCACCGGGGAGCACCGCGCCGACTACGAGATGGCCGACGACGAAGCCGTACGCGCCGCCGTCGAGCGGGCCCGCGAAGCGGCCGGCTGGTGGGCGGGCCTGGACGCCCGGCAGCGCCGCCGGCACCTGCTGGCGTACAAGGCGGCGGTCGCCGGCGGCATCGAGGAACTGGCCGGGATCATCCGGAGCGAGACCGGCAAGAGCCTCGCCGGGGCCCAGCTCGAGGTGATGCTCGCCGTCGAGCACCTGGACTGGGCGGCGCGCCACGCCCGGCGGGTGCTCCGGCGGCGGTCGGTCTCCTCCGGCCTGCTCGCGTTCAACCAGGCCGCCTCCGTCGAGTACGTGCCGTACGGCGTGGTCGGCGTGATCGGCCCGTGGAACTATCCCGTCTACACGCCGCTGGGCGCGGTGTCGCACGCGCTCGCGGCCGGCAACGCGGTGGTGTTCAAGCCCAGCGAGTTCACCCCGGGCGTCGGGGTGTGGCTGGCCGAGCGCTGGCGTGCGCTGTTCCCCGACCACCCGGTGCTGCAGGTCGTCACCGGCGACGGCACGACCGGCGCGGCGCTGTGCCGCGCGGGGGTCGACAAGGTCGCGTTCACCGGGTCGGCCGCGACGGCGCGCGTGGTGATGGCCGCTTGCGCCGAGAGCCTGACGCCGGTGGTGATCGAGGGCGGCGGCAAGGACGCGCTCATCGTCACGGCCGACGCCGACCTCGACGCCGCCGCCCGGGCGGCGGTCTTCGGCGGCCTCGGCAACGCCGGGCAGACCTGCGCCGGCGTCGAGCGCGTCTACGTCGAACAACCGGTGTACGAGCCGTTCCTGGCCAGGCTGACCGAGCTGGCGCGGGAGGTCCGTCCGGGCGCCGAGCCGGACGCGCCGTACGGGCCGATGACCACGCCCGCCCAGCCGGACGTCGTGCGGCGTCACGTCACCGACGCGCTGGAGCGGGGCGGCCGGGCCGTGGTCGGTGACGCGAACTCGGTACGGCCCCCGTTCGTGGAGCCGGTCGTGCTGGCCGAGGTGCCGGAGGACAGCGCGGCGGTGACCGAGGAGACGTTCGGGCCGGTGCTCGTGGTCAACCCGGTGGCCGACGCCGACGAGGCGGTACGCCGGACGAACGCGACGACCTACGGGCTCTCCGGCTCGATCTTCACCCGCGACCGCCGCCGTGGCCTGGCGCTCGCCGGGCGGCTGCGGGCCGGCGCGGTGTCGGTCAACTCGGTGCTGGGGTACGCCGGCGTGCCGTCACTGCCCTTCGGCGGTGTGGGCGACTCGGGGTTCGGCCGGGTCCACGGCGCGGACGGACTGCGCGAGTTCAGCCGGGCGCGGTCGGTCACGTGGCAGCGGTTCCGGCCCGCGATCGACGTGATGACGCTGCAGCCGTCCGCCGCCGCCATGCGCCGGTCGCTGGCGATGTTCGCCAGGCGTCATGGCCGGTGAGTGACTCACTCGCTCCACACGCCGAGGCCGTCGAGGTGCTTGACCAGCCGCTCGGCGCCGTCGGTGAAGTGGCGGGCCATGACCGGTCGGACGGTCTCCGGGTCGCGGGCTTCGAGCGCGTCGAGCAGGGCCTCGTGATCGGCGACCATGCCGGCCCGCCACTCCGGGTCGGCGGCGTAGAAGCGCGAGGGCGTGTAGCGGGTCACGGTCCGCAGCAGCCAGGACAGCTTGCGCGCGTCGGCGAGCCGGTTGATCCGACGGTGGAACTCGTACTCCAGTTGCTCGACCCGGCTGACCTGCCGGGCCTGGGCGGCCCGGCGCAGGCGCTCGTGCTGCTGCCGCAGGTCGTCGAGCTGGTCGGGCGTGATGCTGAGGGCGACCCGGGCGGCCAGCTCGCCGGCGATGTGGCCCTGGAGGCCGAACACGTCGATGATGTCCTGCCGGGACAGCGGCGCGACCACGTGCCCGCGGCGCGGTTGCAGCTCGACCATGTCCTCCGCGCGCAACATCAGCAGCGCCTCACGCACCGGCGTGATGCTCAGCCCGGTCTCCTGGGCGACCTCCTCCAGCCGGATCCGTTCGCCGGGGCGCAGCTGGCCGGACATGATCCGGTCACGCAGCAGGCCCGCCACCGTCTCGGAGAGCTGGGGCTGGGACACGCTCGGGGTCTTGCCACGTTCCGCCACCGGACAAGGGTATCAAATGTCAAATGTCACAAAAGTCGAGCCGGTCGGTGACGGCCTGCGGGCTGCCACCGCCGGTGGCATCCGCACCATCTGGTTCGACCGGCCCGACCGGCGCAACGCGATGTCACTGGAGATGTTCCGCGACTACTACGCCGCGCTGGTGGCCGCCGACGCCGACCCGCAGGTACGGGCGATAGTGGTGACCGGCGCCGGCGACTGGTTCTGCGCCGGCGCCGACCCGGAGGCGCTCGTCGCGCTGCTCGACGGGCACAACCGTGACCTGCTGGCAGACGGGTTCGGCTTCCCACCGCACCTGCCGTTGACGCTCGGTACGCCGATCGTCGCGGCGGTGAACGGCGGAGCGGCCGGCCTGGGCCTGGTCCACGCGCTCTACGCCGACGTGCGGTTCCTGTCCGAGCGGGCGCGCCTGGCCACCTCGTTCAGCCGGCTCGGCCTCGTCGGCGAGTACGGCAGCGCCTGGCTGCTGCCCCGGCTGATCGGCGTCGGCAACGCGCTGGACCTGCTGTTGTCCGGCCGCAAGGTCGACGCGGCGGAGGCGTACCGGATCGGGCTGGTGCAACGCGTGCTCCCACACGAGGAGGTGCTGGCCGAGGCGCAAGCCTATGCGGCGGACCTCGCCGAGCACTGCTCACCGGCCTCCATGGCGGTGATCCGGCAGCAGGTCTGGTCGGGCCTGGAGACCGGGGCAGCCGAGGCGGCCGGCGACGCCGTCCGGCTCATGACCGCCTCCCTCGCCGGGGCCGACTTCGGCGAGGCCCTGCTCAGCCGGGCCCAGGGACGCGCACCCCGCTTCGCCCCGCGGGCCGGCGCGTGAGCGGCCCGCTCGCCGGCGTCCGGGTCGTGGAACTGGCCGGGATCGGGCCCGGCCCGTTCGCCGCCATGCTGCTGGCCGACCTGGGCGCCGACGTGGTGCGCGTCGACCGGCCGGAGCCCGGCGCGTTCGCCGCCGGCGAGCCCGGGCGGAACCTGCTCAACCGGGGCAAGCGCTCGGTGGTGGTGGACCTGAAGCACCCCGACGGCGCCGAGGTGGTCCTCGAACTCGCCGGCCGGGCCGCGATCCTGATCGAGGGCTGGCGTCCCGGCGTGGCCGAGCGGCTCGGCGTCGGACCGGAGGCCGCGCTGGCCCGTAACCCCGCCCTGGTCTACGGACGGATGACCGGGTGGGGGCAGGACGGGCCGCTGGCCCGCGCCGCCGGCCACGACATCGGCTACATCGCCGTGGCCGGGGCGCTGCACCCCATCGGCCGCGCCGGCGGGCCACCGCAGATCCCGCTCAACCTGGTCGGCGACTTCGGCGGCGGCGCGCTCTACCTGGTCGTCGGCATCCTGGCGGCGCTGCACGTGGCCGGCGCCACCGGGCGCGGGCAGGTCGTCGACGCCGCCATCGTGGACGGCGCGGCCCACCTCACCACCCCGTTCGCCGGGCTGCTCGCGCAGGGCGCCTGGCGACCCGAGCGGGGCCGCAACCTGCTCGACGGCGGCGCGCCGTTCTACGACGTGTACGCCACCGCCGACGGCGGGCACATGGCCGTGGGCGCGCTGGAACCCCAGTTCTACGCCGAACTGCTGCGCCTGCTCGGCCTCGCCGACGCGGACCTGCCGGCACAGCACGACGTCGCCGGATGGCCGGTGCTGCGTGCCCGCTTCGCCGAGGTGTTCGCCGGCCGTACCCGCGACGAGTGGACAGCGGTGTTTGACGGCACCGACGCCTGCGTCGCGCCGGTGCTCTCGCTCACCGAGGCGCAACACCACCCGCACCTCGTGGCGCGCGGCACGTACGAGGAGCACTTCGGCGTCCGGCAACCCGCCGTGGCGCCCCGCCTGTCCGGGACACCCGGCCGGGTCGGCGGCCCGCCGCCCGCGCCCGGCGCGGACACCGAGCCCGCCCTCACCGACTGGGGACTGGGCACACACCTACGACGGTGGCGCGACGGCGGCGCCGTCCGCCAGGGACAGGGAGTTCGCTGATGCGTATCGGGACGACGCTCGCCTACGCCGCCGACCCCCGCGGTGGGGCCGACGACGTGGCCGCCTGGGAACAGGACGGCCTGGACGTGGTCTGGGTGTCCGAGGCGTACGGCTTCGACGCGCCCACTGTGATGGGTTACCTGGCCGCCCGGACGAGCCGGGTGCACATCGGTTCCGCCATCCTGCCGATCTTTTCGCGTACCCCGGCGTTGCTGGCGCAGACCGCGGCGGGCCTGGACGCGATGTCCGGTGGCCGCGCCATCCTCGGTCTGGGCGCGTCCGGGCCGCAGGTGATCGAGGGCTGGCACGGCGTGGCGTACGACCGGCCGCTGGCCCGCACCCGGGAAGTGATCGACATCTGCCGGCGGGTGTGGCGGCGCGAGACGCTGACGAACGACGGGCTCTACCGGTTGCCGCTGCCGCCCGGTGAGGGCACCGGGCTGGGCAAGCCGCTGAAGATCCTCACCCACCCGGTCCGCGACCGCATCCCGATCCACGTGGCCAGCCTGGGCGACCGGAACGTGCGGATGACCGCCGAGATCGCCGACGGGTGGCTGCCGTTCCTCTACGACCCGCAGCGCGCGGGCGACGTCTGGGGTGACGCGCTGGCGGCCGGCCGGGCGAAACGGCCCGCCGATCTCGGGCCGCTGGAGGTGGTGGCCGGTGGCCCGCTGGCGATCGGCCCGGACGTGACCGGGCTGCGCGACCTGGCCCGGCCGCTGATCGCGCTGTACGTGGGTGGGATGGGCGCCAAGGGCCGCAACTTCTACCACGACCTGCTGTGCCGCTACGGCTACCCGGCCGAGGCGGACCGCATCCAGGACCTCTACCTGGCCGGCCGCAAGGCCGAGGCCGCCGCCGCGGTGCCGGCCGAACTGCTGGAACGCACCAGCCTGATCGGGCCGGAGAGCTACGTGCGCGACCGGGTGCAGGAATTCCGCGACGCGGGCGTGACCGTCCTCAACGTCGCGCCGCTGGGCGACGATCCCCGGCGTCTCGTTGCCGCCGTCGCGGACATGGCCCGGTAGCGCAGGGTAGGGAGCTGACACATGGACCGCGCGATCTTCACCGCCGACCACCTCGCGTTCGCCGAACTGGTGCGCGCGTTCATCGACAAGGAGATCACCCCGCACCACGAGCGCTGGGAGGCCGACGGCATCGTCGACCGCGCCGTGTGGCGGGCCGCCGGGGCCGCCGGCCTGCTCGGTTTCTTCGTCGACGAGCGGTACGGCGGCGCCGGGGTGACCGACCGGCGCTTCCACGCCGTCCTGACCGAGGAACTGGCCCGGGCCGGTGCCAGTGGCCCGGCGTTCGGCCTGCACAACGACATCATCGGGCCGTACCTGACCGACCTGACCACCGAGGAGCAGAAGCAGCGCTGGCTGCCCGGCTTCTGCTCCGGCGAGATCGTCACCGCCATCGCCATGTCCGAGCCGGGCGCCGGCAGCGACCTGCAGGGCATCACCACCACGGCGGTACGCGACGGCGACGGCTGGGTGCTCAACGGGCAGAAGACGTTCATCAGCAACGGCATCCTGGCCGATCTGGTCGTCGTGGTCGCCCGTACCGACCCGGACGCCGGGCGGCGGGGGATCAGCCTGCTGGTGGTCGAGCGGGGCATGCCGGGCTTCGAGCGGGGCCGCAACCTCGACAAGCTCGGGCAGAAGGCGCAGGACACCGCCGAGCTGTTCTTCGCCGACGTCCGCGTGCCGGCGGCCAACCTGCTCGGCGCGGAGGGGGAGGGCTTCGCCTACCTGATGCGCAACCTGCCGCTGGAACGGCTGTCGATAGCCGTCGCGGCGCTCGCCGGCGCCGAGACGGTGTTCGCGCAGACGCTGGAGTACTGCAAGCAGCGTCAGGCGTTCGGCCGTCCCATCGGCAGCTTCCAGCACAACCGGTTCGTGCTCGCCGAACTCGCCACCGAGCTGCGACTGGGCCGGGTCTTCGTCGACGACTGCCTGGTGGCGCCGGACCTCGGCGCGGAGACGGCGGCGATGGCGAAGTGGTGGTGCACCGAGTTGCAGAAGCGCACCGTCGACAGGTGCCTGCAGTTGCACGGCGGCTACGGCTACATGCGCGAGTACCCGGTGGCCCGCGCCTACCTGGACGCCCGTGTCCAGACCATCTACGGCGGCACCACCGAGATCATGAAGGAGGTGATCGGCCGGTCACTGGGCCTGTGAGCCGGTCTCCAGCATGGGTACGAGGAACCGGCGGGCCATCTCCCGCAGCGCGTCGTCGTCGTCCAGGTCGATGACGTGGCTCGGGGTGAGCAGGAAGGAGCAGGACAGCCGCGTCATCAGCTCGGCCACCACCTCGACGTCCACGGCGCCGGAGATGGTGCCGGCGCGTTGCTCGCGGCGCAGCTGCCCGGCGACGAACCGCTGCACGGTGGCCAGCGTCCGCCCGCCGTCGCTGATCATCGAGGGGATGAGCACGTCCGGCTCGACGCTCATCAGCCCACCGATCAGCGGGTTGCGGCGGATCGCGCCCAGCGCGCTGACGAAGCCCAGCACCACCCGGTCAGCGACGGTCTCCGCCCGCTGGATGTCGAGGAGGAACTGGTCGAAGTAGCGGCGGAACTCCCGGCGTACCACCTGCTCGACCAGCCGGTCCTTGGTGGCGAACCGGCGGTACGCGGTGATCCGGGAGACGCCGGCCCGGCGGGCCACGTCCTCCATCGTGGAGCGCCGGATGCCCATGCGGCAGAACTGCTCGTAGGCGGCGTCGAGGATCCGGGTGGCCACCTCGTCGGTCTCGTCGGCGCTCTGCAGCGCCTCGGTGAACGCGCGTTCCAGCAGCGACTCCGGCGGGCCGGCCGGCCCGCCGTGACCCGCCTGGGGGGAGGACGCCTGCGCGGGGGCGGTCCGGGCCATGTGCCCTCCCGGGAGAGACGGTGACGCGACTGGCGCTTCACCGTACCAACCGCCGGGGCGTACCCCGGCAAAGCGCGACCGCCGCGCTCCCGGGTGCGGGGCGCGGCGGTCGCGGCCGTCGTGCGGTGCTCAGGAGCCGGCGCGCTTGGCCGTCGCCTTCAGGTAGTCCCGGTTGAGCCGGCCGATGGTGTTCAGCGGGATGCCCTTCGGGCAGGCCGAAGCGCACTCGCCGATGTTCGTGCAGCCGCCGAAGCCGGCCTCGTCGTGCGCGTCCACCATGCCGATCACCCGGGTGTAGCGCTCCGGCTGGCCCTGCGGCAGCAGCGAGAGCTGGGTGATCTTCGCGGCGGTGAACAGCATGCCGGAGCCGTTCGGGCAGGCCGCCACGCAGGCTCCGCAGCCGATGCAGGCGGCCGATTCGAACGCGGCGTCCGCGTCGGCCTTCGGCACCGGCACCGAGTGCGCCTCCGGGGCGCTGCCGGTCGGCGCGGTGACGTAGCCGCCGGCCGCGATGATCTGGTCGAACGCGTTGCGGTTGACCACCAGGTCCTTGACGACCGGGAAGGCCCGGGCCCGCCACGGCTCGATGTCGATCGTGTCGCCGTCGGAGAACTGCCGCATGTGCAGCTGGCAGGCGGTGGTGCCGCGCTGCGGGCCGTGCGCCTCACCGTTGATCATGAGGCTGCACATGCCGCAGATGCCCTCGCGGCAGTCGTGGTCGAACGCGACCGGCTCCTCGCCGTCGAGGATCAGCCGCTCGTTCAGCACGTCGAGCATCTCCAGGAAGGACATGTCCGGCGACACGTCCTGCACCGGGTAGGTCACCATCCGACCCTTGTCCTCGGGGCCGTGCTGGCGCCAGATGCGCAGGGTCAGGTTCACTTGTAGCTCCGCTGCGTGGGGTGAACGTATTCGAAGGTCAGGTCTTCCTTGTGCAGCACGGGCTCACCGGTGCCGGTGTACTCCCAGGCCGCCACGTACGCGAACCGGTCGTCGTCGCGCTGCGCCTCGCCGTCGGGGGTCTGGTGCTCGGCCCGGAAGTGGCCGCCGCAGGACTCCTCGCGGTGCAGCGCGTCGATGCACATCAGCTCGGCCAGCTCGAAGAAGTCGGCCACCCGGCCGGCCTTCTCCAGCGACTGGTTGAGCCCCTCGCCGTCGCCCGGCACGCGCACCCGCTGCCAGAACTGCTCGCGCAGCGCGCGGATCTCGTCGATCGCCTTGCGCAGCCCGGCCTCGGAGCGCTCCATGCCGCAGTGCTCCCACATGATCTGGCCCAGCTCGCGGTGGAACGAGTCCACGGTGCGGTCGCCGTTGATCGCGAGCAGCCGCTTGATCCGGTCCTCGACGTCGGTACGCGCCGCGACCGCCTCGGGGTGGCTCGCGTCGACCTTCTCCAGCGCGCCGGAGGCCAGGTAGTTGGCGAGCGTGTTCGGCAGCACGAAGTAGCCGTCCGCAAGGCCCTGCATCAGTGCCGAGGCGCCGAGCCGGTTCGCGCCGTGGTCGGAGAAGTTGGCCTCACCGATCACGAACAGGCCGGGGATGCTCGACTGCAGGTCGTAGTCGACCCAGAGGCCGCCCATCGTGTAGTGCACGGCGGGATAGATCCGCATAGGGACCTCGTACGGGTCCTCGCCGGTGATCCGCTCGTACATCTCGAAGAGGTTGCCGTACTTGGCCTCGATGGCCTTGCGGCCGAGCCGGTCGATCGCGTCGGCGAAGTCGAGGTAGACGCCGAGGCCGCTCGGGCCGACGCCGCGTCCCTCGTCGCAGACGTTCTTCGCGGCGCGGGAGGCGATGTCGCGGGGGACCAGGTTGCCGAAGGAGGGGTAGATCCGCTCCAGGTAGTAGTCCCGCTCGTCCTCGGGGATCTCCCGGGGGCTGCGCTGGTCGCCCTTGGCCTTCGGCACCCACACCCGGCCGTCGTTGCGCAGCGACTCGCTCATCAGGGTCAGCTTCGACTGGTGGTCGCCGGAGACCGGGATGCAGGTCGGGTGGATCTGCGTGTAGCAGGGGTTGGCGAAGTACGCGCCCTTGCGGTGCGCCCGCCAGGAGGCGGTGACGTTGCAGCCCTTGGCGTTCGTGGAGAGGTAGAAGACGTTGCCGTACCCGCCGGAGGCGAGCACGACGGCGTCGGCCATCTCGGTGCTGATCTCGCCGGTGACCATGTCGCGGACCACGATGCCGCGCGCCCGGCCGTCGACGATGACCAGTTCGAGCATCTCGTGGCGGGCGTTCATCTCCACGTTGCCCAGGCCGATCTGCCGCTCCAGGGCCTGGTACGCGCCGAGCAGCAGCTGCTGGCCCGTCTGGCCCCGGGCGTAGAAGGTGCGCTGGACCTGCGCGCCGCCGAAGGAACGGGTGTCGAGCAGGCCGCCGTACTCGCGGGCGAACGGCACGCCCTGGGCCACGCACTGGTCGATGATGTTGACCGACACCTCGGCCAGCCGGTGCACGTTCGACTCGCGGGAGCGGAAGTCGCCGCCCTTGACCGTGTCGTAGAAGAGGCGGTGCACCGAGTCGCCGTCGTTGCGGTAGTTCTTGGCGGCGTTGATGCCGCCCTGCGCGGCGATCGAGTGGGCCCGGCGCGGGCTGTCCTGGTAGCAGTAGGACCGCACCTGGTAGCCCTGCTCGGCCAGCGTGGCGGCGGCGGAGCCGCCGGCCAGGCCGGTGCCGACCACGATCACCGTCATCTTGCGGCGGTTGGCCGGGTTGACCAGCTTCATCTCGAAGCGGTGGCGCTCCCACCGCGTCTCGATCGGGCCGTCCGGGGCCCGGGTGTCGGCGATCGGGTCGCCTTCGCTGTAGAGATCCATGTCAGGACACCAATCCGGTGATCACGGCGAACGGGACCAGCAGGTAGCCGCCGACGAGCGCGACGGCGAAGACGAGCGCGGCGATCTTGGCCCGGCGCTCGCCCTTCGGGGTCTGCTGGCCGAGGCTGCGGAACGCGCTGAACGCGCCGTGGCGCAGGTGGAAGCCGAGGGTCACCAGCGCGAGGGTGTAGAAGAGCGTGACGTACCAGCGCTCCGGCGCGAAGCCGGCGACCACGTTGCCGTACGGGTTGGCCGGGTCGCCCTGCGGGTTCAGGTGACCCGTGGTCAGGTCGAGGATGTGGTAGATCACGAAGAGCAGGATGATCACACCACCCCAGCGCATCGTGCGGGCCGCGTAGTTCACGTGGATCTTGCGGCGGTGCGCGTACTTCACCGGCCGGGCGGCGCGGGACCGCATCGCGAGCATGGTGGCCGCGCCGATGTGCCCGAGGACGGCCACGGTGAGCACGGTGCGCTGGATCCACAGGAACCACGTCGTGGGCAGCAGCGGCGTGCCGATGTCGCGCAGCCAGTGCGCGTAGTGGTCGAACGACGTCTCGCCCGTGAAGATCTTCAGGTTCCCGAGCATGTGCAGGATCAGGAACAGCACAAGGATGATGCCCGTCACCGCCATGACGGCCTTGAGGCCGACGTTCGAGCGGATGGGCGACCGAGTTTTCGTGATTACCACGCGAACGACGCTAGGAGCACTTCGATCAGGCGTCCAATGCATCGAAATCGCAGCGTTGATAGCCGTAGGCTATGTAGATGCAGCTCCATCAGCTTCGGTACTTCGTAGCGGTCGCCGAAGTACGACATTTCACCCAGGCGGCCGATCTTGTCGGCATAACCCAGCCTTCGTTGAGTAAGCAAATTCACGCGCTGGAGACCGACCTGGGGGCCCCGTTGTTCGAGCGGGTAAGGGGCAACATCACACTCACCGCGGCCGGCGAGGTGCTGCTGCCACTGGCCAAGCGGATCCTGGCCGACGTCGACACCGCGACCCGCGAGGTGCAGGAGCTGGTCGGGCTGCGCCGTGGCCGGGTCCGGCTCGGCGCCACGCCCAGTCTGGCCACCTCGCTCGCGCCGCCGGTGCTGCGCCGGTTCCGTGACGCGCACCCCACGATCGACCTGCGCGTGGAGGAGGGCGGCTCGCAGGACCTCGTCCGGGACCTGCTTCGCGGCGGCCTCGACCTCGCCCTGATCATCATGCCGTCGGCCGGCACCGACCCGGGGCTGCGCGCCGACCCGATCCTGCGGGAGAGCCTGGTGGTCGCCTCCGTCGACCCGCTCCCCGGCGCCTCGGCCACCGGCGAGCTGTCCATCACCGACCTGCGCGACCAGCCGCTGGTCATGTTCCGCGAGGGCTACGACCTGCGCGACGCCACGCTCCAGGCGTGCCGGGCGGCCGGGTTCGAGCCGACCCTGTCCGTCGACGGCGGAGAGATGGACGCGGTGCTCAGCTTCGTCGAGGCCGGGCTCGGCGTCGCGCTGGTGCCGGGCATCGTGGTGGCCCGCCGCGCCGGCATCCGGGTCACCCGGCTCGTGCCGCCCGGAGTCCGCCGGACCATCGCGGTGGCCCGCCGCCGCGACGTGGTCCCCACCCATGCCGGGCGCGAGCTGCGCCGCATCCTCCTGGAGTACGTCCACGACGCCACCGCCGCCGACCAGCTCCCGCCCGGTGTGGAGCCGTTACCGGCTGTTTGACGGATCTCCGACATGTCGGAACGAATGTCCTTGCTCGTCCCGGTCGACGGGAACAGCATGGGAAGGCTGATGCCCAGCATGTGAAGACACGGGAGGTTCGCATGCGCCATCAAGACCCGTCCGAGACCGCCGGCCCGACACCCGAACTGAGCCGGCGCGCCGTCGTCGCCGGCTCCCTGGCCGCCGCCTCGGTCCCGCTGCTCGGCGGCGGCCCCGCCTGGGCCGCGGCGTCCCCGACGACCTCGCTCCTGGTGCCGGCGGACCCGGTCATCGACCCGGCCCTGGAGATCGGCCCGCCGGGGCCGGTCGAGCCACTGCCGGAGGTGTCCGCGATCCCGGCCCGGGACGTGCCCCGGCTCGCCCCGCGCGCGGCGTCCACGCCGGGCGCCGGCCGCGTCGGCGGACCGACCCGCCGGTACGCCAACGCGGCGTCGGTGCCGTTCCAGTTCCGGTACGACGACTTCGAGATCCGGGAACTGCCGATCGGCATCGAGCCCTACCACATGACCTCGCCGGTCCCGCTCGTCGATCCCGGCGTGCACGACTCCACCGGGGTGCGCATGGTGCGCCTCGGCGGCCGGCTCTACGACCACCCGGTCGCGCAGGCGCAGTACGGCCTGCACCTGATGGAGGCCCACCGGATCACCGGCAACCAGGCGTACCTGGACCGGGCGAAGCGGCAGGCGCAGCGCCTGATCGACCGCCGCACCCTGCGCTCCGGCGCGTGGTTCTATCCGTACCCGTTCGACCACCGGCTGCACGGCGGCCCCGACCTCTACCCGGCGCCGTGGTACTCGATGATGGCCCAGGGGCAGGCGCTGAGCCTGTTCACCCGGCTCTACCAGCGCACCGGCGAGACGAAGTGGAAGGGCGCCGCGGACGCCACCTTTGCCTCGTACCTGCTGCCCGCGGCGGCCGGCCAGCCGTGGGGCGTGTACGTGGTCGACGGTCTGCTGTGGCTGGAGGAGTACCCGCACCCGAAGGCGGTCCGCGGCGACCGCACCTACAACGGGCACATGTTCTCCGCGTACGGCCTCTACGACTACTGGGTGCTCACCCGCAACGCCGATGCCAAGCTGATGCTGCAGGGCGCGATCACCACCTACCGGGACGTGTGGGAGCAGGCCCGGGTGCGGCACTGGCGCAGCCGCTACTGCCTGACCCACGGCATCGACGCCGGCCAGTACCACTCCACCCACATGTTCCAGTTCGTCCAGCAGTACGCCATCACCGGTGACACGTACCTGGCCCAGCTCGCCGACCTCTGGTACACCGACTATCCGCCCTACGGCGTGAAGGGCAACATCCGGTTCTCCAACGGCACGCACACCGCGTACAAGTTCAACAGCGCCGGCACGGTGACCGCGCGGACGAAGATGACGCTGGCCCGTGCCAGCGCCGCGCCGTCCGGCGACCGCGTGAAGATCATGCGCCAGACCGGGATCTGGTACGCGATCACCGCCGGCACCCTGACCGGCTACTACGTGCAGGAGTACTCGCCCTACCGGTACCAGGTCGGCATCTGCGCCGGGTTCGGCTACAAGCTGCACCGGCCCGGCACGATAGCTGTCGACGCCCCACCGGCGTACTCGATCGACGCCGCCGGGCTGATGAAGTCGGTGCCCACCACCTACCGGGTCGGTGACCCGGTAGCCATCGACGGCCGCTCGGTGCTCAACGGCCGCGAGCACGTCCGCCTCGTCGAAGGTCCGTACGCCGGACGCTGGCTCGGCTTCGGCGCGGTGATCCGCCGCTGACCGGACCGCCGCGCCGGCGTCGGCCGGCGCGGCGGCTCAGCGGCCCTCGGCGTCGTCCATGGCCCGGTAGATGCGCTGTTCGGAGACCGGGTACGGGGTGCCGAGGGCCTGCGCGAACACGTTCACCCGCAGCTCCTCGATCATCCAGCGGATCTGCCGGACCGCTGTCTCCTGGCGGCGGCCCGGCGGCAGCGCGGCGAGCATGTCCTGGTACTCCTTCTGCACCACGGCGACCCGGTCCTGCTGTTGCTTGTCCCGCTGCGGGTTGCCGGGCAGCCGGTCCAGCCGCCGCTCGATCGCGGTCAGGTAGCGCAGCAGGTCGGGCAGGCGCGCGTAACCGGCCTCGGTGATGAAGCCCTTGTGCACCAGGCCGGTGAGCTGGTTGCGGATGTCGGCCAGCGCGGCCACCACCGCCAGGTTCCGGGTCGCGCCGAGCCGCTGCTCCACCGCGTACCCGGCGGCCAGCACCCGCCGGACCCGATCCATCACCTCGACCACAGTGTCCACCAGGTCGGCCCGCACGGTGTCGCGCAGCGCGGCGAAGCCCTCGGCGTCCCAGGCCGGGCCACCCGCGTCGCCGATCAGCTTGTCGATCGCCGCCCCGGCCGCGTCCTCGATCAGCTCCGGCACGCTGCCGTGCGGGTTGCGCGACAGCGCCAGCTTCGCCTCGTTGCTCAGCCGCCCCTGGAGGAACTTCGCCGGTGACGGCAGCGTCAGCCGCAGCAGCCGCCGGGTGCCCGCCCAGTGCGCGGCCTCCTGCTCGGGGGCCGAGTCGAACACCCTCACCCCGACGGTGGCGCCCTCGTCCACCAGTGCCGGGTACGCGGTCACCGCGAAGCCGGCGCGGACCTGCTCGATGGTGCGCGGCAGCGCGCCGATCGACCACTCGGTCAGCCCGGAACGTGCCACGTCCGGCGCGGCGGCGGCCACGACCTGGCGTACCTCCTGGCGCAGCTCGCGTTGCAGCGCCGGCAGGTCCTTGCCCTCGGCGACCGGCTTGTCGTCCTCGCCGAGCACCCGGAACGTGACCCGCAGGTGCGGCGGCAGCCTGTCCAGGTCCCACGCGTCCGCGGGGACGGTCACCCCGGTCATCCGGCGCAACTGCCGGGTCAGCGCGGCCAGCAGCGGCTCCTCGCCCGGCGTGATCGCGGCCAGCGCGGCCCGCGCGTAGTCGGGCACCGGCACGAAGTTGCGCCGCACCGGCTTGGGCAGCGACCGGATCAGCGCGACGACCAGCTCCTCGCGCAGCCCCGGCACCTGCCAGTCGAAGCTCTCCGCCGGCACCTGGTTGAGCAGCGGCAACGGGATGTCCACAGTGACGCCGTCGGTGGGCACGGTCGGGTCGAACGTGTACGTCAGCGGCAGCGTCACGCCGTCGGCCCGCCACTCGTCCGGGTAGTCCTCCTCGTCCACCCCGCCGCGACCGTCGTTGACGAGCAGCTCGCGGGTGAACGTGAGCAGGTCCGGCTGCTCCCGGCGGGTCTTCTTCCACCACGAGTCGAAATGCCGGCCGGAGACCACGTCGGCGGGGATACGCTGGTCGTAGAAGGCGAAGATGGTCTCGTCATCGACCAGGATGTCGCGCCGCCGGGCCCGGTTCTCCAGCTCCTCGATCTCGGTCAGGAGCCGCTGGTTGTCCCGCCAGAAGTGGTGGTGGGTCTGCCAGTCGCCCTCCACCAGGGCGTGCCTGATGAACAGCTCCCGGCTCAGCGCCGGATCGATCCGCCCGAAGTTCACCTTGCGGGAGGTGACGAGCGGGATGCCGTACAGCGTGACCTTCTCGTAGGCCATCACCGCGGCCTGCTTCTTCTCCCAGTGCGGCTCGCTGTAGCTGCGCTTGACCAGGTGCTGGGCCAGCGGCTCGACCCACTCCGGCTCGACCCGCCCGGCCACCCGGCCCCACAGGCGGGACGTCTCCACCAGCTCGGCGGCCATCACCCAGCGCGGCGGCTTCTTGAACAGCGCGGACCCGGGGAAGACGGCGAACTTCGCGCCCCGCGCGCCGAGGTACTCGTGTTTCTGCGCGTCCTTGAGGCCGAGGTGCGACAGCAGGCCGGGCAGCAGCGACTGGTGCACCTTCGGGGTGTCGATCTCCTCCGGCAGGTCCGCGCCGGCGCCGCGCCGGCCCTCACCCTTGTCCGAGGTACGCAGGACCTGGCGCAACTGGCTGACGATGTCCTGCCACTCGCGTACCCGCAGGTAGTTGAGGTATTCGGCCTTGCACATCCGGCGGAACGCGCTGGAGGACAGCTCCCGCTGCTTCTCCCGCAGGTAGCGCCACAGGTTCAGGTACGCGACGAAGTCCGACTCTTTGTCGGCGAACCGGGCGTGCGCCTGGTCGGCCTGGGCCTGCTTGTCGGCCGGGCGTTCGCGCGGGTCCTGGATGGACAGCGCGGCGGCGATCACCACCACCTCGGTGGCGCAGCCGTTGCGTTCGCCTTCCAGGACCATCCGGGCTAGCCGGGGGTCGACCGGGAGCTGCGCCAGCCGGCGGCCCAGCGCGGTGAGCCGCTTCGCCGGGTCGGTCTCGGCCGGGTCGAGCGCGCCCAGCTCGTGCAGCAGGTTGACGCCGTCGGTGATGTTGCGCCGGTCCGGCGGGTCGATGAACGGGAACGCGGCCACGTCGCCGAGCCCGATCGCCGTCATCTGGAGGATGACCGAGGCCAGGTTGGTGCGCAGGATCTCCGGGTCGGTGAACTCGGGCCGGGAGTCGAAGTCCTGCTCGTCGTAGAGGCGGATGCAGATGCCGTCCGAGGTACGCCCGCAGCGGCCCTTGCGCTGGTTGGCGCTGGCCTGCGAGACCGGCTCGATCGGCAGCCGCTGCACCTTCAGCCGGCTGGAGTAGCGGGAGATCCGGGCGGTGCCCGGGTCCACCACGTACTTGATGCCCGGCACCGTCAGCGAGGTCTCCGCGACGTTCGTGGCCAGCACCACCCGGCGGTTGCTGTGCGCGGCGAAGACCCGGTGCTGCTCGGCGGTGGAGAGCCGGGCGTACAGCGGCAGGATCTCGGTGCCGAGCAGCGACCGCTTGGACTGCACCAGCTTGCCCAGCGCGTCGGCGGTGTCCCGGATCTCCCGCTCGCCGCTGAGGAACACCAGGATGTCGCCCGGTCCCTCGGCGGCCAGCTCCTCGACCGCGTCGCCGATGGCCTGGATCTGGTCGCGGACGTTCTCCTCGTCCGCCTCGTCCTCCTCCTCGGCCTCGGTGACCTCGACCAGCGGCCGGTAGCGGACCTCCACCGGGTAGGTGCGCCCGGACACCTCGACCACCGGCGCCGGGTTGCCCTCGGCGTCGGCGAAGTGCTTCGCGAACCGGTCGGTCTCGATGGTCGCCGAGGTGATGACCACCTTGAGGTCGGGCCGGCGGGGCAGGAGCTGCCTGAGGTAGCCGAGGATGAAGTCGATGTTGAGGCTGCGCTCGTGCGCCTCGTCGATGATCAGCGTGTCGTACTGCCGCAGCATCCGGTCGGTCTGCAACTCGGCCAGCAGGATGCCGTCGGTCATCAGCTTGACCAGGCTGTTCTCGCCCACCTGGTCGGTGAAGCGCACCTTGTAGCCGACCACGTCGCCCAGCTCGGTGCCGAGCTCGTCGGCGATCCGGTCGGCGACCGTGCGGGCCGCCAGCCGGCGGGGCTGGGTGTGCCCGATCAGGCCGGTGATCCCGCGCCCCAGCTCCAGGCAGATCTTGGGCAGCTGGGTGGTCTTGCCGGAGCCGGTCTCACCCGCCACGATCACCACCTGGTGGTCGCGGATCGCGGCGGCGATGTCGTCCTTGCGCTCACTCACCGGCAACTGCGCCGGGTAGGTGATCGCCGGCACGGCCGCGCGGCGCGACTCCAGCCGGGCCTCCGCGCGGGTCACCTCGGCCGTGATCTCGGCCAGCGCCGCGTCCCGCCGCTGCGGGTCACGCAGCCGCCGCACGCCGTCGAGCCGCCGCTGGAGGCGGCGCTGGTCGCGGAACATCAGCGGGGCGAGGCGGCGGTGCAGGTCGCGGGCGGTGTCAGGGGCGGCGGGTACGGCTGGATTCTGCATGTCGTCGCCAAGGATAGGCAGCCGCGCGGCGGACCGCCCCCGGGTTACCGGCGACGGGCGCGCCGTCACCGGCGGGCCGCCCCCACGGGGATAAAGTTGCCGCCGACGGGGGCCGACGGGGCCGACGAGGGGCGGGGATGATCATGCGGGACACCGACCGGGCGCTCGTGCAGGCCGCCACCGCCGTGGCCAAACTGCGCTGCCGCAGCGACAACCACACAGTCGCCGCCGCCGTGCGCAGCACCGACGGCCGGGTGTTCAGCGGCGTCAACGTCTACCACTTCACCGGCGGCCCGTGCGCCGAGGTGGTGGCGATCGGCGCCGCCGCCACACAGGGCGCCGGCGAGCTGGAGACGATCGTCGCGGTGGGGGACCGGGGCCGCGGCGTCATCCCGCCGTGCGGGCGCTGCCGCCAGGTGCTGCTCGACTACTTCCCGTCGATCAAGGTGATCGTCGGGCCGCCGGACGGGCTGCGCGCCGTGCCGGTGACCGACCTGCTGCCCGAGACGTACGTCTGGTCCGACCAGCAGGTCGAGGTGCCGGCCGGGCCGCGCGCCCCGCTGTGGCCGACACCGGTGGTGCCGGGCGTCCGGCAGGCCGCCGAGGACTGACCCGCGCTCCGGCCGAGCCGCGACGCTCAGTCGCCGGCGGCGGCCTCCAGCATCGAGCGGGGCACCGGCACCTGCTCGAAGCGGACCTGACCCTCCGGCACCATCCAGCTGCTCACCTGCGCGACCAGATGGCCCGCGCGTACCGCCGGGTCGTTGGCGTAGAGCTCACGGGCCATCTGCGGGTCCACCGACAGCACCGCGAAGCCGCGGACCCGCCCGTCGTCGCCGTCCAGGAACGGCCCGGCCGCGAGCACCGCGCCCTGCTCCACCAGCCCGGCCTGGTGCGCCAGGTGGGCGTCCTGGATCCGGTCGAGGGCGTCGGGCGGCAGGTCCGGCGCGTCGTCCGGGCGGACCAGGAGCACCACCGTGTGCCTGTCGAATCGCATGCCCTCAGGCTAGGGGTTGCCGGGCATCGACACCGGCGGGTTAGGCGCGCCTTACCAGGTCAGCTAAGGTAAGGCGCACCTAACTGGAAGGCCAGGATCCCCCCGTGACCACCGTCGCCGTCCGGCCCGCGCGGGCCGGGGCTCCCGTCCGCCGCGGCACCGTCCGCCGCGTCGCGGTCACCGTGGCGGCGGCGCTCCTGCTCCTGCTGGCGCTGCTGGCCAGCCTGGCGCTCGGCAGCCGGCACTTCCCCGTCGACCAGGTGTGGCACGCGCTGGTGTCCCCGGACGGCGGCGACGCGACCACGGTCGTCCGGGACATGCGGCTGCCGCGTACCGTCCTCGGGCTGGTCGTCGGCCTCGCGCTGGCGCTGGCCGGGGTGCTGTTCCAGGCGGTCACCCGCAACCCGCTGGCCGAGCCGCGCATCCTCGGCATCAGCGCCGGGGCCTCGTTCGGCGTGGTGCTGGCCATCGCCGTGTTCGGGGTCGGCACGCTCGCCGGGTACGTCTGGTTCGGCATCGCCGGCGCGCTGCTCACCGGGCTGCTCGTGTTCGCCGTGGCCAACCGCGCCCGCGACGGCGCCAGCCCGGTCACCCTCGCGCTCGTCGGCGCGGCCCTCGACGCCGGTCTCGGCGCCATCGTGTACGCGCTGCTCAGCATCGACGCCCGCACGTTCGAGGAGTACCGCTTCTGGGTGGTCGGCGGGCTGACCGGCCGGGGCGTCGGCGTGGCCGGCCAGGTGCTCCCGTTCGTGGCGGCCGGGGTGGTGCTGGCCCTGCTGGCCGCCCGCGGCCTGGACGCGCTGGCCCTCGGCGACGACGTGGCCCGGGGACTCGGCCACCGGGTCGCCCTGGTCCGGCTCGCCGCCGGCGGCGGTGGCGTGCTGCTCACCGGCGCCGCGGTGGCCGCCGCCGGGCCGATAGCCTTCGTCGGGCTCGCGGTGCCGCACCTGGCCCGGGCGCTCGTGGGCGCCGACCACAGGTGGACGCTGCTGGTGGCCGCGCTGCTCGGCCCCGCGCTGGTGCTCACGGCCGACGTGGCCGGCCGCCTGGTCGCCCCGCCCGGCGAGATCCCCGCCGGCATCATCACGGCCCTGCTCGGCGCCCCCCTCCTGGCCTACCTGGTCCACCGAGCCAAAACGGTGACGACATGACCACCCCGGTCCCGAGCCCGGCTTCCCGCGATCTTGCAGGTGCTGCCCCGGCGAAAGGGGCGATCCCGGCGCCGTCGGGGCAGCAAGTGCAAGATCAACGACGCGGGCCTCGGGGGACCGGGCGCGGGGTTCTGCGGGTCGGGGCGATGGTGGTGGTGCCGTTCCGGTGGCGGCCCGTCGTTCTGGCAGTGGTGCTGTTCGTGTTGCTCTGCCTCGCGGTGGTGGTCAGCCTGTCGCTGGGGACGCCGTACGTGGCCCCCGTCGACGTGGTGCGCTCGCTCTCCGGCGCGGGCACCCCGTACGACCTCGTGGTGCGCGACCTGCGACTGCCCCGCGCGGTCCTCGCGGCGGTCGCCGGGGCGGCCTTCGGCGTGGCCGGCACGCTGATCCAGAGCGTCGCCCGCAACCCACTGGCCAGCCCCGACGTCATCGGCGTCACCCAGGGCGCCGGACTGGCCGCCACCATCGCGCTGACCAGCGGGGCGGCAGCGGTGCTGGTGGCGCCCGCGGCGCTGCTCGGCGGCCTGGCCGCGGCGGTGCTGGTGTTCGCGCTGGGCGCCCGGCACGGCCTGGCCGCCCAGCGGTTCGTGCTGGCAGGCGTGGCGGTGGCGTTCGCGTTCCGGGCGCTGATCGAGGTCGTCATGCTCACCGCCGACCCGATCGACGGGCTGCGCGCGCAGATCTGGCTGATCGGCACGCTCGCCGGCAAGGGGTGGAGCGAGGCGGCCTGGATCGCCGGCACGCTCGCCGTGCTGCTGCCGGTGCTCCTCTGGGCCGGCTGGGCGCTGCGCAGCAGCACGCTCGACGACGACACCGCGCGGGGGATCGGCCTGCGGCCGGTGGCCCGGCGCATGGGCCTGGCCGGCACCGGCGTGCTGGCCGCCGCCATGGTCACCGCCCAGGTGGGCGCGGTGGACTTCGTGGCGCTCGTCGCCCCGCAGGTGGCCCGCCGGCTGGCCCGGACCGAGCGACCGCCGCTGCTCTGCGCCGCGCTGCTGGGCGCGTTGCTGCTGGTGCTCGCCGACCTGGGCGCCCGGCGGCTGCTGGCGCCCACCCAACTGCCGGCCGGCGTGCTGACCGCGGCGATCGGCGGCCCGTACCTGATCTTCGTGCTGCTGCGCACCCGAGGGAGGCGCTCGTGACCGCGCTGCTGTCCACCCGCGACCTGGTCGTCGGGTACGAGGGCCGGACCGTGCTGGACGGACTGGACCTCGACCTGCCGGCCGACACGTTCACCGTGATCGTCGGCCCGAACGCCTGCGGCAAGTCGACGCTGCTGCGCACCATGGCCCGGCTGCTCACCCCCCGGCGGGGCGCGGTGCTGCTCGACGGCGCGGCGATCCGTGACCTGCCCACCCGGGACGTGGCCCGGCGGCTCGGCGTGCTGCCGCAGAGCCCGCTGGTGCCCGAGGGGATCACCGTGGCCGACCTGGTCGGGCGGGGCCGGCAGCCCTACCAGCGCTGGTGGCGGCAGTGGTCGGCCGAGGACGGGCGGGCGGTCGATGAGGCCATGCGGCTGGCCGACGTCGCGGGGCTGGCCGACCGGGCGGTGGACACGCTCTCCGGCGGCCAGCGCCAGCGGGTGTGGATCGCCATGACGCTGGCCCAGGACACCGACGCGCTGCTGCTGGACGAGCCCACCACCTATCTGGACCTGGCCCACCAGGTGGAGGTGCTGGACCTGCTGCACCGGCTGCGCGCCGAGCGGGGCCGGACCGTGGTGGCCGTGCTGCACGACCTCAACCAGGCGGCCCGGTACGCCGGTCACCTGATCGCCATGCGCGACGGCGCGGTGGTCGCCGCCGGCCCGCCGCGCGAGATCCTCACCGCGGACCTGGTCCGGGACGTGTTCGGGCTGGACTGCGTGGTCGTGCCCTGCCCGGTCAGCGGCGCGCCGCTGGTGGTGCCCGCCCTCACCCAGAGCGCCCGCGCCGAAAAAGCAACCACCCAGACCTCGGCCGTTCCGGCCGCCACGCCGGCCACTGCCGGCGTCCCCGTCGGCGACGCCTGAGCGCGCCGACCCGCACCACCGAAAGGAACACCATGCGTCGTCTCGCCGTCGCACTCACCGCCGCGCTCGCCCTCGGCGTCGGTCTCACCGCATGCGGGGAGAGCGATCCCGTCGGCGACGCCGGCACCGGGGAGACCCGGGAGATCACCCACGCCATGGGCACCACGAAGGTGCCCGCCGAGCCGAAGCGCGTGGTCGTGCTCGACACCGACAAGATCGACACCGCGTTGTCGCTCGGCGTCACCCCGGTCGGCGCCGCCACCGCCGGTGAGGCGAAGAGCTGGCCCACCTACTTCGGCGCGGAGAAGCTCGCCGGCATCACCGAGGTCGGCGTGCTCACCGAGCCGGACCTGGAGGCGATCAACGCGCTCAACCCGGACCTGATCCTGGGCAGCAAGTTCCGGCAGGAGAAGTTCTACGACGAGCTTTCCAAGATCGCGCCGACCGTCTTCACGGAGAAGGTCGGCATCACCTGGAAGGAGAACTTCCTCCTCGACGGCGCGGCGCTGGGCAAGGAGCAGCAGGCCAAGGACCTGCTGGCCGAGTACGAGAAGCGGGCGGAGGACTTCGGCGCGAAGCTCGGCGACGCGGCGTCCCGCAAGGTCTCCATCGTGCGCTTCATGCCGACCGAGATCCGCCTGTACGGGCCGGACTCGTTCTCCGGCATCGTCGTCGGCGACACCGGCCTGGGCCGCCCCGAGCGGCAGCTGCTCGCCGGCAAGGAGGACAAGCGGATGGACCGGGTCAGCCCGGAGCGCATCGCCGAGGCCGACGGCGACGTGGTGTTCGTTACCGCGTACGGCGAGAAGGCCGCCGCCGAGCAGGCGAAGGTCACCGGCGGCACGCTGTGGAAGGGCCTGTCGGCGGTCAAGGCGGGCAAGGCGCACGTGGTCTCCGACGAGATCTGGATGACCGGCATCGGCGTCGGCGCCGCCAACAAGATCCTGGACGACCTGGAGAAGTACCTGGCCGCCTGAGCCCCGGCACACCCGCGCCCGTCCAGCCGCACGAGGCCGGGCGGGCGCTGGTGTGTTTCAGGCGGCCAGCTGCCAGAGCAGGAACGCGTTGAGCGCCACCACGAACGCGGTGATCGCCACCGCCGCCGCGGTGGTGGCCCGGCGGTTGACCAGGCTGCCCATCAGGTCCCGGCGGCGGGTGAACATCACCACCGGGATCAGCGCGAACGGGATGCCGAAGCTCAGCACCACCTGGGACAGCACCAGCGCCCGGGTCGGGTCGACGCCGATCGCGAGCACGGCCAGCGCGGGCAGCAGCGTGATCATCCGGCGGGCCAGCAGCGGAATCCGGCGGCGCAGGAAGCCCTGCATGATGACCTCGCCGGCGTACGTGCCCACGCTGGTGGAGGCGAGGCCGGACAGGAGCAGCGCGACCGCGAAGCCGACCGCCGCTGCCGTGCCGAGCGTGGTGGCGAGCCCGGCGTGCACACCTTCGAGGGTGTCGGTGCCGGGGATCGACGTGCCGTGGAAGCTGCTCGCCGCCACCAGCAGCATGGCCAGGTTGACCGCCCCGGCGACGCCGAGCGCGATCAGCACGTCGACGCGTAGCCCTTTGGCGACCACCCGCCGCTGCGCCTCGCCCTCGGTGGGCAGGCGGTTCGGGGTCAGCGCCGAGTGCACGTAGATGACGTGCGGCATCACCGTCGCGCCCAGGATGCCGGCGGCGAGCAGCATGCTGTCGGTGCCCTGCATGCGGGGCAGCAGCCCGGCCGCGGCGTCGGACACGTCCGGCTGCGCGGTGACCACGTTGACCGCGAACGCCAGCACGATCACGCCGAGCAGCACCGCGATGGCGATCTCGAACGGCCGGAAGCCTCTGGAGCGCAGCGCCAGGATGGCGAACGAGGCGGCGCCGACGATCAGGCCGCCGGGCAGCAGCGGGACGCCGAACAGCAGGTACAGGGCGACCGCCCCGCCGATCACCTCGGCCAGGTCGGTGGCCATGGCGACCAGCTCGGCCTGCGCCCACATGAAGCGGTTGAGCGGCCGGGGCAGGTGCTCCCGGCACAGCTCGGGCAGGCTGCGCCCGGTGGCCAGGCCGAGCTTGGCGGTGAGCGTCTGCACCAGCATGGCGGCCAGGTTCGCCGCCACCACCACCCAGACCAGCAGGTACCCGTACCGGGCGCCGGCGGTGGAGTTGGTGGCGAAGTTGCCGGGGTCGACGTAGGCCACCGCGGCCACGAACGCCGGTCCGAGCAGGATGAGGCGGCCGCGTGCCGGGCGCGGGGCGCGGGCGGTCCGCAGCGGGGGTACGACGGGCGAGTCGTTTGTTACCACTGGTGCTCCTCGACGGACGACGGGCGGCGGGACGAGACGACGATCGGCGGGGGCGAGGCGGAGTCAGGCGGGTTCGTGCCGGGCCGCCGCCGGGTTGCGCTCCAGCGCGTCCGCGAACGGGACCAGCGCGACGAGGTCATGGAGACCACAGCCATGCCGGGTTGTTCCCGACTATTACTCACATATGCCACTAACCTGAGCCCGGAGGGGAAAGCGCACATGAGGGACGGTGCCGCCCGGCTCGCGGTGGTTGCCGGCCGGGCGGTGACGACCGCCGCCCTGCTGCGGCGGCTCCTCCGGCCCGGCGGGTCGCCCCGGGCGCAGAACACCGAACGGCCGTCCCAGGTGCGGGACGGCCGTTCGGTCGGGCGGCGGTGAGCCAGATCGGATCGGTCGGTCAGGCGGCGGTGGACCAGATGGCGCGGAACGCGGCGGCCTCACCGGCGAGCCACTGCTCGATCTGCTCGGGCTTGACGTCGGCGGGCATCCGGTGCGCCTCGCCTCGCCGCACGTCGACCAGGACCGGCTCGGCGTGCGGCAGCACCGCGTCCATGTGCCGGGACATCAGGTGCAGCGTGGCCAGCGTCGCCTCCTCGCTCGGCGGCGCCTCGTCGAAGTGCAGCCGGATCGCCTCGGCCCGGCCGTCGGCGTACCGGACGCCGAACTGCGGGTTGATCTTCACGGGCAGGTCACCCAGCATCGCCAGTGCGTCGCGGGTCTGCGCCAGGTCGACACCGGCCGGCTCGCCCAGCGAGTGCAGCCAGCGGGTCGCGCCGGGCACGAGCGCCTCGTAGAGCGGGCGCCAGCGCGGCTTGACCAGGTCGGCGACCTGCGCGAGGTGCGTGCCGCCGGTGTGGAACGCGACGTCGGCCTTGAGCGCCTTGACGAACTGGCCGTGCGGGTTGAAGCCGTGCCGGCTGGCCCGCTGCCGACGCAGCCCACCGACGAAGGTGGCCTTGGTGGGCCCGGTGCGGTCGACGTACCGGGTGAAGCCGAGGAGGGTGGCGTAGGGGGTGACAGGGGCGGCGGAGGTGGGCGCGGTCACTGGCGTCCTCCCAGGTCAACGACTGGATTAGTACATACATTCTAATCGACGGGTCTGACATCGCCCAGGGCTTCGGCGGACGTTCTCGGCCTGCCCGCCGGTGGTCGGCCGGGCCGGTCGGCGCAGGACTCCGGCATCGACGCCGGCCGCTCTCTATACTCGCCGCATGGTGGCGTCACCTGCTGTCGTCGCAGACCTCGGCGACGAGCTGAGAGGGCTGGGCTGGGTCAGCGACCTGATGGTCGCGGGTTCACTTGCCACCGGCGACTACGTGCCGGGCGTCAGCGACCTCGACCTGGTCGCGCTCGTCGACGGACCGGTCGACGCCGGCCGGCAGGACGCACTCGTCGCGATTCATCGTCGCCTCGACGGCGGCAGCGGCGAGGGACTCAAGCTCGGCTGCGTGTACGTCGAGGGCGCCACCGTTCCCGACCTCGACCTGCGGCATCCGACCTGGACCCACGGCCGGCTCGTCCACCGCGTCCTCTCCCGGGTCACCAGAGCGGAGTTGGTCCGGCACGGATACGCGGTCCTCGGGCGCTCGCCGGGGGACGTCTTCCCCGAGGTCTCCGCCGACGACATACGAGCGGCGGCCCGCGCCGAACTGACCGGCTACTGGGCCTGGGCCGCCCGACGTCCATGGCTGTGGCTGGACCCCACCGTCGCCGAGCTCGGTCTCACCTCGATGGCGCGGGGCCGGCACGCGCTCCGCGAGGGCGCGCTGCTCACCAAGACGCAGGCGATCAGCCAGGCGCACGCACCCGCCTGGCTGATCGATCGGCTCGCTGGCAGACGGCGGGGCGAGGACGTCTCCCCGCCCCGGATACGGACGGCCTTCGTCGCCTGGCGCGACGCCCGCCGAACGGTCGCCCACGCACGACGCGTCCGCTGAGCGGCGGGCCGCCTCAGCGCGCCGCCGCTACAACTGACCCACGTCGGTGATCCGGACCACCGCCGCGCCGGTCTCGTCGGAGGCGGCGAGGTCGATCTCGGCGCTGATGCCCCAGTCGTGGTCGCCGTCCGGGTCGTCCAGGATCTGCCGTACGGTCCACGTCTCGCGGCCCTGCTCGATCATCAGCAGCGCCGGCCCGCGCGCGTCCGGGCCCACCCCGATCGCGTCGTACGTCTCGAAGTACGGCTCCAGCGCGTCGGCCCAGGCGTCGGCGTTCCAGCCGTCGCCGGCGTCCAGTTCGCCGAGCAGGTCCCAGCGGCGCAGCGCGGCCAGCTCGACGCGGCGGAACATCGCGTTGCGCACCAGCACCCGGAACGCCCGCGCGTTGCGGGTCACGGCCGGCGGCCGGTCGTCCAGCGAGGCGGCGACCTCGGCCACGTCCGACGGGTTACGCAGCCGCTCCCACTCGTCGATCAGGCTGGAGTCGACCTGGCGGACCAGCTCGCCCAGCCACTCGATGAGGTCGACCAGCTCCTCGGTCTTCGCGTCCTCGGGGACGGTCTGGCGCAGCGTCTTGTACGCGTCGGCGAGGTAGCGCAGCACCAGCCCCTCGGAGCGGGACAGCCCGTAGAACTGGACGTACTCGGGGAACGTCATGGCCCGCTCGTACATGTCGCGGACCACCGACTTGGGGGAGAGCTGGTGGTCGGCGACCCACGGGTGGCCCTGCCGGTACATCTCGTACGCGGACTCCAGCAGCTCGGCGAGCGGCTTGGGCCAGGTCACCTCGTCGAGCAGTTCCAGGCGTGCCTCGTACTCGATGCCCTCGGCCTTCATCGCGGCGACCGCCTCGCCGCGTGCCTTGAACTGCTGCGCGGAGAGCACCTGGCGCGGGTCGTCCAGGATCGACTCGATCACGCTGAGCACGTCGAGCGCGTACGACGGGGACTCCCGGTCGAGCAGTTCGACGGTGGCCAGCGCCAGCGGTGACAGCGGCTGGTTGAGCGCGAAGTCGAGCTGGAGGTCGACGGTGAGGCGTACCCGGCGGCCGGTCTCGTCCGGCTCGGGCAGCTCCTCGACCACGCCGCCGGCCCGCAGCGCCCGGTAGATGGCGATGGCCCGGCGGATGTGCCGGCGCTGCGCGGCCGGGTCCTCGTGGTTGTCGGTGAGCAGGTGCCGCATCGAGGCGAACGCGTCACCGGGGCGGCCGATCACGTTGAGCAGCATCGAGTGGCTGACCTGGAAGCTGGACGTGAGCGGCTCCGGCTCGGCCTCGACCAGGCGCTGGAACGTCGGCTCACCCCAGCCGATCGAGCCCTCCGGCGGCTTCTTCTTCACCACCTTGCGGCGCTTCTTCGGGTCGTCACCGGCCTTCGCGAGCGCCTTCTCGTTCTCGATCACGTGCTCGGGCGCCTGCACCACGACCCGGCCCAGCGTGTCGAACCCGGCCCGCCCGGCCCGGCCGGCGATCTGGTGGAACTCGCGGGCCTTGAGCAGCCGGGTACGGGTGCCGTCGTACTTGCTCAGCCCGGTGAACAGCACGGTACGGATCGGCACGTTGATGCCGACGCCGAGCGTGTCCGTGCCGCAGATGACCTTGAGCAGGCCGGCCTGGGCGAGCGTCTCGACCAGGCGGCGGTACTTCGGGAGCATGCCCGCGTGGTGCACGCCGATGCCGTGCCGGACCAGCCGGGACAGCGTCTTGCCGAAGCCCGAGGTGAACCGGAAGTTCCCGATCGCCTGCGCGATCATGTCCTTCTCGGCGCGGGTGCAGACGTTCACGCTCATCAGCGCCTGGGCGCGTTCCAGCGCGGCGGCCTGGGTGAAGTGCACGACGTACACCGGGGCCTGCTTGGTCTGCAGCAGCTCCTCCAGGGTCTCGTGCATCGGCGTGGTCGCGTACGAGAAGAGGAGCGGGACCGGCCGCTCGGCCGAGCGGACGACGGCGGTCGGCCGGCCCGTGCGCCGGCTCAGGTCGTCGACGAAGCGGGTGGTGTCGCCGAGCGTGGCGGACATCAGCACGAACTGGGCCTGCGGCAGCTCGATCAGCGGCACCTGCCAGGCCCAGCCCCGGTCCGGCTCGGCGTAGAAGTGGAACTCGTCCATGACCACCTGGCCGACGTCGGCGCGGGTGCCCTCGCGCAGCGCCAGGTTGGCCAGGATCTCCGCCGTGCAGCAGATGATCGGCGCGTCCGCGTTGACGCTGGCGTCGCCGGTGAGCATGCCGACGTTCTCGGCGCCGAAGACCTCGCAGAGCGCGAAGAACTTCTCCGAGACCAGCGCCTTGATCGGCGCGGTGTAGAAGGTGGTGCGGTCATCGGCGAGCGCCGCGAAGTGCGCCGCGATCGCCACCAGGCTCTTGCCCGAGCCGGTGGGCGTATTCATGATCACGTTCGCGCCGGAGACGATCTCGATGACCGCCTCCTCCTGATGGGGATAGAGGCTCAGGCCGCGCTCGGACGCCCAGGAGGCGAACGCGTCGTAGAGGGTGTCGGGGTCGGCGGTCTTCGGCAGCGCGGCGGTGAGAGTCATGGCGCTCCCATCGTGCCTGGATCACACCACGCCGCGCCAACCGGGTTCAGCGCACCGGCTTCAACGCACCGGGTTCAGCGCACCGGCTTCAGCGCCGCCGGTGGATCAGGTCGAAGACCTCCCGGCCGGCGGTCAGCGCGCGGCGTTCGAACTTCGTCACCGGCCGGTACTCGGGCCGGGGCGCGTAGCCGCCGTGCACGTCGACAAGCTCCGGGTCGGCGGTGAGCGTCTCGCGCATCGACTCGGCGTACTCGGCCCAGTCCGTCGCGCAGTGCAACGTGCCGCCGGGCGCCAGGCGGGAGCGCAGCAGCGCCACGTGCGCCGGCGCGATGATCCGCCGCTTGTGGTGGCGGGTCTTCGGCCACGGGTCGGGGAAGTAGACGTGCACCGCGTCCAGGCATCCCTCCGGCATGGCCCGGACCAGGTCCAGCGCGTCCCCCTCGGCCACCCGCACGTTGTCCAGACCGTGCCGTTCGACCAGCTCAAGCAGGTTGGCGATTCCCGGCGTGTGGACCTCGACCGCCAGATAGTGTCGGTCCCGGTCGGCCGCCGCCATGGCGGCGGTGGCGTCGCCCATGCCGGAGCCGATCTCCAGCACCAGCGGCGCCCGCCGTCCGAACAGCGCCGCCGGATCGCACGGCCCGTCGAGGGTGGCGATCCTGAGGCCGTACGCGGGCCAGAGCCGGTCCAGCGCGTCGCGCTGCCGCTCGCTCATCCGCCCGCGACGCGGATGGAAGGTGCGGATGCGGGCGGCGGGGAGGTCGGTGAGGGTCACAACGACCCGAGCCTACGCCACCCGGATCGGATGTGATGTGCGGCCGGGGGTGAGAGGATTCATCCCGTACGCCGGGAGGGGTCATGGGGTCGTTCAGGGTACGTGAGGCGCTGCTGGTCGCGGTCGCCGCGTGCGCCGCCCCGCTGGTCGGCGCGGCAACCGCCCAGGCCGCGCCGCGCGCCGCCGAGCCGGTGCCGGAACAGCCCCCGGCCGACGTGATCTTCGTGGAGGTCACCCCGGGCACCGTGTCGCCCGGCTACCTGGTCGGCATCCGGGCGAGCTGCCGGAACAACACGGTGCCGGCGATCGTCACCTCGGACGCGTTCGGCAAGATCCAGGTGCAGCCGCAGCGCGGCCTGCTCACCGCCTCGCCGATGGTGCACGAGCGCACCCGGCCCGGCAACTACCGGGTCAAGCTGGAGTGCCCCGGCGGGGAGACCGCCTCCACCATGCTCCAGGTGGTCAAGCAGGGGCAGCCCACCCGGCAGCCGACCCACAGGCCCAGTCACCTGCCCAGTCGCGGCCCGGCGACCGGGTTCGGCGGCACCGCCGGTCCCGGCCTCGGTGGCCTGCTGGTGCCGGTCGGACTGGCGGTGACCATGGTCGGCGCCGGGCTCGGTGTGGCCGCGTCCCGCCGCCACGCCCGCGGCGCCGCCGGACGCTGAGGCCCGCCATGGCCGAGCACTTCGTCCCGCCGCCCGCCGGGCCCCGGCCTTCCGGCTGGCCGTTCCTCGCCCTGCCTCCTCCGGCCGCGCCGCCCACCGCCGCGACCCGCCCGTCCCGGACCGGTCCTCCCGCCGCGCCGTCCATCGATGCGGCCCGGCTGTCCCGGGCTGATCCGGCCGCTGCTCCCCGCGCCGGCTCGCGCACGGGGGACGTGCCTGCCGCCGGGACGGGATCGTCCGTCGTACCGGTCTCCGGCTCGCGGCCGGGCGGCGCCCCGGCCTCCGGCACGGATCCGACGCCCGCGACCGGATCTCCGGCCGTACCGGTCTCCGGGTCGCGGCCGTGGCTGCCGCCGCCCGCCGCGTCGCGACCGTGGGATCCGCCGTCGGCCGATGCGCGGGCCCTGCGCCCGCGGCCCGCCGGGCCGCCACCGGTCCAGCCGCCACCGGCGTCGGCGGGCGGGCGGGGCCGGGGCTCGTGGACGAAGCCGCTGGCCGTGGTGCTGGTGCTGATCGGTGTGTTCGCCACCGGGGCCGGGCTCGGGCGCACGGCGGGGCCGTTCGACTTCGCCGACGCGTCGACCGAGTCGAGCGGATCGGGCGGTTCGGGCGCGGCGGCGGCCCCGGCGAGCGCTGCCGCCCCGGCCCGGAAGCCGGCCAGCCGGCCGGTACGCCTGTCGGTGCCGGCCATCAAGGTCAACGCTCCGGTCACCCCGGTGGGGCAGGCGAAGGACGGCTCGGTGGACGTGCCGCCGCTGACCGAGCACAACCAGACCGGCTGGTACGACAGGGGAGCGGTGCCCGGCGACCCCGGCCGGGCGATCATCGTGGGCCACGTCGACACCAAGAGCGGGCCGGCCGTCTTCTACCGGTTGCGTTCGCTGAAGCCGGGCGCCCGGATCACGGTGACCCGGGCGGACCGCAGCGTGGTCACGTTCAAGGTGGACAGCGTCGAGTACTTCGACAAGGCGAACCTGCCCGCGGCGCGGGTCTACGGCGACTCCGGCCCGGCCGAGCTGCGCCTGATCACCTGCGGCGGCGAGTGGGTCGGCGGCCGCACCGGCTACCAGGACAACGTGATCGTCTTCGCGTCCCTCACTCGCTGACCGCTCCCGCGCCGGAGCGCCAGGGCCGTAGGAGATCTTGGTAGGAAACGGCCTATGGGGGCGCGAATCTTCCAAGATCTCCGCGAGGCCGGGCCTTGCCCGCGTCGATCATGAGGTTGGCGGGGACAAAAGGGACGGCGGGTGCCGCCAACCTCATGATCAACCGGGAGAGCGGGTCAGGGCTTGGCGGGGACCTGCTGGACGACCTCGAACTCCAGCAGGTTCGCGCCGGTGGCGACCGGCTTGCGCGGCTCGCCGCCCTCGGCGTGCGCGGCCCGGGACGGGCCCTGCGCCCAAGCCTGGTACGCCTCCTCGCTCTCCCAGCGGGTGTAGACGAAGTAGCGGCTCTCCCCGGCGACCGGGCGCAGCAACTCGAAGCCGAGGAAACCGGGGGAGTTCTCCACCGCGCCGGCCCGGGCCGCGAACCGCTTCTCCAACTCCTCGCCGGCGCCGGGCGGGACGTCGATCGCGTTGATCTTCACGACTGCCATGTGTCCACCCTAGCGAGCGCCGCCGCGCGGCAGCGGGCGGTCAGAACGTCTCGACGGCCGGCGCCAGGTCGGCGTCCACCACGACCGGGGCGTGGTCGGAGGGACCCTTGCCCTTGCGGGCCTCCCGGTCCACGTACGCGGAGCGGACCGCGCGGGCGAACGACGCGCTCGCGTACACCAGGTCGATCCGCATGCCCTTGTTCTGGTGGAACATCCCGGCCCGGTAGTCCCAGTACGTGAAGGGGTGCGGCCCCTTCATCGGCGTCGGCACCACGTCCTCCAGCCCCAGGTCACGCAGCGCGGCCAGGGCGGCCCGCTCGGCCGGGGTGACGTGGGTGGAGGTGACGAACAGCGCCGGGTCCCAGACGTCGGCGTCGGTGGGCGCGACGTTGAAGTCGCCGCAGACGGCCACCGGCAGGGGCCCGGCCACCTCCGGTTCCAGGGCGTCGCGCAGCGCCGCGAACCAGGCCAGCTTGTACGCGTAGTGCGGGTCGTCCGGTGTGCGGCCGTTCGGCACGTACACCGACCAGACCCGCAGCCCGTCGCAGGTGGCCGAGATGGCGCGGGCCTCGGGCTCGGGGAAGCCGGGCTCACCCGGGAAGCCGACGGCCACGTCGGCGAGCCCGACCCGGGACAGGACCGCGACGCCGTTCCACCGGCCGTCGCTGTGACTGGCCACCTCGTAGCCCAGCTCGCCGACCTCGGCGACCGGGAACGCCCCGTCCGGGCACTTGGTCTCCTGCAGGCACACGACGTCGGGCTTCGTGGTGGCCAGCCAGTCGAGCAGCCGGGGCAGGCGGGCCTTCACCGAGTTGACGTTCCAGGTCGCCAGGCGCATGTGCCCAGCCTGCCGCATCCCCGGCCGCCCCGCCCGCCCGGCCCGCCGGTCAGGTCCCGCGCGGAGCCGGGCGCGCCGCCGAGCCGGTCGGGCGGCGCCGGGCCTAGCGCTCCGGGGTGTCGCCGGGGCGGGTCTGCTCGGCCAGGAAGCGTTCCAGCTCGGCGCCGAGCTCGTCGGCGGTGGGCAGCGGCCCGGTCTCACCGGCGAGCAGGCTCTTCTCGCCCCGGCCGCGGGCGAACGTGTCGTACTGCTCCTCCAGCGCCTGCACGAGCGTGGCCGCCTCCTCGGTCTGGGTGACCTGGCGGTCGATCTCGACCCGGACCGCCTCGGCGGCGGTGCGCAGGTCCTCGACCGGCAGCAGCAGGCCCGTGCTGCGGGACACGGCCGACAGCAGCGCCTCGGCTGCGGCCGGGTACTCGGTCTGGGCCACGTAGTGCGGCACGTGCGCGGCGAACCCGAGGGCGTCGCGGCCCTGCTCGCCGAGGCGGTACTCCAGGAGGTGACCGACGCTGGCCGGCACCTGCACCTTCTGCAGCCACGGCTCGTGGCCGACGATCAGCTCCTTGCGGGTGGCGTGCGCGGTGACGCCGCTGGGCCGGGTGTGCGGCACCGCCATCGGGATCGAGTTGAGACCGACGGTGAGCCGGACGTCGAGGCGCGCGCAGAGCCCGGCGACGGCTGCTACGAAACGCTCCCACTGCAGGTCCGGCTCGGGGCCGGTGAGCAGCAGGAACGGCGTCTCGTCGTCGTCGCGCAGGGCGTGCAGCTCCAGGGCCGGGGCGTCGTAGTCGGCCCAGTGGTCCTCGACGAACGTCATCACCGGGCGGCGGGAGCGGTAGTCGAAGACCTGGTCGATGTCGAAGCGGGCGATCGTCCGGGCGTCGAGCGAGGTGAGCAGTTGCTCGCGGGCGAGCCGGGTGGCGTTGCCGGCGTCGACGAAGCCGGTGAGCGCCTGGATCAGCACCGGCTGGCCGAGCTCGGGCAGCTCGTCGGTGAGTTCGTAGAGCTCGTGTGGATCGAGCACCGGTGGGGTCCTCCCTGTCGACGCGTACGGGGGAGCGCCGAACGTGCGGTCTCCCCGGTTCGGCCAACGTACCGGGGGGTGTGGTCCATTCCGTTACGGACACCTCCGATGCCCGGATGGTGATCACGATTCGGCTACGCCCCGGTCCGGCGGCGGACATCCGGATCGTCCGAACGGACGAGTTAGTCGATCATCGGGCGGGAGCGGGAGACCTGCGAGGTTCGTGCCGGGGGAGATTCGGCCCGTGGCGGGCGGGCGATTCGCCCGGTTCCCGAGGTCCGTCGCCGGCTGGGTCCGGCAGGCGACGAGTGTCCGGCCCGGGCCGCACAAAGTGTGACGAGGGCCACCCTTCTGGCCTGGATGATCCCGGTTTGTGCTGCCTAGCCTCGTCGGATGCGTAGCGACGGCACCCTCGACGACCCGAACGGCCCCGGCCGCCCGGCTGACCGTTCGGACGATACCCCCTCCACCAACCGGTCGGCCAGGCTTCGGGACCTGATCCGGCGTACCCGCTTCTGGGCGCCGATGAACGCGCCGATGAACCCCCGGCCCGGCCGGACGAAGCTCGCGGTCGCCACCGGCGCGGCCTGCTGCCTCGGCCTGGTCGGCGTCAGCCAGGCCGGCTTCGGCGCGCCGGAGCGCGCGGCCGCCCCGGCGCCCTCGGCGGATGTCGCCGAGCGCGCGGAGGCCGACGTCGCCTCCCGCGCGAGCGCCCGCCCGAGCACCGCGCCGTCCACCGCCGCCCCGTCGGCGACGGCGAGCCCGAAGGCGACCGCCAAGCCCAAGCCGAAGCCCACGAAGACGGCCCGGCAGATCGTTCCGGTCGCCGGCCTGGACCGGACCCAGATGAACAACGCCAAGAAGATCGTGCAGGCCGGCAAGGAGATGGGCGTGCCGCGCCGGGCCCTGGTCATCGCGGTGGCGACCGCGATGCAGGAGAGCACGCTGCTCAACTACGCCAGCGGCGTGCTGCCCGAGTCGCAGAACTACCCGCACCAGGCCATCGGCTGGGACCACGACTCGGTCGGGCTGTTCCAGCAGCGCCCGAGCAGCGGCTGGGGCACCGTCGAGCAGCTCATGGACCCCGAGTACGCGACGAAGGCGTTCCTGTCCGCGCTCGACGAGATCCCCGGCTGGCAGGACCTGCCGCTGTCCGTGGCCGCCCAGGCGGTGCAGATCTCGGCGTTCCCGGACGCGTACGCCCAGCACGAGTGGCGGGCCGGCGAGGTGGTGGCCGAGATCCTGGGCTGACCCGCGAGGGGTGGTTGCCGAAGCGGCGATTCGGGTATCAAGGGCTTGCCGGTCCCAGGTACACATGAAGGGGACCGCGGGACGGAGGACACCATGTCGCTGATGCAACGGATCACCGCCTTCCTGCGGTCGCCGCGGGGCCAGCAGTTGGTCGACCGCGGCCGGCGTGAGATGTCCAAGCCGGAGAACCAGGCCCGGCTGCGGCAGATCGCGACCCGGCTGCAGTCGCGCCGGCGCTGACCCGCGTCACCCCCGCCGCACGAGCCCTCGGAGCCCTTCGTGACCGACCCCGCCCCCGTCGGGGAGCCCGACGCCGTCCCCGCCGCCCCCGTTCCGCCGGTGGAGGTGCCCGAGGCGCCACCGGCCAAGCTCTGGGACCGGATGCGGGAGGACCCGCAGTACGCGCCGGAGCACCTGGCCCTGGAGGCGGTACGCCGGCTCGGGCCGGAGGCCGCGCAGTGGGCCGCCCGGGAGCGGGCCCTGCGGCCGGACGCCCCGCCCGAGCAACTGGCCGACCAGGCGGTCCGCAAGTTCGTCAACCACGCCCGGCTCTCCGGCGCGGTGTCCGGCGCCGCCGGACTGCCCGGCGCGGTGATCGACGTGGGCGTGCTGGCTTGGACCCAGGCTCGGCTGGTGCTGCACGTGGCCGCCGCGTACGGCGCCGACCCGACGCACGTCGACCGGGCCACCGACCTGCTGGTGCTCCAGCGCGTGCACAAGGCCGCCCAGACCGCCCGCCTGGCGCTCGGGGTGGCCGCCGGTCGTGAGCGGGCCGGCGCGTTGTTCGGCTCCGCCGCCGACCGGGCGCTGGGCCGGGTGATGCTCCAGCTAGGCGTCCGGCTGGCCCGGATGGCCGGGGTGCGCGCCGCAAAGCGGATGTTCGCCAAGGTCGTGCCGGGCGCCGCGATCGTGCTCGGCACCTGGGCCAACTCGTCGGCCACGAAGGAGCTGGCCGACCGAACGCGCGCCCTCTACCGGACCGGCGGTCCCCGGCCGCTTCCCGGTCCGCGTCAGCCCTGACGAGCAATTGCGCCGGCCGCTCCACCCGGGGCGGCTGGTCAGCTCGCCCAGCCGGAGGCGTTCCAGGCCACCTCGGCCAGCCGGCCCTGCCCGGCCGCGTTCGGGTGGAACCAGTCCAGCGCGTTCACCTGGTCCAGGGTGAAGCGGTGGCGGTGCACCGCGCCGCCGTCCCAGCGGCAGCGTGACCCGTACGCCCGGCAGGCGGCACGCAGTTGCCCGTCGTACGCCTCGATCCGGTCCCTGACGCGGGCCCGGCGGGCCGCCGCGGCGGGCGTGGTCGACGTGGCGTCGGCCAGCAGCGCCGGGCAGACGCCCCGCGACCAGGCCCGCACGGCGCGGGGCTCGGTGTGCCCGATCTGCCAGAGCCGGTGCAGGTCGGGGATGCTTACCACCAGCACCCGCGCCTTCGGCCGGCCCTCGCGCAGCACGCCCAGGGCCGCGTCGACCTGTTCCCGGAAGGTCGCGACGGCGGTCATGTCGTCGACGTCGCCCCGGCAGGCGTCGTTCGCCCCGATCAGCACGGTCACCAGGTCGGCCTTGTCGCGTACCGCCGACCGGGCCTGGCCGGCCAGCCCGGCCGCGCGGGCCCCCGGCACCGCCCGGTTGTACGCCCGCAGGCCCGGCGCGTCGGCGCGCAGCCGCCGGTAGAGGCTCTCCACCCGCAGGCCGTCCCCGGTCGACCAGGAGTTGCGCTCGCAGCTCACCAGCACCAGGCAGGAGCCGTAGCCGGTGCTCACCGAGTCGCCGAGCGCGACCAGCACCCGGGGCTCGCCGGGCCGGGGCGTGCCGGACGGCCGGGGCGACGCCTCGCCGGAGCCGTCACAGGCCAGCGCGACGAGCGCCGCCAGGCAGGCCAGCGCGGCGATCCAGCGTCGAGGCATCGGTTCCCCCGTCCGGCGGCGGCAACGGGCGCGTCGACCCTATGCCCCGGCGGGGCCCCGGAAGCGGTTCTGTCGGCTATCGGGCATCGACCCCTGTCGTTCACATCTGTCGGGTCGGCGCAGGTCGGCCGTGCAGCCACCTGTGCAGCGCGCGGGTGATCCGGGGCAGCACCAGGTAGGTCATCAGCGGGGTGAGCACGAGCGTCATCAGCAGCGTCCGCCCGGCCAGCGGCACGTCGGCGAGGAACCGGGTGGTCAGCAGCGTGGCGGCCAGGCTGAGCGGGAAGAACGCCAGCCAGATCGTGACCGCCTGCTTCCAGCGCGGCGGCGCGGCCGGCTCCGGCTCGCCGAACGTCTCGACCACGTGGTCCACCGGCGGGTCGAACCAGCCCTCGATGCCGGTGCGCCGCTCCACCCGGGTGTGCTCGACGATGCCCTGCGCCGAGCTGAGCCACCAGCGCCGCTGCGGCGAGTCCTCCCAGCCGCGCAGCGTGTCCGCGTCGGCGAAGCGGTACATCACGTGCCACTCGCCGGAACCGGGCGCGCTGCGGACGAAACCGGCGCCGAGGAAGCCCGGGAAGCTCTCGGCGAGCGCCGTCCCGGCCCGCATCCACGCCACCACCTCGTCGGTACGCGCGGGGTCGGCGCGCCGGGACACGGCGACGGTCACGGGTACGGCCTGCGTCGTGGTCATGCCATCCTCTCCACCGGCCCGCGGGATCTCCGCCGGAACCGGCACCCGAAGTAACGCACCCGCCCGCCGGCCGCATCCGGCGACCGCCCGCCGGGTGTCCCGCATCACCGGTACGGCCCGGGCCGTACCGGTAGCGGCCGGTTAGCCCGCCCGTTCCGGGGTAGGCCCCAGGAATGACCCGATCACAACCCCGGCGCGCCCGTGGCACGGTCGGCCACGCGAACAGCGCCCTGAACCTGCGACTCGTGCTGGCGACGTTCGGTCTGGTCGTGATGACCGTCTTCGCGGTGCTCGCGTTCGCCGCCGGCATCGCCTGGCTGGGCGTGGTCTGCGCGCTCCTCGCCGTCGTGGCGGTGGTCGACCTGGTCGTGATCCAGCGCCGCCGCGCCGCGCGCCGCCGGGAGGAGCCGGGCGTACGGCACTCGCTGTTCGAGTGACAGGAGGACGACATGCCCATCGCCACCACCAATCCCGCCACCGGACAGGTGCTCAAGACGTACGAGGCGATGTCGGACGAGCAGATCGACGCCGCGATCGAGCGGGCCGACCTGGCCTTCCGGCAGTTGCGTGAGACCACAATCGCGCAGCGGGCCCGCTGGCTCACCGCCGCCGCCGACCGGCTCGACGCCGAGCGCGACGAGACGGCCCGCCTGATGACCACCGAGATGGGCAAGACGTACGCCGCCGCGAAGGCGGAGGTCACCAAGTGCGCCACCGCCTGCCGCTTCTACGCCGACAACGCACCGGCGATGCTCGCCGACGAGCCGGCCGACGCCGCCGCGGTCAAGGCGAAGCGGGCGTACGTGCGCTACCAGCCGATCGGCCCGGTGCTCGCGGTGATGCCGTGGAACTTCCCGCTGTGGCAGGTCATGCGCTTCGCCGCCCCGGCCCTGATGGCCGGCAACACCGGTCTGCTCAAGCACGCCTCGAACGTGCCGCAGACCGCGCTCTACCTGGAGGACCTGTTCCGGCGGGCCGGGTTCCCCGAGGGCGCGTTCACCACGCTGCTGGTCGGCTCCGACGCGGTCGACCGGATCCTCAGCGACCCCCGCGTCCGCGCCGCCACGCTCACCGGCAGCGAGCCGGCCGGGCGTTCCATCGCGCAGATCGCCGGCCGGGAGATCAAGAAGACGGTGCTGGAGCTGGGCGGCAGCGACCCGTTCGTGGTGATGCCCTCGGCCGACCTGGACACCGCCGCCGAGGTGGCCACCACCGCCCGCTGCCAGAACAACGGGCAGTCCTGCATCGCCGCGAAGCGGTTCATCGTGCACACCGACGTCTTCGACGCGTTCGCCGAGAAGTTCGCCGCCCGGATGGCGGCGCTGCGCGTCGGCGACCCGATGGACGACGGCACCGACGTCGGCCCGCTCGCCAGCGAACGCGGCCGGGACGAGGTGCACGCCCAGGTCACCGACGCGGTGGAGCAGGGCGCGACGGTGCTCTGCGGCGGCGAGAAGCCGTCCGGCGACGGCTGGTACTACCCGCCGACAGTGGTCACCGACCTGCGCCCGGAGATGCGCATGTGGAGCGAGGAGGTGTTCGGGCCGGTCGCCGGGCTCTTCCGGGTCGGCTCGTACGACGAGGCGATCGCTGTCGCCAACGGCACCAGCTTCGGCCTCGGCTCCAACGCCTGGACCAACGACCCGGCCGAGCAGGAGCGCTTCGCCGTGGACCTGGACGCCGGCAACGTGTTCGTCAACGGGATGACCACCTCGTACCCGGAGCTGCCGTTCGGCGGCGTGAAGAACTCCGGGTACGGCCGCGAGCTGTCCGCCGCCGGCATGCGCGAGTTCTGCAACACCAAGACCGTGTGGATCGGCGAGGGCGAGGCGGGCGCGGGCGCCGGCGCGCACTCCGAGTAGACGCGATTGACCGGACGCCGTCACGGGTAGGAGTGGCGAGCATGACGGCGTTCGGCTTCCACGCATCCCACGAGCAGATCCATCCGGCCCGGCTGCTGGAGGCGGTGATCCACGCCGAGCGCGCCGGCTTCGACGCGGCCATGTGCTCCGACCACTTCTCGCCGTGGAGCGAGCGGCAGGGCCACTCCGGGTTCGCCTGGTCCTGGCTCGGGTCCGCGCTCCAGGCCACGAACCTGTCCTTCGGCGTGGTGAACGCGCCGGGCCAGCGCTACCACCCGGCGATCATCGCGCAGGCCATCGGCACGCTCGGCGCCATGTACCCGGGACGGTTCTGGGCCGCGCTGGGCAGCGGCGAGGCGGCCAACGAGCACATCACCGGCGAGGTGTGGCCGCGCAAGGACGTCCGCAACGCCCGCCTGCGCGAGTGCGTCGACGTGATCCGGGCGCTGCTGGCCGGCGAGGAGGTCAGCCACGACGGCCTGGTCACCGTGGACCGGGCGAAGCTGTGGACCCGGCCGGAGGAGCCGCCCGCACTGGTCGGCGCCGCGGTCAGCGTCGCCACCGCGCGGTGGTGCGCCGAGTGGGCGGACGGGCTGATCACCGTCAACGCGCCGGTCGAGCACCTGCGCCGGATGATCGACGCCTACCGGGACGCCGGCGGGCGCGGTCCGCTGCACCTGCAGGTGCACGTCAGCTGGGCGCCCGAGCAGGAGCAGGCCGAGGCGATCGCGTACGACCAGTGGCGCAGCAACGTCTTCGCCCCGCCGGTCTGCTGGGACCTGGACACCCCCGAGCACTTCGACGTGGTCAGCGCCGACGTGCCGATGTCCAAGGTCGCCGAGACCGTGAACGTCTCCGCCGACCTGGGCCGGCACATCGGCTGGCTGGAGGAGTACGTGGCGCTGGGCTTCGACCAGATCGCGCTGCACCACGTCGGGCAGGAGCAGCGCGCGTTCATCGACACGTTCGGCGCGGAGGTGCTGCCGAAGCTACGCTCCGCCGCCTGATCACACATCGACGCCGCGGCGCATAGGCTCGACGCTCGTGGATGCTCTGTTCGAGGTGGTGGTCTTCCTGGCCATCGCCACCTTCGGCGCGGCGCTGGCCCGCAAGCTCGGCCTGCTCGCGCCGATCCTGCTCGTGGTGCTCGGTCTCGCGCTGTCCTTCCTGCCGTTCTTCCCGCACGTGCGGCTGGACCCGGACCTGGTGCTGGTGGGCATCCTGCCGCCGCTGCTGTACGTGGCGGCGGTGGAGACGTCGGTGCCGGCGTTCCGGCTCAACCTGCGGCCGATCCTGCTGCTCGCGGTCGGGCTGGTCATCTTCACCGCGTTCGTGGTGGGCACCGTCGTGCACTGGTTCCTGCCCCACCTGCCGTACGCGATCTGCTTGGCCCTCGGCGCGGTGGTGGCGCCGCCGGACGCGGTCGCCGCCACCGCGGTAGCCCGCCGGGTCGGCCTGCCCCGGCGGATCGTCACCATCCTGGAGGGCGAGAGCCTGGTCAACGACGCCACCGCGCTGGTGCTGCTGCGGGTCGCGATCGTCGCGGCCACCGCCACCACCGGCGGCGTGGGCGTCGCCGACGTGGCCCGGGAGGTGGTGGTCGCGGCCGGCGGCGGCATCCTGGTCGGCCTGCTCGGCGTGGTGGTCTTCGGCTACCTGCACAAGCGCGCCACCGACCCGGTGCTGGACAACGCGCTGTCGCTGATCGTGCCGTTCGCCGTGGTCTTCGCCGCCGAGGAGATCCACGCCTCCGGCGTGGTCGCGGTGGTGGTGACCGGCCTCGGCATCGGACACAAGCTGCCCACGCTCATGTCGGCCGCCTCCCGCCTGCAGGTGACAGCGTTCTGGCGGCTGATCCGGTTCCTCCTCGAAGGGCTCGTGTTCCTGCTGGTCGGCCTGCAACTGCCGGAGGTGGTGCGCGACCTGGAGGAGCCGTTCGGCTCGCTCGTCGCGATCACCGCAGCGGTGCTGGCGGCCGTCTTCCTGGCCCGGTTCGTCTGGGTGTTCCCGGCGACCTACCTGGGCCGGCTCGTGCCCCGGATCCGTCACCGTGACGCGGCGCCGCCGGTGCAGTACCCGGTCGTCATCGGCTGGGCCGGCATGCGGGGCGTGGTGACACTCGCCGCCGCGCTGGGCCTGCCGCTCACTCTCGCCGACGACGCGCCGTACCCGCGCGCGCTGCTGATCTGGCTGGCGTTCGCGGTGATCGTGGCGACGCTGGTCGGGCAGGGCGCCACGCTGCCGTGGCTGGCCCGGCGGCTGCGGCTGCCCCCCGACGACCCGGTGCAGGACGCGCTGTCCGCCGCCGGGGTGCAGCAGCGGGCCAGCCGGGCGGCCCGGGAACGCCTCGACGAACTGGCCGGGACCGCGCCGGAGGCCGTCGTGGAACGCCTGCGCGGGCTGGTCACCTCCCGCGCGAACCTGGCCTGGGAACGGCTCGGCGGCACCGAACGGGAAACCCCCTCCCAGGCGTACGCGCGCCTGCGGCAGGAGATGATCGACGCCGAGCGGGAGGTGTTCCGGGCCGCCCGTGACTCCGGCCAGATCCCGGAGGAGGTGCTCACCCGCGCCTATCGTGACCTGGATCTGGAGGAGTCACTGCTGCGACAGGAGATCGTCGAATGAGTTGCCAGCACCTGACCGAGGCGGGCACTGCCGAGCCCGCCACCACGACCGAGTGCCCGGACTGCGTGGCCATCGGCAATCCGGACTGGGTGCACCTGCGCGCCTGCCTGACCTGCGGGCACGTGGGCTGCTGCGACTCCTCGCCGTACCAGCACGCCACGAAGCACTTCGAGTCGGCCGGGCACCCGGTGATGCGGTCGGTCCAGCCGGGGGAGTCGTGGCGCTGGTGCTTCGTGGACGAGGAGATCGGCTGACTCAGCCGATCCGGCGCTCCAGCACCTGCCCGGTCCACGGCTTCCGGCCGGTCCGCTCCACGATGAACGTTTCGGTGGCGGTGAACCCGCAGCTCTCGTAGAACCGCACGAGCGCCCGGTCCGGGCTGCGGAAGCAGTCCACCCGCAGCAGGCCGACGCCGCGTTCGCGGGCCCGCTCCGCCGCGTACGCCAGCATCCCCGCACCGACCCCGCGCCCCGCGTACGCCCGGTCGGTGACCAGCAGGTTCACGTACAGCTCCGGTTCGGTGGCCGGCGGCACGTAGTCCGTTGCCGCGCCCACCACCAGCGCGCCCACCGCCGTCGCGTCGATCTCGGCGAGGTACAGGCCGTCCCCGGCCGCCCACGCGTCGGCCTGGGCGATGCGGCGCGGGTCGATCGACGCCGGCTCGGCGCCCCACTGGTCGGTGCGCCCGCGCTCGGCCAGCCAGGCGGTGGCGCTGTCGAGCAGCCGGAGCAGGGTGGGCGCGTCGCCGGGTCCACCGGGGCGGATGGTGAGGGAGGACTGGTCGGTCATCCCGCCATGCTGCTACACCGCGCTCAGCCGGGCACGCCGGCGGGTCGGGCCTGCGGCGCCGGCAGGTTCGCCACCGCGCGGCGGGTCAGCGCCGGGGCGGCCAGCCCGGCGGCGGCGAAGACCCCGCCGAGCACCAGCCAGCCGGCCGGACCGCCGCCGAGCACCAGCAGCGTGAGCAGGCCCCGGCCGAGCGCCTGGGCCGACCCGGCCAGCAGGCCGTCCGCGCCCTGGTACGCCCCGATCGCCCCGGGCGGGGCCAGGTCGTAGGCGAGCCCCGCACCGGCCGCGCTGTGCCACAGGTCGCCCACCGTCCACACCGCTGTGGCGACGAGCAGCAGCACGACCGCCGGAAGCACCGGCAGGACGCCGGTCACGGCGTACAGGGGTGTCGCCGCCGCGAGCACCAGCCCGGCCCGGCGCAGCTTCCGGGCGGCCGGCGCGGCTCGCTCCGCGCCCCGGCTCAGCCGGACCGCGAGCAGCACGGTGAGCACCGTGTTTGCGAGCAGCACCGCCGACACCACCGGCGGCGGGGCGCCGGCCCGGCCCACCGTCCACAGCGGCACGACGAGCACGAGCACCGTCACGTGCGTGCTCAGCACCGCCGACGCGCCGCTCACCGCGAGGAACCAGCCGTTCCGCAGCGGCCCGCCGCGCGGCGCGCCGAGCGCCCGGCGCGTGCGGGTGGTCGTCAGCGGTCCGGCCGTCGCCTCGGGCACGGTGGCCCTGCCCGCGTCGGCTGCTCGCCGCGTGCCGGCTGAGCCCTCTTGCGCGGCGGCCGGCTGCGGTGGCAGGCGCAGCAGCAGCGCCGCCGAGAGCAGGTAGCTGGCCGCGTTGCCGACGACGAGCACCTGGTACGCCCGGTGCGTGTCCACCGCGAGCGCGATCCCGGCGAGCGCGGTGCCGACGCTGATGCCCAGGTTCGCCACCGCGCGCAGCGTGGCGAAGGCGTGCACCCGGCCGTCGGGGCCGCCCACCGCCGCGACGAGCGCCGCCCGTACCGCCAGGTTGCCGGCCGCGAGCAGCGCCTCCGGCACCGCCACCGCCAGGAACGCCGGGAACGAGCCGACCAGCAGGTACGCCAGCGCGGCGACCGCCTGTCCCACCTGGAGGACGGCCCGGAGCGTACGCGGATCCCACCTGTCGGCCAGCGCGCCCAGCGGCACGCTAGCGGTCAGCCCGACCAGCCCGGCGACTGTGAGCCCGGCGCCCACCGAGGTGGCGGAGAGGCCCACGTCCCGGGTCAGGTAGAGCGCCCCGCCAGCCAGCCACAGCCCCGCGCCGACGCTGTTGACCAGCGTGGCGTAGGCCAGCGTGCGCAGCGGCCCGGGCGGCGGGAGCGGCGAGACGCGCCCCATCAGCGGGGTCCGGCGAGGGCCATGCGATCGACGCTAGATGTGGGCCGGCGGTGGCGATGCCCCGGAACCGGCGACGCCCGTCACAACCCGAGGGCTCGGCCGGGAGAAGCCTCGGGGAGGCGTTCCGCGCGGAGCCGGAAGTGGGCCGAGGCTCCAGGCCGGAAGTCCTGCGCCCGCAGCACCCTGTGCACCGCGGCCAGGTGCACCTCATCGGGGCCGGCAGCTCCCGCGGGAAGGATGAGCTTCCGAGCGTTATGCCTCTCAGTCATATTTATGACTCAGAGGCATAACGCCCGAGGGCAACTCTTCTGTTCCGAGGCGACACGCCGGGAGGGCGGTTAACCGGTCGACCGGGGGCGCGGGCCGTGCCACGATCGCGCGATGCCTGCCTCCGTGACCGGCGTGCTGCGCTGGCAGTTCGACCTGACCTGGGCGCTCGCCGAGTACCACCTCGACCGGCTGGAGCCGGCGGACTTCCTCTGGGAGCCGGCCGCGCTGTGCTGGACCATGCGTCCCGGCACGGCCGGCGGGTGGCGTCCCGACTGGGCCGACAGCGAGCCGGACCCGGTCCCGGCGCCCACCGTTGCTTGGCTGACCTGGCACGTCGGCTGGTGGTGGTCGGTCGCGGCCGACCACGTGCGGCAGCGCCCGGCGCGGGAACGCGACGACATCCGCTGGCCCGGGCCGGGCGCGGAGACGGTCGCCTGGCTGCGGGAGCTGCGGACGGAGTGGACGGACGCGCTGGACGGGCTGACCGGCGACGATCTGGACCGGCCGGCCGCGTACCCCTGGCCCGCCGACGCCGGGCTCACCGTGGCGCACCTGGTTGCGTGGGTGAACGCCGAGCTGATGAAGAACGTGGCCGAGATCGGGCAGCTGCGGCTGCTGCGTGCGGCGGGGCGGCCGGTCTGAGCCGGGCCGTGCTCAGTGGGCGCCGCCGAGGTTGAGCACCACCACCCCGGCGATGACCAGCCCCGCGCCGACCACCTTCGCCACGCTCAGCGGCTCGCCCAGGAACGCCGCGCCGATCGCCATGATGGCGGCGGTGCCGAGGCCGGACCAGACCGCGTACGCGACGCCGACCGGGATGTCCTTCACCGCCAGCGAGAGCAGCCCGAACGCGGACAGGTACGCCACCGCCAGGCCCAGTGTGGGCCAGAGCCGGGTGAAACCGTCTGTGGCCTTGAGCAGGCTGGTGCCGATCACCTCGGCGGTGATCGCGCCGAGCAGGAAGAGGTACGCCATCGCAGGACCGTACCCGGTCCTGCGATGGCACCCGGTCAGCTCGGTCAGGAGACCGTGCAGGCCTTTCCGTTCAGGGTGACCAGCCCCGGATCCGGGTTGGGGAAGCGGGACGCGGTGCCGTTGAAGCCGAACGTGGTGGACGCGCCCGGCGCCAGCTTCGCGTTCCAGGACAGGTTCTTCGCGGTGACAGTGGCGCCGCTCTGGCCGAGCTGCGCCGACCAGGCGTGGTCCACCTTCTGGTCGCCGAGGAACGCCCACCGCAGGCTCCACCCGTTCACCGCCGACGTGCCGGTGTTGCGCACCGTCACCTGGGTGGTGAAGCCGGACGGCCAGCTCCCGTGCGTGGTGTACGTGACCGCGCAGGACGGCGCCGGCACCGCGCGGGCGTCACCCTGGTCGGCCAGGAACGACGCGAGCCAGGCCAGCGCCGAGTTCCAGTTGATCGCCACCTCGTTCGTCGCGTACGAGTTGATGTCGTCGACGAAGCAGAACATCGGCGCGCATCCGGCGAGCAGGTTCGCCGCGAACGGGTCCTGAAGCGCGGCGTTCGGGCCGCCGGCGAGCGAGCCGGCCGGCGGTCGCGGCAGGTCCGGGTTCAGCTGGTGGCCGAAGATCCGGCTGTGCTGGTTGCGGGCGTGCTGCTCGCCCCACCCGGTCACGTACGACATGTTCAGCGCGTTGCGGCCGAACAGGTAGTCGGCGGCCTGCACCGCGCCGTCGCGGTACTTCGCGTCCCGGCTCAGGTCGAACGCGGTGGCCAGCACGATCGCGTTGTTCACCAGGTTGCTGTTGCTGCCCCAGACGTACGCGTCGGCGCTGCCCGGGAACGGCAGCCCGTACGCCTGGCCGGCGATCGTGGCCAGGTAGCTGTCGGCGGCGGCGGTGATCGACTCGCGGATGCGGGTCTTCTCCGCCGCGGGCAGCGTGTTGGGCACGGTGGCCAGGTCCATGCGGCCCAGCGCGGCGACGCTCTGCCAGCCGAACGCGCCGTTCGGGGCGAACACGTCGGCGGTGTGCAGCGGCGAGCCGGTGACGTCGGCCAGGTACGCCTTGTCGCCGGTGGTCAGCCACAGCTCGGCCGCGGCCCAGTAGAACTCGTCGCTGACGTTGGTGTCGTCGTACGCGCCGCCGCCGGTGCTGTCGCTGGCCGGGGCGTAGATCGCCGGGTTCGCCTTGGCCGCCGCGTACGCGGTCTTCGCGGCGGTGCCGCAGCGCGCGGCGAACGCGGCGTCGTACGGGGCGTACAGCCGCTGGCACTGCGCCGCGACGGCGGCCAGGTTCAGCGTGGCGGCGGTGGACGGCGCGTGCAGCTCACGCGGCTGCGGGTCGTCCTGGGGTGAGAGCGGCAGGCCGGTCCAGTTCCGGTCGTGGATCTTGTGGTGGACCATCCCGGCCAGCGGCTTGCCGGCCGGCACCTGCATGCGCAGCAGGAACTCCAGCTCCCAGCGGGCCTCGTCGAGCACGTCCGGCACGTCGTTGCCGCGCTCGGGCAGCCGCAGCGTGGAGTCGCCCAGGGCGGCGCCGCCGCCGGCGGTCTCGGCGGTCTTGGTCCGCTCGAAGGTGCTCAGGAGCTGGTAGGTGGCGATGCCGCCGTTGACCACGTACTTGCCGTGGTCGCCCGCGTCGTACCAGCCGCCGCGCACGTCCAGCGAGTAGTCGCAGACGCCGGCCTGGCACGGCACGTCGGTGTCGCCCTGGTTCGGCGCGACGCCGAGGTGGCCGGCCGGGCGGGCGTACTCCTCGCCGATCAGGTCGCCGTCGATCTCGATGCCGCTGCGCTGGGCGTAGAAGAACTGCAGCGAGTCGGCGCGCAGCCGGTCGTAGAGCGCGCCGGAGATGTCGAACGGGTGGCTGGTCTCGCCGTCGACGGTGAGCGTGTAGCCGGTGCCCGGCTTGCGGTACGCGGAGAAATCGACGGTCTGCACGTTCTGCGCCGAGGCGGCGTCGGTGCCGCGCGGCGTGGTCTGCCCGCTGGCGACCACCGCGCCGCTGCCCGACTTCAACTGCCACGGCAGCGCCTCGGTGGCCTCGGTGACCACAGTCGCGTGCTTCGGCCCGCCGGGCAGGTAGCCGACCTGGTTGACCCGGACCCGGGGCCCGGTGTCCGGCTCGTACGGCGGCGCCGGCTCCCCGCCACGCAGCGACACGTTGTCCAGGCAGAACGTCTGCGCCTCGGCGCTGCCGCCGACCTGGAAGATCAGTTGGGCGGTGGGGTTCTCGGCCGGGGAGGTGAACGTGGTGGTGACGCGCTTCGCGGTGCCGGTGGCGGTCGCGTCGACGCTCGCGTACGTGGTGTAGGGGGCGCTGCCGAGCTGGAGCACCGCCTTGACGGCCGCGCCGGGGGTGGCGGAAACGTCGAAGGACAGCTCGTACTCGGCGCCCTGCGTCAGCGGCACCGCGTCCTGGCCGATGCCGGCGTCCCAGGGGTTGGCGGTGCCCGCCGCGACTGTGGTGCAGAGCCGGCCGTCGACGACCGCGAGGTCGCCCGTGCCGTAGGAGAACCAGGGGGAGACACCGGCGCTGAAGTCGCCGTTACGGAGTTGTTCGGGGGCGTCCGGCGGCACCTCGGCAAGGGCCGGGCCGGCGGAGAGGCCGGTGAGCGCCAGCGTGGTGGCCGCGAGCGCGGCGAGCCGACGACGGGATCGGGTCACGGAGGTTCCTTCCGTGCTCGGGGGTGGTGGGGGACCACGGGAGCTGGGAGCGCTCCCAATATCAGGGCGATGTTTCCACCGCGTTCCGTCGCTGTCAATCGATCTGGCCCGATGCTCGGCCGAACGCCCGCTCGCGGAGGGATCCGGCGCGCCACGTACGATGTCGGTGATCTCCTACAGACAACCGAGCCCTCGACCTGGCAGGCTGCGACCCATGACCCTGAAGCTTCGTTCCGTCGGAGCGAGCGACCGTGGGCTGATTCGTAGCGGCAACCAGGACGCGCAGCACGCGGGCCCCTGGCTGGTCGCGGTCGCCGACGGCATGGGCGGCATGGCGGCCGGCGACCTGGCCAGCCGCATCGCGATCGACGCGATCGCCCCGCTGGACGTGGAGACGCCGGAGGACGCACTAGTCGCCGCGCTGCAGGGCGCGATCGAGCTGGCCACCGCGCGGATCCGCCAGGCGGTGGAGGAGGACCCGGAGCGTCAGGGCATGGGGACCACGCTCACCGCGCTGCTGTTCGCCCGTACCGGTAGCTGCCTGGCGCTGGCGCACGTCGGCGACTCCCGCGCCTACCTGTTCCGCGAGGGCGTGCTCAAGCAGGTCACCCGCGACGACACGTTCGTGCAGATGCTCGTCGACCAGGGCGTGATCACCGCCGAGCAGGCCAGCAGCCACCCCCGGCGGGCGGTGGTCACCCAGGCGTTGCAGGGCGACCAGGTCTCCCCGTCGTACGCGACGATGGTGCCCCGCGCCGGCGACCGCTGGCTGCTGTGCAGCGACGGCCTCTCCAACGTGGTCCGCGCGGACACGCTCACCGAGGTGCTCAACGAGCAGCTGGAGCGGGACGCCTGCGCGGCCCGGCTGATCGACCTGGCGCTGCGGGCCGGTGGCCCGGACAACATCACAGTCGTGATCGCCGACGTCGTCGAGGAGTAGCCCTCACCGTCGGCGCGGGGCGGCCCGACGGGTCGGCTCGGCAGTGGTCGGGTCCTCCGGCCACGGGTGACGCGGGTAGCGGCCACGCAGCTCCGCCCGTACCTGCGGATAGCCGGTTCGCCAGAACGACGCCAGGTCGGCGGTGACCGCCACCGGCCGCCCGGCGGGGGAGAGCAGGTGCAGCAGCACCGGCACCCGCCCGTCGGCGATCCGCGGCACGTCCCGCCAGCCGAACGTCTCCTGGAGCTTCACCGCCAGCACCGGCGCGGCCGGATCGGCGTAGTCGACACGTACCCGCGACCCGCTCGGCACCGCGAGCCGCTCCGGGGCCAGCTCGTCCAGCCGGGCGGCCTGCCGCCAGTCCAGCAGCCGGCGCAGCGCCGCCGCCACGTCCACCCGGCCCAGGTCGGCCCGGCGGCGGGCGCGGACCAGCTCCGGCCCGAGCCAGTCGGGCGCGCGGTCGAGCAGCGCCGCGTCGGAGACGTCCGGCCAGTCCTCGCCGAGCGCGTGGCGGCAGAACGCCATCCGGCGACGCAGCCCGGTCGCCTCCGGCGTCCAGCGCAGCAGTCCCGGCCCTTCCTGCCGCAGCCCGTCCAGCAGCGCCGCCGCGACCAGGTCCGGCGCCGGCGCGGTCAGTTGCCGCTCGACCAGCTCGATCGCGCCGAGCCGGACCACCTCCCGGGCCACCACGTCCCCGCCGGACCAGGCCACCTCCCGCCCGGAGCGCAGCAGCGCCGCCCCGGCCTCCCGGGCGGTCGCCTCGTCGATCGGCGCGGCCAGCCGCACCCGGGCGGCCGGCGCGCCGGGGGAGCGGTCGGCCACCGCGACGGCCAGCCACGCCGACCCGGCCAGCCCGGACCCGGGCGCCAGCTCCGCTGCGGTCCCGCCGGCCATCAGGTACGCGGACCCGCCCGGCCGCCGCACCCGGGCCAGCCGTTCCGGGTACGCGAGTCCGGCGAGCAGCCCGGCGGCCAGATCGTCGGGCAGGCGCTTCCGTTCGTCTCCCGGCGGCCGCCCGGCGTCGCGCCGCTGCGCCGCCCGGCCGGTAGGCGCGCCGGTCTGTCGCTGGTCCGCCGGGCCGACGGGTGAGCCAGGGCGCTCGTCCGCGCCGCCGGTGGGCAGGGCGGCACGCAGCCGGCGTACCTCGGCGCGCCAGCGTGCGGTGGCGGACGGGTCGGCGCCGGAGCGCAGGCGGCGCCAGCGGGCCGGCAGGTCGTCCCCCGACCCGCCCAGCGTGTCGTCGGAGAGCACCGCCACCACCTCGGCGGCCCGGTCCGCGTCGACCAGGAGCGCGCCGTCCAGCAGGGCCCGCGCCAGCCGGGGATGGGTGCCTGCCGCAGCGACCGCCCGGCCCCGCGCGGTGATCCGGCCGTCGTCGTCCACCGCGCCGAGCGTGCGCAGGGTCTCCCTTGCCACGGCCAGCGCGGCCGGTGGCGGCGGATCGGGCAGCGCCAGGCCGCCGCCGTCCGGCGTACCCCAGGCCGCCAGCTCCAGCGCGAACCCGGTTAGGTCAGCGGTGGCGATCTCCGGCTCGGGTTGCGGGGCCAGCCGCTCGTGTGTCGCCTGCGACCAGCAGCGGTAGACCGCGCCCGGCGCCTCCCGTCCGGCCCGGCCGGCCCGCTGGGTGGCCGCCGCCCGGGACACCGGCACCGTGACCAGCGCGCCCAGCCCTCGGGCCAGGTCGGTGCGGGGTACGCGGCTCAGGCCGGCGTCGACCACCACCCGCACGCCCGGCACGGTCAGGCTGCTCTCCGCCACTGCGGTCGCCAGCACCACGCGCCGCCCGGCGGCCGGTGTCAGGGCCGCGTCCTGGGCGGCGGCGGGCAGCCGGCCGTGCAGCGGCAGGACGGCGACGTGCTCACGCAGGTCGGCCAGCCGGCCCGTGACCGCGGCGATCTCGCCCGCCCCGGGCAGGAAGACCAGCACGTCGCCGTCGCGTTCGCGCAGCGCCCGGCGGACCGTGGCGGCCACGTGGTCCAGCAGCGCCGGATCGACCCGGCCGCCGCCGGGCGGCGTCACCGGGCGCGGCGGCGGTGCCCACACCCGATCGACCGGGTGCAGGGCGGCCTCGGCGCGTACCACTGGCGCGGGGTCGCCGGCGCCGAGCAGCGCGGCGAACCGGTCCGCCTGCGGGGTGGCCGACATGGCCAGCAGCCAGAGGTCCGGGCGCAGCGTGCCGCGCGCCTCGACGCTGAACGCCAGCGCCAGGTCGGCGTCGAGCTGCCGCTCGTGGCACTCGTCGAGCAGCACCGCGTCCACGCCGGGCAGCTCCGGGTCGTGGTGCAACCGCCGCACCAGCAGGCCGGTGGTGACGACCTCGATCCGGGTACGTGGCCCGGTCCGGCGCTCGCCGCGCACCGCGTAGCCGATCCGGTCGCCGACCCGCTCGCCGAGCAGCCCGGCCATCCGGTGCGCGGCGGCACGGGCGGCGACCCGCCGGGGCTGGGCGATCACCACCCGCCCGGCGACGGCGTCGGCGACCGCGAGCGGCGCGGTGGTGGTCTTGCCGGTGCCCGGCGGCGCCACCAGCACGGCGGCGCCCCGGGCGCGCAGCGCCTCGACGAGCGCCGGCAGCACCGGCCGGACCGGCAGGTCGAGGGCGACGTCGGCGAGCACGGACCCACTCTCGCACCGCGCCGCCGGACGGTCCGCGCTGCCCCCGGAACACGGAACGGCCCGGCCGGCGCACCGCCGACCGGGCCGGGTGGACCGCTGCGCCGGGTCCGCCGACCCGGCCGCCGCCACCTGCTAGTACGTTCCGTCGAGCTGCCCGCGCAGCTTGGTCAGGGCCCGGGCCAGCAGCCGGGACACGTGCATCTGCGAGACGCCGATCTGCTCGGCGATCTGCGACTGGGTCAGGTTGCCGTAGAAGCGCAGCGTGAGGATCTTCTGCTCGCGCTGGTCGAGTGTGGCCAGCGCCGGGCCGAGGGCCACCCGCATCTCGGCCAGCTCGAACTCGCCGTCCTCGCCGCCGATCAGGTCGCCGAGCTCGGTGGCGCGCTCGCCGTCGCCGGTCGGGGTGGACAGCGACACCGCGTTGTACGCGCGGGCGCCCTCCAGGCCCTCCAGCACCTCTTCCTCGGTGAGCTTGAGGTGGGCGGCGATGTCGGCGACCGTCGGCGAGCGGCCGAGCGTCTGCAGCAGCGTGCTGTTGGCGTCGGAGATGGCCAGGCGCAGTTCCTGCAGCCGGCGGGGGACGCGGATGTCCCAGGTGCGGTCGCGGAAGTGGCGCTTCAGCTCGCCGATGATGGTGGGGATCGCGTAGCCGGCGAAGTCGACGCCGCGCGACGGGTCGAACTTGTCGATGGCCTTGATCAGGCCGATCGCGGCGGTCTGCGCCAGGTCGTCGTTCGGCTCGCCGCGACCGCTGTAGCGGTGGGCCAGGTGGTTCGCCAGCGGCAGCCAGGCCTCGATGGCGCGGTCGCGCAGCGCGGGCCGCGACGGGTGGTCGGCCGGCAGCGCGGCCATCGCGTCGAGCAGGTCGGCGGCGCTGTCGGTGAGCGAGCGGGGGTCGAGCTTAGCGGAGCCGGCCGGCGTGGTCGCCGGGGCGCTGATCGTGGGAGCGGTCATGGGTGGTTCCTCCCTGCACCTCGTCCACGGAAGAAAAAAGACGTGACGCTTAGGTTTAGGTGACGGTAGTACGTTCGGAAGCCACCATAGCCCGATCGTGCTGCGGAAATCTAGCCGAAAGTACGATGTACTTAAGGTGTAGGCGGGTATGGAGCCCTTTTTTCGGTGCATAGCGCGCCCCGGCTGGTCAACGTGGAATCCGACAGGTGGGCGAAGTGTCGCCTTTCTGTCGTTGTCCCGCCGACGGGACCGCCCGTACCGTCCGTAGCGACACGTCAACGGAGGCACCGTGCTGGATCCCGCCGCGCCGCAACTCGTCATCAACGCCCGGACGCTGCTGTTCAGCTGGCTCCCGGCGGATCCCGGCGCGGTCGAGACGCTGGTTCCGGCCGGGCTGCGCCCGCACCCGCAGCGCCAGGTCTTCGTCAACCAGTACGTGGTCGACGACGAGACGCAGACCTCCGGCTTCGGCGCGTACTCACTCACCTACATCGGTGTCTCGCTCGCGGACATGGACCCACCCGACGGCGGGACGCCCGGAGGCTGGTGGACGCACTACCTCGCCTCCAGCGAACGGGTCCGGCAGTACGCCGCCGCGCGCGGCGCGCCGGCCGTCGAGGGGCAGACCCGGGTAAACGTGCGGGGTGACCGGCTCACCTCCGAGACCCGGGCCGCGGACGGCACGCCGCTGATCCGGGTCACCGCCCGGGTCGGGCACACGGGCACCGAGGCGCACAACGGCCACCACCGCTACCTCACTCGTCTCGACGGCGAGCTGATCGTCACCGACTACCCGTACGTGGCCGAGCCGGTGTCACCGTTCGAGGTCGAGTCGGTGGAGTTTCCGGCGCCGGAGCACCCGGTCCACGCGCTGCGGCCGGCCAACCCGCTGCACGTGTGCTGGGGCTTCTACTCGCCGCGCGTGTCGTTCGCGTACCCGGCCCGCCCGAACGTGCCCGACGAGGTGACCGGCCTTCACCAGGTGCCGGCCCGCCGGGCCCGCAGCGGCCTGCCGTCCGGGTCGTAGACCAGCCGGTACGCCGGCAGCGCCCAGAGCCGCGTACGCCAGGGCAGCCGCTCCGGGCGGTGCGGCCGCAGCCGGCCCGGCGGACGGGGACCGGCCCGGCCCCCGGCGTGCCAGCGGTCCAGCTCGTCGGCCGCCGCGGTGATAGCCGCCACCGCGTCCGCCGGGTCGATCAGGTCGTCGTCCTGCGCGCCGCCGGGATCGCGGTCCAGGTGCTCGCGCCACAACCGCAGCCGCAGGTCGCGGGCGAACACCCGGGCGCCGTCGCCCAACCCGGCCGGGTCGGCCGGGGCCCGCTCGTCCCGGGTGTCGTCGAGCACCGCGCAGGACAGTTCACTGTCGTGCGTCCAGGACCGGCGGTTGAAGTTGTCGCTGCCCACGCTGGCCCACACGTCGTCCACCACGCAGACCTTCGCGTGCACGTAGACGGGCGTGCCGTCGTGGTTCTCCACGTCGAACACGTGCACCCGCTGCGGCGCGGCCCGGTGGCACAGCGACAGCGCCTGCTCCCGGCCCACCATGTTCGGCGGCAGCGCGAGCCGGCCGTCCACGTCCGGGTGCCGGGGCACGACCGCCACCAGGTGCAGGTCCTGGTGCTCGTGCAGCGCCTGCGCGAACAGCTCGGCCACCTCTGTCGACCAGAGGTACTGGTCCTCCAGGTAGATCAGCCGCCGCGCCCGGCGTACCGCCTTGGTGTAGCCGCGGGCCACGGTGCGCTCGCCGTCCGGGGCGAACGAGTAGCGGGGCCGCACCGCCGGGTAGGTGCGCAGCACCTGCACGTGGTGCGGCCCGCAGGGCGGCGGGTCGGCGGGCTGCTCGGGCAGCGGGTCCGGGCGCAGGTCCGAGCCGCGCATCCGGTCCCGCAGGTACGCCATCGGGTTCTCCGAGTCCAGCGGCATCGGGTCGGTCCACCGCTCCCGGAACGTCGTGTCGAGCGCGCCGACCACCGGCCCGCGCACCGCGAGCTGCACGTCGTGCCAGGGCGGTGTGGGGCCGTACCGGGGGGACATGCCGATCGGCTGCGGGTCGCCGGCGTGGCCGGCGTCGTCGCGGCGGCTGTGGCACAGGTCGATGCCGCCGGCGAACGCGATGTCGCGGCTCGGGTCGCCGGGCCGGCGCAGCACCACGAGCTTCTGGTGGTGCGAGCCGCCGCGCCGGACCCGCTGGTCGAGCAGCACCTCGCCGCCGGCCGCGCGGATCGCCTCGCTGAGGTCGCGGTTCTCCGCCTCGCTGTAGGACAGCGCGTCGAGGTGGGAACGCCAGATCAGGCCCTTGACGATCACGCCGCGCTGGGCGGCCCGGGCGAACAACTGCGCCACGGTCGGGCCGTCCGGGCGCATCCGCTCGTCCGGGTCGCCACGCCAGTCGGTGAAGAACAGGTGGTCGCCCGCCGACAGCGCCTCCACCTCGCTGACCAGGCGGTCGAAGTACGCGGCACCGTGAATCAGCGGCTCGGCGAGGTTTCCATCGGTCCAGACGGGTAATTCAGAGCCCGGGTTGGCGCGTTCCTGTGCGGTGAGGAACCAGTCCCGCAGAGTCACGTTCCACCCCCCGAGGTCGACGACGTCCTCACACGGTAGGACCCCCGGCAGGGCCCCGCACGTCGAGCAGCAGGTCGGCGTCGGTGCGCGCGTCTGGGGTGCGCCGGACCCCTGGACCGCGAAACCGAGGAGGCACCGACATGCCCGCCGAGACGACGAACACCGTGACCGACGACCGCGACCAGGCGGTGGAGGGGGAGCGGGGTGCGCTGGTGGCGGTCCTGTTGATGGTGATCCTCGGGGTGGCCGGGATCTTCGCCGTCTCCTGAGACCGCGGCCGGGCGCCCCGGCGGACCGGGGCGCCCGTGGCAGGTCAGGGCCGGTCGCCCTGGCCGTCGCTGTGCGGCACCCGCCCGGTCGGGATCACCCCGAGCCGGCCGGCCTGGAAGTCCTCGACCGCCTTGATCAGCTCGGCGCGGGTGTTCATCACGAACGGGCCGTAGTGCGCCACCGGCTCGCGGATCGGCTGACCGCCCATCAGGTACAGCTCCAGCGCCGGGGCGTTGGAGTCCTGCGTCCGGTCGGCGGTGATCCGCAGCGCCTCACCGGGCCCGTGCACGGCGAGCTGGCCGAGGTGGATCGGCCGCCGGTCGGTGCCGACGGTGCCGCGGCCGGCCAGCACGTACACCAGCGCGTTGAAGTCCGACCGCCACGGCAGGCTCAGCTCGGCGCCGGGCTGCAACGTGACGTGCGCGATGGTGATCGGCGTGTGCGTCGAGCCCGGGCCCCGGTGCCCGGCGACCTCGCCGGCGATGACCCGGATCAGGCCGCCGCCGTCGGGCGTGGTCAGCAACGCCGACTCCCGGCCGCGGATGTCCTGGTAGCGGGGCGCGCTCATCTTGGCCACCCGGGGCAGGTTGACCCAGAGCTGAAGGCCGTGGAACAGCCCGCCGCTCATCACCAGGTGCTCCGGCGGCGCCTCGATGTGCAACAGGCCACTACCTGCTGTCATCCACTGGGTGTCGCCGTCGGTGATGGTGCCGCCGCCACCTGTCGAGTCCTGGTGGTCCATGATCCCGTCGATCATGTAGGTCACCGTCTCGAAGCCGCGGTGCGGGTGCCAGGAGGTGCCCTTCGGCTCGCCCGGCGCGTAGTCGACCTCGCCCATCTGGTCGAGGTGGATGAACGGGTCCAGCTCGGTCATCGGCACGCCGGCGAAGGCCCGGCGGACCGGGAAGCCCTCGCCCTCGTACCCGCTGGGGGCGGTGGTGACCCGGCGGACCGAGCGGTATTCGGTAGCCTCCCCGAGCTTCGGCAGGCGGGGCAGGACGAGGACGTCGTCGACGGTGATCGCGGGCATCGCGGGGCTCCTTACTTGTCGGCCGGGGTGGACGACGCGGTGCGGTCGGCGCGCAGGCGCCGGCCGAGCCGCTCGAAGACCCGGGTGAGGCAGGCGACCTCGGCGTCGTCGAGGTCGTCGATCAGGTGGGCGCGCACGGAGCGCAGGTGGTGCGGCGCGGCCTCGCGCAGGGCGAGCAGGCCGGCCGCGGTGAGCACGGCCTCGCTGCCGCGCCGGTCCGCCGGACACGCCTCCTTCGCCACCAGGCCGCGCTTCTGCATCGTGGTGACCTGGTAGGTCAGCCGGCTCGGCGAGAACACCAGCCGGTCGGCCAGCTCACCCATGCGCAACCGCTGGCCGGGCGCCTCGGAGAGCAGCACCAGCACGTGGTAGTCGGCGAAGCTCAGGTCGCTGTCGGCGCGCAGGTCGTCCTCGAGCCGGGTGAACAGCCGCTGGCTCGACTCGATGTACGCGCGCCAGCAGGCCATCCGCTCCGCGTCCAGGCTCTCCGTCATGGCTCCGAGAGTAGCACTACTTAAAATTTAAACAAGTGTCCCTGCCGTGTGTGGCGCAGGCCGTTCGCGGCTCTTCTTGAAAACTGAAGATAGGGTCGGGGGATGGATGATCTCGACCTGCTCGACTGGCGGGAGCGGGTGGCCCGGCTCTACCTGTCCGACCTCGACCTGACCGGCTTCCGGGCCGCCCGCGACGAGCTGTTCCGCACCCACCCCAGCAGCCCGGTGCCGCCCGCCGACCGGCCCGGCTTCACCGGGCTGCGGTGGTACCCGCCTGAGCCGGCGGCCGTGGTCGAGGCGCCGCTGCGGCCCGCCTCCGGTGAGCTGCGCATCGACACCGGCGGCCCGGACGGCGTGGTCGCGTACCGGCGGGTGGCCGTCGCCGAGACGCCGTGGGGACCGCTGACGCTCTGGTGGATCGAGGCGTACGGGGGCGGGTTGTTCCTGCCCCTGCGCGACGGCACCTGTGGCGACGGCTCGTACGGCGGGGGCCGGTATCTCACCGACACGGTCAAGGGCACGTTCGGGCGGGGCCTGACCGTGCTGCCCGGTGACCGGGTCCGCCTGGACGCCAACTACCTCTACAACCCCAGCTGCGCCTACGACGACAGGTGGGCCTGCCCGCTGGCCCCGCCGGAGAACCGGGTGGACGTGCCGTTGCGCGCCGGTGAGCGGGCGTACCACTGATGCGGCGAGGGAGGACCCCGGCGGGGCCCTCCCTCGATGTCGCGTACCGCCGGTCAGCGGGCGGTGGCGCCGGTCGGTGTCAGGTGCATCCGGCTGAGCAACTGCTGGGCCTGACCGGCCAGCTCCGCGTCCACCGTGACCGCGTACTGGGCGGCCCGCAGCGAACTGGCCGACGTGAAGTCACGCTGACCGCCGCTCATCGCGTGCGCGACAGCGCCGAACACCGCACCCCAGATCGCGCCGATCACCAGCCCGACCAGGATCACCGCGAGCCAGTTCCCGGCGGTGAAGATGCCGAAGAGCAACCCGATGAACAAACCGAACCAGGCGCCGGTGCCGGCCCCGAGCAGGGCCGCCCGGCCCGTGGTGAGCCGTCCCATCACGGTCTCCACGAGCGTGAGGTCCGTACCGACGATCGAGGTACGTTCCACCGGGAACCGGTTGTCGGCCAGATAGTCCACCACGCGCTGGGCGGACGGATAGTCCGGGTACGAGCCGATTGTGACGGTCGCCGAACCGGCCTGCGGTCCGTGCCCGTCCCCGCTCGGCGGCGTCGGGCGACCGCCCGGGCCGGACGGGAGGTTGTCGCTGCCCGGCATTCCGGGTTGCCAGGCCGCGGTCGGAGTCGAGGGTCTGGTCATGAGCATCCTCCTTCGTCAACTCGCCGCGTTCCCGCCCGCGGCGAGCGGTAACGCGGCGACCGCCACCGATGCGGGAAAGGCATGGCGGCACTCGTGCCGGGTAGCCACAGTCGTGCGGACCGGACGGATCAGCGAGCACGGCTTCCTCGCCGACGGGCGCAGCGCGGCGCTTGTCGACCGGGAGGGCGCCGTCAACTGGTGGTGCCCGGCCCGCTTCGACTCGCCGTCGGTGTTCGGGCGGCTCCTCGACTCCGACGCCGGGCACTGGAGCATCCGCCCCGAGGGCGAGGCCACCAGCACGCGCTCCTACCTGGACGACACGCTCGTGCTGCGGACCGTCTTCGCCACCGGGACCGGCACGGTGGCCGTCACCGACGCGCTGGCGCTGGAGCCCGGCGCGCGCGGGCACGAGATCGGGTTGCGCTCGCCGCGGGTGCTCGTCCGGGTGGTGGAGGGGCTCACCGGCGAGGTGCCGATGCGCGTCGACTACGCGCCGCGCTTCGAGTACGGCCGCGTCGGCGCCTACCTCACCGAACGCGACGGGGTGGTGGGCGCCACCGCCGGGGCGTGCCACCTGGAGTTGCGCTGCGACGTCCCGCTGAGCCTCGACGGCGGGACCGCCGTCGGGCGGTTCACCGCACGCCCCGGCAGCAGGCACCGCTTCACCCTCGGGTACGCCCCGACGTACGACGGCGCCGCCCCGGCGCTGCCCGACGCCGCCGACGTGGTGGCCGAGACGGTGGCGGGCTGGCGCTCCTGGTCCGGCCTGCACGACTACCAGGGCGAGTTCCGCGACGAGGTGCGGCGCAGCGCGCTCGCCGTGCAGGGCATGACGTACGGGCCCAGCGGCGCTGTCGTCGCGGCGGCCACCGCCTCGCTGCCGGAGAAGCCCGGCGGTGACCGCAACTACGACTACCGCTTCGTCTGGCTGCGCGACTTCAGCCTCACCCTCCAGGCGCTCTGGCGGGCCGCCTGCCCGGACGAGGCGGACCGGCAGTTCACCTGGGTGGCGCGGGCGATGGGGCGGATCGGCGACGAGCCGGTGCCGATCATGTACGGGGTCGAGGGTGAGCGGGACCTGACCGAGCACGACCTCGACCACCTCGCCGGGTACGCCGGCAGCCGGCCGGTGGTCGTCGGCAACAACGCCTGGCGGCAGCGGCAGAACGACGTGCTGGGCGAGGTGCTCGACGCGGCCTGGCTGCTGCGCTACTACCTCGACCCGATGTCACCCGAGGTGCGTGACCTGCTGCGGATGCTCGCCGACCAGGCCGTGCGCGGCTGGCGCCTGCCCGACTCCGGGATGTGGGAGGGGCGCGGCCCGGAGCGGCACTACGTCTCCTCCAAGGTGGAGTGCTGGACCGCGCTGGACCGGGCGGTCCGGTTCGGCTCGCGCATCGGCGAGCCGGCCGACGTGGCCCGCTGGGCGGCAGCCCGCGACGAGGTACGGGCGGCGGTGCTCACCCAGGGCTGGAACGAGCGGGTCGGCGCGTACACCGGGGTCTTCGGCTCCGACGACCTGGACGCCTCGGTGCTGCTCATGCCGCTCGTCGGTTTCCTGCCCGCGAGCGATCCGCGGATGCGGGCCACGATGGACGTCATCGAGCACCGGCTGTCCCGCGACGGGCTGCTGCGGCGCTGGGACGGCGACCCGGCCGGGTTCGTGATCTGCTCGTTCTGGCTGGCCGCCTGCCTGGCCGAAGCGGGCGAGCTGGACCGGGCCCGGCGGCTGTTCGGGCAGGTGGCCGCTCGCACCAACGACCTCGGGCTCTACGCCGAGCAGATCGACCAGGACACCGGCGAGCAGGTCGGCAACTTCCCGCAGGCGTACTCGCACATCGGCCTGATCATCGCCGCCGGCCGCATCACCGACGCCGCCGCCCGCGCCGAGGCCCCGTCTTCGCGTCGATCATGAAGTTGACGGTGTAGTCGATCTCCCTGAATGCCGCCAACCTCATGATCGACGCGGGAGAAGAGGTGGGGTGGGGGAGGATGAGGGGGTGGATCTGGTGATCATGGCGGACACGCATGTGCCGAAGCGGGCACGGGATCTGCCCGCGCCGCTGTGGGCGGCGGTGGAGGCGGCGGACGTGGTGGTGCACGCCGGGGACTGGGTGGATGTCGCGCTGCTGGACGCGCTGGAGGAGCGGTCGCGCCGGCTGGTCGGGGTGTACGGCAACAACGACGGACCGGCGCTGCGCGCCCGGCTGCCCGAGGTGGCCCGGGTCGAGCTGGACGGCCTGCGGGTCGCCGTGGTGCACGAGACCGGCCCGAAGACCCGACGCGAGGAGCGCTGCGCCGCCGCGTACGGCGACTGTGACCTGCTCGTCTTCGGGCATCGCACATCCCCTGGGACAGCGTCGCGCCGGGCGGCCTGCGGCTGCTCAACCCCGGCTCACCGACCGACCGGCGGGCGCAGCCGCACGCCACGTACCTGACCGCGCGGGTGGCGGCGGGGCGGCTCGACCGGGTCGAGCTGCACCGCCTGCCCCCGCGCTGACCGTTCAGCGGCCCCGGCCGGTCTCCGCCTGCAACTCGTCGATCCGCCGGGACGCCTCGGCCTTGGTCAGGCCCTCCGGCACCGGCTCGCCCGCCTCCTGGGCCAGCGTGTGCAGGTACGACTCCTGGGCGGCGGTGGGCGGCTCGTCGCCGGTGACCCAGTCGTCCGGGTCCTTGACGGCGGCGTCCGGGTTCACGTTCCTGCCGTTGGTGTTGGCGCGGTCGGCCATGCTCATCACCTCTCCTCGAACAGGTGTTCCACTACCCCCGGCCCGCCGGGTTCATGCCGGCCGCCGCCTACGATCACCTGGTGACGGCGGACCGGGCGGGCGTGGTGGTGGTCGGCGCGGGCATCGCCGGAGTGGCGTGCGCGACCGAGCTGGCGCGGGCCGGGATCCCGGTACGGCTGCGCGAGCGCGCCCGGGTCACCGGCGGGCGGATGGCCAGCAAGCGTTTCGACGGCCGCCCGGCCGACCTGGGCGCCGCGTACTTCACAGTCGACGACCCGGACTTCGCCGCCGTGGTGGACCGGTGGCGGGCGGCCGGGCTGGCGCGGGAGTGGACCGACACGCTCGTCGCGTACGGGCCGCGCGGCCGCGAGCAGGTCAGCGGCCCGATGCGCTGGGCCGCCCCGCGAGGGCTGCGCTCGCTCGTCGAACAACTGGCCGGCGACCTGCCGGTGACCCACAACCGGCTGGTGATGAGCGTCGAGCCGGGCCCCCGGGTGGACGGCGCCGAGGCCGAGGCGGTCGTGCTCGCCATGCCCGGCCCGCAGGCCGCGCTGCTGCTGGACCCGGCGCTGGCCGAGGCGACCCGGGCGGTGGCCGCGCAGCGGTGGTCGTCCGCGTTGAGCGGGGTGCTGCACTTCCCGGCCCGCCGCTGGGCGGACTTCCGGGGCGCGTTCGTCAACGACCACCCCGTGCTCAGCCTGGTCTGCGACGACGGCGACCGGCGCGGTGACGGCGCGCCGGTGCTCGTCGCGCACACCACCGCCGGGTTCGCCGCCGGGCACCTGCTCCAGCCCACCGGGGCCCGAGAGGCCGTCGAGCAGGCGGTCCGCGACCTGCTCGGGCTGCCCGAGCCGGCGCTGTCGACCCACGTGCACCGCTGGACGTACGCGACGCCGGCGGCCCGTGCCGACGGCGCGACCTTCCACCTGGACCACGACGGGATCGGCCTGGCGGGCGACGCGTTCGGCCGCCCGCGCGTGCAGACCGCCTGGCGCTCCGGCCGGGACCTCGGCCGCGCGCTCGCCGCCCGGCTGGCCTGACCCGGGGCGCGCTCAGCCGGTGGCGCCCACCGGCTGAGCCGCCGACCCGGCCCGCGTCTCCTCGCCGGTGCGTTCGCCCTCCCGGTCCAGCAACTGCATGACCGGTGTCGCGGCGATCCCGTGCGCCACCACCGACACCACCACCACGAGACCGACAGTGGCCCAGACCAGATCCGCCTGCGGGAAGTCGGTCTTGCTGGTGGCGTACGCCAGGTAGTAGAACGAGCCGACGCCGCGGATGCCGAACAGCGAGATCACCCAGTGCTCGGCCGGCTTGCCGGGCGCCCCGCGCAGCGACAGCCACCCCGCCAGCGGCCGGATCACCAGCACCAGGGCCAGCCCGGCCAGCGCCGCCGGCCAGGTCAGCGGGGCGAGCAGCCCACCGATCACCGCGCCGCCGAACAGCAGCAGCAACAGCACGGTGAGCAGCCGCTCCACCTGCTCGGCGAAGTCGTGCAGCACGGAGTGGAACTCATGGGTGCGCTCGGCGGCCCGGATCGCGCGGGCGGCCACGAACACGGCCAGGAATCCGTACCCGCCGATCACCTCGACCAGCCCGTACGCGAGGAACGTCGCGGCCAGCGCGAGGAACCCCTCGGAGTGCCGGGCCAGCCGGAGCTTGCTCGGGGCGCGGAAGAACAGCTTGCCGAGCAGCCAGCCGACGAGCAGCCCGCCGCCCACCCCGGCGGCGAGCTTGTAGAGCACGTCCACCGCGAACCACTCGGCCAACCACCCGGACGGGGCGAGACCGGTGGTGGCGATCGCGATGGCCGCGTACACGAACGGGAAGGCCAGCCCGTCGTTCAGGCCCGCCTCGGAGGTGAGCGCGAAGCGCACCTCGTCCTCCGAGTCCTCCACATCGGTCGGTTCGCCCACCTGCACGTCGGAGGCGAGCACCGGGTCGGTGGGCGCGAGCGCCGCGCCGAGCAGCAGCGCCGCGGCCGGTACCAGCCCGGCCCACCACCAGCCGAGCAGCGCCACCGCGGCGATGCACAACGGCATGGCGATGGCCAGCAGCCGCCACGTCGACGACCAGCGGGCCCAGCTCAACGGGCGGTCGATCTTCAGGCCGGCGCCCATGAGGGCGACGATCACCCCGACCTCGGTGAGGTGGGTGGTCAGCTCCGGCCAGCGCAGCGGATCCGGTGTGGGCAGACCGGTGGGCAGCAGGAAGACGAGCATGCCGAGCCCGAGGAACGCGATGGGCATCGACAGCGGCCGTCTCTCCAGCACCCGGGGGAGCACCCCGGCCAGCAGCGCACCGACGCCCAGCAGAGCGAACGCGACATCGACCGGTTCCACGGCACCACCCTTCCGACGCCCGTCGCCCGGGCGGTGGAGTCCAGCAGTGCCCCGAAGCGGGCCCGGCTATGCCTGCGCGTGCCTGCCGGTCGAGGCCGGTCAGCCGAGCGACGCGACGGCGCTGTCCGACAGGGCGTCCAGCAGCGCGGCCGGGTCGTCGTACACCGCCACCGCGCCCGCGCCGGCCAGCTCCGCGCGGCCGGTGCCGCCGCAGGTCAGCCCGATGCAGGGGATGTCCAGCTTGCCGGCGGCGGCGACGTCCCAGACGGAGTCGCCGACGAACACCACCCGCTCGGCGGCCAGTCCCGACTGCTCCAGCGCGGCGACCAGGATGTCCGGCGCCGGCTTGCTCTCCTGCGCGTCGGCCGACGAGGTGACCGAGTCGATCACGTCGTCCACGTCCAGCGCGGCCCGCAGCGCGGTCACCTCGTGCTCGGCGGCCGACGTCGCGAGCACCACCCGCAGCCCGCGCTCCGCGCAGGCGCGCAGCAGCTCCCGCGCCCCGGGCAGCGGCGTGAGCCGCTCCCAGTACTCGCCGTAGAGCGCGTCGTGCGCGTCACGCAGCCGGCCGTCGGCGTCCCGGTCGCGCTCCGCGCCGAGCAGGTGGTCGAGGAGCTTGTCCGAGCCCATGCCGATAGACCTGTGGATCCGCGCCATCGGCACCCGGTGGTCGGCCTGGCGCAGCGCCTCCCACCAGCTCACCGTGTGCAGGTACGTCGTGTCGACCAGGGTGCCGTCCACGTCGAAGAGGACACCGCGGCGCTTGTCGTCGGTCATGGTCGGCTCCTACCCGGCCCGGGCGTCGCCGACGCGCGACCCGTCCGACGGAATGAGGATCTCGAACCACACAGTCGAGCCGCGTACGGTCGGGTCGGTGCCCCAGGCGTCGCTCAGCTCCTCGATCAGGCCGAGCCCGCGGCCCCGGCTGCTGAGCGTGTCGGTCTGGGCGCGGGTGACCTGACCCCGGGTGCCCGAGTCGGCCACGGACACCAGCAGCCGCTCCGCGGACAGGTCCACCTCGACCCGGGCCGCGGTGCCGGCGTGCAGCAGCGCGTTCGTGGTCAGCTCGCTCGTGCACAGCACCGCCGCGCCGATCACCGCCTCAGGCACCTGCCACTCGGTGAGCTGCGCGGTCATCCAGTGCCGGACCCGGCTCGGCGCGGTCGGCTCGGCCGGCACCTCCATGCTCGCCGACCGGCTCGGCCGGACCGCGTACTCCACCGCGAGCACCGCCACGTCGTCTTCGGTGGCGCCCGGCACCGCGGCGGTCGCGACCGCGCACAGCGCACGCGGGTCCCCGCTGGCCGCCCCGGTGACCGCCGCGCCCAGCCCGGCCAGCCCGGCGGCCAGATCCTGCCAGCGCCGCTCCACCACGCCGTCGCTGTAGAGCAGCAGAGTGTCGCCGGGGTGGAACGGCACGCTCGCGGTACGCGCGCGCCCGCCGAGACCCAGCGGCGGCGCGGGCGGCACCTGCACGAACTCGGCGACCGCCGCCGCGCCGGGCCCGGCGCGCCGGATCAGTGGCGCGGGATGCCCGGCGCTGGCGAGCGTGACCCGCTCCCGGTCCGCCTCGACCACGCCGAACACCACCGTGACGAACAGTTCCTGCGTGCCGCCCTCCACGCCGAGGCTGGCCACCAGCCGGTCCAGGCCGTCGAGCACGGCGTCCGGGCGGGGGTCGACCAGGGCGAGCGCGCGCAGCGCGGCGCGCACCTGACCCATCCGGGCGGCGGCCTGCACGTCGTGCCCGGCCACGTCGCCGAGCACCACCCCGAGCGCCCCGGTGGGCAGCAGGAACGCGTCGTAGAAGTCGCCGCCGGCGGCGTTGCCGTCCACGCCCGGGTCGTACCGGGCGGCGATACGCAGCCGGGGCAGGTCCGGCAGCCGCTCCGGCAGCATGCTGCGTTGCAGCATCTGGGCGGTGCCGTGCTGGGTCTCGAAGCGGCGGGCCCGCTCGGCGGCCTGGCCGACCAGCTCCGCCGACGCGGCGAGCAGCGCCCGTTCCGCGGGGGACCAGGGACGCGGCTCCCGGTAACCGATGGTGAGCGAGCCACGGACCACACTCGTGCGCAGCGGCAGCGCCGCGAGCGCGCGGATCTTCTCGTCGTGCCGGTCCGCCGCGACGCCGCGCAGCGGCTGCCCGTCGGCGGTGAACGAGGCCACGCCGCTGCGCGCGGACACCACCGCCGGCAGCGCCGACTCGGCGGACATCCGCCGCCACAGCGGGGGTAGCCGCTCGTCGGCCTCGTCGAGCAGCTCGCCGCGGATGCGGCGGACCAGCCGCCAGGCGCTGCCCTCGTCCACCGCGAACGACACCCGGTCCGCGTCGAAGGAGTGCAGGCAGTAGCGCAGCGTCACCCGGGCCACGTCGTCCAGGGTGAGCGTGCCGGACAGCGCCGCCGCGAAGTCGCTCAGGCTCTGCAACTGCTGGGTCAGCTGGGTGGTCTGCGCCGAGACGGTGAGCACGCCGACGATGCGGCCGGTGGAATCGCGTACCGCGCAGTGCCCACGGGTGAACACGGCCGGCTCGGCCGGGCCCTGCCGGTCGGCGGGCAGCACCGCCTCCCGCTGCAGGAACGGCTCACCGTGCCGGTAGACGCGCTCCAGCGCCTCGCCGGCGCCGGGATCACGCCACACCTCGGCGAACGCCTCGGCCGCCGGCCGGCCCAGCGCGTGCGGGTGCCGGTCGCCGATCAGCTCGGCGTACCCGTCGTTGTAGAAGACGACGAGGTCGTCGCCGAGGAGCAGCGCCATCGGCACCGGGGAGGCGAGCACCACGTCCATCACGGCGCGTACCGCCGGATCCCAGCCCTGCGGGGCGCCCAGCGGCGTGCCGGCCCACGGATGATCGGTCTGCGCGGGCGGCCCGTGGACGACGGGATCGGCGGGCGCTCCCGGTGCGGGGGCGGGCGGTGTGGGAACCCGACCGACGGTGCCTGGCATGACCGCAGCCTAACCGGAGCGTGGCGGGCTGGTTCCGATCATGCGTTCGTGGCGGGGCCCGGATTGCGGCCGCGTGGGCGTTCGGGCAGGTCAGGGCCGGTTCGATCACCCATGTCGGGAAATTGGCCCGGCCCGGCCCGGAGTGCTGCCCTGGTCACCGGGTATGCGGGCGGCGCAGTTCACGCGACAGGAGGGACATCATGCCGAAAACCCTCGCGGTCGGGCAGGTCGACATCGGTGCGGCCTGGACCGACTTCTGGAGGTCGGTGCTGCTCTTCGTACCGCGGGCGATCGCGTTCATCGCGATTCTCGTCGTGGGTTGGCTCATCGCCCGAGCCGTACTCAAAATCGTGGACGCGGCACTGGAACGGGTGGGGTTCGACCGCGCCGTGGAACGCGGCGGTATCAAACGAGCCCTGGAACGCACGAAGTACGACGCCAGCGACATCCTGGCCAAACTGGCCTACTACGCGGTCCTGCTGTTCACCCTGCAGTTCGCCTTCGGGGTATGGGGACCGAACGCGATCAGCGACCTGATCCGCGGGGTGGTGTCCTGGCTTCCGCGAGCCTTCGTGGCGATCGTGATCGTGGTGATCGCCGCCGCCATCGCCAACGCTGTCCGGGACCTGGTCTCCGGCGCGCTCGGCGGGCTCTCGTACGGCCGGGTGCTGGCCGACGTGACGGCGATCTTCATCCTGGCGCTCGGCGTGATCGCCGCGCTGAACCAGGTGGGTATCGCCACCACGGTGACCACACCGGTGCTCGTGGCCTTCCTCGCCACAGTGGCCGGCATCCTGATCGTCGGCGTCGGTGGTGGTCTGATCAAGCCGATGCAGGACCGCTGGGACGGGTGGCTGCACCGGGCCGCGGAGGAGTCCCGGGCGTTCCGGGAGCAGCGGCAGGCGCAGCAGACCGGCCGGGGCGACTACGAACGCAAGATGGCCGACCGGGGCGGGCAACCGACGCCGGCCGCGCCGCAGTCGTCGATGTCGGGCGCGGGCACGTACCGCTCCGGCGAGATGGGCGACGAGACGCAGCAGTTCCGCCGGCCGGGAGGCTGACGGCAACGGGTGACGGGGTGTCCGCGGGGTGATCGCGGGCACCCCGAAGCCGTGTCCGGGGCAGGCCGGCCGTCGAGGTCAGGCCGGGTGTACGGATCAGGCCAGGTGACGCGGGTCGAGCGCGCGGGCCAGCAGGCAGACCGCCAGGAGGCGGGTGAGCACCCAGTCCGGCGCGGACCAGTCCACCGGCTCGGCCGGCGGCGTCCAGCCGTGCTCCGCCGCCGCCTCGCGCAGCCCCTCGGCGTATCCGGCGAGCGCCGCCACGGTCAGCGGGTGGCGGTCGCCGTCGAGGCTGTCGCGTACCCCCGCGGCGTGCTGGTCGACCTCGGCGAGCAGCCCGGGGTTCGCGTGGGCCGCGGCGAGGCCGGCGGTGCCGACGGCGGTGGTCAGCGTGGTGAGGGTCGACCGCGCGGCCACTGCCGCGGAGCGGGTCGCGACCCGGTTGTTCGGCACGCGCATGGTGTCCGAGGCTAACGCCGCCCGGCGCGGGCCGACCTCGGCCGACCGGCGGATTGCCGGGTCGTCCGGGGGACCGGCCACCCCGTCCGCGGGGATTGAGTCGCCCGTGCGGGGGCAGAAGTCCGGCACGAGGACCACGCAGCAGGCCCACGGAGGGACATCATGGGACACCAGGCCGACGGACCGGACCGGGCTCACCGGCGCCCGGAGGGAGTGAGTGACGCCACGGTCGAGGCGCTGGGCAAGCTCAGCGAGGCCCTGGAGTGCGTCGAGCGGGCGCGTGGGCACCTCTACGAGCTGCACCAGCTGATCGGCCATGCCGACCTGATGCTCGACGACGCCGTGGAGATGTTCCGCTCCGCCGGGCACCCGGCCCTGGCCGAGCGCATCGACCGGGAGCTGCTCGGACGCAATGTCATCGCCGGACGGTGGACGTTCCAGATCGTCGAGGACTTCGACGACGGGTACTACGCGCTCTTCCGGGAGCTGGACCGGCAGGCCCGCGACGAGCTGGTCGAGGGACGGCGGCACCTCTACGAGGCGGAGATGAAGGAACGCCGCCGCAGCCGGGGGGTGCCGGGGCACGAGGCGCGTCCCGGCACGAGCTGAGTCAGTCGGAGGGGCGGGCGTCGGCCGGGCGGCGGCGCGCGCCGTCGTCGGCGATGATCACGGTCGCGACCATCAGCGCCACCACCAGGCTGAACAGCCAGGAGCTGTCCTCGGTGAACCGGGCGGAGACCGGAGCCTGGATCGCGGCGAGCAGGAAGCCCAGCCAGGCGAGCTTGCGCTGACGGTTGGAGAGGAAACCGGAGCCCTGTTGCATTCCGAAAGTCTTGCGCGCGACAGGGGGAGTGCCGTCAGCCGTTCGGCCGATTCTGGATGGGCTGTCCGTTTTCCTGGCTGTCCGTACCGCACTTTTTGTCGTATCGGTCGAGCATGAATCCGGCGGCTACGGGCATCGGCACCGGTGCCCGCAGCCGCCCGGGATCACATGCTGTCCGGGCCGGTCCGCCCGATCGTCGACGGCCGGTACGCCCGGTCCGCATCGGTCATCTCGCGCCGCTCGGCCTCCGGACCGGCGCCCCGGTCCACCGCCTCCGGGCCGTGGCCGAACGCGGCCTCCTCGCCGGCGTCGTTGGCCGTGACGTCGTCGCCCTGGCCGTCCATCGCCGACCGGGCGACGGCCTGGTCCAGCTCGTGCAGGGGAGTACGGTCCTCGTCGCGCCACACGTGGCGGTCGTTGTCGGTCATTCCCCTGCGGTACCCGGACCGGATGATCGCAAACGGCCGGACACGGCGATGGCCGCCGACAGTGCCGGCGGCCATCGAGACTCGGGTACGGGGGAGGTGGCTCAGGGGACGGGCCGGTCGACCGAACCGCGCCACGCGCCGGTCTCCTGGCCGCGCCGCTCGATGAACTGCTTGAACCGCTCCAGGTCGCCCTTGGCGCGCCGGTCGACCACGCCGAGCTTGTCGCCGGCCTTCTCGACCGCGCCGTGCGGCTCGAACTCCATCTGCAGCGTGACCCGGGTGTGCCCCTCGTCGAGGCGGTGGAAGGTCACCACGCCGGCCTGCTGGGTGCCGCCGGTGGAGCGCCAGGCCACCCGCTCGTCCGGCAACTGCTCGGTGATCTCGGCGTCGAACTCGCGCTTCACGCCCGCGATCTCGACGGTCCAGTGGGTCATCGTGTCCGAGAGCTGCCGGACCTCCTGCACGCCCTCCATGAAGTGCGGGAACTCCTCGAACTGGGTCCACTGGTCGTACGCGGTCCGGATCGGGACGTCCACGTCCACATGCTCGGTAACACCACTCATGTCGGGGTTCCTCCTGTTCCGCTGGTACGTCTCGCGCGGGCCGTGGGCCGCCCCGCTCACCAGCGCGTCGTCTCGTTCTTGTGCCCGAGCGCGGCCCACACCTCGGAGATCGTGCGGTAACGGGTGCCCTCGGGCAGGGTCTCCAGGGCGGCGACGAGGTCCGCCGGCGCCTCGTTCTCCCGCGCGTTGGCCAGCAGCGTCTCCCGGTCACCGGGCAGGGCCGTCATGGTGATGAACCGTCCCAGCCGGCTGCGCGCCTCCACGTCCTCGGAGCTCATGCCCTGCGGCGTGCCGCTGCGCAGCTCCCCCGCCGGGGCCGTGGTGGCCTCCGGCTGGTCCTCGCCGGCCGGCTCGGGGATCCGGAACTCCTCGGCCCGCGAGCCGCCGGTCCCGGCGCCCTGGACGAGCCCGCTGACCTCGCTGCTCATCTGGTCGTCGACCCTGGGTGAGTGCTTGCTGCTGCCACGTTCCATGCCTTGGGAGATGCCCCGGGGGACCGCCGGTAAACCGGGGCCGGCCGGGGGAGGCGGTCATCCGGGCGGCAACCGGTCGGCCGTCTTGTCCGCGTCGGTCTTGTCCGCGGCGGTCTTGTCCGTGTCGGTCTTGTCCTCGTCGGCCGGGGCGCGTGGCGGCAGCACCGGGTCGTCCGGCTCCTCGACCCCGGCCTGCATCACCCGCCCGCGTTGCAGCTCTGCGTTGACCTGCACGCCGAGCATCAGCGCGCAGTTGGACAGGTAGAGCCAGACCAGGAACGCGATGACCGCGCCGAGACTGCCGTAGGTGACGTCGTACGAGCCGAAGTTGGCCACGTACAGGCCGAAACCGAAGGAGGCGAGCACCCAGGCCACGAGCGCCAGCGCGCCGCCCGGGGTGAGCCAGCGGAACCGCGGCTGCCGGACGTTCGGCGCGATCCAGAACAGCAGCGACAGCAGCGTCATGGCGACCACCGCGAGCAGCGGCCACTTCGCCACCGACCACGTCGTGCGGGCCACCGCACCGGCGTGCAGCAGGTCGCCCACCGCGTCGGTGACCGGGCCGCTGACGATCAGCCCGGTGGCCACGACTGCGAGCAGCACGATCGTCACCGCGGCCATGCCGATCTGCAACGGACGCAGCCGGTAGAACGGCCGGCCCTCCCGCACCCCGTAGATCGCGTTGGAGGCGCGGGTGAACGCGCCGATGAAGCCGGACGCGGACCAGAGCGCGCCGAGCAGACCGAAGCTGAGCAGCACCTTCGCCGAACCCTGCTGCTCGACCACGTTGCGCACCACGCCCACGAACGCGTCGTTGCCGACCACCGAGCCGGCGCCGATCTCCCGGGCCAGGTCGATCACCGTGTCGACGGTGCGCGGGCCGTCGGAGACCAAACCGACCAGCGCCACCACCACGATCGTGGACGGGAACAGCGCCAGCACCCCGTAGTAGGTGAGCGCGGCCGCCCAGTCGGCGCAGTTGTCGGTGACGAAACCCTTGCCGCTGCGCACCAGCACGCCCCGCCAGGTGCGCCAGTTCAGCTGCCGCATCCGGCGGGGGAGACGGGACCGCGTCCGGCCGCCGACCGCCTGTGGTGTCGTCACGGTCATGTCCGCCTCCTTCACCGCCCCGCTGCCGGGCGTGGCCGGGCGGTACCCCCCGGGGGAAATCGACAAACCGGGGCACCGGTTTGCCCGCCGTGCGGCAGGGAACCAGGCAAGACAGACGATCGAGACTCCAGGAGGACGAGATGCCCGGGCGCGAGGTACTGCCCAGCACGCTGCGGCGCTCGCCGGCGAAGGCGCAGCGGACCTGGGAGAAGACGCACGACTCGGCGGTCGAGACCTACGGCGAGGGGGAGCGGGCCCACCGCACCGCCTTCGCCGCCGTCAAGCACGAGTTCGAGAAGGTGGGCGACCACTGGGAGCCCAAGGGCCGCAAGGGTCCCAGCGACAAGCAGGCCGAAGGCGGCGGCCCGGCCCGGCGCGCGAACACGGCCGGCGGGGTGGACGCCAACGCCACCAAGGACCACCTCATGGAGGTGGCGAAGAAACTGGACGTGCGCGGCCGGTCCCGGATGACCAAGCCGGAACTGGTCAAGGCGATCGAGAAGGCCAACAACAACGCGACCCGCAAGGCCCGCGGCGGTCGCTGACCCCTGGGGGTACGCGTCGAGCCCGGGACCGCCTCGGTCCCGGGCTCGCTTCGTGCCGTCTCACCAGTGGCCGCCGCCCGGTGCCTGAAGGTGCACCGCCTTCACGGTGCTGAACTCGTCCAGCAGCTCCGGGCCGTACCCGAAGCCGTGGCCGCTGCCCCGGCGCGGCTGCGCGGCGCCGCCCGGCGCCCCGCCGAAGACCGCGTTCACCTTGACGGTGCCCACCGGCAGCTCCCGCCAGGCGCGCTGGGCGTGGCTCATCGAGCCGGTCAGCACGGTGGCGGCCAGGCCGTACGGGGAGTCGGCCGCGCAGCGCAGCCCCTCGCTGAACGAGTCGACCACCACCACCGGGGCGACCGGCCCGAACGTCTCCTCGCGGACCAGAGCCATGTCGTGGCGGCAGCCCTCGACCACGGTGGCCGGATAGAACGCGCCCGGCCCGTCCGGCAGCGTGCCCCCGGCGCGTACCCGGGCGCCGGCGGCCACCGCGGCGGTGACCTGCCCGTGCACGTGGTCCCGGTGCCGCCGGTCGACCAGCGGGCCGAGCTGCGTGCCCGGGTCACGACCGGGGCCCACGGTGAGTGCCTCGGCGCGCGCCACGAGCGCGTCGGTGAAGCCCTCGGCGACGTCCCGGTGCACGTAGATCCGCTCGACCGCCACGCAGATCTGACCGGCGTTGGCGAAGCAACCGAGCGCCGCCTGCTCGGCCGCCCAGAGCGGGTCGACGTCCGCGTCCACCACCAGCGGGTCGCTGCCGCCGTTCTCCAGCAACACCTTCGCGCCGGTCCGCGCGCCCGCCGCGGCGATCGCCCGGCCGGTGGCTGTGGAACCGACGTGGGCGACGACGTCGACGTCCTGCCCGGACAGCGCGGCGCCCACCTCGCCGCCGCCGGTGAGCAGCGACAGCACCCCGGCCGGCAACGCCGAGTCCAGCGCCCGGGCCAGCAGCCAGCCGGTCGCCGGGGTCCGCTCGCTCGGCTTGTGCAGCACCACGTTGCCGGTGACCAGTGCCGCGCCGAGCAGGCCGCAGGACACCGCCACCGGATCGTTCCACGGGGTGATGGCCGCGACCACGCCGCGCGGCTCGGGGGCCATGAAGTCCAGCGCGTCGTGTCCGCCGTGCAGCGTCCGGCCCCCCCGCACCGGCGCCAGCTCGGCGTACTGTCGCAGCGTGCCGATGCCCGCCGCCACCCCACCCCGCGCGTCGTCGAGGGGCTTGCCCATCTCCGCGGTGGTGGCCTGGGCCAGGTCCTCGGCCGCCGCCTCGACCGCGTCCGCCGCCCGGTGCAGCGCCGCGGCCCGGTCCGCGGGCGAGGTCGCCGCCCATTCCGCCGCGACGCCCCGGGCCGCCTCCACCGCCTTGGCCACCTCGTCGGCAGTCGCCACCGGCGCCCGGCTCACCGGCGACCCGTCCGCCGGATCGTGGACGACGAGTTCGCCGCCCTCGCCACCGGCGCCCCACACTCCACCTATGAGCTGCGCAACCGTGTACATGCGGCCGTGCTTGCCCCGGCCTGGGCGGGACAAACGCGTTTCGCCCGGTGACCGGCCGGGTAGGCGGATCCGATGACCTCCACCGCCGATGCCGTCGTCATCGGAGCCGGGCACAACGGCCTGGTGGCCGCGAACCTGCTGGTGGACGCGGGCTGGGACGTCACCGTGCTGGAGGCCACCGAGGCGCCCGGCGGGGCCGTGCGGTCCGCGTACGTGACAGCGCCCGGTTACCTCAGCGACCTCTACAGCTCCTTCTACCCGCTCGGCTACGCGTCCCCCGTGCTGGACGGGCTGGGCCTGGAACGGCACGGCCTGGCCTGGACGCACGCCCCGGACGTGCTGGCGCACCTGCTCCCGGACGGGCGGGCCGCGGTGGTCAACCGCGACCTGGACACCACAGCCGCGTCGCTGGAGGCGTTCGCGCCCGGCGACGGGGAGCGCTGGCGGCACGCGTACGCCGACTGGCGTCAGGTCGCCGAGCCGATGCTGCAGAGCATCACCACCCCGTTCCCGCCGGTACGCGGCGGGCTGGGCCTGCTGCGGCAGCTCCGGATCGGCGGCGCGCTCCGGCTCGCCCGCCGCCTCGTGCTGCCGGTACGCAAGCTCGGCGCGGAGCTGTTCGAGGGCGAGGGCGGGCCCGTGCTGCTGGCCGGCTGCGCCCTGCACACCGACCTGTCTCCGGAGGAGGCCGGCTCCGGAGTGTACGGCTGGCTGCTCGCCATGCTCGGCCAGCAGGTGGGCTGGCCGGTGCCGGTCGGCGGCGCGCAGCGGATCACCGACGCGCTGGTGGCCCGGCTGGTCGAGCGGGGCGGGCGGATCGAGTACAGCGCCCGGGTCGAGCGGGTGCTCACCGCCCGGGGCCGCGCGATGGGCGTACGCACCGCCGGGGGAGCCGACTGGCGGGCACGCCGCGCGGTGCTCGCCGACGTGCCCGCGCCGGCGCTCTTCCTCGACCTGGTCGGCGCGGCGGCGCTGCCGCCCCGGATGGTCGAGGACCTGGCGCACTTCAAGTGGGACGGCTCCACGCTCAAGGTCGACTGGGCGCTGTCCGCGCCGGTGCCGTGGAAGAACCGGGAACTGGCCGGCGCCGGCACCGTGCACCTGGGCGCCGACATGGACGGCCTGACCACGTACGCGGCCGAGCTGGCCCGCGGCGAGCTGCCCCGGGACCCGTTCCTGCTGGTGGGGCAGATGTCGGTGGCCGACCCGAGCCACTCCCCGCCGGGCACCGAGTCGCTCTGGTCCTACACGCACCTGCCGTTCCGCCGGGACTGGCGGGCCGAGGACGTGGCGGGGCACGTGGAGCGGATGGAGGAGGTGCTGGAGGCGGCGGCACCCGGGTTCCGGGCGTCGATCGTCGGGCGGCACGTGGCCGGCCCGGCCGACCTGGAGGCCGCCCAGCCCAGCCTGGTGGGCGGCGCGCTCGGCGGTGGCACCGCTGCCGCGTACCAGCAGTTGTTCCTGCGGCCGATCCCCGGCCTGGGCCGCGCCGACACTCCGGTGGACCGGCTCTACCTGGCCAGCGCCTCCGCCCACCCCGGCGGCGGCGTCCACGGCGCGCCGGGGGCGAACGCGGCGCGGGCCGCGCTGTCCCGCGACCGGGCCGTCACCGGAGCGGTGTACGCCCGCACGATCGCCGCCGCCCACCGCGCCGTCTACCGCTGACCGCGACCGCACCCGTACGGCCGCACGCCAGCCAACCGCCACCGTCCCCGCCGATCTCCGCGCCCCTGCTGCATTCGTCGGGGATACCGCCTCCCGTTCTCGTCTCGCATCTCGGAAACCGAGATCGGCAGCCCACATCCCGGGATCGGTGTAGGTCGGGCCGCCACTTCCCCGATGTGGTGGCAACGAAGGGCCCCGGATTCAGCCACTTCGCCGAGCTGGCGAACCGGGCCACCACCACGGCGAAGTGGCGGCAACGGAGCGCCCGGCATCCAGCCATCTTCCCCAACTGGCGGGCCTGCCCGGCCGCCGCACCTCGGCCCACGCCCCACGCCCTACGTCCCATGCGATCTTGCAGTTGGTGCCCCAGGGATGCCCGCTTTGCGGGTTTTGCCGGGCACCAAACTGCAAGATCGCGGCTCCGTGGGGGTGGAGCTGTGAGGCACGACGGCTGGTTACCCGGCGTGGTTGGTGCGCGGGCGGTGGCCCGGGAGAATGCCCAGCTCAAGGCCGTGCTGCGCCGGTGGCGGCAGAGCAAAGCGGCGCGGCGGGGGATGTGGCGGGGCCAGCGCGCCCTCACGCGCGGTGACAGCGGCGTGAGGGCGCGTTGCGGCGTGCGAATAGGTCAGGAGTCGAGGTTGCGGTGCCGGCTGCGCAGCTTGAACGGCATCAACGCGCTCTCGATCTTCGTGGCGGTGGTCATCTTCGAATCGCCGTCACGGCGCTCCTCGAAGCGGATCGGCACCTCCAGGATGGTGTGCCCCAGCTTGGTGGCGAGGTAGTGCATCTCCACCTGGAAGCTGTAGCCGTTCGACTGGACCCGGTCCAGCCCGATCTCGCGCAGCGCCTCGGCCCGCCAGATCTTGAAACCGGCGGTCAGGTCACGGATGCGCACCCGCAGCAGCGTGTGCACGTACAGGTTGGCCCAGCCGCTGAGCGCGCGCCGGTAGAGCGGCCAGTTCTCGTCCAGCTCACCGCCGGGCACGTACCGCGAGCCGATGACCACCGACGCCTGCGTGGACAGCAGCGCGCCGAGCATGCCGGGCAGCGCCTCCGGCGGGTGCGACAGGTCGGCGTCCATCTGGGCGACGAAGTCCGCGCCGTCGTCGAGCGCCCGGCCGATGCCGTCCACGTACGCCCGGCCGAGACCCTCCTTGCCCGGGCGGTGCACCACCATCACCCGCTCCGGGTGCTCGATGGCCAGCTTGTCGGCGACCTCACCGGTGCCGTCCGGGGAGTTGTCGTCCGCGACCAGCACCTTCAGCCCCGGCAGAGGCAACGCGAGGAGGCGCTCGACCAGCACCGGGAGGTTGCCCGCCTCGTTGTAGGTCGGAACGACGACGGTCAGGCGCGCATCCCCCCACGGGGAGGGTAACTGCACGGGTTCGATCATCACGGACATCCTCGGTCAGCCGACAGGTTCACCTGAGAGGGTATCCAGTGGGCCGCGCGTCGGCCGCACAGACGCCCCGCCGAGGGATCGATCACCGCTCCGGCTTCTGTCGCGTCGCGATGTCGGACAGCCGGGCCAGCGTCTCCCGGTTGCGCAGATGCAGCACCAGGTCGTTGAGCTTGGTCCGGACCCACCGCAGCGGCCCGGCGGCGAAGTCCTCGCCGATGGTCACCCGGGTCCGGCCGTCCTCCAGCGGTTCCAGGGCGAACGCCACGATCGCCTCGCCGGCCGGCCACAACCCGGCGCGCAGCACGAGCCGGTGCGGCGCCTGGCACTCCAGCACGGTGGACTTGTCCTGGAGCGAGAACGGCCACGGCCCGGCCCGATGGTGCAGGTTGCTGCCGACGCGGGGCCACGCGTCGTCCACGTCCCGCACGTGCGCGGTGCCCACCACCCAGTCGCTGTACGTCCACCCGTCCGCGAGCACCTCGAAGACCTGCTCCGGGGGCGCGTCGATCACCTTCTCCACAACCGCCATCACCAACCGGTACCCCGGCACGGGCCGCCGCTAACGGGGATGCGGGTTAGCTTCTCGGGGGCGGCGGGTATCGCCGGACCGGGCCGGTCGTGGCAAGTGTGCGCCGGCCGTGCGGCACCGGCGGGGGCGCGCCTGGCGCCGACGTCGACGTTTACTCCTCGGGGGCTCGGGAACCCGCCGCCCGTGCGACGGGACCAGGAGCGGGATCAGTGCAGGTCAGCCCGGGTTGACCCGGGTGCTGACCGGTTCCCGTCCGGCCTGTACGACGCGGTGCTGCTGGACCGGGACGGCACGCTGGTCGAGGACGTGCCGTACAACGGCGACCCGGAGAAGGTACGGCCGGTGCCGGGTGCCCGGGAGGCGCTGGACCGGTTGCGGGCGGCCGGGTTGCGGCTGGCGGTGGTGACGAACCAGTCCGGCCTGGCCCGCGGCTGTTTCACCGCCGACGAGCTGCGCCTGGTCAACGCCCGGGTGGAGGAGCTGCTCGGGCCCTTCGACCACTGGGCGATCTGCCCGCACGCGGAAGCCGACGGGTGCGCCTGCCGCAAGCCCGCGCCCGGCCTCGTGCACGAGGCCGCTGCCGCGCTCGGCACCACACCCACCCGGTGCGTGCTGATCGGGGACATCGGCGCGGACACGGCTGCCGCCGCCGCCGCGGGAGCCGCCGCGATCATGGTGCCCACGCCGGCCACCCGGGCCGCCGAGGTGGCCGCCGCGCCGACGGTCGCCGCCGACCTGCCGGACGCGGTGAGCACCGTGCTGGCAAGGATGCGCCTGACAGCCGCGCCGGAACGCGCGCGCCGCAGCCGCCGGGGAACTGTCCTCGTCGTGCGCAGCGACGCCGCCGGGGACGTGCTGGTGACCGGTCCGGGCATCCGGGCGGTCGCGGCGGGAGCGGACCGGGTCGTGCTGCTGTGCGGGCCACGCGGCCGGGCGGCGGCCGAACTGCTGCCCGGCGTGGACGAGATCATCGAGGCGCCGCTGCCCTGGATCGACGCGCCCGCGCCACCCGTCGACCCCGCCGCCATGCGCGCGCTCACCGACCGGCTCGCGGCCGTACGCGCCGACGAAGCGGTCGTGTTCACCTCCTTCCACCAGTCACCCCTGCCCCTGGCCCTGCTCCTGCGACTGGCCGGCGTGCCCCGGATCAGCGCCATCAGCGACGACTACCCCGGCAGCCTCCTCGACGTCCGCCACCGCGTCCCCGCCGGCGTACCCGAACCCGAACGCGCACTGTCCCTCGCCGCCGCCGCCGGCTACGCGCTGCCCGACCACGACGAACCCGCCCTGCGCATCCGCACCGACCGCCTTCCGCTGCCCGCGGCCGAGGCCGGGGCGGGCGGCTACGTGGTGCTGCACCCCGGCTCCTCGGTGGAGACCCGCGCCTGCCCGGAGGAACTGGCCACCCGCGTGGTCCGGGTGCTCGGCGCGGCCGGTCACCGGGTGGTGGTCACCGGCGGGCCGGACGAGCGAGGGCTGACCGCGCGGGTCGCCGCGGCGGGCGGCGTCGACCTGGGCGGGCGTACCGGGCTGGCGGAGCTGGCCGCTGTGGTCGCCGGAGCCGGCGCGCTGGTGGTCGGCAACACCGGGCCCGCGCACCTGGCCGCGGCGCTCGGCGTGCCGGTGGTGAGCCTGTTCGCGCCGACGGTGCCGTTCGGACAGTGGGGGCCCTACCGGGTGCCGACAGTGCGCCTCGGCGACGCGGCGGCGCCCTGCCGGGACACCCGCGCCACCGTCTGCCCGGTCCCCGGGCACCCGTGCCTGTCGGCTGTCGAGCCGGGCCGGGTGCTGGAGGCGTTGCGGCTGCTCGGCGTGCCGGCGCCGGTCCCGGGCGGGGTGGTCGGATGAACATCCTGCTGTGGCACGTGCACGGCTCCTGGACGACGTCCTTCGTGCACGGCAAGCACCGCTACCTCGTGCCGGTGACCCCCGACCGGGGCCCCTACGGCCTCGGCCGGGCGCGCACCTACCCGTGGCCGGACACGGCCGTCGAGGTCACTCCCGAGGACCTGCGGGACACCGACGTCGACCTGGTCGTCCTCCAGCGCCCCGAGGAGCTCGACCTCGCCGCCGAGTGGCTCGGCCGCCGCCCCGGCCGCGACCTGCCGGCGATCTACGTCGAGCACAACACGCCGAAAGGCGACGTGCCGAACACCCGGCACCCGATGGCCGACCGCGACGACCTGCTGCTCACCCACGTCACCGCCTTCAACGAGCTGTTCTGGGACAACGGGACGACCCGCACCACGGTGGTCGACCACGGTGTCGTACCGCCCGCCGTCGAATGGACCGGGGAGCTCGACCGCCTCGCCGTCGTCATCAACGAGCCGGTACGCCGCTGGCGGGTCACCGGCACCGACCTGCTCGCCCGGTTCGCCGCCGTCGCCCCGCTCGACGTCTACGGCATGAAGGTGGCCGGCCTCGCCGCCCACCTCGGGCTGCCCGAGGACCGGCTGACCAGCCACGACGACGTACCCCAGCACGCCATGCACGCCGAACTCGCCAAGCGGCGCGCCTACCTGCACCTGTGCCGCTGGACCTCACTGGGCCTCAGCCTCGTCGAGGCCATGACCATGGGCATGCCCGTGGTGGCGCTGGCCGCCACGGAAGCGGTGGAAGCCGTGCCGCCGGAGGCGGGCGCGCTCTCCACCCGGGTCGACACGCTCGTCGACGCCGCCCGTGGCCTGCTGGACGACAGGGAGTCCGCCCGCCGGGCGGGCGCCGCGGCGCGGGCCGCCGCCCGGGGCCGCTACGGCCTGGAGCGTTTCCTCGCCGACTGGGACCGGCTGCTGGAGGAGGAAGTATGCGCATCGCGATGATCTCGGAGCACGCCAGCCCGCTCGCCGTCCTCGGCGGGGAGGACGCCGGCGGCCAGAACACGCATGTCGCGGAGCTCTCCGCCGCGCTCGCGGCAGCCGGTCACGACGTCCGGGTCTACACCCGGCTCGACGCGGTGGACCTGCCGGCGAGCGTCCGCGCCCCGGACGGGTACGAGGTGGTGCACGTACCGGCCGGGCCGGCCGAGCCGGTGGCCAAGGACGACCTGCTGCCGTACATGCCGGCGTTCGGGGACTGGCTGGCCGACCGGTGGCGCGCCGGCGACTGGCAGCCCGAGGTGGTGCACGCGCACTTCTGGATGAGCGGGCTGGCCGGGCTCGCCGCGGCCCGCCGCGCGGGCGTGCCGGTGGTGCAGACCTACCACGCGCTCGGCACCGTCAAGCGCCGCCACCAGGGCGTTCAGGACACCAGCCCGCCGGGCCGGGTCGAGCACGAGCGGAAGCTGGGCCGCTCGGTGGACCGGGTGGTCGCCCAGTGCCAGGACGAGGTCGCCGAGCTGGTCCGGATGGGTGTGCCCCGCTCCCGGATGACAGTCGTGCCGTCGGGGGTGAACCTGTCCACGTTCTCCCCGCTCGGCCCGGTCGCCGACCGTGACGGCGGCCGGGCCCGCATCCTCACCGTCGGCCGCCTGGTCGAGCGCAAGGGCTTCCAGGACGTCATCCGGGCCGTCGCCGAGGTGCCGGACGCGGAGTGCGTCGTGGTCGGCGGCCCGCCGGCCGGGCTGCTGGAGACCGACCCGTACGCGCTGCGCCTGCGGACGCTGGCCCGCTCCCTCGGCGTCGCCGACCGGGTACGGCTGGTCGGCGCGGTGCCCCGGGAGGAGATGGGCCGCTGGTACCGGTCGGCGGACGTGCTCGTCGCCGCCCCCTGGTACGAGCCGTTCGGGCTCACCCCGCTGGAAGCGATGGCGTGCGGCGTGCCGGTGGTCGGAACCGCCGTCGGCGGGCTCATCGACACGGTGGTGCCCGGCCGCACCGGCGACCTGGTGCCGGCCCGTGATCCGGCCGCCCTCGCCGCGGCGATCCGGGGCCTGCTCGGCGACCGGATCCGCCGGTTCGCCTACGCCACCGCGGCGCTGGAGCGGGCCCGCACCCGCTACTCGTGGGCCAACGCCGCGGACCGCCTCACCGAGCTGTACGGCGAGGTGGCCACCGTCGGCCGCCCCACCCGGGTGGTCGCCTGATGGCGGCGACCCCGCCGGCCGCCGGCGGCACGCTGCTGGAGGACCACCTGGCGCTGCTGGCCGCCGCGCTGCTGCCGCTGCGGGAGTCGGAGCGGACGCTGGCCCGCTGGGGTGAGGAACTGGCGCAGCGGCTCGCCGCCGGCGGGCGGCTGCTGGTGGCCGGCAACGGCGGCAGCGCCGCCGAAGCCCAACACCTCACCGCCGAACTCGTCGGCAAACTCCGCCACGACCGCCAACCCCTGTCCGCCATCGCACTGCACGCCGAAACCAGCGCCCTCACCGCCATCGCCAACGACTACGGATACGACGAAACCTTCGCCCGACAAGTCCGCGCCCACGGCCGACCCCACGACATCCTCCTGCTCCTCACCACCAGCGGCACCAGCACCAACCTCCTCACCGCCGCCCACGCCGCCCACCAGACCGGCCTCCGCTGCTGGGCCTTCACCGGACCCGCACCCAACCCCCTCGCCGACCTCTGCCACGAGCACCTGGCGATCGACTCGCCGGACGGGCAGGTGGTGCAGGAACTGCACCTGGTGGCCTCGCACGTGCTCTGCGAGTACATGGAACGGGCGCTGCCCGCGGCGCTCGCCGCCCCGCCGCCGGCCGAACCGGTGCGTACCGGCGTCGAGGTGGTGCTCGGCGACCCGGACCCGGCGGCGCCCGCCGGACCGGGAGGCCGGGCATGACGGGGCCGGTGGTGGTGCTCGGGGACACGCTGCTGGACCGCGACGTCGAAGGTCTGGTGAACCGGCTCTGCCCGGACTCCCCGGTGCCGGTGCTGGACGAGACGTCCTCCGTCGACCGTCCCGGCGGCGCCGGCCTGGCCGCGGTCTTCGCCGCCGCCCAGGGCGCCGAGGTCGCGCTGGTCACCGCCGTCGCCGACGACGCCGGCGGGGCCCGGCTCGGCACGCTGCTCGCCGCCGCGGGGGTGCGGTTGTACGCGCTGCCGCTGGCCGGCGCCACGCCGGAGAAGGTCCGGCTACGGGTACGGGGCCGGGTGCTGCTGCGTCACGACCGGGGCGGGGCGGCCGGCGTGCCCGGTCAGCCGAGCGACGCCGTGCTGCGGCTGATCGCCGACGCGTCCGCCGTGCTGGTGAGCGACTACGGCCGGGGCGTGGCCGGGCATCCCGCGCTGCGCGCCGCGCTGGCCGCCACCCGGGCGCCGGTGGTCTGGGATCCGCATCCGCGCGGACCGGCCGCCGTGCCCGGGGTGCACCTGGCCACCCCGAACGAGCCGGAGGCCCGCGACCTGGCCAAGACGCCGCCGGGCGGGTCCCGCCTGGCCGCCGCGTCCCGCAGCGCGCAGGCGCTGCGCCGCCGCTGGCAGGCGCGCGCGGTCGCGGTGACGCTCGGCGGGGACGGCGCGCTGCTCTGTCACGCCGGATCCACGCCCCTGGTGGTGCCGGCGCCACCGGCCGAGGGGGACACCTGCGGGGCGGGGGACCGGTTCGCGTCCACGGCGACGTTGGCCCTGGCCCGGGGCGCGCTGGTCTCCGAGGCGGTGCAGGAGGCGGTCGCGCAGGCGTCCGCGTACGTGGCCGGGGGCGGGGTGGCCAGCGCGCTGCCGGCCCCCGTGCGGGCGGTGGCCCCGGCGGTGGTCACCGGCGGCGGCGACCGGATCGGCGCCGGCGCGGCCGGTGAGGTGGTGGCCCGGGTACGCGCGGCCGGCGGCACCGTGGTGGCCACCGGAGGCTGCTTCGACCTGCTGCACGCCGGACACGTGGCGACGCTCCAGGCGGCCCGGCAACTCGGCGACTGCCTGGTGGTCTGCCTCAACTCCGACGCCAGCGTCTCCGGGCTGAAGGGACCGGAGCGCCCGGTCGTGCCGCAGGGCGACCGGGGGCGGCTGCTCGCCGCGCTCGGCTGCGTCGACGCGGTGCTGATCTTCGACGAGCCGACCCCGGAGGCGGCGCTGTCCTGGCTGCGCCCGGACATCTGGGTCAAGGGCGGCGACTACGCCAGCGGCGGCGGCGCGGAGACGCTGCCCGAGTCGGAGATCCTGGCCCGCTGGGGCGGGCACACGGTGGTCGTGCCGTACCTCGACGGGCGCTCGACCACCGACATGATCGCGGCGGCGCGGGCGGGGCGGGGCAGCGCCGGCTGGCCGGCCGCGGCGGTCGACCCGGCGGAGGCCGTCGCGCAGGCGGTGGCCCGGTCCACGGCGAAGGGAGCACGATGAACGAGCGACGCATCCGTTCCGGCGCGGTCGCGCGGGCGGCGGCATGAGCGCCCCCGCTCCCGGAGCCGGGCCCTCGGTCCTGGTCACCGGCGGGTCGAGCGGGCTCGGCGCGGCGGTGGTCGCCGCGGTGGCCCGCTCCGGTGGACGCCCGCTGGTGCTGGACCGGCAGCGTCCCGCCGACGGGGTGCCCTGGGCCGAGTGCGACCTGGCCGACACCCGCGCCGCCGAGGCCGCCACCCGCGATCTCGCGGAACGCTCCGGCGGGCTGGACGCCGTGGTCACCGCCGCCGGCATGGACGTGCCGGGGAAGCTGGCCGACGTCCCGGCGGAGACCTGGGAACGGATCGTCACCGTGGACCTGCTCGCCACGGCCGCGGTGATCCGGGCCGCGCTGCCCTGGCTGGAGGCGTCCCGCGGCAACATCGTCACGGTGGCCTCGACGCTGGGCGTCAAGGCGGTGAGCGACGCGACGGCGTACTGCGCGGCGAAGTTCGGGGTGGTGGGCTTCACCCGGGCGCTCGCCGCCGAGCTGGCCGGCGCGGTCGGCGTGACGCTGCTGATCCCGGGCGGGATGCGCACCGCGTTCTTCGACGAGCGGGACGCGCAGTACCGCCCCGGCCCGGACGCGGTGCTCAACGAGCCGTCCGACACCGCCGCCGCGGTCATGTTCGCGCTGTCCCAGCCGGCCGGTTGCGCGGTACGCGAGATGGTCGTCTGCGCCGCGCAGGAGTCCTCGTACCCGTGATCCTGGTGCTGCGGGCGCTCGGCGTCGGCGACCTGGCCACCGCCGTGCCGGCGCTGCGCGGCCTGCGCGCCGGCCTGCCGGGCCGGGAACTCGTGCTCGCCGCCCCGGACTGGCTGGCGCCGCTGGCGCAGCTGACCGGGGCGGTCGACCGGGTCCTGCCGACCACCGGGCCGGACCGGATCGGGTGGACCGGGCCACCGCCGGAGGTGGCTGTCAACCTGCACGGGCGGGGACCGCAGTCGCACCGGGCGCTGGCCGCCGTCCGGCCCGCCCGGACGCTCGCCTACCGCAATCCGGCGGCCGGTCATCCGGACGGCCCGGCCTGGGACGACGACGAGCACGAGGTCCGCCGGTGGTGCCGGCTGCTGCACGCGTACGGCCTGCCGGCCGACCCGGGAGACCTGGCGCTGCGCCGCCCGGCGGCGGTGGGCGTACCGGCCGGGATGACGCTGCTGCACCCGGGCGGCAAGATCCCGGCGAAGCGCTGGCCGGCGGAGCGGTTCGCCGGGCTGGCCCGGGAGCTGACCGCGCGGGGCCACCGGGTGGCGGTCACCGGGGCGGCCGGCGAGCGGGCGCTGGCCGAGCGGGTCGCCCGCGACGGCGGGCTGCCGCCGGAGGCGGTGCTGGCCGGCCGGACCGGGCTGGCCGAGCTGGCCGCGCTCGTCGCGGGCGCACGGCTGGTGGTCAGCGGGGACACCGGCGTGGCGCACCTCGCCACCGGCTACGGCACCGCCTCGGTGGTGCTGTTCGGGCCGGTGCCGGCCGCGCACTGGGGTCCACCGGCGGACCGGCCCCGGCACCGCGCGCTGGGTGCGATCGAGGCCACCCCCGTCAACCGCGATTTGACCGGGTCACGCGGGGTAGGAAGCCACCCGACATTGAATGCCATCGGGATCGACGAGGTGGTGGCTGCGGTGGCCGCTGTGGAACGGGTATCCGGTGCGGTTGCGGCGTAGCGATCCGGGCCGGCCGGGGTACGCGCGCCGGCGGCGGGGCAAGGGCTGGCTGTTCCTCGACCCGGCCGGCGAGCCGGTGCGCGACGCCGAGGAACTGGCCCGGTTGCGGGAGCTGGTCATCCCGCCGGCCTGGCAGGACGTGTGGATCTCGCCGTACCCGAACGGCCACATCCAGGCCATCGGCATCGACGCGGCGGGCCGCAAGCAGTACCTCTACCACCCGCACTGGCGGCGCAAGCGCGACGAGGCGAAGTTCGACCACGTGCTGGAGGTGGCGCACCGGCTGCCCGCGCTGCGGGACCGGGTCACGCACGACCTGACGCTGCGCGGCCTGCGCCGGGAGCGGGTGCTGGCCACCGTCGCCCGGCTGCTCGACATGGGCGCCTTCCGGGTCGGCAGCGACCAGTACGCCACCGGCGACGACCCGACCTTCGGGGTGGCCACGCTGCGCCCCGAGCACACCCGCTCCCGGGGCGGGTGCGTGGTCCTCGAGTTCCCCGCCAAGGGCGGCATCGAGCAGGTCCGCCGGATCGAGGACGCGGAGCTGTGCCGGGTGCTGCTCAACCTGCGCCGGCGACGGAGGGCCCAGGAGCGGCTGTTCGGCTACTGGGACGGCCGGTCCTGGCGCGACGTGCGCAGCGACGAGGTGAACGACTACCTGCGCGACGCCAGCGGCGGGGAGATGACCGCGAAGGACTTCCGCACCTGGCACGCCACCGTGCTGGCCGCGGCCGAGCTGGCCACAGTGGGCCCGCAGCGCTCCGCCACCGCCCGCAGGCGCGCGGTGGCGGCGGTGATGCGCTCGGTGGCCGAGCTGCTCGGCAACACCCCGACGGTGGCGCGGGCCTCCTACGTGGACCCGCGGGTGGTGGACCTCTACCACGACGGGGTGCTGGCGCCGGTGCAGCCGGAGATGCCGCGCGAGGCGGTGGAGAAGTCCGTGCTGGCGCTGCTGGAGGAGGAGGCCGGCTGACCGCTGACCGGCCCCGTCGGTCCTGGGGGGAAGCGCGACGGGGCCGGAAACCTCGGCGGGCGCGGATGCGGGAGACCGCCGTCTGGCGGCCGCCCGCGGCCGGGCCGCCGCGGACGCCACGCCACGGCCCCCCGTTACCCGTGGGCTGCCGCCATGAGCGGTGTCAGCCCTGCGTCAAGTATGTCCGCGCCGAGTTGACTGCGGATGCCGTGGTGTTGACGATCCGTGCCGGTTCCAGGTGACGGGTCCGGTATGCCTGCGGCGTCTCCGCGTGCGCGGCCCGGAACGCGCGGCTGAAGTGGGCCTTGTCCCGGAAGCCCCAGCGGGCGGCGATGAGCTGGATCGAACGGTCGCTCAGGCCCGGGTCGGCGAGGTCGCGGCGGCACCGGGCCAGCCGCTCGTCACGGATGTACGCCGCGACAGTGGTCTCCTCGTCCTCGAAGAGCCGGTGCAGCGAGCGCACCGAGATGTGGTGCGCGTCGGCGATCCGGCCCGGGTCCAGCGTGGCGTCGCCGAGGTGCTGCTCCACGTACGAGCGCACCTGGGCGAGCAGGGCGCGCCGCCGGATCTCGGTGGGTACCGCCTCCTCGGAGACCAGGTTGCGGCCGAGCAGCGTGGCGATCAGGTCCAGGCCGATCCCGCCCAGCCGCTCGGCGTCGGCCGCGTGGTACTGCTCAGGGTGACCGGTGACCCGGATGAGGAAGTCGGCGAGCAGGCCGCCGACGCCCTCGGAGCCGGACATCCGCCCGGCGAACAGGGGAGCGAGGCGGCGGCGCGGCAGCGGCAGCGCGTTGTACGGCATCAGGGCCACGATCGAGCGGGCGTACGCGGGCCCGGCCGGGTCGGCGTGGTGGCTGACCTCGTGCGGGCGGGAACAGTCGTAGAAGGTGAGGTCGCCGGGGCGGCAGCGGGCCCGCTGTCCCGCCTGGTCGGCCTGGCTGGTCCCGGTGAGCGTGAGCGCGAGCAGGTAGTAGTCCGGGTCGGAGCGCTGGATCAGTTTCGAGGTGCGGACGCAGTCCACCGACGGATAGCGGTAGCGGATGAGCCGCAGCCGGCCCAGCTCGACGAACTCGGCCCGCGCGACGAAGTCGTCGGCGTGCGCGGTGTGCACCCGCAGCGGCGTCGGGCTGCTGGCCATCATGTCCAGCCACGTGCCGAAGCGCTCCCGTGGTGGCAGAACTTCCGTGTCGAGCACCTGCCGGCGCAGCCTGCCGTCCATCAACCCACCCCCGTGGTTTTGTCACACCTGTTAAAACCAGGACGCCCCACGGGGCCGGAAAGCGACACCCGTGGGGCCGTGACGTCCGTCATTGACGGACGGGCGAGCCTTCTGTTAGCAGTCCGTTCAGTCGTTCAGCACCTGGGCCAGCCGGTCGCGGAACCGGCGCTCGGAGTCGGTCACCGTGTCGCCGCCGAGGCCCAGGAGGCCGCCGCTGGACGCCGCGCCCACCACCTGCTCGGCGATGTCCACGAGCCAGTGCCGGTACGCCCCGGCCTGGCCCTCGTCCACCCGGGCGGCGAGCAGCGCGGCGGCCTGACCGGCCCGGGCCAGCACGTCCTCGATCATCGCCTTCGGGTCCTGCGGCGTGAGCACCGGAAGCTCCGCGCCGGTCTCCGGGTCGCCGACCCGGGACACGATCTCGCCGGCCACCGCGGCGACGAGAGGGCTCGCCGACTCGCGGCCGGCGGCGATGGTCTCCAGCCCGGCGGCGTTCTCGGCCATGGTGCGGCGGGTGCCGTCGGACTCGGCGGCGGCCGCCGCGGTGAGCACCGACTGCGGCAGTCCCACCAGCAGCCCCCACTCCTCGTCGGAGACGCCGAACCGGGTGTACGCCGGCTGCTCGATCACGATCAGGCCCCTTTCGCCGTGGTCGTCGTTGTCGACGGGCGCCGCCGCGGCGCCCGGGTCAGGCTAGTCGAGTTCCAGCAGTCCCTGTTCGGACACCACTGGCACGGAGAGCGTCTTGTAGCCGACCTCGTCGAAGAGCACCGTCATCCGGTCCTCCTCGTAGCTGAGCACCAGGCCGGCGCCCCACTCCGGGTGGCGCACCTGGCTGTGCACGGGGAACGGACCGACCGCGCCGTCGGCGGCCACGCTGGTGCCGGCGTGGCAGTTGTCGCAGTGCCCGCAGACCTTCTGCATCTGCTCGCCGAAGTACGCCAGCAGGGCCTGGCCGCGGCAGCCGGTGGTCTCGGCGAAGGCGCGCATCATGTCGGTACGCGAGCGGGTCACTGTCTGCTGCCGTTCCGCCTCGGCGAGCGCCGCGCGGCCCGACTCGGCGGCCTCCGGCGCGTACCGGGGCGCGCCGATGCGCTGCCCGGCCCGCGGCTCGGCGGCGCCGATCTGCTCCAGCAGGGACAGGTACTGGCCCAGCTTGCGCGGACCGAGGCCGGTCAGCTCGCGCAGCTCCTTGCGGTTGCGGGCCTTGCCGCGCAGCACCGCGGCCAGTTCGGCCAGTTCCTTCTCGTCCGGCAGTCCGCCGCTGAAGTAGCGCTGCAGGCCGACGTCCTCGGCGCGCCACAGCAGCAGCACCCGGGCCGGCGACCCGTCGCGCCCGGCGCGGCCGATCTCCTGGAAGTAGCTGTCCGGCGAGTCGGGCAGCGCCATGTGCACCACCCAGGCGATGTTCGGCTTGTCGATGCCCATGCCGAACGCCGACGTGGCCACCATGATCGGCACCCGGTCGGCGAGGAACGCCTCGTGCAGCTCGTGCCGGGCCGCCGTGGGCATGCCGCCGTGGTAGAACTCGGCCGGGAAACCGGCGCCGGTGAGCCGCTCGGCCAGCTCCTCGGCTGCCCGGCGGGTCGGCACGTAGATGATGCCGGGCCGCTCGTCGTCGCGCAGCAACGCGATCAGCCGCCGCCACCGGTAGTCGTCGGTGGGGCAGTGGGCCACCTCCAGGAAGAGGTTCGGCCGGTCCAGCCCGGAGACCACCACCTCGGGCTCGCGCAGCCGCAGCCGGGCGATGATGTCGTCGCGTACCGGCGGGGAGGCGGTGGCGGTGAGCGCCACCACCGGCGGTCGGCCCAGGCCGTCGATCAGGTGGCCCAGCGCCAGGTAGTCCGGCCGGAAGTCGTGGCCCCAGGCGGAGATGCAGTGCGCCTCGTCGATCGCCACCAGCGCCGGCTTCAGCTCGCGGACCTCGGCGAGCCGGTCCGGGTTGCTCAGCGCCTCCGGCGTGATGAACAGGAACTCCGCGCGCCCGGCCCGGATGTCCTCGATCGCCTCGGCCTGCTGGGCTGCGCTCTCGTCCGAGCTGATCCGCACCGCGCGCAGCTCCGGACGCTGCCGTTCGTTGAGCGCGGCGATCTGGTCCTGCTGCAACGCCAGCAGCGGGGAGATCACCACCGTCGGGCCCGGGATCAGGCTGGCCGGGATCTGGTAGATCGCCGACTTGCCGGCGCCGGTGGGCAGCACCACCAGGGCGTCGCGGCGCTTCATGACGGCGCGCATGGCGGCGAGCTGGTTGGGCCGCAGCGCGGTCCAGCCGAACAGGTTCCGCGCCGCCCGGCGCAGGCTGGAGGAGTGCGTGGTCAGTTTCATCAAGCGCCTCAGCTACCCCCGGCGATCCCGCGCGAAACCGTTACCGCCGCTCACGCCCCGCGCGAGCCGTGGCCACCGCCCGCGCCCTGGCTGGGCGCGCGGACCCGACCCGGCCGGCGCGGGCTCAGCGGCGGAACATGGCCCGGATCGCGATCAGCAGGAACAGGCCGCCGACGATCAGGCCGAGCAGGCGTACGCCGGGGATGTCGGCGGCGCTGGTGGCGTCGGCGAGCGGCAGGGCGGACATGTGGGAACTCTCCCACGGGTGGTCGCGGGGCGCCAGCGGCTAACAGTAAGGATTGTTGACTATTTAGCTGCGCGGTGTGACCATGGCAGCACCCGCCGGCCCCGGCGGGTCCGTGGGGGAGACGGGGGTACGACAGCACATGAGCGAGCGGACCGAGGGATCGACCGGAGACCTGGCGGCGCTCGCCGCCGCCGTCCTGCAACCGGGGTTCGTCGGCACCACGCCGCCGCCGTGGGTGTGCCGCTGGCTCGGCGAAGGACTCGGCTCGGTCGTCCTGTTCGCCCGCAACGTCGTCGACCACGAGCAGGTCGCCACGCTCACCGCGAACCTGCGCGCCGAACGGCCGGACGTCATCGTCGCGATCGACGAGGAAGCCGGCGACGTCACCCGGATCGAATCCGCCCGGGGCAGCTCGCGGCCCGGCAACTACGCGCTCGGCGCGGTCGACGACCCGGCGCTGACCGAGGAGGTCGCCCGGGACCTCGGCGCCGAACTGGCAGCCGTCGGCGTCACGCTGAACTACGCCCCGGACGCCGACGTCAACTCCAACCCGGCCAACCCCGTCATCGGCGTACGCGCGTTCGGCGCCGACCCGGACCTGGTCGCCCGGCACACCGCCGCCTGGGTACGCGGCCTGCAGTCCGGCGGCGTCGCCGCCTGCGCCAAGCACTTCCCCGGACACGGCGACACCCGGGTCGACTCGCACCACGACCTGCCCCGCATCGGCGGCGACCGGGCCCGCCTCGACGCGGTCGAGCTGGCCCCGTTCCGGGCCGCCGTGGCAGCCGGGGCGCAGGCGGTGATGACCGGCCACCTGCTGGTGCCGGCGCTGGACCCGGAGCTGCCCGCCACGCTCAGCCCGCGCGTGCTGGGCGGCCTGCTGCGCGAGGAGATGGGCTTCGGCGGCGTGGTGGTCACCGACGCGGTGGAGATGCGGGCGGTGTCCGACCGGTACGGCTTCACCGGCGCGGCGGTGCGCGCGCTCGTCGCCGGCGCCGACGCGATCTGCGTCGGCGGGGAACGGGCCACCGAGGCCGACGCCCGCGAGCTGCGCGACGCGATCGTCGCCGCGGTGATCAGCGGGGAGCTGCCCGAGGAACGGCTCGCCGAGGCGGCCAAGCGCGTCGGTCAGCTCGCCGCCTGGAGCGTCGCCGCCCGCGCCCGCCGGGTCACCGGCACGCCACCGGCCGACGGCTCACCGATCGGGCTGGCCGCCGCCCGCCGGGCGGTACGGGTCAGCGGCGACGCCGCGCTGCTGCCGCTGGCCGGGCCGGCGCACGTGGTGGAGTTCGCGCCGCCACGCAACATCGCCATCGGCGAGGAGACGCCGTGGGGGATCGCCGCGCCCCTGACCCACCTGGCGCCGGGCACCACCACCGCCCGCTACGCCGCCGACGCCGTACCGGCCGACCCGGGCGACGTGCCGGCCGGACGGCCGCTCGTGCTGGTGGTGCGCGACCTGCACCGGCACGACTGGATGCGGGACGCGGTGCGCCGGGCGCTCGCCGCGCGCCCGGACGCGGTGGTCGTCGAACTGGGCGTGCCCGAGCTGGTCACCGGCGCGGTGCACCTGGCCACCCACGGCGCCACCGCCGCCGCGGCGAGGGCCGCCGCCGAAGTGCTCACCGGCGCCCGCTGACTCCCGGGCCGGCCGGGTGGGGAGGTCCCCCGGCCGTCCCGGGCCTCACTCCGGGTCGACCACCAGGTCGGCGTACTCGGGGTGACGCTTGACGAACGCAGCCACGAACGGGCAGCTCGGCACGATCCGGCCGCCCCGGGCGCGGACCTCGTCCAGCGCGCCCCGGACCAGCGCCGCGCCGACGCCCTGACCCTGGAACCGGTTGTCGACCTCGGTGTGGGTGAAGACCAGCACCCCGTCGCCGGGGGTGTACGCGGCGAACCCGGCCAGCGCGTCGTCCACCAGGATCTCGAAGCGCCGCTTGGCGGGGTTGTCCTCGACCTGAAAGCTCACCGGATCATTCTCCCTCCGGGGCCGGCCAGCCGGTCCAGTTCGGCCAGCAGCCGGTCCACCTCCTCGACCGTGTTGTAGTGGTAGACGCTGGCCCGGACCGCGCCGCCGTCCGCGCGCAGGCCCATGGTGCGGAAGTACTCGTAGGCGTAGTAGTCGCCGTGCGACAGGCACAGGCCCGCCTCGCCCAACGCCGCCGCCGTCTCGGCCGGGGACCGGCCGGCCACCCGGAACGACACCGTCGGGCAGCGCCGGGCCGGCGTCCCGTAGACGGTCACGAACGACCGGCCGGTCAGCCCGGCGAGCAGCCGGTCGAAGACCGCCTCCTCGTGCGCCTGCGCGGCGGCCAGCCCGGCGCGTACCCGCTCCCGGCGGTCGCCGGTCGCGGACGGATCCAGGCCGGCCAGGTGGTCCACCGCTGCGGTCACCCCGGCCAGCAGCGGGAAGCTCGGCGTGCCGTACTCGAACCGGTCCGGGACCGCGTCGGCGGAGGGGATCAGCTTCGCCGGGCGCAGCTGCTCCCACCGCGCCGGGTCGGCGGCCATCGCCGCCAGGTGCGGCCCGGACCACTTGTACGCGCTGGTCACCAGGAAGTCCGCGCCGACCGTGGCCAGGTCGGTCGGGCCGTGCGGCACCGAGTGCACGCCGTCGACGCAGACCAGCGCGCCGGCCGCGTGCGCGGTCTTGGCGATCGCCGCCACGTCCGGCACCGTGCCGATCGCGTTGCTGCCGGCGGTCACCGCGACCAGCCGGGTGCGCTCGGTGACCAGGTCGGCGTACTGGCCGGCGGGCAGGTCGCCGGTCACCGGGTCGAACTCGGCCCAGCGCACCGTGGCGCCGGCCGCCTGCGCGGCCTGCACCCAGGGCCGGACGTTCGCGTCGTGGTCCAGCCGGGAGACCACCACCTCGTCGCCCGGCCGCCAGCCGGCGCCGAGCGTCCGCGCCAGGGTGTACGTCAGCGCGGTGGCGCTCGGACCGAGCACCACGCCCGACGGCTGCGCGCCGAGCAGGTCGGCGACCGCGGCCCGCGCCCCGGCGACCAGCTCCAGGGCCCGGCGGCCGGGCACGAAGGCCGTGCTGCGGTTGCCGGTGGCGGCGCGCATGGCGCCGGTCACCGCCTCGATCACGCCGGCGGCGGTCTGGGTGCCCCCGGCGCCGTCGAAGTGGACGAAGCCCTCGCCCAGAGCGGGATAGGCGGCCCGGACCCGGGCGACGTCGAAAGCCATTCCGGCACCCTAGCGCGCACCTCGCAGACACCGCCCGGCGTGGCCGTCGCGGGCCCCGGGGCGCGACGGCACGGTGGCGCATGCCGCCTATCCTTGGACGGGTGACCCTCCGACGCGCCACCTCCGCCCCCGCCCGCCGCGCCGCCGGTCTGCTCGCCGGGCTCGCGCTCGGCGCCGCACTGCTCGCCGGATGCAGCTCCGAGGGCGCCGAGACCGACTGCGGCCTCGACGCCTGCACGATCACCTTCGACCGCGGCGTGGAGGCCAGCGCCCGCATCCTCGGCGTCGAGGCGAAGCTGGTCAGCGCCCAGGGCGACCAGGTCACCGTCGAGGTCGCCGGGGAACAGCTCTCCCTGACCGTCGGCCAGCAGGCCACCGAGGTCGCCGGCTTCCAGGTCAGCCTGGACAGCGTCACCGACCAGCAGGTGGTGCTGCGGGTCGCCCGCGACCTCAACGGCTGATCCGTTTCGGCCGCTCCCGGCGGGGGAGACGTTTGGAAAATCGCCCGCCGGGAGATTGAGGGCTCATGTCTCTCACCCGGAATGCCGGAGCCACCGCCTCCCAGGCTCGAAACAGCCGGTGGCTCGAACTGTTGACCCGTGCCGGATTCATCGGATACGGGGTGGTGCACCTCCTCTTCGCCTGGTTGGCGCTGCAGATCGCCTTCGGTAACTCGGGCGAGGAGGGAAACCAGAACGGCGCGCTGCGCACCCTCGGTGAACAGCCGCTCGGGAAGTTCCTCCTGATCGCCGTCGCTGTCGGCCTGTTCGCCATGGCGATCTGGCAGGCATTCGAAGCGATCTCCGGCCACGTCTCCAAGACCGGCAAGGAACGACTGTTCGAACGGATCGCCTCGGCGGTCCGGGTGGTCGTCTTCGTCTGGCTGGGCTGGACCGCGATCCAGGTCTTCCAGGACGCCAGCTCCAACGCCTCGGACCAGCAGCAGCAGCTCTCCGAGAAGCTGATGGCCTCCGACGGCGGCCGGTGGCTGGTCGGGCTGGCCGGCCTGGCGCTCGCCGCGCTCGGCGTCGGCATGGTGATCTACGGCCTGAAGAAGAAGTTCGAGCGCAACCTCAAGACCGGCGAGATGAGCCCGAAGACCCGCCAGCTCACCCGCCGCCTGGGCATGGCCGGGTACGCCGCCCGGGGTGGCGTGTTCGCCATCGCCGGCGTGCTGGTCGTCGTCGCCGCGGTGAACTACGACCCGGAGAAGGCGCGCGGCCTGGATGCCGCCCTGCGGACGCTGCGCGACCAGTCGTACGGGCCGTGGCTGCTGGCGCTCATGGCGCTCGGCATCGCCGCGTTCGGCGTCTACTGCTTCTTCCAGTCCCGGTACCGCAAGGTCTGATCCTGGTCGATACCCGGGCCGCCGGGCACCATTGGGCCTTTGCGCCCGATTCCGCCCGGTCGGAGGGAGAGAGAGTTAGTGCAGAGTTACGTCGTGACCATCGCCGCCGCGCTCGCCGCGGCGGCGATCGCGTTGGTGCTGGCCCAGGTGGTGCACCGGGTCACCCGCCGGCTCGGGCGCCGCTCGCTGCTGATGACCGAGCTGACCGAGCACTCGCACCGCGCGTTCCAGGTGGCCGCCACAGTGGTCGCGGTGCAGATCGCGGTGCGGTTCACCACCCTGTACGCGGTCGGCAGCCCGTGGCGGCAGTTCGTGCTGCACACGCTCGTGCTGGCGATGATCGCCGCCACCGCCTGGCTGGTGGCCTCGCTGCTGGTGGTGGCGGAGGACACCGCGCTGGCCCGGTTCCGGGTGGACGTGCCCAACAACCGGCACGCGCGCCGGGTGCGTACCCAGGTGGTGCTGCTGCGCCGGCTGACCATCGCGGTGATCGTGATCCTCACCGTCGGCGTCATGCTGATGACGTTCCCGGCCGTACGCGGCGTCGGCGCCGGTGTGCTGACCTCCGCCGGTGTGATCGCCGCGGTCGCCGCGCTGGCCGCGCAGAGCCTGCTCGGCAACGTCTTCGCCGGTCTCCAGCTCGCGTTCAGCGACGCGGTGCGGCTCGACGACGTGGTGGTGGTCGAGGGGGAGTGGGGCCGGATCGAAGAGCTGACGCTCAGCTACGTGGTGGTGCAGATCTGGGACGACCGCCGGCTGATCCTGCCCACCTCGTACTTCACCAGCCGGCCGTTCCAGAACTGGACCCGCACCGAGGCGGCGGTGCTCGGCACCGCCGAGTTCGACCTGGACTGGGCCATCCCGGTGCAGGCGATGCGGGAGGAGCTGCGCCGCCTGTGCGAGGGCACCGAGCTGTGGGACGGGCGGGTCTGCGTGCTCCAGGTGACCGACGCCACCGGCGGCATGGTCAAGGTCCGCGCGCTGGTCAGCGCCGCCGACGCGGGCAGCCTGTGGGACCTGCGCTGCCTGGTCCGCGAGCACCTGGTGACCTGGGTACGCGACCAGCGCCCGACCGCCCTGCCCCGGCTGCGCGCCGAGGTGGGCGACGCCGCAGGCCCGCTGCCCTGGCAGGCGGCGCAGCCGCGCCGCCCGGTCCGCCGCCCGGCCGGCACCGAGGCGCCCGACGACGCGCGGGTCTTCGGCGGCAGCGACGACGGCGAGGCCCGCAGCGAGGTGTTCGTGGGCAGCCGGGAGGAGCACGCCGAGGCGCGTCGCTGACCTCGCGTACCCCGATCGGAGCCCTCGGCCGCCCACCGGCGCCGAGGGCTCCCCGCGTGCGGAGGGGGAGCTTTCGGGGACTTTCGGGCCGGACGGGTTTGCCCGGCCCGTTGCGGGGGACGTGGTGCGCACGCCCCGGATCCGGTGCTCGTGGGCACCGGGCTCCGGCGGCGCGCGGCCGGGCGGACCGGCCGCGCCGCGCAGGATTGACGGGCGGCGACTCCGGGCATACAGCGCGGTGATGACGAAAGGAGGACAGCATGGCTGACGTCGCGAGTCGCAGCACGTCCCGGACCGGGCACGAGCCGTCCACCGCGGAACTGGTCCAGCGCGCCACCGAGCAGGTCACCCGTCTGGTACGGGACGAGCTGGCGCTGGCCCGCGCGGAACTGACCCAGAAGGGCAAGCACGCCGGGATCGGGATCGGTCTGTTCGGCGGCGGCGGGGTGATGGCGCTCTACGGCGCCGGCGCCCTGGTCGCCACCGTGATCCTGCTGCTGGCGCTGGTCATGCCGGCGTGGCTGGCGGCCCTGATCGTGGCGGTGGCGTTGTTCCTGCTCGCCGGGATTCTGGCGCTGGTGGGCAAGAAGCAGGTCAGCCGTGCCGTCCCGCCGGTGCCCGAGGCGGCCGTCCGCAGCGTGCGGGCGGACGTCGACACGGTCACCGCCGCGGTGAAGGACGGGAGACGGGCATGACCGGCAACGGAACCGGGGACGTGGCGGCGCTCCGGGAGGAGATCCGCCGGACCCGGGTGGAACTCGGTGAGACGGTGGAGCTGCTCGCGGCCAGGGCCGACCCGAAGGCGCTGGTGCGGCACTCCGCGGAGCAGGCGAAGGCGCGGATGCGCGAGCAGGCGTCGCTGACCGCGGCCCGGGTGCGCGGTCGCGCGGCCCAGCGGGCCCGGTTGGTCCGGGCGCAGGCGTACGAGAAGGGTGAGGCGGTCGGGCGCAATCCGTTGCCGTGGGCGGCCATCGCGGCCGGCGCACTGGTGACAGTGGTGGTGCTGGCGATCGTCCGAGGGAGGCGCAGGTGAGCGGGAAGGTCGGCAAGGCGGCGTACAAGCCGGTGGGGGTACTGCTCGGCCTGGCCGCCGGTACCGTCGCCGGCATGATCTTCCGCCAGGTCTGGAAGTTGACGGCGGGCGACGGCGAGGCGCCGAGCGCCACCGACGAGGAGCGCCGCTGGGGCGAAGTGCTCGCCGCCGCGGCCCTGCAGGGGGCGATCTTCTCGGTGGTGCGGGCCGCCGTCGACAGGGGTGGAGCGGTCGGCGTACGCCGGCTCACCGGTCGCTGGCCGGACTGAGAAAAAGGCCGGAAAGGCCCCTTTCCCGAGCGCGGGGAAGGGGCCTTTCGCATGGCTCCGGCGGGGCCGCGCAGCGCTGTCGGCGCGACCTTCAGGTCACATGTCGGAGAATTTCGTCGGCTAGGCTGTGCGAAGTTTTTGCGTACGTGGTTTGCTTTCTCACGCTGTTGCGAGACGCGTGGGTTGAGCGAAGTCTCCGGTACTGGGGGCTGTCTCAGGCGCCGCTGCTCGAAAACGGCCAATCGGCCGCACGGCGTGCTCGGCCGCCAGTTTTAGAAGGAGATAGACATGGCGCAGGGAACCGTGAAGTGGTTCAACGCTGACAAGGGCTTCGGCTTCATCACCGTCGACGGCGGGGGTGCTGACGTGTTCGTCCACTTCTCGGCCATCCAGACCAGCGGCTACCGCACGCTGGAGGAGAACCAGCGGGTGGAGTTCGAGATCGCCCAGGGTCAGAAGGGTCCGCAGGCCGAGCAGGTCCGCCCCATCTGAGCTGACGCAGCGCCGGTCACGCCGGCTGGAGCGTCGTGAAGCCCCGCGTCCCGCACGGGAGGCGGGGCTTCGCCGTGCCCGGCCGCGCCGCCTCAGCGACGTCGGGCCCGCATGCCCCACCACAGCCCGGCGAGTCCGATCAGGATCAGCGCCACGCCCACGTACACCCAGCTCCGCTCGTCGCTCAGGACGCTGCCCTCGACGTACCCGAGCCCGAGCACCGTCCACAACGCGCCCAGCACCACGGCGAGCAGCCCCACTGTGAGCCGGAACCAACCCCTCATCGTTCCCCCTCCGACGACGACAGTTCCGCTCCAGCATGCCCGGCGGCGCGGGCGGCCGGCGACGCCGCGCCGGCCGTCCGGCTCACCACCGGTCGTGCACCTGCGGGCGGATCAGCTCGTCGTAGGCGGCCCGCACCGCGGCCAGCTCCACTTCGGTCAGTGCCGGCTGGCCGGCCGCCTCGGCGTTGCGCAGTGCCTGCTCGGGCGAGCGGGCGCCGGGGATCACCACTGTCACGCCGGGCTGGTCGAGGATCCAGCGCAGCGCGAACTGCGCCATCGTGCGGTCGTCGCCGACGAGCGGCGCGAGCCGGCGCACCGCGGCCAGGCCCAGGTCGTAGTCGACGCCGGAGAACGTCTCGCCGACGTCGAACGACTCGCCGTGCCGGTTGAACGTGCGGTGGTCGTTCGCCGGGAACGTGGTGTTCTCGTCGTAGCGGCCGGAGAGCAGACCGCTGGCGAGCGGCACCCGGGCGATGATGCCCACCCCGGCGGCAGCGGCGGCCGGCAGCACCTGCTCCAGCGGCTTGTGCCGGACCGCGTTGAGGATGATCTGCACGCTCGCCACGCCGGGCCGGGCGATGGCGGTGAGCGCCTGGTCGCAGGTCTCCACGCTGACGCCGTACCCGGCCACGCGCCCCTCGGCGACCAGCGTGTCCAGCGCGTCGAAGACCCGGTCGTCGGCGAAGACCGCGGTGGGCGGGCAGTGCAGCTGCACCAGGTCGAGCGTGTCGACGCCGAGGTTGGCCCGGGACCGGTCGGTCCAGGCCCGGAAGTTGTCGAGCGTGTACGCCTCCGGCGTCTGCTCCACCCGGCGGCCCATCTTGGTGGCCACCGTGAGCCCGTGCCCGGGGCGGGAGCGCAGGAACCGGCCGATCAGCGCCTCGCTGCGTCCGTCGCCGTACACGTCGGCGGTGTCCAGGAAGGTGACGCCGGCGTCGACGGCGGCGGCCAGCACGGCGAGCGCCGCGTCCTCGCTGACCTCGCCCCAGTCCGCGCCGAGCTGCCACGCGCCGAGTCCGATGATGCCGACGTGCCGGCCGAGCCGGTCGAAGCTGCGCTGTTCCACCCGGCCGAGCCTAGTGAGCCGCTTGCCGTGGCGCGCGGCGGGCCGTACGGTCCAACAAGACGTACGTACGGTTTGGAGGCTGTCATGTGGGACCCACACACCTACCTGCGCTACGGAGACGAGCGCTCCCGGCCCTTCCACGACCTGCTGGCCCGGGTCGGCGCCGAGCGGCCACGCGCCGTGGTCGACCTCGGCTGCGGCCCCGGCACACTCACCGCCACGCTCGCCCACCGCTGGCCCGGCAGCCGCGTCACCGGCCTCGACTCCTCCCCGGAGATGATCGCGCGGGCGAACGCCGAGGGCGGCCCGGCCGGCTACGCCGTCGCCGACCTCCGCGACTGGCGGCCCGGGCCGGACGTGGACGTGCTGGTCGGCAACGCGGTGCTCCAGTGGGTGCCGGAACACCGCGACCTGCTCCGCCGCTGGGCCGCCGAGCTGCCGGCCGGCGCCTGGCTGGCGTTCCAGGTACCAGGCAACTTCGACGCGCCCTCGCACCGGCTGCTGCGCTCCGTCGCCGCCCAGGACCGGTGGCGGGACGCGCTCGCCGGCAAGCTGCGCGAGGCGCCCGTCGACGAGCCCGTCGGCTACGCCACGCTGCTCGCCGACGCCGGCTGCGCGGCCGACACCTGGGAGACTACGTACGTGCACCTGCTGCCCGCCGCCGGCGCCGACCACCCGGTGCTGGCCTGGATGGAGGGCACGGCGCTGCGCCCGGTCCGCGCCGCGCTGGACCCCGCCGGCTGGGACGCCTTCCGCGCCGAGCTGGGGGTACGGCTCGCGCAGGCGTACCCGGTGCGGCAGGGTCTGGTGTACTTCCCGTTCCGCCGGATCTTCATGGTGGCCCGCACCGGCGCCCGCGCAGAGGAGAACTCGTGACCGACCTGCCCACCTTCATCGCCGGACTGCCCAAGGTGGAGCTGCACGTGCACCACGTCGGCTCCGCCTCGCCCCGGATCGTCGCCGAGCTGGCGGCCCGGCACGAGGGGCGCAGCCCGGTGCCGGCCGACCCGGAGGCGCTCGCCGACTACTTCGCGTTCCGCGACTTCGCCCACTTCATCGAGGTCTACCTCAGCGTCGTCGACCTGATCCGCGACGCCGACGACGTCTGGCTGCTCACCCACGAGGTCGCCCGGGAACTGGCCCGCCAGCAGGTCCGGTACGCCGAGCTGACGGTAACGCCGTACTCGCACGTCAACCGGGGCATCCCGGCGCCGGCGTTCTGCGAGGCGATCGAGGACGCCCGCAAGCGCGCCGAGGCCGACTTCGGCATCGCGCTGCGCTGGTGCTTCGACATCCCCGGCGAGGCCGGCCTGCCCGCCGCCGAGCAGACGCTGCGGATCGCGCTCGACGAGCGGCCCGACGGGCTGATCAGCTTCGGCCTCGGCGGCCCCGAGATCGGCGTGCCCCGGCCGCAGTTCAAGCCCTGGTTCGACCAGGCCCGCGCGGCCGGGCTCCGCTCGGTGCCGCACGCCGGCGAGACCACCGGCCCGGAAACCGTCTGGGACGCGCTGCGCGAGCTGGGCGCCGAGCGGATCGGCCACGGCATCTCCGCCGCGCAGGACCCCGCGCTGCTCACCTACCTGGCCGAGCGGCGGATCCCGCTGGAGATCTCCCCGACCTCCAACGTGCGGACCCGGGCCGTGCCCAGCCTCGACGCGCACCCGCTGCCCCGGATCGTGGAGGCCGGCGTGCCGGTCAGCATCAACTCCGACGACCCGCCGATGTTCGGCACCACCCTCAACGACGAGTACGCCGTGGCCGCCCGGCTGCTGCGACTCGGCCCGGACGGCGTCGCCGCGCTGGCCCGCGACGCGGTCGCCGCGGCGTTCCTGGCCCCGGCCGAGCAGGCCCGGATCAGCGCCGAGATCGACGCGTACCGGGCGAGCGCGGCACGCTGAGCGGCCGTACGGGCGTCGGTCGCCGGGATCCCCGCGGCGGCCGGCGCCGCGCGGTCAGCATCACCCCGGCCAGGGCCAGCGCGGACAGCGCGGCGGCGGGGCCGGACGCCACAGCCGCGGGCCGGACCGGGCCGTGGGCGAGCACCGGGTCCTGCCAGAAGGCGAGCGTGAGGGCGACGCCCAGGCCGATAACGGCGGCCCAGCGGAGCAGACGGCCGACGGTCGGCGTCATGACGGTCACCTCACCCGGAGCGACGGGAGAGCGCGCGACGGGAGCGAGGTGTGGGGGGACCGAACTCCCGTCGCGCGCACCGATCCGTCGGCCGAAAGGTGTTACGGGGCGTCCCGGCCGACGGAACTGATGGGTTCTGTCGGTAATCCTGGCAGTTCACGGCGGTTTCCCGGCCGTCGTTAAACCACCTTTAAGGAGAACTTGCGCCGCCCCACAGCCAGGGCGTCAGCGCGGGCGCGGCCAGCGCCGTCCGGCACGCGGCTCGCGGGCGTCCCGGGCCATCCGGCCGACCAGCCCGAACCGGTTCACCGGCCGGGGCGCCGCGTCCGGGTCGGCCAGCAGCATCACCACGCTGGCCCCGCCGAGCCGGGCCCGGTCGATGCTCACCGAACCGTTCGCCTGCAACGCGACCCGCTTGGCGATGTCCAGCCCGAGCCCGGTGGAGCCCTGGTCGCTCTCGCCCCGGCGCAGCGCCCGGTCCGGGTTCGGGATGCCCGGCCCGGCGTCGTCGATCCGGATCGCCACCCAGCCGTCCCGGCGGCTCACCGCCACCTCGAACGCGGTGCCCTGCGGCGTGTACCGGAACACGTTGCCGATCACCGCGTCCAGCGCGGCGGCCAACTCTGCGCGGGGCACCGGCGCCGGGATGCGCAACTGCGCCCCGACCACCCGGTGCGGCCGGTTCTGGTCCCCGGCCAGCGCCGACCAGAACACCATCCGGTCCCGCACCACCTCGCTGACGTCGCACGACGCCGGAGCCGACTCCTGACTCACCGCCTTGCGGGTCGTCTTGATCAGCTGGTCGACCTCGCCCTCCAGCGTGACGATCGCCTGCCGGATCCGCCGGATGCCACGCCGCCGGTCCAGCTCCGCCTCACTGAACGTGCCGATGCTCGTGTCGTCGGACTCCAGCGCCTCGGCGTCCAGCCGCAGCGCGGTCAGCGGCGTACGCAGCCGGTGCGACAGGTCGGCGACCAGCTCGTGCTCGTCGGCGCGCAACGCCACCAGCCGTTCCGTCATCCGGTTGAACGCGTGCCCTGCCTCGGCCAGCTCGCGCGGGCCGGTCGGCTCGACCCGTACCCCCAGCTCGCCGTCGCCGACCGCGAGCGCCGCCTTGACCAGGTCGCCGGTGGCGTCCACGGCCCGGGCCGCCACCCGGTCGACCACCACCACCGCCGCGCCGACCAGCGCCAGCGCCACCGCGAGCAGCAGCAGCCAGCGTCCGCCGCCGCCGTCGTCGAGCACCTCGTCGGGTACGAAGACCTCCACCACGGCGACCCGCTCACCGAGCACCACCGGGTCCAGCCGCAGCACCCCGCCGTCCACCTCGGTCACCACCGAACGCCGCTGCTCGGCGGCGTCGGCGAGCGCTGCCGCGTCGGCCCGGCCGGCGGACTCGTCCGCCCCGATGCCGTGCACGACAGGGCGCAGCGCCGGGTCGCCGCCGGCCGCGGCCACCACCGCCCGTTCGACAGCCGCCGTGTCGGTGCTCACCGCCAGCGCGCCGGTCACCAGCGCGGCGCGGCGCGCGGCGTCGGCCAGCTCCGCCTCCCGGGACCGGTCGGCGAGGGTGAGCCCGAGCGGAATGAGGAAGGCGAGCGCGACCAGGCTGCACATGCCGGCCGTGAGCGCGGCCAGCGACAGCCTCAGTCCGGCGCCACCAGCCGGAAGCCGACCCCCCGCACGGTGCGCAGGTAGCGCGGCTTCGCCGCGGACTCGCCCATTTTGCGGCGGAGCCAGTACAGGTGCACGTCGATGGTCTGGTCCTCGCCGACCGATGGCTGCCGCCATACCTCCTCCAAGAGTTCCCGCCGGGACACTACCCGGCCGGGACGCGCGGCGAGATACGCCAGCAGGTCGAATTCCTTGCGGGTCAGCGCCAGCGGCTCCCCGTCGAGCACCGCGCTGCGCTCACCCACGTCGACCCGCAGGCCGCCGACCGTGTGCACGGCCGGCGCGACGGTACGGCTGGCCCGGCCGGCCCGGCGCAGCACAGTGGTGATCCGGGCGTCCAGATGAGCGCCGGTGAACGGCTTGACCATGTAGTCGTCCGCGCCGGCCCGCAGCAGCCGCACCACCGACTGCTCGTCGTCGCGGGCGGTGGCGATGATGATCGGCACGTCGGTGATGCCGCGCAGCATGCGCAGCGCGTCCGAGCCGTCCAGATCGGGCAGGCCGAGATCGAGCACCACGAGATCGGGCGTCTCCGCGGCGACCCGGCGCAGCGCGTCGAGCGCGGTGCCGACGGCGTGCACCGCGTGCCCCCGGTCGGTGAGCGACCGCAGCATGGCGCCGCGCACGACGTGGTCGTCTTCGACCAGCAGGACGGTTGCCACGTCAGCACCGTACAAGGTGTGGCAAGCCGGTCGCGTTGCGGCGGTCCGGCGAAGCGGGCAAGCTGGGACGGCGATGACGTTCACGCTCTTCCCCGACACCCGCCTCACGCTCGCCCGCGACGCGCTGGCCGGGCTGTCGGTGGGCGACGCCCTCGGCTCCCAGTTCTTCGTCCCCGGCCGGCGCCCGGACGACCTCGCCGCCGGCCGGCTGCCCGCGCCGCCGTGGGAGTGGACCGACGACACCGAGATGGCTTGCTCCGTCGTGGCCGAGCTGGCCGCCGCCGGGCGGATCGACTCCGACCGGCTGGCGTTGGCGTTCGCGCAGCGCTGCGAGCCCTACCGGGGGTACGGGCCGGGCGCGGTGACGGTGCTGCGGCTGATCCGCACCGGCACGCCGTGGCCGGTGGCCGCCGCGTCCGCGTTCGACGGGCAGGGCTCCTGCGGCAACGGCGCGGCCATGCGCGTCGCGCCGCTCGGCGCCTGGCACGCCGACTCCACCCGGCGCGCCGCCGAGCAGGCCCGCGCCTCGGCCGAGGTGACCCACGCCCACCCGGAGGGCGTCGCCGGCGCGGTGGCGGTCGCGGTGGCCGCCTCGCTGGCCGCCCGCGCCCGCCTCGACGGCGACCGCCCCGAGCCGGCCCGGCTGCTCACCGCCGTCGCCGGGGCGCTCGACCCGGCCGGCGAGGTGCACCGGGGGGTACGCCGGGCCGCCACGCTGCTCGGTCATCCGGCCGCCCAGGTGGCCGACGCGCTCGGCAACGGCTCGCGGGTCACCGCGCAGGACACCGTCCCGTTCACGCTCTGGGTCGCCGCCACGCTGCTGCACGACTATCCCGCCGCGATCCGCGCCTGCGTGGAGGCGGGCGGCGACGTGGACACCACGGCCGCGATCGTGGGCGGGACCGTGGCCGCGTACACCGGGGTCGGCGGGCCCGGCGGCGTCCCGGAGGACTGGCTGACCGCGCGCGAGCCGCTCCCCGGCTGGGTCACCACCCCCGCCTGACCGCCCGCCTTTCCGTTCGTCCTGACCGGGAATGCGGGCCACTTCGGCGAGGTGGCGGGCTTGAGGGGTGCGTGATGTCGCAACTCCCCCGAGCTGGTGTGGATCACGGTTGGTGGTGGCCGGGGCACGCGCGTCACTTCGGCGAGGTGGCGGGGTCAAGGGGAGCGTGATGCGGCAACCTCCCCGAGCAGGTGTGGATCATGGTTGGTGGTGGCCGGGCACGCGGGCCCCTTCGGGGAGGTGGCGGGGTCAACGGGTGCAGGTTGCGGCAATCTCCCCGAACAGGTGTGGGTCACGGTCGGTGATGACCGGGGACGCGCGCCACCTCGGGGAGGTGGCGGGGTCGACGGGGGTGGGATGCAGCCACCTCGGCGAAGTGGAGTCGATCATGCCTTCCGGCGCGCACCACCAGCGGGGACGGGTTCGCCGAGCGGGTGCGCGGCGCTCCCCGAATCGGGCGAATCCGGTGCCGGGTCGCCGCCGGACGAATGCGGTTCCGAGCCGCCGTGGGGTGAATCGGGTGCCGGGTCGCCGACGGGCGAGTCCGATGACGGGCCGCTGCGGGGCGAGTCCGGTGACGGGCCGCTGGAGGGCGAGTCCGGTGACGGGCCGCTGGAGGGCGAGTCCGGTGACGGGCCGCTGGAGGGCGAGTCGTGCGCTGGGGGGTCGGCGGCTGGGGCGGGGGCGACGGCACGCTCGGGGGAGTCGGAGCGGTTGTCCTCGTCCGGGCGCTCGGTCGCGGCGGGCGCGTCGGGGGAAAGGCTGTCGTCCGGGGTAGGGCTGTCGTCGGGCGGCAGCGTCATGGTGTCACGCCGGCGGCGGCTGAGCAGCCAGCCGATCGCCGCCCCGCCGGCCAGTCCGGCGAGCAGGCCGCCGCCGAGCAGCAGGTCCGCGCTCGGCCCGTCGTCTGCCGCGCCGGCCGCCGGCGCCGCGCCGTTCGGAGCGCCGTTCTGGACACCGCCCGGAACACCGCCCTGGGCGCCGCCCGCCGCGCCGTGACCGCTGTGCGCGCCGCCGTTCGTACCGGGGTCGCCGTTGTGCGTCATGGTGCCCGGCAGCGGCGGCAGCAGTTCGACAGTCGGCGCCGGGTGCTTGCCGCCGGCCGGGTCGGCCCACCGCACGACTGTGCCGTCGGCGTACGTCTGGACCACTGTGAACGTGAGCCGGTCGGTGGCGGGCATCGGACCCATGCCGAGTGGCAGCTGGGCCGCTCCGCTGCCGGTGCCGGGCACCCGCAGCCAGGTCACGGCATGGGTCACCTGGTTCAGTTCGGCCGCGTGCATGCCGGGGACCGGCTGGTCCAGGGTGCGGGTGGTGATGGTGGGCGCCCAGTCCGGCACGGACAGCGGGTACACCTCGCCGATCGGGGCGTCCGGGGGCATGGTCAGCTCGATCTTGGTGGTGCGGCTGCCGGGCCGGTCCGCCGGCACCACCACCGACAACTGGATCGCGTCGCCCTGGCGTACCTCGGCGGGTGAGGTCGTGACGGTCACCCCGGCCGCGCTCGCCGCGCCCGGCCAGCTCACCGCTCCGGCGAGCACGGCGGCCAGCAGCGCCGCCGCCCACCGGCCCTGACGGGTCATCCTCATCGTCGCCCCCATCCATCTCGACGGGGCCGGTACCGGCTCCGGCCCCACCTGGTAGTTCGGGCGGCGGGGCGAAAAGGTTCAACGCCTGCCGAACTCGTTACCGGCGGGCAGCGGCGTCGGCGGCGGCCCGCGCCGGGGCGACCGATAGCATCGCAGGGGCCGGTCACCGGCCCATCCGTACCGTCGACGACTAGGAGTCACCGTGTCCGCACCCCGTACCCCCGTCGTGGCCGACCCCGTCGTCGTCGCCGCCGGGACGACGGCGGCCGACGCGGTGGCCGCGGCCGGACTGCCGATGAGCGGGCCGAAGGCGATCGTGGTGGTCCGCGACCCGCAGGGCCAGCTGCGCGACCTGGACTGGCGTCCGGCCGAGGAGGTCGCTGTCGAGCCGGTCGCGCTGGACAGCCCGGACGGGCTGAACGTGCTGCGCCACTCCACCGCGCACGTGCTGGCCCAGGCGGTGCAGGACGTCTTCCCGGAGGCGAAGCTCGGCATCGGCCCGCCGATCGAGAACGGCTTCTACTACGACTTCGGCGTCGACAAGCCGTTCCAGCCGGAGGACCTGACCAAGCTCGAGAAGCGCATGCAGGAGATCGTCAAGTCCGGCCAGCGGTTCCGCCGTCGCCGGTTCGCGGACCTGGACGAGGCGCGGGCCGAGCTGGCCGCCGAGCCGTACAAGCTGGAGCTGATCGACGTCAAGGGGGAGGGGCTGGACTCCTCCGAGGTGATGGAGGTGGGCGGCGGCGAGCTGACCATCTACGACAACCTCGCCGCGAACGAGGACAAGGTCTGCTGGTCCGACCTGTGCCGGGGCCCGCACCTGCCGAACACCCGGCTGATCGGCGCGTTCAAGCTGATGCGCTCGGCCGCCGCGTACTGGCGCGGGTCGGAGAAGAACCCGCAGCTCCAGCGCGTCTACGGCACCGCGTGGCCGACCCGCGACGAGCTCAAGGCGTACCTGAAGCTCCTGGAGGAGGCCGCCCGCCGCGACCACCGCAAGCTCGGCGCGGACCTCGACCTGTTCAGCTTCCCCGACGAGATCGGCTCCGGTCTGCCGGTCTTCCACCCCAAGGGCGGCGTGCTCAAGCGGGTGATGGAGGACTACGTCCGGGCGCGCCACATCGAGGAGGGCTTCGACTACGTCGGCACGCCGCACATCTCCAAGGAAGGTCTCTTCCACACCTCGGGACACCTGCCCTACTACAAGGACACGATGTTCCCGCCCATGGAGATGGAGGGCAGCGACTACTACCTCAAGGCCATGAACTGCCCGATGCACAACCTGATCTACCGGTCGCGCGGGCGGTCCTACCGGCAGCTGCCGCTGCGGCTGTTCGAGTTCGGGTCGGTCTACCGGTACGAGAAGTCGGGCGTGATCCACGGCCTGACCCGGGTGCGTGGCTTCACCCAGGACGACTCGCACTCCTACTGCACGAAGGAGCAGGCGCCGGCCGAGATCAAGCACCTGCTCGGCTTCGTGCTCAGCCTGCTGCGCGACTTCGGCATCGACGACTTCTACCTGGAGCTGTCGACCCGCGACGACTCCCGGCCGGACAAGTTCGTCGGCTCCGACTCCGACTGGGCAACGGCCACCGCCGTGCTGGAGCAGTGCGCGCTGGAGACCGGCCTGGAGCTGGTGCCGGACCCGGGCGGCGCGGCGTTCTACGGCCCGAAGATCTCCGTGCAGGCCAAGGACGCGATCGGCCGCACCTGGCAGATGTCAACCATCCAGTACGACTTCAACCAGCCGAAGGGCTTCGGGCTGGAGTACCAGGCCGCCGACGGCACCCGGCAGCAGCCGGTGATGATCCACTGCGCCAAGTTCGGGTCGATCGAGCGGTTCATCGGCGTGCTCACCGAGCACTACGCGGGCGCGTTCCCGGCCTGGCTGGCGCCGGTGCAGGTGGTCGGCATCCCGATCCGCGAGGAGCACGGCGACTACCTGGCCGACTTCACCGCGACGCTGCGCCGGCACGGCATCCGCGCCGACGTCGACCTGGGCGACGACCGGATGCAGAAGAAGATCCGCAACGCGCAGCAGCAGAAGATCCCGTTCATGGTGATCGCCGGGGACGACGACGTGGCCGCCGGCACCGTCTCGTTCCGCTACCGCGACGGCTCGCAGCGCAACGGCGTACCGGTCGACGAAGCGGTCGCGCACGTGCGCGAGGTGGTGGAGTCGCGCACCAACGCCGGTCCTGCCGCCGAGCGGGCCGGATCGTAGGATCGCCGGTGTGACAGGGGCGGAGCGGGACACCGGGTACGGCGGCGACAACGGTCTGGCGGACGGGCTGGACCGGCTCTGGACGCCGCACCGGATGACCTACATCTCCGGCGAGGACCGGCCCGAGGGCGGGTACGAGAAGCCGGCCGGCTGCCCGTTCTGCCTGGCGCCCGGGCTGCCCGCCGAGGAGAGCCTGGTGGTGGCACGCGGTGAGCACGTCTTCGCGGTGCTCAACCTCTACCCGTACAACCCCGGCCACCTGCTGATCTGCCCCTACCGGCACGTGGCCGACTACACCGAGCTGGACGAGCCGGAGACGGTCGAGCTGGCCGCGTTCACCAAGGCCGCCATGCGGGTCGTCCGGCACGTCTCCAGCGCGCACGGCTTCAACCTCGGCATGAACCAGGGCGGCGTGGCCGGCGCGGGCATCGCCGCGCACCTGCACCAGCACGTGGTGCCGCGCTGGGGCGGCGACGCCAACTTCATGCCGGTGATCGGCCGCACCAAGGTGCTGCCCCAGCTCCTCGCCGACACCCGGGAGTTGCTGGCCAAGGCGTGGGCGGCGGCCTGACGGCGGCCCGCCCCGACAGTACGATCTCGCGCATGGCTCTCCTGCACCGCGCGGAACTGCGCCCCTCGAAACTGGAACTGCTCGCCGGCTGGCTGCCCGGGCGGCAGTGGTTCGCCGGCGAGGCGGGCGCGCCGGTCAGCCGCGTCGCGGCGTACCGGTTCGACGACCCGGCCGGTGAGGTGGGCGTCGAGACGCTGCTCGTGCGCGCCGGTGACGGCCCGGTGCTCCAGGTGCCGCTGACCTACCGGGGCGCGCCGCTGGCCGGGGCGGACGAGCACCTGGTGGGCGTCATCGAGCACTCGGTGCTCGGCCGCCGCTGGGCGTACGACGCCTGCGGCGACCCGGTGTACCCGCCGCTGCTGGCCGCCGCCGTGCTCGCCGACGCCGGGCAGGCCGAGGAGTACTTCGAGGTCGACGGGAAGCGGGAGGCGCGCCCGGCGAGCATGACGCTGACCGGCAGCCGTACCGGCCGTCCGGTGCCGACGGGTCCGGTTTCGGCCGGTCCGGGTGACGACGGCGTGACGGTGGTCCGGGTGGGGGACGTCGAACTGGCGGTGGTCCGGCGGCCCGTACCGGCCGACGTTCCGGCGGCGGGCGGCCTCGCCGGCACCTGGCCGGGCCAGGACGAGCCGGTACTGCTGGCCTACGCGCGCTGACGGCTCGCCCCGGCTGCGGCGTTCACCGCGACCGCCCACCTCCTGCCGTCACGGGGCGTGACCGTGACCGTACTCAGGAGCCTGGAACCGGCCCGCGGCCGCCCGGAAGATGACAGGATGCGGCGGTGGCAGTCGACAAGCGACAGTTGGGGCGCAGCGGCATCGAGGTGAGCGCCCTCGGCATGGGGTGCTGGGCGATCGGCGGCCCCTGGGCCGAGGGCGCCCGCCCGCTGGGCTGGGGTCAGGTCGACGACGACGAGTCGGTACGTGCCGTCCGCCGCGCGCTCGACCTCGGCGTCACGCTGTTCGACACCGCCGACACGTACGGCGCCGGGCACGGCGAGCGGGTGCTCGGCCGGGCGCTCGCCGGGCGGCGCGACGAGGCCGTGATCGCCACGAAGTTCGGCTACACGTTCGACGAGAGCGCCCGGCAGGCAACCGGGGAGAACGCCTCGCCGCACTACCTGCGCCGGGCGGTGACCGACTCACTGCGCCGGCTCGGCACCGACCACATCGACCTCTATCAACTGCACCTCGGCGACCTGCCGCTGCCCCGGGCCGAGGCGCTCATCGGCACGCTCGACGACCTGACGGACGACGGCCTGATCCGGGCGTACGGATGGAGCACCGACCGGGCCGATCGGGCCGCCGCGTTCGCGCAGGTCGCCCGGGGTGCCGCCGCCGTACAGCACGCGCTGTCGGTGCTCCGGGACGCCCCCGCCATGCTGGACGCCTGCGACAAGCACGACCTGGCCAGCCTGGCCCGGGGGCCGCTCGGGATGGGACTGCTCACCGGCAAGTACACGCCGGCGTCGACGCTTCCCCGCGACGACGTACGCGGACTCGGGCCGACCTGGCTGGAGTGGTTCCGCAGCGGCCGGCCCGCGCCGGAGTGGCTGCGCCGGGTCGCCGCCGTCCGCGACGCGCTGACCGCCGACGGCCGTACGCTCGCGCAGGGGGCGATCGGGTGGATCTGGGCGCGCAGCGACCGCGCCGTGCCGATCCCCGGGGCCCGTACCGTCGCCCAGGTCGAGGAGAACGCGGCAGCGCTGGCTTGGGGACCGCTCGCCCCGGACCACTTCGCCGAGGTGGAGCGGCAGTTGGCGGCGGTACGCTCGGCCGCCCTCCGGGACGCCGACCGCCCGTACTGGCCGATGCCCCCGGTCCCCGCCGTCCGCCCCTGACCCCTGCCCTCTCGGCGCCGATCTTGCGGTTGTGGCCCCTGAGATGACCGGAATGCCCACCTTGCGAGGGCCGCAAGTGCAAGATCGCCGCCGAGAGGGCAGGGCGGGGGCGGGGGCGGGGGTCAGCGGGTGGTGGACTCCTTGCGGGCCTGGTCGGCCAGGTGGGCGGGCATCGGCTCGTGGCGGGCGAACTCGCGGCGGAACGTGCCGGTGCCGGCGGTCATCGAGCGCAGCTCTACCGCGTATCGCAGCAACTCTGTCGCGGGCACCTCGGCGCGGACCAGCGTGCGGCCCTCGGCCTCCGGGTCCGGCTCGGTGCCGAGCACCCGGCCGCGCCGCCCGGACAGGTCGCCCATCACCGCGCCGACCGACGAGTCCGGCACCCGCACGGTGATCTCGTCCACCGGCTCCAGCAGCGTGGGCTGGCCCTTCTCGGCGGCGTCGCGCAGCGCCAGCGCGCCGGCGGTCTGGAACGCCGCGTCGGAGGAGTCGACGCTGTGCGCCTTCCCGTCGACGAGCGTCACCCGCAGGTCCACCACCGGGCAGCCGGCGACCAGCCCGCGTTCCATCTGCGCCCGTACACCCTTCTCCACCGACGGGATGTAGTTGTGCGGGACCGCGCCGCCGACCACCCGGTCGACGAACTCGAAGCCGGCGCCCCGGGGCAGCGGCTCCACCTCGATGTCGCAGACCGCGTACTGGCCGTGGCCGCCGGACTGCTTGACGTGCCGCCCGTGCCCGCGCGCGGCGGCGGTGAACGTTTCGCGCAGCGGCACCCGGACCGGCTCGGTGTCCAGCTCGACCCCGCCGCCGCGCAGCCGGTCCAGCACCACGTCGGCGTGCGCCTCGCCCATGCACCAGAGCACCAGCTGGTGGGTCTCCGCGTTGCGTTCCAGCCGCAGCGTCGGGTCCCCGGCGACCAGCCGGGACAGGTTGCGGGCCAGCGCGTCCTCGTCGGCCCGGCTGCGCGCCACGATCGCCACCGGCAGCAGCGGCTCGGGCATCTCCCAGGGCGCGATCAGCAGCGGGTCGTCCTTGGCCGAGATGGTGTCGCCGGTCTCCGCGCTGCCCGACTTGGTGATCGCGCACAGGTCGCCCGCGACACAGGCGGCCACCTCGCGCAGCGTCGCGCCCAGCGGGGTGTAGACGTGACCGACCCGCTCGTCGGCGTCGTGGTCGGGGTGGCCGCGCTCGGCCATGCCGTGACCTGACACGTGGATCACCTGGTCGGGGCGGAGCGTGCCGGAGAAGACCCGGACCAGCGAGACCCGCCCGACGTGCCGGTCGACTGTCGTCTTGACCACCTCGGCGACGAGCGGGCCGTCCGGGTCGCAGGTCAGCGGCGGGCGGGGGGAGCCGTCCACCCCGGTGACCGCCGGCAGGTCGTGCTCCAGCGGGGACGGGAACGCCGCGACCAGGCCGTCGAGCAGCGCGTCCAGGCCGACGCCGGTCTCCGCGCAGACCGGCACCACCGGGTAGAAGTGGCCGCGGGCGACAGCCGTCTCCAGGTCGGTGATGAGCACCTCGGGGTCGATCTCCTCACCGCCGAGGTAGCGGTCCATCAGGGTCTCGTCCTCGCTCTCCGCGATGATCCCCTCGATCAGCTCGTCGCGGGACTCCTGGATGGCCGGCAGGTGCTGCGGGTCCGGCTCGCGCACCTCCGGCGGCAGCCCGGCGGAGTAGTCGTACACCCGGCGGGTGATCAGGCCCATCAGGCCGGCCACCGACTCGCCGTCGTCGCCGAGCATGGGCAGGTAGAGCGGGAGCACGTTGTCGCCGAATACCCGCTGGCACAGCGCCACCGCCTCGTCGAAGTCGGCGCGCGGGTGGTCCAGCCGGGAGACCGCGACCGCGCGCGGCATGTCGACGGCGGCGCACTCCTCCCAGAGGGCGGCGGTGGCGGCGTCCATGCCGTCGACGGCGGAGACCACGAACAGCGCCGCGTCGGCGGCGCGCAGCCCGGCGCGCAGCTCGCCGACGAAGTCGCCGTAGCCCGGCGTGTCCAGCAGGTTGACCTTGACGTCGCGGTGCGTCAGCGGCGCGCAGGCCAGGCTCACCGAGCGCTGCTGCCGTACGGCGGCGGGGTCGTGGTCGCAGACCGTGGTGCCCTCGGTGACGGCGCCGGCCCGGCTGATCGTGCCGCTTGCCGCCAGCAGCGCCTCGACGAGAGTCGTCTTGCCGGCGCCGGAGTGCCCGACGAGCACCACGTTGCGAACCCTGCCGGGCTCGGTCACCACCGGCGCGCCGCCGGTGACACCCTTCTCGTTCTTCTGCGCCATCGCGGCGCACCTCCCTCAACCGGTGGTGGTGGCGACCGCCGCGGGCGACGGGGGAGCGGACCCGGGACGGGCGCCGCGGCGATATCTTCCGGTGATCTCATGCTGGCCGGGAACGCGGACCGGTGATCCGGTGATCCGGCTCACCTCCTGGCTCGATCTCACACCCGCGCGGGTGCGGGCACAAGGGCCGTCGGGCGGGTCGTGCGCCCGGCTGTGTCCCCGGCGGTTGCGGGCCGTTATCGTGGGACCGCCATGGCGAAGATCTTCCAAGTGACGGCCCGCGCGGGCATGACCCGCGTCGTGGAGCCGATCGCCCGTACGCTGCTGCGTGCGGGCGTGTCCCCCAACGCGGTCACCGTGACCGGCACCGTCGGCGTGCTCATCGGCGCGCTCGGCTTCGGCGCGCGCGGCCATCTGGTCGCCGGCGCGCTGATCGTCACGGTCTTCGCCCTCACCGACCTGCTCGACGGCACGATGGCGCGGATGAGCGGCGGGTCCACCCGGTTCGGGGCGTTCCTCGACTCGAGCATGGACCGGGTCGCCGACAGCGCGGTGTTCGGCGCCGTCGCGTACTGGCTGGCCACCGAGCACGACTACTCGGGCGTGGCGGCGGCGCTGATCTGCCTGGCCGCGGGCGGGCTGGTCTCCTACGTCAAGGCCCGCGCCGAGGGCCTCGGGATGACCTGCAACGTGGGCATCGCCGAACGCACGGAGCGCCTGCTCATCGTCGGGGTGGGCGGCATCCTCGCCGGCGTCGGCGTACCGCTCGCGCTGGAGATCGCGCTCTGGCTGCTCGCCGCCGTCTCGATCTTCACCGTCGGGCAGCGGATGGCCCACGTGTACCGCCAGGCCCAGCGGGTCGGCGTCGAGTGAACCTCACCGAGGCGGGCTTCGTCGCGGGCTGGCGCCTGATCCGCGCGCTGCCCCGGCCCGTCGCGGCCGCGGCCTTCCGGGCGGGCGCCGACCGCGCCCACCGCAAGGACGGCGGGGGTACGCGCCGGTTGCGCGCCAACCTGCGCCGGGTGGTCGGCCCGGAGCTGCCCGACGCGGAGCTGGACGCGTTGGTGCGCGCCGGGCTGCGCTCGTACGCCCGCTACTGGATGGAGGCGTTCCGGCTGCCCGGCCTGAGCCGGGCGGAGATCCTCGCCGGGTTCCGCCTGGACGGGCAGGAGATGCTCGCCGCCGACGTGGCGGCCGGGCGGGGCGCCGTGGTGGCGCTGCCGCACGCCGGGAACTGGGACGCGGCCGGCGCCTGGGTGGCGGCAACCGGCTGGCCGATGACCACTGTGGCGGAGCGGCTCCCGAAGGGCGTCTACGAGCGGTTCGTGACGTTCCGGGAAGGGCTGGGGATGGAGATCCTGCCCAACACCGGCGGTCCGCGGCCCGCGTTCGACGTGCTGGTGGACCGGCTGCGCGCCGGTTACGTGGTGCCGCTGCTGGCCGACCGGGACCTGTCGGCCCGGGGCGTGGAGGTCGACTTCTTCGGCGCGCGGACCCGGATGCCGGCCGGCCCGGCGCTGCTCGCCATCCGTACCGGCGCGCCGCTCTACGTGGCCTCGATGTGGTACGAGCCGGACGCGGCGTGCGCCTCGCTCGAAGGCCCGCTGCCGCTGCCGGACCCGGACAGCGCCCCGCTGGACGCGCGGGTCCGCGTGGTGACCCAGCGGATTGCCGACGGTCTGGCGGCGGGCATCGCCCGGCATCCGCAAGACTGGCACATGTTGCAGCGGATGTGGCTGGACCAGGGCCGGGACGGTGCGCCAACGCCGGCGCAGCCGCCGGCCATCACCGGGACGGTCTAGGGGGAGGGCGCAGTGCGTATCGGCATCGTGTGCCCGTACTCGTTCGACGTGCCGGGCGGGGTGCAGAACCACGTCATGGACCTGGCCGAGGCGCTGCTCGGGCTCGGCCACGAGGTGAGCGTGCTGGCGCCGGCCGACGAGGACTCGGCGCTGCCGCCGTACGTGGTGTCGGCCGGCCGGGCGGTGCCGCTGCCGTACAACGGGTCGGTGGCCCGGATCGCGTTCGGCCCGGTCTCCACGGCCCGGGTGCGGCGCTGGATCACCCGGGGCGACTTCGACGTGCTGCACGTGCACGAGCCGCTCACCCCGAGCCTGTCGATGCTTGCGGTGCTCTGCGCCCGCGGTCCGGTGGTGGCGACCTTCCACACCGCGATGACCCGCTCCCGGGTGCTGTCGGCCGCGCAGGGCGCGCTCCAGATCGTGCTGGAGCGGATCACCGCCCGGATCGCGGTGAGCGCGCTGGCCCGCAAGGTGCAGGTCGAGCACATGGACGGCGGCGCGGTGGAGATCCCCAACGGGGTGGCGGTGGCGAAGTTCGCCGGGGTGCCGCCGCTGCCGGGCTGGCCGGGGGAGTGCGCCCCGGGCACGGGCGGCACGCTGGGCTTCCTCGGCCGGTTCACCGAGCCGCGCAAGGGCTTCCCGATCCTGCGCGACGCGTTCGTGGCGCTCGCCCCGCGGCGTCCCGGGCTGCGGCTGCTGGTCGCCGGGCCGGGCGACGCCGACGAGCTGTACGGGCGGTTCCCGGCCGACCTGCGGGACCGGGTCACGTTCCTCGGCCTGGTCTCCGAGGCGGACAAGGCACGCATGCTGCGCAGCGCGCACCTGTACGTCGCACCGAACACCGGCGGGGAATCATTCGGGATGATCCTCACCGAGGCGCTCGCCGCCGGGACGACAGTGGTCGCGAGCGACCTGGACGCGTTCCGCCGGGTGCTCGACGGCGGGCGGGCCGGGCGGCTGTTCCCGACCGGCGACGCGGCCGCGCTCGGCGTCGCGTTGTCCGAGCTGCTGGACGACGCCGGCCTGCGGGCCGGGCTGACCGCCTGCGGCGACCAGGTGGTGGCGAATTTCGACTGGCCCGTGGTTGCCCGCCGCGTTCTGGAGGTATACGCAGCCGCGATCGAGGCCACCGACGGCCGGGTCATGGACCAGGAGTGGGCGGGACTGGGCTGACTTCGGTGGCCGGTGCGGCCGCTGTGACGAGCGCGTCGACCGGTGCCCCGCGCCGGCCGGGCGGGATGAGGAGCAGCACTACGATGCCGGGCATGTGGTGGGTGGTGGGCGCCGTCCTGGTAGTCGGGGTGGTCTCGGCGTACCTGATCTGGACCTCCGGCCGGGTGCAGCGGCTGCAGGTCCGCGCGGACTCGGCGGCCCGCGCGCTGGAGGCGCACCTGCTGCGCCGCGCGGCCGCCGCCGCGGTCCTGGCCGAGCAGCGGTACGGCGTGGAGCTGTACGCCGCCGCCCGGATCGCGCTCGACGCCGCCCCGGAGGAGCGTGAGGCGGCCGAGAACGACCTGACCCGGCAGTTGCGGGCGGTGCGGCTGGACCCGGACGACCCGGGCTGCGCGGCGGTGATCGCGGCGAGCCGCCGGCTGGCGCTGGCCCGGCAGGTGCACACCGACCTGGTCCGCGACGCCCGCTCGGCGCGAGGGCGTCCGGTGGTGCGGCTGTTCCGGATGGGGCGGGGCCGGGAGTGGCCCCGCTACTTCGACATCGACGACCCGACGCTGGCCTCCCCGGCGGACGTGACCACCGGCTGACCGGCGGTCGTGACGGGGGCCACACGGCAGGCCACCGGGGGTTCGATTGGCGCTCGGAGCGGCGCCGGGACGGTCGTAGCATTCCTGCGCAGTCACCTCCCGAGCACGCCGAGGAGCGATGTCCCGTGTCTGAGTCCGCAGCCCCGACCCCCGCCACAACCGTCGGCACCGCCCGCGTCAAGCGCGGCATGGCCGAGATGCTCAAGGGTGGTGTGATCATGGACGTGGTCACCGCCGAGCAGGCGAAGATCGCCGAGGACGCCGGCGCGGTGGCGGTGATGGCGCTGGAGCGGGTGCCGGCCGACATCCGCGCGCAGGGCGGCGTGTCCCGGATGAGCGACCCGGACATGATCGACGGCATCATCCAGGCCGTCTCGATCCCGGTGATGGCCAAGGCCCGCATCGGCCACTTCGTCGAGGCGCAGATCCTCCAGGCGCTCGGCGTCGACTACGTCGACGAGTCCGAGGTGCTGACCCCGGCCGACTACGCCAACCACATCGACAAGTGGGCGTTCACCGTCCCGTTCGTGTGCGGGGCGACGAACCTGGGCGAGGCGCTGCGCCGGATCACCGAGGGCGCCGCCATGATCCGCTCGAAGGGTGAGGCGGGCACCGGGGACGTCTCCAACGCCACCACCCACATGCGCAAGATCCGGCAGGAGATCCGCCGGCTCCAGTCGCTGCCCGACGACGAGCTGTACGTCGCGGCCAAGGAGCTGCAGGCCCCGTACGAGCTGGTCAAGGAGATCGCCGAGCAGGGCAAGCTGCCAGTCGTGCTGTTCACCGCGGGCGGCATCGCGACCCCTGCCGACGCGGCCATGATGATGCAGCTCGGCGCCGAGGGCGTCTTCGTCGGCTCGGGCATCTTCAAGTCCGGCAACCCGGCGCAGCGGGCCGCCGCGATCGTCAAGGCGACCACGTTCCACGACGACCCGGACGTGCTGGCCAAGGTGTCGCGCGGGCTGGGCGAGGCGATGGTCGGCATCAACGTCGACGAGATCCCCCAGCCGCACCGCCTCGCCGAGCGCGGCTGGTGAGTGCAAGGAAGGGCCCCCTGTTAACGCCCCCGGTAGAGGCGGGGCCCCTTGTTAACACCCCGGAAGGAACATCGTGGCCGGACCGGTGATCGGCGTGCTCGCGCTTCAGGGCGACGTACGCGAGCACGTCGCGGCGCTGACCGGCGCGGGCGCCGACGCCCGGCCGGTGCGGCGCCCCGGCGAGCTGGACGCGGTCGACGCGCTGGTGGTGCCCGGCGGCGAGTCGACCACGATCAGCAAGCTGGTGGACATCTTCGAGATGCGCGAGCCGATCGACAAGCGGATCGCCGCCGGCATGCCGGTCTACGGCTCCTGCGCCGGCATGATCATGCTGGCCGCGCAGGTGCTGGACGGCCGCCCCGACCAGCGCGGCTTCGCCGGGGTCGACATGACGGTGCGGCGCAACGCGTTCGGCCGTCAGGTCGACTCGTTCGAGGCGCCGGTGACGCTCACCGGCGTCGACGGCGGCCCGTTCCACGCCGTGTTCATCCGCGCGCCCTGGGTCGAGCGGGTCGGCCCGGACGTCGAGGTGCTCGGCCGGGTGACAGGCGGCCCGGCCGCGGACCGGATCGTCGCGGTACGGCAGGGCAACCTGCTGGCCACCTCGTTCCATCCGGAGCTGACCGGCGACCTGCGCCTGCACCGCCACTTCGTGGAGCTGGTCCGGGCCACGTCCTGATCGGACGACGCACCCGGGCCGTCAGCCCGCGACGGCGCGCAGCCGACCGGGTCGCCGGCCGAGCAGCCCGTCCAGGGCGGACGCGGAGGCGGCGTCGGCGGGCAGGTGGACGACGATGCGCTGGTGCGCGGCGTCGGCCAGCTCCAGCGTCTCGTAGGCCAGCCGCAACGGACCGGCCTGCGGGTGCCGCAGCCCACGCACGCCGGTACGCGGCGCGGCCACCGGACGCCGCCGCCACCTGTCGGTGAACGGCGCGCCCACGGTGCGGGCCAGCCGCTCGGCGAACGCGTCCGCGACCGGGTCGCCCCGCCGCAGCCGGTGCAGCTCGGCGACCTGCTGGTCGGCCAGTTCCGCCCACTGCGGGAAGTGGTCGCGGGCACGCTCGTCGGCGAAGGTGAACCAGAGCAGGTTCGGCGGGCTGCCGTCGAGCAGACCGAGCGGCCCGCCCAGCCGCTCGAACGCGTCGTTCCAGGCCAGCACGTCGCTGAGCTGGTTGACGACGTACGCCGGGGTGTCCCGCAGCCCGTCGAGTACGGCCCGGACCGTCGGGCGGACGGCGCGGGCGACGGACGTCCGTTCGTGCGGGCACAGGTGCCGGCTGTGGCCGACGGTCGCGAGCTGGTGCAGGTGGTCCCGGTCGGCGTCGTCGAGGAGCAGGGCGTCGGCGAGCGCCGCGAGGATCTCCGGCGAGGGCCGGGTGTCGCGCCCCTGCTCCAGCCGGGTCAGGTACTCGACGCTGACCTGGGCCAGCGTCGCCAGCTCCGCCCGGCGCAGACCGGGCGTGCGGCGGCGCGGACCCGACGGAAGCCCCACGTCGGCCGGGCGCAGCGCCTCCCGGCGGCTGCGCAGAAACGCCCCCAGCTCGCCGTCCATCATCGGCCCAGTCTCGCACCGGCGGCGGGCCGCCGGGTGGCCCCGGCAGGGCCAGCCTCGCGCCGGTCTCCCGGCCCGGCGGCGACCGGACGGACGATTCCCGGCATGAGGATGATCCTGATCCGCTACCGGGTCCGCCCGGAGCGCCTGACCGAGCACCTGCGCCTGCTGCGCGCCGTCCACGACGAGCTGGCCCGGCTGCGCCCGTCCGGTTTCCGCTACGTCTCGTACCGGCTCGACGACGAACGCAGCTTCGTCGAGGTGGCCACGGCGCCGGAGCTGCCCGGGCCGCTGCCCGGGCTGGAGTCGTTCCGGCGTTACCGGGCAGGGCTGGAGGAGCGCTGCGAGGAACGGGAGACGTTCGAGCCGACGGTGGCGCTGTCGTACGGCTTCGGAGAATGAGTGACCGGTCCGTCCCTGGTTGCGCCGGTTCGGGCGGTCTGGGGCGGGCCGCTGCCGTGCGGCGCGTGACAGCCGACCGCCCGCCGCCGGTAGGATTGCCGAGATTCGGCAGGGCCATCAGCCCGCCGCGGCTCCCAGCGAAGATCACAGCACCTCGACGTGCGCCGGCGGGGGAGCGGGGCGTGTGCGGTGCGGTCGATGCAGACGGCGGGTAGCAACGGAGGTAACAGATGTCCGGCCACTCAAAGTGGGCGACGACCAAGCACAAGAAGGCGGTCATCGACGCCAAGCGCGGCAAGATGTTCGCCAAGCTGATCAAGAACGTCGAGGTGGCCGCACGTACCGGCGGCGGCGACCCGGCCGGCAACCCGACTCTCTACGACGCCATCCAGAAGGCGAAGAAGAACTCGGTTCCGAACGACAACATCGACCGCGCGGTCAAGCGCGGCTCCGGCCTGGAGGCCGGCGGCGCCGACTGGCAGACGATCATGTACGAGGGTTACGGCCCGAGCGGCGTGGCGATGCTGATCGAGTGCCTCACCGACAACCGCAACCGTGCCGCCACCGAGGTGCGTACCGCGCTGACCCGCAACGGCGGCTCGCTGGCCGACGCGGGCTCGGTGTCGTACATGTTCTCCCGCAAGGGCGTGGTGATCGTCCCCAAGGGCGGCACGACCGAGGACGACGTGATGATGGCAGTGCTCGACGCGGGCGCCGAGGAGGTCAACGACCTCGGTGAGGCGTACGAGGTGGTCTCCGAGCCGGGCGACCTGATCGCGGTCCGCACCGCGCTGCAGGACGCCGGCATCGAGTACGAGTCGGCCGAGTCCTCCCTCATCCCCAGCGTGAACGTGCCGCTGGACGAGGAGGGCGCGCGCAAGATCTTCAAGCTGATCGACGTGCTGGAGGACTGCGACGACGTGCAGAACGTCTACGCCAACTTCGACGTCTCCGACGAGGTGATGGCCGCGGTCGGCTGACCCCGGCCCGACGTGCCGAGCGCCGGCCCCCCCCGCTGCGGGGGTGGCCGGCGCTTGGCGTTGCGGGCGGTCAGCCGATCGGCTCGCGCTGCCGCCACGCCGCCCGCACCGAGGTCCGCCCGTTGGTGCGCAGCAGCGAGCCCTCGTAGACCCGGGCCCCGGCGAGCAGGAACCCGGCCGCCGCGAGCAGCAGCAGCGCCAGCGACACGAACGGCTCCCACGTCGCCGCGTCGCCGGTGAACAGCCGTACCGGCATCGCGGTCGGCGACGAGATCGGCAGGTACGACAAGACCCGCATCGCTGTGGCGTTGTCGTTGAGGAACACCACGGCGAAGAACGGCGCCATCACCGCGAGCTGCACCGGGGTGGACGCCCCCGCGATGTCCTCCTGCCGGTTCACCAGCGCCCCGGCAGCCGCCCACATCGCCGCCAGCAGCAGGAAGCCGCACAGGAAGAACGGCACGAACCAGCCGACCGCGGGCGCGATCAGGCTCAGCAGTTCACCGCCGCCGGTCAGGCGCATCCCGATCAGCGCGGCGGCCGCGATCAGGGTGATCTGCCCCAGCGCCAGCGCCCCCGCGGCGAGGATCTTGCCGGCCAGCAGCGCCCGGGCCGGCACTGCGGCCACCAGGATCTCCACGATCCGGGTCTGCTTCTCCTCGGTGACGCTCTGCGCGATCTGCAACCCGAACGTCTGGGACATGAAGAAGAAGACGAACGCGAACGCGAACGGCACCAGGTACGCGACGAGCGGGTCCACCGCGTCGGGGTCCAGCAGCCGTACCTGCGGCGCCGCGCTGAGCGCGGAGACCACGTCGTCCGGGGCCCGCTCGTCGGCGACCACGACCGGACCGGTGACCACCGCGGCGTCCGCGTCGCCGTCGCGTACCGCCTGCTCGGCGGCGCCGTCGTCGGCGACCACGAGGACGTCCAGCCCGGCCGCGCGCAGCGGTTCGGCGCCGGCCGCGGTGACCGCCACGGTCGACGGGCCGCTGCTCAGCATCGCCGGCACCACAGTGGCGACGACGGCGAGCAGCAGGAAGATCAGCGTGCTGTAGAGGAACGTCTTGTCGCGGACCTTGACCTTGATCTCGCGGGCCGCGACCAGCCGGGTGGCCTGGAACGTGTTCACTGGTTGACCTCTCGGAAGATCTCGGCGAGGGACGGGGTGACCGGGCCGAACGCGCGCACCGGGCCGCGGGCCAGCGCCGCGCGCAGCACCGCCTGGTCGTCGGTGGGCGGGTCCACCTCGAACACGGCGCGCGCGCCGTCGAGGTCGACCAGCCGCACGCCGGGCTGGTCGCGCAGCCAGCCGGCGTCGCCGTCGACCACGAGCGAGAACCGGGGCAGGGTGTACGCGGCGCGCAGCTCCTCGCGGGCGCCGGCAGCCCGGATCGTCCCGCCGGCGATGAGCACCAGGTCGTCGCAGAGCCGCTCCACCACGTCGAGCTGGTGGCTGGAGAACAGCACCGGCGCTCCGGCGGCGGCGCGTTCCCGCAGCACCGCCACCACCATGTCGACGGCGAGCGGGTCGAGTCCGGAGAACGGCTCGTCCAGGATCAGCACCTCCGGGTCGTGCACCAGCGCGGCGGCGATCTGCGCGCGCTGCTGGTTGCCCAGCGACAGCGTCTCCAGCAGGTCGTCGGCCCGCTCACCGAGACCGACCCGCTCCAGCAGCGCGTCGGTGCGGCGGCGGGCCCCGGCGGCGTCCAGCCCGTACAGGCGGCCGAGGTGGACCACCTGCTCGCGGGGCGTCATCTTGGGGTAGAGGCCGCGTTCCTCGGGCATGTAGCCGAACCGGCTCCGGTCCTCCCGGGTGAGCCGGTGTCCCCGCCACGTGACCTGCCCGGCGTCCGGGGCGAGGACGCCGAGGATGATGCGCATGGTGGTGGTCTTGCCGGCGCCGTTGCCGCCGACGAATCCGGTCATGCGCCCGGCGGTCACGTCGAAGGAGACGTCTTTGAGCACCTGACGGCCGCCGAAGCTGCGGTCGACGCCGTCGAGGCGGAGCACGCTGGTCATGATCCCGACGCTACGGCCGGCGCCCGCAGCCGTCGTCCCACCGCGGGACGATCACGTGGTCCGCCCTGCGACGGACCGGCGTCATCCGCCGGGCCGGACCACCCCGTGCTCGTACGCGAACACCACGGCCTGCACCCGGTCGCGCAGCCCGAGCTTGGCCAGCACGCGGCTGACGTGGGTCTTCACCGTCGCCTCGCCGACACGCAGGACGTCCGCGATCTCGGCGTTGCTGGCCCCGCTCGCGACCAGTTCCAGCACCTCCCGCTCGCGCGGGGTCAGGTCCGCCGTCGCCGCGTCGTGCCGGGGGTCCGGCGGCGCCGCGCCGGGCCGGGCGAACGTGGAGATCACCCGCCGGGTGAGCGCCGGCGCGATCAGCCCTTCGCCCCGCGCCACCACCCGTACCGCCTCGACCAGGTCCTCCGGCGTGCCGTTCTTCAGCAGGAAGCCGCTCGCCCCGGCGCGCAGCGCGGCGAACAGGTAGTCGTCCCTGTCGAACGTGGTGAGGATGAGCACCGCCGGGCCGCCCGGCGTCGTGTCGCCGGTGATCCGGCGGGTGGCCTCCAGCCCGTCGAGGACGGGCATCTCCACGTCCATCAGCACCACGTCCGGCCGCAGCGCGGACGCCATCGACACGGCGCGCTGCCCGTCGGCGGCCTCGCCGACCACCTCGATGTCGTCCTCGACTTCGAGGATGACCCGGAAACCGGTCCGGACCAGGTGCTGGTCGTCGACGAGCAGCACCCGTACCGGCGCGCTCACGCCGCCCGCCCGGCGGCCTCGACCGGCAGCGGCATGCGGGCCCGGACCCGGAACCCGCCGCCGGGGCGCGGCCCGGCCTCCACCTCACCGCCGTGCGCGGCGACCCGCTCCCGCATGCCGATCAGGCCGAGCCCGGTCCCGGCCGCCGGCGCGCCGCCCTGTCCGTCGTCGCTCACGTCGATCTCCAACTCCCTCGCCAGATAGCGGATGCGCACGTCGAGCGTGGCGGCGTGGGCGTGCTTGACCACGTTCGTCACCGCCTCCTGGACGATCCGGTACGCCGCCTGCGACACCGAGCGCGGCAGCGGCACGGGCTCCCCGTACACCCCGAGGTCGGCCCGCAGCCCGGTCTCCCGGGCCCGGTCGACGAGCGCGCGGACCTGGTCGATGCCGGCGGTGTCCTCCGGCGCGGCGACCGTACCGGCCGCGGCGTCCGGGTCGCGCAGCACGCCGAGCATCCGGCGCAGCTCGTCGACCGACGTGCGGGCCGTCTCCTCGATGGCGGCCAGGGCGGTACGCGCCTTGTCCCGGTCGCGGTCGAACACGCGCCGGCACGCGGCGGCCTGCACGCCCATCACCGACACGTGGTGGGCGACCACGTCGTGCAGCTCACGGGCGATGCGGACCCGCTCGCCCATCACCGCGCGCTCGCGCGCCTCCGCCTGGGACCGGCGCAGTTGCTCGGCCTGCTCGCGTAGCTCGTGCCGGCGGCGCGCGGCCACCCAGGCGGTCTGCCCGGCGTAGTAGGCGAACCCGAAGAACAGCACGTTGTAGAGCACGCCGTTGACCACGGCGGCGAGCACCGGCGGCACCGGGCCGGCGGCGTCGGCGAAGGAGGCCGCCGAGATCTGGTCGGCCCGCAGCGCGAGGGACAGCGCGAGCCAGCCGAACATCGCCACGATGATGCCGGCCCGCAGCCGCCCGGCCAGCCGCCGGTCGGCGCCCCACGCGCCGAGCGTGAACAGGGCGGCGAACAGCGCGCCCGACGGGAGCTGCGCCAGCGGGACCGCCCGCGCCTGCCCGGCGACGAAGGCGACGGCGACGATCACCGCGACGGTGGCGGGCCACCGCCGCCGTACCGCCAGCGGGGCGGTCACCGCGATGGTCCACCAGATCTGCTCGGCGACGCTCGGCGGCGGCCCGAGCAGGAACGCCCCGGTGCTGTACGCCAGGGTCAGCTCGAACAGGGCCAGCACGGTGACCGCGAGCCCGACCCAGAGGTCGGCGCGGAACTGCGCGGCCGTGGGAGCCGGCCGGCGCCAGGCGGTGGTGGGTGCGGTGCTCACCGTACGACCATGCCACCGACCGGACCGCCGTGGTGGCCGGGGCGTAATCGGGTGGGCCGGACGACAGTGCCGACGTAGCCTGCCGGGGTGTTCGTGCCCGATCTGCCGTTGCGTACCGAGCGTCTGCTGCTGCGCGCCTTCACCGCCGCCGACCTCGCCGTGGTCCGGGACTACCGGGGCCGCCCGGCGGTCACCCGCTACCTCTACCACGAGCCGTACGACGACGCCGCCGCCCGGGCCGCGATCGAGCGGCTGGTCCGGCGGACCGCGCTGCGCGCCCCCGGCGACGTGCTCAACCTCGCGGTGACGCTCGCGGACACCGGCGAGTTCGTCGGCGACGTGCTGCTGAGCTGGACCAGCGGCGAGCACCGGCAGGGCGAGATCGGGTACGTGGCCCACCCGGCGCACACCGGCCGGGGCTACGTCACCGAGGCGGCCCGGGAACTGCTGCGGATCGGCTTCGGCGGGCTGGGCCTGCACCGGATCGTCGGCCGGCTGGACGCCCGCAACACCGCCTCGGCACGGGTGCTGGAGCGGCTCGGCATGCGCCGGGAGGCGCACCTGCGGGAGAACGAGTTCGTCAAGGGGGAGTGGGCCGACGAGGTGGTCTACGCGCTGCTGGCCCGCGAGTGGCGGGCGGCGGCCTGAGCGCGGGCCCGGCGTGACGGCCGGGCCCGCGTCCGGCGGGTTCCCGGTGACTCAGCAGCAGCCCCGCCGGAACGACCGCTCGACGTACGACGCCAGACCGGCCTCGTAGAAGCCGACCCCGGGCCGGATCGGGTGGTCGCTGAACAGCTCGACCCGCGACCCGAACCGGACCAGGTAGGCGTCGGCGTCCCCCGCGTCGTTGCGGATCATGCGGCCGCGCGGCCCGTAGATGCGCTCCAGCTCGGCGAAGGACATCCCGACCGACCCGCCGGCCGGGGAGCGCGGCGGGGCGGTGGCAGTGCCCACCGAGACGAGCCGGCCGTCCCGGAAGGTCAGCATGATCGCCCCGGCCCAGGAGCCGGTGACGCCGGCGTGCACGATTCCGGGACAGCCCGGCGCGGTCCAGTCGATCAGCCCGGCCGCGACGAACCGGTCCAGCCGGGCCCCGATCCGGAACGGGCCGGCGCCGCGGACGCTGAGCACCTCGTTCTGCGCGACAGCCGGCCGGACGGGCGCGGCGTCGGCGGCGGTGCGCGCGGGCGCGGCGGAGGCGGCCGGCGCGGCGGCGGTGACCGGCACGACAGCGGCCAGCGCCAGCAGGCCGGCGAGGACTGTGGACGGGATTCGGTTCATTGCGGTTCTCCTTCGGTCGGTTCTCCTGTCCTGTTGGTCTCCGGCCGGTCCGGTTCGGTTCGGGATCGTCTACCGTCGACGTGACGGTGATCGTGGCGGCGGTCCCGGAGGTGATGCCGATGACCACGCCGACGCGGATCGGGGCGTTCCGGGTGGAGCGTCTGCTCGGGGCGGGGTCCTTCGCCACGGTCTGGCTGGCCTACGACCCGGCCCTCGCCGACCGGGTCGCGGTCAAGGTGCTGGCCGAGAACTGGAGCCACGACCTGCGGGTGCGGGAACGGTTCCTCGACGAGGCCCGGCTGCTGCGGCGGCTGGACGACGACCGCCTGGTCCGGGTGCACGGCGTCGGGGAGCTGCCGGACGGGCGCCCGTACGCGGTGCTGGCCTGGGCGGACGGCGGCAGTCTCCGGGATCGGCTGGCCCACGGTCCGCTGCCGGTGGGCCGGGCGCTGACGGTGCTCGACGAGATCGCGGCGGGCGTGGCGGTGCTGCACCGGCACCGGGTGGTGCACCGCGACCTGACGCCGAGCAATGTCCTGTTCCACTCCGGGCCGGACGGCGAGCGGGTCCTCATCGCCGACCTGGGGCTGGCCAAGGCGCTCGCCTCCGCCTCCGGGCTGACCGCGCGGGCCGGCACGCCCGGCTACATGGCGCCCGAGCAGAACGAGCCGCTGGCGGTGGTCGACACCCGGGCCGACGTGTTCGGGCTGGGCCGCCTGGGACTGCGGCTGCTCGGCCGGGGCGGCCGGGCCGACGCAGAACCGGCCGCCTCGCGGCTGCGTGCCGGCGTGCCGGCCGGTGTGGACTCGGTGCTGCGGCGGGCCACCGCCGTACGCCCGGCCGACCGCTACCCGGACGCGGACGCGTTCCGGCAGGCGCTGCGGCGCGCGGTGGCGGGCGGGCCCGCGCTCGTGCGGGCGCGGCGGGCGCCGCGTCCGGGCCGGCTGGTCGCCGGGGTCGCGGTGGCGCTGGCCGTCGCCGGTACGGGAGCGGGGGACACGGCCCGTCCGCACCCGGCCGGCGCGCTGGGGCGCAGCGGCCCGCTGACGGTGGTCCTGCCGGCCGGCTGGCGGGCCGAGGGCACCGGCTGGGCCGGCCAGTACGGCGACGACGGTGACCTCGAACCGGCGCTGGTGATCTCCCCGGATCCGGGGAGCTGGGCGGTCGACCCGGGCCTGCCCGGGGCCTTCGTCGGCCTCTCCGCCGGTACGGCGCGTCGTACCGGCCCGGCGGGTTTCCTCGCCGAACGGCCGCACGCGGACTGCGCCGGGGCGCCGCCGCGGCACAGCCGGCAGGGCGGCGTCGAGTGGACTGTCGTCACGTTCACCTGCCCCACCGGCCGCCCGGTGATCGTCGAGGCCGCCGGGCTGGCCCCCGGCCGCGCCGGTCTGCTCTACGTCCAGCTCGTCCCGCCGGCGGGCGCGGGCGCGGACTTCGTCGACGGTGTGCTCACCGGGGTGCGCGCCGGATAGCCGGCGCGGTCAGACCACCACGACCGTGATCGGGTACGCGCGGCCGTCCTGCGGAATGGTGACCACCACGGTCCCGGTACGCACGAACCGGATGTCCACCACACCGGCCTCGTAGTTGCGCGAGACGAGGTCCTCGCGGTCCACAGTGACCTCACCCGGCCCGATCCCCTGGATGCGCAGCACCCCTCCGGCGGCGAAGCAGAGGGACTTCAGCAGCGCCAGTTCGGTCTCGGCGAGGACCAGGTCGTACCGGACCGGCCCGAGACACGCGGCCGGTGGCGTGGTGCGTACCGGCGGGGTGGGTCTCGTGGTCCGGGGCGCGGCCGGTGGCCGTGACCGGGCCGGCGAGTTCGGTGGCGTCGCGCGCGACGGCGCCGAGACCCCGCTGACGCCGGGCGCCGGGGTGAGGGCGTGCGGGGTCGTCGCGGCGGACGGCGCGGCGGCGCTGGTGACCGGCGGGCGTACCGGCAGCGGCGAGACCGGGCGGTCGGCGCATGCGGGCGTCCCGGCGAGGACGGCGAGCGTGGCGACCACCGCGGCGCGGCGGCGGGGTGGCTCACGCATCGGACATCCGCCGCCGCAGCTGCCGGCGGGCCTCGTGGACGCGGGACTTCACGGTGCCCTCGGGCACGTCGAGCAGGCCGGCGATCTCGCGGTAGCTCATCCCGAGCACGTCGCGCAGGGTGACCGTCTCGGCGAGGTCCGGCGGGACGGCGTCGAGCGCGTCCAGCAGGTCGAGCCGGGTGCCGGCCACCACGCTGGTCCGGCGGGGGTCGGGCGGGTCCGGCAGCGGGACGCCGCCGGCCTCCCGCTGCCACCGTCGCCGCAGCGCCCGGTAGGTGGACCGGGCCCGGTTGGCGGTGATCCGGTACAGCCAGGTGTCGAAGGACGAGCGTCCCTCGAATCCGGCGATGCCGCGGGCGAGCGCGAGCAGCGTGTCCTGGCAGGCCTCCTCGGCGTCCTGCCGGTGGGGCAGCAGGCGGCCGCACTGGCGCAGCACGTCCGGCCGGACGGCGGCCAGCAGGGCGTCGAGTGCCCGCCGGTCGCCGCGTGCGGCCGAGCGGGCCAGCTCGTCCGTGCCGTCGGGGAGGGGCATCAGAGGTCCAGTGCTCGCCGGTGGTGCGGGAGACCAGGTTATGCCCGGCGTGGCCGTGCCGCCGCGGCTGAGTCGGGCAGCCGACGGCCGGCCGCCCCGGCACCGAGGGGTGCCGGGGCGGCCGGAGGATCGGCCGGCTTCAGCGGGTGGCGCGGCCGGCCTTGACCGCGCTGTCGATCACGTCCCAGATGGCGACCAGCACGACCACCGCGCCCGCCACCCGGGCGAACTCGACGGTGCCGCCGTCGCGCAGCCAGGCGAACCGCTCGACCAGCTCCGGGTTGAGCAGCCGGTCGGTGGCGAGCAGCCAGAGCACCGGGGCGGCGAAGGCGACGTTGAGCACCGCGTTGACCGCCACCAGCGGCCAGGTCCACCGGCCGGACCGGTACTTGGCGATCTCCAGGCCGACGGTGGCCAGCAGCACCACGATCAGGGCGGGCAGCCAGAAGCTCCAGAGCGCCGGGTCGAGCGCCGGCAGCCGGGTGCCGTCGTCGGTGGTCCAGCGCTGGAAGTGCTGGCCGATCAGGAGGCCGATGGTGGCGAGCAGGAACACCACCGAGGCGATGCTGTCGGAGTGGCTGATCTGCCGTTCCCGGGTCTCCTCGGGAAGCTGGTCGACTGTCCACTCGGGCAGGCCGAGCGGCGTGCGGGTGCGTTCCAGCACGGCGAACACCAGCGTCACCCAGAACGCGATCTGCACCGCGGTCTGCATCGCGGCCACGACCGCCGTGCCGATCGCCGCGCCCGGCTCGCCGTCGACGAGCGCCTTCGTGAGGCCGGAGAGCACGCCGACGATCGCCGGGATCCAGGTGAGCAACAGCCGCAGCAGCCGCCACCAGGTCAGGTAGTAGCGCGGGCCGATGAGTTGCAGCGTGCGGTCGCTGTAGCGGGCCGCGAGCTTCTCCGGGTGGCCCAGCTCGGTGAGCACCTCCCGCTCGGCGGAGGCGTGGTCCTGCCCGCCCGAGGTCCGGTCGTCGATCATGTCGGCGATGGAGCCGCGCAGTTCCTCGGCGAGTTCCAGGCGGCGCTGCGCGGGCACGGCCCGCATGGTGGCGGCGACGTAACGGTCGGTCAGGGAACTCATCGTTCCGCTCCTTCGATCAGGTCGGTGACGGACGCCCGCACCGCGGTCATGTCGTCGAGCAGGCGGTTCAGGACGGCCTCGCCGTCGTCGCTGGTCCGGTAGAACTTGCGCGGCCGGCTCTCCTCGGTGTTCCACTCGCTGGTCAGCAGGCCCTGGTCCTCCAGCCGACGCAGCAGCGGGTAGAGCGTGTTGGCGTCGACCGCGAAGCCGTGCGCGGCCAGCCGTTGCAGCAGGGCGTATCCGTAGTCGGGGCGGCGCAGGGCGACCAGGCTGGCCACCACGACCGTGCCGCGCCGTAGCTCCTGGAGGTGGGTCCGGAGGACCTCTTCGCTGACCATGTCCAACACGATAGTGTGTGTCACACACCATTGCAATAGAGAAGAACATCGCGTGCCGCACACCGGCCGGTCGGAGAGACCCGGGCCACCCTCGGCGCGGACGGTGGAGCCCGCACGATCACCTCGGTAGGGTGGGTCGGTCGACTCCGACGCAGCTTGATCCACAACCCGGGGGGCGCCACGCATGGGCGATTCGTTCGCGCATCTGCACGTACACACCGAGTACTCGATGCTCGACGGGGCGGCCCGGCTCAAGGACCTCTTCGCCGAGGCGGCGCGGCTCGGCATGCCGGCGGTGGCGATCACCGACCACGGCAACATGCACGGCGCGAACGACTTCTACAAGCAGGCCATGGACGCCGGGGTCAAGCCCATCCTCGGCGTCGAGGCGTACGTCGCGCCGGAGTCGCGCTTCCACAAGGCGCGGGTCAAGTGGGGGCGCCCCGAGCAGAAGAGCGACGACGTATCCGGCAACGGCGCGATCACCCACATGACCATGTGGGCGAAGAACCGCGACGGCCTGCACAACCTGTTCAAGCTCAACTCCCGCGCCTCCATGGAGGGCCACTACGTGAAGTGGCCCCGGATGGACATGGAGCTGATCGCCGAGCACGCCCAGGGCATCATGGCCACCACCGGCTGCCCGTCCGGCGCGGTGCAGACCCGGCTGCGGCTCGGCCAGTTCGACGAGGCGCTCAAGGTCGCCGCCGCGTACCAGGACATCTTCGGCAAGGACAACTACTTCCTGGAGATCATGGACCACGGCCTCGACATCGAGCGCCGGGTCCGCGAGGGGCTCACCGAGATCGCCCGCAAGCTCGACATCCCGCCGGTGGTCACGAACGACTCGCACTACACCCACGAGGCGCAGGCCGAGGCGCACGACGTGCTGCTCTGCGTGCAGACCGGCAGCAACGTCGCCGACCCCAACCGGTTCCGCTTCGAGGGCGGCGGCTACTTCGTCAAGTCCGCCGACCAGATGCGCGCGGTCGACTCATCCGAGCTGTGGCAGCAGGGCTGCCGCAACACGCTGCTGGTGGCCGAGAAGGTCGACCCGGCCGGCATGTTCACGTTCCACAACCTGATGCCGCGGTTCCCGATCCCCGAGGGCGAGACCGAGGAGTCCTGGTTCCGCAAGGAGACGTTCGCCGGGCTGAAGCGCCGCTTCCCCAACGGCATCCCCGAGGGCCACGTCGTCCAGGCCGAGTACGAGCTGGGCGTCATCATCCAGATGGGCTTCCCGTCGTACTTCCTCGTGGTCGCCGACTTCATCCAGTGGGCCAAGAGCCAGGGCATCGCGGTCGGCCCCGGGCGTGGTTCGGCGGCCGGCTCGCTCGTGGCGTACGCGCTGGGCATCACCGACCTCGACCCGATCCCGCACGGCCTGATCTTCGAGCGGTTCCTCAACCCCGAGCGTGTCTCCATGCCGGATGTCGACATCGACTTCGACGAGCGCCGGCGCGGTGAGGTCATCAAGTACGTGACCGACAAGTGGGGCGAGGACAAGGTCGCGCAGATCGCCACGTTCGGCACGATCAAGGCGAAGGCCGCGATCAAGGACTCGGCCCGGGTGCTCGGCTTCCCGTACGCGGTCGGCGACCGGATCACCAAGGCCATGCCCCCGGCGGTGATGGGCAAGGACATCCCGCTGTCCGGCATCTTCGACCCGAAGCACCCGCGCTACGCCGAAGCCGGCGAGATCCGCGGCCTCTACGAGTCCGACCCGGACGTCAAGAAGGTCATCGAGACCGCCAAGGGCATCGAGGGCCTGATCCGGCAGACCGGTGTGCACGCCGCGGGCGTCATCATGTCCGCCGAGCCGATCATCGAGCACATCCCGCTCATGCGGCGCGACTCCGACGGCGTCATCATCACGCAGTTCGACTACCCGACCTGCGAGTCGCTCGGCCTGCTGAAGATGGACTTCCTCGGCCTGCGCAACCTCACGATCATCGACGACGCGGTGAAGAACATCCAGCTCAACCACGGCCGGGAGATGGACCTGCTCGGCCTGCCGCTGGACGACAAGGCGGCGTACGAGCTGCTGGCCCGCGGTGACACGCTCGGCGTGTTCCAGCTCGACGGCGGGCCGATGCGCTCGCTGCTGCGGCTGATGAAGCCGGACAACTTCGAGGACATCTCCGCCGTCCTGGCGCTCTACCGGCCCGGCCCGATGGGCGTGGACTCGCACACCAACTACGCGCTGCGCAAGAACGGCCTCCAGGAGATCACCCCGATCCACCCGGAGCTGGAGGAGCCGCTGCGTGAGATCCTCGCGCCCACGTACGGCCTGATCGTCTACCAGGAGCAGGTGCAGCGCGCCGCGCAGATCCTCGCCGGCTACACGCTCGGCCAGGCCGACCTGCTGCGCCGGGCGATGGGCAAGAAGAAGAAGGAGATCCTGGACAAGGAGTTCATCCCGTTCCGGGACGGCTGCCGCGAGCGCGGCTACTCCGACCAGGCCATCCAGGCCGTGTGGGACGTGCTGGTGCCGTTCGCCGGCTACGCGTTCAACAAGGCCCACTCCGCCGCGTACGGCCTGGTCTCCTACTGGACCGCGTACCTCAAGGCGCACTACCCGGCCGAGTACATGGCCGCCTTGCTCACCTCCGTCGGTGACGACAAGGACAAGATGGCCATGTACCTGTCCGAGTGCCGCCGGATGCGCATCCAGGTGCTCCCGCCGGACGTGAACACCTCGGCCGGGCCGTTCACCCCGGTCGGCGAGGAGATCCGCTTCGGTCTCGGCGCGGTGCGCAACGTCGGCGCGAACGTGGTCTCCTCGATCATGCGGTGCCGCGAGGAGAAGGGCGACTACACCGACTTCTACGACTTCCTGTCCAAGGTCGACGCCGTCGTCTGCAACAAGAAGACCATCGAATCGCTGATCAAGGCCGGGGCGTTCGACTCGCTCAAGCATCCGCGCAAGGGCCTGCTGGCAGTGCACGCCGACGCCATCGACGCGTACGCCGACGTCAAGCGCAAGGAGGCGGTCGGCCAGTACGACCTGTTCGGCGCCGGCTTCGGCGAGGCGGAGACCGGCGGCACCACCACAGTCATGCCGGTCATCGGCGAGGGGGAGTGGGACAAGCGCGACAAGCTCGCGTTCGAGCGCGAGATGCTCGGCCTGTACGTCTCCGACCACCCGCTGTTCGGCCTGGAACACGTGCTCGGCGCCGCCGCGGACACCACCATCGCCGCGCTGTCGGAGGAGGGCACAGTGCCCGACGGTGCGGTGGTCACCCTGGCCGGCATCCTCTCCGGTGTGCAGCGCCGGGTCACCAAGCAGGGCCGGGCCTGGGCGTCGGCCACCCTGGAAGACCTCGCCGGTGGCGTGGAGACGCTGTTCTTCCCGAACACGTACGAGGTGATCGGCCAGTACATCGCCGAGGACGCCATCGTGGTGGTCAAGGGCCGGGTGGACCGGCGCGACGACACCCCGCGCATCATGGCGATGGACATGTCCATGCCCGACGTCACCAGCAACCCGGCGAACAAGCCGGTCACCCTCACCATCCCGGTGCACCGCTGCACGCCGCCGCTGGTGGAACGGCTCAAGGAGACGCTGGTGCTGCACCCCGGCGACACCGAGGTGCACGTCAAGCTGCTCAACGGCGGCAAGGTCACCACGCTGCGCCTCGGCCCGTTCCGGGTCGCGCCCACCACCGCGCTGATGGGTGACCTGAAGAGCGTGCTCGGCCCGGCCAACGTGAGCTGACCGGGCCGAGCGCCCGCGGGACGTACCGCTAGACGCGGGTGACGCGGATGGCGTCGGCGATCACGTACCCGGTGCTGCCGGACCACCTGCTGACGCCGACCTTGTTGGCGTCCCCGGCGGCCAGGGTGAATGTGCCCAGCGAGCGCCACGCACCGCCGTTGGCGCTCTGGTTCACCGAGACCGTCTGGTTGCCGCTGGTGGTCGCGACGATGTACGGCGTGGAAGTGTTGTAGCCGGCCACGGCCGGATACCAGACCTCCACCCGGTAGGTGGCCGTCGCCGGGATGTTCACCTTGTACCAGGCGGTGTCGCTGGCCGCGACGGGGTTGGCGTACCGGTAGTCGGCGCCGTAGCGCTGCGCCGAGTACGTCGAGGTGCCCCAGTTGGCGCTCGCGGTGAACCGGCCGGCGGTGGTGTTGTCCACGATCGTCGACCAGTCGGTCGGCGGAGGCGTGGTGCCGCCGGTGACGAGCTGCATGTAGTAGGTCCAGTTCCAGTTCGAACCCGGGTCGGTGTGCGTGGCACCCGGCACCTGGTTGTGCCCGATGATGTTGTTCCGGGTCTTCGGGATGCCGTACTTGTCGCACAGGAACCGGGTCAGCGCCGCCGACGACCGGTACATCGCGTCGGTGTACCAGGAGGCGTTGTCGACGTACCCCTCGTGCTCGATGCCGATCGACTGGGTGTTGTAGGTCCAGTTGCCGGCGTGCCAGGCGATGTCCTTGTCCCGCACCATCTGGGTCACCGCGCCGTCGGAGGAGCGGAGCAGGTAGTGCGCGCTGGTGCCGGCGGCGGCGTTCTGGAACCAGCTGATCGAGCCGGCGTAGCTGCCCTGCATGGTGTGGATGACGATGTAGTTGATCGGGTACGCCGACTCGCGGCTGGAGACCGTGTAGTTGGACGAGTTGGCCGGCACCCAGGCCGCCGGGCCGTAGTCGGTGCTCAGGGTGCCGAAGTCGCCGGTGCCCAGCGGCGCCACGTCGGCGTACCGGCCCCGCTGCGGCGCGACCGGACGGCCGTCCACGCTGACCTCGCCGCCTGCGGTCGTCGCGATGAAGCCCCGGGCGAGCAGGTCGTACACGGAGTCGGCGTACAGCCGGGCGGTGGCCTCGTCGGTCGAGCCGCCGTAGCGGGCGATCGGGCCGTACCACTGGTTGACGTCGTCGCGCTGCGCCGCGGTCAGCCCGGCCTCGTCGGCATAGGAGCGCAGCACCGCCGCCGCGCCGGCCACGTTCGCCGCGTCCCGGGTACGCAGTTCGGCGCGGTCCAGCCGGGTCCGGCGCGCGGCCTCGTCGAGGGTCCGCACCTTCGGGTTGCTGGTCAGGTGCATCACGCCGTACCCGCCGGAGGCGCTGGGCTGCCCGCCGTGGCCGTCCAGACGTGTTTCGGCGTACCCGAGCGCGGCGAGCAGGTCGCGCGGCACGTCGGAGCTAGTGGCGGCCCTGTCGAAGGCGGCGGCGAGCGGCTGCGCGCGGTGCTGAGGCGCGGCCTGGGCCGGCTGGCCGGTCAGGCCGATCGTGAGGATCATGGCGCCGCCGAGCAGGGTGCTCACCCGACGCGAGGGTCTCCGAATTGTCACGTCACTCCTCGTCGACTACTTGGGCGACTGGGCTCCCGTCGCCGGTTCGCCGCACCTTATAGCGTGACGTTCGTCTATGTCGATACCTTGCAAAGTGAGCCTTATTGATGAAGACTTCCTTCAGGACTGTGGCATGTGCGGCAGCCGCGCCGCCCGCCCTCCTCTGCGCCCCGGCCAGGTCGGCGCGAGCTGTCCCCGTACCGTCGCGGTCTTGCCCGGCGCGCCACGGCCGGGCAGCATCGTGCGGATGCCGCCGACCGACCTGCTGCGCGTCCGTGACCTGGTGCCCGACTTCCTGGGCTGCGCCGAGGCCGGCCCGCCGCAGCCCTGGACCTCTCGCTACCTGGCCGGGCATCCGGACGTGGTGCGGGCGCTGCGTCGCGACGGCGACTGGTCCGACGCCGCCGGCGTGGCCGCCGCCCTGGACGGGCTCCGCGACCGGGCCGCCGACCTGGCGGCACGAGCCGAGACGGTACGCGCGGCGCTGCCGGACGGCGTCGCGGCGGTGGCCGGGGCGCTGGGCTGGTCCGGTGACGGCGGGCCGGTCGAGTGCGTGGTGCTGGTCGGGCTGAACCAGGCCAACGGCTGGGCCGGTGAGCTGGACGGCAGGTACGCGCTCTTCCTCGCCGTGGAACAGCTCGGCCCACCGGAGGACGTCGACCTGCTGGTGCGGCACGAGGCCGCGCACGTGGTGCACGACCGCGGCGCCGCGATCCGCGACTGGCCCGAGTGCGGGGTGGCGAACGCGCTGTTCACCGAAGGGCTCGCCACCCAGGTCACGGCGGAGCTGGACCCCGGCCGGCCGGACGAGGAGTACCTCTGGTTCGGTCGTCCCGGGCACCGGCAGTGGCTCGACGAGTGCCGCCGCCGGTGGCCGGAGATCCTGCGCCGGGTACGCGCCGACCTCGACGCCACCGACGCCGACCACTACGCCCCGTACTTCCTGATGCGGGACTCGCCGCTGGCCGGCGGCCTGCCCAAGCGGTGCGGCTACCTGGTCGGCCTGGCGGCGGTCCGGCACCTGCGCCGCCACCACTCCCTGCGCGACCTGGCCACCTGGCCCCTGCCCCGGGTCCGCACGGAGCTGGCCGTCGCGCTCCCCGACCTCCCCCCACCGCCCTGACCCCCGCGCCCACCCCCCACCCCCACCGCGCCCGCCCCCACCGCGACGATCATGAAGTTGGCGGCGACAAATCGGACCGTAAATGCCGCCAACTTCATGATCGACCGGGTGAGGAGTTGGTGCGGCGCGCCCCGCCCGACCCCGCGATCTTGCACATTCCGCCCCACGCCCTCGTTCCGCCGCGCGATCTTGCAGCTTCGGCCCTCGGGGACGCGTGTTTGCCCCGATTCGCCGGGGCCGAAAGTGCAAGATCGCGGGCGCGGGCGCGGGCGCGGGCGCGGGCGCGGGCGCGGGTGCGGGTGCGGGGGGCCACGGGGGTGGGATTGGCGGTGTCTAGGGGGCGGTGGGGGTGGTTAGCGTCGGGGGCATGGAGCTGGAGCAGGCACGGAAGTTGTGGCAGCCGGAACCGGGCTGGTTGAACACCGCCACCTACGGGCTGCCGCCCGAGCCGGTGTGGGACGCCGTGCAGCGGGTGCTCGCCGACTGGCGGGGCGGGCGGGCGTCGTTCGAGGTGTGGGACGAGTCGGTCGGGCGGTCCCGGGCCGCGTTCGCCCGGCTGGCCGGTGTGGACGTCGCCGACGTGAGCATCGGCTCCGCCGTGTCGCAGATGGTCGCGCCGATCGCGGCCAGCCTGCCGGCGGGCGCCACTGTGGTGGTGCCCGAGGTCGAGTTCACCTCGAACCTGTTCCCGTGGCTGGTCCAGCAGGAGCGCGGTGTGCGCGTACGCACCGTCCCGCCGGCCGGCCTGGTGGACGCGATCGACGCCGACACCGAACTGGTGGCGTTCAGCGTGGTGCAGTCCGCCGACGGCACTGTGGCCCCGTACGACGAGATCGTCGCGGCGGCCCGCGCGCACGGCGCGTTCGTGGTGGTCGACGCCACGCAGGCGTGCGGGTGGCTGCCGTTCGCCGCGGACCGGGCCGACGCGGTGGTGGTGGGGGCGTACAAGTGGCTGATGGCGCCGCGGGGCGCGGCCTTCGCCTACCTGGCGCCGGAACTGCGCGAGCGGATTCGCCCGGACGCGGCCGGGTGGTACGCCGGCAAGGACCCGCACGCCTCCTACTACGGCCTGCCGCTGCGCCTGGCCGACGACGCCCGGCGCTTCGACATCTCCCCGTCCTGGCTGTGCTACGTCGGAGCGGCGCCGGCGCTGGAGCTGCTCGCCGACCTCGACCCGGAGGCGGTGCGCGCGTACGACGTGGGGCTGGCCAACCGGTTCCTGGCCGGGCTGGGCCGCCCGCCCGGCGACAGCGCGATCGTCTCCGTCGACGTGCCGGACGCGCACGAGCGGCTGGCCCGCGCCGGGGTGCGCGCGGCGGTCCGGGCCGGCCGGGTCCGCGCCTCGTTCCACCTGTACACGACCGAGGAGGACGTGGACCGGGCGGTCGAGGCGCTGACCGGCTGACGGCTCAGCCCGGCGACCGCCCAGGCCACTCAGGCCGCTCAGGCCAGGTGGCCGCCGATCTTCGTGTATCCGCGCAGCAGGTCCCGGGAGATGATCAGCCGCTGCATCTCGTCGGTGCCCTCGAAGATCCGGTACAGCCGGACCTGCCGGTACCAGCGCTCGATCGGCAGCTCACGGGTGTAGCCCATGCCGCCGTGGATCTGGAGCACCCGGTCCACCACCCGGTTGACCATGCCGGCGCCGTAGAGCTTGCCCATCGAGGAGGCGTGCCGGGGGTCGAGGCCCTGGTCGACCGTCCAGGCCGAGCGCAGGATCAGCCAGCGGGCGGCCTCCAGCTCGGTCTCCGAGTCGGCGATCATCCACTGGATGGCCTGGTTGGTGGCGATCGGCGCGCCGAACGTCTCCCGGGTGTTGGCGTAGTCGATCGCCATCTGGAGGGCGCGTTCGGCGATGCCGATGGCGTGCGAGGGGATGGTGTAGCGGCCCTTGCCGATCCACTCCATGCCGAGCGTGAAGCCCTGCCCGATCTCGCCGAGGATGTTGCGGTGCGGCACGCGTACGCCGTCGAAGATCAGCGAGGCGGGACCGCCCTCGCCCATGGTCTGGATGAACTCCGACCGCCAGCCCATGTCGCGGTCCACCAGGAACGCCGTGGCGCCGCCTCGGCGGGCGCCCTTCTCCGGGTCGGTCACCGCGACCACGATGGCGAAGTCGGCGTCGTTGCCGTTGGTGATGAACGTCTTCTCGCCGTCGAGGACCCAGTCGTCGCCGTCGCGGCGGGCCCGCAGCCTGATGTTGGCCGCGTCGGAGCCGGCGCCCGGCTCGGTGATGGCGAAGCAGGAGATCCGTTCCCCCTCGATGGTGGGGATCAGGAACTCGCGCTTCTGCTCCTCGGTGGCGTGGAACAGGATGTTGTCGGCCTCGCCGCCGAAGCGGAACGGCACGAAGCTGCGGCCCAGCTCGGTCCAGATCAGCGACTGCATGACCGCAGGCAGGGCCATGCCGCCGTACTCCTCCGGGGTGGCCAGCCCCCAGAAGCCGAACTTCTTCGCCTTGAGCTGGAGTTCGCGCAGCTCGGAGCGGTCGAGGCCGGGCTGGTGGGCGCGCTCGCGGCGCAGCACCTCCGCCTCCAGCGGCATCACCTCGCGGGTGACGAACGTGCGAACGGTGTCCCGGATCGCGCGTTCCTCGTCGGACAGTGCGAAGTCCACGGTGCCCCCTCAGGTCGACTGGCTATAAACTAGCGCTGGAAGTTTTCCCGCGTCCAGACCCGATGTCGAAAGGAGGATGATGATCAGGTGCCCCGACCCCGACAAGCCCTGCTCACACGCGACCGGATCGTCGAGACCGCGCTGGCGCTGATCGACGCCGACGGGCTGGACGCGCTCTCGACCCGGCGGCTCGCCGCCGCCCTGGGCGTACGCGGCCCCTCGCTCTACAACCACTTCGCCACCAAGGAGGAGATCCTCGACGCGGTGGCCGACGGCGTCGCGGCAACTGTCGACATCGGTGTCTTCGACGAGCGCGAATGGCTCGACGCGCTCGGCCGCTGGGCGCGCTCGTACCGTGCCGCGCTGGCCGCGCACCCGAACATCGTGCCGTACCTGGCGCAGGGGCCGGGCCGCCGTCCGGCCGCGCTCGCCATGGCCGACGCGGTCTACGGCGCGCTGGTCCGGGCCGGCTGGCCGCCCGCGCGGGCCACCCACATCGGCGCCGCGATGCGCTACTTCGTGGCCGGGTCCGCGCTCGGCTCGTTCGCCCGCGGCTTCGTCGAGGACCCCTCGCTCTACGCCGCGCACCCGCACCTCAACCAGGCGCACCGCCTCGCCGGCCACCAGCGCAGCGTGGACGAGGGGGCGTTCGCGCTCGGCCTGGACGCGCTGCTGCACGGCCTCGCCGCCGAGTACGCGGCCACCGTCGCCCCGCTGGAACGGGTCGGCGGTCCGGAGTAGCGTCCAAACTCCCACCGCTAGTTTCCGCCGCCCCCGAAGGACGCCATGGATCTCGCCGCCGCCCCGCCCGCCCTGCTGACGCGCCGCCACCTGCACATCGCCGGTGACTGGGCCGACCCGTCGTCGGACGACACCATCCCGGTGGAGAACCCGGCCACCGCGAGCATCATCGGCGAGGTGCCGGCCGGTACGCCGGCCGACGTGGACCGCGCGGTCGCCGCCGCCCGCGCCGCGTTCCCCGGCTGGGCCGCCACCGCCCCCGAGCAGCGGGCCGCGCACCTGGACCGGCTGCACACCGCGCTCGCCGCCCGCGCCGACGAGATCGCCCGCACCGTCGCGACCGAGCTGGGCACCTCGCTCAAGCTCGCCACCCGCGTCCAGGCCGGGCTGCCGCTCACCGTGCTGCGGAGCATGGTCGAGCTGGCCGCCCGCCCGGCGGCCGAGCAGACGGTCGGCAACTCGCTCGTGGTCCGGGAGCCGGTCGGCGTGGTCGGGGCGATCACCCCGTGGAACTACCCGCTGCACCAGGTGGTCGCGAAGGTCGCGCCCGCGCTCGCCGCCGGGTGCACAGTCGTGCTCAAGCCCAGCGAGCTGACGCCGCTGACCGCGTACCTGCTCTTCGACGCGATCACCGACGCCGACCTGCCGCCCGGCGTGGTGAACCTGGTGCCCGGCACCGGCCCGGTGGTCGGCGAGGCGCTCGCCGCGCACCCCGACGTCGACCTGGTCTCGTTCACCGGCTCCACCGCCACCGGCCGGCGCATCGCCCACCTGGCCGCCGAGCGGATCGCCCGGGTGTCGCTGGAACTCGGCGGCAAGTCCGCGAACGTCGTCCTGGCCGATGCCGACCTGCCCACAGCGGTCAAGGTCGGCGTCGGCAACGCGTTGCTCAACTCCGGGCAGACCTGCACCGCCTGGACCCGGATGCTCGTGCACCGCGACCGCTACGACGAGGCCCTGGACCTGGTCGCGGCGGCGGTGGCCGGCTACCGGCTCGGCGACCCCTTCGACCCGGCCACCCGGCTGGGCCCGCTCGCCTCCGCCGCGCAGGCCCAGCGGGTACGCGACCACGTCGACCGGGCGCTCGCCGACGGCGCCCGGCTCGTCGCCGGCGGCCCGGACGCGCCGCTGCCGCCGCAGGGCCACTTCGTGGCGCCCACCGTTTTCGCCGACGTGCACCCGGACAGCGCGCTCGCCCAGGAGGAGGTGTTCGGGCCGGTGCTCGCGGTCATCCCGTTCGCCGACACCGACGAGGCGGTCGCCATCGCCAACAACTCCCGGTACGGCCTCGCCGGCGCGGTCTGGTCCGCCGACTCCGACGCGGCGCTGGCGGTGGCCCGGCGGATGCGTACCGGCCAGGTGGACATCAACGGCGGCGCGTTCAACCCGCTCGCCCCGTTCGGCGGCTACAAGCAGTCCGGCCTCGGCCGGGAACTGGGCGCGTACGGCGTGGAGGAGTTCACCGAGCTGAAGGCGATCCAGCGGTGAGGGCGCTCGTGGTACGCGGCCGGGGCGAGACACCGGCGGTCGAGGACGTACGCCTGCCCGCGCCCGGCCCGGGCGAGCTGCGGGTACGCATCCGTGCCGCCGGCATCTGCCACTCCGACCTGGCCATGGTGGACGGCACGCTGGCGCCCGCGTACCCGCTGGTGCTGGGCCACGAGGCGACCGGCGTGGTGGCCGAGGCCGGGCCGGGCACGACGATCGCGGTCGGCACGCCAGTGGTGCTCAACTGGGCGCCGGCCTGCCGGGACTGCTGGCACTGCCGGCACGGTGAGCCGTGGCTCTGCGCGGCCAATCCCAACCCGTCCACGCCCCGGGGCGAGACGGCCGCCGGTGAGCCGCTGGAGGTCACGCTCGGGCTCGGCGCGCTCGCCGAGGAGGTGGTGGTGCCGCAGCGCGCCGCCGTACCGGTGCCCGCCGGACTGCCGCCGGAGCAGGCCGCGGTGCTGGGCTGCGCGGTGCTCACCGGCGTCGGCGCGGTCCGCAACACCGCGCGGGTCGCGCCCGGCGAGTCGGTAGCGGTGATCGGGCTCGGCGGGGTCGGCCTGGCCGTGCTGACCGCCGCGCGGCGGGCCGGCGCGTCGCCGATCCTCGCCGTCGACGTGGTGGAGGCCAAGCGGGACCTGGCGCTCGCGGCCGGGGCCACCGACTTCCTGCGCTCCGACGACACGCTCGGCAAGCAGATCCGGGCGCGCACCGACGGGCGCGGGGTGGACCACGCGTTCGAGTGCGTCGGCCGCTCCGCCACCATCCGCGCCGCCTGGCGGGCGACGCGGCGCGGGGGAGCGGTCACAGTGGTCGGCATGGGCGCCCGCGACGACATGCTCAGCCTCTCCGCGCTGGACATCTTCCACTCCGCCCGCACGTTGCGCTCCTCGGTGTACGGCTCGACCGACCCGGACCGGGAGGTGCCGGAGCTGGCCGCCGCGCTCGCCGCCGGTGACCTGGACCTCGGGCCGCTGGTGAGCGGCACGGTGCCGCTGTCGGAGGCGCCCGCGGCGCTTTCCCGGCTGGCCCGTGGCGAGGGCGCCCGCTGGGTGGTGACCTTCCCGGACTGACCCTGCGGCGACCGGATCCGCCGTCCGCGCATCCGGATCGGCAGGTGCGAGCGAACCCTGGGTAGGAGAGCTACCCGGGGGTACGTCCGTTGCTGACCGAGAACATGCCGGCCGGGGCCGCCGAGACGGCCCGCAAACGGCTGACCGCAGCCGCCGAGGACCTGGACGACAACCAGGTCGCCGGGCTGCTGCTCGACCTGGCCGCCGAGGCCGGGGTGGTGCCCGTCTGGGAACAGGTCTGCCTGCCGCTGCTGGGTGCGCTGCGCGGCGACGGCGCCGCCGAGATCGCGATGGAGCACGCCCTCTCCGAGGGGCTGCGGGTCGGGCTGGACGTGTTCGGCCGAGAGCCGACCCGGCCGTTGCCCGCCCAGGGCGTACTGCTGGCCGGCGCGGAGCACGAGACGCACTGCCTCGGGCTGCACGCGCTCGCCGCGGCGCTGCGCGAGCGCGGGCGCGGCGCCCTGTACCTCGGCCCGGCCCTGCCCTGGTCCGCGCTGGCCAGCGCGGCGGAGCGGGTCCGGCCGCGGGTGGTGGTGGTCTGGTCGCAGACCCCGGTGACCGGCCGCGCGTACCGCCTGGTCCGCCTGCGTCGCGACCTGCCGGGGGTACGGGTGCTCGCCGCAGGCCCGGGGTGGATCGAGCCGTTCCCGCCCACCTCGGCCGTGCCGCAGCGCCTCACCACGCTCGGCGAGGCCACGCTGGCCTGCCTGCGCGGCGTGAGCCCTGCCTGACGCCCGGCGCGTTCAGGCGGCGCGGAAGCCGCGCAGCAGCACGGCGACCGCGGACTCCGGGTCGAAGTTGTCCTCCGGGCAGGCGAGCTGGTTGCTCAGCAGCCCTTCGATCAGCGCCAGCAGCATCCGGAAGTGGGCCGGCGGATCGGTCGAGCCGAGCGCGGCGAGCAGCGGCTCTCCCCGTTCGGCCAGCCGCGCCCGCCCGGCCTCGATCGCCGGGCGCAGGTCGGGCCGCACGGCCGCCTCGACGAACAGCGCGTACCGGGCCAGCGTGACCACCCGCCGCTGATCGGTGAACTCCCGGATCAGCTCGCCGAGCACCTGCGCGAACGCGGCGACGTCGCCGGGTGGCAGGTCCACGGCGAGCCGCTGCCAGGCCAGCGCCTCCACCTCGACCAGCCGGTCGAACACGCCCGTGACCAACGCCTCCCGGGTGCGGAACCGGTTGGACGCGGAGCCCTCGGGCAGGCCCGCCTCGGCGTCCACGGCCCGGTGGGTGAGATGCCGCGGCCCGCCGGTGCCGAGCACCCGGATGGCGGCGTCGAGCAGGAGTTGCCGGCGATCGGTCACCCGGCCAGACTACAGCCGTAGTGCAGCCGACTACATCTGTAGTACGGTGGCGGAATGGGCGGACGAGCGGTCGTGGTCGGGGGCGGGATCGGCGGGCTCGCGGCGGGCATCGGCCTGCGGGCGGCCGGCTGGCAGGTGACAGTCCTGGAACGGTCCGCCGCGTTGCCGGACAGCGGCACCGGGCTCGGCATCTGGCCCGGCGCGATGCGCGCCCTGGACGCGCTCGGCGTCGGCGACGAGGTGCGCCGCCGGGGCCGCCGCCAGTCCGGCGGATCGATCCGGCGCCCGGACGGCAGCCGGATCGCCACCATCGACGTCGACCGGCTGGAACGCCGGCACGGCGAGCCCGTCCACCTGGTCACCCGGCCGGTGCTGCTCGCCGCCCTGGCCGGTGCGCTGCCCGCAGCGGCGCTGCGCCTCGGCGAGCCGGTGACCGACCCGGGGCCGCTGCTCGACGCGTACGACCTGGTGGTCGGAGCGGACGGGATCAACAGCGTGGTGCGCGCCGCGATGCACGGCGGGCGCTACCCGCTGCGCTACGCGGGCGCGGTGGCCTGGCGCGGCGTTGTCGACCTCGACCTCGATCCGGGCGAGGGCGGTGAGACCTGGGGGCGGGGGCGCAAGTTCGGGCTCACGCCGGCCGGGCCGGGCCGCACCAACTGGTACGCCGCGGTGCGGCTGCCCGAGGGGCATCCGGCGCCCCCTGACGACCGCGCCGAGTTGCGCCGCCTCTTCGGCGACTGGCACCGGCCGGTGCCGCAGGTGCTGGACGCGCTCACTCCGGAGGGGGTCCTGCGGCACGAGATCCGGGACCTGACGCCGCTGCCCTCCTACGTGGCCGGCCGGACCGCGTTGCTCGGCGACGCCGCGCACGCCATGACGCCGGACCTGGGGCAGGGCGCCTGTCAGGCGCTCATCGACGCGGTCGCGCTCGCCGACTGCGTACGCGAGGCCGGCGACCTGCACGCCGCGCTGCTGGCGTACGACAGGCGCCGGCGGCGGCCCACGCAGCGGATCGCGGCGGGCGCGCGCTGGGCGGGGCGGCTCTCCGGGGTGCGGCGGCTGCTGCCGGTGCGCGACGCGCTGCTGCGGGTGGCGCTGGCGACCGGTCCGCCGGCCTGACGCGGGGCGCGGTCGCGGGCCCGCGAGTCCGGCCGTGACCTGGCTCACATCCGATACGAAACCGTTCCGTATCGAAATCGGTTCACCTACGCTCGGCTGCGTTACGAGTCTGACCCGTATCGTATTTCGACTCGGGTGAAGCGGGGGGAGAACCGCAGTGGAACCGCACGAGAACACCGGACACCCGAGGAGGTGGGCGATCCTCGGGGTGCTGGTGATCAGCCTCCTCGTGGTCGTCCTCGACAACACCATCCTCAACGTCGCGCTGCGCACCCTCGCCGACCCGGTGCACGGCCTCGGCGCCACCCAGGGCGAGCTGGAATGGGCGATCAACTCCTACACGCTCGTCTTCGCCGGGCTGCTGTTCACCTTCGGCGTGCTCGGTGACCGGCTCGGCCGCCGCCGCTTCCTGATCCTCGGGCTGGCGCTGTTCGGGCTGGCCTCGCTGCTGTCGGCGTACGCGCAGGACCCGGCCCAGCTCATCGCGGCCCGCGCGCTCATGGGCGTCGGCGGCGCGGCCATCATGCCGGTGACGCTCTCGATCATCTCCAACGTCTTCGACCCGCGCGAGCGGGCCAAGGCGATCGGCGTCTGGGCCGGCGCGGTCGGCCTCGGCGTGGCGATCGGCCCGGTGCTCGGCGGCGCGCTGCTGGAGCACTTCTGGTGGGGCTCGGTCTTCCTGATCAACGTGCCGGTGGTGGCGCTCGGCGTGGTGCTGGTCGCGGCCCTGGTGCCGGAGTCCCGCGACCCGAAGCCCGGCCGGGTCGACGTGCCCGGCGTGCTGCTGTCCGTGGTCGGCCTGGTCGCGCTCACCTACGGCATCATCGACGGCGGCGAGCACGGCTTCGACCGGCCGCAGGTGTGGGTCGCCGTGCTGGGCGGCCTCGCGGTGCTCGGCTGGTTCATCGTCCACGAGCTGCGCAGCGACCACCCGTCGCTGGACGTACGGCTGTTCCGGGTGCCCCGCTTCGCCGCCCCGGTGGCCCTGGTCGGGCTGGTCTTCTTCGCCGCCATGGGCGTGATGTTCTTCGGCGCCTTCTACCTGCAGCTCGTGCGCGGCTACAGCCCGCTGGAGAGCGGCCTGCTGTTCCTGCCGTTCGCGGTGGCCCAGCTGATCTTCGCCCCGCGCAGCGCGGCGATGGTCCGCCGCTACGGCGGCCGGTCGGTGGCGGCGGTCGGACTGCTGCTCACCGCCACCGCGCTCGGCGCGTTCGTCTTCATCGACGCGGACACCCCGATCTGGATCTTCTCGGCGCTCGGGTTCCTCCAGGGCGCCGGGATGGCCAACATCATGCCCCCGGCCACCGAGTCCATCATGTCGTCGCTGCCCCGGGAGAAGGCCGGCGTCGGGTCGGCCGTCAGCAACACCGTGCGGCAGGTGGCCGGCGCGCTCGGCGTGGCGGTGCTCGGCTCGGTGCTCTCCGCCGTCTACCGCGACCAGGTCGCCCCGGCGGTGGCCGCGCTGCCCGCCCCGGTACGCGACGCGGCCCGCGAGTCGGTCTCCGGGGCGTACGCCGTCGCCGACCGGCTCGGCCCGGCCGCGCCGCGGCTCATCGACGCGGCGAACGACTCGTTCGTCTCGGCCATGCACTGGGCCGCCGGCGTCTCCGCGGTGGTGGCCGCGCTCGGCCTCGTCATCGTGCTGCGGTGGATGCCGGGCCGGCCGGCCGCCGCCCCCGGCGCGACGCCCGCCACGGACCGGGAGCTGGCCGGGGCCGCATAGGTTCGTGGACAATGTCTGACATGACTTCCACGGCGGATGCTCCGCGGTCGCCCGGGCGACCGCGGAGCACCCGCGCGGACGAGGCGATCGTCGACGCCACCCTCGACCTGCTGGCCGAGGGCAACAGCATCGAGGCGCTGACCATCGAGGCGATCGCGACCCGCGCCGGAGTCGGCAAGGCCACCATCTACCGCCGCTGGCCGGGCAAGGACGCGCTGCTGCTGGACGCGCTGCGCACGCTCAAGGGGCCCGCGCCGCACTGCGCCGGACGCTCCGTCCGCGACGACCTGGTGCTGCTCGTCGGCGCCGTCGGCCAGCACGCCGACCCCCGGGCCCGCAAGATCATGCCGTGCCTGGTGCCCGAGGTGAACCGCAGCTCGGCCCACCGGCAGGCGTACGAGGCGATCGTCGAGCCCCGCCGAGAGGCGTTGCGCGAGGTGCTTCGCCGCGCGATCGACCGCGGCGAACTCCGCGCCGACATCGACGTCGAGGTGACCATGGCGCTGCTCACCGCGCCGATGCTCACCCAGCGGATGCTGCAGTGGCACGCCGGGGACGAGCGGATGCTGCCCGAGCGGATCGTGGACACCGTCCTGGACGGCCTGCGCGTCCGCTGACCCCGGGTCGCCGTGCCCGGCCCGCTCAGCGGGCGGGCGTGCGCAGGCGGTGCAGGCGCAACGCGAGCTGCACCTCCAGCGCCCGCTCCGGCCGCTGCCAGTCCGCGCCGAGCAGTTGCCCGACCCGTTCCAGCCGCTGGGTGACAGTGTTCACGTGCACGTGCAGCTGCTCGGCGGCCCGGGCCAGGCTGCCGCCCACCCCGAAGTACGCCTCCAGCGTCTTCACCAGCGCGGTGCCCCGCCGCGCGTCGTAGTCCACCACCGGACCCACTGTCGCGGTGAGGAACCGGGACACGTCCCGGTCCCCGGCGTCGCCGACCGCGCCCAGCAGCAGCCCGACGAAGCCCAGCTCGGCGGTGCTCGCCCCCTGCCCGGCCCGGCCCAGCGCGCCGAGCGCGGACAGGCAGCGCTCCGCCTCGGCGAATGTGACGGCCAGCGACGCCGGCCCGGTCGACGGGCCGCTCGCCCCGGCGGTCACCGGCCGGCCGGTCAGCCGCGACAGGTCCCGGGCCACCGCCCGGGCCGCGCCGCCCGCGTCCTGGCCGGGCAGCATCAGCACCACCCGCCCGTCGCGCGCCGCCGCCAGGCCGCCGCGGGTCGAGGCGTACGTGGTGGCCCAGGACAGCACGCGCTGCCGGGCCGAGCCGGTCTCGGCGAACGCGTCGTCGCCGACCGCCACCAGCACGTGCGGCGCGTCCAGGTCCACCCCGATGCGGCGGGCCCGCGCCCGCAGCGCGTCGGCGTCGCGCAGCGGCCGGGCGATCAGGTCGTCCAGCAGCTCGCCGCGGACCCGCCCCTCCGCCTCGGCCACCGTGCGGCGGAACAACAGCAGCAAAGCGGTCACCAGCGCGGCGCGCTCCAGGATGCGCTGGTCGGCGTCGACCAGCTCGTCGTCCGGGCGCAGCACCAGCGCGCCCAGGTTCTCCGCGCCGGCCACCACCGCGGCGTACCAGAGCGGACCCCGGCGCACGCTGCGTCCCTCGGTACGCGACGCGGCCACCGCCTCCACGATGTCCGCCCGGTCCGGCTCCTCGATCTCGCCGACCCGGGCCAGCCGCCGGCCCTCGGCGTCCAGCGCCAGCAGCGCCCCGCCGAGCACCTCGGTGACCGCCGCCGCCACGTCCTCCATCCCGCCGCCGCGCACCACCAGCGCGGTCATCCGGTCGTGCGCGGCGGCGGCGCGCTCCACCGAGCTGCTGTGCGCCCGGATCGTGCTGTTCGCCGCCGACAGCTCCGCCAGCGCCGCCCGCGTCTCGGCGAGCAGCCGCGCGGTGTCGATCGCCACCGCCGCGTGCGCCGCGAGCGACACCAGCAGCGACACCTCCTCCCGGGCGAACGGCCGGGCCGAGCGGTTCGCCGCGTACAGCACGCCGATCACGCTGGAGCCCAGCCGCAGCGGCACGCCCAGGATGGCCACCAGGCCCTCCTCGCCCACCCCGCCGTCGATCTCCCCGGTGTGCCGGAACCGCTCGTCCTCCTGGTAGTTCGAGGTGACGTACGGCGTGCCCGTCTGCGCCACCAGGCCACCCAGGCCGTCACCGAGCTCCAGCCGCAGCCGCTGGAACCGGGCCGAGATCGAGCCGTCGGTCACCCGCATGTACGTGTCGCCGCGCTCCTCGTCGTTGAGCGTCATGTACGCCACGTCGGTGCCGAGCAGGATCCGCGCCCGGTGCACGATCGCGCGCAGCACGTCGTCCAGGTCGCGCAGCCCGGCCAGGTCGCTCGCGGTGTCGTACAGGCCGGACAGCTCGGTCTCCCGGCGGCGCCGGCGGGCCAGCAGCGCCCGCACCCGCAGCGCCACCACCTTCGCCTGCTCCAGCTCGGCCAGCCGCTCGGCGGGCAGCCCGGCGGCGCGCGCGGCGACGAGCGGGCCCTCGAACTCGACCGCGGCTGCCTCGCGCGCCAGCAACTCCAGGAACTCGACCGGCGACGACATGACCGACATTGTGCGGGGCGCCACTAGTTCGCCGTCCAGCCCCCGTCGAGGGCGATCGAGGCGCCGGTGAGGAACGCGGCGGGCGGGGAGCACAGGTACGCCAGCAGCTCGGCCACCTCCTCCGGCTCGATCAGCCGCTTGATCGCCGCCCGGGCCAGCATGATCTTCTCGATCACCTCGTCCTCGCCGATGCCGTGCGTGGCCGCCTGGTCGGCGATCTGGCTCTCCACCAGCGCGGTGCGCACGTACGCGGGGTTGATGCAGTTGGCAGTGACGCCGTGCGCGGCGCCCTCCAGCGCGACCACCTTGGACAGGCCCTCCAGCGCGTGCTTGGCCGAGACGTACGCGGCCTTGAACGGCGAGGCGCGCAGCCCGTGCACCGAGGAGATGTTGACGATCCGGCCCCAGCCGTTCGCGTACATCCGGGGCAGCGCCCGGCGCACGAGCAGGAACGGCGCCTCGACCATCACCCGCTGGATGTACTCGAAGCGCTCGACCGGGAAGTCCTGCACCGGCGAGACGTGCTGGAGGCCGGCGTTGTTGACCACGATGTCGGCGTCGACGTCGAGCCGGTCCACCGCCGCCGGGTCGGCCAGGTCGATCCCCACCGCCCGGCCACCGGCCTCGGCGGCCACCGCCTCGGCCGCAGCCGTGTCGCGGTCCAGCACCACCACTGTCGCGCCGGCCGCCGCCAGGCGCAGGGCGCAGGCGCGTCCGATGCCGCTGCCGCCGCCGGTGACCAGCGCGGTGCGGCCGGTCAGGTCGACGTGTACGACGTGGGGGACCACCACGGGTTCTGCCGTCATGGCGCATGAACGTACGAGCCGGGTGCCGCCGGGCACATGGGGCGGCGGCACATACTCCACCGCCTGCGTGTGTGGTGCGCCGCGTCACCGCCCGAGCCCGGCGTGTCCGGCCGACCCGGCGTCGGCGGGCACCAGTAGGGTGTGTCGAACACACGTACTGCTGGCGGCTCGGGGAGGAGGCGGCGTGCGGGTGCTGGGCGTCGACCCGGGGCTGACCCGGTGCGGGGTCGGCGTGGTCGAGGGTGTGCCGGGCCGCCCCTGCACGCTCGTGGCCTACTACGTGGTCTACACCGACCCGGCCGACGACCTGCCGCTGCGCCTGCTGCACCTGGACCGCTCGCTCACCGACCTGGTCGCCGAGCACCGTCCCGACGCGGTCGCCGTGGAGCGCGTGTTCAGCCAGCACAACGTCCGCACCGTGATGGGCACCGCGCAGGCCAGCGGCGTCGCGGTGCTCGCCGGGGCCCGGGCCGGGCTGCCGGTGACGACGTACACGCCGAGCGAGGTGAAGGCGGCGGTGACCGGCTCCGGCCAGGCCGACAAGGCGCAGATGACCGCGATGGTCACCCGGCTGCTGCGGCTGCCCGAGCCGCCGAAGCCGGCCGACGCCGCCGACGCCCTGGCGCTGGCCATCTGTCACGTGTGGCGCGGCGGCACCCGGTCCAAGCTGGCCGCGGCCGCGCAACGGGCCCGACGAGGAGGGACGCGATGATCGCGAGCGTACGCGGCACGGTGACCGCCACCGGCCCGGATCACGCGGTGGTGGAGGTGGGCGGCATCGGCCTGGCCGTGCAGTGCGCCCCCGGCACCCTCGCCGAGCTGCGCGTGGGCCAGCCGGCCCGGCTGGCCACCAGCCTGGTGGTCCGGGAGGACTCGCTCACGCTCTACGGCTTCGCCGACGACGACGCCAAGCAGCTGTTCGAGCTGCTCCAGACCGCCAGCGGGGTCGGTCCCCGGCTGGCCCAGGCGGTGCTCGCCGTGCACACGCCGGACGCGGTCCGCAAGGCCGTCGCCAACGCCGACACCGCGGCGCTGACGCGGGTGCCGGGTATCGGCAAGAAGGGCGCCGAGCGGCTGGTGCTGGAGCTGCGCGACCGGATCGGCCCGGTGCCGGTGGGCGCCGACGGCGCGGCCGGGGTGACCGGCGGCGCCTGGCCGGATCAGGTACGTCAGGCGCTGGTCGGGCTGGGCTGGACGGCCGCCCAGGCCGAGCAGGCGGTGGCCGCGGTGGCGGAGACCGTCGACGGTGAGGCGCCGCCGGTGCCGGTCCTGCTCAAGCAGGCGATCCGCCTCCTGGGCCGGACCCGATGACGGGCCCGCGCGGATGACCGGCGAGAACCTGGTCTCGGCGTACGTCAGCGACGCCGAGCGGGACGCGGAGGCGAGCGTCCGGCCGAAGCGGCTCGACGAGTTCATCGCCCAGCACCGCGTCCGCGACCAGCTCGACCTGCTGTTGCAGGGCGCGATGCGGCGTGGCTCGCCGCCCGACCACATCCTGCTGTCCGGGCCGCCCGGCCTCGGCAAGACGACACTGGCCAACATCGTCGCCGCCGAGCTGGGAGCGGGGATCCGGGTGACCAGTGGCCCGGCCATCGAGCGCTCCGGCGACCTGGCCGCGATCCTGACCAGCCTCGCCGAGGGCGACGTGCTGTTCATCGACGAGATCCACCGGATCGCCAAGCCGGCCGAGGAACTGCTCTACAGCGCCATGGAGGACTTCCGCGTCGACGTGGTGGTGGGCAAGGGGCCGGGCGCGACAGCCATCCCGCTCGACGTGGAACCGTTCACGCTCGTCGGCGCCACCACCCGCTCCGGCCTGCTGACCGGGCCGATGCGCGACCGCTTCGGCTTCGTCGCGCATCTCGACTTCTACGCGCCGGCCGACCTGGAGACGCTGCTGCACCGCTCGGCCCGGATCCTCGGTGTGCCGATCACGGCCGACGGCGCGGCGGAGATCGCCGGCCGGTCCCGGGGCACCCCGCGCATCGCCAACCGGCTGCTGCGCCGGGTGCGCGACTACGCCGAGGTGCGCGCCGAGGGCGTGGTCACGCTGGAGACCGCGCGGGCGGCGCTGACCGTCTACGACGTGGACGCGCTCGGCCTGGACCGGCTCGACCGGGCGGTGCTCACCGCGCTCGTCGATTCGTTCCGGGGCGGCCCGGTGGGCCTGTCCACGCTGGCGGTCGCGGTGGGGGAGCAGCCGGACACGGTCGAGGAGGTCTGCGAGCCGTTCCTGGTGCGGGCCGGCCTGCTGGCGCGTACGCCGCGCGGGCGGGTGGCGACGGAGGCCGCCTGGCACCATCTGGGTCGCAACCCGCCGAATGGTACATTTGGTGCGGATACCTCTCCGGGGCCCGATCTCTTCTCGGTGCAGACCGACCAGCCGTGATCCGTTCGTGATCTGTGCCGCATTCGGTCTTCTCAGGAGCAGGGACTAGACTTCGCCGCGGTTTGTACAGGACGTGAGAATCTGCTTCCGCTGCGGCGCCCTCCGGCGCCGGGACGGAGGCCAACCGGAAGGTCTACACCGTGCTTTACGCAGCAGCGAGTGGCGGGGGAGCCGGCGGTCTGACGCCGATCCTGATGATCGCTCTGCTCTTCGTCGTCATGTACTTCATGATGATCCGGCCGCAGCAGAAGCGCCGCCGCGAGGCCGAGCAGATGCAGTCCGCCCTGGCCCCGGGCGACGAGGTGGTCACCATCGGCGGCCTGCACGGCACTGTCACCGCGGTCGAGGACGAGACCGTCCTGCTGGAGGTCGCCCCGGGCGTGCAGACCCGGTACGCCCGCCCGGCCGTCGCCCGCGTGATCAAGCGCGCCGAGGCGCCGGCCGCCGAGACGATCACCGAGGAAGCCGAGCCGGTCAAGGAGTGACTGCCGCCCCGGACGGGGCAGCGGAATCATCGGTACAAGTGGATAGTTGGGGTCGGCGCCCGGCGCCGGCACCCGGCCAGGCCGTGCGGCGCCCCCGTGCCGCGCCCCGGTCGGCGTGCCGTCAGCCGGTGCCGACCCGCCGGAGCAGTCGGGCGGACACCCCCGGCCCGACAGTTGTCGCCGCCGCGAAAGCGGCGCGACCGTACAGGGAGACAGGACAGCCGTGGCACCACCTCAGGGACAGATGCGGCCCGGGCGGCAGCTCGCCGTGCTCGGGCTCATCTTCGTCGTCCTCTATCTTTTGGTGTTCTTCTCGGGCGGCGCCAGCGGTGGCTGGAAGGACCGGCTGGAGCCCCGGCTCGGCCTGGACCTCGTCGGCGGCACCCGGCTGACGCTCGAGGCCACAAACACCGTGGACGGCAAGCCGCCGACCGCCGGCAACCTCGAGGAGGCGCGCCAGATCATCGAGAGCCGGGTCAACGCGTACGGCGTGGCCGAGGCCGAGGTGGTCACCGAGGGCAACCGCAACATCGTCATCTCCCTGCCCGGCCAGAACCGGGACCTGACCGACGTCGGCAGCGCCGCCGAGCTGCGCTTCCGCAAGGTCCTCAAGGCCACCGACGGCAGCGGCGCCGCCGCCGCGCCCGCGCCGACCCCGAGCGCCGCTCCGTCCGGGACCGCCAGCCCGGCGCCGTCGGGCAGCGCGTCGCCGCAGGCGACCACGAGCCCCAAGGTCAGCGGGTCGCCGAGCGCCGGCGGGCAGGGCGGCATGGCTCCGACCCCGAGCGCCAGCGCCCCGGCCACCCCGTCGGCCACGCCGAGCGCCGCTTCCCCGAGCGCCAGCGCCGAGCCGGTGCCGCAGAGCATCGAGCAGCAGCGCAAGGCCGTCGAGCAGAAGGTCGGCGCGGCCGCCTGGGCCGCGGCCTCGGGCCTGCAGGCCCCGGCCGACCTCACCACGGACCCGACGCTCGCCGACAAGCTCAAGCCGTTCGGCACGCTCACCCCGCAGGAGATCGCGGTCCTGCCGGTCGAGATGCAGTTCAACGTCCCGACCATCACCTGCGCACAGCTCGACAAGCGCCCGGCCGCCTCGATCAAGGACGAGAAGCAGAAGGCGGTCGCCTGCGAGTCCGGCGCGAAGTACCTGCTCGACGTGGCGAAGGTGCTGGGCACCGACGTCAAGAACGCCTCCGCCCAGCTCGACCAGACCAGCTCCTGGGTGGTCAGCCTCAACTTCACCGGCAAGGGCCAGGAGAAGTGGACCGCGCTGACCCGCGAGGCGTTCAACAACGAGGGCCAGGCCTGCGACCAGACCGCGCTCGGCCAGGACGGCAAGTGCCGGGTCGCCGTGGTGCTGGACAACGCGATCGTCTCGTCCCCGGAGATCCAGGGCGTGCTGACCGGTGACTCGCAGATCACCGGCAGCTTCGACAACAAGACCGCGAACGCGCTCGCCAGCCAGCTCCGCTACGGCGCGCTGCCGGTGACGTTCGAGCCGCAGGAGCAGCAGAACGTCACCGCGACGCTCGGCGACAGCCACCTCAAGGCGGGTCTGCTGGCGGCCGGCATCGGCATGCTGCTGGTCATCATCTACTCGTTCTTCTACTACCGGCTGCTCGGCTCGGTCATCTTCCTGAGCCTGGTGCTCTCCGCGCTGCTCGTCTTCGGCGCGCTCGTGGTGCTCGGCCGCTCGATCGGCTTCACGCTCACGCTCGCCGGCATCGCCGGCATGATCGTCTCGCTCGGTGTGGCGGCGGACTCGTTCGTCATCTACTTCGAACGATTGAAGGACGAGATCCGGGAGGGCCGCAGTCCACGCAGCGCGGTGCCGCGCGCCTGGATTCGGGCCCGCCGGACGATCATCTCGGCGAACGCGATCACGCTGATGTCGGCAGTGGTGCTCTACATCGTGTCGGTCGGCGCGGTGAAGGGCTTCGCCTTCGCGCTCGGCCTGGCGACAGTGCTCGACCTGGTCGTCGTGTTCCTCTTCCGCCACCCGATCATGACGATGTTCGCCCGTACCCGGGCGTTCCTGTCGCCGCGGGTCAGCGGTCTGGGCCGGGCGCTGCCGGCCCGGTCGGCCGAGTCGGGCACCGCCCGCAACCCGCGTGTCAAGGAGGCCTGAGATGGCTAAGAACGGTCTGGCCGCCCGGCTCTACCGGGGCGAGGCGGATCTCAACATCGTCGGCCGCCGGAACCTGTGGTTCGGCGTGGCGGGCGTCCTGGTCCTGATCGCGGTGCTCAGCTTCGCGATCAGCGGCTTCAAGCTCGGCATCGAGTTCGCCGGCGGCAACACGTTCCAGGTGCCGGCCAGCGTCGGCACGCTGGACCGGGCCGAGCAGACAGTCGACGAGGTGCTGGCCGACGAGGCGCCCGGCGTCGAGGTGGTGAGCGCGCAGAAGGTCGGCAGCACCAGCGGCGAGTTCTACGAGATGCGCACCGGGCAGCTCAGCGCCGAGCAGGCCAACGCGGCCAAGGCCGCGATGGCGGAGGAGTTCGGCATCCAGGCCGACCAGATCAGCGGCAGCCAGGTCTCCGAGGCGTGGGGCAGCCAGGTCACCTCCCGCGCCTTCCTCGGTCTGCTGATCTTCATCGCGGTGGTGTCGATCTACCTGGTGCTGCGCTTCGAGTGGCGGATGGCGGTCGCGGCGATCATCTCGCTGCTGACCAACCTGATCCTCACCGCCGGCATCTACTCGCTGGTGAACTTCGAGGTCACCCCGTCGACGATCATCGGCTTCCTCACGATCCTGGGCTTCGCGCTCTACGACGTGGTGGTGGTCTTCGACAAGGTGCAGGAGAACACACGCGGCATCACCGCGAACAACAACGTCACCTACGGCGAGGCGTCCAACCTGGCGCTCAACCAGAGCCTCATGCGGTCGCTGAACACCTCGGTGGTGGCGCTGCTGCCGGTCGGCGGCCTGCTCTTCATCGGCGCCGGCCTGCTCGGCGCGGGCACGCTGAAGGACCTCGGCCTGGTGCTGTTCGTCGGTATGGCGGTGGCGTTCCTGACCTCGATCGTGCTGGCCACCCCGCTGCTGGTGCTGCTGAAGAACATGGACCCGCGGATCAGCGCGCACAACAAGCGGGTGCTGTCCCGCCGGGCCGCCCTGGCCCGGGGCGAGATCACCCCGAAGGGCGCCACGCGCGCCGCCCCGGCCGCCGACGCCGACGCGCCGATCGACCCGGAGGCCGCCGCGCTCGCCGGCGCCGCCCCCAAGGTCGGCGCCCGCCCGGCCGGCAAGCGTCCCAGCGGTGCCCGCGGCGGCCGACCCGCCGGGGGTGGCGGCAACCGGCCCGGCGGCAAGCGCCGCTGACCGTAGGGCCGGACGCAATCGCGACGACGGCGTCCGTCATGCTGATGTCACGGCATGACGGACGCCGTCGTCGTTTCGAGAGGACATGGGACGCACTGTGACGGAGACCCACACCACGGGCGTACGCGGAGACAGCGGCCCGGAGGTCGCCCAGCTCGTCGCCAGCCGGTTGCTGGACGTGCCGGACTTCCCCAAGCCGGGTGTCATGTTCAAGGACCTGATGCCGCTGTTCGCCGACGGCGCGGCGTTCCGTGCGGTGATCGACGGCATCATCGCGTACCACGGGCGCGACTCGTTCGACACCGTCGCCGGCATCGAGGCGCGCGGGTTCGTGCTCGCCGCGGCCGTCGCGTACGCCACCGGGGTCGGCGTGGTGCCGGTGCGCAAGGCCGGCAAGCTGCCCCGGGCCACGCACTCCGCCTCCTACGCGCTGGAGTACGGCGAGGCGACGCTCGAGGTGCACCAGGACGCCTTCACCGCGGGCCACCGGGTCCTGGTGCTCGACGACGTGCTCGCCACCGGCGGGACCGCCGAGGCCACGCTCGACCTGGTGGAACGCGCCGGCGGGACGGTGGCCGGGTTCACCGTGCTGCTCGAGCTGGGCTTCCTCGAAGGCCGCAAGCGACTCGCGCCGCGCCCGGTGCACGCCCTGTTGACCGTTTGATCCCGACCGGCCGTCGGGCCGGTCGGCGCCGACCGTCCGGGGGAGCGGTGGCGTACCCTGCGTACGGGTAGCATTGCGCTTTGCCCGACCCGGCCGAGGTGTCCGGGGCGGCGCAGGCGCCGGGGCCCGGCCCCGGAGCCGCGGAACAACACCGGCCCCCGGGCCGGTTGAACGAGACGTCGGCCGAACGGCCGGCGCATCCCGGCGAGCGGTGAGGAGGCCGGTGTCCCACGATGTCGTCCCTCCGGTGGAGGGCACGGTGCACCCGACAGGCGACGCGGACGGCTCGGTGACCGAGCGCAGCGGCAACCCGCAGGCCCGGGCGACCGGCGCCACCGGCGGCGCGCCCGACGCGACTGCCGACGGCGGGGCGGTCGTGGTGCCGTTCCCGACCGAGAGTTCCGGTGACCCGTCGACCAGCGGCGGGTTCGCGCTCTCCAACGCGCCCACCGGCCGGCGGGTACGCGCCCGGCTGGCCCGGTTCAACGCGCCCTGGCAGACCTCGCAGGTCAGCGAGGTGCTGGAACCGCTGATCGCCACCCACCGGGAGAACCACCCCAAGGCCGACGCCCGGCTGCTGCAGCGCGCCTTCGACACGGCCGCGCGGTGGCACTCGGGGCAGTACCGCAAGTCCGGTGACCCCTACATCACGCACCCGCTCGCGGTGGCGACCATCCTGGCGAACCTGGGCATGGACACCACCACGCTGGTCGCGGCGCTGCTGCACGACACCATCGAGGACACCGAGTACACGCTCGACCAGATGCGCGCCGACTTCGGCGGCGAGGTCGCGCTGCTCGTGGACGGCGTCACCAAGCTCGACAAGGTCAAGCTCGGCGACGCGGCCAAGGCGGAGACCATCCGCAAGATGGTCGTCGCGATGGCGAAGGACCCCCGGGTCCTGGTGATCAAGCTGGCCGACCGGCTGCACAACATGCGGACCCTGACCTTCCTGCCGCGCCCGAAGCAGGAGCAGAAGGCCAAGGAGACGCTGGAGATCCTGGCGCCGCTGGCGCACCGCCTCGGTATGAACACGATCAAGTGGGAGCTGGAGGATCTCGCCTTCGGCACGCTGTTCCCGAAGCGGTTCGAGGAGATCAACCGGCTGATCGGGGAGCACCAGCCGCAGCGCGAGGCGCTGCTGCGCCAGGTGACCCAGAAGGTGTCCACCGACCTGAAGGCCGCCAAGATCAAGGCGGAGACGACCGGGCGGCCGAAGCACCTCTACTCGATCTACCAGAAGATGATCGTGCGGGGGCGCGACTTCAACGACATCTACGACCTGGTGGGTGTGCGGATCCTGGTCGACACGGTGCGCGACTGCTACGCGGCGCTGGGGGTCATCCACGCCAACTGGCAGCCGGTGCCGGGCCGGTTCAAGGACTACATCGCCATGCCCAAGTTCAACATGTACCAGTCGTTGCACACGACTGTCATCGGGCCCACCGGCAAGCCGGTGGAGATGCAGATCCGCACGTACGCGATGCACCGCACCGCCGAGTTCGGCATCGCCGCGCACTGGAAGTACAAGGAGCACAAGGGCACCCCGGTGGTGGGCCCGCCGGCGCACATCGACGAGATGACCTGGCTGCGGCAGCTGCTGGACTGGCAGCGCGAGGCGGCGGACCCGAGCGAGTTCCTGGACGCGCTGCGGTTCGACCTGTCCAGCCAGGAGGTGTACGTCTTCACGCCCAAGGGCGACGTCATCCCGCTGCCGACCGGGTCGACGCCGGTGGACTTCGCGTACGCGGTGCACACCGAGGTCGGGCACAAGTGCATCGGCGCGCGGGTCAACGGCAAGCTGGTGCCGCTGGAGTCGACGCTCTCCAACGGCGACGTGATCGAGATCTTCACGTCGAAGTCCGACACGGCCGGCCCGACGCAGGACTGGCTCGGCTTCGTCAAGAGCCCGCGCGCGCGTACGAAGATCCGCCAGTACTTCAACAAGGAGCGGCGCGAGGAGGCGATCGAGGCCGGCAAGGACTCGATCGTCAAGGCGATGCGCAAGCAGGGCATGCCGTTGCAGCGGATGCTCACCTCGGACGCGCTGATGGCGATCGCCCGGGACCTGCACCTGGCCGACGTGGCCTCGCTGTACGCGGCGGTCGGCGACAGCCAGGTTTCCGCGCAGTCGGTGGTGCAGAAGCTGATGGCGTCCTACGGCGGCGAGGAGGGCGCGGCGGAGGACATCGCCGAGACCGCCGTCGCCACCCGGCCGCCGCGCAGCCGGCAGAGCAGCGCCGACCCGGGCGTGGTGGTCCGCGGCGTCAGCGACGTCTGGATCAAGCTGGCCCGTTGCTGCACGCCGGTGCCGCCGGACTCGGTGTTCGGCTTCGTCACCCGCTCCGGCGGGGTCAGCGTGCACCGGGACGACTGCGCCAACGCCGAGGACCTGCGCGCCCAGCCCGAGCGGGTGGTGGAGGTCAGCTGGAAGCTCACCTCCGCCTCCACGTTCCTGGTCGCCATCCAGGTCGAGGCGCTGGACCGGCACAAGCTGCTCGCCGACGTGACGAGGGTGCTGTCCGAGGAGCGGGTGAACATCCTCTCCGCGACCGTGACCACCACCCGGGACCGGGTGGCGGTCAGCCGGTTCAGCTTCGAGATGGCCGATCCGAAGCACCTCGGGCACCTGCTGGCCGCCGTCCGGAAGGTCGACGGCGTGTTCGACGCGTACCGGGTCACCTCCGGGGCCTGAGCCGCCCCACGCACGCGAAAGCGCCCGCCGGCTGGGATCCAGCCGGCGGGCGCTTCGTCGTCGTACCCCGGAGGGCTCAGCCGCCCTGGATCGGGCTCATGGTCACCTTGGTCATGGTGATCTCCTTCTTCGGGTGACCACCGCCGGCCTGCTTGGCGAACGCGCCGTCGTCACCGGCCGCGGCGACCTGCTTCACCACGTCCATGCCACCGGTGATGGTGCCCAGCACCGTGTAGTTCGGGTCGAGCGACGAGTCGCCGTACACGATGAAGAACTGGCTGCCGGTGCTGCCCGGCTGCCCGGAGTTGGCCATCGCGATGACACCCTCCGGGTACGGCGGGCGCTTGTTGGTGGGGAGGTTCTCCTCGGCCAGGTTGTAGCTCGGCCCGCCGGTGCCGTCGGTGTCCCGCCAGCCCTTGCCGGTGGCGCTCGGGTCGCCGCACTGGAGGACCTGGATGCCCTGGGTCACCAGCCGGTGGCACTTGGTGTTGTCGAAGAAGCCCTTCTCCGCAAGGTGGGTGAAGCTGCCGGCGGTGCAGGGCACGGCGGCGCGGTCGATCTTGGCGGTGATCGGGCCCAGGTTGGTGTCGATAGTCATCGTCTGGGAGCCCTTGCCGGCCTGCTGGGTCGGCGGCAGCCCGACGTCCTTGATCTGCGGCGGCCGGCCCTCCTTGGGCACCTCCGTGTACGCGCACTGCACGGCGTCGGCGGCGGTGGCGCCGCCCGTCTGCTCGTCGTCGTCGCCGCCGAGCGAGGTGGCCAGCCACACCGTGCCGGCCACGACGAGCACCAGCACGGCCGCGGCGCCGACGATCGCCTGGGTCTGCCGGCGCTTGCGGGCCTTACCGGCCCGCTCCGCCATCTCCCGCTCGAGCTTGGCTCGCGCCGCCGCGCGCTGGCGGTCTCTGGTGGACGTCACGGTCACTCCTCACCTGCTGCGTATGGGGTCGGCGCGCGCGCCGGGTCACGTCTGGATCGCACCGGCGGCACGCCGCCGGCTCGCCTCTGTTCTCAGCCCGCGCTGGCGCTCGGCGAGGGCGCGGGACTGCCGGCCGGAGCCGCGCCGGGCTCGCCGACGGTGACGCTCTGCACAAGGACCTGCGTCTTGGGCTTGACCTTGTCGCCGTTGCCATTGTCCACCGTCGGCATGGCGCCGATCTTCTCCACCACGTCGAGCCCGCCGGTGACCTTGCCGACCACCGAGTAGGCCGGCTTGGCCGGGCTGGCGTCCTTGAAGAAGATCAGGAACTGGCTGCCGTTGCTGCCCGGCGGGTTGCCGATCATGGCGACCGTGCCCTTCGGGTACGTCGCCGGCTGCCCGGGGGCCGGGGAGGCCGACGGGCTGGGCTCCGGCGCGCTCGGGACGTTCTCGTCGAAGAACGAGTAGGTCGGGCCGCCGAGGCCGGTGCCGGTCGGGTCGCCGCAGCGCAGCGCGCCCTCGGCGGTGATCTCGTGGCACGTGGTGTTGTCGAAGAACGAGCGGCCGGCCAGGTAGCTCAGGCTGGCCGCGCCGCACGGCGCGTCGGTCTGGTTCAGCTCGACCGTGATCGGCCCACCCTGGTTGGTGGTGATCGTCATCGGGCGGGTGCCGGAGGTGGGCAGGCCCGTGGTGGGCGGCTCGCCGACGTCCTTGAGGTTGGTGTTGACGGCGCCGTCCTGCGCGGTCCAGAGGCAGACGTCCTCGGCGGCCTGCTTCTTCGGCTCCGAGTCGAACGCGCCGAGCGCCCAGGCGGAACCGGCCACGATCAGCACGAGCACCACCGCGGCGCCCACACCGGCCCGGATCTGCCGGCGGCGCTTCGCGACCGCCGCCCGTCGGGCGAGCTGCCGGTCAAGCTTGGCCCGCGCCAGTTTGCGCTGCCGGTCCCTGCTGGAAGCCACGTGCGCTCCCCTTCCTCTGCCTGAATCGCCGCCGGCGCCGGGCGCCGGCCGCCGTTCCGGTCGGGGTGCGCCACGCCACACGCCCGCCAGAGTGTACGGGTAGCGACTGTGAATGTCGTGTACGAGGTCCCGCCGTCTCAGCCGGGGCCGGCTGGGCGGTGGCGGTGGCGGACGGAACTCGCTGGCCGCTACGACTAGGCTGAACGGGACGACGACCGGACGGAAAGGGGAGCGACGTGCTCGTGGCCGGCTTTCCCGCGGACGCCTTCGGCACCAACTGCTACGTGGTGGCGACCGCTCCAGGGGAGCAGTGCGTGGTGGTCGACCCCGGCATCGGGGTGCTCGACCGGCTCGACGCCGTGCTCGCCGAGCACCGCCTGCACCCGGCCGCCGTGCTGCTCACCCACGGCCACCTGGACCACACCTTCTCCGTCGCCCCGGTCTGCGGCGCGCGGGGCATCCCCGCCTACGTCCACCCGGACGACCGGGAGCTGCTGGCCGACCCGAGCAAGGCGCTGTCGATGGACCTGACCCAGTTGTTCGGTGGCCGGCTGCCGTACGCCGAGCCGGACGACGTGGCCGAGTTGACCGACGGCGCGACGCTGTCGCTGGCCGGGTTGGAGATCACCGTCGACCACGCCCCCGGCCATACCGGCGGGTCGGTGCTGTTCCGGTTGCCCGGCGCCGGCTCGCCCTGGGAGGCCGAGCAGATCTGCCTCTCCGGTGACGTGCTGTTCGCCGGCTCGATCGGCCGCACCGACCTGCCGGGCGGCAGCATGCCCCGCATGCTGTCGAGCCTGCGGGACAAGGTGCTCCCGCTGGCCGACGACACAGTCATCCTGCCCGGCCACGGCCCCGCGACCACTATCGGCCGCGAGCGCGCGACCAACCCGTACCTCGTCGAGGTGGCGGGCACCGGCGGCGCGCGCCCGGCCGCGCCCACCCGCGGCCTCTGACCGCCGCGACCACGACGTTTCGCCCGCGCGCCGCGCGGGATCGAGGAGTACGCCATGAGCAAGCCCACGCCCATCTCCGGCTTCCCCGAGTGGACGCCGGCGCAGCGGATGATCGAGCAGTTCGTGCTTGACCGGATCCGCGCCACGTTCGAGCTGTACGGCTTCGCGCCGCTGGAGACCCGCTCGGTCGAGCCGCTGGATCAGCTCCTGCGCAAGGGGGAGACCTCCAAGGAGGTGTACCTGCTGCGCCGGTTGCAGGCCGACGCCGACGGGCCGGCCGGTGACGACGCGCTCGGCCTGCACTTCGACCTGACCGTGCCGTTCGCCCGCTACGTGCTGGAGAACGCCGGCAAGCTGCAGTTCCCGTTCCGCCGCTACCAGATCCAGAAGGTGTGGCGGGGCGAGCGCCCGCAGGAGGGCCGCTACCGGGAGTTCCTCCAGGCCGACATCGACATCGTCGACCGGGACACACTGCCGGCGCACTACGAGGCGGAGATGCCGCTGGTCATCGGTGACGCGCTGCGGTCGCTGCCGATCCCGCCGGTGCGTATCCAGGTCAACAACCGCAAGATCTGCGAGGGCTTCTACCGGGGCATCGGGCTGACCGACACGGAGGCGGCGCTGCGCGCCGTCGACAAGCTCGACAAGATCGGCCCGGCGAAGGTGACGGAGCTGCTGGCGAGCACCGCCGGGGCGAGCGAGGCGCAGGCCAAGGCCGTGCTGTCGCTGGCCGAGATCTCCGCGCCGGACGCCTCCTTCGCCGACGCGGTGCGCGGCCTCGGGGTGAGCGATCCGCTGCTGGACGAGGGCGTCGCGGAGCTGGCCGCCGTGGTGGAGACCGCCGCCGCGCACGCGCCCGGCCTCTGCGTGGCCGACCTGCGCATCGCGCGGGGCCTGGACTACTACACCGGTACGGTCTACGAGACGCAGATGATCGGCTACGAGCGGTTCGGCTCGATCTGCTCCGGCGGCCGGTACGACAACCTGGCCAGCTCCGGCAACGTCCGGTTCCCGGGGGTGGGCATCTCGATCGGGGTGACCCGGCTGCTCGGCCTGCTGTTCGGCGCCGAGGCGCTGTCGGTGTCCCGTTCGGTGCCGACCTGCGTGCTGGTGGCGGTCACCGCCGAGGAGGACCGGGCGGCCAGCGACGCGGTCGCGGCGGCGCTGCGCTCGCGGGGTGTGCCGACCGAGGTGTCCCCGTCGGCGGCCAAGTTCGGCAAGCAGATCCGGTACGCCGAGCGGCGCGGCATCCCGTACGTCTGGTTCCCCGGCGCGGACGGCGACGAGGTCAAGGACATCCGTTCCGGCGAGCAGGTGGCCGCCTCGGCGGGGGAGTGGACGCCGCCCCGGGCGGACCTGAAGCCGCTGGTCGGCCCGGCCGGCACTGGCGCCTGAAGACGTTTCGACCTACGGTGGCGTAAGTTACGCCACCGTAGGGAGAACGTCGTGACCGTGCTCAGCCAGACCGCTCTGCTCACCGAACTCGAGCCGGTGGTCGAGAAGAACCTCGACCGCCACCTGTCGCTGGCCAAGGAGTGGTTCCCGCACGAGTACGTGCCGTGGAGCGAGGGCCGCACCTTCGACGGCCCGCTGGGCGGCGAGGCCTGGTCGCCGGAGGACTCGACGCTGCCCGAGGTGGCCCGGACGGCGCTGATCGTCAACCTGCTCACCGAGGACAACCTGCCCTCGTACCACCACGAGATCGCCACCCTGTTCGGGCGTGACGGCGCGTGGGGCACCTGGGTGCACCGGTGGACCGCGGAGGAGGGGCGGCACGGCACGGCGATTCGCGACTACCTCACGGTGACCCGGGCGGTTGACCCGGTGGCGCTGGAGCGGGCCCGCATGGTGCACATGTCGGCGGGCTACCAGAACGTGCACGACCAGGAGATGCTGCACTCGCTGGCGTACGTGTCGTTCCAGGAGCTGGCCACCCGCATCTCGCACCGCAACACCGGCCGGGCCACCGGCGACCCGACGTGCGAGGCGCTGCTGGCCCGGGTCGCCGCGGACGAGAACCTGCACATGGTCTTCTACCGCAACCTGCTCGGCGCGGCGTTCGAGCTGGCGCCGTCGCAGGCCATGCGCGCGGTCGCCGACGTGCTGGCCAACTTCCAGATGCCGGGCGTGGGCATCGACGGCTTCGCCCGCAAGTCGGTGGCGATCGCGCTGGCCGGCATCTACGACCTGCGCCAGCACCGCGATGACGTGGTGATGCCGGTGCTGCGCCAGTGGAACCTGTTCGACGTGACCGGCCTGAACGCCGACGGCGAGGCCGCCCGCGACCAGATCGCCGCCCACATTGACACCCTGGAGACCCAGGCGTCCCGCTTCGAGGAGCGCCGCGCCGCCCGCGCCGCCCGAGTAGCCGCCACCACCCCCCAGCCCTGACCCCCGCCCTCTCCCACGCGATCTTGCAGTTACGGCCCCCACGGCGCCCGTTTCACGGCGTTTGCGGGGGCCGTAACTGCAAGATCGCGCGAGGAAGGGGGCAGGGCGGATCAGGGGAGGGGGAAGATCAGGCAGGTTGAGGTGGCGTGGGCTACCAGGCGGCCTGCCGGGTCGGTCAGGCGGGCCTCGGCCAGGGCGGTGCGGCGGCCCCGCTGGAGCACGGTGCCCTCGCAGCGCAGCGTGCCGGTGTCGACGGTGACCGGGCGCAGGAACTTCACGTTGAGGTCCAGCGACGTGTAGCCGACGCCGGCCGGCAGCGTGGTGTGCACGGCGCACGCCGCGGCGGTGTCCAGCAGCGTGGAGAGGACGCCGCCGTGCACGGTGCCGAGCGGGTTGTAGTGGAACTCCTGCGGCAGCAGTTCGACCGCGACGCGCCCGTCCTCGGCCTCCATGCGGGACATGTCGATGAGGTGCATGATCGGCGGCGCGGCCAGCTCGCCGGCGATCATCGCCTGCATCAGCTCCAGGCCGCTGCGCCGGCCCAGGTGCGCGGCCCCAGCGGCCGGGTCGGACCAGGTGAACGTGCGGGAGCGTTCCTGCGTCTGCGTCATGGACTCAGCCTCGCAGCGCGTTGCTGAGTCTGTCAATCAGACCTAGCCTGGTCGGATGAGACCCGCGGCACTGGACTGGTCGGTGGAGAACTGCACCATCGCGCGCGCCATGGAGATCCTCGGCGAGCGGTGGACCCTCGTCGTGCTGCGCGAGGTCTTCAACGGCGTACGCCGGTTCGACGACATGCGGGTGCGCACCGGCATCCCGCGCCAGGTGCTGGCCAACCGGCTCGCCATGCTCGTCGAGCGCGGCGTGCTGCGCCGCGAGCCGTACCGGGAGCCGGGCAGTCGGCCGCGCCACGAGTACCGGCTCACCGAGATGGGCCTTGACCTGTGGCCGGTGCTCGTCGCCGTGCTCGGCTGGGGCGACCGCTACCTGGCCGATCCGGAGGGCTCCCCGCTGAGCGTGGCGCACCGCGACTGCGGCGCCGAGGTCCGGGTCGAGCTGCGCTGCGCCGAAGGGCACGAGATCACCGAGGCGCGCGACGTGCTGCCCCGTCCCGGCCCCGGCGCCCGCCGTCGCGTCTGACCGCTCGGCACGTCGACGCGGGTCGATCACAGGCTCTGACACCTTGAGTCGATGTTGTTGCTCAGGCGTTACATCGAGCGCGGGTGCGAATTAGGGCAAAGCCATGTCTTGCTTACGATCTTAAATGTGTGAATACTTTGGGCACTCGGGCGGTTTCCCCAGGTCGCCCGGGTTGCCCTCGGGCGCGCCCCCATGACAGCGCCCGTTCACCCCCATTCGGAGGTTGTTACATGCGACCCACGAGGTCCACGCTCCGCCGCGCCGCCGCAGTCGCCGTCGCCGGCACCCTGGTAACCGGCTCGCTGCTCAGCGCCCCCGCGCAGGCCGCCCCCGCGGCCCTCTCGCCGGACGCCGCCGCCACCCTCGTCGAGAAGCTCGGCGCCCGCGCGGCCGGCACGTACGCCGACGCCAGCGGCGCCATGATCGTCACGGTGACCGACACCGCCACCGCCCGCCAGGTTCGCGCCGCCGGCGCCATCCCGAAGATCGTGGCGCGCGGCGCGGACAAGCTCAACGCCGCCACCGGCGAGCTGGAGCGCTCCGCCAAGATCCCGGGCACCGCCTGGTGGACCGACCCGGCCACGAACCAGGTCGTCGTCTCCGTCGACAGCACCGTCACCGGCGCGAAGCTGGAGCGGGTCAAGGCCGCCGCCGCCCGTCACAACGGCGCGATCCGCATCGAGGCCGAGGCCGGCGTGCTGAGCACCCGGATCTCCGGCGGTCAGGCGATCTACGCCGGCGGCGGTGGCCGCTGCTCGCTCGGGTTCAACGTCCGCAGCGGCTCGACCTACTACTTCCTCACCGCGGGCCACTGCACCAACATCTCGTCGAGCTGGTACAGCAACTCCGGGCAGACCAGCCTGCTCGGCACCCGGACCGGCACCAGCTTCCCGGGCAACGACTACGGCATCGTCCGGCACAACAACTCGGCCAACGCGGCCGGCAACGTGTCGCTGTACAACGGCAGCTTCCAGGACATCACCTCGGCCGGCAACGCGTACGTCGGCCAGTCCGTCCGCCGTTCCGGCAGCACCACCGGCCTGCGCAGCGGCAGCGTCAGCGCGCTGAACGCGACCGTGAACTACGCCGAGGGCAGCGTCTCCGGCCTCATCCGCACCAACGTCTGCGCCGAGCCGGGCGACAGCGGCGGCTCGCTGTTCGCCGGCACCACCGCGCTGGGCCTCACCTCCGGTGGTAGCGGCAACTGCCGCACCGGTGGCACCACCTACTTCCAGCCGGTCACCGAGGCCCTCAGCCGCTACGGCGTGAGCGTCTTCTGATCCGCACAACGCAGTGAACGGGCCGCCGGGTGACCGGCGGCCCGTTCCGCGTACCCGGTCAGGCGCCCGCCTCCCGGCGGCCCGGGCTGACCGGCGGCCCGTCCGGGCGCGGCGGCCGGGCCGTCCAGTGCCGGTGGGCCCGCCGCGCGGACAGCACCGCCGCCAGCGGCCAGAGCGTCACCGCGAGCGCTGCCACCCGCTCGGCCAGCCCGGTCCGGGAGCCGCCCGTCACCTCCACCACCGACCAGCCGAACAACGCCAGCAGCACCGCTGTCGCGGCCAGCGCCACCGGCCGGCGGAACGCCCACGGCGGCCGGCCCGCCGGGGAGGCGGCCACCGCACGCGGCACTCTCCGGGGCAGGCGCAGCGCCGACCCGGCCGGCCAGAGCGACAACGCGAGCACCGCCACTGTGGCGGTCACGCCGTGCGCCGGGGAGCCACCCACCTGCGGGCGGGGGAACGCGATGAGCGCGACGGTGGCCAGCCCGCCGAGCGCGAGCAGGAAACGGCTCGACAGCCCGCCACCAGCAGCGCGGCAGCCGCGGTGGCCACGGCCCAGCTCGGTACGGCACGCACCCGGCCACGGTAAACCGCCGGACCGGGCCCTCGACCCGCTTTCGCCGCGTCCCCGGGACGGGCCGGGCTCGACGGGTGCCCGGGAGCGGGCCCGCCCGCCCTGACAGAATGCGGGAAGCAGTCGTGGACCAGATTGAGGAGACGCCAGCCGTGATCCGTACCCACAATGCCGGAAGCCTGCGCGCCGCGGACGCCGGCTCGACGGTGACGCTCGCCGGGTGGGTGGCCCGCCGGCGCGACCACGGCGGTGTCATCTTCGTCGACCTGCGCGACGTCTCCGGCGTCGTGCAGGTGGTCTTCCGCGAGGAGGACGCGCACGCGTTGCGCAACGAGTTCTGCGTCAAGGTCACCGGCGAGGTGACCCGCCGCCCCGAGGGCAACGAGAACCCGGACCTGCCGACCGGCGAGATCGAGGTGACCGCGTCCGCGCTGGAGGTGCTCTCCGAGGCCGCGCCGCTGCCGCTGCCGGTGGACGACCAGATCGAGGCCGGTGACGACATCCGGCTCAAGTACCGCTACCTGGACCTGCGCCGGGGCGGCCCGGCCAAGGCCATGCGGCTGCGCTCGCGGGCCAACCAGATCGCCCGCGGCGTGCTGCACGAGCGGGACTTCCTGGAGATCGAGACGCCGACGCTGACCCGCTCCACCCCGGAGGGCGCCCGCGACTTCCTGGTGCCGGTGCGCCTGCAGCCGGGCAGCTGGTACGCGCTGCCGCAGTCGCCGCAGCTGTTCAAGCAGCTGCTGATGGTCGGCGGCATGGAGCGGTACTACCAGATCGCCCGCTGCTACCGCGACGAGGACTTCCGCGCCGACCGGCAGCCGGAGTTCACCCAGCTCGACATCGAGATGTCGTTCGTCACCGAGGACGACGTGATCGACCTCGGCGAGGCGATCGTCTCGGCGCTGTGGAAGGACCTCGCCGGCTACGAGATCACCCGGCCGATTCCGCGCATCACCTGGCACGACGCGATGTCCCGGTACGGCTCGGACAAGCCGGACCTGCGCTACGGCGTGGAGCTGACCGAGCTGACCGAGTACCTGCGCGGCACCGAGTTCCGGGTGTTCGCCGGCGCGATCGACGCGGGCGGCTACGTCGGCGCCGTGGTCATGCCCGGTGGCGCGGCGCAGACCCGCAAGGAGCTGGACGGCTGGCAGGACTGGGCCAAGGCGCGTGGCGCGCGCGGCCTGGCGTACGTGGTGCTGGATGCCGAGACCGGCGAGCCGCGCGGCCCGGTGGCGAAGAACCTGTCCGAGGCGCACCTGTCCGGCCTGGCCGACGCGGTCGGCGCGAAGCCCGGCGACGCGATCTTCTTCGCCGCCAGCACGAACACCCGCGAGGCGCAGGAGCTGCTCGGCGCGGCCCGGATCGAGATCGCCAAGCGGTCGAACCTGGTCGACGAGAGCGCCTGGGCGTTCTGCTGGGTGGTCGACGCGCCCATGTTCGAACGCACTGACGACGGCGGCTGGACCGCCGTGCACCACCCGTTCACCTCGCCGAACGCCGAGTGGGTGGACCGGTTCGAGTCCGCGCCGGACCGGGCGCTGGCGTACGCGTACGACATCGTCTGCAACGGCAACGAGATCGGCGGCGGCTCGATCCGTATCCACCGCGGCGACGTGCAGCAGCGGGTGTTCGACCTGCTCGGCATCACCGCCGACGAGGCGCAGGACAAGTTCGGCTTCCTGCTGGAGGCGTTCAAGTACGGCGCCCCGCCGCACGGCGGCATCGCGTTCGGCTGGGACCGGGTCTGCATGCTGCTGGCCGGCGCGGACTCGATCCGCGAGGTGATCGCGTTCCCCAAGACCCGGGGCGGCTTCGACCCGCTGACCGGCGCGCCCACCCCGATCACCGGGCAGCAGCGCGCCGAGGCCGGCATCGACGCCAAGCCGAAGGCCCCGGCCGGTCCGCACGCCGGCACCGCCGGCCCGGCCGCCCCGGTGGCCGACCCCACCTGATCCAGCCCTGTCGAAAGGCCCGCGTCATGATGACGCGGGCCTTTTCGATCTCAGGGGGACAGATGCACCTGCTCGTGGTGGGAGCCAGCGGCTTCCTCGGCGCCGAGGTGTGCCGGCAGGCGGTCGCAGCCGGGCACCGGGTCGCCGGCACGTACCACCGCGCCGCCGTCACGGTTCCCGGCGTCGCGCCGCACCGGCTCGACGTGACCGACCGCGCCGCCGTGCGTGAGCTGCTGACCCGGGTACGCCCCGACGCGGTCGTCGCCACCCCCTACCGGTACGACGACTGGGCGGTCACGGCGGACGGGGCGGCCCACATCGCGGTGGCCGCCGCCGAGGTGGGCGCCCGGCTGGTGCACCTGTCCAGCGACGCGCTGCACGCCGGGCGGCCGAAGGCGTACGCGGACGAGGACGTGCCCACGCCGCTGCACCCGTACGGGGCGGCGAAGGCGGCGGCGGAGACTGCCGTGCGGGCGGTCGATCCGGGCGCGGCGCTGGTGCGCACGTCGCTGATCGTGGGGGAGGGCAGCAAGCAGATCCAGCTCTGCCGGGACGCGCTGGCCGGGCGGGCCGCGTTGTTCACCGACGAGCTGCGCTGCCCGGTGCACGTGGCCGACCTCGCCGCCGCGGTGCTGGAGCTGGTGCCGGGCGACTACGCCGGGCTGCTCAACGTGGCCGGGCCGGACGCGGTGAGCCGGGCCGAGCTGGGGCTGCTGGTGGCCCGGCACGACGGCGTGGACGCGGGCGGGCTGCGGACGACCACGATCGCCGCCGCCGGGCTGCACCGCCCGGGTGAGGTGGTGCTGGACTCCGCCCGCGCCGCCGGGCTGCTGCGGACCCGCCTGCGGGGGATCACCGAGCTGTACGGCTAGTTGCACAGTTTCTTTGCAAGGAGCTTGTGCATATGAAGTGTGCACAGATATTGTGCGTCGCATGGAAGGGAAGACGGAGCGCACCGTACACATCGACCACCGCCAGGTTCGTGCCCTGGCCCAACCGCTGCGCATGCGGCTGGTCGGGGCGCTGCGCGTGGGCGGCCCGGCCACCGCCACCGCCCTCGCCGAGGCGCTCGGCACCAACAGCGGCGCGACCAGCTACCACCTGCGCCAACTCGCCGAGGTGGGCCTCGTGGTGGAGGACCCGACCCTCGGCACCGGCCGCCAGCGCTACTGGCGGGCCGCGCACGACGTCACCAACTGGGAGTCCAGCGACTTCGACGACGACCCCGACGCGCGGGCGGCCATCGAGTGGATCGAGGCGGACTACGTCCGCTTCTTCGCCCAGCACGCCGAACGCTGGTTCGCCCAGCGGCACCGGTGGTCGCCGGCCTGGCGCGACGCGTTCGGCATGGGCGACTTCTTCATGCGGATTCCGGTCGACCGCCTCAAGGCGATCCAGGAGGAGGTCTTCGCGGTCTTCGAGCGGCACCGCGACGCCACCGACCCCGACGACCCCGACGCCGAGACGGTGCAGCTCTACCTCGCCGCCCTCCCGATGGACGCCGCCTACCCGCGGTCCACTCCGCCCCCCGCCGAGGAGAAGCCGTGACCGCGCTGTCCGTACGCCAGATCCGGATCCGCTACCTCACGCTGTACGGCCTGCGCTGGCTACCAAGTGGCCTGCTCATGCCGGTGATGATCCTGCTGATGCAGGAGCGCGGCCTCACGCTGTCCCAGATCGGCCTGGTCGCCACCGCCCAGGGCCTCGTCGTGCTGGCGCTGGAACTGCCCACCGGCGGCTTCGCCGACGCGCTCGGCCGCAAGCCGGTGCTGGTCGCCGCCTGGGCCATCGGCCTCGGCTCGCTGGCGCTCATGGCGGTGGCCGACTCGTTCTGGATGTTCTTCCTGGTCTGGGCGTTGCAGGGCATCTACCGGGCGCTCGACAGCGGCCCGCTGGAATCCTGGTACGTCGACGCCACGCTCGCCGCCGACCCGAAAGCCGAGTACGAGCGCGGCCTCGGCTGGGCGGGCACCGTGGTCGGCGTCGCCATCGGCGCCGGCGCGCTGCTCAGCGGCGGCCTGGTCGCGCTCGGCCCGATCGGCCCGGTCAGCGCACTGGCGCTGCCGGTGATCGTCGCCGCCGTTCTCCAGGCCGTCTCCATCGTGGCCCTGCTGGCGCTGATGGCCGAGCGGCGGCCCGCGTCCGGCCCGGCCGCGCTGCGCGCCTCGGTCGTCGACGCGCCCCGCATGGTCGGGCAGGCCGTCGGGCTGCTGCGCCGCAACCGGGTACTGCTGGCCCTGGTCGCCGTCGAGCTGTTCTGGGGCTTCGGCATGGTCACCTTCGAGTCGCTGCTCCCGGTACGCCTCGCCGAGGTGCTCGGTGACCCGGACCGCGCCGCGGCGCTGCTCGGCCCCGCCGGCACGGCGGCCTGGCTCGCCAACGCCGCCGGCGCCGCGCTCACCCCGTTGCTGCTGCGCCGCCTCGGCGCCGCCCCGGCCGCCGCGCTGATGCGGATCCTCCAAGGCGTGACAGTGGTCGGCATGGGCCTGCTGGCCGGTCCGGTCGGCATCCTCATCGCGTACCTGGCCTGCTACACCGTGCACGGCGCGTCGAACCCGCTGCACATGGGACTGCTGCACCGGCAGGTCGACGGCCCGTACCGCACCAGCGTGCTCTCGCTCAACTCGATGGCCGGCCAGCCGGCCGGCGCGCTCGGCGCGGTCACGCTCACCGCGCTGGCCGACGCCACGAGCGTCGGCGTCGCCATGATCGTCGGCGGGGTGGTGCTCGCCGTGGCCGCGCCGCTCTACCTGCCGGCCTGGCGCGCCGCCCGCCGTACCTCCGCCGAGGCCGAGGTGGCACCGGAGGTGACGGGCGGCGGACCCGGCCACGCCGGCCTGGCGTCCGAGCCGCCCTTCGACCCGGCCGACCGTGGCGTCGCCGTTGGCGCGGACGCGGCTGCCGTCACGGGCGGGCCCGGGCCGGTGGTCGTGCCGGCGTCACCCGGCCGCGACTGAGTTCTGCGGGCGTTGTCCGGCGGCGGTTGGGTCGTCCCGGCGTCCCCGGCGTCCCCGGCGGCTGGCGGCGTCCGGCGGCGGCCGCGTGGTGCTGGCCTTGCTTGGCGGCTGGCGTGGTGCCGGCGGCGGCCCAGTGGTGTCGGCGTTGTCCGGCGGCTGGCGTCGTCCGGCGGCGGCCGCGTGGTGCTGACGTTGTCCGGCGGCGGCGGTGCTGGCGTCGCCCAGCCAACTGAGTGGTGCCCGCTCGCACCCGTCGGCGCGGCGCCGGGTGCGAGCCGCAGCCGCTTCGGCAGCAACCTTCCCGGCATCGCCGTGCGGGTCACCGCCCGCCGTGGGTGGAACGCCATGGGTGTCTCGGCTCCCGTTTGACACCCATGACGTTCCACTCACCGGTTCAACGCGCCCGCTACGGCGGGCGCGTTCGTTTCTGGGAGGCGGAGTCCGCGACGTGGGACGCGGGGAGATCTTGGTGAGTGGGCGCCCCGGCAGGGGCCGTTTCGTACCAAGATCTCGTGCGGCGTGCGGCGTGCGGCGTGCGGCGTGCGGCGTGCGACGGCCGGTCGAGCCATGGCGGTGGGTGTGCCGGCAGCGTCAGGCCAGCTTGATCGAGGTGCGGCGTTCGGTGGCGGTGAAGCCGAGCCGCCGGTAGAGCCGGATCGCGCCCACGTTGTCCGGGTAGACGCCCAGCGCGACGGTGTCGTACCGGGCGAACAGGGCGCCCGTCATTCCGGCGGTCAGCGCCGCGCCCAGCCCTCGGCCGCGAAGCCCCGGCGCGACTGTCAACCCGGCCAGGAAGCCGATGTCGCCGCGGCTGCGATCCGCGCCGCAGGCGATCAGACGGTCACCGTCGCGGATGCCGTACCAGCCGACGATGCCCGGCTCACCCGGCCGGGAGGTGGTGCTCGGGAACGCCTCCTCGATCAGCGCGGCCAGCGCGGGATGGTCGGCCTCGGTGAGCCGCTCCACCCGATCCTGCTCCGGCTGGCGCGGTACCGGGCCGGTGGTCCAGAGGAAGTCCCACTCGATCAGCCGGGCCACCGGCAGCCGCGCGGCCACCTCGGCCGGCTCGGCGCGGGACACGTTGATCGAGTGGCCGGCCTGTAGCGTGCCGTCCGCGCGCTGGGCGGCGAAGACGTCGAGCGCCGGGCCGGGGACGCCGACCGCGCCGCCGGCCGACCACTCGCCCGGCGGGAGCAGCCACCCGACCGTGCCGCCGTGCCGCCATCCGCGTACGGCCCGGTCGTCCCGGAGCGCGTGCCGGGCGTACGGGTGGTTGCCGGCCGCGGCGAGCAGCGCCTCGCGCCCGGTCAGCGCCTCGTCGACAGTGATCACGCTGCCAGCCTACGAGCGCCGGCGCGCCCGATCCGCCCCGGTGTGGCCCGACTGCCGGGACGTGTTCCACGGTGGAGATTGACGAACAGACCGATTGGGTACATCCGTCGCCGACCTGCTGGGAACCCCCACCGGAGGAACGACATGCTCGCCATTCTCGCGGCCATCGTGTTCGGTTTCGCGCTGCTGCTCGACTTCATGAACACCGACCTCGGCGCGCCCGATCTGTTCAGCACCACGACGCTCATGCTCATCGGCTTCCTGCTGCTCTCGCTCTACCTGGCCGGCGTCGGCTCCGGCCCGCGCGGCGGCGGTGGCGGCCGCTGGTACCGGGGCCGGCGGCCGGGTCGCGGCTGACCGGAAACGACCACCCGGGTCGGGTCGGCGGCGCGATTCCGGCGCCGTCGGCCCGGCCCGGTACTGTTCTCGTGATGGAATCGGACGCCCTCTTCACCCTCGGCGAGCCCGCCGGAGCACCCGCGGGCGCGGGCGGCGCCGACGGCTTCACCGACGCCCGGGCGGACTCGCCCCTGCCGGTGCGGATGCGGCCGGCCGGCATCGACGAGCTGGTCGGGCAGGAGCACCTGCTCGCGCCGGGCGCGCCGCTGCGTCAGCTGGTCGAGGGCGCGGCGCCGATGTCGGTCATCCTCTGGGGCCCGCCGGGCAGCGGCAAGACCACCATCGCCCATCTCGTGGCCCGGGCCACCGACCGGCGGTTCGTGGCGATGTCCGCGCTGACCGCCGGTGTGAAGGACGTGCGCGCGGTGATCGAGACCGCGCGGCGGCAGCGGCGTTCCGGCGGCCCGCCGACAGTGCTGTTCATCGACGAGGTGCACCGGTTCAGCAAGACCCAGCAGGACTCGCTTCTCGCCGCCGTCGAGGACCGTACTGTCACGCTGCTGGCGGCGACCACCGAGAACCCGTACTTCTCGGTCATCTCGCCCTTGCTGTCGCGCTGCGTGCTGCTCACCCTGCAGGCCCTCGACGACGACGACGTACGCGGGCTGCTGCGCCGCGCGGTCGCCGACGAGCGCGGCCTCGGCGGCGCGCTGGTGCTGGCGCAGGAGGCGGAGGACCACCTGGTCCGGCTCGCCGGGGGCGACGTGCGCAAGGCGCTCACCGCGCTGGAGGCGGCGGCGGCCACCGCGACCGCGATCGGCGCCGAACGGATCGACCTGGCCGTGGCCGAGCAGGCGGTCGACGTGGCGGCGGTGCGCTACGACCGCGACGGCGACGCGCACTACGACGTGACGAGCGCGTTCATCAAGAGCATGCGCGGCTCCGACGTGGACGCGGCACTGCACTGGCTGGCCCGGATGCTGGTGGCCGGGGAGGACGCCCGGTTCATCGCCCGCCGGCTGGTGATCTTCGCCAGCGAGGACGTCGGGATGGCCGATCCCACCGCGCTGACGGTGGCCACCGCCGCCGCCCACGCGGTGGAGTACGTGGGCCTGCCGGAGGCGCAGCTCAACCTGGCCCAGGCGGTCATCCACCTGGCCACCGCGCCGAAGTCGAACTCGGCCACCGCCGCGATCGGCGCCGCTGTCGCCGACGTACGCGCCGGTCGCGGCGGCCCGGTGCCGCGCGGGCTGCGCGACGCCCACTACTCCGGCGCGCGCGGACTCGGCCACGGGGCCGGCTACCGCTACCCGCACGACGACCACCGGGGGGTGGTCACCCAGCAGTACGCTCCGGACGACCTCGTCGGAACCGACTACTACCAGCCCAGCGGGCACGGCGCGGAGCGGGCGGTGGCCACCCGGCTGCCGCTGCTGCGCCGGATCGTCCGTGGGCTGCCGGCACCGACGACCCGGGAGGCCGGCGCCCCGGCCGCCGTGAACGGGGCCCGGGTGGGGGGCGGCGAGCAGGCCAGCGGGGCGAGTGAGGGCGGCAGCGACGCCGCCGAGGGGGGTCAGTAGTGATGGCGCGTGGTCCGGAGCGACCGGCGGACGGCCCCGACGAGCGGCGCGACCCGCGGGCAAAGGGCCGCCGGTGGGGACGCGGCCGGCCCGAGCCCGAGCTGGACCCGACGGTCGTCGGCGAGGAACTCGGCTGGATCGACGACCTGCGCACCGCCAAGCAGCAGGGCGGCGAACTCGGACCGGAGGGGGAGTCCGCCGCGCCCGCGCCCGCGCCCGGCCGGCCGGGCGCCGCGCCGGGCCCGGCCCCCGGGCCGGGGGCGCCTTCGCCCACCGCGCCGGGGATGCCTCCGCCCGCCGCCCGGCCCGCCCCGCGTTCCCCGGCGCCGGGCCCGCAGCCACCCGTGCCCGGCCACCCGGGCCCGCAACCACCCACCTCCGGTCACCCGGGTCCGCAGCCACCTGTTTCGGGTCGTCCCAGCCCGGCGGCACCGCCCTCGGCGGGCAGGCCCGGTGCGCCGTCTCCCGCCGCCGCGCCCCCGCCCTCCGGCCGGACCCAACCCACCGGGCCCGCGCCGGACGGCCGCACCGACCCGACGCTCCCGCCCGTTTCCGGTCGTCCCGGCCCGGCGGCGCCTCCGGGCGTGGGCCGCGGGGGACCGGCCGCGCCCGGTCGCGGCCGGCCCGGCGTGGACGTACCGGTACCCCCGGTCGCCGGACGTCCCGGTGTGGACGCGGGCACCGCCCGGCGCGGCCCGGAGATGCCGCCCGGCGGCTCGGCTGACGCGCCGCACCCGATGCCCGGCGGCAGGCCCGGTCCGCGTCCTCCGGTGACCCGGCGCGGTCCCGACCAGCCCGGCCCGGCCGCGCCGCCGGTACGGCCCGGCCCCGAGGCCGGCGCACCGCGGCCGCCTGCCGACGGCCCCTGGCCCGGCGTGCCCGAGGCCCGTCGTCCGGCGGGACCACCCGTCCGCCGGAGCCCGGACGGCCCCACGGGCCAGCAGCCGCCGGTCACCGGCGTCACGCCGCCGCCCGGTCCGCCCGCCGGGCCGCCTGCGCACGGCCGGGTACCTGCCGATCCGGGCCGGCCGCCCGTCGACGGCGAGCACCGGCCGCCGACACCTCGCGGCCGGCACGGCGTCGGCGCGCCTGAGGGTGCGCACCAGGCCGCCGTCGCCCCGCCGGTCACCCCGTCGCCCGGCGGTCGCCGGGCCCGGCCCGACGACACCGCCGGCGTCCAGCCGGTCTCCGGCGGGCCCCGCCGTGCGCGGCCGGACGACGTTCCGCCCGGCGTGCGGCCCGTGTCGGACGCGGGCCGCCGTGCGCGGCCGGACGACGTCCCGCCCGGCACGCGTCCCGTCTCCGGCGCCGGCCGCCGCGCCGCCCCGGAGGGCGTCGTCCCCGGCGGGCCGGCCGGGCGGGCCGTCCCCGATGCCACCCCTGCCCCCGGTGGCGGGCGACGATCCCGGCACGAGGAGCCCACCGGCGGCCACCGCGCCGCTGTCCCCGGTGCGGCGTCCGCTGCGGTGTCCCCGCCGGGTGGCCGCCGGGCCGCCCCGGAGCCGGACCGCCCGCCGGTGGTGCCGCGGAGCGGAAACGCGCCGGACCTGCCCGGCGCGCCCGTGTCCGGCGCCCCGGCGAACGGCCCGCGCCGCGCCGCGCCGGACGGCCGCAGGGCCGTACCCGACGGCGCGGCCGACACCGGCCCCGGCGACGCGGCGCGACCCGGGCGTCGCGCGGCCCTCGACGACACCGGCGATCCGCGCCCTCAGCGGCCCGCCGACTGGCTGCGGCAGGCGGGTCGCACGCCACACACCGACCCCGCCATGCCGGTGACCCGCCGCCCGGCCGACGAGCAGACCGGCCGGCCTGGCGGCCGTACCGGCGCCGCCGTCCCACCGGTCCGTCCCGAACCGGCTGATCCGGGTGTGCCGTCCCGGCGGCCCGGGCAGGCCGGACCGGGCGTGCCCGGGCGTGGCGCGGTGGCCGGCCACCCGGCTCCGCCGGCCCGGCCCGACCAGTCCGGCCAGGGCATGCCCCCGGCGGGCCCTCCGATGCCCGCCCCGCCCGCGAAGCCCGGCCGCCCCGGCCCGGCCCGAGGGGCCGCCCGCCCCGGCGTACCGCCGGGACCCGGTGGCGGCCCGGCCGGCCCGCCCGGCGCCGGCCCGCAGGGCGACGTCGAGCGCACCGGTGGTGTGCCGATCGGCGGTGGCCGTCCCGGTGGTCGTTCCGACGAGGCCGTCCGCGCTCCGGGCCGCCCGCCCGGCGGCGACGGTGGCCGTACCGGTCCCGGCCCGCATCCGCCCCGGCAAGGGCCCGGCGGTCCCGGCCCGCATCCGTCCCGGCAGGGGCCGGGCGGAGCCGGCCCGGCCCGGCCCGGTGAGGCACCTCCGCCCGGTGGCGCACCCCGTCCGCCGATGGCGCCCGGCGCCCGGGGCGCGGCCGCCGGACCGGCGCCTGCCGCCCGCGCGGCTGCGGGTGTGGCGCGACCGGTCGGACCGGACGAGCGGACCACCGGACGGGCGGCCGGCCCCGGACCGGAGCCGGACCGCAGTGGACCGGGCAACCCGGTCGGCATGGCGCCGCCTCCGGGCGCTCCGGCGGTGGCGCGGGCGGCTGCTGTCGTACCCCAGGGGGAGCCTTCGGGGACACGGCCCGGCGCGGACGGCATGCCGGCGCCGCGACCCGCCGGTCCCGGGGTGGACGAGGCCGAGGCGGAGGCCGGTGGCCTGCGCGGCGCCCGGTCCGAGCTGCGGCGGCAGATGCGCGAGCGGCGCCGCCTGCGGATGGGCGTGCTCGCGCTGGTGAGTCTCGTGCTGCTGGGCGCGGTGCCGCTCTACTTCGGCATGCGGACGCTCAGCCGCGATCCGGTCTTCGACACCCTCGACACGCTCGACGTGCCCGCCTGGGCCGAGACCAAGACCGTCGACAACGTCAGCGGCAGTCGCTGGTGCCTGCAGGACTGCCGGCTGCGCGAACGCGCGGTCGAGTCGGAGCAGGGGTGGGAGCAGACGGTCGCCGTCTACGAGCAGGCGCTGGCCAAGGACGGCTGGCGGCGGTGGAGCGTCGAACGCTGCCCGGAGGAGAAGGTCGAGGGCAGCTACACCTGCTGGCGCCGCGACGAACTCACGCTGGACCTGTGGGTACGCGACCCGGCCTGCACGCCGCCGCCGATCGACGGCGCGCCCGCGCCGTCGGCCCCGCCCGCGCCCGCAGCGGCGGCGTGCACCGGCTCGTTGGTGTCGGTGAAGGTGCGCAACGCGATCGACGACGAGCGCACCGGGCCGACGCCGACCACCGATCCGTCACTCACCGGTGAGGACCCGTTCCCGACGCTGACCGACGACCCGCTGGGCGAGGCGACTCCCTCACCGTCGTGAGCCGACTTTCATCACGGACGGTAGGGTCTGGGGCTGGCACGCCCGTCCGCGCCCGGTGACCGGGTCGGCGTGGCGCGAAGTGGGTAGGTACGGTCGCGCGTTCCGGGGCGTCGGGTCCCGGGACACTGCTTGAGGAGGACGTTCGCGTGAACGGTAGCGAGGTCGCTTGGCTGGTCCTGGCCGGCGCGTTCCTGATGCTGGTGCTCGTGCTGGCGGTGCCGATCCTGCGGCTGCGGCACACCGTGGACGCGACGACGCGCATGATCAACGAGCTCAACGACCGCACCGCGCCGCTGCTCGGTGACGTGAACACCACGGTGAAGAACGTCAACGTGGCGCTGGAGCAGGTGCAGACCTCGCTGGACGGGGTGAACCTGCAGCTCGCCAAGGTGGACACCATGACCAGCCACGCGCAGAACGTCACCGCGAACGTGGCGAACCTGGCCACCGTGGTCTCGGCCGCCGCCGCGAACCCGCTGGTCAAGGTGGCCGCGTTCGGGTACGGCGTGCGCCGGGCCGCGTCCGCTCGCCGGCACGCCGAGACTGAGCGCGAGGTGCGCGACACCATCAAGCAGCAGCGCCGGGCCGCCAAGCGCGGCAACCGCTGACCTCGACCGGCGTACGCGGGAGGATGAGAGCATGAGGCGGTTGTTCTGGCTGGGCATCGGGCTGGCCGTGGGCGTCCTGGTGGTGCGCAAGGCCACCCGGACGGCGCAGGCGTACACCCCGGCGGGCATCGCGAGCGGGCTGTCCGAGTCCGCCGGCGGTCTGGTCGAGTCGCTGCGGGCGTTCGTGGACGACGTCCGGGTCGGCATGGCCGAGCGTGAGCAGGAGATCCACGAGGCCTTCGCCCGCGGCGAGGCGTACGACGACCAGTTCGCCGAGCTGCGGGAGGACCCGCGGATCGGCGATCGAGAGATTTTCCCGGAGGACCACCAGCGATGAAGACGGCGGAGATCAAGCGGCGGTTCCTCGCCCACTTCGAGGCGAACGGGCACACCGTGGTGCCGTCCGCTCCGCTGCCCGCCATCAGCGACCCGAACCTGCTGTTCATCAACGCGGGCATGGTGCAGTTCGTGCCCTACTTCCTGGGCCAGCAGACCCCGCCGTACGCGCGGGCGACGAGCGTGCAGAAGTGCATCCGTACGCCGGACATCGACGAGGTCGGCAAGACCAGCCGGCACGGCACGTTCTTCCAGATGAACGGCAACTTCTCCTTCGGTGACTACTTCAAGTCCGGGGCGATCCCGCTCGCCTGGGACCTGGCCACGAAGTCGGTCGAGGCGGGCGGTTTCGGGCTGGACCCGGAGCGGATCTGGGCCACCGTCTACCTGGACGACGACGAGGCGTACGACATCTGGCGAGCCACCGGCGTGCCGGCCGACCGGATCGTGCGCCGGGGCAAGGCCGACAACTTCTGGTCGATGGGCATCCCCGGCCCGTGCGGTCCGTGCTCCGAGCTGTACTACGACCGCGGCCCGGCCTACGGCCGCGAGGGTGGTCCGGAGGTCGACGAGGACCGCTACCTGGAGTTCTGGAACCTCGTCTTCATGCAGTTCGAGCGCGGTCCGGGCACCGGTAAGGAGGACTTCCCGATCCTCGGTGACCTGCCGGCGAAGAACATCGACACCGGCATGGGCCTGGAGCGGATGGCCTCGCTGCTGCAGGGCGTGGACAACCTCTACGAGATCGACGAGGTCCGGCCGATCCTGGACAGGGCCGCCGAGCTGACCGGCAAGCGCTACGGCGTGCACTCCGGTCACGCGGCGAACGAGTCGCACCCGGACGACGTGCGGCTGCGGGTGATCGCCGACCACGTCCGGACCTCGCTGATGCTGATCGGCGACGGCGTGACCCCGTCGAACGAGGGCCGGGGGTACGTGCTGCGCCGGATCATGCGCCGCGCGATCCGGGCGGTGCGGCTGCTCGGCTACTCCGACCGGGCGCTGCCGGAGCTGCTGCCGGTGGCGCGGGACTGCATGGCGCCCTCGTACCCGGAGCTGGCCGAGGACTTCGGCCGGATCTCCCAGTACGCGTACGCCGAGGAGGACGCGTTCCTGGCCACGCTGCGCGCCGGCACCACGATCCTGGACACCGCCATCGCGGAGACCAAGTCGGCCGGCAAGGCGGCGCTCTCCGGTGACAAGGCGTTCCAGCTGCACGACACGTACGGCTTCCCGATCGACCTGACCCTGGAGATCGCGGCCGAGCAGGGGTTGCAGGTCGACGCGGAGGGCTTCCGCCGGCTGATGGCCGACCAGCGCAGCCGGGCCAAGGCCGACGCGCAGGCGCGCAAGACCGGGCACACCGACGTGTCGGCGTACCGGTCGGTGCTCGACGGCGGCGGGCCGGTGGAGTTCACCGGCTACACGGAGCTGAGCCGCGAGTCCCGGGTGCGTGCGCTGCTGGCCGGTGGCGCGGCGGTCTCCGCCGCGGTCGAGGGGGACACGATCGAGCTGGTGCTCGACACCACCCCGTTCTACGCCGAGGGCGGCGGGCAGCAGCCCGACCAGGGCCTCATCACTGTCGGCGGCGGCCAGGTCGAGGTCTTCGACGTGCAGCAGCCGGTGCCCGGCCTGATCGTGCACCGCGCCAAGGTGGTGCGCGGCGAGGTCCGCTCCGGCGAGACCGGGTACGCCGAGATCGACGTGTCCCGCCGCCGGGCGATCTCCCGCTCGCACACCGCCACGCACCTGGTGCACCAGACGATGCGCAACTTCCTCGGCGAGTCGGCCACCCAGGCGGGTTCGCTGAACGCGCCGGGCCGGCTGCGGTTCGACTTCAACACCCCGACGGGTGTGGCGCCGAGCGTGCTGCACGACGTGGAGCAGCAGGTGAACGAGGTGCTGCTGGCCGACCTGGAGGTGCACGCCTTCGTCACCAGCCAGGAGGAGGCGCGCCGGATCGGGGCGATGGCCCTGTTCGGCGAGAAGTACGGCGAGCGGGTCCGGGTCGTCGAGGTCGGCGACTACGCCCGTGAGCTGTGCGGCGGCACGCACGTGGCCCGCTCCGCCCAGCTCGGCCTGGTGAAGATCCTCTCCGAGGCGTCGGTGGGCTCCGGGGTACGCCGGATCGAGGCGCTCGTCGGCATGGACGCGTTCGGCTTCCTGGCCCGTGAGCACCTGCTGGTGTCCCGGCTGGCCGAGCTGTTCCGGGTGCCCGGGGAGCAGGTCGCCGACCGGGTGGAGCAGACGGTCACCCAGCTGCGCGACGCGGAGAAGGAGCTGGAGAAGCTGCGCGCCCAGCTCGTGCTCGGCGGGGCCGGCGCCCTGGCGGCGCAGGCGAAGGACGTGCGCGGTGTCGCGTACGTCGGCACCGAGGCGCCGGAGGGCGCGGCGGCGAACGACGTGCGGACGCTCGCCCAGGAGATCCGGGGCCGGATCGACCCGGCCCGTCCGGCGGTGGTCGCGGTGGCAGCCCGGGCCAACGGCAAGGCGTCCCTGGTGGTGGCCGTCAACCAGGCCGCCCGAGGCCGGAGCCTGAGCGCGAAGGACCTCGTGAAGGCGGCGTTCTCCGGCCGGGGCGGCGGCAGCGACGACCTCGCCCAGGGCGGCGGGCTGCCCGCGGCGGAGGCGCCGAAGCTGCTGGTCACCGTCGAGCAGGCGGTCGCCGGCACGGCATGAGCGAACGCACCGAGCGGAGCGAGGGCCGTGAGCGCATGCCCAGCCGGCACGGCATGAGCGCACCGATCGACGCCAGGGCGGACCACCCGGTCCGCCCTGGCCCGTACCGGCGGGGAGGTGCCCGATAGTGGCCGAGCTGTCCCGTGGCGTCCGGCTGGGCGTCGACGTGGGCCAGGTCCGGGTGGGGGTGGCCCGTTGTGATCCGCACGGCATCCTCGCCACGCCCCTGGTCACGCTGGCCCGCGACCTGACCGCCGAACCGGACGCCGTGCCCGCCGACATGGCCGAGCTGGTCCGGCTCGCCGCCGAGCACGAGGCGGTGGGGATCGTGGTCGGGTTGCCGATCAACCTCGCCGGAAAGCACGGGCCGGCGGCGGCGAACGTATCGGCATATGCCAGCCGATTGGCTGATGTAATGAGGCCGATTCCGGTGACGCTGACGGACGAGAGGATGTCTACCGTCGTCGCGAGTCGTAGGCTGGCCGAACGGGGCGTCCGGGGAAAGCGCCAACGGGCGGTGGTCGACCAGGCCGCCGCGGTGGAGATTCTGCAGAGCTGGCTGGACGCACAGCGGAGGCGGACGCGATGATCGACGACCTTGACCTGGGCTTCGACGAGCAGGACAGGGGGGATAAGGGCCGGCACCGGCGCGGCGCGGTGCGCCGACGGCAGGGCAAGTCCGGCGGCGGCCGGGGCAAGACCCTGCTCGCCCTCGCGCTCGCGCTGATCCTGCTGGGCGGCATCGGCGGCGGCGCGTTCTACGGCTTCGACCGGGTCCAGAACTACTTCGTCACGCCCGACTACGACGGCTCCGGCACCGGCGAGGTGACCGTCGAGATCAAGCAGGGCGCGCTGCTCGCCGACATGGCCGATGCGCTGGTCGCCGCCGACGTGGTGAAGAGCACCAAGGCGTTCATCGAGGCCGCCGAGGAGAACTCGCGCAGCAAGAACATCCAGCCCGGCACGTACAAGCTGCGCAAGCAGATGAGCGGCGACGCGGCGATCGCGGCGATGCTGGACCTCAAGAACCGGATCGTGAACGGGATCACCATCCCCGAGGGGCTCACCGCGAAGACGGTCTACAAGCGGCTCTCCGAGAAGACCGACATCCCGGTCAAGGACTTCGAGGCGGCGGCGAAGGACCCGATCGCGCTCGGCGTACCGGACTGGTGGTTCAAGCGCTCCGACGGCAAGACGGTCAAGCCGTCGATCGAGGGCTTCCTGTTCCCCGACACGTACGAGATCCCGCCGAAGGCCACCGCCGAGACCGTGCTCAAGCTGATGGTGAACAACTTCCTCACCGTCACCTCGAACATGCAGTACGCCGAGAAGGTGCAGAAGGAACGCGGCGGCATCACCCCGTACGAGGCGCTGATCGTCGCCTCGCTGGCCCAAGCGGAGGCCGGCAACAAGGCCGACCTGGGCAAGGTCGCCCGGGTGGCCTACAACCGGGTCTACGGCGAGTTCCCCTGCAACTGCCTGGAGATGGACGTCACCGTCAACTACTACTTCGAGCTGACCGGGCAGAAGACCAAGGCGTCCAAGGACATGACGGCCGCCGAGCTGGACAACCCGAAGAACCCGTACAACCGCAAGCTGCGCGGGCTGGTCCCGTCACCGATCAACAACCCGGGCAAGGAGGCGCTCGAGGGCGCGCTGGCCCCGCCGCCGGGCAAGTGGCTCTACTTCGTGGCGATCAGCAAGGACGGTCGCTCCGCGTTCGCCGAGACCTACGACGAGCAACTGCGCAACGAGCGGAAGGCCAAGGAGGCCGGGATCATCTGATGGCAGATCCCCGCCGCGCCGCGGTGGTCGGCAAGCCGATCGCCCACTCGCTCTCCCCGGTGATCCACACCGCCGGGTACGCGGCGGCCGGGCTGACCGGGTGGTCGTACACCCGGATCGAAGCCGGTGCCGACGAGCTGCCCGGACTGGTCGCGGGCCTCGGCCCCGAGTGGGCCGGGCTGTCGGTGACCATGCCGGGCAAGGAGGCGGCGCTCGCGCTGGCCGACGAGGTCTCGCCGGTCGCCGCCGCCGTCGGCGCCGCCAACACGTTGGTACGCCGCCCCGACGGCACCTGGTACGCGGACAACACCGACGTCACCGGCATGGTCGAGGTGCTCACCGGTGCAGGCTGCACGGCCGGGGCGGTGGTCACCGTGCTCGGCGCGGGTGGCACCGCCCGGGCCGCGATCGCGGCGGCGGCCCGGATCGGTGCGGCCGAGGTGACAGTGGTGGCCCGCAGCCCGGAGGCGGTCGACGAGCTGCGCCCGGTCGCGGCGGCCGCCGGCGTGCCACTGGCCGGCGCCGAGTGGGACGGCGCATCCGCCCACGCCCGCGCCGACCTGGTGATCTCCACGGTGCCCAAGGGCGTCGCCGACCCCCTCGCGGACAACTTCGACTGGCGGCCGGAGTCCGTCTTCTTCGATGTCGTCTACGACCCGTGGCCCACGCCGCTCGCGGCGGCGGCGCTGACTGCCGGGTGCCGGGTGGTCTCCGGGCTGGACCTGCTGCTGGCCCAGGCGTTCGACCAGTTCGAGCAGTTCACCGGTGTTCCGGCGCCCCGCGCCGCGATGGCCGCCGCGATGGCCGCCGATCGTCGCCCCTGAGCCTCGCCGACTCCGGCAGGCTCACGGATCGTGATCGCCGGGTCCGGCCTGCGAGAGTCTTGGCTGGTCAGAAGTATTGATATGCGTCAGCCTGCGGTGACGCAAAATCATGATTGACGTTCATCTCTTACCGACCGTAGCGTTCCCCCCACTATCAGCCCTAGTTCACGGGGGAGGGCCCTGGTGGCTCCTGCGCGCGTGCGAAAAGCCCGATTACTGTCCACATTAGACAGACGGGTGAGATCCAGGTGGGGACAGGTGGCTGTGGCCGCCCTGGCCGCCACGATGGCGATGACGCTCTCCGACGTTCCCGTCCGACGGGCGGAGGCGGCGCCCAAGCCCAAACCGGCCGAGGTGCTGGAACGGCCCGACGAGATGGCGGCGCTGATCACCGCCCGGATGACCGGCCAAGACGTCCGCGTCACCGGCATGACCACCGAGTCCGCCGAGTACATCGCCCATCCCAACGGGCAGATCAAGGCGACCGTCCACGCCGGTCCGGTCCGGATGCGGCAGAACCAGAAGTGGGTGCCGATCGACCTCAGGCTGCAACCCGCCGCCGACGGATCCGTGCAGGCAGTGGCGCACCCGCTCGACCTGCGGATCTCCGGCAAGCGCTCCGGGGCGGGCGAACTCGCCGCGGTCGGCGTCGGCGACGGCCGGTTCGCGCTCGGCTGGCCGGGTGCCCTGCCCACGCCCGTCCTCGACCAGAACCGCGCCACGTACCCCGAGATCGCGCCCGGGATCGACCTCGTGGTCGAGGCGACCCGGACCGGCTTCTCGCAGTTCCTCACGGTCAAGAGCCGCGACGCGGTGGACCGCCTGCCGTCGCTGGCGCTGCCCCTGACCGGCAAGGGACTGGCCTCCTTCACCCAGGACTCGGCGGGTGGTCTGACCCTGCTCAACGCCAAGGGCAAGCCGCTGGCCACCGTTCCGGCCCCGCAGATGTGGGACGCCCGGCGCGCCCCCGGCTCGGAGGAACCGACCCGCCGGACCATGGTCCGGACCAAGGCGGAACGGCCCGCGGCGGCGAACCGCGGCGCGGCCGCGAACGGCCTCACCATGCGGTTGCAGCCGGACCTGACCTGGCTGAAGGACCCGGCCACCCAGTACCCGGTGACCATCGACCCGCAGGTCAACCCGCTCTACACCTCCTTCGACACGTACGTGAAGGAGGGTGACACCGTCGACCGGGGAGGCGCCAACGACCTCCAGCTAGGCCTGCTCGCCGGCTCGCCCAACGTCAAGTCCCGGGCGTTCGTGCACTGGCCCGTCTCCGCGCTCGCCGGCAAGCAGATCACGTCGGCGACCGTCTACTTCTGGAACTTCTGGTCCAACACCTGTACCGCCAACTCCTGGGAGATCTGGAGCACCGGCGCGGCCTCCTCGGCCACCCGCTGGGGCACCCAGCCGACCTGGATCCAGAAGGAAGCCACCTCCACCCAGACCAAGGGCTTCTCGTCAGCCTGTGACGACGGCTGGGTGAACATCAGCGGGACCAGCTTCTTCCAGCGGGCCGCCACCGCCGGGCAGTCGACCGCCTACATGGGCGTGCGCGGCACGGACGAGACGAACACGAACAGCTTCAAGCAGTTCCGCTCCCGCAACGCGGCCGACAGCAGCCAGGTGCCGTACGCGGTCGTCACGTACAACTCGTACCCGACGGTCGGAACGCGCTCCACGGTGCCGTCGACCGCCTGCGTCACCGGCACAGCGCGGCCGACCGTCAACACCGCCACCCCCCAGCTCAAGTCGGTCATCTCCGACGGCGAGGGCTCGACCGTGAAGGCCGAGATCGAGTGGTGGACGCTGACCGGCACCACCAAGCTGGGCAGCACCATCACCGGCACCGCCGCCTCCGGCAGCACCTTCACCGCCAGCGTCCCGGCCGGCGTGATGGTCAACGGATCGTCCTACAAATGGCGGGTACGCGGCAACGACGGCAGCGTCGACGGCGCCTGGTCGCCGTTCTGCGAGTTCACCGTCGACACCTCGATCGGCGCCCCGCCCATCGTCAGCTCCACCACCTACCCGGAGAACCAGTGGGGCGGTGACGCCAACGTCGCCGCCAACTTCACCTTCGACCCCAACGGCATCGCCGACGCCGCCGCGTACGAGTACAGCCTCGACGTGTCACCGCCGAACAAGGTGGTAAACGCCCCGGCCCCGGGCGCGCCGGCGACCGTGAGCATCAAGCCGCTGACCCCCGGCTGGCACAACATCTGGGCCCGGACCCGGGACTCGGCCGGCAACGTCACCGCGCTGCGCAGCTACCCGTTCAAGGTCGGCTCCGGCTCGCAGGACTCGCCGAGGGCCGGTGACGTCAGCGGTGCCAAGGTCGCGCTCGCCTCGACCGCCGCGCCGTCCTTCGCTGACGTGACCTACCAGTGGCGGCGGGCCGGATCCGACAGCTGGGTCACCATCCCGGCCGGCCACGTCACGTACGCCGTCGGCGGCGGGGCGGTCACCTGGCCGGTGGCCCTCGCCAGTGGCATCGCGCCGAGGTTGAACTGGGATGTCTCCGCCACTCTCGCCTCGGTGGACGCGGCCGGCATCCCACGCGACGGGCCGGTACAGGTCCGGCCGTTCTTCAACCTGAGCAACTACGGTGCGCCCGCCGACCTGGTCAAGTTCCGCTTCGACCGCAACCTCGCCTCGGCCGACACCGCCCAGGTCGGGCCCGGCTCGGTCAACCTGATCACCGGCAACTACCAGCTCTCCGCCTCCGACGTCTCGGTCGCCGGGCTGTCCATCTCGCGGACCGTCAACAGCCGCCAGCCGCTCGGCCTGGACCCGCTCTTCGGTCCCGGCTGGGTCTCCGGCCTGGTGGTATCCGACGCGGACGCGCCCTACACCAAACTGACCGCCTACGGCAGCCTGGTACAGGTCCGGCTACCGGACGACTCGTCGATCGGCTTCACCAAGGTCGACAGCGCCGGCGTCAACTACGAGCCGCAGGTCGGCGCCGAGTCCTACTCCCTGACCTTCGCCTCGGCCACCAGCACCTTCACCCTCTCCGACGACAAGGGGAACGTCGTCAAGTTCACCCGGACCGCGACGGACCCGGCGAACGTCTACACCCCCACCTCGGTCACCCCGCCCGGATCGGGCAACACCACCACCTACTCCTGGGAGAAGGTGACCCTCGGCACCAACGACATCATGCGGCCCACCCGCCTGCTGGCCCCGGTGCCGGCCGGCGTCAGCTGCACCACGCTTGTCCGCGGCTGCCGCGCGCTGACCTTCACCTACGCCACCACGACCACTGCCACCGGCCTCGGTGACGGCCAGTGGGGTGACTACGTCGGCCGGGTGAAGCAGATCTCCTACACCGCCTGGGATCCGGACCTGGCCACGCCGGCGATGCGGACCGTCGTGCTGGCCCGGTACACCTACGACAACGGCGGCCGGCTGCGGAGCTTCGCGGACCCCCGGCTGGACTACACCGACGGCACCGGCGCGCACTCGCTGCGGACCGTCTACTTCTACGACTCGAACGGCATCATCGTCTCGCTGACCCCGCCGGCTCAGCAGCCGTGGCAGTTCTCGTACACGACCACGCCGAGCGACCCGGGCAAGGGGCGGCTCTACAAGGTCACCCGGTCGGCGCTGACCGCCGGAACCGCCGTGGAGACCGTCGTCTACCAGGTGCCGACATCCGGGAGCGGAGCGCCCTACGACCTGTCCGGAGCGCAGACCGCACGGTGGGCGCAGTCCGAGCCGCCGACCGACGCCACCGCCGTATTCCCGGCCACCCAGGTGCCGACCGGTGACCCGAGCACCGGCACTCTGCCCGGGTCGTACGAGCGGGCGACGGTGACCTACCTGGACGCGAACGCGCGGACGGTCAACAGTGCGCAGCCGGGTGGCTATCTCACCACGACCTGGTACGACGGCTACGGCAACACGGTGGGTGACCTCAGCGCGGGGAACCGTAAGCGAGCCCTCGACGCCTCGACCACCGACAACGCCACCGCCGAGGCCCAGGTGGCGGCGAAACTGCGGGAGACATCGGTCTACTCCGGCGACGGGCAGCGGCTGCTGGAGACCTTCGGGCCGGAGCACGACGTGATGCTGTCGACCGGCACTGTCGTCCGCGGTCGGACCCACGCCCGGTACACCTACGACGAGGGAGCGCCGGGGACCGGCGGGCCCTACAACCTGGGCACCACCGAACGGGTCTCGGTCAGCTACATCGACGGCGGCCAGACCGTCGACGCGGACACCCGGACCTCCACCACCCGGTACGACTGGACGTTGAAGCAGCCCACGGTCCAGATCGTCGATCCCGACGGGTTGGACCTGACCACGCGGACGGCGTACGACGCCCGTGGCGCGGTCGTCTCCCAGACGAGTCCCGGTGGCGGCGACTCGACGACGACACCCTCCACCCGGCAGACGGTCTACTACACGACCGCGGCCAATGCCACCTACCCGGAGTGCGGTGGCCATGCCGAGTGGGCCGGTGCTGTCTGCCGGACCAGCGCCGGTGGGCAGCCGGAGCAGGGTCAGCAACTGCTGTCGAGGGTCACGACCTACGATTTCTACGGCCAGCAGCGGACCGTGACCGAGCAGAACTCCTCAGGCGCCCAGCGGACGACCACATTCGCCTACGACGCCGCCGGCCGTCAGTCCGAAGCGACCGTCACGGGCCCGGTGTCGTCCGGCGAGCCGATCGAGAAGCGGCGCAACGTGTACGACCAGGCCACTGCGCAGCTGTCGCGTACGGAGACGCTGAACGGGTCGGGCGTGGTCACCGCACAGGTCGTCCGTGGATACGATGCCCTGGGGCGGTCCATCTCCTACACGGACGCGGACGGCAACGTGTCCACGACCACCTACGACATCGCGTCCCGTCCGAGCGTGATCAACGACGGTAAGGGAACCCGCACGCTGACCTACGACGGGGGCGCCGAGCGTCGTGGCCTTCCGACGCAGCTCGCCGACAGCCAGTCGGGCAACTTCGTCGGTAGCTACGATGCCGACGGGGTGCTGGCCACCCAGAACTCGCCGAACGGGCTCGTGACGTCGGTGCAGGTGAACGAGGCCGCGCTCATCACCAACCTCAGCTACGTCAAGCCGGGCTGCGGTCAGAGCGACTGCACGGTGTACGCCGAAACCCTCAGCTACAGCGGGGGCGAAGAGCGGCGGGTCAGCACTTCGACGCTCTCCGGTCAGGCGTACACCTATGACGCGGCCGGTCGGGTCACGAAGGTCCAGGACACCCTGTCCGGCCAGTGCACCACCAGGGCCTACGGCTTCGACCAGGCAACCAACCGGGTCGACCTCAACACCTTCGGCGCCGGAACCGGTGGGGCCTGCCAGGCCGCCACGACGCTGACCAGCCAGACGTGGGATCACGACTCCGCGGACCGGCTCGTCGGGACGGGGTACACCTACGACGCTCTGGGTCGGACGCTTATGCAGCCGGCAACCGACTCGGCGGTACCGGGAGGCGGAACTGCACAGTTCACGTATTACGTGAACGACATGGCACGTACGGCAGTCCAGGGGAGCCGGCAGGCGACATACACGTTGGACGTGCTGAGCAATCGGTTCCGGTCCTGGACCGACACGGCGACCGGCCTGGTGAAGCGGCACCACTACAGCAACGAGGGGGACAAGCCCGCCTGGACCGACGAGGGCAACGGCAACAGCACCCGCCAGGTGGCCGGCCTCGCCGGTGTCGCGGGCACCTTCGCCAACACGACCGGCGTCACCTGGACCATCGTCAACGTCAACGGCGACAACGTGGCGGGGATGACCGAGACGGGTACAGGTCTGGCCTACACGAGCGGCTACACGGAGTACGGCCTGGCACGCAACAGCGCTGATGCGGGCAGCCGGCGGTACGGCTGGCAGGGCTCGGCCCAGCGGGCCGCGGACACCCCGGGTGGGGTCGTGCTGATGGGTGCCCGCATCTACAACCCCGCCACGGGGCGGTTCCTGTCCAACGACCCGGTTTACGGCGGCAACGCGAACTCCTACGAGTACTCCACCGGTGACCCGGTCAACAAGCACGACCATTCTGGCGCTCTGTCGTGCTGGCGCTACAACAAGTACTGGTCGAACTGGTACTACTGGTGGGGACAGTACGGCGGCCGACGGTACAGTACCGACTTCAGCTGCTATCTCAGCCACCGCGACTTCGCCTGGCTCGGCACGTACGGATTGGCTTACGGGCTGATCGCCAGCGGCCTCACCGGATGGTTCGCGGCGGCCTATGCCATCGCCGCCTTCATCCTTGCGGTCATGTATCTGCACTATGACCACTGGTGTCGCGGAAAGGGGGCCACCTACAAGGGGCGCCTCCGGATCTACTACGACCGGAACTGGCGGAATCATCATTTCAGTGCTTCGTACCGTGGTTGGTACTGCAATTAAGTGGAATGCGGCTGAGGGATGAGAACCAAGGTGAACGTGCGATTGGCGCGGGAGGCGGCGAAGAACTTGCTGCCGCCGCCTGTCTCGATCATCGACGGCACGGGGACGGGACATGCGGTGCGTACGTGCTGCCTGACTTCGTCCGGTGGGGTGAGCCGGCTGGAGGTGAGTCTCGTCGTGGACGAGGCCACCGCCGCCCGGTTCGCACGCACCTGCCGGTGGGCGTCGATGTGGCGTCGGAGGGTTGCCCCCGGCATCCTCGCCGTAGCCGGGTTGATCCTGCTGATCGCTGTCGTCGATGTCGTGGTCGACCGCCCGCACCTGCTTTCCGTGGCACTGGTGCTGACTCTTGCCCTCACGGCATTCTCGCTGGCAGGCAAGCTGTCGCTGAGGTTGGTCCGCTCCCGGCACCATCCGAAACTGGACCGGGACGGTGGTGTGGTCATCCGTGACATCGACCGTGGGGCGGTCGAACTCTGGGCCGACCTGAACCCGAGGGGCGCGATCGAGATCCTCGGATAGTCGGCAGACCGCTCGACGTGCGACAACGGTGTCGCCCGCACAGGTGCCGTCGGCCGTAGGGCCGGCGGCACCTGCTGTGCGCGTGTGTCCGATGGTGTCCGCAGGGCGGGACGCGGTGGGCAGAGCACGGACGGGGCCACGGCGCGTGACAGACTGACGTCGTGTTGCGCTGGCTGACTGCAGGTGAATCGCACGGACCCGCCCTCGTCGCGATGCTGGAGGGCGTACCCGCCGGCATCGAGGTGACCACCGGGGAGATCTCCGGCGAGCTGGCCCGGCGCCGGCTCGGCTACGGCCGGGGTGCCCGGATGGCGTTCGAGCAGGACGAGGTCGAGATCATCGGCGGGCTCCGGCACGGGGTGACGCTCGGCAGCCCGGTGGCGATCCGGGTCGGGAACTCCGAGTGGCCCAAGTGGCGCACCGTGATGGCCGCCGACCCGGTCGACCCGGAGGAGCTGGCGAGCCAGGCCCGCAACGCGCCGCTGACCCGCCCCCGCCCGGGTCACGCCGACCTGGCCGGCATGCAGAAGTACGGGCACACCGACGCCCGGCCGATCCTGGAGCGCGCCAGCGCCCGGGAGACCGCCGCCCGGGTCGCGGTGGGCACCGTCGCCAAGGCGCTCGTGCGCCAGGCGCTCGGCATCGAGATCGTCTCGCACGTGGTCGAGCTGGGCCCGGTGGCGGTCAAGCCGGGGCTGCGTCCCACGCCGGAGGACGCCGCGCGCATCGACGCCGACCCGCTGCGCTGCCTCGACGCCGAGGCCAGCGCCCGGATGGTCGCCGAGGTCGACGCCGCGAAGAAGGCCGCCGACACGCTCGGCGGCGTGGTCGAGGTGCTGGCGTACGGGGTGCCGCCGGGCCTGGGCAGCCACGTGCAGTGGGACCGCAAGCTCGACGCCCGCCTGGCCACCGCGCTCATGTCGATCCAGGCGATCAAGGGCGTGGAGATCGGCGACGGCTGGCAGCAGGCCCGATCGCGCGGCTCGGAGGCGCACGACGAGATCGTGCCCACCGCCACCGGCGTGCGGCGGATCACCGACCGGGCCGGTGGCCTGGAGGGCGGCATCACCACGGGGGAGCCGCTGCGGGTGAAGGCGGCCATGAAGCCCATCTCGTCGCTGAACCGGGCCCTCGCGACTATCGACGTGACCACGGGCGAGCCGGCGACCGCGATCAACCAGCGCTCCGACGTGTGTGCGGTGCCGGCGGCGGCGGTGGTGGCCGAGGCGATGGTGGCGCTGGTGCTGGCCGAGGCGGCGGTGGAGAAGTTCGGCGGCGACTCGGTCGCCGAGATGCGCCGCAACCTGACCGGTTACCTCGACGGCCTGGTGATCAAGTGAGCACGCGGCCGGTCTGCGTGCTGGTCGGTGCGCCTGGCTCCGGCAAGAGCACTGTCGGCACGGCGCTGGCCGAGGCGCTCGGCGTCGACTTCCGGGACACCGACGCCGACATCGAGAACCTCGCCGGCAAGCCCATCCGGGAGATCTTCGTGGACGAGGGGGAGGAGCACTTCCGTACCCTCGAACGGGCCGCCGTGGCGGCGGCGCTCGCGTCGCACGCGGGCGTGCTCGCGCTCGGCGGCGGCGCGGTGCTGGCCGAGGAGAACCGGGCCGCGCTGATCGGCCACACCGTGGTGCACCTGTCGGTGGAGCTGCCGGACGCGGTCAAGCGGGTCGGTCTGGGCGCCGGGCGTCCGTTGCTCGCGCTGAACCCGCGCGCCACGCTCAAGCACCTGATGGACCAGCGCCGCCCGCTCTACGCCGAGGTGGCGACCGCGACCGTGGTGACGGACGGGCGTACCCCGGAAGAGCTGGCGGCGGAGATCGCCGCGCTGCTCAAGCCCTGACAACCGCCCGCCCCGCCGGGTCCGGCTCCCTCGGTGGAACGCCGTGGGTGTCTCCCGAGCGTTTTGGCACCCGTGGTGTTCCAGTCGGCGTGCATGACGCCGGTGGGTGGAACGCCGTGGGCGGGTGAGAAGGCGCGCCGGCGCAAGGTGGACGGTCAGGCGTTGGCCGCAACGGTCCCGGCCGCCTGGCGGCTAGGGCTCCGCTCCGGTCGCCAGGTGGCGAGCAGCGCGAGCGCCAGCGCGATCTCGGCCAGGTCGCCGAGGTAGTACATGAGCGTGGCCCCGGCCCGCAGCTCGGCGGCGGTCGCCGGCACGTCCACGAACAGCCCGGCGTAGAGCAGTTGGGCGATGGTGGCGTGCGCGGCCACCCCGAACCCGATCACCACCAGCCGCACCGGTACGCGCGGGCGGTGCGGGCCCGGGTCCGGCCCGGCGATCGACCAGGCGAACAGGCAGCCGCTGAGCAGGAAGTGCGCGTTCACGAGCGTGTGCAGGACCGGGCTGTCCAGCGTGGCGCGGTACAGCGGGGTGAGGTAGAGCAGCCAGAGTCCGCCCGCGGTCAGCAGCAGCCCGGTCACCGGGTGGCCGAGCACCCGCGCGACGGGATGCCGCAGCAGGTGGACCAGGGCCCGGCCGGTACGCCGGTCCAGCGTGCGCAGCAGCAGCGTGACCGGCGCGCCGAGCACCAGCGCCAGCGGCGCCAGCATGCCGATCAGCAGGTGCTGCCACATGTGCCCGACGAAGTCGCCGGCGGGCCACAGCAGCCCCGCCGCCAGCAGCAGCGCGCCCAGCCCGAAGCTCGCCGTCCGGGCGTACGGCCAGCCCGGCCCGCCCGGGTCACGCAGCCGCAGCGCGGCGGCCAGGTACGCCCAGAACAGCGCCGCCGGGACCAGCGCGGTCGCCGGGAAGCCGCCGTCGACGTGCCCGGCGTGAGCCAGGCTCACCGGCGCTCCGGCGCGCAGAGATCGACCGCCCGGGCCCGGCGCTGAATCGCCCAGCCCACAGCGATCAGCACCACGCCCAGGGCGAGGAACCCGAGGTCCCACCAGAGCTGGTCCGGGCCGCTGCGGACGTGGTGGATGCCGAGCAGGTGGTGGTCGATGACGCCCTCGACCAGGTTGAACAGGCCCCAGCCGATCAGCGCCCAGCCCCACAGCATCGGCGAGCGCCACAGCCGGCCCCGGGAGCTGGTCACCCGGGAGTAGAGCAGGGCCAGGCCGGTCAGCACCGCCACCCAGGTGACCACGTGGAACAGGCCGTCCCAGAGCGTGTTCATCTGCAACCCGGGCACGGTGTCCACCGGGTACTCGCGGATGCCGACCCGGTCGCTGCCGGTGCTGCTGAGCAGGTGGTGCCACTGGAGGACCTGGTGCAGGACGATGCCGTCGACGAAGCCGCCCAGCCCGACGCCGAGGATCGTGGCGGGCAGCCGGATGCCCGCCGCGGACTCCGGTCGGGTCGCGTGTGCCGTCGTCTCGCTCATTCCGGCCGCCCTACCCGGTGCGCGACCGGTCAAACACCCAGCCAGTGGACAGTCGCCCCGCGAGGGCGCCGTCCTGCACTAGGCTGCCCGCGATGGACGAGGTGACCCGGATCCCGGTCGGCGGCGAGCGGCCGTACGACGTGCTGGTGGGACGTGACCTGCTGGGCCCGCCGCCCCGGCTGCTGCCGGGCGCCGAGCGGGTGGCCTTCCTGCACGCGCCGCCACTCAAGGCGCTCGCCGACCGGCTCGCCGACGCGGTCCGCGAGGGCGGCGTGACGCCGCTGCTGATCGAGGTGCCCGACGCCGAGGCGGGCAAGCACGTCGACGTGGCGGCGGCCTGCTGGGACCGGCTCGGCGACGCCGGGTTCACCCGTACCGACGCGGTGGTCGGGGTGGGCGGGGGCGCGGTCACCGACCTGGCCGGTTTCGTCGCCGCTACCTGGTTGCGCGGCGTGCGCTGGGTGCCGGTCGCCACGTCGCTGCTCGGCATGGTCGACGCGGCGGTGGGCGGCAAGACCGGGATCAACACGGCCGCCGGCAAGAACCTGGTCGGCGCGTTCCACCCGCCGGCCGGTGTGCTGGCCGACCTGGCGACGCTGGACAGCCTGCCCCCGGCCGACCTGGCCGCAGGCATGGCCGAGGTGGTCAAGTGCGGGTTCATCGCCGACCCGGTGATCCTCGACCTGGTCGAGCGGGACCCGGCCGCCGCGCTGGACCCGGCCGGGCCGGTGCTGCGGGAGCTGGTCGAGCGCGCGGTCCGCGTGAAGGCCGGCGTGGTCGCCGGGGACCTGCGCGAGTCCGGGGTACGCGAGGTGCTCAACTACGGGCACACGCTCGCGCACGCGATCGAGAAGGTGGAGGGCTACCGTTGGCGGCACGGTCACGCGGTGTCGGTGGGCCTGGTCTACGCGGCCACGCTGGCCCGGCTCGCCGGCCGCCTCGACGCGGCCGACGCCGAGCGGCACCGCCGCGTGCTGACGGCGCTCGACCTGCCCACCGGCTACCGGGCCGACGCCTGGCCGGAGCTGCTGGCCGCGATGCGGGTGGACAAGAAGGCCCGGGGCAGCCGGCTGCGCTTCGTGGTGCTCGACGGCCTCGCCCGCCCGGCGATCCTGGAGGCGCCGCCGGACGACCTGCTGGCCGCCGCGTACGAGGAGATCAGCTCATGAGGGTGTACGTGCTGAACGGGCCGAACCTGGGCCGGCTCGGCACCCGCCAGGTCGACGTGTACGGGGTGACCAGCTACGCGCAGCTGGTGGCCGACTGCGAGCGGCACGGCCGGGAGCTGGGGCTGGACGTGGTGGTCCGGCAGACCGACGCCGAGCACGAGATGCTGGCCTGGCTGCACGCGGCGGCCGACGAGGAAGCGGCTGTGGTGCTCAACCCGGCGGCCTGGACGCACTACTCGGTCGCGGTGCGGGACGCCTGCGCCATGCTGCGTGGTCCGCTGGTCGAGGTGCACATCTCCAACATCCACGCCCGGGAGGAGTTCCGGCGCCACTCGGTGATCTCGGCGGTGGCGACCGGGGTGATCTGCGGGCTGGGCGTGGACGGCTACCGGCTGGCCCTGCACCACCTGGCCGCCCGGCTCGCCGCAGGCGCCTGAGCCGGCCCGTTCCGCGGCGCGAGTCCGATTCGACAGGGCGAGTAGACTTGGACGGTCTGTCCGCCAATTGATGATCAAGGCAGGAAATGGCCACCACCAACGACCTGAAGAACGGCCTGGTACTCAACCTGGACGGCGAGCTGTGGGCCGTCGTCGAGTTCCAGCACGTCAAGCCTGGTAAGGGTGGTGCCTTCGTGCGCACCACGCTGAAGAACGTGCTGTCCGGCAAGGTGGTCGACAAGACCTTCAACGCGGGCACCAAGGTCGAGACCGCGACCGTGGACAAGCGCACCATGCAGTACCTGTACGCCGACGGCGAGGACTACGTCTTCATGGATCTGGAGACGTTCGACCAGATCACCGTCCCGGGCGCCACCGTCGGCGAGGCCGCCAACTACCTCCTCCCCGAGGCCGAGGCGACTGTCGCCACCCACGAGAGCGTGCCGCTGTACATCGAGCTGCCGACCTCGGTCGTGCTCGAGGTCACCTACACCGAGCCGGGCCTGCAGGGCGACCGGTCGACCGGCGGCAACAAGCCGGCCACCGTCGAGACCGGCGCCACAGTGCAGGTGCCGCTGTTCATCACCACCGGTGAGAAGATCAAGGTCGACACCCGCGACGGCCGTTACCTCGGCCGAGCCTGATGGCCGAGGGCCCCAAGCAGCAGATGCCGGCGCGTCGCAAGGCGCGCAAGCGGGCGCTGGACGTGCTCTTCGAGGCCGACCTGCGGGACCGCCCGCCGGTCGAGGTGCTCGCCGGCTACCTGGAGCGGATCGAGCAGCCGCGCCCCGACCACCTCGGCTACGCGGTCGGGCTGGTCGAGGGCGTGGCGGCGCACCTTGACCGGATCGACGAGACGATCGCCAGCTACGCCGAGGGGTGGACGCTGGACCGGATGCCGGTGGTCGACCGCAACCTGGCCCGGATCGCTGTGTACGAGCTGCTCTACGTCGACGAGATCGACGACGCGGTGGCGATCAGCGAGGCGGTGGAGCTGGCCCGGCAGATGTCGACGGACGACTCGCCCCGGTTCCTCAACGGCATCCTCGGCCGGATCGCCGAGTACGCCTCCCGCTGAGCCCCGCGCTCCGCGCCGCGACGACGAAAGGGCCCGTGCCGGACGGCACGGGCCCTTCTCGTACGGGATGTCAGGACGCGAAGAACGCCCGGGGGTCGGCGACCAGCACACCGTGCTCGGTCAGCCGCTCGATCAGCCCCGACGGTGAGGCGTCGTAGACGATCGCGAGGGCGCGCAGGTCGTCGGCGCGGATGGAGAGCACCCGGCCGTTGTAGTCGCCGCGCTGCTGCTGGATGGCGCGCGCGTAGCGGGCGACGTAGGCCAGGTCCTCGGAGGCCTCGTCGTAGAGCCGCTCCAGGTCCAGCACGATCTTGCTGGTGGGCTCGTGACGCACCCCGCTGCCGTCGGGCAGCAGCTCCGAGACGGGAACACGGTAGAAGTCGGCCAGTTCCGCCAGGCGGGACACGGTGACGGCGCGGTCGCCACGCTCGTACGAGCCGACCACCACGGCCTTCCACCGCCCGTTCGACTTCTCCTCCACCCCCTGCAGGGACAGACCCTGCTGCTGGCGGATGGAGCGCAGGCGGGCGCCCAGCGACTTGGCGTATTCAGAGGGCATTCGGACACTCCCAGTGCTGCTCGGGGTTCTCCCAGCTATCGCTACGGAGCGTGACGGTACGGGGATTGCGACACGTGGTCAAGTGGTGGTGTCCACCGGGCCCGGGGCGCTCGTGTGGCTTGTCCGCATTTCTGCGGGCTGACCAGCAGGTCAGGACCGGCGGCGGGCGGTCCGGTGACCGCTGGTAACGTGGCGTGAAGCCCCGGTCCGGGCCCCGCGCGGGCCCCCGGAGCCGACCCAGACGTCCTTTAACGACCCGTCCCGTGAGGCGGGGAAGGAGGTCCGCCGTGGCCTACCCACCGGCTGCCCATTCGTCACCGCCGCGACAACCCTCGGTGAAGGTGATCCTCGCCGCTGCCGACGTTTCGCGGGTGGTCGACCGCATCGCCCACCAGATCCTGGAGAAGACCCAGGGCGCCGCCGACACCGTGCTGCTCGGCATCCCCACCCGGGGTGTGCCGCTGTCCCGCCGCCTCGCGGACCGGATCAGCACCTTCGAGGACGTGACGGTCCCGGTCGGCGTGCTCGACATCACGCTCTACCGCGACGACCTGCGCCGGCACGCCACCCGCGCGGTCGGGCCGACCGACCTGCCGTCCGGCGGGATCGACGGCAAGCGGGTGATCCTCGTCGACGACGTGCTGTTCTCCGGCCGCACCGTACGGGCCGCGCTCGACGCGCTCAGCGACGTCGGCCGCCCGGCCTCGGTGCAACTCGCCGTCCTGGTCGACCGCGGTCACCGTCAGCTCCCGATCCGCGCCGACTACGTCGGCAAGAACATCCCCACCGCGCTGGCCGAGAACGTGAAGGTCACCCTCGCCGAGACCGACGGCACGGACGAGGTCAAGTTGTACGGGGGTTCGCCCGCATGATCCGGCACCTGCTCTCCGGCGCCGACCTGGACGCCGCCACCGCCACCCTGGTTCTGGACACCGCCGCGGAGATGGCGACGGTGGCCGGGCGTGAGGTCAAGAAGCTGCCCGCGCTGCGCGGGCGCACCGTTGTCAACCTCTTCTACGAGGACTCCACCCGGACCCGGATCTCGTTCGAGGCGGCCGCCAAGCGGCTCAGCGCCGACGTGATCAACTTCTCCGCCAAGGGCTCCAGCGTGACCAAGGGGGAGAGCCTGAAGGACACCGCGCTGACGCTGCAGGCGATGGGCGCGGACGCGGTTGTCGTCCGGCACCCCGCCTCCGGCGCGCCGCACCGGCTCGCCGAGTGGGTGGACGGGTCGGTGGTCAACGCCGGTGACGGCACCCACGAGCACCCCACCCAGGCGCTGCTCGACGCGTACACGATGCGGTCCCGGCTGGGCCGGCTCGACGGCCTGCACGTGGCGATCGTCGGCGACGTGCTGCACTCCCGGGTGGCCCGCTCCAACGTGCTGCTGCTGTCCACGCTCGGCGCGAAGGTCACCCTGATCGGCCCGCCCACGCTCATCCCGGTCGACATCGCCGCCGCCCTGGCCCCCGGCACCGACGTCTGTTACGACCTCGACGCCGTTCTCCCAGATGTGGACGTGGTGATGATGCTGCGGGTGCAGCGGGAACGGATGGGTGACTCCTACTTCCCGTCGGCCCGGGAGTACGCCCGCCGCTACGGGCTCGACGGGCCGCGCATGCGCCGGCTGCCCGAGCACGCGATCGTCATGCACCCCGGGCCGATGAACCGGGGCATGGAGATCACGCCCGAGGTGGCCGACTCGCCCCGCTCCACCATCGTCGAACAGGTCGCCAACGGGGTCTCCGTGCGGATGGCCGTGCTCTACCTGCTGCTCGGAGGGAACAACCGGTGACCGCGTACCTCATCACTAACGTCAGTGTGGTCGGCGGCGAGCCGATCGACCTGCTCATCCGCGACGGCGTGGTGGCCGCCGTCGGCGACGGCCTCGCCGCCGACGACGCCACAGTCATCGACGCGACCGGCCTGGTCGCGCTGCCCGGCCTGGTCGACCTGCACACCCACCTGCGCGAGCCCGGCCGGGAGGACGCCGAGACCGTCGAGTCCGGCTCCCGGGCCGCGGCGCTCGGCGGCTACACGGCTGTGTGCGCGATGGCGAACACCTCGCCGGTCGCCGACACCGCCGGCGTGGTCGAGCAGGTGTGGCGGCTCGGCCGGGAGGCCGGCCTGGTCGACGTGCAGCCGATCGGCGCGGTCACCGTCGGGCTGGCCGGCGAGCGCCTGGCCGAGCTGGGCGCGATGGCCGACTCGGCCGCCGGGGTGCGGATCTTCTCCGACGACGGGCACTGCGTGGCCGACCCGCGACTGATGCGCCGGGCGCTGGAGTACGTCAAGGCGTTCGACGGCGTGATCGCCCAGCACGCCGAGGAGCCCCGGCTCACCGAGGGCGCGCAGATGCACGAGGGCGAGGTGTCCACCCGCCTCGGCCTGACCGGCTGGCCGGCCGTCGCCGAGGAGGCGATCATCGCCCGGGACGTGCTGCTGGCCGAGCACGTGGGCAGCCGCCTGCACGTCTGCCACGTCTCCACCGCCGGCAGCGTCGAGGTGCTGCGCCAGGCCAAGGCGCGCGGGGTACGGGTCACCGCCGAGGTGACCCCGCACCACCTGCTGCTGACCGACGCCAAGGCGGAGAGCTACGACCCGGTCTTCAAGGTCAACCCGCCGCTGCGCACCGCCGCCGACATCGCCGCGCTGCGGGAGGCGCTGGCCGAGGGCGTGATCGACATCATCGCCACCGACCACGCGCCGCACGCCGTGGAGGACAAGGAGTGCGAGTGGGCGTACGCCCGGCCGGGCATGCTCGGCCTGGAGACGGCGCTGTCCATCGCGCTCGACGTGTTCGGCCCGCGCTGGGACCTGATCGCCGAGCGGATGTCCCGCACGCCGGCCCGCATCGCCGGGCTGGCCGGGCACGGCCTCGACCCGGCGCCCGGCGTGCCGGCCAACCTGACCCTGGTCGACCCGGCCGCCCGCCGCCTCATCGAGCCGGCGGAGATGGCCAGCCGCAGTCGCAACACCCCGTACGCCCGCATGACGCTGCCGGGTCGCATCGTGGCGACCTTCCTGCGCGGCGAGCCGACGGTCCTGGACGGAAAGGCTGTCAAGTAAATGGTGAAGCGTAGATCGGCGATTCTCGTCCTGGAGGACGGGCGCACGTTCCACGGCGAGGCGTACGGCAGCGTCGGGGAGACCTTCGGCGAGGCGGTCTTCAACACCGGCATGACCGGCTACCAGGAGACGCTCACCGACCCCTCCTACCACCGGCAGGTGGTGGTGCAGACCGCGCCGCACATCGGCAACACCGGCGTCAACGGTGAGGACGACGAGTCCGACCGGATCTGGGTGGCCGGATACGTGGTGCGCGATCCGGCCCGGATCAGCTCCAACTGGCGCGCCACCGGCGGGCTGGAGGACCGGCTCGCCGCCGAGGGCGTGGTCGGCATCAGCGGGGTGGACACCCGGGCGCTGACCCGGCACCTGCGCGAGCGCGGCGCGATGCGGGTCGGCATCTCCAGCGTCGAGGACAACCCGGCCGCCCTGCTGGAGCGGGTGCGCCGCTCGCCGCAGATGATCGGCGCGAACCTGTCCGACGAGGTGACCACCGCCAAGCCGTACGTCGTCGAGGCGCAGGGCGAGCACCGGTTCACGGTGGCCGCCGTGGACCTGGGCATCAAGCGCAACGTGCCGCGGCGGCTCGCCGCCCGCGGCGTCACCACCCACGTGCTGCCCGCCGGGTCGACGATCGAGGACCTGCTCGCCACCGGCGCGGACGCGGTCTTCTTCTCGCCCGGCCCGGGCGACCCGGCGACCGCCGACGGCCCGGTGGCGCTGGCCCGGGAGGTGCTGGCCCGGCGGATCCCGCTGTTCGGCATCTGCTTCGGCAGCCAGATCCTCGGCCGGGCGCTCGGCTTCGGCACCTACAAGCTCGGGTACGGCCACCGCGGCATCAACCAGCCGGTGCTCGACCGGGTCACCGGCAAGGTCGAGGTGACCAGCCACAACCACGGTTTCGCGGTGCAGGTGCCGGGCGCCGGGGACGGCGCCGTGGTGCCGGATCAGGTGATCCAGACCGAGTTCGGCGGTGTCCAGGTGTCACACGTCTGCCTCAATGACAACGTGGTCGAAGGGCTGCGGGGCGTGGACGTCCCCGCTTTCACCGTCCAGTACCACCCGGAGGCGGCGGCCGGCCCGCACGACGCGGACTACCTCTTCGACCGTTTCGCCGAGTTGATCGAAGGCCGTGGCTTCGACCGGCAGCAGAGTGAAGGCGGCAGGAATGCCTAAGCGGACCGACCTCAAGCACGTCATGGTGATCGGCTCCGGGCCGATCGTGATCGGACAGGCCTGCGAGTTCGACTACTCCGGCACCCAGGCCTGCCGGGTGCTGCGCAGCGAGGGGATCCGGGTCAGCCTGGTCAACTCCAACCCGGCGACGATCATGACGGACCCGGAGTTCGCCGACGCCACGTACGTCGAGCCGATCACCCCGGAGTTCGTCGAGCTGGTCATCGCCAAGGAGCGCCCCGACGCGCTGCTGCCGACGCTCGGCGGGCAGACCGCGCTGAACACCGCCGTCGCGCTGCACGAGGCCGGCGTGCTGGAGAAGTACGGCGTCGAGCTGATCGGCGCGAACATCGAGGCGATCAACCGGGGCGAGGACCGGCAGCTGTTCAAGGAGATCGTCGCGAAGGCCGGCGTACGGCTGGGCCTGGCGGATCCGTCCGCGCTGGTGCCCCGCTCGCGGGTCTGCCACTCGATGGACGAGGTCCGCGAGACGGTCGCCGACCTGGGCCTGCCGGTGGTCATCCGGCCGTCGTTCACCATGGGCGGCCTCGGTTCCGGCATGGCGCACACCGACGAGGACCTGGAGCGCATCGCCGGTTCGGGCCTGGCGGCCAGCCCGGTGCACGAGGTGCTCATCGAGGAGAGCGTGCTCGGCTGGAAGGAGTACGAGCTCGAACTGATGCGCGACCGCCACGACAACGTGGTGGTGGTCTGCTCGATCGAGAACGTCGACCCGATGGGCGTGCACACCGGCGACAGCGTCACCGTCGCGCCGTCGATGACGCTCACCGACCGGGAGTACCAGCGGCTGCGTGACCTCGGTATCGCGGTGCTGCGCGAGGTCGGGGTGGACACCGGCGGCTGCAACATCCAGTTCGCGGTCAACCCGGCCGACGGCCGGATCGTCGTGATCGAGATGAACCCCCGCGTGTCGCGTTCCTCGGCGCTGGCATCGAAGGCGACCGGCTTCCCGATCGCGAAGATCGCCGCGAAGCTCGCCATCGGCTACACGCTGGACGAGATCCCGAACGACATCACGCTCAAGACGCCTGCGGCGTTCGAGCCGACGCTCGACTACGTGGTGGTGAAGATCCCCCGGTTCGCGTTCGAGAAGTTCCCCGGCGCCGACCCGGAGCTGACCACCACCATGAAGTCGGTGGGCGAGGCGATGAGCCTGGGCCGCAACTTCACCGAGGCGCTGAACAAGGCGATGCGCTCGATGGAGACCAAGGCATCCGGTTTCTGGACGACTCCGGACCCCGACGGCGCCACGAAGGAGAACACCCTCGCGGCGCTGCGGACGCCGCACGACGGCCGGCTCTACACCGTCGAGCGGGCGCTGCGCCTGGGCGCGTCGATCGCCGAGGTGTCCGAGGCATCAGGTGGCATGGACCCGTGGTTCCTGGACCAGATCGCCTCGCTGGTGGAGCTGCGCGCCGAGATCGTCGACGCGCCGGTGCTCGACGCCGGCCTGCTGCGCCGGGCCAAGCGCGCCGGCCTGTCCGACCGGCAGCTCGCCGCGCTGCGTCCCGAGCTGGCCGCCGAGGACGGCGTCCGCACGCTGCGCCACCGGCTCGGCGTCCGGCCGGTCTACAAGACGGTGGACACCTGCGCGGCCGAGTTCGAGGCGACCACGCCGTACCACTACTCGACCTACGACTCGGAGACCGAGGTGGCGCCCTCGGCGCGGCCGAAGGTGCTCATCCTGGGCTCCGGGCCGAACCGGATCGGTCAGGGCATCGAGTTCGACTACTCGTGCGTGCACGCGGTCCAGGCGCTCCGGGCCGTCGACTACGAGACCGTCATGGTCAACTGCAACCCGGAGACCGTCTCCACCGACTACGACACCGCCGACCGGCTCTACTTCGAGCCGCTGACGTTCGAGGACGTGCTGGAGGTCTGGCACGCCGAGGACTCCTCCGGCAAGGCCGCCGGCGGGCCCGGCGTCATCGGGGTGATCGTCCAGCTCGGCGGGCAGACGCCGCTCGGCCTGGCCCAGCGGCTCAAGAACGCCGGGGTGCCGATCGTCGGGACCTCCCCGGAGTCGATCCACCTGGCCGAGGAGCGCGGCGCGTTCGGCGCGGTGCTGTCCCGGGCCGGGCTGCGCGCGCCGGCGCACGGCATGGCCACGTCGTACGACGAGGCGAAGGCGATCGCCGACGAGATCGGGTACCCGGTCCTGGTCCGCCCCTCGTACGTGCTCGGCGGGCGCGGCATGGAGATCGTGTACGACGACGCCACGCTGCGCGACTACATCGGCCGGGCCACCGCCATCTCGCCGGACCGCCCGGTGCTGGTGGACCGGTTCCTGGACGACGCCATCGAGATCGACGTGGACGCGCTCGTGGACGCCGAGGGCGACGTCTACCTGGGCGGCGTGATGGAGCACATCGAGGAGGCCGGCATCCACTCCGGCGACTCGTCGTGCGCGCTGCCGCCGATCACCCTGGCCGGCTCGCATCTGGCCCAGGTGCGCCGCTACACCGAGGAGATCGCCCGCGGCGTCGGGGTGCGCGGCCTGCTCAACGTCCAGTACGCGCTGCAGGGCGACATGCTCTACGTGCTGGAGGCCAACCCGCGTGCCTCCCGTACCGTGCCGTTCGTCTCGAAGGCCACGGCGGTGCCGCTGGCCAAGGCGGCGGCCCGGATCGCGCTCGGCGCCACCATCGCGCAGCTGCGTGCCGAGGGGATGCTTCCGCCCACCGGTGACGGCGGCACCATGCCGGCCGACGCGCCGATCGCGGTCAAGGAGGCGGTGCTGCCGTTCAAGCGGTTCCGCACCCCCTCCGGCAAGGGCATCGACGTGCTGCTCGGCCCGGAGATGAAGTCCACCGGCGAGGTGATGGGCATCGACACCGGCTTCGGGCAGGCGTTCGCCAAGTCCCAGGCCGCCGCGTACGGGTCGCTGCCCACCGCCGGGAAGATCTTCGTCTCGGTCGCCAACCGGGACAAGCGCGGCATGATCTTCCCGATCAAGCGCCTGGCCGACCTGGGCTTCGAGATCGTGGCCACCACCGGCACGGCCGAGGTGCTGCGCCGGCACGGCATCGCCTGCGAGCAGATCCGCAAGCACTACGAGTCGGGTGAGGGCGCGGACGCGGTCTCGCTGATCCTCGGCGGGGACGTGGCGCTCGTGGTGAACACGCCGCAGGGCTCCGGCGCGAGCGCCCGCTCGGACGGGTACGAGATCCGCAGCGCGGCGGTGAGCGTGGACATTCCGTGCGTGACCACTGTGCCCGGCGCCGCCGCCGCGGTCATGGGCATCGAGGCCCGCATCCGGGGCGACCTGAAGGTCCGCCCGCTGCAGGACCTGCACGCCGCCCTCCGGGCGGGCGAGTGACAGCGCGCCTCCACGCGTCGATCATGAGGTTGGCGGCGGATTCGGAGATCCACTTCGCCGCCAACCTCATGATCACCGGGCCGGGGGCCGGGGCGTGATCTTCGAGAAGGTGGTGCGGCCCCGGCTGTTCTCGCTCGCGGGCGGGGACGCCGAGGGGGCGCACGAGTGGACCCTGGCGCGGCTCGCGGCGGTGTCGCGGCGGCCCGCGCTTCTGGCGGCGCTGCGCGCGGCGTACTTCCGGTCCGCGCCGCGCACCGTGTTCGGGGTGCGGTTTCCCAACCCGGTCGGGCTGGCCGCCGGGATGGACAAGAACGGACTCGCGTTGCCCGCGTGGCCGGCGCTGGGCTTCGGCTTCGTCGAGGTCGGCACCGTGACCGCGCACGCCCAGCCGGGCAACCCCCGGCCCCGGCTGTTCCGGCTGCGCGACAGCGAAGCGGTGGTCAACCGGATGGGCTTCAACAACGCGGGCGCGGCGGCGCTCGCCGACCGGCTGGCGGCGCTGCCACGCCCGCTCGGCGTGCCGCTGGGCATCTCGCTCGGCAAGTCCAAGGTGACCCCGTTGGATCAGGCCGTCGAGGACTACCTCGACTCCTACCGGGCGCTCAAGGGACACGGCGACTACTTCGCCGTGAACGTGTCCTCACCGAACACCCCCGGGCTGCGGTCGCTTCAGGACCGGTCCCACCTGGACGCGCTGCTCGCCGCGTTGGTGGGGGAGAAGCCGGTGCTGGTGAAGATCGCCCCGGACCTCACCGAGCCGGCCGTGGCCGAGCTGCTGGAGGTCTGCCTCGACCGCGGCGCCGCCGGGGTCATCGCCACGAACACCACGCTCGCCCGTGACGGCCTGGCCCCGGCGGACCGGGCGCGGGGCGCGGAGACGGGCGGCCTGTCCGGCCGGCCGCTCACCGTACGGGCCCGGGAGATGGTCGCCTTCGTGCACCGGGAGACCGGGGGACGGCTGCCGGTGATCGGCGTCGGCGGCATCCTCGACCCGGACGACGCCACCCGCATGTTCGACGCCGGCGCGTCCCTGGTCCAGCTCTACACCGGCTTCATCTACCGCGGCCCCGCCCTCACGAGAGCCATAACCCGAACCACCCACCCCTGACCCACCCCGCCACCCCCTCTCTCCCCGCGCGATCTTGCACTTTCCGCCCCGGCATACCACCCGTTCCGGGCGCGGCAGGGGCAGCAACCGCAAGATCGCGGGGGAGAGAGGGGGAGGGGCGGCGGCGGGGGTGGGGTGGGGACGGAGGAGGAGTCATGACGCCTGAGGAGATCCTGGAAGCCGATCGGCGGCACGTGTGGCATCCGTACGCCGCGATGCCGCCCGCGAGCTCGCCGTACCTGGTCGACAGCGCCGAAGGGGTGCGGCTGCGGCTGGCGGACGGGCGGGAGCTGGTCGACGGTATGTCGTCGTGGTGGGCGGCGATCCACGGCTACCGGCACCCGGTGCTCGACGCCGCGGTGACCGATCAGCTCGGGCGGATGAGCCACGTGATGTTCGGCGGCCTCACCCACGAGCCCGCGGTACGCCTGGCGCGCACCCTCGTCGAGCTGACCCCGGACGGCCTGGAACACGTCTTCCTGGCCGACTCCGGCTCGGTGAGCGTCGAGGTCGCGGTGAAGATGTGCCTGCAGTACCAGCGGGCGCTGGGACGCCCGCAGCGCCGCCGGCTGGGCACCTGGCGGGGCGGCTACCACGGCGACACGTTCCACCCGATGAGCGTCTGCGACCCGGAGGGCGGCATGCACCACCTCTGGGGCGACGTGCTGCCCCGGCAGGTCTTCGCGCCGGCGCCGCCGCCCGGCTTCGACGCGCCGCCGGACCCGGCGTACGAGGCGGCTCTGGTGGACGCGGTGGAGCGGCACGCCGACGAGCTGGCCGCGGTGATCGTCGAGCCCGTGGTCCAGGGCGCCGGGGGCATGCGGTTCCACCACCCGCACTATCTGCGGGTGCTGCGCGAGGTGACCCGCAGGCACGGCATCCTGCTCGTCTTCGACGAGATCGCCACGGGCTTCGGCCGGACCGGGAAGATGTTCGCCGCCGAGCACGCCGGGGTCGCCCCGGACGTGCTCTGCGTGGGCAAGGCGCTCACCGGCGGCTACCTGACGCTGGCCGCGGCGCTGTGCACGCCCGAGGTGGCACGGGCGATCTCCGCCGACGGGGTGCTGGCGCACGGACCGACGTTCATGGGCAACCCGCTCGCCTGCGCGGTCGCCAACGCCTCCCTGGACCTGCTGCGGGCCGGGGACTGGGCCGGCCGGGTGGCGGGGATCGCCGAGGGCCTGCGGACCGGCCTGGCGCCGTTGCGTGGCGCGCCCGGCGTGGCCGACGTACGCGTGCTCGGCGCGATCGGGGTGGTGCAGCTCGACCACGACGTGGACCTGCCGCGCGCCACGGCCGCAGCGGTGGCGCAGGGGGTGTGGCTGCGGCCGTTCCGGGATCTCGTCTACACCATGCCGCCGTACGTCTGCGACGCCGCGGACGTGGCCCGGATCGCGGCCGGGGTCGCCGCGGCGGTGAAGGCCGGCTGAGCCCGGCCGAGTTCGACAGGGCGCGACGGGAAGGCCGTCGCCAGACGCCCAGGCGGCCCGGGGCCGCGGGGAGAGGAGAGACGCGATGGAGACGTTCGGCGCCCGACTGCACCGGGCCGTGGCGGACCGGGGACCGCTCTGCGTGGGTATCGACCCGCACCCCGGGCTGCTGGCCGACTGGGGGCTGCCCGACGACGTCGACGGACTCGACCGGTTCTGCCGCACGGTGGTGGAGGCGATCGGGGACCGGGTGGCGGTGGTCAAGCCGCAGTCGGCGTTCTTCGAGCGCTTCGGCTCGCGAGGGGTCGGGGTGCTTGAGTCAACTATCCGACAGTTGCGAGATTTGGGAGCGCTCGTTCTGCTTGACGTCAAGCGCGGCGACATCGGATCGACGGTTGCCGCGTACGCCTCGGCGTACCTCGATCCATCCAGCCCGATGTATGTCGATGCGGTGACCGCGAGCCCCTACCTGGGAGTAGGTTCACTCGCGCCGATGTTCTCCACCGCCGCCGAGCACGGTGGCGGGGTCTTCGTCCTGGCCCTCACCTCGAACCCGGAGGGTGCCTCCGTGCAGCGGGCCGTCGGGGCCGACGGGCGCACCGTCGCGCAGACCGTGATCGACGAGATTTCCCAGCTCAACCGGGGTGCGGAGCCGCTCGGCAGCTTCGGTCTGGTGGTCGGCGCGACGGTCGGTGAGACCGGTCACGACCTCGGCTCGGTGAACGGTCCGCTGCTCGCGCCGGGCCTGGGCGCGCAGGGTGGCACGCCCGCCGGGTTGCGTACCGTCTTCGGCGCCGCGCTGCCGTCGGTGCTCCCGTCGTACTCCCGGGAGGTGCTCGGCGCGGGACCGGACCCGGCCGGTCTGCGCGCCGCCGCCGAGCGGGCGCTGGCGGAGTGCCGGACCGCCCTGAACGCCGTAGGCTGACTGACGGCTCGGTCACTTTCCGTTGATCATCGCGCGCCCACGTTGCCGAAATCTCCGTTGACCGCTAGTTTTCCCCGCGCTGGGAACCACGGACCCCTTTGGTTGCCAGCGACACCACGTTTCACAGATGCGGTGGGGCGCTCCGCCCGCCGTACTAGGGACCTGAGGAGAACTGGTGCCGCTCCCGTCACTGACCCCCGAACAGCGCGCTGCCGCGCTGGAGAAGGCCGCGGAGATCCGCAAGGCCCGCGCTGAGCTGAAGGAGCAGCTCAAGCAGGGCAAGACCACCCTCGCCACCGTCCTCGAGCGGGCCGAGTCCGACGACGTCGTGGGCAAGCTGAAGGTTTCGGCCGTGCTCCAGGCGATGCCGGGCATCGGCAAGATCCGGGCCACCCAGATCATGGAGAAGCTCAAGATCGCGGACAGCCGTCGCCTGCGCGGCCTCGGCGAGCAGCAGCGCAAGGCTCTGCTCGGAGAGTTCGCCGCGAACTGAACGGCCCGCCGTGTAGAAACAAGCGGTGAGCACGGATGACGAGGCGCGCTCGGCGGCTCGGCTCACTGTCCTGTCCGGTCCCTCCGGGGCCGGCCGGAGCAGTGTGGTCGAGGCGGTCCGGGCGCGCCTTGCGTCTGTCTGGGTGCCGGTGGTCGCCACCACCCGGCCGCCGCGCCCGGACGAGCGGGACGGCGTGGACCGCGTCTTCCTCGACCCGGTCGGCTTCGACCGTCTGATCGCCGCGGGCGAGCTGCTGGAGTGGTGCCGCATCGGCCCGTACCGCCGGGGGGTGCCCCGCGCGCCGGTGCGGGCCCGGCTCGCCGGCGGATCTCCGGTGCTGCTGCCGCTGGACCTGGCCGGCGCGCTGACGGTCCGGGCGGCGGCGCCGGACGCCCGGCTGGTGCTGCTCGCGCCGCCGGCGTACCGGGCCGACCCGGACGTCGCGGCGGCCTTCGCCCACGCCGTGGCGCACGACCGCACCGAGCGCGCCGCGGCGGAACTGGTAGGATTGCTCGGTTCGTCCTTCCTGGCTCCGGCCCGACCGCCCGCGGGCGGCGCACGAGACGCAGAGGTTTAATTCGTGGGATCCATCGCCACCAACCCCGAGGGCATCACCAACCCGCCGATCGACGAGCTGCTCGAGAAGACCACCTCGAAGTACGCGCTGGTCATCTTCGCCGCCAAGCGCGCCCGTCAGGTCAACGCCTACTACAGCCAGCTCGGTGAGGGCCTGCTGGAGTACGTCGGCCCGCTGGTGGAGACCACCCCCCAGGAGAAGCCGCTCTCCATCGCCATGCGTGAGATCAACTCGGGCCTGCTCACCGCCGAGCCGACCGACCAGCCGTAACCGCGCCCGCGCCGATGCCCGCCGAGATCGTCCTCGGGGTCGGCGGCGGCATCGCCGCCTACAAGGCGTGTGAGCTGCTCCGGCTCTTCACCGAGTCGGGTCACCGGGTCCGGGTGGTGCCGACCGCCTCGGCGCTCCGCTTCGTCGGGGCGCCGACCTGGGCGGCCCTGTCCGGCCAGCCGGTGGCCGACGACGTCTGGTCCGACGTGCACGAGGTCCCGCACGTGCGGCTCGGGCAGCACGCCGACCTGGTCGTGGTCGCCCCGGCCACCGCCGACCTGATCGCCAAGGCCGCCCACGGCCTCGCCGACGACCTGCTCACGAACACGCTGCTGACCGCGCGCTGCCCGGTGCTGCTGGCGCCGGCCATGCACACCGAGATGTGGGAGCACCCGGCCACCGTGGCGAACGTGGCCACGCTGCGCTCGCGCGGCGTCCGGGTGATCGAGCCGGCCGTGGGCCGGCTCACCGGGCGGGACACCGGCAAGGGCCGGCTGCCCGACCCGGCGGAGATCTTCGCGGTCGCCCGCCGGGCCCTGGCGCGCGGCGCCGGCGCCGAGGCCGACCTGGCGGGCCGGCACGTCGTGGTCACCGCCGGCGGCACCCGGGAGCCGCTGGACCCGGTCCGGTTCCTGGGCAACCGGTCGTCCGGCAAGCAGGGGTACGCGTTCGCCCGCGCCGCCGTCGCCCGGGGCGCCCGCGTTACGCTTGTCGCGGCGAACGTGGCGCTGCCCGACCCGGCCGGGGTGGACCTGGTCCGGGTGGGCACCACCGAGGAGCTGCGCACGGCGACGCTGGCGGCCGCCGCCGACGCGGACGCCGTGGTGATGGCCGCCGCGCCCGCCGACTTCCGGCCGGCCAGCTACGCCACCGGGAAGATCAAGAAGTCCGACGACGGTGTCGCGCCGACCATCGAGCTGGTCACCAACCCGGACATCGCCGCCGAGCTGGGGCGCGTCCGCCGCCCCGGGCAGGTGCTGGTGATCTTCGCCGCGGAGACCGACGACGCGGAGGCCAACGGCCGGGCCAAGCTGGCCCGCAAGGGGGCTGACATGATCGTCGTCAACGAGGTCGGCGTGGACAAGGTCTTCGGCGCCGACACCAACGCGGCCACCGTGATCGCCGCCGACGGCGCCGTTCACCGGCTGGCCGAGCAGCCCAAGGAGGCCCTGGCCGACGCCGTCTGGGACCTCGTCTGTCCGCGGCTGCCGTCACGTTCCTGACGGTTGGTCGGCCCGCGATCAGGGGGTCACGGCGGAACGGGATGGCTAAACTGCCGCCGAGCGACCTTTAAAAGTCTTCACATGCTTAGGAGTGCCGTGACACGTCTCTTCACGTCCGAATCGGTCACGGAGGGCCACCCGGACAAGATCGCCGACCAGATCAGTGACGGCATTCTCGACGCGCTGCTCGCCCAGGACCCGCACAGCCGGGTCGCGGTGGAGACGTTGATCACCACCGGCCAGGTGCACGTGGCCGGCGAGGTGACCACGAAGGCGTACGCCGACATCCCGACCATCGTCCGGGAGACCATCCTCGGCATCGGGTACGACTCGTCGAAGAAGGGCTTCGACGGCGCGTCCTGCGGCGTCAGCGTGTCCATCGGCGCCCAGTCGCCGGACATCGCCCAGGGCGTCGACAACGCCTTCGAGCTGCGTACCGGCGGGTCGGAGAGCGCGCTGGACGCGCAGGGCGCCGGTGACCAGGGCATGATGTTCGGCTTCGCCTGCTCCGAGACGCCCGAGCTGATGCCGCTGCCGATCGCGCTGGCGCACCGGCTGGCGCGCCGGCTCGCCACGGTCCGCAAGGACGGCACCATCCCCTACCTGCGGCCGGACGGCAAGACCCAGGTCACCATCGAGTACGACGGGCTGCGCCCGGTCCGGCTCGACACAGTTGTCGTGTCCAGCCAGCACGCGGCCGACATCTCGCTGGAGTCGCTGCTCACCCCGGACATCCGGGACCACGTCATCAACCCGGAGCTGGAGGGCCTCGGCCTGGAGACCGAGGGCTACCGGCTGCTGGTCAACCCGACCGGGCGCTTCGAGATCGGCGGCCCGATGGGTGACGCCGGCCTGACCGGCCGGAAGATCATCGTGGACACCTACGGCGGGTACGCGCGCCACGGCGGCGGCGCGTTCTCCGGCAAGGACCCGTCGAAGGTGGACCGCTCGGCCGCGTACGCGATGCGCTGGGTGGCCAAGAACGTGGTCGCCGCCGGGCTGGCCGAGCGGTGCGAGGCCCAGGTCGCGTACGCGATCGGCAAGGCCCACCCGGTGAGCCTGTTCATCGAGACGTTCGGCACCGAGACCGTGCCGGTGGCCTCGATCGAGAAGGCCGTCGCCGAGGTGTTCGACCTGCGCCCGGCCGCCATCATCCGGGACCTGCACCTGCTCCGCCCGATCTACCAGCAGACCGCCGCGTACGGCCACTTCGGCCGGGAGCTGCCGGACCTGACCTGGGAGGGCACCGACCGGGCCGCCGACCTCAAGTCGGCCGCGGGAGCCTGACCGCCGCCACGCGCCGCGACCGGCGACCCGCGCAGGGGTCGCCGGTCGCGCGCGTCTGCGTGGACGTGCCCCTGCCGCACCTGGACCGCCCGTTCGACTACCTGGTGCCGGCGGCGCTCGACGCCGAGGCGCAGCCCGGGGTACGGGTGAAGGTGCGCTTCGCCGGGCAGCTCGTCGACGGCTGGCTGCTGGAGCGCGCCGAGTCCTCCGAGCACCCGAAGCTGGCGTACCTGGAGAAGGTCGTCTCGCCGGTGCCGGTGCTCTCCCCGGAGGTGGCCCGGCTGGCCCGCGCGGTCGCCGACCGGTACGCGGGCAGCCTCGCCGACGTGCTCCGGCTGGCCGTGCCGCCCCGGCACGCCCGCGCCGAGAAGGCCGTCACCGCCGAGGCGCCGTCCGCCGACGCCACCGCGCCCACCGACGCCCCCGCACCCGACGGCAGCTCCGCCCCCGCGCCGTCCGCCGCCGCCCCCGCGTCCGCCGACGCGGACGCCCGGGCGGAGGTGGATCCGCGCGGCTGGCGGGACTACCCGGCCGGGCCGGCGCTGCTGCGGGCGCTCACCGACGGCCGGCCCGCGCGCGCGGTGTGGTCGGCGCTGCCGGGGGAGGACTGGGCCGACCGGTACGCCGACACGGTGGCCGCCACGGTGGCCGGCGGCCGGGGCGCCGTGGTCGTGGTGGCCGACGCACGTGACCTGGACCGGCTCGACGCCGCCCTGACCGCGGTGCTCGGCGCGGGGCGGCACGTGCGTCTCACCGCCGCCGACGGCCCGGCCCGCCGCTACCGGGCCTTCCTGGCCGCCCGGCGCGGCGACGTGGCAGTGGTGATCGGCACCCGCGCGGCCATGTTCGCCCCGGTGGACCGGCTCGGCCTGGTGGCGATCTGGGACGACGGCGACGATCTGCACGCCGAGCCCCGCGCGCCCTACCCGCACGCCCGGGACGTGCTGCTCACCCGGGCGCACCTCGGCGACGCCGCCGCCCTCGTCGGCGGGTACGCCCGCAGCGCCGAGGCGCAACTGCTGGTGGAGACGTCCTGGGCCCGGGAGGTGGTGGCCGACCGGGCGGTGGTGCGCGCGCGTACCCCAGCCATGGCGCCCACCGGCGACGACCCGCAACTCGCCCGCGATCCCGGCGCGGCCTCGGCGCGGCTGCCGAGCCTGGCCTGGACCAGCGCCCGGGACGCGCTGCGCGCGGACCTGCCGGTGCTGGTGCAGGTGCCGCGCCGCGGTTACGTGCCGTCGGTGGCCTGCGCGGACTGCCGGGCCCCGGCCCGCTGCCCGCACTGCGCCGGGCCGCTCGCGCTGCCCTCGGCGCAGGGCACGCCCGCCTGCCGCTGGTGCGGCCGGGTGACCGCCGCGTACGCCTGCCCGGAGTGCGGTGGGCGGCGGCTGCGCGCCTCGGTCACCGGCGCCCGGCGCACGGCCGAGGAGCTGGGCCGGGCGTTCCCGGGCGTGCCGGTGCGCACCTCGGGGCGGGAGGAGGTGCTCGCCATGGTGCCGGGCGGGGCCGGGCTGGTGATCGCCACGCCGGGCGCCGAGCCGGTGGCCGACGGCGGCTACGGCGCGGTGCTGCTGCTCGACTCGTGGGCGCTGCTGACCCGGGCCGACCTGCGGGCCGGTGAGGAGGCGCTGCGGCGGTGGATGGCCGCCGCCGCGCTGGCCCGGCCGGGTACGGCCGGTGGCCGGGTGGTGGTGGTCGCCGACGGCGCGCTCGCGCCGGTGCAGGCGCTGCTGCGCTGGGACTCGGCCTGGTTCGCCGCCCGCGAACTGGCCGAGCGGCGCGAGCTGGGCTTCCCCCCGGCGGTCCGGATGGCGAGCGTCACCGGCGTCGCCGAGGCGGTGGCCGACCTGCTCGCCGGAGCCCGGCTGCCGGGCGACGCCGAGGTGCTCGGTCCGGTGCCGGCCGACGAGGGCCGGGAGCGGATGCTCGTGCGGGTGCCGCGGTCCCGGGCCGCCGCGCTGGCCGAGGCGCTGCACGCCGCCGCCGGGCAGCGCAGCGCCCGCAAGGCCGCCGATCCGGTACGCCTGCAGGTCGATCCGCTCGTCCTGTTCTGACCGCCGGCAGCCGCGTGACACTGCGCACGCGGCCCTTCGCGCACGGTCGTGAGCTGGGGTTTGCCGCACACCTGGTCCGGCAATTGGGTAGCGGGCGGTGATAGCATCGCCCGTCATGCCAGGCGCGCGGTTTTCCCCGTGCGGGACGCGGCGCGGCGGGTGCCAGAGCACGTCGGGCCGACACGGATTCGATGTCGTCAGTCAGCCGGTGAGCAGGGGTGGACCAGTCGTGACCGTTCGTCAGTCGATCGTCTTCAACGGTGACCTCGGCAGTGGCAAGAGCACCGTCTCGGTCGAGATCGCCAAGCGGCTGGGGCTGCGCCGGGTCAGCGTCGGCGACCTCTACCGCCAGATGGCCCAGGAGCGGCAGATGACCGCCCTGCAGCTCAACCTGCACGCCGAGCTGGACCAGGCCGTCGACGGCTACGTCGACCAGCTTCAGCGCGACATCGCCGCCTCCGGCGAGTCGCTGGTCATGGACTCCCGCCTGGCCTGGCACTTCTTCACCGACGCGCTCAAGGTGCACATGATCACCGAGCCGACCGAGGCGGCCCGGCGCGTGCTGGCCCGCCCGTCCGGCCCGGCTGAGAGCTACACCTCGCTGGAGGAGGCGCGGGCCAAGCTGCGCGAGCGCAGCGAGAGCGAGCGGGGCCGGTTCATCGTCCGCTACGGCGTCGACAAGGCCCGCCTGCGCAACTACGACCTGATCTGCGACACCACCCGGGCCAACCCGGAACAGGTCATCCAGCACGTGATCGACGTCTACGAGGGCCGGCTCGGCGCGGACGTGCTGCGCGCCGGTCAGCCGTTGCTGCTGCTCGACCCGAACCGGGTCTACCCGACCGAGGACGTGTCGGCGCTGCGGGGCCTCTGGGACGCCGACCTCGCCGCCGAGCTGGCCGAGAGCGGCGAGGAGCCGGAGCCGTTGAGCATCGGCTACACCGGCGAGTACTTCTTCGTCGTCGACGGGCACCGGCGGCTCAGCGCGGCGGTGCGCGCCGGACTGCCGATGGTCGCCGCCCGGCTGGTCGCCGAGGTGGACGAGCCGGTGGTCGGCGGGATGAGCGCTGTCGACTTCTTCACCGCCCAGACCCGGCCGGGGCTGATCCACGACTGGGAGGACGCCCACGGCATCGCGCTGCCGCTGCCCGAGCACGCGCTGCTCGACGGCGGCCCGGTGCTGGCCGGGGAGCCGGGCGCGGGGGCCTGAGAGCCGGGGACACCGCCACCTCGCCGTGACGGGTTGACCACGGTCGGGCGGCACGGAGCATGATGAGGGTCTCCGATGCCTGGGGAGGCGGATCGTGGACCCTGCCGACGCGCTCGCACTGCTGATGTCCCCCGAGGGTCGCGTAGACCCCTATCCGACGTACGAGCGGCTGCGCGCACACGGCCCGGTGGTCCAGGCCGGCCCGGTCTTCTTCGCGGTCACCGGGTACGCCGAGGCCGACGCGATCCTGCGCGACGCGCGGTTCGGGGTGATGGACGACGCCCTGCGCGACCAGTTCATGCCCGGCTGGCGGGAGAGCCCGGCGATTCTGTCGATCTCCCGGTCGATGCTGCGCACCAACCCGCCCGACCACAGCCGGATGCGCCGGCTGGCGGCCGGCGCGTTCACCCCGCGCCGGATCGCCGCCATGCGCGACGTGGTGCAGGCGCAGGCCGACGAGCTGATCGACGCGATGCTCGCCGCCGAAGGGCCGGTCGACTTCATGGCCGCGTTCGCGTACCCGCTGCCGGTCGGGGTGATCTGCGCGCTGCTCGGCGTGCCGGCGGCGGACCGGCCGCTGTTCCGCCGCTGGGCCACCGACCTGACCGGCGTGCTCGAACCGGAGATCACCGAAGAGGAGCTGGCCGTCGCCGACCGGGGGGCGAGCGAGCTGCGCGCCTACTTCACCGAGCTGGTGGCGACCCGCCGCCGGGCGCCGGCCGACGACCTGACCACCGCGCTGGTGCAGGCGCACGACGGCGGTGACCGGCTCTCCGGCGACGAGTTGCTGGCCAACCTCATCGTGCTGCTGGTGGCCGGTTTCGAGACCACCACCAACCTGCTCGGCAACGGCCTGGTGGCGCTGCTGGAGCACCCGCGCGCCGCGGCGGCGCTGGCCGAGCACCCGGAGTTCGCCCCCGGCTACGTCGACGAGCTGCTGCGCTACGACTCGCCGGTGCAGCTCACGTCCCGGATGAGCACCGCGCCGGCCCGGTACGGCGACGTCGACCTGCCGCCGGAGAGCTGGGTGATCGTGATGCTCGGCGCGGCGAACCGTGACCCGCGCCGCTATCCGGAACCGGCCCGCTTCGACCCGTGGCGTCCGCAGGTGCACCCGCTGTCCTTCGGCGCGGGGCCGCACTACTGCCTCGGCGCGGCGCTGGCCCGGCTGGAGGCGCAGGTGGCGTTCCCGCTGCTGCTGCGCCGGCTGCCCGGGCTCGCCGTGGCCGGCCGGCCCGAGCGGCGGGTGCGGCTCACGCTGCGTGGTCACGCCACGCTGCCGGTGCGCGTCGGGCGGGAGGCGTCCCCGGTCACCGTTCCCGGTACGCCACCCGGCGCGGCCGGGCCGACTCCGTAGACTGGACGCGCATCGTTCGACCCAGACAAGGAGCCACGCCGAGTGACCGTCCAGCCCATCCGTCTGTTCGGCGATCCGGTGCTGCGCACGCCGGCCGACCCGGTCGTCGACTTCGACGCCGAGCTGCGCAAGCTGATCGCCGACCTGACCGACACGATGCGCGAGCAGAGCGGCGCCGGCCTCGCCGCGCCGCAGCTCGGGGTGGGCCTGCGGGTGTTCACCTTCGACGTCGACGACGTCCTCGGCCACCTGGTCAACCCGGTGCTGGAGTTCCCGGACGAGGAGGAACAGGACGGCCCGGAGGGCTGCCTGTCCATCCCTGGGCTCTACTTCGACACCAAGCGCCGGCAGAACGTGATCGCCAAGGGCTTCAACGGCTACGGCGACCCGTTGCAGATCGTCGGCACCGGCCTGATGGCCCGCTGCGTGCAGCACGAGACCGACCACCTCGACGGCGTGCTCTTCGTCGACCGGCTCGACCCGGCCGGCCGCAAGGAGGCCATGAAGGCGATCCGCCAGGCCGAGTGGTACGACCAGGCCGCCCCGCCCACTGTCAAGCTCAGCCCGCACGCCGCCGGCAACCCGTTCGGCCTGGGGCGGTGACCCGGATGCGCCTGGTCTTCGCCGGCACGCCGGCGGTCGCCGTACCGGCCCTGGACGCGATCGCCGCCTCCGGCCACGAGCTGCTCGCCGTGGTCACCCGTCCCGACGCCCCGGCCGGTCGTGGCCGGGGACTGGTCCGCTCGCCGGTCGGCGCGTGGGCCGACGCGCACGGCGTCGAGGTGCTCACCCCGGCCCGCCCGCGCGAGCCGGAGTTCCTCGACCGGCTGCGCGAGCTGGCGCCGGACTGCGTACCGGTGGTCGCCTACGGCGCGCTGGTGCCGCCGGTGGCGCTGGAGATCCCCGCGCACGGCTGGATCAACCTGCACTTCTCGCTGCTGCCCGCCTGGCGGGGCGCCGCGCCCGTGCAGCACGCGGTGCTGCACGGCGACGCGCTGACCGGGGCCAGTGTCTTCGAGCTGGAGGAAGGGCTGGACACCGGCCCGGTCTACGGCACGGTCACCGACGAGATCCGCCCGGCCGACACCTCCGGCGACCTGCTGGAGCGGCTCGCGCACTCCGGCGCCGGGCTGCTGGTGGCGGTGCTCGACGCGATCGGCGCCGGCACCGCCCGCGCCGTGCCGCAGCCCGCCGACGGCGTCTCGCTCGCCCCGAAGCTGACGGTGGAGGACGCCCGGGTCCGCTGGGGCGACCCCGCGTTCGCGGTGGACCGGCGCATCCGCGCCTGCACGCCCGCGCCCGGCCCGTGGACCACGTTCCGCGACGACCGGGTCAAGCTCGGCCCGGTCACGCCGGTGGCAGACGGCCCGGAGCTGAAGCCCGGGGAGCTGCACGTGGCGAAGTCCGGTGTGCTCGTCGGCACCGCCACCACGCCGGTGCGCCTCGGCGAGGTGCGCGCCGCCGGTAAGAAGGCCATGCCCGCCGGCGACTGGGCGCGCGGCGCCCGGGTCACCGCCGGCGAGGTGTTCGCGTGACGGGGCCGTCGCGCCCGGACCGGCCCGCCGAGGGGGAGCGTCCCCGCGGGTACGCGCGTGAGCGCGGCGACCGGCCCGGGGCGGACCGGCGTGGCGGTGACCGGTTCGGCGGCGACCGGCGGGGTCCGCGCCGTCCGGCCCGTCCGGCCGTGGACCTGCCCCGGCAGGTCGCGTACGAGGCGATCGCCGCGGTGCACCGCGACGACGCGTACGCCAACCTGGTGCTCCCGGCGATGCTGCGCGAGGCCGGGCTGAGCGGCCGGGACGCCGCGTTCGCCACCGAGCTGACCTACGGCACGCTGCGGCACACCGGCACGCTCGACGCGATCGTCACCGACGCGGCCGGGCGGGACGTGCAGCGCATCGACCCGCCGGTGCGTGACGCGCTGCGGCTCGGGGCGTACCAGATCCTGCACACCCGGGTGCCCGCGCACGCCGCGGTGTCGTCCACTGTCGACCTGGTCCGGTCCGTCGGGCCGGGCGCCACCGGGTTCGCCAACGCGGTGCTGCGGGAGATCACCAGCCGGGACGCCGACGCCTGGGTGGCGAAGCTCGCCCCGGCGCAGGAGACCGACCCGGTCGGGCACCTCGCGCTGGCGTACAGCCATCCGCAGTGGATCGTGCGGTCGTTCGCCGAGGCGCTCGGCGGGGACATGGGGGAGACGGCCCGGCTGCTCATCGAGGACAACGAGCGCCCGCCGGTGCACCTGTGCGCCCGGCCGGGCCTGGCCGATCCGGTGGCGCTGGCCGACGAGGTGGGCGGCGCGCCCGGCGCGTTCTCGCCGTACGCGGTCTACCTGCCCGGCGGCGCGCCGGGTGACCTGCGGGCGGTGGCCGACGGCCGTGCGCACGTGCAGGACGAGGGTTCCCAGCTGGTGGCGGACGCGCTCGCGGCGGCTCCGCTGGACGGCCCGGACGGCCGCTGGCTGGATCTGTGCGCCGGTCCGGGCGGCAAGTCCGGCCTGCTCGGCGCGCTGGCCGCGACCCGGGGGGCGCGGCTCACCGCGGTCGAGGTGGCCGAGCACCGGGCGCGGCTGGTGGAGCAGGCCACCCGCGGGCTGCCGGTGACGGTGCTGCACGCCGACGGGCGTGACGTGGGCAGCGACCCGAAGCTGCCGGAGGGGCACTTCGACCGGGTCCTGGTCGACGCGCCGTGCACCGGGCTGGGCGCGCTGCGCCGCCGGCCGGAGGCGCGCTGGCGCCGCCAGCCGTCGGACCTGCCGCCGCTGACCCGGTTGCAGCGTGAGCTGCTCACCGCCGCGTTGCGGGCGGCCCGGCCCGGTGGCCTGGTCGCGTACGTGACGTGCTCGCCGCACGTGGTGGAGACCCATGTGACGGTGACCGAGGCGGCGCGGCGCTGCGGCTTCGCCGTCGACTTCGTCGACGCGCGGCCGATGCTGCCGGCCGGCATGCCGGGTCTGGGTGACGGCCCCACTGTGCAGCTCTGGCCGCACCGCCACGGCACCGACGCCATGTTCCTGGCGCTCCTGCGCAGGAACTGACCCGCCGCCGAGGCAAGGGGAGGGGCGCGGGCGGCATCCCTGTGGGGGGAGGGGGCCGGTGGGATGTGACAGCCCGTTGACTGTGCGATCGATACATGTAACTGTTCCGATCACCGGTCCCGGCATCCCGCCCGCCGAACCCCCACGAGGAGTCTCCATGAGACGCAGAACGCCGACCACGAGCCTCGCGCTCGCCCTCGTCGCCACCCTGACGACGGCGAGCCTGGCCGGCACCGCCTCCGCCGCTCCCGCGCCGGCCGCCGCCCCCGCCCCGGCCGTCGCCGCGCTCGCCGCCCCCGACGTCTCCCTGAGCAACATCCAGGCCCACCTCAGCCAGTTCAACTCCATCGCCACCAGCAACGGTGGCAACCGGCGCTCCGGCTCGGCCGGCTACACGGCGTCGGTCAACTACGTCAAGGGCAAGCTCCAGGCGGCCGGCTACACGGTCACCGAGCAGAACTGCTCCACCTGCACCTACCCGGGCAACAACCTGATCGCCGAGTGGCCGCAGGGCCCGTCGGACCAGGTCGTCATGTTCGGCGCCCACCTGGACGGCGTGGCCGCCGGGCCGGGCATCAACGACAACGCCTCCGGCTCGTCGGCGCTGCTGGAGAACGCGCTGGTGCTGGCCGCGCAGAACCCGACCATGACCAAGCGGGTCCGGTTCGCCTGGTGGAACGGCGAGGAGCAGGGCCTGCAGGGCTCCAAGCACTACGTCAACCAGCTCAGCTCCACCCAGCGGGGCTACATCAAGGGCTACTACAACTTCGACATGGTCGGCTCGCCCAACGGCGGCTACTTCATCAACCGGATCACCTCGGCCACCGCCGCGCCGCTGAAGGCGTACTGGGACTCGTTCGGCATCTCGCCGGAGGAGAACACCGAGGGCCAGGGCCGCTCCGACGACTACTCGTTCGCCAACGCCGGCATCCAGACCTCCGGCTACGCGGCGGGTGCCAGCTACACCAAGACCTCGGCGCAGGCCAGCAAGTGGGGCGGCACCGCGGGCGCGGCGTACGACGGCTGCTACCACCGGTCCTGCGACAACACCAGCAACATCAACACGACGATCCTCAACCGGGCCGCGGACGGCGTGGCGTACACGATCTGGGCGCTCGCGGTCGGCGGCGGCACCCCGGCCAACGACTTCTCCGTCTCGGTGAGCCCCACCTCCGGCAGCGTCGCCCGGGGCGGCTCCACCACCGCCACCGTCAGCACCGCCACCACCTCCGGGAGTGCGCAGACCGTGGCGCTGTCCGCCAGCGGCGCCCCGAGCGGCGTCTCGGTGAGCTTCAGCCCGTCCTCGGTCACCTCGGGCGGCTCGTCCACGATGACGGTCAGCGCCTCGTCGTCGGCCACCACCGGCACGTTCACGCTCACCGTGACCGGCACCGGTTCGGCCACCCGCACCGCCAGCTACACGATCACCGTGAGCGGCGGCAGCGGCGGCTGCACCGGCGGGCAGCTCATCGGCAACAGCAGCTTCGAGTCCGGCACCACGCCGTGGACGGCCAGCTCCGGCGTGATCACCAACAGCTCCAGCCAGGCGGCCCGCACCGGGTCGTACAAGGCGTGGCTGAACGGGTACGGCTCCTCGCGTACCGACACGCTGTCGCAGTCGGTCACGCTGCCGGCCGGGTGCAGCAGCTACACGTTCTCGTTCTGGCTGCACATCGACACGGCCGAGACGACCAGCTCGACCGCGTACGACAAGCTGACCGTGCAGGTCGGCTCGACCACGCTGGCCACGTACTCCAACCTGAACAAGGCCACCGGCTACACCCAGCGCACCTTCAACCTGGCCGCGTACGCGGGGCAGACGGTCACGCTGAAGTGGACCGGTGTCGAGGACTCCTCGTTGCAGACCAGCTTCGTCGTGGACGACGTGACGCTGCAGGTCGGCTGAGCGGACACGGGCGGGGTGGGCGAACGCCGCCCCGCCCGTGGCTCAGGTGATCGGCAGCGACTTGGCGCCCGCGCCCTTCACCGAGCGGGTCAGCGCCCGCTCGGAGACCCAGAGGAAGCACTGCACGCCTCGGTCGCCGTCGCGCCACTGCTCCTCGTACGGGTGGTAGATGATGGTGCCGGCCCGGTACTGCATGTTGCCGTCGTTGGGCAGCTTCGCGTACTTGGCGATGAGCCCGCGGCACGCCTTGTGCGTGCGCAGCGGCGTGCGCTCGAACTCGGCGTAGCTGATGTCCGGCGCCTGGTAGACGCCGACGAACTCGGCGTGGTGCTTCGCGGTGCAGGACACCGGCCGCATCGCCTGCACGTCGTTCTTGCTCATCTTCGGGTTGAAGCAGCCCAGCGCCAGCTTCGAGCCGGGCTTCAGCGAGCCCCGCAGGCTGCCGGTGCGCTCGGCCACGTCGCCCTGGTCCAGGTCGGTCACCTCGGCGACGTCGCAGCGGTACCAGCGGGCCCCGCCGGACCAGGCCAGCGCGGAGGGGAAGACCACGGACAGCCGCAGCCGCCCGGAGCGCCAGTCCCCGCCGAGGGCCCGGGTGACCTGCCGGGCGCAGTCGCCGTGCGCGACGCGCATCCCGGCCGAGCCGGCCCGCGGCGGAGCGGAACGTTCCGCCTCCGGGCCGCTCATCGTGCCGACGTGCAGCGTCTCGGCGCGGTGCGTGGCGGCACAGTCGACCGGCTGGTAGCCGCTGAGGTAGCCGACGTCGGCGACGGTGGGGTGACAGGCGCCGCTCTGCGGCACGAAGCCGACCGGCGCGGCGATCGCGGGCCAGTCGTCGGTCAGGTCGCGGTCCACCCCGGCCGGCGCGGCGCACCCGCCGAGCGCCAGCGCCGCCACCGTTGACACGGTGACCGCCACCCACCAACGCCGCATCGCGACCGACCTCCCCCGCGCGTCCGGAGCCGACCGGTACGCCTCGGCGGTGCAGCATACGGCAGTCGATCAGGTCACCGGGAGTCCCTCGGGACCGGCGCCGCGTACCGAGCGGTTGAGCTTGCGGTCGTCGCTCCACAGGAAACAGCGCACTCCCCGGTCGCCCTCCTCCCACTCCCGTTGCGAGGGCGGGTAGAAGATGGACCCGGCCCGGTACGGAAGCTCCGCGTTGTCCGGCACGTCGGCGAACGCGGCGATCAGCGTCATGCAGCGCCGGTGCGTGGAGGGCGCGCCCTTGGTGAACTCCGCCCAGCTCATGTCCTGTTCCTCGTACACGCCGACGAACTCCGCGCGGTGCGGTTCGGTGCAGAGCACCGGGGCCATGTAGTTGAGGTTCTGGCCGATCAGCTTCGGGTCGAAGCACCTGTGCACGAGCGGATTGTCGCCGACCAGCGCGCCGCGCAGGCTGCCCACCCGGTTGACCGGGCGGGTGTTGTCGATGCTGTCGGTCTCGGCCAGGTCGCAGCGGAACCAGCGCGCGCCGGCGCCCCAGGCGGCGACGGTCGGCAGCGCGATGTTCAGCGTGAGCCGGGCGGCGTGCCAGTCCCCGCCGATCATCTCGCGGGCCCGCTGGTCGCACTCGGCGCGCGCGGTCCGCAGCGCCGGGGTGCCCGGTTCCGGGCGGGCGCCGAGCGCGGCCGGCCCGGTGAACGTGCCGACGTGCACCGTCTCGGCCAGATGGCTGCCCGCGCAGTCGACAGTCTCGTACGTGGCGGCGGCCACCACTGTGGTGAGGCGGGGCAGGCACGCGTCGGTGGCCGGGACGAACAGTCGTGGCGCCGGCAGCGCCGCCCAGTCGTCGATCAGATCCCCGTCGGCCCGGTGCGCCTGCACACAGCCGGCGAGCACCGCCGTCGCGGCGCCGGCCAGCGCGAGCACGTGGAGCCACCGTCGCATCGTCCGCCCCTTCCGGGAGAGATGACAGCCGGTCGCCACAGGCCCGACCGGCGTCCCCCGCGCCCGGGCGTGCAGCATACGTGACCGTCCCTGTAGGAGTTTCGTCATCTTTCAATCGATCGGCCAGTCACCGGCGACTATTCGTGCCGATTTTTGCTCCGGACGGCCGGATGGTGCACCGGGGGTGACGGAAGGATCACCGCTTGTCGTTCCGGGAGCCGTGCCGCGACCTCCGGATCACCGCGTTCGTACACTGGCCCGGTGACCGTACCGCCGCCGATCGTCGCGCCGAGCATCCTGGCCGCCGATTTCGCCCGCCTCGCCGACGAGGTCCGTGCCGTGGAGCCCGCCGCCGACTGGCTGCACGTCGACGTCATGGACAACCACTTCGTGCCCAACCTGACCATCGGGCTGCCGGTGGTGCAGAGCCTGCGCGCCGTGACCGAGATCCCGTTCGACGTGCACCTCATGATCACCGATCCGCGTCGCTGGGCGCCCGGGTACGCCGACGCCGGTGCGTACAACGTCACGTTCCACGCCGAGGCGTGCGACGACCCGGTGGCGCTCGCGAAGGATCTGCGCTCGGCCGGTGCGAAGGCGGGCCTGGCGATCGACCGGGACACCCCGATCGAGCCGTACCTGGAGCTGCTGCCGAGCTTCGACACGCTGCTGATCATGACGATCAAGGCCGGTTTCGGCGGGCAGCGTTTCCTGCCGCAGCTGCTGGACAAGGTGCGCGCCGCCCGCCGGCACGTCGACAGCGGCCACCTGGAGCTGCGCATCGAGGTCGACGGCGGCATCGCCGCGGACACCATCGAGCAGGCCGCCGCGGCCGGCGCCGACGCGTTCGTCGCCGGCACCGCCGTCTACGGCGCCGACGATCCCGCGGAGGCGGTACGCCGCCTGCGTGGCCTGGCGGAACGTGCGATGACCGGGGCCTGAGGTGGACGCTGCCGACGAGCGACCCGACGTCATCCTGGTCGTCGACGACGACGAGGACATCGCCCGCTTCGTCGAGTTCAACCTGCGCCTGCACGGTTTCGAGGTGCTGCACGCCAGCGACGGCCAGGAGGCGCTGGAGATCATCGAGCGGCAGCGGCCCGACCTCGCGGTGGTGGACCTGATGATGCCGCGCGTCGACGGCCTGGAGCTGACCCGGCGGCTGCGCGCCGACCCGATGACCTCCGCGCTGCCGGTGATCATGCTGACCGCCAAGGGGATGACCCAGGACAAGGTCAACGGGCTGAGCGTCGGCGCCGACGACTACCTGGTCAAGCCGTTCGACACGCTGGAGCTGGTGGCCCGGGTCAACTCCACGCTGCGGCGCAACAAGGAGTTCCGGGAGGTCTCGCCGCTGACCGGCCTGCCCGGCAACAGCCGCATCCGGCGGGAGATCAGCGACCGGGTCCGCAACGGCGTCGACTACGCCGTCGGCTACATCGACATCGACCGGTTCAAGAGCGTCAACGACCGGTACGGCTTCGTGCGCGGCGACGAGTTCATCTCGGCGCTGGCCCGCAGCCTGCACCGGGCGGTGGTGTCGATCGGGCTGCCGCCGGCCTTCCTGGGGCACGTCGGCGGCGACGACTTCGTCATCGTCTGCACCCCCAGCCAGGTGCGGCCACTGACCAGCCGGGCCGTCGTCGACTTCGAGAAGGCCGCGGACGCCCTCTACGACGCCACCGACCGGGAACGCGGCTTCGTCGAGCTGAAGGACCGGCGCGGCAACATCCGCCGCGCCGCGCTGGTGACGCTCTCCATCGGCGTGTCGCTGTCGGATTCCGGCAAGCGCTTCACCGACCCGCTGGAGGCCATCGCGGTGGCCTCGGAGATGAAGACGGTGGCCAAGAGCCAGCCCGGGTCGTACGTGGCGGTGGACCGACGCCGCGGCGTCACCTGAGCGCGTCTGTGAGGTAGCTCGCCTCTGTGGCGCGCACCCGGGCGGAACGTGTAAGACTTCCCGTGTACCCACCACGCGCTGGCGGGGCTCGGTGAAATTCCGAACCGGCGGTGATCCACGGTCCGACCGTGGTAAGCCCGCGACCCGGACGGCTTCGGCCGGACGGTGGACCTGGTGAGAATCCGGGGCCGACGGTTGGGGTGCGGCTCGTCCGCCCCCAGACAGTCCGGATGGGAGACAGCGCGCGGAACGGGGGAGGCCCCTGCCGGCCGCTGAGCACCCTCAGCCGCCGCGTGGGCTCCCCGGGGTCGGCGTCGCCGTCCCCGGGTTCTCCGCCGCCGCGTGTCCGCGGCTTTCGTGGCCGTTCCTCCCGAACCCGCCCGCGCGCGACCGGCGAGCGGGAGGACAGGCGGCCATGGCGAGCGTCTCCATCGACGAGGCGATGCGTCGTGCCATCGAACTGGCCGCGCGCGGCCTCGGTGCCACCAGCCCCAACCCGGTCGTCGGCTGCGTGCTGCTCGACGCCGACGGCGAGGTCGTCGGCGAGGGCTTCCACGCGTACGCCGGCGGCCCGCACGCCGAGATCGTCGCGCTGGCCCAGGCCGGCACCCGCGCCCGCGGCGGCACCGCAGTCGTCACGCTCGAACCCTGCGACCACACCGGCCGCACCGGCCCCTGCAGCCACGCGCTCATCGCCGCCGGGGTGGCCCGCGTCGTGGTCGCCGTGCCCGACCCCAACCCGGTCGCCTCCGGCGGCGCCGCCACGCTGCGCGCCGCCGGGGTCCAGGTGACCCTCGGGGTACGCGCCCAGGAGGCCGAGGCCGGCAACGTCGCCTGGCTCACCTCGATGCGCCGCGGCTGGCCGTACCTGATCTGGAAGTACGCGGCGACGCTCGACGGGCGCTCCGCCGCCGCCGACGGGACCAGCATGTGGATCACCTCCGAGGCGGCCCGGATGGACGTGCACGCCCTGCGTGGCACCGTCGACGCGGTGCTCGCCGGGGTGGGCACCGTGCTCGCCGACGATCCCCGTCTCACCGCCCGCAACCTGCGCGACGGCACCATGGCCATCCGGCAGCCGCTGCGGGTGGTGGTGGACAGCTCGGGGCGTACCCCGGCCGACGCCCGGGTCCGCGACGGCGCCGCACGCACGTGGGTGGCCACGGCCGCGGAGGTCGGCGCCGGGCCGGACGGCCGGGTCGATCTGGCGGCGCTGCTCGCGGAGCTGCACCACCGGGGCGTGCGGGCCGCGCTGCTGGAGGGCGGCCCCACGCTGGCGGGCGCGTTCCTCGCCGCCGGCCTGGTCGACCGGATCGTCGGGTACGTCGCGCCGAAGCTGCTCGGCGCCGGTCCCACCGCGCTGCTCGACGCCGGCGTGAGCACCATCGCCGACGCCATCGACCTGGAGATCACCGACGTTACGCGGGTCGGTCCCGACCTGCGGATCACCGCGCTGCCCCGGAAGAGGGAGGCCTGACATGTTCACCGGCATCGTCGAGGAGCTGGGCGAGATCGTCCGGAGCACCGAGACCGGCGACGACTCCGCGCTGGTCGCGATCCGCGGCCCGCTCGTCACCTCGGACGCCCGCCACGGCGACTCCATCGCGGTGAACGGCGTCTGCCTCACCGTGGTCGACGTCGACGGCGGCGTGTTCACCGCCGACGTGATGGGCGAGACGCTGCGCCGCACCGCGCTCGGGGCGCTGCGCCCCGGCGACCCGGTCAACCTGGAACGCGCCGCCGCGCTCAACAGCCGGCTCGGCGGGCACCTGGTGCAGGGCCACGTCGACGGCGTTGGCGAGGTCGTCGCCCGGGAGCCGGCCGCGCAGTGGGAGACCGTCCGGTTCCGCCTGCCCGCCGGCCTGGCCCGGTACGTGGTGGAGAAGGGCTCGATCACCGTCGACGGCGTGTCGCTGACCGTGGCGGAGGCCGGCGACGACTGGTTCTCCGTCGGGCTGATCCCCACCACGCTGAAGCTCACCGTGCTCGGCACGAAGCAGGTCGGCGACCCGGTCAACCTGGAGGTCGACGTGCTGGCCAAGTACGTCGAACGGCTGCTCGGCGACCGTGGCGCGGGGAGTGTGCGGTGATGGGCCCGCTCGGCTGGCTGCTCGACGCCCAGGTGCACGTGGCCGGTTCGCCGGTGCTGGTCCGGGAGATCGTCGGCAACGGCTTCGGGCTCGCCTCGGCGCTGCTCGGGCTGCGCCGCGTGGTCTGGGCCTGGCCGGTCGGCATGATCGGCAACGCGCTGCTGCTCACCGTGTTCCTCGGCGGCGTCTTCGTCACCCCGCAGGCGCACGACCTCTACGGCCAGGCCGGCCGGCAGGTCTTCTTCTTCGCCGTCAGCGTGTACGGCTGGTGGCGCTGGTCGCGCAACCGGCGCGCGGGCGGCGGGGACGAGCCGGCCGTGGTGCCGCGCTGGGCCACCTGGCGGGAGCGGCTCGGCCTGCTCGTCGCAGCCGTCGTCGGCACCGCCGCCGCGTACCCGGTGCTGGCCGCGCTGGGCTCGTGGGGCCCGCTGCCGGACGCCTGGATCCTGGTCGGCAGCCTGCTCGCCACCTACGGCATGGCCCGCGGGTGGGTCGAGTTCTGGCTGATCTGGATCGCCGTCGACGCGGTCGGCGTGCCGCTGCTGCTGCGCGGCGGCTTCTACCCGTCTGCCGCCATGTACCTGGTCTACGGCGCGTTCTGCGCCGCCGGCCTGTACAGCTGGTGGCGCACCTCCCGGGCCGTCGCGACCGCGCCCGCCCCGATCCCGGCGACGTACTCGGAGGCAGTGGCATGACCACTTTCGGTTCGATCGAGCAGGCGGTGGCGGACATCGCCGCCGGGCGCCCCGTGGTCGTGGTCGACGACGAGGACCGCGAGAACGAGGGCGACCTGATCTTCGCGGCCGAGCTGGCCACGCCGGAGCTGGTCGCGTTCATGGTCCGCTACACCTCCGGCTACATCTGCGTGCCGCTGACCGAGGACGAGTGCGACCGGCTGGACCTGCCGCCGATGCACCACACCAACCAGGACCGGCGCGGCACCGCGTACACGGTGACGGTGGACGCCCGGGAGGGCGTCAGCACCGGCATCTCCGCCGCCGACCGGTCGCACACCATCCGGCTGCTCGCCGACGCCGCCACCGGCCCGACCGACCTGGCCCGGCCCGGTCACGTGGTGCCGCTGCGCGCCCGCGCCGGCGGGGTGCTGCGCCGCCCCGGGCACACCGAGGCGGCGGTGGACCTGACCCGGCTGGCCGGGCTGCGCCCGGCCGGGGTGCTCTGCGAGCTGGTGAACGACGACGGCACCATGATGCGCCTGCCGGACCTGGAGAAGTTCTGCGCCGAGCACGGCCTGACGCTGGTCACCATCGCGGACCTGATCGCCTACCGGCGGCGCACCGAGAAGCAGGTCGAGCTGGCCGCCGAGGCCCGGATGCCCACCCCGTACGGCGTGTTCCGGGCGCTGGGCTACCGCGCCGAGCACGACCCGGCCGAGCATGTCGCGCTGGTCATGGGCGACCTCGGCGACGGGCGGGACGTGCTGGTGCGGGTGCACTCGGAGTGCCTCACCGGCGACGTGTTCGGCTCGCTGCGCTGCGACTGCGGGCCGCAGTTGCAGGCCGCGCTGGCCCGGGTCGCCGCCGAGGGCCGCGGCGTCGTCCTCTACGTGCGCGGTCACGAGGGCCGGGGCATCGGCCTGCTGCACAAGCTGCAGGCGTACCAGCTCCAGGACCAGGGCCGCGACACCGTGGACGCGAACCTCGACCTGGGCCTGCCGGCCGACGCCCGCGACTACGGCACCGGCGCGCAGATCCTCTACGACCTCGGTGTCCGCTCGATGCGGCTGCTGACCAACAACCCGGCCAAGCGGGCCGGGCTGGAGGGTTACGGGCTCACCGTGACCGGGCGGGAGGGGCTGCCCGTGCGGTCCAACCCGGAGAACGTGCGGTACCTGCGCACCAAGCGGGACCGGATGGGGCACCTGCTGGACGGACTGGACGAGGTGACCGAGGCGCCGATGGGCCGCCCGGTCGCCGGTGACGAGATCGGAGCGTAGGGCGATGGCGGGTTTCGGTGAGCCGGGCGTGACCGCGGTGGACGCCGCCGGGATGACTGTCGGCGTGGTGGCCGCCCGGTGGCACGGCGACCTGACCGACCACATGACCGAGCGGGCGGTGGCCGCCGCGCAGGCGTGCGGGGCGCGGGCCGTGGTGGCCCGGGTGGCCGGTTCGGTGGAGCTGCCGGTGGTGGCCCAGGCGATGGCGCGCCGCTTCGACGTGGTCGTCGCGCTCGGCGTGGTGGTACGCGGCGCGACAGCGCACTTCGACTACGTCTGCCAGTCGGTCACCGAAGGGCTGACCCGGGTGGCGCTGGACGAGGGCAAGCCGGTGGCGCACGGGGTGCTGACTGTCGACACCATCGAGCAGGCCCGGGACCGGGCCGGGCTGCCCGGCTCGGCCGAGGACAAGGGCTGGTCGGCCACGGTGGCAGCGCTGGACGCCGCCCTTGCCGTGCGTGCCCTCGACGCCCAGTCCGTCCACCGCGTCGGCTTCGCCTGACCCACAGGCGTTCCGGAGCGAGCGCCCAGTCCGGCGATCATGAAGTTGACGGAGACAAAAAGGACAGCGATTGCCGCCAACTTCATGATCGGCGCGTTGCGGGGAGTGCGGGGAGGGCAGCGCGGTGACGGAGAGCGGGTACGCGGACCTGCCGGGGCTGCGGATGGCGTACCGGGCCTGGGGCCGGGCCGACGGCCGTCCACTCGTGGCGCTGCACGGCGGTGCCGGATCGGGGGAGACCTGGGCCCCGCTCGCGGCGGCGCTCGGCTCGACCACCCGCACGTACGCCCCCGACCTGCGCGGCTACGGCGCGACCGGGCCTGCCGAGGCGTACTCGCTGGAACTGGTCCGCGACGACGTGCTGGCGTTTCTGGACGCCCTGGCGCTGCCCCGGGTCGTGATGCTGGGCCACTCCTCGGGGGCGGTGGCGGCCCATCTGTTCGCCCGAGCGTATCCGGACCGGGTGGCGGCGCTGGTGCTCGTCGAGCCGCCTCCACCGGTGCCGCTCGGCCTTCGGCTGCCATCCCGGCCGGACGGGCCGCTGCCCTACGACTGGGCTGCCCGGCAGGCGGTCGTCGCCGAACTCAACGCCCCGCCTCCCACGTGGTGGGAGGAGTTGACCGAGATCACTGCGCCCACCCTGGTGGTGGCCGGTGGCCCCGCCAGCCACCTGCCGCAGCACGAGCTGGCGCGGATGGCGGCCCGGATCCCCGCTGCTCGCCTGGTGACAGTCGAGGCCGGTCACGCGGTGCCGGCCGCGCGCCCTGCCGAGTTCGCCACCGCGGTACGGGACTTCCTCGCCGTGCTTCCCCGGTGAGGCAGGCCCTGCGGGTGGACCCGGTGGGCGTGCTCACCCAGGCAGGCTGGAAGAATCGCCTTCCGTGAAGACGTTCGAGGAGTTGTTCGCCGAGCTGCAGGCCAAGGCCGCTGCCGGCACCCCGGGCTCGGGCACCGTCGAGGCGCTCGCCAAGGGCGTGCACTTCATCGGCAAGAAGGTCGTCGAGGAGGCGGCCGAGTCGTGGATGGCCGCCGAGCACGAGGGCCCGGAGCGGGCCGCTGAGGAGATCTCCCAGCTGCTCTACCAGGCGCAGGTGCTGATGCTCGCCACCGGTCTGGAACTGAAGGACGTCTACCGACATCTGTGAGTGCCCGTCCGCTGATCATCCGATCGAACGAAGGAGCACTCCCATGCTGCGTGTCGCAGTACCCAACAAGGGCGCCCTGGCCGAGTCGGCCGCCGGGATGCTGCGCGAGGCGGGCTACCGCCAGCGCACCGACCCGAAGGACCTGGTCTGCCGGGACGAGCAGAACGACATCGAGTTCTTCTACCTGCGCCCCAAGGACATCGCCACCTACGTCGGCTCCGGCGACCTGGACGTCGGCATCACCGGGCGCGACCTGCTGATCGACTCCGGCGCGCCGGCCGAGGAGATCGTCGACCTCAACTTCGGGCGGGCCACGTTCCGGTTCGCCGCCCGGCCCGACGACGTCGCCTCGGTCCAGCAGCTCGGCGGGCACCGCATCGCCACCGCGTACCCCGGTCTGGTCGAGCGGCACCTGGCCGAGCTGGGCGTCAAGGCCGACGTGATCCGCCTCGACGGCGCGGTGGAGAACGCCATCCGCCTCGGCGTGGCAGACGTGGTCGCCGACGTGGTGGAGACCGGCGCGACGCTGCGCCAGGCCGGCCTGGTGGTCTTCGGCGAGCCGCTGCTGCGCTCCTCGGCGGTGCTGGTGCGCCGCGCCGGCGCGCCTGCCGGCGCCCAGCAGGAGCAGCTGCAGCGCCGGCTGCACGGCGTCCTGGTGGCCCGGCGCTACGTGATGCTCGCCTACGACGTGCCGGCCGGACTGCTCGACCGGGCCAGCTCGCTGACCCCCGGCATCGAGTCGCCCACCGTCTCGCCGCTGCACCGGGAGGGCTGGGTCGCGGTGCAGGCGATGGTGCTCCGCGACGACGTGCACCGGATCATGGACGAGCTGTACGAGCTGGGCGCCCGCGCGATCCTGGTCACCAACATCCACGCCTGCCGGCTGTGAGGCCGCTGCCGCTCCCGGCCGCGCTGGGCGTTGTCGTCCTGGGTGGCATGGCCTCGGCCGCCCAGGGCGTGGTCAACGCCGAGCTGGGGGAGCGGACCGGCGATCCGGTCCTCGGCGCGGTGGTCAACAACCTCGGCGGCTGCCTGCTGGTGCTGGCCGGGATCGTGGCGCTGCCCTCGATGCGCGCCGGGCTGGCCGCGTTGCGCCGCTCCGGGCTGCCCTGGTGGACCTACCTGGGCGGGGTGGGCGGCGCGGTGATCGTGCTGGTCGCGCCGGTGGTGGTGCCCGTGCTCGGGGTGGCGGTGTTCACGATCGCCCAGGTGGCCGGCGGCAGCCTCGGTGGCCTGGCGGTGGACCGGGCCGGGCTGGCCGCCACCGGCCGGATGCCGCTCACAGTGCCCCGCGTCGGCGGGGCGCTGCTCGGCGTCGGCGCGGTGGCCCTCGCCCAGCTCGGCCGCCCGGTCGGTGACCTGGCGATCGGGCTGGTGCTGCTCTGCGTCCTGGGCGGGCTGGCGGTGGCGACGCAGTCCGCGCTCAACGGCCGGGTCGCCGCCTCGGTCGGCCCGGCCGCCGGCCTCGCCGTCAACTTCGCGGTCAGCACCGTGGTGATCGGCGCGGTCGCGGCGCTGACCGGCGCGCTCGTCACTGCGCCCCGCTGGCCCGGCCAGTGGTGGCTCTACGTCGGCGGCCTGCTCGGCGTCGGCATCGTGCTCTCGCTGCTGGTCGGGGTACGCGCCGCCGGGGTGCTGCGCACCGGCCTGGCGCTGGTGGCCGGGCAGCTCGGCGGCGCGCTGCTGCTGGACCTGGTCCTGCCCGGCGGCCCCGGCGTCCGGCTGCCGGTGCTGGCCGGCGCCCTGCTCACGCTGCTCGCCGTGGTGGTCACCGGGCTGCGCCGGCGCGGCCCGGACCGTGTGGCGGCCGAAGGCGCGCGCGAACCGGATGGCAGACTGGTCGGGTGAGCGATTCCGTGGTGACCGTGCGACCCCGCCGCGTCCGGGTCGTCTGCTGGGTGTCGGCCGTCACGTTGTTCGTCGTGTTCAGCCTCGTCGCGACGTCGCTGACCGGCGCTACCGGCAACGGCTACGGCACGTTCCAGCGCGGCGACCAGTTCGCCATGATCGGCCTGGGCGTCTTCGGCGCGCTCGGCTTCCTGCTGTTCACCCGCCCCCGCGTGACCGCCGACGCCAAGGGGGTGCGGGTCCGCAACGTGATCAGCTCGTACGACCTGCCCTGGGAGGTGATCCGCGGGGTCCGGTTCGACAGGGGCGCCCCGTGGGCCAGCCTGGAGCTGCACGACGACGACCTGCTGCCGATGGTCGCGTTGCAGGCCGCCGACAAGGAGAGCGCGGTCGAGGCGGTCCGCGCGCTGCGCCGCCTGCACCAGGCGCACCTGGCGGCGCTGGCCGCCGGCCAGTCGACACCCCGCTGACCAGGGAGCCCGGTTTGGGCGGGCCTGGGCCGAGGGTGTAGTGTTGCGGAGTCGACCAGACTGCCCCCGTCCCTGACGCGCGGGCGGTCTTGAAGCGGAGCGCCCGCTCCCACCCGAGTCGCCGCCACGGTGGCCGGGTCCGGTCCCCGGTTTCGGGCACGTCCCGACGCCGGATGCGCGATCCTGTGATCGTGCCGACCGGTCGAGTGGGCCCTGGCATACGCCGGGGCCTTCTGCTTTCCGGGTCGGCTCCCGCCCGGGAGCCCGCGGAGTCGGCACGGAGAAGACTCGACTCGAGGAGGCCCCATCAGCGTCGAACCACGCGTGAACGAGCAGATCCGGGCACGTGAGGTCCGACTGGTCGGTCCTGAGGGTGAGCAGGTGGGCATCGTCCCGCTGGAGCGCGCCCTGCAGCTGGCCGCGGACGTCGACCTGGACCTGGTCGAGGTTGCGCCGATGGCGCGCCCGCCGGTGTGCAAGCTCATGGACTTCGGCAAGTTCAAGTACGAGAGCGCACTCAAGGCGCGCGAAGCGCGGCGTAACCAGCAGCAGACCGTCATCAAGGAGATGAAGCTCCGGCCGAAGATCGATCCGCACGACTACGAGACCAAGAAGGGTCACGTGGTGCGGTTCCTCAAGGCGGGCGACAAGGTCAAGGTGACGATCATGTTCCGCGGTCGGGAGCAGAGCCGCCCGGAGCTGGGTTACCGGCTCCTGCGCCGGCTCGAGTCCGAGATCACGGAACTGGGATACGTCGAGGCCGCGCCGAAGCAGGACGGCCGAAACATGATCATGGTTCTCGCTCCGCACCGGGCCGTGAAGGCCTCCGCGGTCGCCGCCACGGCGTCCCGCGGTGGACCGCGCGACCGGGCTGCGGAGGAATCGGGCGCTCCGGCGACCGGCGAGACCCCGGCGGGCGAGACCGCAGCAGCCGGCGAGACCGGCACGACCGCTGAGACCAGCGGCCAGTAACAGGGGAGAAGACGTTCCAATGCCGAAGATGAAGAGCCACACGGGTATGGGCAAGCGGGTCAAGGTGACCGGCAAGGGCAAGATCGTTGCCCAGCAGGCCGGCCTTCGCCACAACCTGGAGAAGAAGCCCAGCACCCAGACCCGTCGGCTGACCGGCACCGTCGAGCTGGCCAAGGCCGACGTCAAGCGCATCAAGAAGCTGCTCGGCCGCTGACGCGAGCCACCTGAACCGAAGAAGGAGTTGAGATGGCACGCGTCAAGCGGGCTGTGAACGCCCAGAAGAAGCGTCGTACCCTGCTGGAGACCGCGAGCGGTTACCGCGGTCAGCGCTCCCGGCTCTACCGCAAGGCCAAGGAGCAGGTGCTGCACTCGATGCAGTACTCCTACCGGGACCGTCGCGACCGCAAGGGCGACTTCCGGCAGCTCTGGATCCAGCGGATCAACGCCGGCGCCCGGGCCAACGGCCTGACCTACAACCGGCTGATCCAGGGCCTGCGCCTGGCCGGCATCGAGGTCGACCGGAAGATCCTGGCCGACATGGCCGTCAACGACGCCGCCTCGTTCGCGGCGATCGTCGAGCTGGCCCGCGCCGCCGTGGCGGCCGAGGGCACCGGTGGCGCCGCGGCTCAGGCCGCCTGACCCACCCCGTACGGCAGATCGAGGCGTCTCCCATGCAGTCACAGTCGCAGGGGAGGCGCCTCGACGCCGTTCCCGGCCTGTTCACCACGCGTACCCCCAGGGTCGCGGCGGCCCGCCGGCTGCACCGCCGGCGCGACCGCGAGCAGGCCGGCCGGTTCCTGGCCGAAGGGCCGCAGGCCGTCCGGGAGGCGCTCGCCCGCGCCGGCACCGTGGTCGAGCTGTTCGGCACCCCGGCGGCGCTGGACCGGTACGCCGACCTCGCCGCCACCGCCGCCCGGGCCGACGTGCCGGTCTCCGAGGTGACCGACGACGCGCTGGCCGCGCTCACCGAGACCGTCGCCCCGCAGGGCCTGGTGGCGCTCTGCCGGCACCTCGACGTACCGCTGGAGGCGGCCGTGGCGCGCGGGCCGCGCCTGGTCGCGGTGCTCGCCGGGATCCGCGACCCGGGCAACGCCGGCACCGTGCTGCGCACCGCCGACGCGGCGGGCGCGGGCGCGGTGATCTTCGCGGGCGAGGCGGTCGACCCGTACAACGGCAAGTGCGTGCGGGCCTCCGCCGGCAGCCTCTTCCACGTCGACGTGGTCCGCGCCGCCGACCCGCTCGCGGCCGTCGAGGCGCTGCGGGCCGCCGGCCTGGAGATCTTCGCCACCACCGGGTACGGCGACAGCGACCTGGACGACCTCGCCGACGCAGGAAGGCTGTCCGCCCCGACCGCCTGGCTGTTCGGCTCCGAGGCGCACGGCCTGCCCGACGAGCTGACCGCCGCCGCCGACGCCCGCGTCCGGGTGCCGCTGCACGGGCGCGCGGAGAGCCTGAACCTGGCTGCGGCTGCGGCCGTGTGCCTGTATTCTTCCGCCAGAGCACTGCGTGTCCCCCGGGGCACGCGAGACACAGCAGGGGAGTCCGCCTCGTCATGAACGCGCCACGGCGTTCGTTTAGCCAGCCCGCCGGTGTCGGCGGGCGGCGGGCCTGACCTTCCCCCTGCACGACTCCCCACCGGCGGGCTGCGGCGAAGCCGCGCGTCCGTAGACTCGCCTAGCCACCCGTGAGGGTCGGCGCCGCCGTGAGGGAGTGCCCGTTCACCATGAGCTACCGCAACGATCCGTACGACCCGAAGCAGGTCGCCCTGCTCGACCCGGCCGCCCTGGCCGGAGCAGTGGCCGACGCCGAGAAGGCGTTCGCCGGGGCCGCCGACCCGGACGCGCTGACCGCGCTGCGCCCCGCGCACCTCGGTGACCGGTCCCCGGTGTCGCTGGCCCGCCGGGAGATCGGCGCGCTGCCGCCGGCCGCGAAGGCCGACGCCGGCAAGCGGGTCAACGAGGCCCGCCGGGCGATCGAGTCCGCGTACGCCGCCCGGCAGGAGATCCTGGACCGGGAACGGGCCGCGCGGGTGCTGGTCGAGGAACGCGTCGACGTGACCCTGCCCTACGACCGCCGGCCGCGTGGCGCCCGCCACCCGCTGAGCGTGCTGATGGAGCAGATCAGCGACCTGTTCATCGGCATGGGCTACGAGGTGGCCGAGGGCCCCGAGGTCGAGCTGGAGTGGACCAACTTCGACGCGCTCAACATCCCGGCCGACCACCCGGCGCGCGGTCTGATGGACACGTTCCACATCGCACCCGAGGGCAGTGGCCTGGTGCTGCGCACCCACACGTCGCCGGTGCAGGCGCGCACCATGCTCAGCCGCAAGCCGCCGATCTACGTGGTGGTGCCCGGCCGGGTCTACCGCACCGACGAGCTGGACGCCACCCACGCGCCTGTGTTCCACCAGGTCGAGGGCCTGGTGGTGGACAAGGGCATCACCATGGCGCACCTGCGCGGCACGCTCGACCACTTCGCCCGGGCCATGTTCGGCGAGGGCGCGAAGACGCGCTGGCGGCCGCACTACTTCCCGTTCACCGAGCCGTCGGCGGAGTTCGACGTCTGGTTCCCGGAGCACCGGGACGGTCCGCAGTGGGTCGAGTGGGGCGGCTGCGGCATGGTCAACCCGCGGGTGCTGCGCGCCTGCGGCATCGACCCGGAGGTCTACTCCGGATTCGCGTTCGGCATGGGCATCGACCGGACCGTGATGGTCCGGCACGGCGTCAGCGACATGCGGGACATGGCCGAGGGCGACGTGCGGTTCACCCGCGCGTTCGGCGCCTGAGCTACGGGAACGGTGGTTTAACAGTCATGCGAGTTTCTGTCAGTTGGCTGCGGGAGTACGTGGACCTGCCGGCCGACCTGCCCACCGGCGACCTGGAGCAGGCGCTGGTCGACCTCGGCATCGAGGTCGAGTCCGTGGTGGACCTGCGCGAGTCGGTCACCGGCCCGCTGGTGGTGGGTGAGGTCCTGGAGATCGAGGAGCTGACCGGCTTCAAGAAGCCGATCCGCTTCTGCCGGGTGGACGTCGGCGCCGCGAACGGCACCGGCGAGCCGCAGGAGATCGTCTGCGGTGCGCGCAACTTCGCCCAGGGCGACAAGGTCGTGGTGATCCTCCCCGGCGGGGTGCTGCCGGGCGGGTTCGCGATCGGCGCGCGCAAGACGTACGGGCGCAACTCCCACGGCATGATCTGCTCGGCGCAGGAGCTGGGGCTCGGCGACGACCACTCCGGCATCGTCGTGCTGCCCGAGGACGTCAAGGCCCAGCCCGGCGACGACGCGCGCCCCGTCGTCGGCCTGGACGACGTCGTGGTCGAGATGGAGATCACCCCGGACCGCGGGTACGCGCTGAGCGTGCGCGGCATCGCCCGGGAGCTGTCGCACGCGCTCGGCGTGCCGTTCCGCGACCCGGCCGACGCGCCCGCGCCCGGCGCGACCGCCGAGCCGGCGTACCCGGTGGAGGTCCGTGACCCGGTCGGCTGCAACCGGTTCGCGGCGCGGATGGTGCGCGGCGTCGACCCGACCGTCGAGACGCCGGGCTGGATGCGGCAGCGGCTCACCGCGGCCGGGGTGCGCAGCATCTCGCTCGCAGTCGACATCACCAACTACCTGATGCTCGAGCTCGGCCAGCCGATGCACGCCTTCGACGCGGACCGGATCGCCGGGGCGCTCGTGGTGCGCCGCGCCGAGGCGGGGGAGAAGCTGACCACGCTGGACGGGGTGAGCCGTACCCTGTCCGCCGAGGACCTCGTCATCTGCGACGACACCGGTCCGATCTCGCTGGCGGCGGTGATGGGCGGCGAGACCAGCGAGGTGCTCGCCTCCACCACGAACGTGCTGTTCGAGGCGGCGCACTGGGACCCGGCCACGGTCGGGCGTACCGCGCGGCGGCACAAGCTGTTCAGCGAGGCAGCGAAGCGGTGGGAGCGGGGTGTGGATCCGGCGCTGCCGCTGGTCGCGCTGGACAAGGCGGTCCGGCTGCTCACCGACCTGGCGGGCGGCACGGCCGGCGCGGAGGTGCTCGACATCGACCACGTCGCGCCGCGTACGCCGGTGACGCTGCCGGTGGACCTGCCCTCGCGGCGCGTCGGCGTGGCCTACTCGCCGGACCGCGTGGTCGAGCTGCTGGAGCAGGTCGGCTGCACCGTGACCCGCGGCGCGGACCGGCTCGCCGAGGACCCGGGCAGCGTCGGCACGACCGCCGGTGCCGCCGAGGTGCTGACCGTGACGCCGCCGAGCTGGCGGCCCGACCTGACCGACCCGGCCGACCTGGTGGAGGAGGTTGTACGCCTCGACGGCTACGACCGCGTGCCGTCGGTGCTGCCCACCGCGCCGCCCGGCCGGGGCCTGACCTGGCAGCAGCAGCGCCGCCGCACCGTGGCCCGCTCCCTCGCGGAGCGCGGCTACGTCGAGGTGCTGGCGCAGCCGTTCGTCGCGCCGGAACTGGTCGACCAGCTCGGCCTGCCCGCCGACGACCCCCGCCGCCCGGCGGTACGCCTGGCGAACCCGCTGTCGGAGGAGGAGCCGCTGCTGCGCACCACGCTGCTCGGCCCGCTGCTCGGCATCGTCAAGCGCAACGTCGGCCGCGGTCAGCGGGACGTGGCGATCTACGAGATCGGCACCGTCTTCCACCCGCGTCCCGGCGCGGGCGCCCCGCCCGCCATGGGCGTGGACCGGCGGCCCACCGACGAGGAGTTCGCCGCCGCCGACGCGGTGGTGCCCGCCCAGCCGCGGCACGTCGCGGTCGCGCTGACCGGCGAGATCGAGCCGGCCGGCTGGTGGGGCGCGGGCCGCACGGCCGGCTGGGCGGACGCGATCGAGGCGGGCCGGGCCGTGCTCGACGCCGCCGGGATCCCCGCCGACCGGGTGACGGTACGGTCCGGCGAGCGGGCGCCCTGGCATCCGGGCCGCTGCGCCGAGCTGGTGGTGGACGACGTGGTCGTCGGCCACGCCGGTGAGCTGCACCCGGCCGTGCTGGCCGCGCTGGAGCTGCCCCGGCGGACCAGCGCCATGGAGCTGGACCTGGACGCGCTGCCCGCCGCGCCGCTGGCCGCCGGGCCGACCATCTCCACGTTCCCGCCGGCCCTGATCGACGTGGCGCTTGTGGTGGACGACTCGGTGCCGGCCGCCGAGGTGCGGGCGGCACTGGTCGAGGGCGCGGGCCCGCTGCTGGAGGACGTCCGGCTGTTCGACGTCTACACCTCCCAGCAGCTCGGCGAGGGGCGCAAGTCGCTGGCGTACAAGCTGACGTTCCGGGCCCCGGACCGGACCCTCGCGGGCGAGGAGGCGGTGGCCGCGCGGGACGCGGCGGTGGCTGTCGCCGCCGAGCGCTTCGGCGCCACCCTGCGCGGGGCCTGACCGGCCCGCCGCCCGCAGGTCGCGGGCAACCGGCTCCCGGAGCTGGTTGCCCGCCGGCGCGGTCAGATCCAGCCGCGCAGAGCCGCTTCCACACCGGCCTGGAATCGGCTCTCGGCGTCGAGGCGCTTCATGATGTCGGCGACCGTACGGCGCACGGTGCGCTCGGACAGGCCGAGCTGGCGGCCGATCGCCTCGTCGGTACGCCCGCAGCGCAGCAGCCGCAGGATGGCGCTCGCCTGCTTGGTCAGCCCGTCCATGCTGCTGCCGGCCCACCGGGAGAACGGGACGCCCTTCTCCCACAACAGGTCGAACAACAGGCAGAGCGCGGAAACCAGGCGCACGCTGCGGATTTCCACCGCACCCCTACCGAGGTGCGATTCAATCGGCAGGAGAGCGATTCTGCGATCCACGAGCGTCATCCGCACCGGGGACCCCGGCAGGACCCGGCTGTCCTCCCCGCATTTGGCCATCTCCTCGGCATAGGCGCAGGAGGCCGGGTCCTGAAGAACGGTCTCCTGGTAGATGTGCCGGATGGTGATGCCGCGATCCAGTGCCATCCGGCTCAGCGCCCCGCCACTTTCCCTGATCTGCGGCGGAATTGCCGGGCCACCGGTCAGCATCATGACGCTCTCGGTGGCGGTGCGGGCGTGCTCGGACAGCCGGTCCCGCAGCTCGTCGACCCCCTTCAGGCGGACGATCTCCTCCCGTTCGTTGTCGTCCCGGCTGGCCGCGCGGGCCAGCACCGAAGCGCGGGTCGCCTGGATCCTGGCCTGCTCAGCGACCGTCCGCCGCTCCGCCTGGTCGAGCAGGACGAGCAGGCCGAGCTGCGGGCTCACCGCGCGCAGGCTGCCCGGCCGGTTCGACGAGGGCAGGATCATCGCGTGGTCGGCAAGCGCGGCGAGGGCGTCGTGGACCGCGGTCTCCGGCATGTCCAGGCCGGTGACGAGGTCCTCGACATCCCATGTCGGATTGTCAACCATCGCCCAGTAGACGGCCTCGTCGGTGGCCGACAGCCCCAATCTCTCGATCACGTTCCCTCCCCCCGGAGTCGATGGTCACACTAATGGAGGCCGAGCCTCGGGATAGATAACAGATCGATGTACGTGGCATTAACTCCAGTGATGGTCGCCATTAGACAGGGGCATCTACAAGGTCGGACAGAAAATGCCGGATTTATGCGGCTGACTGCGCGGCGGAACCGGCCACGGCCGGTTCCGCCGGTACGCGGGGACGTGACGCGCCGGTTGCCAGGTACCACTCTCGATGCAACACCCGCCGGCCGGCGGGGCGATGCGGAAGGGGCGTCGATGCGGACATGCCGACGATGGGCGACGTCGAGGCGCGAACCCGGGCGGTCCGGCTCACCGGAGGCTTGCCGTGCTGCTCACCCGGCTCGCGCTGCGGCCGCCGGATGACGACCGCGGCCTCTCCGCCGGCGAGCTGACGGACCTGTTGTGGCTCAACGCCACGGTGGCCGACGGCATCCGCCACATCCACGCCCGTGAGATTGCCGGACGGCTCGCCGTAGCGGTCTTCACAGTCGCCTCCGAACAGGCGATCTCCGACTACATCGTGCAGCGCGTCTGTGAGCGCGCGATCCGGAGCGTACCCGCGTTACGCGGGTGGACGGTCACCTGATCGGTGCTCCTCGGATGAACCCGAAGGGAGGATCACGGTGGAAGCGCAAGTGGCGAGTCCGCCCCGGTGTGATCCGGAGCCGGTGGCGTCCACGCCGGCCGTCGCCTTCCGCGTCCTCGGCCCGCTGACCCTGACCACGGACGCCGACGCTCTGGTGCTGCCGCCGTCGAAGGTGGCCTGTCTGCTGGCGGCGCTGCTGTTGCACCCCGACGAGGTGGTGTCCGTGGCCATGCTGCAGCAGGCGATCTGGGGCGACGACCCGCCGGTCTCGGCCCGGGCCGCGTTGCAGACCTGCGCGTTGCGGTTGCGTCAGCTGTTCCAGCGGCACGGGCTGACAGCGAACGCGATAAGGACGGTGCCCGGCGGCTACCGGATCACCGCCGGTCCGCAGAGCGTCGACCTGATGCGGTTCCGTGAGCTGACCGGCCGGACCCGCGCCGAGACGGATCCGGAGACGGAACTGGCGACGCTGGAGGAGGCGCTCGCCCTGTGGAGCGAGCCGATGCTGGCGAACGTGCCGTCGGAGGCGCTGCACCGCGACGTCGTACCCCGGCTGAACGAGGAACGCGTCCGGGTCATCGAACGACTCTGCGACCTCAAGATCGGGCTGGGTCGTGACCGGTCGGTGCTGGTGGACCTGTGGACCGCGACCCGCCTCTATCCGGCGAACGAGCGCTTCGCCGCGAGGCTCGTCGAGGTGCTGTACCGCACCGGCCGGCAGGCCGACGCGCTCACCGAGGTGCGCCGGATCAAGGAGCACCTCGACCACGAACTGGGCGTCGGCCCGGGCGCGGGGCTGCGGCGGCTGGAGCTGACCATCCTGCGCGGAGAGGCGCCGGCGCCGGTGGTCACGGTGACGCCCCGGCCCATGCCGGCGGTATCCGTCCGTCCGCCCGCCTCCGTCGCGGGTTTCGTCGGCCGGGCGGCGCTGTGCGGCACCCTCGCCGACCGGCTGCGCGGGGGAACCCGCATCGTGGTGCTCAGTGGGCTGCCGGGCGTCGGCAAGACCGCCATCGCCCAGCACGTCGCCGGCCTCGTCGCCGAGGACTTCCCCGGCGGCGTGCGGCAGGTGGAGCCGAGCGACCCGGACGCCGCCGCTCCCGCGGTCTCCTCCACCGGCCGCCGGCTGCTGCTGGCCGACGACGTCGCCGACGCGACGCTGGCCCGGCGGTTGCCGGAGGTGCTGGGGCCGGACGACGTGCTGCTGGTGACCAGCCGGCCCAGCCTGTCCGCCCTGGTCGCCCGGCTCGGCGGCTGGCTGCACCGGGTCGAGCCGCTCGACCGGCAGGAGGCACTGGACCTGCTCGGGGTCGTGCTGGGAGCGGAACGGGTGCAGGCCGAGTCATCGGCCGCGGCCGAGCTCGCGGCGCTCTGCGAACACCTGCCGCTGGCGCTGCGGATCGCCGCCACCCGCGTCCTGCTGCGTGCCCGGATGAGCCTCGACGAGGCCGTCGGATGGCTGAGCGCCGATCCGATCGGACGGCTGAGCCTGCCCGGCGACCCGGAGATGTCCCTGGCCGGCCGCCTCGACGAGGCGCTGACCCGGGCCGGCGACGTGCTCGCCGACGTCTTCCTCCGGCTGGCCGAAGCGCCGGGGACGATCACCGTCCCGGCCGCCGCCGGGCTGCTCGACGTCGACCAGGTCCGCGCCGGTGAGCTGCTCGACGACCTCGTCGACCAGAGCCTGATGGAAGAGGCCGCGGACCAGTACCGGATCCGTGGCCTGCTGCGGCGGCACGCGCTCGGCGTGGCCGGCCGGAGAACGACCCCCGATCGAGTGAAGAAGGGAACCCACGGATGAGCACTGCCTACGAGACGGTGGCTCAGACCCGGCCGCGGATGCGACACGACGTGCTGTTCACCCGCACCGAGGACGGAGTGCTGTTCCACAACGCCAGCAGCGGCTTCCGGCTGTCCTCCGGCACCGCCTACCGGTTGGCGGCGCTGCTCGTGCCGCACCTCAACGGGCGCAACCGGGTCGCCGACATCTGCCGACCGCTGCCGCCCGCGCAACGCGACATGATCGGCGAGCTGGTCGACGCGCTCTACGGGCGCGGCTTCGCCCGGGACGTACCGGTCGAGGAGGATCCGGAGACGGTTCTCGACCCGGCCGTGGCCGGGGCGTTCGCCGCCCAGGTCGCCTACGTCGACCACTACGTCGACCGGCCCGCGCACCGCTTCGCCGCCTTCCGCGACACCCGGGTGGCGGTGCTCGGCGACGGTCCCGTCGCCCGGTCCTGCGCCACCGCCCTGCTGCGCAACGGCGCCGCCGGGGTGACAGTGCGGGCCACTGTCGCGCCCGGCCTCGCCGACGAGCTGGCCGCGCTGACCGAGGCGGGATGTCCGGCCACCGTCGACGAACTGCCCGACGGCGACGTCGGCTGGGCCGACCTCGACGCCGACCTCGTGGTGGTGGCGGCCGGTGACGGCGCGCCCCGCGACACGCTGCGGCTGCTCGCGGCGGGGATCCCGGCCGGCCGGCTGCTCCTGCCGGCCTGGGTCAGCGGGGAACGGATGCTCGTCGGCCCGGTGCAGGGCGCAGGACACCCGGGGTGCTGGTGCTGCGCGATGAACCGGCTCACCGACAACGACGACACCGGCGCGGCGGCTGCGGTGTGGCGGGCCGCCGCCCTGCCCGCCGGGTCCGCGCCGGTGGCCGCCGAGCCGGACGGGCCGCTGGCCGCGATGGTCGGCAACCTGCTCGCGTACGAGGTCTTCCGGCTCACCACCGGCGCGCTGCCCGGGGAGACCGACGGCGCGGTGATCGTGCAGCACCTGGCCTCGCTCGACGTGCTGACCGAGCCGCTGCTCACCCACCCGCGCTGCGCCTTCTGCCGGCCTGAGTCGCCGGAACCGTCCACTGTGGATCTCGCGCTGGACGAGCCGGCCGCCGACGCCGCCGACGAGTCGGCGCGGGCCGAGGCGGCAGTGGCGCGGCTCGCCGCCCACCAGCCGCTGCTCCAGCCGCACGTGGGCGTGTTCCGTCGCTACGACGACGAACGCTGGGACCAGACCCCGCTCAAGATCGGCGCGGTCGACCTCACCGATCCGGGCGGTCGCCGCCGTACCGTCCACGCGTTCGACGTGCACCACGTCGCCGCGGCCCGGCTGCGGGCGCTGCGGGCCGCCGCGGTGACTGTCACCGGGCAGGCGGCCGTCCTCCGGCCGCCCGCCGCCGACGCGCCGCGCCTGGACGCCGCCCGGCTCGGCCTCGACTCCGGCTGGGCCGAGCCGGACGGGGGCGGCTGGGCGGCGGCCCGCTCACTGCTGACCGGCGCGGCGGCGGCGGTGCCGGCCGCGGTGCTGGAGCCGTTCGGCGCTGCGAACCGTGCCCGCGGCGCGGAGCCGACCCGTGCCGGCGGCGGCGCCGGCGGTGACCTCGCCGAGGCGGTGCGGTGCGGTCTGGCCTCGGCGCTGGCGTACCGCGCGTTGCGTGCGGTCGTCGAGGGCCGGTCCGCCGCGCGGCAGGTACGCCTGGACACCCGTGGAGCCGATCCGGAACTGGTCTTCCTGAGCAAGTCGGCGGCGAACCTGGGGATCGCCGTGGAACTGCTCGACCTCTCCGGCGCGGCGGAGGGCGGGCTGAGCGTGCTCCTGGCCCGCTACCCCGACCAGACGGACGGCCGCTGGCGGTACGCCGTGGCGGGTGACCCGGTCCACGCGGTCGCGGCCGGAGCGGCGCTGCGGGACGTGCTGGGCCTGGCGGCGCTGCGGGCACAGGATCCGGCGATCACGCCGGACACCGGTGACGCGCTGCTGGACGAGTTCGACGCGGGCACCCTCGCGGTGGGGGACCCGACGCCGGCCGACGGCGCCACGCTGAGCTGGTCACAGGTGCGCCAAGGGTTGCGCGAGCGGGGACACGACGTGCTGGTGGCGTCGGTGGGCGGCGCGGACCTGGCCGCCGGCGGGCTGGTCGCGGTCAAGGTGCTGCTGACCGCCCAGGAGGGCCGGTGAGCCACACCGCCGAGACCGACGAGCTGGTCTGCGCCGGGCTGGCGCGGCTGCTGGCCGAGCGCGGCTGCCCCGCCGAGGTGGTCGCCCTGGGCGTACGGGACGAGCTGGCCGCGCCGGCAGGCCCGGCCGGTGGGCCCCGCCTGCTGGTCTACGGGCATGTGGTCCTGCTCGGCCCGGCGGCGTCCTCGGGCGCCTGCGCGACCTGCCTGGCGCGGCGCTGGCAGGCGGTGCGGCACAGTGACCTGCGGGACGCTGTCGAGTTGGGCGGTGACACCCGGGCGGCCGGTCCGTGGCCGTACGCGATCGCGCTCGTCGCGGACCTCCTGGCCGCCCTGGTCGCGGCCCACCACGGCGGCGCCCCGGCGGCGGGCGGCCCGGCCGTGGTGCTCCAGGTCGACCTGCAGACCCTGCGGGTGCGCCGGGTTCCGTTGGTCGCGGACCCGCAGTGCCCGGCCTGCGGCGGCGCCGTCCCGGACACCCGCGATCTCGCCCCGATCGAGCTGGCGTCCACCGCCAAGAGCGACCCGGCCGGTTTCCGGGGCCGGAACCTCGACGACTACCCGCTGGACGTGGAGGCCTTCGCCAACCCGGTGTGCGGGGCGCTCGGCTCGACGCTGTGGCAGGACCTGACCTCGCTGTCCACCGCGCCGGCGATCGGCTCGTTCACCCTGCGCAGCGGCCGGTACCTGCGTGAGACGCTCTACGGTGGACACACCGACGGCTTCCGTCGCAGCGCCCGCGTCGCGGTGCTGGAGGGACTGGAACGCGCCGCCGGGCTGCGCCCGCGACGTAAGCGCACGGTGGTCACCGCGACCCTGCGGGAGCTGGGCGACGACGCCCTCGACCCGCGCGAGTGCGGCGTCTACGCCGACGACTTCTACCGGGCCAACCCGTACGTGCACCGCTTCGACCCGGACCGGCCGATCAGCTGGGTCTGGGGTTGGTCGCTGCGCGACCAGCAGGCCGTGCTGGTGCCCGAGGTCCTGGTCTACTACCACGCCGCCAGCGTCGAGGAACGCTTCGTCCAGGAGACCTCGAACGGGTGCGCGTCGGGCGGCTCTCTGGTGGAAGCCGTCTACCACGGCCTGATGGAGGCGATCGAACGCGACGCGTTCCTGCTGGCCTGGTACGGCGGGCGGGCCCTGCCGGAGATCGACGCGGCCACCATCGACCGGCGGCAGACCCGGCTGATGATCGACCGGCTGGCCATGTACGGCTACCGGGCCCGGTTCTTCGACGCCCGGATGACCTTCGACATCCCGGTGGTGACAGCGGTCGCCGTGCGGGAGGACCGCGGCCTCGGCGCCCTCGCCTTCGGCGGCGGCGCGAGCCTCGACCCGCAGGCCGCCGTCACCGCGGCGCTGTGCGAGATCGCCACCGACTCGGTGATGGTGCGGCTGCGCGCCGGCGCCGACGAACCGCGGCTGCGGACCATGGTGGACGACTTCTCCCAGGTGCGCGGCCTGCACGACCACCCGCTGCTGTACGGGCTGCCGGAGATGCGACGGCACGCCGGGTTCCTGCTGGACAACGGCCGCCCGCCGGTCGCGATGACCGAACTGTACGGGCCGGACCGTCCCGCCCCGCCGGTCTCCGCCGACCTGCGCGACGACCTGGAGTACTGCCTCGAGGCGGTCACCGGGCACGGGTTCGACGTGATCGCCGTCGACCAGACCACACCCGAGCAGCACGACCTGGGGCTGGCCACGGCGAGCGTGCTGGTGCCGGGCCTGCTGCCCATCGACTTCGGCTGGATGCGCCAGCGCGCGCCCCACGCGCCCCGGCTGCGTACCGCCTTCCGCGCCGCCGGACTCCTCGACCGCGACCTGCGCGACGACGAGATCCACTCCGTTCCCCACCCGTTCCCGTGAGGTGCGCCATGACGTCCGAACCCGCCGGCTACGCCCACGCGTACGCGACGGCGATCCTGCGCCGCGGCCGGGTGCCGATGCCCCCGGCCGACTTCATCCCCGACTGGGCGGACGCGCCCCGCCGCGGCAAGTACTACCCGGACGCGGCAGCCTTTCCGTTGCCGGAACCGGCGTCGGCGGACGCCCCGCTGGATGCGGCGCTACGGCCGGACGGCGACGCCGACGAGCCGTTCACCACGCGCCTGCTCGCCGGCATGCTGCGCGACTCCTACGGGCTGCTCGGCCGGCGGCTGGGCGTGCAGGCCAACACCGACCTGGCCGGGCTTCCCTCGTACGCGCACGCCAACTGGCACCGGGGCACCGCCTCGGGCGGCGGTCTCTACCCGTGCAGCGTCTACTGGATCGCCGGGCCGGGGGCGGGTGTCGTCCCCGGCGTCTACTACTACGCGCACGCCCGGCAGGCCATGCAACGGCTGCTGGCCGGGGACGTCACCGACCGGCTCAACGCGGCGATCGACCGGCCGGAGCCGGCCACCCAGTTCCTGGTGATCGGCGTCAAGTTCTGGCAGAACGCGTTCAAGTACAACAACTTCTCGTACCACGCCGTGTCGATGGACGTGGGCACCGTGTTGCAGACCTGGCGGTTGTGGGCCGGGGGCCAGGGCCGGCGGATCCGGCCGGTCCTCTGGTTCGACCAGGCCGCCGTCGCCGACCTGCTCGGCCTGGACCCCGACGCCGAGGCGCTGTTCGCCGTCGTGCCGCTCACCTGGGCGGATCACGACCGTGCCGACCGGGCCGAGGGGGCGCCACCGGGCCCGGTCCGGGTCCGGCACACCGACCGGGATCGCTCGCGTACCCGGCTCGACTTCGACATCCTGCAACGGGTCAACCGCAGCACCGCCGCCGCGGCGGTGCGGCGACCGCCGGCCGGCGCGCTCGCCGACGCCGGCGCGCATCCGGCGCCCACCCGCGCCGGACGTCTCGCGCTGCCGCCCGCGGCGCCCATGGACATGCCGGTCGGCGCGGCCCTGGCCCGTCGGCGCAGCAGCTTCGGCCGGTTCCTGGCCGGCCGGCGAATCTCCGCCGGACAGCTCGCCGCGCTTCTGAGCGCGACCGCCGCCACCACGGTGCCCAGTGAGATCGACGGCCCGGCGGACCGGCCGCTGGCGAAGCTCTACGCGTTCGTCAACCACGTCGACGGCGTGCCCGCCGGTGGCTACGAGTACGACCGGGGCAGCCACGCCCTGCTCCCGGTCACCGAGGGGCCACCCGGCCGGTTCCTGCAGCGCAACTACTTCCTGGCCAACTACAACCTGGAGCAGGCCGCTGTCGTCCTGGTGCCCACCGTCCGCACCCACGCGGTGCTGGACGCCACCGGCGACCGTGGCTACAACCTCGTAAACGCCACCGTCGGGGCGATCTCGCAGACCTTCTACACGACGGCCGCCGCGCTGCGCCTCGGCGCCGGGGTGGCGCTGGGCTTCGACAGCGTCTCCTACGTGGAGGAACTGGCGCTCGAGGACACCGGTGAGTTCCCGCTGCTGATCATGTTGGCCGGGCACGACCGGCCAGGGCTCGGCGACTACCGTTACGAGCTGTCGTGACGGCGACCGTGCCCGCGCCGAGCGCGTGGACGTCCGCCGCGACCAGTGACTGGCGCACCGGCGACTGGTTCATCGCCCGGATCGCCGGGTTGCCGTTGTCCACAGTCGACGGTCTGCGGTGCCCCCGCGCGGCCGACTGGGCCGAGGAGGTCCTCGCGCTGCGGGACCGGCTCGCCGCCGACGGTGCCCGGGTCGGCGACCTGCTGCACGACCTGATCAAGGGCAACGACGACGAGGAGGCCCGCCGCCGGCTGCTGGGCCTGCGCCGGCAGGTGCACAACAACGTGCTGCCCGCCGACCCCGGGCCGGCTCTCGCCGTGGTCGAGCGCCTCCGGCCCGGGGCCGCGTCGGACCTGCGGCGGTGGCTGGCCGGCCGGCAGCGGCTGGCCCGGCTGGAACACGACGGCACCGCCGTGTTCGCCGCCGACGTCGCCCGGTCCCGCCGGCGGCTGTGGGAGCTGGCCGACGAGCCCCGGCTGCGCGGCGGGCTCCAGCTCGCCTCTCCCACCCTGGACCAGCAGCTCGCCACCGGGGTCCCGCCGGATCCGGCCCGCCCGGCGAACAAGCGCGCCCGCCGCGTCGAGCGCTCACTGCTGTCCTACCTCTATCGCACCGCCTGCAAGACCAGCCCGTTCAGCACCTTCACCGCGGTCGCGCTCGGCCGGTTCGACGACGCCGCCGAGGGTCTCGGGCTGAAGGTGGGGGAGCGGTGGCAGCGGCACGTGCGGCTCAACGTCGTGCTGGTCGGCCGGATCGCGGACCTGATCAGCGCCGACCCGGTGCGGCGCGGCGACCTGCCGGTGGCGCTGAGCCCGGGCTGGCGGCGTGACGCCGAGCGGATCCGCTACGTGCGGCACTGGGTGACCGCCGGCGACGACAGCGTCGCGGTCAGCTTCGACTCGGTCCGGGACGGGTTGTTCTTCCTGCGGCGCAGCGGGGTCCTCGACGAGCTGACCGCGCTGTTGCAGCGGCGGGGCACGATCCGCGGGGGCGAACTGGTCGACCGGCTGTGCGAGCTGACCGGCGCGGAGCGGGCCGACGGGCAGGCGTACCTGTCCACCCTGCTGCGCCTGGGCATGCTGCGCCTGGTCGGCCTGGACGTCGACGTGCACCGCGCCGACCCGGTCCGGGCGCTGGCCGGCGTGCTGTCCGGCCTGGACCGTCAGTGGGCGGCCCGGACCGCCGCCCGTCTCACCGCGATCGGCGATCTGGTGGACGCCTACCGGGACGGGGACCTGGCCCGGCGCCGGCAGGTGACGCACGAGCTGCGCTCGGCGGTGCGGGCGATCATGGTGGACCTCGGCGAACCGGACCCGCAGCTGCCGCAGACCCTGCTCTACGAGGACAGCCGGATCGGCGGCGCGCCGTTGCCGGTGAGCACGTCGGCCTGGCGTCGGCTGGTCGGCGACGGGCTGGCCGCGGTGGAGCGGGTGCTGCCCGCCTTCGACCAGAACCTGCCGCACCGGATCATGTTCCACGGCTTCTTCCTGGCCCGGTTCGGCGTCGGCGGCCGGTGCGACGACCTGCTGCGTCTGGTGGAGGACTTCCACGACGACCTCTACGACCAGTACGCCTCCTACGTCTCCGGCCGCCGGGCGTTCGCCGAGGACGGCAGCTACACGCCGGAGGAGAACTGGCTGGGCCGGCCCGAGATGACCGCGCTGGACGCGGCCCGGCAGGCGTTCGCCGACCGGCTGCGCCGGATGGTCGCGGCGGACCCGGGACGGACCGAGCTGCCGCTGCCGGAGGCGCTCCTCGACGAGGTGGGCGAACTGCTCGGTGGCGCCGCCGGCGGGTTCCGCCCGCAGGGGCACTTCGTGCAGGTGGCGTCGCGCGGATCGGAGCCGCTGCTGGTGCTCAACCAGTCCTTCGGCGGGCTGTCCTTCCCGTTCAGCCGGTTCACCCACTGTTTCGCCGGGGACGCGCCGAGTCTCGCCGAGCGGCTGCGCGCGCAGGCCCGGTCCGTCGCACCGCCGGGCGCGGTCTTCGCCGAGCTGACCGGCGGGGCGGCCACCACCAACCTCAACCTGCACGACCGGCTCACCGACCACGTCATCGTCTGCCCGGGGGAGACCAGCGACGTCGAGGCGGACCGGCAGGTCACCCTCGACGACCTGCACCTGGTGCACGACCCCGACACGGACCGGGTGGTGCTGCGCTCCACCCGCCTGAACCGCGAGGTGATCCCGGTCTATCTCGGCTATCTGGTGCCGATGGCGCTGCCGCAGATCCCGCGTACCCTGCTGCTGCTCTCGCCGGCGTCGATGGTGCGGCTGGACCCGTGGCGGGGCGTGCCCGCCGGACCCGCCCGCGCCGGCGTGACGACCCGGCCCCGGCTGCGCGCCGGCAACGTGGTGCTCAGCCGCCGCAGTTGGTCGGCGCGCGCCAGCGACCTGCCGCAGACCGACGACCCGGGCGCCGACGCCGAGGCATTCCTGCGCTGGCGGCGGTGGCGGGCCGAGCACGACGTGCCGGCCCGGGTCTTCGCCACCGTCCACCCGGCCGGCGCGGCCCGCGCCGGGACCAACCCGAAACCGCAGTACGTGGACTTCGACAGCCCGCTGTCGCTGCAGGCGCTGCGGGCCTCGCTCGACGCCCCCGACGACCGGGTGGTGCTGCGCGAGATGCTGCCGGCCGCCGACGAGCTGACGGCCCGCGGTGAGCACGGCGGCCACGTCTGTGAGCTGGCCGTGGAGACCTTCCGCACCGACCCTGGGAGGATCCGATGACCGTGTCGGCCGCCGCGCCCACCGACCCCCGCGGGGACTGGCTGGCGCTGCACGTGTTCTACGCCGCCAACCCGCAGCCGCTGCTCGTGGAGTGTGTGGCGCCACTGATCCGCGAGCTCACCGACCGGAACCTGCTCGCCGGGCACTTCTTCATCAACTACTGGCTGGAGGGGCCGCACGTGCGCCTGCGCCTGCGGCCCCGTACCCCGTCGGACGAGCCGGCGGTGCGGGCCCTGGCCGAGGCGGCGATCCACCGGTTCCTCAGCACCCGCCCCGCCCTGTACGCCATGGGCACCGGCTATCTGCGCGAGCTCTACGACATCCTGTTCGCCCTGGAGTTCCCGGGCGGACGGCCGGCGGAACTGGTCGACGACAACGGCCAGATGCTGCTGCAACCCAACAACTCGGTCAGCTACCGGCCCTACGAGCCGGAGTACGGAAAGTACGGCGGGCCGGACGGCATCGAGGTCGCCGAGTGGCACTTCCGGCACTCCAGCGACGTCGTGCTGCGAGCCCTCGCGACGATGAACCTGCACCTGCGACCGGTGCTGCTTGGTACTGCCGCCCAGTTGATGACGGTGCTGGCCGGCACGTTCCTGCCGGACCGGGCGGAGCTGGTCGACTTCCTCGACCGCTACCACCACTTCTGGCACCGGGCCTTCGCCGGCACCGAGCTGATCGGGGCCGAGGAGTATCGCCGGATGTACGACGGGGTCGCGCCGGAGCTGGGACCGCGGGTCGAACGCATCCTCGACCTCGTGGCGCGTGGGGATGTCGCGCACCTGCCCGGCTTCCTGCGCGGTTGGGCCGAGCACGCCGGGGAGCTTCGGGAGCGGGTGCTCGGGCTGGCCGCGTCCGGCCGGCTGACGCTCCGGTCGTGGGACGGCAGCGGGGAGCGGGTGGTCACCGACCCGGCCGAGGCGCTGGCCGCGCTCCTGTCGCCGTACCTGCACATGACGAACAACCGGCTGCACGCCACCATCCGCGACGAGGCGTATCTGTCCTACCTGCTCGCCCGGGTGCTGCGGGAGCCGGCGGTGGCGGCGTGACCAGCCCGGCGCTGCTCGGCAAGCGTCCCCGCCTGCGCGACGACCTGCTCTTCTCCCGCCCGTTGAACCGGGGCCCGGCCACCGTCCACCTGGTCAAGGACCGTCGCAACGGCCGGGCGTTCGAGCTGTCGGACAAGGAACGGTTCCTGGTGCGCCGGCTGGACGGGGTCCGTTCCCTGGGGGAGGTGGGCGACGAGTACGCGGTCGCGTACGGCCGCCGGCTCGGCGACGACCACTGGGTGCGGCTGTTGTGGCTGCTGCACCAGCGGGGCCTGCTCGTCGGCGGACCCGGTGAGCCGGAGGCGGCGCCGGTGGCGCGTCACGACCGGCTCGACAGGTCGGCCCGGCTGCTGGGTCGGCTGCTGAGCCCGGCGTCGGTCGCCGGGTGGGGCCTGCTGGTGGCGGCGCTGCTGGTGGCCGTCGCCTGGCACGTCGGCCCGCTGTGGCAGGCGGCCCGCCCGGCGTTCACGGACCCGCTGAGCCTGCTCCTGCTCGGGCTGCTCGCCTGGGCGGGCGCGGCCGTCCACGAGTTCGCGCACGCGCTGACCGCGGTCCGTCTCGGCGCCACCGTCAAGCGGATCAACCTGGTCACGCTCACCTGCCGGATCGAGGACTACGCCTTCCTGCCGAGGCGGCGGGACCAGGCGGTGATCGCCGCCGCCGGCGGGGTGGCGAACGGGATGGTGCTGCTGCTCGCCGGCGCGCTCCTCGCCGCCCTGCCGGGCGCTTTCGCCGGCCGGCTGTTCAGCGCGTACGTGCTGGTCGCCGCCGTGCAGACAGTGGTCAACTTCGTTCCGCTCCCGCCGTTGGACGGCTACAAGATGACCAGCCACCTCCTGGACACGCTGGACCTGGCGCCGGAGAGCCGCCGCTACCTGTACACCGCCCTCGGCCGGCTGCCCCGCCGTGGCCGTGTCCGCTACCCGAGGCGGGCCGCCGTACGCCTCGGTCTGTACGGCCTGTGGTGGCTGTTCGCCGCCGCGTCGGTGGCCGCCTGTGTGGTCTACTTCGCCGGCGCGCTCCTGGAGTCCACACTGGGCGTGTTCGGACACGTCCTGCCCGCCGCGGTCGTCGCGCTGACGCTCGCCGGCTGGCTGGCGCGGCCCCGGCGTGCCGGCCCCGCGGGTCGCTCCTCCCCGTCACAGCAGCAGCACATCGAAGCCCACAAGCGAAAGGCGTGACCATGCCAGCCACCGACGATCCGGCCATCGTGCTGGACTCCGTGAGCAAGTCGTACGGCGAGGTGAGAGCGGTGGACGACGTCACCGTCTCGATCGGCCGCGGCGAGTTCTTCGGCATGCTCGGGCCCAACGGCGCGGGCAAGACGACACTTATCGAGATGATCGAAGGTCTGCGGACCCCGGACAGCGGCACCGTGCGGGTGCTCGGCATGTCGCCGACGCCGCGCAACCTCGACCTGCTGCCGAAGATCGGCGTGCAGACCCAGCGGTCGGCGTTCTTCACCCGGCTGACCGCCCGGGAGCACCTGGTGACCGTCGCCGCGCTCTACGGCCTGCCCCCCTCCGCCGCGGACCGGGCGCTGAAGCTGGTCGGGCTGACCGACTCGGCCGACATCCGGGTCACGAACGTCTCCGGTGGACAGCGCCAGCGCCTCGCCATCGCCTCGGCGATCGTGCACGACCCCCAGGTGATCTTCCTGGACGAGCCGACCGCCGCCCTGGACCCGCAGGCCCGACGTGATCTCGGGCAGTTGCTGCGGGAGTTGAAGGCGGGCGGCAAGACCATCGTCTACACCACCCATCACCTGGACGAGGCGCAGGCGCTGTGCGACCGGGTCGCCATCCTCGCCGCCGGGCGCGTCCTGGCCCTGGACAGCCCACGGGCGCTGATCGCGCGATCCGGCGTCGGCACCCGTCTCGTCGTACCCGCCGGCCGGCTCAGCGCGGAGCAGGCCGGCCGGATCGACGGCGTCGACGGGATCGACTTCGAGGACGGCGCGGTCGTCCTGCGTACCACCCAGACGGCGCGGGTGCTGGCCGCCCTCGGCGCCGAGGGCGGCCTCGACGAGGTGGAGACCCGCCCGGCCACCCTGGAAGACGTCTACCTGCAACTGATGGGAGCGCCGCAGGCATGAGCGCATACACCGCACTGGCCCGGGCCAGCTACAAGGCGAGCGTCCGGGACGCCACGACGCTGTTCTTCACGTTCGCGTTCCCGCTGGTCTTCCTGGTCATCTTCGGACTGATCTTCCGCAACCAGGAGGTCGCCGAGACCGGCCACGGATACATCGACTTCATCGCGCCGGGTGTGCTGTCGTGGGGCCTGGCCAGCGCCGCGCTGTTCGGCGTGTCGTTCACGCTGATGCAGTGGCGCAACGACGACCTGCTGCGCATCATCCGGCTGTCGCCGACGAGCATCTGGTCCGTGGTCGGCTCCCGCTACGCGGTCGCGCTCGCCATCGGCGTCGCGCAGAGCCTGCTCTTCGTCGGCGTGGCCATGCTGCCCTTCCTGGGCATGCGTCCGGACGGGAAGTGGCCGCTGGCCCTGCCGATGATGCTGCTGGCGGTGACCACGTTCCTGGCGCTGGGCCTGATCGTCGGCTCGCGCGCGGACACCGCCGAGGCGGTGGCCGCGATCGCCAACTGCATCGTGGTGCCGATGGCCTTCCTGTCGGGGTCGTTCTATCCCTTGGAGCTGATGCCCGGGTGGTTGCAGGGCATCTCCCGGGCGCTGCCGCTGCGCTACGTCAACGACGGCATGGCGTACGCCTTCACCGGGTTCGGCTCCATGACCGACTATCTGGTGGCGTGCGGCGCGCTGGTCGGCTTCGCTGTCGTGTTCGCGATCATCGGCGTGCGTACCTTCCGGTGGAGCCACAGCTCGTGACCGCACCCGCGGCGTCGGCGCCCCCGGTCCCGCTGTCCGCCGCCGCGGCCCGGCTCGACGCGCACCTGCGCCGGCGATGGACGGCGCGGCCGGCGGGCCCGGCGCCCCGGGTGGTCACACTGGGCGCCGGCGACGCGCTGGCCGGGGCGGCGCCGCACCGGCGGCACGCCACTGTGCACCTGAGCGCGGACGCGGTGCTGGTCGGCCCGGTCGCCGGCGCCCAGCCCGGGGCCGCCTGCGGGCACTGCCTGGCCATCCGGTGGCAGCGGCTGCGCGGCCGCAGCGAACGCGACGCGCTGGAGACCGGTGGCGTTCCGACAGCTGTCGGGCCGTGGCCCAGGCTCACCGCCTACCAGCTCGACGCGGTGTGGGACCTGTACCGCGCGGTGCACGCCACGCCGGCCCGGCCCGCGCCGCCGACGTGGGACGACCCGGACCGGCGGCTGGCCCGGGTCAGCCGGCTGGAGCTGAACACGCTGCGGGTACGCACCCACCCGGTGCTGGCGGAGCCGCGCTGCCCGACGTGCTCGACGGCGCGTCCCGACTCGCCGGCCGAGGTGCCGGAGCTCGACGGGCCGGCGCCGAAACCGGCCGCCGACGCCTACCGGCTGCGCGCCCCCGGGGACTACCCGCTGCCCCGCGCCGCCCTGGTCAACCCGGTCTGCGGGGCGCTCGGCGCGGGCACCCAGCTCACCATCACCTCACCCACCACCGCCCCGGTCACCGGCAGCGTCTTCATCCGGGGCTACGGCGGGCTGCTCGACGTCTCCTTCAGCGGCCAGTCCACCGGCTACGACGCCAGCCACGCGCTGGCGTACCTGGAGGGGCTGGAGCGGCACGCGGGCACCCACCGGCGGCGCAACCTCATCCCCGTCGTCGCCGCGTACGCGGACGTCGCCGAGCACGCCCTGCACCCGGACGAGTGCGGCAGCTATCCGGACGAGGTGTACGACCACGACCCGATCCTGCGCCGCTTCGACCCGGACCGGCCGATCCCCTGGGTGTGGGGCCGGGACCTGCGCACCGGCCGGCCGGTGCTGGTGCCCCGGCGGCTCTGCTTCTACAGCTCCCCGGCGGCCGGGGACACGTTCGTGCTCTCGTCCTCCAGCGGCTGCGCCACCGGCAGCTGCCTGGCCGAGGCGGCCCTGTTCGGGTTGCTGGAGCTGATCGAGCGGGACGCCTTCCTGCTCGGCTGGTACGGCAACCTGACGCTGCCGAGGATCGACCTGGCGAGCTGTTCGCCGGCGGTACGGGCGATGGCCGACCGTGCCGAGTTGCAGGGTTACGCGCTGCACGCCTTCGACAACCGGATCGACCTGGACGTGCCGGTGGTGACCAGCCTGGCGGTCCGCCACGACGGTGGGCCCGGACTGCTCTCCTTCGCGGCAGCCGCGCACGTCGACCCGGAGCAGGCGGTGGCCGGCGCGGTCGCCGAGGCGCTCACCTACATTCCGCACCAGCCGGCCACGGTGCGCCGGCGACGGGGCGAGCTGGAGCGGATGGCCGACGACTACGGCCTGGTCCGCCGGCTGCCGGACCACTCCGCCCTGTTCGGCCTGCCCCGGATGGCCCGGCACGCCGCGACGTACCTGCGCGACGCGGCGGCGCGGGACGTCGCGAGCGTCTTCGCCGGTCACCGGGAGGCCGGCGCCCGGGACCTCCTCGACGACCTGGGCCGGGTCCTGGACACCCTGCACCGGCGCGGTCACCGGGCGATCCTGGTCGACCAGACGAGCCCGGAGCAGGAGGCGGCCGGGCTGCGGTCGGTGTGCGTGGTGGTGCCCGGCCTGCTGCCGATCGACTTCGGCTGGCTGCGACAGCGGGCGCTGCACCTGCCGCGCCTGCGCACCGCCCCGTACGCGGCGGGGCTGGCCGGGGCGGTGCTCACCGACGACGACCTGCGCCGCGTTCCCCACCCGTTCCCCTGAGCCGACCGCCGCGCCGGCGGCCGGACACGCGCACGTAGGGCCGCCCCGCTGCCGGGGCGGCCCTACGTCGTGACCGGTCCGCTCAGGCGCTGCAGCTGGTGGTCGAGGTGGTGCTGCTGCAGGTCGAGGTGGTGCCCGACGAGGAGCAGGAGGCCAGGATCGCCTCGGAGGCGTCGGCGTAGTCGGAGATCGCGAAGGTCTCGGACTCCAGCTCGAGGATTTCCTCGGCGAGGGCGTTGAGGTCGGTTTCGGGCGCCATGATGACTCCAAGGGGTTTGGGTCCGGCCGGTTCCTCCGGCCTGGGACAAGCAGACCGCACGGCGCTCACCGATCGCCGTCGTCCGGACCCCCGATCGCTGTCACCGGCGGTGAGCGGTGTGACAGCGGTTTGCGGTTGGCTCAGCGGCATGGTGTCACCCGGCCCGCTCGCTACCGCCCGCGCTCCGGGCCCGGCCCTCGACGCGGGTGTCCTGGCCCGGGCCGGCTCGCTCTACCGCGACCTGCACGCCCACCCGGAGCTGTCGGGGCGGGAGGAGCGCACCGCGGCCCGGTTCGCGGCCGCGCTGCGCGAGGCCGGCTGCGCGGTCACCACCGGCATCGGCGGGCACGGCGTCGTCGGTGTCCTGGCCAACGGCGTCGGTCCGGCGGTGATGCTCCGCGCCGAACTCGACGCGCTGCCGGTCGCGGAGCGGACCGGGTTGCCGTACGCGAGCACGGCCGGCGCCCTCGACGGCGAGGGGCGCCGGGTGCCGGTGATGCACGCCTGCGGGCACGATCTGCACCTGGCCGCGGCGGTGGGCGCCGCGGCTCACCTGGACCGCTTCCGGGACCGCTGGCGGGGGACGCTGCTCGTGCTCGGGCAGCCGGCCGAGGAGACGCTGACCGGCGCGGCGGCGCTGATCGCGGACGGGCTGTACGAGCGGTTCGGCCGGCCGGACCTCCTGCTGGCGCAGCACGCGGCGCCGCTGCCCGCGGGCATGGTCGCGCACGGGTCCGGTCCGATGACGGCGGGCTGCCTCACCCTGGAGGTGACAGTGACCGGCCGCGGTGGGCACGCCGCCACCCCGCACCTGTGTGTCGACCCGGTGGTGCTCGCCGCCACGGTCGTCGTCCAGTTGCAGACCGTCGTGTCCCGGCAGGTCGGGCCGGCCGAGCAGGTGACCCTGACGGTGGGTTCGCTGCGGGCGGGCCACCATCCGGGGGTGATCCCGGAGGAGGCCACGCTGGGCGTCACGATCCGGGCGTTGTCCGACCGGGTGCTGGACGACGTGCGGGACCGGGTGGTCCGGACGGTGCGGGGCTGTTGCGAGGCCGCGGGGAGCCCGGTGGAGCCGGTGCTGCGGGTGGTGTCGCGGACCCCGGCCTACCGGGGCGATCCGGAGGTGGCCGCGCGGTTGCGCGCGGCCCACGAGCGGACGTTCGGCGCCGACCGGGTGGCCTGGTGGCCGTCGTCGCTGGCGGCCGAGGACTTCCCGCTGCTGGCCGACGGGATCCCCAGCGGGTACTGGATGCTCGGTGTCGTCGGCCCGCGCCAGTGGCGGGCGGCGCCCGGTGGCAGCGCCGCCGAGAAGCTCGCCGCCCTGCCGGGCAACCACAGCCCGTCCTTCGCGCCGTACGCGGGGCTGGCGCTGCCGGCCGGTGTCGAGGCGCTCGCGTCCGGCGCGCTCACCGCACTGGCGCCGGAGTGACCGGCCGAAGCATCATGCAACGGACCGTATGAACTTGCATCCGGTCCGCGCTCGCTGGTAATCTCTCCGCATATTCATGCGGAGGTTAGTATGGGCATTCGAACAGCGGTGGCCGGGGCGAGCGGGTACGCCGGAGGCGAACTGCTGCGCCTGCTCGCCGGCCACCCCGAGTTCGAGCTGATCACCGCCACCGCGCACACCCAGGCCGGTCAACCGGTCACCGCCGTACACCCGCAGCTCGCCGGCCTGGACCTGGTGTTCGCCGCGACCGACCCGGCGACCTTCGCCGACGCGGACCTGGTCTTCCTGGCCCTGCCGCACGGGCAGTCCGCGGCGCTCGCCGCGGCGTTGCCTGACACGGTCAAGGTGGTCGACCTGGGCGCGGACCACCGGCTGCGCGACGCCGACGCCTGGTCCCGCTACTACGGCGGCGAGCACGCCGGCGCCTGGACCTACGGGCTGCCCGAGCTGCCCGGCCGGCGGGCCGGGATCGCCGCCGCGACGCGGGTGGCCAGCACCGGCTGCTACGCGGTGGCGACCACGCTGGCGCTGGCGCCGCTGATCGCGGCGGGCGCGGTACGCCCCGACGACGTGGTGGTGGTCGCCGCCTCCGGCACCTCCGGCGCGGGCCGGGCCGCCAGGACCCACCTGCTCGGCAGCGAGGTGATGGGTGACCTGTCGCCCTACAAGGTGGGCGCGCACCAGCACGTGCCGGAGATCAAGCAGGCCACCGGCGCGACCGGCCTGTCCTTCACACCGGTGCTCGCGCCGATGCCCCGGGGCATCCTGGCCACAGTCACCGCCGTGCCGACCGGCGACGCCGACCCCCGCGCGGTGCTGGCCGCCGCGTACGCCGACGAGCCGTTCGTGCACGTGCTGCCCGAGGGGGCGTGGCCGCACACCGCCGCCACCGCCGGATCGAACTCCTGTCACCTGCAGGCGACCGTGGACGTCGACTCGGGGCGGGTGATCGTGGTCAGCGCGATCGACAACCTGGGCAAGGGCGCGGCCGGCCAGGCCGTGCAGAACGCCAACCTGATGGTGGGTCTCCCCGAGACCACCGGTCTGTCCGTGTTTGGAGTGGCCCCATGAGCGTCACCGTCCCTCGTGGCTTCCGCGCCGCAGGCGTTGCCGCCGGACTGAAGTCCTCCGGCGCCGCCGACGTCGCCCTCGTGCTCAACGACGGCCCGGACGCCGGTGTCGCCGGTGTCTTCACCGCCAACCGGGTCAAGGCCGCGCCGGTGCTGTGGAGCCAGCAGGTCGTGCACGGCGGCGTCGTGCGCGCCGTGGTGCTCAACTCCGGCGGCGCGAACGCCTGCACCGGCCCGGCCGGTTTCCAGGACACCCACGCCACCGCCGAGCACACCGCCGCCGCGCTCACCGCGGCGAGCGCCCGGCTCATCGTCGGCGCCGGCGAGGTCGCTGTGTGCTCGACCGGCCTGATCGGCGAGCGGCTGCCGATGGACAAGCTGCTTCCCGGCGTACGCGAGGCGGTGCGCGGCCTGTCCCGCGACGGCGGCCCGGCGGCCGCCGAGGCCATCATGACCACCGACACCCGGCCCAAGACGACTGTGGCGCAGGGTACGGGCTGGACCGTCGGCGGCATGGCCAAGGGCGCGGGCATGCTCGCCCCGGCCATGGCCACCATGCTCTGCGTGCTCACCACCGACGCGGTGGCCGGGCCGGACGCCCTGGACGCCGCGCTGCGCGCCGCGACCCGGATCACGTTCGACCGGATCGACTCCGACGGCTGCATGTCCACGAACGACACCGTGCTGCTGCTGGCCAGCGGTGCGTCCGGCATCGAGCCGACCGCCGAGGAGCTGACCGCCGCGGTCACCGCCGCCTGCCACGACCTGGCCCAGCAGCTCCTGGCCGACGCGGAGGGCGCGACCAAGGAGGTCGCGATCGAGGTGGTCGGCGCGGCCAGCGAGGACGACGCGGTAGAGGTGGGCCGCGTGGTGGCCCGCAACAACCTGGTCAAGACCGCGCTGTTCGGCAACGACCCGAACTGGGGTCGCATCCTTGCCGCCGTGGGCACCACCGCCGCCGTGTTCGAGCCGGACGGCGTCGACGTCGCGGTGAACGGCGTCTGGGTGTGCCGGGGCGGGGCCGCCGCCGAGGACCGCGCCAAGGTGGACCTCACCGGCCGCGGCGTCACCGTCCGGATCGACCTGCACGCCGGCGCCGACGCCGCGACCATCTGGACCAACGACCTGTCCCACGCGTACGTACACGAGAATTCGGCCTACTCCACATGAACCTCTCCGCTGACCTCACCCGGGCCCAGACCAAGGCCGCCACGCTGATCGAGGCGCTGCCCTGGCTGGCCCGTTTCTCCGGCGCGACGGTCGTGGTCAAGTACGGCGGCAACGCGATGGTCGAACCGGAACTGCAGCGGGCGTTCGCCGCCGACATGGTGTTCCTGCGCTACGCCGGCCTGAAGCCGGTAGTGGTGCACGGCGGCGGCCCGCAGATCTCGGCGATGCTCGGCCGGCTCGGCATCACCAGCGAGTTCCGGGGCGGCCTGCGGGTCACCACGCCGGAGGCGATGGACGTGGTCCGGATGGTCCTGGTCGGCCAGGTCGGCCGGGAACTGGTCGGGCTGATCAACGCGCACGGACCGTTCGCTGTCGGCCTCTCCGGCGAGGACGGCGGCCTGTTCACGGCGGTGCGCCGCCCCGCGTACGTGGACGGGGAAGCCGTCGACGTGGGCCAGGTGGGTGACGTGGAGTCGGTGAACGTCTCGGCGGTCACTGACCTGATCGCCGCCGGCCGGATCCCGGTCATCTCGACAGTCGCGCCGGACGCCGACGGGGTGCTGCACAACCTCAACGCGGACACTGCCGCCGCCGCGCTCGCGGTGGCGCTGGACGCCCGCAAGCTGGTCGTGCTGACCGACGTGCCGGGCCTGTACGCCGACTGGCCGGACACGTCCAGCCTGATCAGCGAGATCACCGCGGACGACCTGGCGAAGCTGCTGCCGTCCCTGGAGTCGGGCATGGTCCCGAAGATGGAGGCCTGCCTGCGGGCGGTGCGCGGGGGAGTGCCGGCCGCGCACGTCGTCGACGGCCGGGTCGCCCACTCCACGCTGCTGGAAGTGTTCACGTCGGAGGGCTTCGGAACCATGGTGATCGACTCATGAGCACGCTGGTGCAGCGGTGGCACGCCACCATGATGGACAACTACGGCACGCCGCCGCTGGCGCTCGTCTCCGGCTCCGGCGCCGTCGTGACCGACGAGACCGGCCGGGAGTACGTCGACCTGCTCGGCGGCATCGCCGTCAACGCGCTCGGCCACGCCCACCCGGCAGTGGTGGCCGCCGTCAGCAAGCAGGTCGCGACGCTCGGGCACGTGTCCAACCTGTTCGTCGCCGAGCCGCCGGTGGCGCTGGCCGAGCTGCTGCTGGCGCTGGCCGGCCGGCCCGGCCGGGTGTTCTTCGCCAACTCCGGCGCGGAGGCCAACGAGGCCGCGTTCAAGCTGTCCCGGCTCACCGGCCGCCGGCACGTGGTCGCCACCCGGGGCGGCTTCCACGGCCGGACCATGGGCGCGCTCGCGCTGACCGGGCAGCCGGCGAAGGCCGACCCGTTCCGTCCGCTGCCCGGCGACGTGACCCACGTGCCGTTCGGCGACGCGGACGCGCTGGCCGAGGCGGTCACCGACGACACCGCCATGCTGATCATCGAGCCGATCCAGGGCGAGAACGGCGTGGTCGTCCCGCCGCCCGGCTACCTGGCCGCGGCCCGGCGGATCACCGCCGCGCACGGCGCGCTGCTGGTGCTGGACGAGGTGCAGACCGGCGTCGGGCGCACCGGGCACTGGTACGCCCACCAGGCCGAGGGCGTCGAGCCGGACGTGATCACGCTCGCCAAGGGCCTCGGCGGCGGGCTGCCGCTGGGCGCCTGCCTGGCCTTCGGCCGGGCCGCCGACCTGCTCACCCCCGGCTCGCACGGCACCACGTTCGGCGGCAACCCGATCAGCTGCGCCGCCGCGCTCGCCGTCGTCTCCACGATCGCGCACGAGGGCCTGCTCGACCACGTCAAGCGCGTCGGCGAGCGGCTGCGGCGCGGCGTCGAGGCGCTCGGTCACCCGCTGGTACGCGAGGTGCGCGGCGCCGGCCTGCTGCTCGGCATCGTGCTCGACCAGCCGGTCTCCGCCCCGGTCACGGCCGCGCTGCGCGAGGCGGGCTTCCTGGTGAACCCGGTGCAGCCGGACGTGGTCCGGCTCGCCCCGCCGCTGATCCTCACCGTGGCGCAGGCCGACGCCTTCGTCGCCGCCCTGCCCGCCGCGCTGTCCGCCGCCGCGCCCGCCGACGCCACCCCTGCCGACGCTGCCGCGCCCGCCGCCACCACTCCGACGGAGGCTCCCGCATGATCCGCCACTTCCTGCGTGACGACGACCTGACGCCCGCCGAGCAGGCCGCCGTGCTCGACCTCGCCGCCCGGATGAAGACCGACCGGTACGGCCACCAGCCGCTGGCCGGGCCGAAGTCGGTGGCGGTGCTGTTCGACAAGCAGAGCCTGCGGACCCGGATCTCGTTCGACGTCGGCATCGCCGAGCTGGGCGGGCACCCGCTGGTGGTGGACACACAGGTCACCCACTTCGGGCGGGGCGAGACGCTCGCCGACGCCGGCCGGGTGCTGTCCCGCTACGTCGCCGCGATCGTGCTGCGTACCCACGGCGACGACCGGATCGCCGAGGTCGCCGCGCACGCCACGGTGCCGGTCGTAAACGCGCTCACCGACACGTACCACCCCTGCCAGCTGCTGGCCGACCTGCTCACCGTCCGCGAGCGCTTCGGCGGCACCGCCGGGCGGACCCTCGCGTACGTGGGCGACGCGGCGAACAACATGGCCCACTCGTACCTGCTGGCCGGCACGACCGCCGGGATGCACGTGCGGACCGCCGGCCCGGCCGGGTTCCAGCCGGACCCGGAGATCGTGGCCCGCGCGGAGAAGATCGCCGCCACCACCGGCGGCTCGGTGCGGGTGCTCACCGACCCGGCCGAGGCGGTACGCGGCGCGCACGTCATCGCCACCGACACCTGGACGTCGATGGGGCAGGAGTCCGACGGGCTGGACCGGATCACGCCGTTCCTGCCGTACCAGGTCAACGCCGAGCTGCTCGGCCACGCCGACACCGACGTGATCGTGCTGCACTGCCTGCCCGCCCACCGGGGCGAGGAGATCACCGACGAGGCGCTCGACGGCCCGCACAGCGCGGTGTTCGACCAGGCGGAGAATCGGCTGCACGCCCAGAAGGCGCTGCTGACGTTTCTCCTGGAGGAATCCGCATGACCGCTCCGCTGACCCGCGCCGCGCGGCACGCCCGCATCGTCGAGCTGATCCGCGACACCCCGATCCACTCGCAGACCGAGCTGGCCGACCTGCTCTCCGGGGACGGCATCCAGGTCACCCAGGCCACGCTGTCGCGGGACCTGAAGGAACTGGGGGCGGTGACCGCGCGCGGCGGTGACGGGCGGGGCGTCTACCTGATCCCGGAGGACGGGCACCGGCCGCTGCGCGACGCCGAGGGCGCGCCGGCCCGGCTGGTCCGGCTGCTGCGCGAGCTGCTCAACGGCGTCGACTCCAGCGGCAACATCGCGGTGCTGCGCACCCCGCCGGGCGCGGCCCAGTACCTCGCCAGCGCGCTGGACCGCGCCGGCCTGACCGAGATCGTCGGCACCATCGCCGGCGACGACACCATCCTCGTCGTGGCCCGCGAGGCCGACGGCGGGGCGGCGCTGGGCGAGCGGCTCGCCGCCTGGGCCCGCCGGGACGACAACGCAGAAGGGAGCACCACGTGACCGAGCGGGTCGTGCTGGCGTACTCCGGGGGCCTGGACACCTCGGTCGCCATTCCGTACCTGGCCGAGCAGACCGGCGCGGAGGTGATCGCGGTGGCTGTCGATGTCGGCCAGGGCGGCGAGGACATGGCCGTGATCCGGCAGCGTGCGCTCGACTGCGGCGCGGTCGAGTCCGAGGTGGTCGACGCGCGCGACGAGTTCGCCGCCGACTACTGCCTGCCGGCCATCCGGGCCAACGCCCTCTACATGGACCGCTACCCGCTGGTCTCCGCGCTGTCCCGGCCGCTGATCGTCAAGCACCTGGTGGCTGCGGCCCGCGCCCACGGCGGCACGATCGTGTCGCACGGCTGCACCGGCAAGGGCAACGACCAGGTCCGATTCGAGGTCGGCCTGGGCGCGCTCGCGCCCGACCTGAAGGTGATCGCCCCGGCCCGGGACTTCGCCTGGACCCGGGACAAGGCGATCGCCTTCGCCGAGGAGAAAGGGCTGCCGATCGACGTGTCGGCGAAGTCGCCGTACTCGATCGACCAGAACCTGTGGGGCCGCGCGGTGGAGACCGGGTTCCTGGAGGACATCTGGAACGCCCCGGTCGAGGACCTCTACGCGTACACCGTCGACCCGGCGTCGGAGCGCGACCCGGACGACGTGGTGATCACGTTCGACGCCGGCGTCCCGGTCGCGATCGACGGCGAGACGGTCACCCCGTACGAGGCGATCCGGGAACTGAACCGGCGCGCCGGGGCGCACGGCGTGGGCCGGCTCGACATGGTCGAGGACCGGCTGGTCGGCATCAAGAGCCGCGAGGTGTACGAGGCGCCCGGCGCGGTCGCCCTGATCACCGCCCACCAGGAGCTGGAGGCGGTCACAGTCGAGCGGGACCTGGCCCGGTTCAAGCGCGGCGTCGACCAGCGCTGGGGTGAGCTGGTCTACGACGGGCTCTGGTTCTCACCGCTGAAGCGGTCGCTGGACGCGTTCATCGACGATGCCCAGCGCCACGTCTGCGGCGAGGTGCGGCTGCGGCTGCACGGCGGCCGGGCCGTGGTGACCGGCCGGCGCTCGGAGGCGAGCCTCTACGACTTCGGCCTGGCCACGTACGACACCGGTGACACGTTCGACCAGTCGCTGGCGAAGGGTTTCGTGCAGTTGTGGGGTCTGCCCAGCCGGATGGCCGCGGCGCGGGACGCCCGGATGGGAGGAGCCTGATGGGGGGCACCACAATGGGTGGGGTGGACGACAAGAGCCTGACTGAGAACAGCGCCCCCGCCAACCGGACGAGCCTCTGGGGCGGCCGGTTCGCCGGCGGCCCCGCGGAGGCGCTCGCGCGGCTGTCGGTGAGCGTCCAGTTCGACTGGCGCCTCGCCCCGTACGACATCGCCGGTTCCCGCGCGCACGCCCGGGTCCTCGCCGGCGCCGGCCTGCTCGACCCGGACGAACTGGGCCGGATGCTGGCCGCGCTGGACGACCTGGAGGCCGCGTGCGCCTCCGGCGCGTTCCGCCCGACCGTGGACGACGAGGACGTGCACACCGCGCTGGAGCGCGGCCTGCTGGAGCGCCTCGGCAGCCTCGGCGGCAAGCTGCGCGCCGGCCGCTCCCGCAACGACCAGGTCGCCACCGACCTGCGGCTCTACCTGCGCGACCACGCCCGCGGCGTGGCGGCCCGGCTGGTCGAGCTGGCCGATGCGCTGGTGGAGCAGGCGGAGCGGCACGTGGACACCGCCGCGCCGGGCATGACGCACCTGCAGCACGCCCAGCCGGTGACGTTCGGGCACTGGCTGCTGGCCCACGTGCAGCCGCTGCTGCGCGACCTGGAACGGATGCGCGACTGGGACGAGCGGACCGCGATCAGCCCGCTCGGCGCGGGCGCGCTGGCCGGCTCGGGCCTGCCGCTGGACCCGGTGGCGGTCGCCAAGGAGCTGGGATTCCGCACCTCGTTCGCCAACTCGATGGACGCGGTCGCGGACCGCGACTTCGTCGCCGAGTTCCTGTTCGTCACCGCCATGATCGGCGTGCACCTGTCCCGCCTCGGCGAGGAGGTGGTGCTCTGGACGTCGCAGGAGTTCGGCTGGGTCGAGCTGGACGACGCCTTCGCCACCGGCTCGTCGATCATGCCGCAGAAGAAGAACGCGGACATCGCCGAGCTGGCCCGGGGCAAGTCCGGCCGCCTGGTCGGCGGCCTGATGAGCGTGCTCACCATGCTCAAGGGCCTGCCCATGACGTACGACCGGGACATGCAGGAGGACAAGGAGCCGGCGTTCGACGCGGTCGACACGCTGGAGCTGCTGCTGCCCGCGCTGGCCGGGATGATCTCCACGATGACCGTCCGGGTGGACCGGCTGGTCGCCAGCGCCCCGTCGGGCTTCTCGCTGGCCACCGAGGTCGCCGACTGGCTGGTCCGGCGCAACGTGCCGTTCCGCGACGCGCACGAGATCACCGGCAAACTGGTGGCGCTCTGCGCGGTCCGTGACTGCGCGCTGGACGAGGTGTCCGACGACGACCTGGCCGCGGTGAGCGAGCACCTGGACCCGTCGGTGCGCGACGTGCTGTCGGTGCGTTCGGCGCTGGCCGCGCGCATCACTCCCGGCTCCACCGGCCCGGGACCGGTCGCCGACCAGCTCGCCGCCGCGGCGGACAAGCTCACCGGCTGGCGGGAGTGGGCCGCCGAGCGGGTCGTCCCCCGCTGAGCTTCACAGCTGGCCCGGGGCGGGCGTTCGCCCGCCCCGGACCCGCGCCGAGATCTTGGTACGAAATGGCCCCTATAGGGGCGCTAAATTTCCAAGATCTGTAAGAGTCCTGCTTTGTGGAACGTGGATCCCGCTTGCCGGACGTTGGGCTGCGGTCTCGGACTTCGGACTCCGTCGCTCGGGGCGGCCCCCGCCATTGCTCGGATTTGCCGCACGATCGGCGGCGCCAGTCGGTCTGCGCGAGTTCGCTCGGTCAGCCTGTGGGGCGCTCGCGTTTCGGCAGCTTCGCCACCACCGCGTCGTACGACCCGTCGACCGCCTCGATCAGCTCGTCGTCGGGGATGCCGCCCGCGAGCCGCAGCGTGTTCCAGCCGGACCGGCCGATGTAGGGGGAGGGGCGCGCGTCGGCCGGGAACCGGTGCAGCCACTCGTCGGCCACCTCCCGGGACGCCCCGCACTTCACCCCGACCCGCGCCTCACCCTCGGGCGAGCCGAGGAACGCGAAGATCCGGCTGCCCACCTTCACCACCTCGTCGCCCTCCCACGGCCGGTCCAGCCAGGCTCCCGGCTTGGCCAGGCAGTAGGCGAGCATCTCCTCGCGCGTCATCGCGTCCTCCCGTGCCGTCGTCCGGCACAGTCTGGCCCGCCGCTGTGACAATCCGCGGGCCCGGCGCCGATGCGCCGGTCAGTCGCCGGTGCCGGTGCGGACGGTGAGCCGCTCGTAGCGCTGCCGGGCCGCCTGGGCGCTGCCCAGCCCCAGCCCGAAGGCGATCGCCTGCCAGGTCATGCCCCGCCCGCGGGCCACCTGCAGCAGCCCGGCCTCCAGCGCGTCCACCTCGGCCCGCACGTGCGGGATGAGCGTCAGCGCGGCCATCAGGTCGGCCTGGTCGACAGGCTCCTCGCCCTCGTCCAGCTCGGCGCCTCCGGCGAGCGCCATCACCAGCGTGGCCGCCTCGTAGGCGTCGGGCACGTCGGGGTGGGCGTAGCGCCGGCGGCGGGAGTTCGTGCCGGCGTGCCGCTCGGCGATCCGCAGCAGCGCCGCGTAGTTGCGGTGCGCCCGGGCCTGGGCAGCATCCGGAGCGGTGAACGGGTCGTTGTCCACGGTGACCATGACGTCCATCCCACACCCAAGAATGGCTTGTTGTCAACACCCTGTTGAAAGTCATTCGTGCAAGACGCCGTGCCGTCAGGACGTGGGGAGAAGGCGGCGCGTCATGCACCACAGACGCGCCGCAGGGTGTTCCGGGTTGCCCGGAACGGCCGCTTCAGGCCGGTGAGTTCCGTACCGAGGCGGCCAGCGCGGGCCGGCGGCGCGGGGTGTGCCGCCGGTAGACGCTCACGCTCGGCTCGTCGGCCAGCCAGAACCGCCACGGCAGGTCGTGCGCGGCGGCGACCCCGACGCGCGGCCCGGCGACGATGCGCGCGGGGTCGACCGGGCTCGCGGGCGGCGTCAGCAGCAGCGGGCCGCTGCCGTCGACCGCCGAGGTGCCGTTGGCCTCCCGCCCGAGTCCGAGCGCGGTGACCAGCCGGGCCGGCCCGCGCGCCAGGTCCCGGTCGGCGGCGCGTGGCCGGCGCTCGCGGGCGCTCTCGACGCCGTCGACCACCTCGCCCGCGCGCAGCAGCACCGCCGCCGCCTCGCCGTCCCGCCCGCAGACGATGTTCGCGCACCAGTGCATGCCGAACACGAAGTACACGTACACGTGCCCGGCGGGCCCGAACATGACCTGATTGCGCGGCGTGGGGCCGCGGTGGGCGTGCGACGCCGGGTCCTCGCCGGTGCCCGCGTACGCTTCGACCTCGGTGAGGCGGACGGCGACGCCGTTTGCCGACACGGTCCAGCCGAGCAGCGTCCGGGCGGTGTCCGCGATCTGCGCGGCGGGCGCCTGGAGCCAGGGGTACGTCATCGCGGCAAGGGTAGTCGGTGGGTGGCGCGTGATCCGGGCCACGCCGGGGCGGGCGACCACCGGAATAGTTGACTCGTCAAATATGTTGTGAGGAGCGATCCCGGGCCGACCGGTCCGGACCCCACGCGAGGAGCTGGTCATGCAGTTCGGAGTCTTCACCGTCGGTGACGTCACCCTCGACCCGACAAACGGGCGACTGCCGTCCGAGCATGAGCGGATCAAGGCCATGACCGCCATCGCGCTCAAGGCCGAGGAGGTCGGCCTGGACGTCTTCGCGACCGGCGAGCACCACAACCCGCCGTTCGTGCCGTCGTCGCCGACCACCATGCTCGGCTGGATCGCCGCGCGCACCGAACGGCTGCTGCTGTCGACCTCGACCACGCTGATCACCACCAACGACCCGGTGAAGATCGCCGAGGACTACGCGATGCTCCAGCACCTGGCCGACGGCCGGGTGGACCTGATGATGGGGCGCGGCAACACCGGGCCCGTCTACCCGTGGTTCGGCCAGGACATCCGCAACGGCATCCCGCTGGCCATCGAGAATTACGACCTGCTGCGCCGGCTCTGGCGCGAGGACGTCGTCGACTGGAAGGGCCGCTTCCGTACGCCGTTGCAGGCGTTCACGTCGACCCCGCGCCCGCTCGACGGCGTGCCGCCGTTCGTCTGGCACGGCTCGATCCGCAGCCCGGAGATCGCCGAACAGGCCGCGTACTACGGCGACGGCTTCTTCGCCAACCACATCTTCTGGCCCAAGGAGCACACCCAGCGGATGGTCGGCCTCTACCGGGAGCGTTTCGCGCACTACGGCCACGGCTCACCCGACCAGGCCATCGTCGGCCTCGGCGGGCAGGTCTTCATGCGCCGCAACTCCCAGGACGCGGTACGCGAGTTCCGCCCCTACTTCGACAACGCCCCGGTCTACGGGCACGGCCCGTCGCTGGAGGAGTTCACCCGCGAGACGCCGCTGACGGTGGGCAGCCCGCAGCAGGTCATCGACCGCACGCTGAGCTTCCGCGACTACGTCGGCGACTACCAGCGGCAGCTCTTCCTGAT
>NZ_LIVU01000002.1:926504-926850 GCF_001905625.1 Micromonospora sp. TSRI0369
TGATCGACCACGCCGGCCTGCCGCTGAAAACGGTGCTGGAGCAGCTCGACCTGCTGGGCGAGGAGGTGGTCCCGGTGCTGCGCAAGGAGTTCGACTCGATGCGTCCCGCGCACGTGCCCGAGGCGCCCACCCACGCCAGCCTGCTGGCCGCCCGCGACGCCGCGCCGGCCGACGGGGAGCAGCGATGACCAGCCGTACCCTGGCGGTCGTCTCGGCCGGGCTCGCCCAGCCGTCGTCCACCCGCCTGCTCGCCGACCAGCTCGCTCGCCGCGCTCCTGTGCGTCCAGGTAGCCGCTGATCACCCGGCGCATCTCGTCGGCGCCGGCCGGCTGCGTACCGCCCAGGT
>NZ_LIVU01000020.1:0-16338 GCF_001905625.1 Micromonospora sp. TSRI0369
CACCGCCGCGCCGGAGACCGTCGGTACGCCCGCCAGGTAGGTGAAGACCAGCCGGTCCCGCACCGACCCGGGGCGTGGCACCCGGGCCCGGATCGCGAATCCCCTGTCGTCCAGCGGCAGCACGTCGTAGCGGGCCGCCTCGATCCAGCTAAGCTGCTACGCGTCCACTGTGCAACTCTGAACACACAACAACCCACGGTTGTTTGATATGTTCATAGAGTTACGGCGGTCATGGCGGAGGGGAAACGCCCGGTAACATTCCGAACCCGGAAGCTAAGCCCTCCAGCGCCGATGGTACTGCACTCGGGAGGGTGTGGGAGAGTAGGACACCGCCGGACAAACTTCGATTTCAGGGCCACCCCACACGGGGTGGCCCTGAAACGCATTCCCCCACAGCCGACCCGGCCGGCAACACACCGGCGCGAGATCCGGCCGCTACCCCGGTCCTAGCGGGGGTGGAGGCACTGCAGTCCTAGCCACTTCCCCGAAGTGGCGGCAACAGACTGCTCCGGACCCCGCCACTTCGCCGAGCTGGCGAGCCGGTCACCAGTTCCCCGACGTGGCGGCAACAGAGCGCCCCGGACCCCGCCACCTCCCCGAGCTGGTGGGCCGGTCGCCAGGTCCCCGAAGTGGCGGGCCGAACTGTGACGAACCGAGCGGCCACCACTACGGCGAAGTGGCGGCAACGAACTGCGCTGGACCCAGCCACCTCCCCGAACTGGCGGACGGGCCACCACTTCCTCGAGGTGGCGGCATGAAGTGCCCCGGACTCAGCCACCTCCCCGGACCGGCAGACGGGTCACCAGATCCCCGACTTCCCGCAACGAGTGCTGCCGACCCAGCCCTTTCGGCGAATGGCGGCCAAGTCCCCGAAGCGGCGGTAACGGAGCGCCCTCGCCCCCACCACTTCACCGAGCCGGCGAACCGGGCGACGACCACTCCGGCGATGTGGCGGCAACGGAGTGCCCGGAATGCAGCCACCTCCCCGAACTGGCGAATCGGCCACCAGTTCCCCGAAGTGGCGGCAACAGACTGCGCCGGACCCAGCCACCTCCCCGAGCTGGTGGGCCGGTCGCCACTTCACCGAAGTGAGGGCAACGGAGTGCTGCGAATCCCGCCACTCCCCGAGCTGGTGAACCAGGCAGACACCACTGCGGCGAAGTGGCGGCAACGGAGTGCCCGGGATGCAGCCACCTCCCCGAGCTGGCTGGCCGGGCCGCCACTACCCGGAAGCGGTCGCACGGGAGAAGGGCAGCGGAACGCGCTGAGGGCCGCCACTACAGCGACCTGGCGGGGACGGGGCAGGGCCGATGCGGTTTCATCGCCGTACTGGCGCGGACGGGTGACCGCCACGGTCGCGGATCAGCGGGTCTGGACGGACTCGCGGATCTCGCGGAACAGGGCTGCGGCGGCGTCGACCGTCCGACCCGGGAACATGCCCATCACCACGCTGCCGTGATCGGCCCACCCGCACACCGCGAAGTCACCGCCGTCGCCGCTTGTCGTACCGCACTTCATCACGCCACCCAGGCGGCCCGCGTCCACCTCGCGCAGGCCGGCCACCCGGCCGGTCTCGTCGGCCATCAGGCCGAAGAGGGTGTCGAGGTCGCGTTCGGGTTGCCAGAGCAGCGTGGTGCCGCCGAAGAGCAGCACCGAGCGCTTGGCGTCCCCGCGGTCGGAGTAGACGGCGCCGTAGCCGCGGTCCAGCTCGATGTCGGCGGCAAGGCCGTCACGCAGGTAGTCGGCGGTGCTGCGGGCCCTCTCGCTGTCGTCGCGCACCAGCCCGGCCACCTCGGCCGGCTGGCCGAGAGTGGTGTCCTTCTGCTGGAGTACGCGCCATCCGCCCAGCCCGAGCGTGCCGGCGCCGGCCAGGCCGGCCACGAGCAGCGCGGCCAGGACGATCTTCCGGCGCCGCGAGACGGTACGGCGTTCGGGCTCCTGCGCAGGGTCGCGGCGGCTCAGCTCGATCGGCTCTTCGGTCAGCTCGACCGGATCGGAACCCCCGTCGACCGGGCGCTCGGTGAGATGCGCGTCGGACATGACCGCCACCGTACGCGAATCACAGGTGGCGCACGTCAGGTCCTCGAAAGCGCTCCGTAGACTTTCAGGGTGACCGAGAGACTGGATGCCCGACGCCCCGACGCCCCGACCCTCGCCGGCCAGTACCAGCCCGGCGAGGTAGAGCAGCGACGGTACGAGCAGTGGGTAGCCGGCGGACACTTCCGGGCGTCGGCGGACAGCGACAAGCCGCCGTTCACCATCGTCATCCCGCCGCCCAACGTCACCGGCTCGCTGCACATGGGCCACGCGTTCGAGCACACGCTCATGGACGCGCTCACCCGGCGCAAGAAGATGCAGGGGTACGAGGCGCTCTGGCTGCCGGGCATGGACCACGCCGGCATCGCCACCCAGAACCTGGTCGAGCGGCAGCTCGCCGGTGAGGGGCTGTCCCGCCACGACCTCGGCCGGGAGAAGTTCGTCGAGCGGGTCTGGCAGTGGAAGGCCGAGTCCGGCGGCGCGATCCTCGGCCAGATGCGCCGGCTGGGCGACGCGGTCGACTGGGACCGCGAGCGTTTCACCATGGACGAGGGCCTGTCCCGGGCCGTGCAGACCATGTTCAAGAAGCTCTTCGACGACGGGCTCATCTACCGGGCCAACCGGATCATCAACTGGTGCCCGCGCTGCCTCACCGCGCTGTCCGACATCGAGGTGGAGCACACCGACGACGAGGGCGAGCTGGTCTCGATCCGCTACGGCGACGAGGTGGTGGTGGCCACCACCCGCGCCGAGACGATGCTCGGTGACACCGCGGTGGCCGTGCACCCGGACGACGAGCGGTACCGGCACCTGATCGGCACCGAGGTGGAGCTTCCGCTCACCGACCGGCGGATCCCGATCGTCGCCGACGAGCACGTCGACCCGAGCTTCGGCACCGGCATGGTCAAGGTGACCCCGGCGCACGACCCGAACGACTTCGAGATCGGCCAGCGGCACGACCTGCCCTCGCTGACGATCATGGACGAGCGCGGGATCGTCACCGCGCCCGGCCCGTTCGAGGGCCTGGACCGGTACGAGGCCCGCCCGGCGATCGTCGCGGCGCTGCGTGAGCAGGGCCGGATCGTGGCCGAGAAGCGGCCGTACCTGCACGCGGTGGGGCACTGCTCGCGGTGCAAGACGACTGTCGAGCCGCGGCTGTCGCTGCAGTGGTTCGTCAACACCGGGCCGCTCGCGAAGGCCGCCGGCGACGCGGTGCGCGACGGCCGGGTGGCGATCGAGCCGGCCGAGCTGGCCAAGCGCTACTTCGCCTGGGTCGACAACATGCACGACTGGTGCATCTCCCGCCAGCTGTGGTGGGGTCACCGCATCCCCGTCTGGTACGGCCCGGACGGCGAGATCGTCTGCGTCGGCCCGGACGAGGAGCCGCCGTCCGGCGAGGGCTGGCGGCAGGACGAGGACGTGCTGGACACCTGGTTTTCCAGCGGCCTGTGGCCGTTCTCCACGCTCGGCTGGCCCGAGCGCACCCCGGACCTGGCGAAGTTCTACCCGACGAGTGTGCTGGTCACCGGCTACGACATCCTGTTCTTCTGGGTCGCCCGGATGATGATGTTCGGCCTGTACGCGATGGACGGCGTGCAGCCGTTCGACGTGGTGGCGCTGCACGGCATGGTCCGCGACGAGCACGGCAAGAAGATGTCGAAGTCGTTCGGCAACGTGGTGGACCCGCTGGACTGGATCGACCGCTTCGGCGCCGACGCCACCCGGTTCACGCTGGCGCGGGGCGCCAACCCCGGCCAGGACGTGCCGGTCAGCGAGGAGTGGTGCCAGGGCTCCCGCAACTTCTGCAACAAGCTCTGGAACGCCACCCGGTTCGCGCTGCTCAACGGCGCGCACACCGGTGGCCCGCTGCCGGACGCCGCCGACCTCTCCACCGTCGACAGGTGGATCCTGTCCCGGCTGGCGCACGTCACCGCCGAGGTGGACGAGCAGTTCGAGGCGTACGAGTTCGCCAAGGTCTGTGACCTGCTCTACCACTTCGCCTGGGACGACGTCTGCGACTGGTACGTGGAGTTGAGCAAGCCGGTGCTCGCCGAGGGCGGGCCGGCTGCCGACGCCACCCGCCGGGTGATCGGTCACGTGCTGGACCAGCTCCTGCGGCTGCTGCACCCGGTCATCCCGTTCGTCACCGACGAGCTGTGGTCCGCGCTCAGCGGCGGCGAGACCGTGCTGACGGCCTCCTGGCCGGTCGCCGACCGTACTCTGATCGACGACGCCGCGGAGGGCGAGGTCGCCACCCTCCAGCGGGTGGTGACCGAGGTCCGGCGGTTCCGCTCGGACCAGGGGCTGCGGCCGACCCAGCGGGTGGCCGCCCGGCTCGACGGCCTGGCCGGCGCGGGCATCGCGGCGCACGAGCCGCTGGTCCGCTCGCTGGCCCGGCTCGACGCGCCAGGCGACGACTTTCAGGCCAGCGCCACGCTGGCCATGCCCGGCGCGGTGAGCGTCGCGCTGGACACCCGTGGCTCGATCGACGTGGCCGCCGAGCGTGCCCGGCTCACCAAGGACCGGGCGGCGGCCGAGAAGGAGGCCACCCAGGCGCGGGCGAAGCTGGACAATCCGGCGTTCGTCGGCAAGGCGCCCGAGCCGGTGGTGGCGAAGATCCGCGAACGGCTGGCGGTGGCCGAGGCGGACCTGGTCCGGATCGACGCCGCCCTGGAGGCGCTGCCCTCGTGAGCGCGAGGAGTGAGCCGGGCTTGCGAGCCCCGCAGTCGCGAACGAAAGATGGCTCCGCATGAGCGAACGCACTGACCGCACCGACCGCACCGCGTTCGCCGAGGTGGAAGCCGCGCTCAACGCGCGCGGCTTCACCCGGATGCGCTTCGAGCTGGAGAAGATCGAGACCCTGCTCGACCTGCTCGGCAGCCCGCAGCGGGCGTACCCGTCGATCCACCTGACCGGCACCAACGGCAAGACCTCGACGGCCCGGATGATCGACTCGCTGCTGCGGGCGTTCGGGCTGCATACCGGGCGCTACACCAGCCCGCACCTGGAGACCGTGCGGGAGCGGATCAGCCTGGACGGCGAGGCGGTGAGCGAGGAGCGGTTCGTGGCCACGTACCGCGAGATCGCGCCGCTGGCCGAGCTGGTCGACCAGCGGTTCGCCGAGCCGCTGACGTACTTCGACATGACCACGGCGCTGGCGTTCGCCACGTTCGCCGACGCCCCTGTCGACGTGGCGGTGGTGGAGGTCGGGCTCGGTGGCGCGGAGGACGCGACGAACGTGATCCAGGCCGGCGTCGCCGTGATCACCCCGATCGGGCTGGATCACACCGAGTGGCTCGGCGACACGATCGAGGACATCGCGCTGCACAAGGCGGGCATCATCCACCCCGGCGCCACGGTGATCGCGGCGGCGCAGGAGGAGGAGGCGGCCCGCCCGATCCTGGAGCGCTGTGCCGAGGTAAACGCCACAGTCGCGCGCGAGGGCGCCGAGTTCGGCGTGCTGCGCCGCGCGGTCGCGGTCGGCGGCCAGGTGCTGACCATCCAGGGCCTGGGCGGGGTGTACGAGGAGATCTTCATCCCGCTGCACGGCGCGCACCAGGCGCAGAACGCCGCGGTGGCGCTGGCCGCGGTGGAGGCGTTCCTCGGCGCCGGGGCCCGGCGGCAGCTCGACATCGAGGCGGTCCGCGAGGGCTTCGCCGCGACCAGTTCGCCGGGTCGGCTGGAGCGGGTGCGTACCGCCCCGACGGTGCTGCTCGACGGCGCGCACAACCCGCACGGCATGGCCGCCACGGTCGCCGCGGTGCAGGAGGAGTTCGCGTTCAGCAAGCTCGTCGGCGTGCTGGCGGTGCTCGGCGACAAGGACGCGGCGAGCCTGCTCGAACTGCTCGAACCGGTGCTCGACTCGATCGTGGTGGCGGAGAACAGCTCGCCCCGGGCGATGCCGGTGGACGAGCTGGCCGAGCTGGCGCGGGAGATCTTCGGGCCGGAGCGGGTGCAGGCGACCCGGGAGATGCCCGACGCCATCGAGGCGGCGGTGGCGGAGGCCGAGTCCGACGTGCCGGGCGAGCTGTCCGGGGTGGGCGTGCTGGTCACCGGATCGGTGGTGACAGTGGCCGACGCCCGCCGGCTGCTCAAGCGATGACCGGCCCGCAGCAGGGTACGGGCGCCGAGCCGCAGCCGACTGGCGCTGAGCGGTCCGTCGGCGCCGAGCAGGCCGGCCCCGAGCAGGCGGTCGGCGACACGTCGGAGGGGCAGGCCCCGAGCGGCGAGCGCCGGTCCGGCCTGCGGAACCCGGACAAGGCCGTACGCGGGCTGGGCGCCGGCACGATGGCGCTGGAGGCGCTGGTGCTGCTGCTGGCCATCCAGCCGATCCGGGTGGTCGGCGGTGACCTGGGCGGCGCGGCGATCGGCGCGATCGTGGCGCTGGCGGTCGCCTGCGTGGTGCTGGCCGGCATGATGCGCCGCTCGTGGGCGTGGCACGCCGGCACCGTACTCCAGGGTCTGCTGCTGCTCTCCGGGCTGCTGCACTGGTCGCTGTTCGCGCTCGGGGTGATGTTCGCGCTGGTGTGGGCGTACGCGCTGCACGTGCGGCGGGTCATCCTCGGCTGAGCGGCGCGGCGCGGCGCGGTTCCGCGTGTTAAGAAGGGCCCCTTCCTCTACCTGAGGCGTTAAGAAGGGGCCCTTCCTTACACCCTCAGGCGTCGGCGAGTGAGCGCCACTGGGTCAGGGCTACGCCGTGGCCGTCGGGGTCGCGGAAGGCCGCCGCCCACACCTCCAGCTTGGTGCCCCGGTTCACCACGCGCGGCGCGTACGTGAACCGGACGCCCGATTCGCGCAGCCGCTCGTACGCGCCCTGGATGTCGTCCACCTCGAGGTTGACGTGCACCAGGCGGCGGCTGATCGGGGCGGCGCCGGTGACCCGGCGCAGCACCAGCCGGGTCGGCCCGGAGGAGAGCACGGCGTTGCCCTCGCCCCGGTCCAGTTCGTCGAAGCCGAGTTCGCGGTAGAAGTCGAGAGACCGGTCCAGGTCGGTGACGAGCAGGGTGATGCCGACGCCGCTGATGGGGCTGCCCAGCTCGTCCGGCTCGGCCGCGCCTGCCGAGCCGGACGGGCCGAAGATGGCCTCGTCCAGTTCCTCAGCGGTGGGCGGCGTGTCGGAGCGCCGGGGCGCGTCCGAGGGGTCGTCCAGCGGCACGTCGATCGGGTCGGGCACGGTCTCGACGGGCACGGTGTCGGCCGCCGCGGCGCCGGCGCGCGTGCTGTCGGGTTCCGGGGCGCCGATCGGCTCCTCGGCGGGGGCGCGGGGCGCCGGGGCGCGGCGGGGGAGCGGACCGGCGGCGGCCGGTTCGACGAGCTGCCCCTCCAGCACCATCCGGCCGCTGGGGCTCTGGTGCAGCACCACCGGCTCGCGCTCGTCGGCCCGCGGCGGGACGTCGTCCAGGTACTCCTCCGGCGCGGGCGGGTAGTCGTCGCGGAAGTCGTCCTCGGGCGCGCGCCCGGCCCACGGCGGCGCCTCCTGCGCGATCAGCGGCTCGTCCAGCGGGTCCGGGGCGTCGTACTCGGGGGGCAGGTCGGCCACCGCGGCGGCGGTCTCCGCGTGGGTGGGCACCTCGTCCCAGAGGACGCGTACGTGCCGCTGGTCGTCCAGCGCCACCCGGACCGGCAGCGCCTGGCCCAGCGAGGGCCACTTGGCGACCGGCACCCGCGGCTCGATGATCTTCTTGGAGCGGGGCGGCAGTCCGGGCGCGTCGATCACCAGTTGCAGCTCGCAGCGGCCGAACGCGTACTGGGTGGGTGGTTCGGAGGCGCTGTGCACGTGGCCCAGCCCGATCACCCAGGTGCGGCCGCCGCCGCGTACCGTGGCCAGCGCGATCGCCAGCACCAGCAGCGCCACGCCGAGCGCGACGATGGCCCAGCTGGTCATGCCCAGCCCGAACACCGTCACGAAGGTGGCGACGGTGCCCAGCACCGTGCCGATCAGTTTGCGTACCGGCGCGATAGTGCGGTTCCCGCCATTCGCCACAGTGGACCTCCCAGGGGTTCCAGGGCCAGGCTAGGCCGCCACGGCGGGCCAGGGAAGACGCAGCCGCCGCGCCGGCGCCGGGACCGGGTCGCTACGCTGACCGTACCCAGCTGACCCCGTTTGAGTGCGCAGGAGGAAACCAGCGTGTCCAGCAGCAGCCCGGACGAGCGGACGCTCGTACTGATCAAGCCCGACGCGGTGCGCCGCGGTCTGGTGGGCGAGATCCTGTCCCGTTTCGAGCGCAAGGGCCTGCGGATCGACGCGATGGTGAGCCGGAGCATGGACGGCGACTTCGCCGACCAGCACTACGCCGAGCACGTGGACAAGCCGTTCTACCCGCCGCTGAAGACGTTCATGACCAGTGGCCCGCTGGTGGCGCTGGTGCTCTCCGGCGATCAGGTGATCGAGGTGGTGCGCGCGATGATCGGCAGCACCGACGGCCGCAAGGCCGCCGCCGGCACGATCCGGGGCGACCTGTCGCTGTCGAACCGGGAGAACCTGGTGCACGCCTCCGACTCGGCGGACAGCGCCAAGCGCGAGATCGCGCTCTGGTTCCCCGAGCTGGCCTGACCGACGCGCCGGCGGCCCCGGCCCGCTCCTGGCGGGACCGGGGCCGTCGTGTGTCGGCGATCAGACCTGCGCCGGCGGCTGCGTCCGGCAGGTCACCGCGACCCGGTTCCACACGTTGATCGTGGCGATCGCCACCACCAGGTCGGCCAGCTCCTTCTCCGACCACACCTTCGCCGCGGCGTCCCAGACGTCGTCCGGTACGCCGTGCTCGCCGAGCCGGGTCACCGCGTCGGTGAGGGCCAGTGCGGCCCGCTCCCGCTCGTCGAAGAACGGCGCTTCGCGCCACGCCGCGACCGCGAACAGCCGGCGGCTGTCCTCCCCGGCCCCCAGCGCCTCCCGGCTGTGCATGTCCACGCAGAACGCGCAGCCGTTGAGCATCGACGCCCGCAGCTTCACCAGCTCCAGCACGGTGTGGTCCACGTTCGTCCGGACGTACTTCTCCAGGCCCAGCACGGCCTGGTACGCCTCCGGCGCCACCGCCGCCATGTCCATCCGGCTCATCGCCGCCTCCTCGTTGGTTGGGGTACGCGCACAGGACGGGGCACGGCGGGCCCGGCGTGACGCGCCTGCGGTGTGACGGTGGTCATGGCCGGGCCGACAACAGTCGTTGACGTTCCGGTCACCTCGACCGGAGTTCCCGGCCACCTGCGGCCGGTAGACCGGGCTGGCGACACTGCCGAGACCGGGAGAACCCATGACGCACATCGATCGACGTACCCTGCTCCGCGCCGGCCTGGTCGCCGGCGCCGGAGTCGCCGGCGGCGCGCTGCTCGGCGCGCCCGGCGCGCCCGCCGCACCCGGCCTGCGGCCCGGCGGCCGGCCGCTGCTCACCCACGGCGTGCAGAGCGGCGACGTGACGCTGGACGGCACGTTCGGCCCGAAGGCGGTGTTCGTGCACGCCCCGCCGCGCGCCAACACCTCCCCGGCCGAGGGCTTCCAGCACTTCGGCGAGGTCACGATCGACGGCCCGTCGGCGGCCCTGACGGTCCACCTGCGGGACCGCTCCGGCGCCTCGCTCTGGACCACCACCCTCCCGGCCCCGTCGCGCCGCTGACACCCGGCCCGACCTCGGTGATCATGAGGTTCGCGGCGATGTGGATCTCCGATTCCGCCGTCAACCTCATGATCGCCGGGCAGTGGAATACCCGGCGGCGCGGCACGGCGGGCAGGGGGGCGAGTACGCTTGGGCGTACAGGCGACGACCCGGCCATCACCGGTGAGCCTCCGGAAGAACAGCCGGTTGACCGGCCCAGTAGAACCGGACGGGACGGCCCGTCACAGCCGGCCAACGAGCGGGCGGTCGCACCTCGGCCGCCAAGCGGGGTGGTACCGCGGGCCACGTCCGGGACGCCGGTCACGGCGTACCGGCTTCGGCTCGTCCTCGCAGACCACTGACGAGTGAGCTGCTGAGGGAGAGCGACAGGCGATGGCCTATCCGTTGCACGACCCGACCGGCGCCGGTGTCCCGGCGAGCCCGGACCTGCCTGCGGTCGAGCGCCGGGTGCTGGAGCACTGGACGGCCGACAAGACCTTCGAGGCGTCGGTCGAGGCCCGCGACGCCGGCCGCGACGGCGAGAACGAGTACGTCTTCTACGACGGCCCGCCGTTCGCCAACGGCCTGCCGCACTACGGCCACCTGTTCACCGGCTACGTCAAGGACGTGGTGCCGCGCTACCAGACCATGCGCGGGCGGCGCGTCGAGCGCCGGTTCGGCTGGGACTGCCACGGCCTGCCCGCCGAGGTGGTGGCCGAGAAGCAGCTCGGCATCACCACCAAGGCGGAGATCCTCGACCTCGGCGTGGCCCGGTTCAACGAGGCCTGCCGCGCGTCGGTGCTGGAGTTCACCCAAGACTGGGAGCGGTACGTCACCCGGCAGGCCCGCTGGGTCGACTTCGCCAACGACTACAAGACGCTCGACCTGGACTACATGGAAAGCGTCATGTGGGCCTTCAAGACCCTGCACGACAAGGGCCTGGTCTACGAGGGCTTCCGCGTGCTGGCGTACTGCTGGCGGTGCGAGACCCCGCTGTCGAACACCGAGACCCGGATGGACGACGTCTACCGGGACCGGCACGACCCGACGCTCACCGTCTGGTTCGGGCTGACCGCCGACGAGAACGCGCCGGAGCTGCTGCGCGGGCCGGTCAAGCTGGGCGTCTGGACCACCACGCCGTGGACGCTGCCGTCGAACCTGGCGCTCGCCGTCGGCCCCGACATCGAGTACGCCGTGCTGGAACGCGACGGCGAGCGCTACGTCGTCGGCGCCGCGCGCCTCGGCGCGTACGCCAAGGAGCTGGAGGGGTACGAGCAGGTCGGCACCGTGTACGGCCGGGACCTGGTCGGGCGTCGCTACACGCCGCTGTTCGACTTCCTGGTCGAGCCGGCCGGGGAGAACGCCTACCAGGTGCTCGCCGCGGACTTCGTCACCACCGAGGACGGCACCGGGATCGTCCACCTCGCCCCCGCGTTCGGTGAGGACGACCAGAACGTCTGCAACGCCGCCGGCATCCCCACCGTCGTGACCGTGGACGACCACACCCGGTTCACCGCGCTGGTGCCGCCGTACCAGGGCGAGCAGGTCTTCGACGTGAACAAGCCGGTGATCCGGGAACTGAAGGAGCGGGGGGTGGTGCTGCGGCAGGACACGTACACCCACTCGTACCCGCACTGCTGGCGCTGCGACACCCCGCTGGTCTACAAGGCGGTGTCGTCGTGGTTCGTCGCGGTGACGAAGTTCAAGGACCGGATGGTCGAGCTGAACCAGCAGATCAACTGGACGCCCGGCCACATCAAGGACGGCTCGTTCGGCAAGTGGCTGGCGAACGCCCGGGACTGGTCGATCAGCCGGAACCGGTTCTGGGGCTCGCCGATCCCGGTGTGGCGCTCCGACGACCCGAACTACCCGCGGGTGGACGTGTACGGCTCGCTGGCCGACATCGAGCGTGACTTCGGCGTACGCCTGACCGACCTGCACCGGCCGGCGGTGGACGACCTGGTCCGCCCCAACCCGGACGACCCGACGGGCAAGTCGATGATGCGCCGGGTGCCGGAGGTGCTGGACTGCTGGTTCGAGTCCGGCTCGATGCCGTTCGCCCAGGTGCACTACCCGTTCTCCAACCGCGAGTGGTTCGAGCACCACTACCCGGGTGACTTCATCGTCGAGTACATCGGGCAGACCCGCGGCTGGTTCTACACCATGCACGTGCTGGCCACCGCGCTGTTCGACAGGCCGGCGTTCCGCAACTGCCTCAGCCACGGCATCCTGCTCGGCTCGGACGGCCGCAAGATGTCCAAGAGCCTGCGCAACTACCCGGACGTCTACCACGTGTTCGACTCCTACGGGTCGGACGCGATGCGGTGGATGCTGATGTCCTCGCCGGTGCTGCGCGGCGGCGACATGGCGGTCACCGAGTCGCTGATCCGGGACGCGGTGCGCCAGGTGCTGCTGCCGCTGTGGAACGTCTGGTACTTCTTCTCGCTCTACGCCAACGCCGACGGCTACACCGCGCGTCGCCGTACCGACTCCACACACGTGCTGGACCGGTACGTGCTGGCGAAGACGAACGAGCTGGTGGCGACCGTCGGCGCGCAGATGGACGCGTACGACATCTCCGGCGCGTGCGCCACCGTGCGGTCCTACCTCGACGCGCTCACCAACTGGTACGTGCGCCGGTCCCGGGACCGGTTCTGGGCCGGCGACGCGGACGCGTTCGACACGCTCTCGACAGTGCTGGAGACGCTGTGCCGGGTGGTGGCGCCGCTGGTGCCGCTGACCGCCGAGGAGATCTGGCGCGGGCTGACCGGCGAGCGTTCGGTGCACCTGACCGACTGGCCGCAGGCGGACGAGTTCCCGGCCGACCACGAGCTGGTCTCCGCGATGGACAACGTCCGGGCGGTCGCCTCGGCGGCGCTGTCCCTGCGCAAGGCCAAGGGCCTGCGGGTACGGCTGCCGCTGGCGAAGCTGACAGTGGCCTCGCCCGTCGCGGCCCAGCTGCGGCCCTTCGCCGACCTGGTCGCCGACGAGGTCAACGTGAAGGAGGTCGTGCTCAGCGACGAGGTGTCCGCGTACTGCCAGCAGGTCCTCACGGTGGTGCCGCGGGCGCTCGGCCCGCGCGTCGGCAAGGCCGTCCAGCAGGTGATCAAGGCGGTCAAGGCGGGGGAGTGGGAGCTGCGCGACGGCGCCCCGGTCGCCGCCGGGGTCACCCTCGCCGAGGGCGAGTACGAGCTGCGCCTGGTCGCCGCCGACGCGGAGCACTCCGCGCCGCTGCCCGGCGGTGAGGGCGTGGTCGTGCTGGACACCGAGGTGACGCCGGAGCTGGCCGCCGAAGGGCTGGCCCGGGACGTGGTCCGGGTCGTGCAGCAGGCCCGCCGTGACGCCGACCTGGACGTCTCGGACCGGATCACGGTGGCCGTCTCCGCCTCCGAGGAGGTACGCGCGGCGGTCGCCGCGTACACCGAGTTCGTGGCCCGGGAGGTGCTGGCCGACAGCATCGACTTCGCCGAGGGCCTCGACGGCTTCGCCGGCGAGGCCGGAGACGGCGAGCGGGTCACAGTGACGGTCCGGAAGGTCTGAGCCGGACCGGGCGCCCTCCCCCACCCCTGCGGGTGGGGGAGGGCCCAGCCCCAGCGAGTGGACTGCGGGCCACCCGCTCGGTGGCGGACGGCCGCGTCGGCTACCGTGACAGCGCCTGTTTCACGTACGACCGCCGGAGGACCCGTGCCCCTGCTCTACACCATCGGCAAGCTCACCGTGGCGCCCGCGCTCCGGTTGGCCTTCCGTCCGCACGTGGAGGGGTTGGAGCACATCCCGGCGACCGGCGGCGCGATCTTCGCCAGCAACCACCTCTCCGTCGCCGACGAGCTGCTGCTCGGCACCGTGGTGCCCCGCCACCTGGCGTTCTGGGCCAAGTCGGAGTACTTCAACGGCACCGGGCTCAAGGGCGGCTTCTCCAAGTTCGTGCTCACCGGGCTGGGCGCGATCCCGGTCGAGCGGGCCGGCGGCCGGGCGGCGCTCACCGCGTTCGACGCGGCGATCCCGGTGCTCAAAGCCGGTGACCTGGTCGCCGTCTACCCCGAGGGCACCCGCTCGCCGGACGGGCGGCTCTACCGCGGGCGTACCGGCACCGTCCGGCTCGCGATCGCCGCCGGTGTGCCGGTCATCCCGGTCGGCGTGACCGGCACCGACAAGGCCCAGCCGATCGGTACGCGGGTGCCGCGACCCGGGCGCGCCAAGATCACGATGAAGTTCGGCAAGCCGCTGGACTTCACCGGGCGTCCCGACGACCGCACGTCGCTGCGCGCGATGACCGACGAGATGATGGCCGAGATCCAGAAGCTCAGCGGCCAGGAGTACGTCCCGCGCTACGCGCCGAAGCGCGCCGACCAGGCCGCCGGTGAGCAGACCGCCTGAGCGGTCAGGACTTCGGCACCACCACGCGCTGACGCAGATCGTTCAGTAGCCGCCCGCTGTCGTCCACGGACAGCCGGGTGAACACGCCAGTGGTCAGACTGCCGTGGTCGGCGGAGGTGCAGACCACCACCGAGTCGCCGTCCGCCTGGCCGACCGCGCAGCGCGCGTACCGGCCCCGGACGCCGGTCTCCACGTTCACCGACTCCTTCAGGGCGTACTCCCCGGCGAGGCGGTCGATCTCCGCCTTGGCGTCCGACTCCGGGCTGAACCGCAGGCCGGTGCTGCCGAACAACGTCACCCGCTTGCCGTCGCTCGTCGTGTAGATGCCCGCGAACGTGTCCTCGGCGAGCAGGTTCGACTCGCGTACCCGGCTCTTCAGCTCCTCGGCGGCGGCCTGACTGCGCTCGTCCTGGCGCAGCCGCATCGAGTCGATCTGGTCCGGGAGGCTGGCGCGGGCCGGGTACTGGTTGGAGATCGGCTGGAACCACCAGAGCGGCAGGCCGCAGCAGCACGCGACGCTGAGCAGCAGCACCCAGGGCCAGCGGCGCCGGCGGCGGGTCCGCTTGGGCGGCTGCTGCCAGCCCGGTGGCGGCGCGACAGGCGGCCCGGCCTTGCCCCGGCGCTGCTTCGGCGGCCGCCCCGGCTTCGCCGGCCGGGGTGTGGCGGGAGGCGCCGCCGGTGGCAGGGGACGGGCTGCCGGTGCGGCGGGGTACTGCGGCGCGTGCGGCGGCGACACCGGCCGGGCCGGCCCGGCCGGGTGGTACGGCGGCGGCTGATGTGGCGGCGGCGAGACCGGCCGGGCGGCCGGAGCGGCGGGGTGCGCCGGGTGGTGCGGCGGAGTGGAGACCGGCCGGGCGGCGGGCGGCTGTGGGTGGGGCGGCTGTAAGTGGGGCGGCGCCGGGTGGGCCGGGTGGGGGTTCGGCGTCGACCAGGGCGCGGTGTACGGCAGCGTCGGCGTCAGGGGCGGCAGCTCCGGCGCGTGCAGCTCCCAGCCGGTGGTGTCCACCCCCTCCCACGGGTCGACCGGCGTGGCGTGCTCGGGCGAGTCCAGCGGCGGCACCGGCGTGGGCTCGGCGGACGCGCCCCAGCGGGGCCGGCTCGGCGCCGGTGGCGGGACGGCGGCGGAGCCGCTCCAGCGCGGCGCCTCGACCCGGGTGGCGTTCGGGCCGTTCTCCACCCGGGTCGGGTTCGGTGCGTCGTCCACCCGGGTGGGGTCCGGCGTGGTGGCCGGGGGTGGCTGCGGTGCGGCGTCGATCCGGGTCGGGTCGGGCGTGGTGGCCGCCGGCGGCTGCGGGGCCGCGTCGATCCGGGTCGGGTCCGGCTGGCGGGCGGTCCGGGGGGTGGGGACGGGTGTGGTCCGGCCCGGCACCGGGGCCGACCCCCGGGCCCGGGGGACCGGCACCTGCGGGACGGTGTCGGTCCCGCCGGCGGCCGTCGCGGTGGTCTCGGCCGGCGTTCCGACGCTCTCACCAGTCGCTGCGGCGGTTTCGGCCGTTGTCCCGGCGGTCTCGGCGGTTGTTCCGGCGTTCTCGGCCGGTGCCGCGGCGTTCTCGGCCGGTGTTCCGGCGGTCTCGGCGGTTGTTCCGGCGGCCTCGGCCGTTGTTTCGGCGTCGGTTGCCGGGGCGTCAGCGCTGTCGGCGGGCGTCTCGGTGCCGGCGGCGGGGGTCGCAGCCCCGTCCGTGGCCGTCTCGGTCACGGCGGACCGGACCTCGTCGGTGGGCGCCTCGGTTCCGGCGGGCTGGACCTTCTCGGTGGGCGTCTCGGTCTCGATGGGCTGGACCTTGTCGGTGGGCTTCTCGGTGCCGGTGGGCTCGACCTTGTCCGTGGGCGTCTCGGGTGCGGCGTCGACCTCGTTCGTGGACGTCTCCGCCTCGGTGGCGTCGACCTCGTTCGTGGACGTCTCGGCCTCGGTGGTCCGCGGCTGCGCGACGGCGTCGTGCGGAGGCGCGGCGGCGGGCTCGGTGGGCGCCTGCGCATCGGCGGGAGCGCCGGTCGGTGCGGCTTCGGACGGCTGGTCCCCGGGCGTCGCGAGGGCGTCCGGCCCGGTGGACGGCTGGCCTTCGGGCGCGGCGGCGGGCGGCGACGCCGGAGCGGAGGCGCCGGTGGCGTCCTCGGTGTCGACGGCGGTGGCCTGCTCGGTGACGGTCGGCTCCTCGGCCCCGTCGGCCGGCCGGCCCGCCCCCGGCTGCGGCTGCGGCATCGCGGCTATCTCCTCTCGCGCCCGTTGCGAGGTTAGTACCGCCCCGCCACCCAGGACTAATCCCGCCCGCTCGCCGGCCCCACTCCGGTGATCAAGGAGTTCGTGTCCGGTGGGAGCGGGCGGGGTCAAGGGGTGAGT
>NZ_LIVU01000021.1:0-11648 GCF_001905625.1 Micromonospora sp. TSRI0369
GTTTTCAGGCGGAGCCGACACGAAAGCGCACGGTCAGACCTGATCCCTGGCCGGACAGTTCCCAAACGGCGTCGCGCATGTAACGGAAGTCCATACCGTGGGCGGGGTCGTCGGAGTAGATGGTCGCCCAGAGCCAGAGATAGAGCGCGGCGGACGGAGATAAATCGGATTGATCGATGGTGACCAGTCCGTCGAGGACTTCCCCCTCGCCGGTTTCGGCACGCATTGGGGCTTCGGCAGAGCTGTCCAAGACAGAGACGGCATTGTCACGATCGAAGCTGAACGCGGCCGGCCAGACCGCCGCAGGCTCGGACCTGCGCATCGAGGCCACCAGCCCGACCAGCCAGTTCGGGCGATGTGTGAGCTTGCCTGCCAGCACGAAGAACGGCACAGGCCGAACGAGGCCGCGTGCGTGCGCGGCCGCCGCGAGCTTTCCTGCGGTCTCGTTGATGCTCTCCTTCTCGCTCAGCGTGGTCTTGACCTCGCCGACCGCGGTCAGCAATCCGACATTGAGCTGGCCGACCAGCGGCGGTACTGCGCCGGGGAACACTCCGATGTCGAGCTGCTTTTGAACCTCCCTAGGGCCGTCCAGCAGTAATCCGCGAGCGGTGTACGCGCTCGGAAGCATCTCGCGAATGATTTTCAAAACGTGGTCCTCGAACAGGGAACCCGCTTCGCCGGCGTGATAGAGCGAACTGGCTTCGGCCAGCGCCGCCGCGAACCGAAGATCTCTGCTCGCCAGAGCACGCTCAAGATGGGCCATCACCCTCGCCGCCGTTCACCGAGACCACGTTGGGTTCTCGGACTAATAGAAAAGTGCCGTCGCGGGCGGCTGGTGCAGCCCTGTTCGTTGAACGGCTCGGTGTTGGTCAACGCCCAGCGAGCGATGGGATCGGTGGTGCCGCTGAGGGACACAGTCCCCACTCAGTAGACTGTGGCTCCGGGCGGATATCCAACCCGCGGCGGCCAAGCTGCGCTGTCGCCATCCGTCGGTTGCAGCGTCGGCTCGGATGCCGACCAACAAGACCGCTGCCTCGTCGCCCGCTGCGCGCGAGGGCCAACGCTGAGCAGCGTCGACATCGTGCATCCGATTTTGTCCTTCTTCTTCATCCAACTTCCGCACCGTATGCCGTACCCACAACTCACCTCAACCGCGATCAATCCGACACTCATGCTAGCCGTGTCGAAGCAGTTCACGGCGCGTCGAGCTGCTTGGATGGGTGGCTGCCTTGAGGCAGTCAGGCGCTCCTCGTCAAGAGATCCGTGGTTACCTGTTCTGACACGGAACCCAATCGGACGCCCTCGAGCCATCGACGTGGCGTACCGCGACGTTCATGGTTGGCTGGCCCACCACGTGTTCGGAACGAGCTGGGAGCCCGACATCTTCTTGCTTGGACTCCCACTGGGTCCACGGCCGACCAGGCTACCGCTGCCGCCACGGACACACGAGCACCCGCACCAGGACCTCCCCCAACCGAATCCTCTACATCGGGAAGATCACGTGCTGGACCGCATCCGGCACGATCGCGGGCAGCACCGTCAACGTCCCACACTGCGCAGCCCGATTGCTTTAGCCATACGGAGTACATCGAGCGGCCAGCATCCGCCTCGGTGTCAGTTTGCGGTGGCCGCCAAGTCGTTTAGGGCTGCGTTGATCACGGGCCAACACATACTGACGGTATCGCGGTCTGGAGCATGGCCGATCTTCACCTGGGCGTTGGGATGCACGAGATTGCGGTATTCGCGGAGTTTTCCAGCGAAACCGCGGACGTCGGCTTGTATCCACTTTTCTCGGTGGGCGGTCTCGATCAGCTCGTGCAGGGTCCACTTGTCGAGCGGTTTTTGTGTGTTGGGCGTGCGGGCCTTGACGGCGTCGAGGAGAACGCCTTCCAGAAGGCTGCCGAGCATGATGATCGCGCTGGCATAGGCGCCGTTGCGGTCGCAGATGCGTGCCTCGTTAAGCCGACTTTCGAGGACGATCGCGAGGTCGGCGTCGCGGACGATGTCTGCCATGGCCACGTGGAGCATGACGTCTGGTGACTGTCGCTCTTGGTCCGCTGGGTGCTTGTAGGGCCGAATGACGGGTCGCCCCTGGCTGTGTGCGATCTCGAAGCCTTCGATGGCGAGGATGCTGTTGAGTAGCTCGGTGACCTCGGCGGCGGCCAAGGGCTCGTTGCGATGAACATACTCACGTCGGTCAGCAAGGCGGCAGACGAGCGCGTCGATGGCCCCGGGTGTGTCTCGACGTTGGCGGAGCTGGTTGGCGAGCCAGCTTCGGCGCTGTTCGCCGTTGTAGGGCGCGACGTTCTCCCAGCCGGCTTGTTGGAGAAGCTTGGGCAGCTCGGCCCCGCGTCGGTACACGGGGTAGTCTTCGCCGCCGCAGGCGATTCGGGCGATCTCATCGAGGGTGTTGTCGTCGATACTCTCGAGCACGCGGGTCTCCTAGAGGTCGTCTTCGTCGTCGGACAGCGTTGTGGGTCTCCAACGTGGCTGTTGGCGTGGCGCTGCGGGCAGTGAACGGGGTTCGATGCCTCGTTGCTGTAGCTGCTGCCAGAGTGGTTCGAGGGCGGCAGCGGGGTTGTGCAGGTATTCGCTGTCACGGATGCGGATGAACTGCCAGCCGGCTCGGCGTAGTTCTCGCTCGCGGTGTAGTTCCTGCTGGACCTGCTCGGGTCGTCGGAACCGCGACGGCGTGTCGCACTCGACGGCAAGCCGGCCGTTGTCGCCGACGACGACAAGATCGATGGTTCGGTGGTCGACGGGGTACTGCGGGATTACGGCGTAGCCGCGGCGGCGCAGTTCCAGGAAGACGCGTTGTTGTAGCAGGCAGGCGAAGGGTTCGGTGCGGGTGTCGGGGGTGACGTCGTCGAGTTCGGGATCGACCGTGAAGGTCGCGGGAGGGTGGAGCATGTAGGTCAGCAGGGAGTGGCGAAGGTCGTTGGGATTCAGGCTGTTAGGGGGCACCGAGGTGAACAGCCAGAGTTGGTCACGGGCGCGGCTGGCGGCGACGTTGTACCGGCGCTGCTCGGTGCGGCCGGTGAGAGCCGTTCTGGCCTTCGTTACGACCATGGACAGCAGGATGATGTCGCGTTCGTCGCCTTGAAAGTCGGGTGGTTGGCCAACTCGAATTTGTCGGTGGCGTATGTCGGCCGGTTCGATGCGTTCGTAGAGCAGCTTCTCAAGGATCTGAGTCTGTTTGCCGCTCTGCAACGCGATGATGCCGATGGTCTTGTTGCGACACATCGGGTCGTCGATGATCTTTTGGACGTGATCAATGATGGCGCTGGCTTCGACCTGATTGCGCAGGGTTGCCCGGTGCCCCTCTTCCATGGCGTCGTCGACCTGCACGACTCTGAGGGGATCGAGGCGGTCGGCCCCGAACTGGCGGAGTGGGATGAGCCTGCTGTCGTAAAACTGCGCTGAGGACCATCCGATGATTTCGGGCATGCATCGGAAGTGTTCGGAGAGTCGAACGACATCGGAGAATCGGGTGGCTAGGAGTTCGTAGAGATTGGAGGTGGGAAGGAAGCCGTTGCGCAGGTTCATTGCCATGTCGGCTAGGTGCCGATCGAGGCTCTCTTGGACGGCGTCGGAGTCGTTGTTCCGGTAGTTGGCGCCGGGTGCGCACTGCTTCTCGTCGCCGACGACGATGACTCGTGGTGCCAGCCACAGAAGGAAGAGGTTGTCGACGCTGGCTTGGCTGGCTTCATCGACGATGACGACGTCAAAGGCGTTGGGTCGTGGCGTGATGGTGTCGATCACGGCTGATAGGGGCATGACCCAGGCGGGGACGGCCTGCTGGGCGTTCTTCATCGCCTCGAACGCTGCGGTGAGGTACCGGTCCTTGTTCTTGCCCTGCCCTCGGCCGTAGGCGCCCATGTTGGTCTTGTAGGACTGAAGGGCTTGACGCTGTTCTTCCGTTATTTGCTCCAGGCAGTGTTGTAGAGCCTGTTTGCCAGCTAGCTCGGCGGTGACGCGGTGGAGTTCTAGTTCAACATCGCTGATTCGCTGCTCGTGGATCTGCTCGGTATCTGTCGGCCGGATTTTCTGGTGGTAGGCCGCTGCTGCGGCCCAGGCCCACGACGCTTCGAGGTCGTTGAGGCGGTGTTCCCAGGTTGGATCGTTGAGGTTCTCCCTGATCTGGGTGGCGAGTGCCGGGTGGGCGGCGGAGAGTCTCTGGAGCAGTTGTTCGCAGCGCTGTTGTGAGTCCTTGTCGCTCCTGGCCAGATCAAGCTGTCGGCGGGCGGCGGAGTAACGGTCGATGTCGCCGCAACTGAGAGCGACGCTGAGCTCGGCGGCTTCGGGGGCGACGTCTGGGTTACGGCACCATGTCTGCATCGTGTTGGTGAGCTCAGTCATGGCCTCAGACGCCTGCCGTGCCCTGGTGACGGTCGTTCGGTTGTGGCCAATGCGGACGAGGAGGTCCCAATCTTGCGGGCCGCGGACTGCGAAGCGGATTCCGTGGCTGCGTAGGAGGCGCTCTACTGTGTCCCGAGCCGCGGCGAGCGTGCGCAGGGCCGAAGCGTTGTGTGAGATGTCGTGGAGGTGTGCCACTCGACGGCGGAGCGGCCCGTGGAACGTCGGAACGCCCACCTGGGCCCAGGCTTCCAGAGCTGTGGTGACGGCTGTCTCAGCCTGAAGGAAGGTGGACAGCGCGGTCAGTTCTGAGGTGGTGGCGGGCGGGGCGCCGTCAACCGTGCAACTTTGCAGCAGGTCGGTGGCGTCGAGCTGGGCGCGTGGGGGCAGGTAGCGGCGTAGGCGTCTGCCATTGACCAGGTGCCGACGCAGGCGCTTGGCCTGGCCCGAGAGGCGGCTGAGGTGGGCTGCGGTCAGGGGTGTGGTGCCCAGATCGATGTCGCAGTCGTTGAGCGCCGTAAGGGCACGTACGTGGGGCTCCACCTCTCGCAGTTCGGCGAACAGGGCCTCCCAGTAGGCGGGGCTTTGCCGGGTCAGGAGCGCTTCGGCGGCTCTGCGTCGCCAGTCTGCGGCGTCCCAGTCAGTGATCGTGTCGGGTAGTCCGCAGGATGCCAGGGCGTCGGTGGCAACCACGACGTGGCGCTGAATTTCAGCAAGGCTGGCGTCGTCGAGGGTGGTGAGTGACCAAGCGGTGGCGGTGTGGTCGGAGCCGAGGATCCGCTCAGCGCGAGTGATGGTGGCGATCATGGCGGCGACGTCCGCGGCGTGTGGAACCTGGTCGGAGTCGGGAATGAACTGCCGGGCTCGTGCGGCGCGCTGTGGTGTGGCGGAGGTGAGAAGCCGCCACAACTCTTGGGCCTGGTCGTTCGACAGGGGCGCATCCCGGCAGGCGCCGGTGGGTAAGGTTTCGATCCAGCCGCGCTGATCGCGGCCGGCGTTCAGTTGTTCGACGATCTGCGCGAGCGTGCCGCCATAGCCAGCGGCGGTCGGCTCGTGGGTCGCGTACTCCTGCTCGCGGATCACGCCCAAATCACGGATCGTCTGCTCGAGGCGAGCACTCAGGCTGGCGCGCTGTTGCCGAAGTTGGGTGATGTCGCTACGTAGCTCGTCAACGGTGATCGTGGAGGACAGCTCCGACAGCGCGGTGATGCTGCGGTCGAGTTCGTCTGTGCCTGTCCGTTGCATGCCCGTCATGAGCACACACAGCTGTCTCACCGACTCGGGTAACTTCTCGCGGAGCACGCGCAGCGCTTGGTCCTTCTGGCTCGTGATGAGCAGCCTCTGGCCGTCGGCGAGCAGCGCGCAGATGAGGTTAGCGATCGTGTGTGTCTTGCCCGTGCCTGGTGGGCCCTGTACGACGACGGTCGTGTCGTCGCTGAGCTTGGCCAGCACCCTGCGCTGTTCTCGGTTACTCGGGAGAGGGAACAACGGGTCATCGCTGGTGACCGGGTGATCCCGCCCTGCACCCTTGAGCCAATTGCTGCGCTGTGTTGCCTCGATCGGGGTCACGAGCTGCGCCAGGCCGAGAGGGGTAGGAGCGTCTGCGTCCTCAAGGCTGTCAGCGATGGTGCGGTAAATCCGTTCCAGTCCCTTGCGGTCACGACGGCGGAGGAATAGGGCTGGGGCGAGGGTCAGCCGTGTCGTGTCGGCCTCGTCGAGGAGCGGAGGTTCCCACCCGTCGTCAGCAAGCTGAAGAGGACGTTCCCAGCAACGGCGCCGCCAGAGTTGCAGTAGGCGCACCACCTCCGGCGAGAAGGGGTGCAGCTGCGCCCCGGTATCGAACCAAGGAGATTCGAAGGGTTTGGCGCGGTATCCGTCTTGAGACGTGAGAAAGTCCTGGTCCTCGATCCTCATCCGCTGCTCGAGGGACAAGGTGACCTGCAGGCTGTCGGTCGCCGGGTCCTCGACGATGGCCGCGTTCCAGACCAGCAGGTGCCGTCGAATGGCCCAACGGCCAGCGGCGCTGGAGGTAAGGAGACCGACACCGAGCACAAGCTCCTCGGCATCGCCACGTTGCTGTGCCAGGCGCTGAAGTCGCTCCAGGTAGGTGTAGGTCGCGCGCTGCTCCCCTACGCGGCGCTCCTGCTCGGCCCACTTCGTCCACACGGCGAGCCAGGCCTCGTACTCCTGCCGAAGGGAATCGGGGATTGCCGGACCCTTTGCTAGATGGCCGCTGTCGTTCGTCACGAGCTGGAGTGGCGGGCCTTCGGCATTGCCGTACTCCGTACCGTCTAGCAGGTCACGGAGCGCCGTTGGGGGTACAGGTGGTTCAGGTGGCGGAGGGTAGGCGACCTGCATGATGACCGGTCTGCGGGAACGCGCGTTGTCTTGTGGTGGCCTACGAAGCCAGTAGGTGTTGGCCTCGTCGATCGCGTCGCGATTAGGCCGCTCGCTGCTCTTGACCTGCGCGAGCAGGTGCGCCACGAGACCTTGGGTCAGACGTCTGACGGTAGGACTTGTCGGGGACACGGGGTCCGGCACTATGCCTCCTCGGGCTCGCCCAGCCCAACAGGATGCACGCAATCAACTACTGAAGGCAACCATCTGCCGGAAGTGAGACATCTGGCGACTCAACCCAGTAACAGGGCGCAAGTCTTCCCCGGCTGTGCCGCACTTTGCCCCACAGGGCCACCGCCCGGAACCCGCCGCCGGCCTGCCACACCGCTCTGCGGGGCACAACTAACACGAGGTCTCGCCCAACCGCGCAGGAAGGCGGGGTTCGCATCATAGGCGCTTCCAAGCCATACTGAGGACATGCGTGCCACACGGCGGCGTCGACCACTGAGAAGATCTCTTACGAGTCCTCCCGCGGACGTCGAGCTTGCCCAGCTCGCCGGGAGCGTCCGATATGTGGGCAGCAGCGAGCACAAGAGTTACCCCTCGTTCGCCGGACAGCCACGGCTACGCGCAGATGCGAGCAAATGCGATCCGGGCCTAGCAGACCCAGAGGAGCTAACCGCGTGGCTGCAGGCCGCCATAGCGGCAGGCAATGTCGGCGAGCCTTGGGAAGGTAACTACCCCCGCTATGTCTGGCATCGCCAGTCCGAGGTTGTCTACGAGGGTAGGCTGGTAAACCAGGAGCTCGGCCAGTACAAGGGCTACCCCCTCGAGCCGGATCAGTACCCAGAGGGGCTGAAATGAGTGAGTATCAAGATATAGAAATAAGGTGGGAGTGGCTGGCGGCGCCGAGTGTCAAGGCCGCCGAGCTAAGAGCAACCTGGGCTCGTCTTGAGATTCATGTCGGCGGCGAAACGCTGACTTTGGTCGAAGACAAGGAGTCTGGCAGCTCCCGCAGGTCAATCTACTGCTCCTTGTACCCTCTGGCTGAGTGGATCGCCTTCAACTGGTGGTTCCTAAGAGCTCACTCCAGGCCGGCGTCCACCCTGTCGAAGAGCCGCTCTTATGTAGGGTCGGCCTCAGATCACTATCTTCAGCGACAGCGACACAACGTCCGGAGCGCAGGCGACGGATTCCTCTGGCCCAATCTATTCATCCTTCCCGAAGGGGGTACGACACGCCTCGTTTGGCGTGCCGACCCCCCGGACGCCGCTAGCCAAGTGATTCGATTCCTAACCAGCGGCGAAGTCGTTATTGAGAGCTCCCTGTTACAGCAACGCCTTACCGACTTCGTTGAGGTGGTGGTCTCGCGGCTTGCCGAGACGGGAATCCGGGACACACAACTTCAAGTTGAATGGGCGGCCATTCAGAGCACGGAACCGCAAGAAGCAGCCTTCTGCCTGACTTCCGCGCGCCTAGGCCTTGACCCCTATTCAGAAGCGGAGAAGTATGAGGCAGATATTCTCCGAGCAGCAGACCAACTGGATGATCAGTTGCTTGACGACTTCATGGATGTGGTGCAGCCAGACAAAATCTCGGTAGCCCTAGAGTGGGTAGCTGCCGCGCAAGAGGACATTCGGCGGCTTACCGCCCCAGCCGCCGATCAAGTAGAGGCGCTCAGATCCGAGTTGTCCCCGAGCCCTGAATGGTCTCACCTTCGCCCTTGGGAGAGAGGGTGGGCGCAAGCGCGTCGGGTGCGAGGAACTCTTGGGATCGATGCGGCGGATCCGTTTGAGCTACAAGGTATTCTCCGGGCCTCCGCTATTGCAGTGCCCCCGAGAGGGCTGCAGGCACTTGGTGGCAAGGACCCCGACACGCCTGCGTTGGTCATCGTAGGCAATCATCAGCCCGAGGCAGCAAGGCGATTCACCATCGCGAGAGCGCTGTGGCATCTACTTTGGCAAAATGAATCCCGGTTCTTGGTTACAACGGCCTACACGGACCTGCAGAAGGTGGAGCGGGCGTTCGCGGCCGAGCTGCTCGCGCCTGCCGAGGGAATCGCCGGACAACTTTCCGTTGAATCCATTCACCTAGGGGCCGAGGAGCGTGAGATAGAGGAACTAGCGAGGAAGTATCAGGTTTCGCCGATGATTGTGCAACATCAGCTTGATAACCAAATCTTGCGGTAACCGGTTGCGCAAGCTCTCGCGACGCCCGGCGATCGCGATGTTGTCCGTCAGTGCCCCACTCGGCAAGCCAGCGCGTTGCCTTGCCGTCCGCCTCAGACATCTTTACGACATCCGGCCACGGAGCTCATGCGCCGCTATGCTCGAACGCTCGTAGAGTGGCATTAAGGGTGGGTAAAACCTGTTCGTACAGCGTCTCTTGTTCGCAGCAGTCGCCAGTGTCAGCGATTGCTAGGGCCAGCTCACGCAATGAAGCTGGGCCTGTTGTCGAAAATTTCGCCGCAACATCTCGCGCCCACGCGAGTTGCTGATCGGTTTGTATTAGTTTCGTTCCAGCGCGCCACAGGGCAAGGGACATACCAACCGGGGTCACTGAGCGACTAAGTCCTTTCTCCAGGTTGGCGATCATCCGTATTCCGTATGCGTCCAGATCGCACCACGCGGCGACCATGATGTTGAGGTCGGCCAGGAACCTCATCAGTCGCCTGCTAGGGTTCCCCTGGTTCCACACGCAAAGCCACCGATCGGTGATCCCATCCAATAGGCATACCTTTTCGAACGCCTCCACGTTCTCGACGACAAGAATCCCTTTGGCGTCGCACTCGATGTATCCAAGCGTACGGATTCCTTGCGCGGGGAGACCGATCCATGGTCGTGCGGTAGCCGCGTGAGCGATCGTGTCCTGGAACTTCCAGACGAGAGGTCCACTCATTTTTATCGGTACGTCGGCCTCGTCCACTGCCTGGTCGAATGGCTGCTGCGCGAGGTTGGCGAATGCGACGCGGCGTTGGTCGGTCCATTTCTTTGTGTCTCGGAATGCCAGGCCGGCCAGTTGTCTGGCTGCCATGCGTCGTCCGTCGTTATGGGCTCTCCACCAGATGCAGGCCGCACGTATTGCCGGCTCGTACACTTGCCATGACCTCGTGATTGCCGCCGTGTCGTCCGGTGGATGTTGCACTGGACCGACCGGACTTTTTGCGAGCAGCGCCCGTTCGCTGGCCATTTGCGGAACGCCGTCCATGAGGTCGAGCAGTTCCTGCCAGACCTGCTGGTTGTCAGCGGTGCGAGTGGTCCGTTGGACCTGCTTTTGCAGGAGCTGTTCTCCGGTGAGCGCAACGATAACGTCAGGTAGGCCGAGCTGGGCGGGTCCGGCTCGCAGGATCTGGTCAAGCTTTCTGAGGTCGACCTGGGTGTTCTTGCCGATGTAGCCGGTGAGTCGTCGGCCGAGGATCGCACCTAGCTCCGAGGCGGTGCGGTGATCGGGAATCGGAATCCTCACGGTCCCGCGGGGCTGCGCCTCGGTGCGCTCGAGCTGCTTGCGTATCCTCTGCCACAAGAGTGCGAGTTCGGGCCGATCGAGTGCATGCCGAACGGCTTCCGGCAGCGGGGGCGTCACGGCTGCTGACGCGCGGCGGTCGCGCCATCCCAGGTGGTGTGGACGAAGGCGATGCCGGGCGCGCCCTTGGGCCTGAAGACGTCGTAGATGTGCATGCGACTGATTTTCGGTGAGAAGGCGGAGCCGCCGGGCCACGTGATAATCCAGTCCATATCGAGTTCTTCGGCGAGGAGTTCGAGCAGCCGGGTGATCGTGGGGTCGTCTAGTCTTTCGAATGCCTCGTCGAGGAGAACCAGGCGTAGTGGTCGTGTGCCTGGTGTGGTCAGGGCGTCATAGAAAGCCGCCGCTGCTGCAAATAGGGTCATGTAGGACACCAGCCGGGTTTCGCCTGAGGAGAGTTGCCGCAGCCTACGGTTGCGAGACCGGCCGTCCGGGCCGAAGTCTTGCACGCGCACGGTGAAGGTGTACCAGCTTCGGTAGTCCAGGGCGTATGCAAGCACCTGGGCGTAGTGCACATCACGCTTGTCCCGTTCGCCCTCGATGCGGTCCTGAAGCGCCTTGCGGAGCATGTTGTCCTGGTCCTCGTTTCGAACCGCGAGTGACTTGCCGACCAGTTCCAATGCTTGACGTGTGGCGTCATCCAGGGCGGGCGAGGGAGCCCAGCTGAGCTGGACGTGAACGCCCTGGCTCGACTGGGCGCCGGCCAGGATGGTGTTCATCCGGCGACAGAGGTCGTCGGCGGCGTCGATGTGACGGCGTAGGTGCTCGGCAAGGTCACGCAACAGGAATCGTTCAAAGATCTTCTGATAGCGGTCGTCGAGCTTCTGCTGGTCCTCGTGCAACCGCTCGTGTGTGTGGCGGGCGGCATCGGCAACCGGGCGATGCTGCTCACCGTCGCTCACGTGCACGATCAGCGGAGCGACCTCGGCGTCGACATGGGCTTCGTGGCCGTTCGGCAGGGCGGCCTGCAGGCGCTGCAACGAGTTGACGAGGTGGCCTTCGTTGACGGCTGTTGTGGCGTACCCGTGCACGACGCGCAGCGCGTCTTCCCGCGATGCAGGCGGCGGGTTAGATTCCCCCGTTGCGGCCAGCCAGACGCCGGGCGCTCTGGAAACCTGATCGAAGTCTTTCTCAGCTGCCGTGACTGCGTCTTGCTTCTCCTGCTCGGCAGTCTGGTCCAACTCGATGAGTGTCTCCAGTGTCACAATCTGGCGATCCGCACGTTGTCGGTCGGTTCGATGAAGGGGCAGAGCCGCCTGGGCCTTCTGAAGCTTGGTGGCAAGTCCGGTGAGAGTTTGTTCGAGCTGGTCGCCCGCGACGCCCAGGTTCTCCGCGAGTATCTGAAGCGCCTTAGTGGCCTCGGCGTACGTGCCATAAGCCGCGCCTGCCTGTTGCTCTGCTTCCGCCCGATTAGCCTCGGTCTTTCATTTCGG
>NZ_LIVU01000022.1:0-10916 GCF_001905625.1 Micromonospora sp. TSRI0369
GTTTTCAGGCGGAGCCGACACGGGCTAGACGATCTTCGGTTGAGGGTAGCGCTTGTGTATGCCCTGGCTAGTCGGGGTTGGCAAGAACTTCGATGTGGATCGGCTCTTGACTGTTGAGGTAGAGGACGTAGCCCGCTTCTTGGTCCTCGATCGCGTCGACAGGAACCACCTCAAGCGCGTAGTCCGGCCGGGGTAGGAATCCGAAATCGGCGGGAGGGTCGAACCTCTCGATGGAGGTAACCCGCACCTCCGTCGGTGGGATGCCGACGAAGCAAGGGTCACCGGCTTGGAGTTCGGAGGCGTCGGGCTCCAGTCGCCACGGTGTGTTGAGCCAGCCGTGCGCGTCAGGGTCACGAGGAAAGCCCACGGTGCCATCCCATGAGTTGGTTGACTCGGGGTCCGCCTCCCGCCATGGCCAGTCGATGAGCAGGCGCTGGGGCGTGGTCCTGACGACCCGCGTGTCGAACGCCTCGGCTGAGATCAGGAGCAGGTCGCCGACGGTGTAGCCGAGGGCCTTCGTCAACCTGGTGCTATCCATGGTCTGATCTGCCAGTTTCCTTGCTCCAGCTCATGAGCGACAAAGCTAGGAATGGCACCGCCGGGCGTCAAGCTTCGTCCCGGTGCTGCGGGGTGCGGGCCGCGCGTGAGGGTTCGGGTTTGCGGACCTTGAACCGGGCGATCGGCTTGACAGTGGTGCGGGTGACCTCGGCGACGAGTTGGTCGCCGTTGTGGACGCGGAAGGTGGTGTCGGAGGCTTCGACGGTGAGGGTGGTTCCGGCGTGGTGGATGCCGACGTGGATGCGTTGGCCGGCGATGACGAGGGTTCCTCGGCAGCTGACGCGGCGTTCGACCCGGATCGGTTCGGGTGCCGGGGTGGGTGGGGGTCCGGCGGGGCGGGCGTCGCGGATGCGGGCGATCTCGGCGGCGCTGAGAGGGTTGGGCAGGCTGCGCAGGAGGACGCCGGCGGCGGTGATCTGCATGAGGCCGCGGTCGAGTCGGACGGTGACGCGTTGTCCGGCGAAGTGGTAGCCGACGGGGTGTTGCCGGCCGGCGAGGCTGATTAGGCCGGTGGCGTTGACGAGCCGTTCGACCTCGATCGGGGCGCCGGCCTGGACGGGGCCTGTGGTGATCGGTGGTGGTCCGGCGGGTTGGCCGTTGTCGGCGAGGAGTTGCCGCAGGTGATCGGGGGTGAGCCGGGACGGGACGGTCTTGAGCCGGACACCGTCGATGAGCAGATGGACCACGGTGGTGTCGGCCCAGAGGGTGACCGGGAGCCCGACCCGGGTGGGGCTGAGCCAGAACTGCTGCCCGCAGACGGTGAGGTTGCCCGAGGCGGGAACGATCCGGGTGACCTCCACGGCCAAGCCGACATCGTCGCCGGATGTTACTGGTGCGGAGGCGACGGTGGCCGACCCGGCGGATGACGCAGGCGCCAACGGTGCCGCAGGCAGCGGCTTTCGGGGTGCGGGGATCGTGGTGGTCAGCGTCCGTGGAAGCAGCAGCGGCAATTGCTCGTCGGCTCGTGGGACGGTGAACCGGCCGGCGGGGAATGCCATGTTCAGGGACTGGTGCGGCCGTCGGGTGTTGTATTCGTCCCGGAACGCGTTGATTGCGGCCTGGGCCTCTTCCGGGCTGGCCCAGACCTCGACGTCGTCGAGTAGTTCGCGTTGCAGGGTCTGGTGGAACCGTTCGACCTTGCCAGTGGTGGTCGGGGTGCGGGGTTTGGTGTTGCGGGCCACGATGCCGTTCTCGCGGCAGACGCGTTCGAACATCACCTCAGCCGGGCGGGGCTGATTGAACCGGCCGGTGAACTGCTTGCCGTTGTCCGTCAACACCTCCTCCGGCGCCCCGAACCGCTGCAAAGCCTCGGTGAAGGCCAGACATACGGCCCGGCCGGTGGCCCGGCGGACGACCTGGGCGATGACGCAGAACCGGGAGTGGTCATCGAAGCCGGTGACGACCTTCGCTTCACCACCGTCAGCAAGACGGATACCGCCGACGATGTCCAGCTGCCACAGCTCCATCGGACGGCCCCGTTCCCACCGCTTGTAGTCCTCCCGACGCCGACGGCGAGGCGTCGGGTTGACCAGCCCGTGCCGGATCAACACCCGATGCACCGTGACCCGAGACGGGACCGGACCCGGGCAGTCCCGGCGCCCCAGCTCGAAGACCAGACGACGGGCACCCCAGCGAGGATGATTCCGGCGCAGCTCACAGATCAACGCCTCCACCTCCGGTGGCGTCCGCCCAGGAGAGGAACGCGGCCGGCTGGACCGATCGGCCAGGCCCTCCAAGCCCTCATCGGCATACCAGGCCAACCAGCGATGCACCGCCTGGCGGGAGACTCCGAACCGTTCGGCGACGTCCGTGACCGTCGACCCGGCAAGCACGTCCTGGACGGCTCGATACCGCTGTTCCATCACGCTCATCTCCACCAACACTCAGCGGAGTGTCACGCAGGTCCTGATACCGATGTGTCACGCAGGTCCCGAGACCAGACAGCCGGCTGCCGGCAATGTGGTTCAAACTTTCTGTACGTCTTCAAGGCGGCCCTGAACGGGCCGCACGCGCCGCCGCCTGGGCGCGCGGCCTGCCCTCCGCTGTCGCTCCGCTCCGGCCGCGCAAGACGCCCGGCGGCTGGCGCGGGGAGCGGGAAGCCCGGAGGGCCGCTGCAGCACGACAGGATCGTTGACCGGTGAGGTGGTGGGCCGGCAGCCGGCCGGGCCGCGCGGCCACAAGCCCGCGCGGCGTAGGGAAGCGCACGCCGGCCGCGTCGGCGAGCTGGCGGCGGTCGCGGGGTTGCGGTCACTGCGCCTCCGGCGGGGGCGCTCTGGCTCCAGGATGGCGGGGGCTCCGTCGGCGGATTACGGTCCGTGGGTGGTTGCGCAGGGCCATCCCGCCAGCCGACGACCCGGGCGAGCCGAGCAGACCGCCGCCCGGCCCACCAGCGTCCGTACGCGCGCGTCAAGGTCCGCTTGACGTGGCGGGCCGGGCGGCGGCCCGCTCCCCAGGAGGGCGGGTCGACGGCAGACGGGATGGCAGGGCTGCCTGCTGAGCGTGGAGCGCAGTTAACCGACACGCCGGGAGTTTTGGTTACGTTGGTCACACGCCTGAGGTTGGGTCAGCGTGCCTGCGTGGGAGGGAGTGTGTGGAGTCTGTCAAAGGCTGGCGACAGCCGTACAAGTGCCGTACGGTGAAGTCGGAGGTGCAAGCGATGGCTACTAAGACTCAGCGCATCGAGATGCGGACCGATACGGACAGTGAGGCCCGAATCACCCAAGCTGCTCGCCTCTCCAACCAAACGGTATCAGCTTTCGTTTTGGAGGCGGCGAACGCTGCGGCTGACCGTGTAATTGCGCGTGTGCATCACGTTGTTATGGAAAACGACCAGTTTGATGACCTGCTTTCTTCCCTGGACCGAGCGGACGACGCGCCAGCACTGAAGCGTGTCGCTGAGCGTGGGCGGCGGTTCGTCCGTCGATGAGTGAATGGGTCTCGCAACGACTAGACGGCGATCATGACCTTGCGTCCTTCGACTGTGAAAATGAAGTCCTCAACGACTGGTTAAAGACCAAAGCGCGTCGCGCTCAAGAGGCGGATACTGCGCGGACGTATGTCTGGGTAGAGCACGATTCGAAGGTTGTCATGGCCTACTACTCGATAGCGCCGACCCAGATACTGCGGCAAGAGTTGACGGGCGGGCAGGCGGGAGGGTTTTCCGTCGTGCCCGCCTACTTGCTGGCGCGGCTAGCTCTGGACCGCTCACTCAAGGGGCAAGGGCTTGGGAGTGAGCTTCTAGTAGATGCTTTGCAGGTTATTGTGATGGCCTCCGCCGAAGCGTCGGGCCGGTTGATCGTCGTTGACGCGATTGATGAAGAGGCTGCGAGCTTTTATCGCCATCATGACTTCACTCCTGTTAAGGGCGACGAGCGGCGATTGGTTATGAAAGTGGCAACCGCACGTAAGGCGCTGGGCATGATGGCGATGCGCGTTACCCCCGATCATGAAACGCGTCTCATCTCAATCGTCTTCGAGATGCCCGATGGCAAGTCGGTTCCGGCGGTCCTGTCCGTTGCCGAAACCCGGACTATTGCGGACCGGATCGAAGCCGCAGCTCAAGAGGCGCTTGAACAAGGCCGGGAAGCCACCATCAACATCAGGGAAGTCTTGCGGGACGTTCTCGGTCGTGACCCCTTCAGCTCGTGACAGGGTGCTAGGCCGACATGATGGAGCGGAAGCTGCGCGGCCCGCACTGGCGTTCCTCATCGCCACCAGCGTGGGGCACACAGTGGGCACAAGACATCGTCAAACGTCGTCAACCAGCAAGCAGCTATGGCAGACGTAGGCGTCGTATGAGCAGTGGTCGAGGTGCGTTCCCGTTGGTTGACAGGCAGCGGCCCTGAGTTCCGCTTCAACGTCTGACACTTGGGCTGGGTGACCAACTGAGTGACGACGGGCACGAGCGAAGCTGGACGTCGGTGGACCTCTGCGGACTGCTCGGACAGCTCACGCCTGCTGCTGGTGCAGCTCACAGCCGGCTAGTGGTTCCTTCGGAATGAAGCAGTCACGAGAGCTTTGTGAGGGGCAGCAGGGCTGACGGCCCAGATCGCACCCCGGGTCCCGCCCATTACCGTGCGGACGACCCTGCTGCCTGGCGGCCACTCTGCCACGCCTGGTGTCTCCTGTTGCTGTCGACAGCAACGGTGACAGCAACGAGCCGGGACGGTGACCGACGCCGCCGGCCAAGCGCGAACCGTTGCCCGAGGTCGCGTACGTGGATGGACGTTGCCGGACGGAGCGCCCAGAACTTACAAGCGAGGGGTCGCAGGTTCGAAACCTGCCGCGCCCACCATCAAATAAGCTGACCTGCCGGTGATGTCAGGCGCTCCAGCCACCTACGCCACCGCTGCCGGTGTTGCCGCCGTCCGTCCGGTTCCGATGGTCGTCGAGCCTGCGGCGGGCCTCCGCGGATGCCTGGAGGTCACGCACCTGGCCGCCGTCGACTGGTGTCTGCCGGGTACGGCGCCACAGTGCGACCGCGGCCACGGCCGCCGCGATGATGATCAGGACGATGAGCCAGCGCACTTGGACCTCCCTGGGTGAGATGCCTGCCCTCAGTGTGCGCAGTCGGTCAAGGCTGGTCCCAGGGCGCCGCGACGTGAACGAGCTGCCGCAGATCAGGCCCCGGAGCCGTACCCTCCGGGGCTGTGGAACTGGACGACGCATCGCGGGGCAGGGCGCTGGCCCTCGTTCAGGAACTGCGCGACCCGGCCACTCCTGACGAGGAGACGGGGGCGAAGCTCGATGAGCTGACGCGGATCCTGCGCTGCCCGCACGTCATCACCCTGATGTTCTTCCATCAGCCCGAGTTGACCGATGAGGAGGTGGTGGCGGAAGCCCTCGCGTACGAGCCGTTTGCCCTCTGAGCACTGCGCCACGACAGCGACGGTGCGGTCAGGCAGGATGATCGTGCAGGAACGACCGTGCCGCTTCCTTCATGGCTGCCACCGCCTCCTCCGTCTGATCCGGCGCTGCGCCGCAATCGGCGTACAGGTGGAGGAAGCGGTAGCCCACCTCGCGCAGCTTTTCCGAGGGAAAGTAGGACGACTGCCAGTAGATCTCGTGCGCCAGGTCCTCGGGATCGCCCTCTCCGGCGACGATGCTCGCCGCTGCCACACGCATGAGGTGCAGCCGGGCGCGGCTCTCGTCCGGGACCGGCGAGCCTAGTTCCTCCATCGCCTGCCGGAACAGGTCGACGGCTTCCCGGGACTGGCCCTTCGACAGACCGGCTAGCTCCCGCAGGCTCGGCGAGTCGACACCACGGGCCAGAGCGTGCGCGGCCGCCATCGCCAGGTCGTCGCCGACCGGCTCGTCCATCGCCAACCGGACGGCAAGGTCGCGTAGCTGCTCCATCCCCGAGAGGCTAGGCGGTGCGCGGGGCGTGCAGCCGGACAGCGGTCGAGGCGGCAGCCGGGGACAATGCGTCGATGGCTCGATCGGATGTGTCGCACCGCGTACAGGATCTCTGGGCCGGCCTCGCCGGTGTCGCCGCCAGCTTCCCGGCGGACGGCGTGCGGGTGGTCGTCTCCGCCGGGTCACGGCTGTGCCCGCCGGCCTGGGCCGGCATCGTGGTGGTGGGGGGATCAGGGATCGCCACCGCGCCGGACGCTGCCGCCGCCCGTTTCTTACGCGAATCGCTCACCGGACGGCCACTCCGGTCGGCCGTCGAGGACGGGCGGTGGGACGGGGAGCGCGGCGTGGTGGACGTGCTCGGTCCCGCCTCGCTGGCGTACCTCGACGAGCGTGAGTTCCGGCCGGAGACGGCGACCGCTGAGGTGGCCCGGTTGTCGCCGGGGCACCCGGACCTCGATCGGCTGGTAGCGGACGTCTCCGCGGATGACCTCGCGGAGAGCGGGATCGGTGAGATCACCTCTCCGGTGTTCGTCGTCCGGGACGGCGTACGAGTGGTGGCGGCGGCGGGGTACGACAACTGGCCACACGCGGTCGCTCATCTCTGTGTGCTGACCAGCCCACGCTTCCGGGGCCGCGGACTGGCCCGTGCGGTGGCGTCCGCCGCGGTGGCGGAGGCGCTTGCGAACCGACTGATGCCGCAGTGGCGCGCACGCCCCGAGCTTTCACGACGGCTCGCTCGTAGGCTCGGCTTCCGTGAGCTCGGAGCCCAGGTGAGCATCAAGCTGGCGGCGTCCGCCCGCGGGAGGCGGCCGCGCGACGGGTCAGCGGATGCCCGCGTCGTGGAGCCGCCGGGTGGCGTCCGGGTCGATGGTGGTCCGCACGAGCGAACCGGGCGCGTCTGAGGATCCGGTACTGAACGCGGTCACCACCAGCACGACGACCAGCACCGGCATCAACAGCGTCCGGACCAGCATGGCCCAGCACGCCTTGAGGCCGATCCGGCCACCGTCCCGGGCTCGTACGAGTTGGGTGCCGGTGAGCAGCGCGCCGAGCGCCCGGCCGTTGCCGTAGCAGAGGCCGTAGAGCAGCGGCACCACCACGAGCAACGAGAGGCTCGCCCCGGCGGCGAAGTTGTCGGACAGGGTGACCGCGCGGTCCACCAGGGCCAGGGCGACGACGCCCGCCCCGACACCGAACAGGAACACCGTGAAGTCGACGAGCCAGGCCATGATCTGTGCCCCGGTGCCGGCCCGGACGTACAGGCCGCCGTTGCCGAACGTCGCGATCCGCTTTGCCTTCCGGGGGCCGAGTACGTGCTCCGCCTGCGCCTGGGCGGCTTCCAGTCGGGTCAGTGGCCGGCCCGTGGCGCGGACTGTCACAGCGTTCTCCTGTTGTATCGCGGGCACGACGTGCGGCTTCGCTGGATACGGGCACCGTGCCGTGTTCCGGTGCAGAGTAGTCGACGCGAGCACCGATCCCGTCCGGCGTCGAGGCGATGGCAGGACTCTCTACGTCGCCGGGGTGTTGTACCAGTCCAGCGTCGCCTTCGAGGTCGACGCGTCGCGGAAGACAAGCTCCCACGGGCCGGTGTTCACGTCCATGTCCTTGCCGAATCCGACCCACTTACCGGCCATCCGTCGCCCCGTCGGCTCGGCCAGAAGCTGGATCGCCCCGTGATAGCGGGCACCCCGGTAGTAGCCGGCCGGATCGGTCTGCTCCACCCAGGTGCCGGTGACAACGGCACCGTCCACGGTCAGGTCCAGCGACAGAGACGAGGACGCCGACCCGGGCAGGCTGCGCGCGGTCAGCCTGTCGCCGTGCTGCAGCAGGACGACGAAGTGCTGTCCGGCGAAGGACTCCTCCCGTCCGCTGGAGTAGTACTGGTAGCGGCTGAGCCACACGCCCTCGTACGACCTGTGCGCGGTGCTGGGCTCGGCAGCCGGCGTCGGCGTGGCCAGGTTCGACACGGGTGAGGTCAGGTCGTGGCCGCCCTGTTGGTCGTCGGCCACGTGCCCACCGGGCACCGCGGCGAAGCCGAGCAGTGAGATGGGCAGGCCGGTGACGACCTCCAGCGCGCGTGCGAAGTCGTCCTGGCTCATGCGCATCCCGTTATGGAGGGCGCCCAGGGCCGTGTCGGGAGCGGCCATGAGCGACACGATAGCGCTGTGTCGCAGTGGTGTCACCGTTGGTGCGTGGCCCGTAGGTCATCGACGGGCGACGTTTCGGGGTACGGTCGACAGAATGGCGGCCGGGTGAGTTCGCCGGGCCTCTTGAGCTTGGAGCTGGGCTATGGCTTCCTCCGTCGATCCGCGCTTCGGGGCAGCTCTGCGCGAGTTTCGGGAGCGGCGTGGTCTGTCGCTTCGGTCCCTCGGGCAGCTCGCCCATCGAAGCAAGAGCCATCTGCACGAGCTGGAAGCAGGGCTCAAGGCTCCGACTGTCGACACGGCGCGCCACTTGGACCGGATTCTCGACGCCGGAGGTGTGCTTGCTCGTCTGGTCGATGCGCCGATCGACCATGCGGCCGAGGCGGGCGAGTTGCGGGCGAGGGTTGCCGCCAGTGATGTCAGCGGTGAGGTGCTCGAACGGATCGAGCAGGGCGTCGACGACCTCGCCAGCTCCTATCCGATTATGGCGCCGGCGGATCTGTTGCCGCTGGTGCGGCGACATCTGGCCTATGTGGTGCGGCTGCTGGACGGACGGGTCACGCTTGCTCAGCAGCGTCGGCTGTTGGTTGCGGGCGGTTGGTTGGCGGTGCTGCGGGCCACCGTTCACATCGACCTGCGGCAGCGCGGTGCGGCGGCTGCCCATCTGCGTGCTGCTCGTGAGCTTGCCGAACACGCCGAGCATGCGGAGATCCAGGCGTGGTGTCTGGAGACCCGGGCCTGGGACGTGTTGACGCAAGGTGACTACCGGACGGCACTCGATCTGTCTCATCAAGCACAGCGGGTCGCGCCGAAAGGCAGCTCGGCCAGGATTCAGGCGACTGCCCAGGAAGCTCGCGCGTGGGCGCGGATCGGTGATGTGGCCGCCACCCGGCGAGCGCTGGAGCGGGTGGAGCGTTTGACGGCGAATCTGCCCGTTCCGGAACGGGCCGAGCATCACTACCGCTACGACCCCGCGAAGGCCGCCGCCTATATGGCCACGACGTTGGCGTGGGCCGGTGACCCGGCTGCCGAGCAGGTGGCGCGGGCGGTACTGACCGATCTGGACCCGCACGGTGATGGGGGAGCGCGTCCTCGCCGTTCCGCGTCGGCGCGTCTCGACCTCGGACTTGCCCTGGTCGCCGCCGACCAGCCGGATGAGGCGGTTGCGCTCGGGGCGCAGGCGGTGGCGTCCGGGCGGGTGGTGCCGTCGAACTGGTGGCGAGCCGCGGAACTGCTCGCGAAGGTGGAGCAGTCGGGCGTGCCGGAGGCCGCGATGTTGCGTGACCTGTGCGTCGAGTACGCCCCCGCCCGCCGATCGACAGCGGACAGCACACCTGGTTAGCGGACAGTCACCTCCTGGATCGTGGACGCGCTCGGCGTGACGCTGGATCTCCACCGGGCGCGGATAGGCACATCAGCAGGTGTCCTCCGTGCCCTCACCACGGAGGGCCGGACAGATGACGGTGACCATTGGGCTCCTGCGACGGCTCGTCGGTCGGTACCTTCCGCCGTCGACGGTGTCCGGCTTCGGCGAGCGCATCCAGGCGATGGAGCAGGAGATCGCCAGACGCCGTTTGCTGGACCAGGCGCGAGGCGGGCAACGGTCCCCGGACGGCGACGCCTCGCGGGAGCGCCGCGTCTCGTACGACGCTTACCTGTCCGCCGCCGCGTTGACGTTCGCCCGGCGGCATCGGCCGGTGTGGTGCTGGCGGCGGTGGAGACGGGTCTGCCGGTGCGGCGCCGATCTGCCCTGTCATTCGCGGCACCGGCTTCCGATCAATCGTGGTCACTGGCCGCAGGGGAGTGACGAGTGATCGGCGGGCCGGAGGAGACGATCCTCGCGGTTCACGTGCGGGGACTCGACGGCATGTGTGCCGGGTGCCGGGCGTGGTGGGCGCGGCTCACGCCGTACCCGTGCTGGCAGGTGGAATGGGCGACCAGCCGGCAGGCGCGGGCGGTCACCGCGCGGTTCCTGGAGGGTGCGCGGTGACCACCCACGGCCCGGTCATGCCGATCTGGAGCTGCGGCGGCTGCGACCTGCCGTGGCCGTGCCCCACCCGCAGGCGGGAACTGCGGGCGGAGTACGCCGGTGCGCCGGTGTCACTGGCTCTGTATCTCGGCGCCTACCTCGTGCAAGCCTCCGAGGACATGCCCTGGGCGCCTGCCGGCGCACTGCACCGCCGCTTCGTGGGGTGGACCCGGGAGGCCGGTCCGCGGGGGCGGTGACTGCTCAGACTCGTCGCTCCCGCAGCCGCCGCCGGAACCGCATCCACTCGGCCGGTACGACGAGGCAGCCCGCCACCGCGGGTGGCACGGTCACCAGGAAGTCCGGCCACCGCCAGATCGGCGCGTCCGCTTCCCGCAGGTGGGTGGGGTGCCGGGGGTCGTACCGGACCGCTATCACGTCGCCCGCGGCCGGCCGGTGCACCGGGTTCTCCAGGATCGCCGTCGTGCCCACCGGCCCCGACAGGTAGGCGACGTTCAGGGACTTGCCGCGCCCTTCGTAGTTGGCGCGCACCACCTGCGCGTCGCCGATCCGGCCCCTGGTCTCCAACGTGCGGTTCTCCCACACCTGCCACCCGACGAAGGTCAGGAACAGCCCGGTGAACAGGGACGTGACGATCAGCCAGAGACCGGCTGTCAGCGCGGTCGCCCCCTCGCCCCGTAGCAGGCCGAGGACGACCTCCTCGTAGCGCGAGGGACGGTCGACGGGGTCGGCGCCCGCTCCGTCGACAGCCATCCCGCCGCTCCTTCGCCGACTGCCCCGGACATCCACGGTAGCCAGCGCGCCCAGCCCGGTGGGGAATAGGTGACGAGAAGTCGATATGACTGAGAGGCATAAATATGGGTCTTGTGACG
>NZ_LIVU01000023.1:0-9201 GCF_001905625.1 Micromonospora sp. TSRI0369
CCGCCGCGCGCCGGTCTCGGCGAACCACTGCAGCCAGTCGACCGCAACCCCGCGCACGTGCAGCTCGGCCAGCCCGGCCAGCAGCCCGTGCGCCTCGGGCCGGTCCCCGCGCTGCGCGGCGACGGCCAGCACCTGTTCGGGTCGGACGGTGCTCGAGATGGGCATCGAACCATCGATGGACAGGGTTCTTGCGACAAGATCTACTTACTCGAGAGGGCTCACGTTGTTGCCTATCGCGCCACGATCGACGTGCCAGGAACGGTTGCGCTACGAGGGCGCACCACAGCCATGCGTCGACCAGGCTCTGCGACAAAGTCGTGATGCCGGCTGGTCCAGTCCTCGTCGGTGCGGGATTGCTGCTCAACCTCGTTGACCAGACGCTTCCGTCGGCCAGAAAAGCTATGGCTTCGCTGCGGCGTCGCCCGTCTGCGGTCGGGTAATCGGTGCGCGCTTTGGTCACGCCGGGCTGCTTCTACGCCCAGCGCACGATGGTCCGCTTGGCGTTGGCATGCCACAGCGTCTCGGGGCTGTTGCCTCCGGGTTGGGCCTGCCCGCCCGGACGTGCGAGGCGCGTTCGGGTCTTGCCGTACTTCTTACCGCCCCGGCACAGCAGCGGCACGGGTATACCCGGCTGGGGCGTCGATGCCGTGGCAGCAGCACCAGCAGGCCAACATCTCATTGCCTCCGTATCCCTTGGCATTCCACGTGTACTTGGGCTCCTCGTCGTTGGATGCGTCTGCGCGCAGGTCCAGGTCGACGACCGACGAGTCGTTCGCGGGATCTCTCCTCATACGGCTGCCGCTTTAGCGGCTCCGGGGTCACCGCACACGACGAGGCCCCGCGAGTCAAGCCCACCTCGGCTGCGGCTCTGGCCTCGTGAGCCGTCCACGCTCGAAGCTATTCGGCGGTTTCCCAGGTCAGGGCGTGGGGTCTTGCCCGCCGCTGGTCAGAAACTGTCGTGCCGCTTGCCAGGCGGTCGCGTTGGTGACACGGGTGCGTTCGGGCCATACGTCGGTGGGGGTGCCGGCGTATTCGAACGTGAACACGGGTCCGGGTTCGAGGTCTGGCTGGTATACCCAGGCGCTGCTGCCATCGACGGCGACGTGATAGACGAACGACCGTTCGGGGTGCCCGATGCAGATGTCGAGCATGGCGGGGAGTGTCAGCTCCGCTGGCAGCGATGAGGGTGACGCGGTAGGGCAGTTACTCAGTCTGGGACGTGGCTGATCTTGTCCACTGTGGCGTCGAGTTCGGTGACGATGCTGACCAACGCGGCGCCGTCGCCGCGTCCCCAACTGATGTCGATGCTCATCGCCGGATCCCTTCGCCTGCGCCCACGTACAGCTTGTGGAGCCATGTGCGGTCGCCGTCGGTGAGGAGCACCGTCAGGCGTGATCCTGCGGCAGGATGATGGCGAGAGAGCCCGGCGGGGCGGCGACAGCGGCTGAAGTAGGAGCCGCCTGGCACATAGGGGATCGGGCAGCTGATCACTCTGGCGATCACTTTGATGCTGCGGTCGGCGGTGAACAGCGGGTGAGTAGGGCTCGTTGATCTGCGTTCCCGGAGCGGCTCGACGAGCGGGATCAGCGATGTGACTATCAGTGGCATGAAGAGACAACGGGCGGCGCTGCTTGTCGAGCAATTCCTCGAGCGTCTTGACCAGCTGCAGGACGAGTGGCCGCTTCGGTTGGTGACCGAGGTGTGCGTGTTTGGTTCGTTCGCGCGGGGGGCTCCGGAGCCTGCTGACGTTGATCTGGATATCGAGTTCGATGGGACTGATTGGCAGTTTGCGAGTGAGAGGGCACAGGCGCTCAGTGCTGGCCGGGATCCACACGGAGACTTGCGCCGGCCGCTGGTCGGCCGGACACGAGGATGTCAGTTGGTCTACAACATGCGGGCACGGGCGGATTTCGACCTGACGTTGTTGTAGCGCCGAGGTGACGACCTGAGCGTCGCTCTGGAGAGGCTGCGTGGCATCGCGGTAGATCCGACGGCGGTCCGTGCCCCACGGGACGCGATGAGCCCCGAGTTTGAGGGGCTTGACCGGTGGTTGCCGCGACCGGTGCGTGAGCAGCTTCTCGAAGCGGTAGCCATGCGAGTGATCGAACTGGACCGTGTGGCTCTTGAGGACCGCATCGTAGATAGCCCTGAGAGTGCGTCGTACCTGCGGGAGAGATGGCAGCCCGGCGGTGTGTCGTTCAGAGCGGGGCAAGCCGTGCTCGCCCACTACGAGCAGCAGGGGGTGGACTCAGGGTCTATTCACCTGCATGGACAGGACGTCCGAGGCGAGGTGACACCGTACTTCGCTGGCTTCGGGCTGCGGTACCTGTCGTCGGCGCCCCGATGCCTAGCCGACTACGACGGTGTGGAGTGGCTTGAAGTAGTCCGTCCGACACTACGTGGCGAACTGACGGCACTTCGGATCCGCCCGCTTGACCGAACGCGCCTGCGCAAGTTGCGCTGGTAGGGCTGAGCTGCGATGGCAAGGCCAGGTGCAGCGACCCTCTGACAATCGTCGTGGCGTTGAAGTGCAGCAGGAGGCAGGTATGCCGGGCCGACCCGGCTTCGGTGAGTTCGACAGCGCGAAGATCCGTCGGCCAGTCGCAGGTGGTGGATGCCGGATGACGGGCGGTGCTAGAAAAGTGGGACTTTGCGCATGCTGGTGCGGGTGACGCCGTAGATGAGGGTGTAGGCCGCGACGCGCAGCGCTCGATATTGCGCCAACGACCCATGACCATTTCGAGCTGCGCGAACACGCTTGACGCGTCCTCGCCGGTGAGCGCAATCACCTCGCGGCATGGTCACACAGTGCGGCGATCTTCAGCCGGTGTTCTTGTATGTGGCGGTCGCGCTGATGATCACCAGCCTTGACGGGCTACTTCCGGGATCCACACGGCGTCCTTCACCGAGGGGCTAGCGATCGGGCATGGCGGCCGGTGCCGTTTGTGGATTACTGCTCCTGGGTCGCCGGGTACGCGATGTCGGGGCGTAGTCCTGCGAGAACCCGTGCGAGACCCAGTAGGTCAGCGCCGAGGTGGTAGCGAACCTTGGCCGGTTCGACCCGGCTCACGCCGCTCGCTGGGAGTTCTCGTATGCCAGCACCCATCAAACGTCGGCGATGTCGAGCTGGTAGGTCCCGGCAGCTCACCGACGTTGAGCCCGACTTCGTCCTGCTCCCAGTGGAGTGTGGGCGACGGTGATCCACCAGACCCAGTCCGCGGGTTGTTCCAGCGCCCGGTGCGGGTATTCCCGCCAGCACGTCAGCCGGGTGCTTGCCCAGAAAGCGGACAGTGCCCTGGGGTCGATCAGGCAGGTCAGCTCGGCGACCTGCGAGTCTTGCCACAGGCTGCCGCCGGTTGTTTAGCGGAGGGATCCACGCCTGGGCGGCGGAGATCGCCCCCCGCGCCAGGGGGCGACAGGCCAAGGCCGGCTCTACCAAAGCGCCGCCGACGAGCCGGCTCGCAGCGGCAGACGGGAGTCGAAGCGTTCGGCTACTGTACGTGGCGTGGCCGACGCAAACAGGGATCATGCGGAGGCGGGACGTCGCCTTCGCCTGTATACCTACCTTTCTGTCCCGGAGGCTCGGACCCACTTTGCGATCATGCGAGTGTTCACCTCGACCCTGCTGGCGGATCTGTCAGCTAGTGAGGTCGCGGCCTCGCTTGCGCAACTTGAGCAAGACGGCCGCATTGGCGTTGGCGAGTCGGCGATCGAGCAGGTCGTTGTTCGACTCAAACAACTGCGAAAATGGGGCAATCTGGTGCCTGGGCGGCGAGAAACCAACGCCCGGTCCATCACCGAGTTCGCTCACGGCAGTCGGCGCTATCAGGTGGACAAATTAGCCGTCCGCGTGCACCGCGAAGCCGAAGAGCTGCTGGCGATCCCCGAGGGTGCCCGTGAGGTCTCACGGGAGCTGCTGCCCGCGATTCGCCGCGGCATGGACGAGATCATTTCGACGATTGGCGAGTCGGTTCTGGCTGAGCAGAGGCAGGGCGCCGACGCTCGGGTCGTCGTGCGGCAGCGCGAGCAGCTGGCCGAGCAGGTCACCACATTGTTCCTGCAACACGCTGAGCTGTCCGACACCGTGCGCGACTTCTACGCCCACCTCGGGCAGGTCGTCGCCCGTCATGATCTCAATCCCGACGAGATCGCCGGATTCCGAGGGTTGCTGGTGGAGTACATCCAGCTGGTCGTCGAGGATGTGCTGCGGTACACCCCACCGATTGCCGAGTGCCTTGACCAGCTCGGCGCGGTGCAAAGCGAGCTGTTGCGGCTGCTGGCTCCGACCGCTGATCTCGGCGAGGCCGTCGAGCGCGCACGTGGGCGCTCGGAGTCGGACTGGCGGGGCCTCGCGGACTGGTTTGTGGACAGGCCGGGTCAGTCCAGCCAGGTTTGGGCCCTGCGGGAAGCCACGACCAAGGCGATCAGCTCGCTGCTGTCCAACGTCAAGCGGTCGACCGGTGGCGGTGGGATCGCGCCAGGTCGCCGTGCGGAATTGATTCGTCTTGCCGGCCGCTTTGATGCGGCGACGCTGTGGGAGGCCCATACTCTGTTTGCCCACGCCTTCAGCCTGTCCTCGGCGCGGCACTGGGTGATTTTACCCGACGTCGATGAGACTCCACCTTCCGAGCCGTGGTGGCGCGGATCGAAGGTGTCGGTGTCGGTGTCGGTATCGAGCCGGGCGGAGCCTGCGGCACGTGGCCGCGCAGCGCGCATTGTTGAGAATCCTCTTGGCGAGTACGCGGCGCTTGCGGAGGCTGAAGCGGAGGCTCGCCGGCGTGACGCGGTGTACGCCGAGCTACGCGCGGTTGCTGATCGGCTCGCCGAGGTGACGCTGTCAGCCGGGGCGCTGGACGTGTTGTATGACCTGATCCGCCGGGCGATGGGTCACCGCGAGGAGTTCGATGGGATCGGGGAGTTCGTCCACTCGCCGTCAGCCCTGAGAATTCAGGTCGGACCGCAAGCCGATGCCCGCGTGCAGATCCGCGCGGCACACGGCGTGTTGACGCTGCACGGCGTTGCCGTCGCCGTCAGCCTGTGTGGGAAGACATCTACGGCGCGAGGCGTCGATGGTTGAGCGCGGATACTACGGAGATCTCCTCGACGACTTGCCTCACCCCGAGGCTGCACAGGTGCGGGTTTGCGTGCGTACGCTGCTACGCCGCCCGATCTTGCACATCAACGGCCGTGGAGCCGAGTTGCTCCCGCTGATTTTCCGGCATCGGGACCGACTCCGGCGACTGTTTGCCAACTATCTGGGCTATCGACTGACTGTGGAAGGGCGACTCGCCCGCCTGTATAAGAGCGCGGACGCCGGTGCCGGTCGCGGCCTGCCGAACTTCACCCCACGCGCCTATGCGTACCTAGCGTTGACACTGGCCGCACTCGTCGATACGGGCCGGCAGATACTGCTGTCACAGCTGATTGCCGACATACGCGGTGCCGCGGCCGAGGCCGGGATCGCCTTGCGAGACGACTTGGTGGAGTTGCGGGCGCTGACCTCGGCATTGCGCCACCTGGTGACCCTCGGAGTCCTTGAGGAGACCGAGGGCAGTGTTTCGGCAGTGCAGCAGCGCGGCGCGGCGGAAGCGCTGATCACCATCGACACCGATTTGCTCGGCCTTATCGTGCCGCGGATGCGAGCCGGCAGAGCGTCTGAATTCGGGGAGCCCGGCACGACTGCAAGACAACCTGCCGGTATTGTTGCGCGCCGACGATTGGTCGAAGACCCGGTCGTCCTCTACGCCGATCTCCCCGATGCCGAGGCGCGATACCTACGCGACCATCAGCGGCAAGAGGCGTACTGGCTAGAACGCTACGTCGGCCTGCAGGTCGAAACTCGGGCGGAAGGCATGGTCGCCATCGACCCCGATGAGTTCCTCACCGATCTTGCGTTTCCGGCGAGCTCGACCGTGTCGCGCATCGCGCTGCTGATCCTGGAACCGCTTATGGCCGCTTCGCCTCCACGCGCCGACGGCTGTCACCAGGTCACGCCAGATCATGTCACGCGACTATGTCAGGAACTGGCTGCGCGCTACCCGTCCGCCTGGGCCAAACGCGACGTGAGTAATGTCGATACCTTGGCAGGCAGGGTCACCGATCATCTGCTGGACGCCGGCGCGGCGCGGCTTGTCGGCGACGACCTGCTGCTGGTTCCAGCGGCTCACCGATGGCAAGCACATGTTGAGGAAAGGGCGACGACCGTCGAGACGTCACCGGATCAACAAGAACCGCAGGCCACGCTGTTCGATGGCGAGGAGGCCGAATTGTGAACCTCCCAGTCGGCCTAGACGGCCTTCAGCCGCCCTCTCGGTGGCGGTTGCATCGTGGCGGCATTCTCAATATCTGGGAGTACGGCGCCCGCGAATTTGACCTGTCGGGCGGACGGGCGGTCCTGCAGGGCAGCAATGGATCCGGCAAGTCGCGAACCCTGGAACTCGCGCTGCCGTTCTGCCTCGACGGCGACCTGCGAAATCTGGGCGCAAAAGGCTACGACTCCGTGAGCGTGCGGCGGCTGATGCTCGATCATTACAACGGCGGCCCCAACCGTATCGGCTACAGCTGGATGGAACTGCGCCGAGCTCGCGATGACGGTGCCGAAGAGTTCCTCAGTTGCGGGATCGGGATCAAGGCATCGAAGGCGACCGACGACATTGCCAACTCGTGGCGGTTCATTACCGAAGCTCGGGTCGGCATCGACTTTCGGCTTGCCACCGCCGAGAACAGGCCGCTGGACATCGGGGAACTGAAGGACGTTATCGGCGCCCAAGCGGTGGTCACCGATCCAGATGTGTTCCGATCCCGGGTGGCTGCCGCCGTCTACGGCATCGACGACCTGCAGCGCTACGACGACCTCCTCCACCTGCAACGTACGCTGCGCAATCCCGACGTCGGGGTCAAGGCGGTCGCCGGGCAACTCGAGGAGTACCTTGGTGAAGCGCTGCCGCCGCTGGAGCCGGAAATCCTCAACAGACTCGCTAACCAGTTCCAGGACCTCGAGGCCATCCGGGAGAACATCGAACGTCTTAGACAAGCGGACGAATCCCTATCGCGCTTCCTGGTCGACTACCGTGACTATCTGCAGTCAGCGCTGCGCGAGCGAGCCACAAACCTCACCCAGGCACAGGAAGCCCTTGATGCCCATCGGAGAGCGGCGTCACAACGTCAAGGCGAACTCGGCATTCAGCAAGGTAAGGCCGGCGAGGCGCAACGCAACATCGACGAGTTGGAACGTGCCGAACGGGAGCTGAAGGCACAGATCGATGAGCTCAAGGGCAGCGACGAATACAAGGACCACCGTGACCTAGCGGACAAACGCGCCACGGTTGCCGCCTTAAAACGTAACGCCAGCACCAGCTTGTCCAATGCCGCGGGTCATCGCAGCTCAGAGGAGCGCGCCTGTTCGACCGTCCTCGACGTCCTCAATGCGGCTCAACGTGCAGGCGCCCAGGCTGCCGAAGAAGCCCACGCCGCGGCCGACCTGTTTGCTGACGTAGGATCTGATCGATCTGTCATTCCAACCGTGCCCTCGGTACCCGGGACCAGCACAGTTACCAGCACGGAGTACGTCCAAATCGCCGCGGAGCCCGATGGCGTACCCCAGCCTGTGCAGCGCTCGGCACCTCCAGCGTTCGATCTCGATGCACTGCGCAACGCCGTCGTGGAAGCACTCGCCCAGGCCGAGCGTGCCCGCGTCGTCGCCGAACGTCGGAGCGTCGTCGCCGCCTCGCTGCTGCAGACAGCGGAGCGGCTCGACGGAGAGCTAGGCGAGATCGACAAACTTAAGGCGACGGCAGAGGAGGCTGCGGACGCAGCCAGAGAGGCATCCGAGCGTCACGAACAGTGCCTTCGCACGCTCACAGCTGAAGCCGTCGCCTGGCTGAAGGGGCTTGCTGCCTGGGCGGACAGTTGCCCTCCAACCGCGGCGGCATTGGCCGGCCGGCCGGCTGCTCCCACTACGGCCGAGCTCATCGACGAGCCGGTTACGGTAACCCGCGGCGCACGCATGCTACACCTCGCCTGGATCGCGCCGGCCGTCGTTCAAGCTCGGCACGACGCGAGCGATGCCCGGGCGCAATACGCGAGCCTGGAGGCCGAACAGGGTCGCCTCGACACCGACCTACAAGCGCTGCGGGCCGGCGGTGACGTTCTGCCGCCGCACCCGGAGCATCCTCGTGCCAGCCGGGCACGCCGGCCGGGGGCGCCGTTCTACCAACTCGTCGACTTCCGCACGGCGCTATCGGAGGACGAGCGCGGCGGCCTAGAAGGTGCGCTCCAAGCGAGTGGATTGCTCGACGCTTGGGTAAACCCCGACGGCGGCCTCAGCGACCCCGACCTTAATGATCTGGTCGCAGTGGCGCTGACCGGCCCCCACGCGGCCGGCCATCTGCCGAACAGGCTCGCATCGGCGCTTGTCGCGACTCCGCCAGCCCAGTGCCAGGTCCCCATCGACGTTGTCGACAGGTTGCTGGCCGCAGTCCTGCTTGACGACGGTCAGGCTACAACGGACCAAATGGGTGTGGCGGTATCCACGAGCGGTCGCTGGCGAGCCGGGAACCTGACAGGCGCCTGGCACAAGCCGTGCGCTGAGTACGTCGGCCCCAGTACCCGCGAAGCCACCCGCCAGCGGATGATCGCAGGAATCTCCGCGCAACATGCTGAGGTCACTCGCGAGCTCGCAGCCGAACAAGTTCGGCGCGACGACCTCGCCGCAGCGGTTGCGACATGGGAACGTCACACCGAACACTTTCCCGAGCCGGTCACGCTCGTCACGGCACACGCCGAAAGTCGAATGGCCGAGGACATACGCGATACAGCAGAGGAGCAGACTAAGGCGAAGATCAAAGTCCATGCGGAGGCATTCGCCCGCTGGCAGGCCGATCGGGCCGTGCTAAGCCGAAACGCGGCGGAGTCCAACCTGCCCAGCGACACAGGCGCACTCGGGGCCAGGTGCATCGCGATCGGCCGCGCCATCGAGGCGTGTAAGCGACTGCACGGCGCTCTCGGTCAGAGGCAACCCGCCATCGGTGACATCGCTGGAGCCACTGCCAAATTCGACGAGGCGGTAGCTAGTGGAGGTGACCACCCGGGGCGCGAAGAGCCGCGCGGTCCGCGAGGCGGACCTGCGCGAGTCGCTGTAGTTCGCCCGGGCCCACCTGACCGCGCCCTCCCCGGTCGACGCCTGACCCACGGCGCCGCCCC
>NZ_LIVU01000024.1:0-6418 GCF_001905625.1 Micromonospora sp. TSRI0369
GACGGAGGCTGGATCAACGGCCAACTCTTACACAGCGACGGCGGCATCACCTGACCAAAGCCCACGTAGCTCCGGAGATCGCGCGGGAAGCGGCTTCGCGGTTGGAGGGGGCGCTGTGGTCAGGTGAGTAATGTAGTCCACCCCGGCGGTGATGTTGCCCCACTGGTCGGAGCCGCCGTACTGGAGCCGGCAGCCGTGCCTGCGGTGCAGCTCGAAGTAGTCGTTGGCCTGGAGGAGCTGGTAGCTGAACTCGGTGTAGCTGATGCCCGTCTCCAGCCGCGCCTTGACCACCTCGCGGGCGAGCATCTTGTTCACCGGGAAGTGCTTGCCGACGTCCCGGAGGAACTCCACCACCGACATCTCGCCGGTCCAGTCCAGGTTGTTGACGAGTTGCGCCGCGTTCTCCCCGGAGTACGTGACGAACGGCGAGAGCTGCTCGCGGATGCGCTCCACCCAGCCGGCGATCACCTCGGGCGGGTTCAGCGTGCGCTCGGCGCTCTCCTTCGGGTCGCCGATCTGCCCGGTGGCGCCACCGACCAGCAGCAGCGGCCGGTGCCCGGCCTGCTGGAGCCGGCGGGCCATGACGACCTGCATCAGGTTGCCGATGTGCAGGCTCGGCGCGGTGGGGTCGAAGCCCACGTAGAAGGTGGTGCTCCCGCCGTCGAGCAGCTCACGCAGCTCGTCAAGGCCGGTCGAGTCCTGGATCAGGCCCCGCCACAGCAGGTCGTCGGTCAGGGAGTCCCGCCCCTGCGGGAGGTTGCTGTCGGTCACGGTCACCGATTGTCCCCCATCCACACCCCCGGCCCGTACCGGGTTTGCCGACGTGGCGGCGACTAGGCTGGCGGCGCCGTCGAACGCGAGGAGGAACCGCGGTGGACATGCCGAACCTGACCGGTGGCTTCGTGGCCCTGCTGGGCCTGACGTTCGACGAGGTCAGCGGGGACCGGGTGGTGATCCGCTGGAAGGTCCGCCCGGAGCTGCACCAGCCGTACGGGATCCAGCACGGCGGCGTCTACTGCTCGGTGGTGGAGACGGCGGCCAGCATCGGCGGCGCGCTCTGGCTGGGCGACAAGGGCAACGTCGTCGGGGTGTCGAACCAGACCGACTTCCTGCGCGCGGTGCGCGACGGCGAACTGACCGCCGTCGGCACGCCGGTGCACCGGGGCCGCAGCCAGCAGCTCTGGCTCGTGGAGATCACCGACGCGGACGGCCGGCTGGTGGCCCGCGGTCAGGTGCGCCTGCAAAACCTGACCACCTCCTGACGCATTCGCCCGAAACCGGGCACTGACGCCGATATCGTCGCCTCGGTGAGATCGTCCGCTCCCGACCCGACGTGAGGAAGCTGTTCGCCGCCACGCTCGGCGTGCTGTCGGCCGTCGGCGGCTTCGTCGACATCGGCGACCTGGTGGCGGCCAGTCAGGCCGGCGCGCTGTTCGGCATGGCCCACACCTGGGTGCTGTTGATCGGGGTGGTCGGCATCTGCGCGTACGCGGAAATGGCCGGCCGGATCGCGGCGGTGAGCGGCCGGGCGGTCTTCGACCTGGTCCGGGAGCGCCTCGGGCCCCGGGTGGCGCTGCTCAACCTGGTCGCGTCGTGGCTGGTCACGGTGGTCACGCTCGCCGCGGAGCTGGGCGGGGTGGCGCTGGCGCTGCAACTGGCGACCCGGGTGAGTCACCTGTTCTGGGTGCCGCTGGCCGCGCTGGCGGTCTGGCTGGTGCTGTGGCGGCTGCGGTTCGAGCTGATGGAGCGGATCTTCGGCCTGGCCGGGCTGTCGCTGCTGGTGTTCGCGGTCGCGCTGGTGGCGCTGCCGACCGACTGGCCGGCACTCGGGCAGGGCGCGTGGCAGATCAGCGCGGCGGGGCACGGCTGGCCGCTGTACTGGTTCGTGGCGGTGGCGCTGTTCGCCTCGACTGTCAGCCCGTACGAGGTGTTCTTCTTCTCCTCCGGCGGCGTCGAGGAGCGGTGGGGCGCGGCGGACCTGGCGCGGGCCCGTTCGAACGTGCTGATCGGCTTCCCGGTGGGCGGGTTCCTGGCGTTGTCGCTGGTGGCTGTGGCGACGGTGGCCTACCACCCGTCCGGGGTGTCGCTCAGTACGCTCGACGAGGTGGCGCGGCCGGTGGCCACGGCGCTGGGCGCCGCCGGCCTGGCCACGGCCGTGCTGGCGTTCTTCGCTGTGACGTTCGGCGCGGCGCTGGAGACGGGCCTGTCGGCGGCGTACGCGGCGGCGCAGTACTTCGGGTGGCAGTGGGGCAAGCGGGTCCGCCCTCGGGAGGCGGCCCGGTTCCACAGCGTCCTGCTGGTCGGGTTGCTGCTCGGCGTGGTGATGCTGATGACGACTGTGGACCCGGTGCGGCTGACCGAGTACATGCTGGTGCTGAGCGCCGTGGTGCTGCCGCTGACGTACCTGCCGATCCTGGTGGTCGCGAACGACAGGGGGTACCTCGGCGACCGGGTCAACGGGCGGTGGATGAACCTGCTCGGCGCGGTGTTCCTGCTGCTCATCGTCGCGGCCTCGGTGGCCGCGATCCCACTGGCGATCATGACGGGGATGGGGCCATGAGGGTTCAGCTGGCCAGGCGGCTGCTCGACCGGCAGATCGTCGACGTGGACGGGCTGCTGGTCGGGCGGGTCGACGACATCGCGTTCGCTGTCGACGACGAGGGCTTCCCGTACGTGGACAGCCTGCTCACCGGGCAGGGCGCGCTCGGCGCGCGGATCGGCGGCCGGATCGGGCGGCTGCTGGTGGCGGTCGCCGACCGGTTCACCGAGGACCCGCCGGTGCCGCCGCTGCGCGTACCGCTGGCCCAGGTCGCCCGGGTGGACAGCGCGGTGCGGCTGCGCTGCCCGGCGGCGGACCTGCCGCCGTCGCCGGTGGAGGCGTGGCTGCGCCGGCACCTGATCGAGCGGATACCGGGGTCCGGCCGTGCGAGCGGGTGAGCTGCTCGGCCGTACCGCGTACGACCTGCACGGCCGACGGCTCGGCCGGGTGGTGGACGTGGTGGTGCGCGGCGGGTGGCCGCCCGACCGGCTGCGGGTCACCGACGTGATCGTCGCCGGGCACTGGTGGACCCGGGTGATCAGCCGGCTGATCGGCCCGGAGCTGCACCCGTCCGGTCCTTGGCTGCTGCGGGTGGTGGCCCGGCTGGTCGGGCGCAGCACCCACCAGTTGCCTGCCGACGCGGTGCAACTGCTCCCGCCGGTGCCCGGCTTCCCGTTCGGCCCGCCGGCCGGACGCCACTGAGGCGCCGCCCGCCGGGCCGGCCGCCGCCGGCCGGGACAGCGCGCGGGCGGGCGCCGCTCAGCGGCGTGCCTCGTCGAGTTCCGGCGCGTCGGCCGGGTCGTCCGCGGTGTCGTCGTCCGGTGCGCCGTCGCCGCGGCCGCGGCGGCGGACGTGCACCTCGGTGATGGCCCGCTGGTCGACGTCGGCCACCGTCAGCTCCCAGCGGTCCACGGTCACCTGCTCCCCCGCCACCGTCGGGATGTGCCCGAGGCAGCTCAGCACCAGCCCGGCGACCGTGGTGTAGTCGCCCGCCGGCCGGTTCGGCAGCTCCACGCCGAGGTCGGTCAGATCGTGCACCGGGAACGTTCCGGGCAGCACAAGCGTGCCGTCGGGCTCGGTGCGCACGGAACGCAGGTCCCGGTCGGTCTCGTCGTAGATCTCGCCGACGATCTCCTCCAGGATGTCCTCCAGCGTGACGATCCCGTCGACCGCGCCGCGCTCGTCCACCACGAGCGCGATGTGCTGGCGTTCGGCCTTGAACTGGCGCAGCGCGTCGACCACCGGCAGCGAGTCGGGCAGCAGCATGGGCGGGCGGGCGATCTCGTCGACCGGCCGGTCGTCGGAGACGCCGACCAGGTCACGCAGGTGGATGACGCCGACCGCGTCGTCCAGGCCGCCGTGGCGGACCACCGGCGCCCGGGAGTGGCCGGTCGCCGCCAGGACCAGCCGCGCGGCCTCCGCCGTGGTGCCGCTGTCGAGCGTGAAGACCTGCAACCGGGGTACGAGCACCGCGCGCAACTGCCGGTCGGCGATCTCCACCGCGCCCGCGATGATCATGCGCTGTTCCTTGGTGAAGCCGTGGTTGCCGGCCACGATGTCGCGCAGCTCGTCCGGGCCGATCTCGTCCGGCTCGGCCTTCGGGTCCAGGCCGAACAGGCGTACCACCAGGTCGGTGGTGGCGCCGAGCAACCAGACGGCCGGCCGGGTGATGCTGGAGAGCAGGTCCAGCGGGCGGGCCACCAGCAGTGCCCACCGCTCGGCGGACTGCATCGCGATCCGCTTGGGCGCCAGTTCGCCGAAGACCAGCGTGACGAACGTGAGCACCAGCGTCACCGCGACGATGGCGACGGTCTCGGCGGCGTTGCCGAACGCGCTGAGCATCGGCACGAGCGGCCGGGCCAGCGAGACCGCGGCGGCGGCGGAGGCGAGGAACCCGGCGAGGGTGATGCCGATCTGGATCGTGGCCAGGAACCGGTTCGGGTCCTTCGCGAGGCGGGCCAGTGTCCGTCCGCCCCGACCGCTGCGCTCCAGCCGCTGCACCTGGCTGTCCCGCAGGGACACCAGCGCCATCTCGCTGCCGGCGAACGCCGCGTTGAGGATCACCAGCACACCGACCAGGGCAAGCTGGCTCCAGTAGCTCTGCACGACCGGTTATCTCCCTCGGCCCGATCCGGGTCGGCCGATGGCCGACTCGCCGGCCGGCAGATCCGGTCGGCGTGGCCCCTCTGTTGCCCCGCGGGACCGCCGCCGAATCATGACCGGCCGCCGGTGTCACCCGCCGGGGGCCGGGTCAGGCCGGTACGGGCAGGTCGAGCACGTACGCGCCGTCCTTGGGGCGGAATCCGAGCCGGTGGTAGTAGGGGGCGACCATGCCGGGCGGGCTGACCACCCGGCGGAAGCCCCGGTCGGTGAACAGCCGGCTGCGCCGGTAGACGAACTCGCCCGGGGTGAAGTCCCGGAACGGCGGGGTCACGTAGTCCAGGTCGATCTGGGCCACCCCGCCCGGTTCGGCGTGCGAGAGCATCACGCCGACCACCTCGTCGGCGCGTACCACGAGGAACGCCGAGCGGTCGTCGGCGGCGGCGTCCCAGCGGAAGCCCGGGTTGAAGCGGGCGATGTCGGCGGCGTGCACGCGCAGCGTGTGTGCCAGGAACGCGTCGCCGGTGCCCACCTCGACCACCTGGTAGGTCTGCTCGTCGTGCCGGGTGGCCAGCAGCTTGCGCAGGTACCAGACGTTGATCACGGTGAGCACCACGTTCAGCCCCACCATCGGCCAGACCTGCACGGCGGCGTTGTAGCCGATCAGGATGAGGCAGCCGACCAGGTTGAGCGCGCGCAGCCGCAGGATCCGGGTCTGCAGCAGGGACCAGACCAGCAGCGCGGAGCCGGCCCAGCCGACGAGTTCCAGCCAGTTCACCCGGGGAGACTAGCGGTCGCCCTGGTCAGACCCCTCGGCGGGCAGCTCCAGCACGTACTCCTCGACCTCGGTGCCGCGGCTCGGGGAGTACCCGGAGTCCTCGCCGACCACGACGAAGCCGCACTTGCGCAGCACCGCCAGGGACGCGGCGTTGTCCTTCGCGGCGCGGGCGCGCACCGGCCGCTGCGGCAGCTCCCGCAACAGCGCGGCGAGCCCTGCGGTGGCGTAGCCGCGCCCCCAGCGCCCCGGGTCGATCCAGTAGCTCACCTCGGTCCGGTCGTCGACCGGGAACGCCGCCACATGCCCGACCACCTCGCCGTCGGCGGTGACCGTGCGGTTGACGATGCGCTCGTCGGCGCGGATCCGCGCCCAGTGCGCGTCGAACGCGGCCCGGTCGGACGGGTCCTTCGGGCCGAACGCGGCCATCCAGTTGGCCTGCGGGTCCTGCTCGTGGGCGAAGAAGGCGGGCAGGTCGTCGTCTCGCACCGGGCGGAGCAGCACCTCGTTGGTCACGGCCGGAACGATACGGGCACCCACCGACACGGTCGGGACCTCCGGCCCGGTGTGTGTCCCGTCCGGCCCTGCCGCGCCGCCGGCCGGCCCGGCTACCAAGGAGGTGGAACGACGCAGTCGAGGAGGCCGGACCATGTCGAAGTACGTCTACGACTTCATCGAGGGTGACCGCAGCCAGGCCGACCTGCTCGGCGGCAAGGGCGCCAACCTCGCCGAGATGACCCGGCTCGGGTTGCCGGTGCCGCCCGGGTTCACCGTCACCACCGACGCCTGCCGGGCGTACCTGGCCACCGGGGCGCCGCCGGACGGCCTGTACGAGGAGATCAACGCGCATCTGCGGGAGGTGGAGGCGCGGCTGGACCGGTGGCTGGGCGACCCGCGGGACCCGCTGCTGCTGGCGGTCCGTTCCGGCGGGCGGTACTCGATGCCGGGGATGATGGAGACGATCCTCGACATCGGGCTCAACGACACCACTGTGGCGGGGCTGG
>NZ_LIVU01000025.1:0-3965 GCF_001905625.1 Micromonospora sp. TSRI0369
CTACGCCGACGGGCGGATGCCGGAGTTCCCCCGGGCCACCTGCGAGCTGCAGGGGTACACGTACGACGCGAAGATGCGCGCCGCCCGCATGGCCCGCACCCACTGGCAGGACCCGGCGTACGCCGACCAGCTGGAGCAGGAGGCCGCGGCGCTGAAGGAACGGTTCAACCGCGACTTCTGGATCGCGGACCGGGGACATCCCCGAAGCACAGGCGGCGATCGAGGCGGCGTCCCGAGCCGAGACCGGCCCCACCGACCGGGCCTCCGCACTGCGCGAGCGTCTCGCGGCCCTGACGCCGCCGGAGGTCGAGGCGTCCCTCCTGGACCTCGTACGCTCCCAGGTCGCCACGGTGCTCGGCCACGCCACCGTGGAGGCGGTGCGGCCGGACCGGGCGTTCCAGCGTCTCGGCTTCGACTCGCTCACCGCAGTCGAGCTGCGCAACCGGCTGACCGCCGAAACCGGCCTCGCGTTGCCCTCCACCCTCGTCTTCGACCACCCGACGCCGGCCGCCCTGGTCGCCTTCATCCGGGAGACCGTGCTCGGAGCATCGGGCGACGCGCCGGCCGACCGCAGGGTCGCCACCGTCGACGACGACCCGATCGTGATCGTCGGCATGGGCTGCCGCCTCCCGGGTGGCGTCGCGTCCCCGGAAGAACTGTGGCAACTGCTCGCCACGGGACGCGACGGCATCTCCGAGTTCCCCCTCGACCGGGGCTGGGACAGCTTCCTCAGCAGCGGCCTGTCCGACACGTCCTTCGCCCGCAGGGGCGGCTTCGTCTACGACGCCGGCGAGTTCGACGCCGAGTTCTTCGGCATCTCGCCGCGGGAGGCGCTCGCCATGGACCCGCAGCAGCGGCTGCTGCTGGAGACCTCGTGGGAGGCCGTCGAGTCGGCGGGCATCGACCCGACCACCCTGCGGGGCGGCGCGGTCGGCGTCTTCGCCGGGGCCAGCTTCCAGGGGTACGCCAGCGGGTCGGTCGGTCGGGCCCAGGAGGTCGGCGGCCACCTGCTCACCGGCAACGCGACAAGCGTGTTGTCGGGTCGGGTGGCGTACTCGTTCGGGTTCGAGGGCCCGGCGGTGACAGTGGACACGGCGTGTTCGTCGTCGCTTGTGGCGTTGCACCTGGCGGCGCAGGCGCTGCGGTCCGGCGAGTGTGACCTCGCCCTGGCCGGCGGCGTCACCGTGATGGCTTCACCGGGCACGTTCGCCGAGTTCTCGATCCAGGGCGGCCTGTCCGCCGACGGCCGCTGCAAGTCGTTCTCGGACGCCGCGGACGGCACGGGCTGGTCCGAGGGCGTCGGGGTGCTGCTGGTGCAGCGGCTGTCGGACGCGCGGCGTGACGGGCGGCGGGTCCTCGCGGTCGTGCGGGGCACGGCCGTCAACCAGGACGGCGCGTCGAACGGGTTGACGGCGCCGAATGGTCCGTCGCAGCAGCGGGTGATCCGGCAGGCGCTGGCGTTTGCGGGTTTGTCGGCGGCTGATGTGGATGTGGTGGAGGCGCACGGTACGGGTACGTCGTTGGGTGATCCGATTGAGGCGCAGGCGTTGTTGGCGACGTATGGGCAGGGTCGGGATGTGCCGTTGTTGTTGGGGTCGGTGAAGTCGAACATCGGTCACACGCAGGCTGCCGCCGGGGTGGCCGGCATCATCAAGATGGTCTTGGCGATGCGGCATGGTGTGGTGCCGGCGACCTTGCACGCGGATGCGCCGTCGTCGCATGTGGACTGGTCGTCGGGTGCAGTGGAGTTGGTGACCGAGTCGCGGCAGTGGCCGGGCGTGGGGCGTCCCCGGCGTGCGGGTGTGTCGTCGTTCGGCATTTCGGGGACGAACGCGCACGTGATTTTGGAGCAGCCGGAGCCGGAGTCCGCTCCGGCATCGGCCGCGCCCGTCGCACCGGTCGGGTTGCCGGTGCCGTGGGTGGTGTCGGGGCGTTCGGAGCGGGGTCTGGTGGGTCAGGCGGCGCGGTTGGCGTCGTTCGTGCGGGAACGGTCCGGCCTTGCGGTGGCGGACGTGTCGTGGTCGTTGGCGACGTCGCGGGCTGCGTTGGAGTATCGGGCGGTGGTGTGGGGCTCGGACGTGGATGAGCTGGCGGCGGGTCTGTCGGCGGTGGCCGAGGGCCGGTCGGTGGTGTCGGGTGTGGTGTCGGCGGGTCGTCGGGCGGTGTTGTTCACGGGTCAGGGTTCGCAGCGTGCGGGTATGGGCCGGGAGCTGTACGAGACGTTTCCGGTGTTCGCGTCGGCGTTCGACGAGGTGTGCGCGGAGATTGATCCGCGCCTGCCGTGTGCGTTGCGCGATGTGGTGTTCGCCGAGTCGGGTACCGCCGATGGGGCTCTGTTGGATCAGACCGTGTTCGCGCAGGCGGGGTTGTTCGCGGTGGAGGTGGCGTTGTGGGAGTTGCTCGCGTCGTGGGGTGTGCGGGTTGATTTCCTGGCGGGTCATTCGATCGGTGAGGTGACGGCGGCGTACGTGTCGGGGATGTTGTCGCTGTCGGACGCCTGTTCCCTGGTGGCGGCGCGGGGTCGGTTGATGCAGGCGTTGCCGGCCGGTGGGGTGATGGCGGCGGTGAATGCGTCGGAGGAGGCTGTCGCCGAGCTGATCGGCGTGACCGGTGCGGCGGTGGACGTGGCGGCGGTGAACGGTCCGGCGTCGGTGGTGGTGTCGGGTGCCGCCGGTGAGGTGGCGGTGGTGGTGGGGGCCTGCCGTGAGCGGGGTTGGCGGGTCAAGGAACTGGCGGTGAGTCACGCGTTCCATTCGCGGTTGATGGATCCGATGTTGGAGGAGTTCGCGTCGGTGGTGGCGGGGCTGAACTGGCGGGTGCCGCGGATCCCGATCGTGTCGAACGTGACCGGCGCGGTCGCGGACGCCGCAGAGATCACCGAGCCCGGCTACTGGGTGCGGCACGTGCGGCAGCCGGTGCGCTTCGCCGACGGTGTGGCGGCGTTGCGGGCACAGGGGGTGGACACCTTCCTGGAGGTCGGCCCGGACGCGGTCCTCACCGCCATGGCCGCCGAGGCGGACACCGCCGACGACGTGCGGTACGTCGCCACGCTGCGCCGCAGCCAGCCCGACGTCACCACCCTCACCAGTGCCGCCGGGCAGCTCTGGGCCGCCGGCGTGGCCGTCGACTGGGCGGCGTACCTCGGCCAGACCGGCACCCGGCCGCGCGCGGTGGAACTGCCCACCTACGCCTTCGACCGGCAGCGCTACTGGCTGGAGGACCCCCAGCCCGGCTCGGCTCCGGAGCGGGCCGACGCCCCGTCCGACGAGCAGTTCTGGGCGGCGGTCGAGTCCGGGGACCTCGGCGTGCTGGGCGAGGATCTCGCCGTGGGCGCGGACGAGCCGTCCACGGCGCTGCTGCCCAAGCTCGCCCGGTGGCGGCGGGCGACGCAGCAGCGGGCGGTCGTCGACTCCTGGCGGTACCGGGCGACGTGGCGTACGGCCGCCGTGCCGGACTCCGCGACGTTGGCGGGAACCTGGCTGCTGCTGATGGCGCCCGGGCAGGAGGACCACCCGGTGGCCGCGGCGCTGGCTGCCCGGGCCGACCGGGCGGTCCCGGTGCTGATCCCGGCCGGCGCCGACCGCGACCGGGTGGCGCGGTTGCTGCTGGAGGCGATGAGCTCCGACGCCCGGGACGCCCACGTGGTGTCCCTGCTGTCGCTGGCCGAGCCGCGGGAGGCGTCCCCGGTTCCGGCCGCCGCCGAGGTGTCGACGGCGCTGGCCGTGGTGCAGGCGCTGACCGACGTCGGTGGGTCGGGCCGGTTGTGGTGGCTGACGCGCGGGGCGGTGTCGGTCGGCGGCTCGGACGAGCTGGCGGATGTCGCGGGTTCTGCGGTGTGGGGTTTGGGTCGGGTGGTGGGGCCCGGCCGGCGGATCGCGCTGGCCGGCGTCCCGGAGCCGCTCGCCGGGGTGTACGTGCTCACCGAGGTGGTGCACACGGTGGACGCCGACGGGCACCTGACCCGG
>NZ_LIVU01000026.1:0-2283 GCF_001905625.1 Micromonospora sp. TSRI0369
CCTCGATCGCAGCCCGGTCCCACCGGCCGCGGTCCTGCTCGGCCAGCGGCACCAGCTCGCCGTCCGGCCCGGTACGCGCCGCCCGGTGCGCGTCGGTGAGCAGCATCAGCGCCAGCAACCCGGCCACCTCGCCGCCGCCTGAAAACTGACCACGTGGTTCCGGCTGAATCGGGACCACCTCCTGAAGCATCGGGAGGTGCTGAGCGTGGAGGACTGGGCGGAGATCCGGCGGCTGCGGCGGTCGGAGGGCATGGCGATCCAGGCCATCGCACGGCGGTTGAGGATGTCTCGCAACACCGTGAAGAAGGCCTTGGCTAGTGATGAGCCGCCGCGGTATCGGCGGGCGGCGAAGGGCTCGATCGTGGATGCGGTCGAGCCGCAGATTCGGGCGTTGTTGGCGGAGTTCCCGGACATGCCCTCGACGGTGATCATGGAGCGGGTCGGGTGGACCCGTGGCAAGACGGTGTTCTGTGATCGGGTGCAGCAGCTGCGGCCGTTGTTCCGACGCCCTGACCCGGCCCAGCGGACGGAGTATCTGCCGGGAGAGCTGGCGCAGTGTGATCTGTGGTTCCCGCCGGCGGACGTGTCGTTGGACTTCGGGCAGGTCGGCCGACCACCGGTGCTGGTGATGGTCTCCGGGTATTCGCGGTGGCTGTCAGCGGTGATGATCCCGTCGCGGCAGTCGCCGGACCTGCTGGGCGGGCACTGGACGCTGATCTCGGGGTGGGGCCGGACGCCGAAGGCCCTGGTCTGGGACAACGAGTCCGCGGTCGGGCAGTGGCGGGCCGGCAGGCCGCAGCTGACCGAGGCGATGAACGCCTTCCGCGGCACCCTCGGCATCAAGGTGATCCAGTGCCGGCCGGCGGATCCGGAGGCTAAGGGCCTGGTCGAGCGGGCCAACGGCTATCTAGAGACGTCGTTTCTGCCCGGGCGCCGGTTCGCCTCACCGCAGGACTTCAACGCCCAACTCACCGAGTGGTTGGTGCGGGCGAACAACCGCCGGCACCGCATGTTGGGCTGCCGACCCGTGGACAGGTGGGACGCCGACCGGGCCGCGATGCTGTCCCTGCCGCCGGTCGCGCCGATGGTGGGCTGGCGGCAGAGCACCCGGCTGCCTCGGGATCACTACGTGCGCTTGGACAGCAACGACTACTCGGTGCACCCGACGGCGGTGGGCCGACGGGTCGACGTTGTCGCCGACGCCGACCGGGTGCAGGTGTTCTGCGAGGACCGCCTCGTCGCCCGGCATGACCGGTGCTGGGCCAAGCATCAGAGCATCACCGATCCCGCTCACCGCCAGGCCGCCGCCGATCTGCGAACAGCAGCCCGGCAGGCGCCAGCGACGGCAGTCTCGACCGAGGTGGAACACCGCCGGCTGGCCGACTACGACCGCATGTTCGGCCTGGACGTTGAGGTGGCTGCGTGATGGCCACCAAGACCAACCGCAACGTCTCCTCCGAGATCGCGTTCCTCACCCGCGCACTCAAGGCGCCGTCCCTCGCTGCCTCCGTCGAGCGTCTGGCGGAGCGGGCCCGGACGGAATCGTGGACGCATGAGGAGTTCCTCGCCGCCTGCCTGCAACGCGAGGTCGCCGCCCGGGAAGCCCACGGCGGTGAGGGACGCATCCGGGCCGCCCGCTTCCCGGCCCGCAAGAGCCTGGAGGAGTTCGACTTCGAGCACCAACGGTCGCTGAAGCGAGAGACCATCGCCCACCTGGGCACCCTCGACTTCGTGGCGTCGAAGGAGAACGTCGTGTTCCTGGGCCCGCCCGGCACCGGCAAGACTCACCTGTCCATCGGCCTCGGGATCCGGGCCTGCCAAGCCGGACACCGGGTCGCGTTCGCCACCGCCGCCCAATGGGTGTCTCGTCTCGCGGATGCCCACCACGCCGGCCGGCTGCAAGACGAGCTGGTCAAACTCGGCCGGATCCCGCTGCTGATCGTCGACGAGGTCGGCTACATCCCCTTCGAAGCCGAAGCCGCGAACCTGTTCTTCCAACTCGTCTCCAACCGCTACGAACGAGCCAGCCTCATCGTGACCAGCAACAAGCCCTTCGGCCGGTGGGGCGAAGTGTTCGGAGACGACGTCGTCGCAGCCGCCATGATCGACCGCCTCGTCCACCACGCCGAAGTCATCTCGATGAAGGGCGACAGCTACCGACTCAAAGACCGCGACCTCGGCCGCGTCCCCGCGGCCACCAAGACCAACGACTAAAGATCAACCAAACCGAGGTGGTCCAGTTTCAGCCGGACCACGGTGGTCCCGTTTGAGGCGGCGTTGACA
>NZ_LIVU01000027.1:0-2148 GCF_001905625.1 Micromonospora sp. TSRI0369
TACGGCCGGGTCAAGGTGCTGCGCGACGAGACCGGGCTGGCCGTCGACTACGCGGTCGAGGGCGAGTTCCCGACGTACGGCAACGACGACGACCGGGCCGACGAGATCGCGGTGTGGCTGGTCGAGACGTTCGCGGAGAAGCTGCGCCGCCAGCGCACGTACCGCGACGCGGAGCTGACCATGTCGGTGCTCACCATCACCTCGAACGTGGTGTACGGCAAGCACACCGGCAACACGCCGGACGGCCGGCGCGCCGGCGAGCCGTTCGCGCCCGGGGCGAACCCGATGAACGGCCGGGACACGCACGGCCTGGTCGCGTCCGCGCTGTCGGTGGCGAAGCTGCCGTACGACGCGGCCCGCGACGGCATCTCGCTGACCGGCACCGTCACGCCGGACGGCCTGGGCCACACCCGCGACGAGCGGATCGCCAACCTGGCCGGGGTGCTCGACGGCTACACCGACGCCGGCGGGTTCCACCTCAACGTCAACGTGCTGGACCGGGCCACGCTGCTGGACGCGATGGCGCACCCGGAGCGGTACCCGCAGCTCACCGTCCGGGTCTCCGGGTACGCGGTGAACTTCGTCCGGCTCACCGCGGAGCAGCAGCGCGACGTGGTGTCGCGGACCTTCCACGGGTCGCTGTGAACGGCCGCCCGCCCGCGCCGCCGGAGGTTGCTCCGGCGGCGCCGGGGTGCGTCACCGGCGCGGTGCACTCGTGGGACACGTCGGTCGGGGTGGACGGGCCGGGCACCCGGTTCGTGATCTTCCTGGCCGGCTGCCCGCTGCGCTGCCGCTACTGCCACAGCCCGGACACCTGGTACGGCCGCAGCGGCCGGCGCCGCACCGTGGACGAGATGGTCACGCTCGCCACCCGGTACCGCCGGTTCATCCAGGTCGCGGGCGGCGGCGTCACTGTGAGCGGCGGGGAGCCGCTGCTGCAACCGGTGTTCACCGGCGAGCTGCTGCGCCGCTGCCACGACCTCGGCCTGCACACCGCGCTGGACACCTCCGGCTTCCTCGGCGTGCGCGCCGACGACGCGTTGCTGGACGCCACCGACCTGGTGCTGCTCGACGTCAAGGCGGGCAACCCGCAGACGTACCGCCGGGTCACCGGCACCGGCCGGCTCGCGCCGACGCTGCGGTTCGCGCAGCGGCTGGCCGACCGGGGTACGCCGATGTGGATCCGGTACGTGCTGGTGCCCGGCCTGACCGACGCGGTCGACGAGGTGGAGCGGGTGGCCGACATCGCGGCCGGGTTGGCCACCGTGCAGCGCGTGGAGGTGCTGCCGTTCCACCGGCTCGGCGCGCACAAGTACGCCGAGCTGGGGCTGACCTTCCCGCTCGCGGACACCGAGCCGCCGGACGCCGACCTGCTAACCCGGGTACGCGGTCAGTTCGCCACCCGGGGTCTCACCGTCACCTGACCGGCCCGCCCGGCCGCCGTTCAGCTCGCCGCAGCAGTGGGATAGCCGTACAGGTCAAGCAGCCGGACCCGGGACGCCTGGAGGCGGTCCACCACCACGCTCATGAACCGGGTGGTGAGCTGGCGGCCGAGTGTGTCGTCGGACTCCATCAGCCGGCGTACCCCGTCCGCGTCGAGTTCCACGGCGGTGCTGCGCTGGGTGGCGACCGCGCCGAACTGCCAGCGGTACGGCGGGAACAGCCAGGACCAGCCGAGCACCCCGCCCGGGCCGATCGTCTCGATGCCCACGTCACCGCGGCCCGGCACCGGGAAGTCCAGCGCCACCTGGCCGCCGCGGACCAGCCAGAAGCGGTCGGCCGGCGCGCCTGCGCGGAACAGCCGGTGCCCGGGGTGCCAGACCACCGGGCGCGCGTAGCCGGTGAGCCGGGGCAGCCACTCGTCGGGCAGCCCGGCCAGGAACGGATGGACGCGGAGCATCTCCAGCGGGGTCATCGCGCCTCCAGGATCGGCAGGAGGGAGCAGTCGTTCCATTCCACCTCGCGATCGGCCCGGCCGGTAGGGGCCGATGGTCCCGGTCAGGGCGGGCGGATCGCCTCTGCCCAGGTGGGAACGGTCGGCGCAGGCTGAGGGGGAACCCAAGGAGGACGTGATGACCGAGTCGTCGCCGGGCGCGTCGACGGCGTCCCCCATCTGCACCAGCACGCCGCCGCTGACCTGCCGCCACC
>NZ_LIVU01000003.1:0-206788 GCF_001905625.1 Micromonospora sp. TSRI0369
CACCGACATCCCCGAAGCACAGCCCGCACCGGCCGAGGAGGCGCCGAAGGGCGAGGACCGCGGCGCGGCGTCGGCGCTGCGCGAGCGGCTCGCCGCCGCCTCCGGGTCGGAGCGCGACCGCATCCTGCTCGACCTGGTCCGCGGCACCGCCGCGGCGGTGCTGGGACACGCCACGCCGAGCGGGATCAGGCCCGCCCGCGGCTTCCTCGAACTGGGCTTCGACTCGCTCACCGCAGTCGAGCTGCGCAACCGGCTGACCGCCGCAACGGGCATCGGACTGCCCGCCACCCTCGTCTTCGACCATCCCACCCCGAACGCGCTCGCCGGTCACCTGCGGGCCGAGTTGGCGCCCGAGCAGCCGGCGTTGCCGATCGTGGCCGAGATCGAACGCCTCGACAAGCTCCTCGGCGGGCTGCCGGGCGACCAGGTCGACGACGCGGTCGTCGGTCGGCTGGAGGACCTGCTGACCCGGTGGCGGGGCCGACCCGCCGCCACCGCATCGGCGCCGGCCGCCGCAGAGGAGTTGGAGTCGGCCAGCCGGGACGAGCTCTTCGACATCATCCAGCGGGAGTTCGGCAAGTCCTGAGCGGACACTGCCCGAGCCGGGCGGGACGGGCCGGGGAAGGGGCACCCGACGGCGCCGGACGCCTGGCCGGCGCCGTCGGGCAGGCGCGCCCGCCTTAGGGGTCCACGAAGCCTGTCTAGGGGTGTGCCGGTGTGGATCCGGCTCCGTAGGGTCGGAGCACGCCAGGCCGTCTCGCCCTGCCCACCGGCGGCGAGCGGTACGGATGTGGGTGCGTGCGGTACCCCGGATGGACGGGAGGTCCGCATGGCCGGATCCGGCTTGCCTCAACTGCTCGCCATCAGCGACCTGCACGTGGTGCACGCGGAGAACAAGGCCATCGTCGAGCGGCTGCGGCCGGAGCGCGACGGCGACTGGCTCGTCGTCGCCGGCGACGTCGGGGAGTTCGTCGGCGACATCGAGTGGGCGCTGGGACTCCTCAGCCGCCGCTTCGCCAAGGTCATCTGGGCCCCCGGCAACCACGAGCTGTGGACTCCCCGCGAGGACCCGATCCAGCTGCGGGGGGACGCGCGCTACCAGCACCTGGTGCAACTGTGCCGAGGGCTCGGGGTCATCACCCCGGAGGACCCGTACCCCGTCTGGGACCCGCAGGGCGACGACCCGGTCCTGATCGCGCCGCTGTTCCTGCTCTACGACTACACCTTCCGGCCCCCGGGGACGTACACGAAGGAGCAGGCCCTGGCGCGGGCCCACGAGGTCGGCGTGGTCTGCACCGACGAGATCCTGCTGCACCCGGACCCGTACCCGACGCGGGACGCCTGGTGCCGGGCGCGGCTGGCCCTGACGGAGCGCCGGCTCACCGCCGAGCGCAGCGGGCTGCCCACCGTCCTGGTCAACCACTTCCCGCTCGTGCGCGAGCCCACCCGGATCCTGCGGTACCCGGAGTTCGCCCAGTGGTGCGGCACCGAGACCACTGCCGACTGGCACGTCCGCTTCGACGCCCGCGTCGCCGTCTACGGTCACCTGCACATCCCGCGCACCACCTGGTACGACGGGGTCCGGTTCGAAGAGGTCTCGGTCGGCTACCCGCGGGAGTGGCGCCGCCGGTCGACGCCCCCCGGCCGGCTGCGCCGCATCCTGCCGTCGGCCGCCTGAATGGCCCTCGTGGCGCTGGTCACCGCCGCTCCCGGAGCCTGCCGGGACGCCGCCCGCGGGCCGGTCGATCAGGGGTTCTCTAGGGGTTGGGCGGGTGTTGGGCGCTCAGTACCGTCCAGTCACGGTGGCGGGCGTGTGTCGGCGGGACTGTCCGGCGTGGCGGGCGCCTGAGCAGGCACGACGACCGGAATCAGGAACAGGTGTGGGTTTCGTGAGCCGAACGGCCGCGTCTGCACCCACCTGTGCACGAAGCCGGCCCGCCGGCGGTGGTGTGGTCAACGAATCGGCAGATTCCGATCGATAGCAAGCTCTGGGCGGGTGGGTCATGGCGGACGAAGACAAGCTCCTCGAACACCTGAAGTGGGTGACCTCCGAGCTCCGCCTGGCGCGTCGGCGCCTGACCGAGCTGGAGGACGCGGACGCCGAGCCGATCGCGATCGTCGGCATGGCCTGCCGTTTCCCCGGTGGCGTCGCCTCACCGGAGGACCTCTGGGACGTCGTCGCCAGCGGGGTGGACGCCACCGGCGCGTTCCCCGACGACCGGGGCTGGGACCTCGACCGGCTCTACGACCCCGACCCCGACCAGCCCGGCACCACGTACAGCAACCGGGGTGGCTTCCTGCGCGACGCGGGCCTGTTCGACCCGGCCCTGTTCGGGATCTCGCCGCGCGAGGCGCTGGCCATGGACCCGCAGCAGCGTCTCCTGCTCGAGGTGACCTGGGAGGTCTTCGAGCGGGCCGGCATCGACGCCGCGTCGGTGCGGGGCAGCCGTACCGGGGTGTTCGTCGGCACCGCGGGGCAGGACTACACGTCCGTGCTGCGGCAACTGCCCGAGGGCACGGAGGGCTACGTCCTCACCGGCACCGCCGCGAGCGTCATGTCCGGCCGGCTGGCCTACTCCTTCGGGCTGGAGGGGCCAGCCGTCACCATCGACACCGCCTGCTCCTCGTCGCTGGTCGCCCTGCACCTCGCCGGCCAGGCCCTGCGCGACGGTGAGTGCTCCCTCGCCGTGGCCGGCGGCGTCACCGTGCTGGCCACGCCGGGCGCCTTCGTCGAGTTCTCCCGCCAGCGGGGGCTCGCCTCCGACGGGCGGTGCAAGGCGTTCTCCGCCGACGCCGACGGGACCGGCTGGTCCGAGGGCGTCGCCATGTTGCTCGTCGAGAAGCTCTCCGACGCCCGGCGCAACGGGCACCCCGTCCTGGCGGTGATCCGGGGCAGCGCCGTCAACCAGGACGGCGCGAGCAGCGGGCTGACCGCCCCCAACGGCCCCGCGCAGCAGCGGGTGATCCGGCAGGCGCTGGAGAACGCCCGGCTCAGCCCGTCCGACGTGGACGCCGTCGAGGCGCACGGCACGGGCACCCGGCTCGGCGACCCGATCGAGGCGCAGGCGCTGCTGGCCACGTACGGGCAGGGCCGCACCGCCGACCGCCCGCTGTGGCTGGGCTCGCTGAAGTCGAACATCGGCCACCCGCAGGCCGCGGCCGGCGCCGGCGGCGTCATCAAGATGGTGATGGCGATGCGGCACGGCGTGCTGCCGCCCACCCTGCACGTGGACCGGCCCTCACCGCACGTCGACTGGTCGACCGGCGCCGTGGCCCTGCTCGACGAGGCGCGCCCGTGGGCCGGCGGCGAGCACGTCCGCAGGGCGGGCGTGTCGTCCTTCGGCATGAGCGGCACGAACGCCCACCTGATCCTGGAGCAGGCGCCGGCCCCCGACCCGGCCGGCGACCACGCCACCCCGTCCCGCCGTCCCGCCGTCGTGCCCATGCTGCTCTCCGCCGCGCAGCCGGCCGCGCTAGCCGCGCAGGCGGACCGGCTGGCCCGTTGGCTCAGCGACGACGAGGAGCCGCGCCCGCTCGATGTGGCCTGGTCGTCGGTGGTGTCCCGCTCGACGCTCGACCGGCGTGCGGTGGTGCTCGCCGGGGACCGTGCGGGTCTGCTGGCGGGCCTGGAGTCCCTGGCGGCGGGCGCGCCGTCGGGCACGGTGGTCACGGGCCAGGCCGGGGACCGCGGTCCGCTGGCGGTGCTCTTCTCCGGCCAGGGCGCGCAGCGCACCGGCATGGGCCGCGAGCTGTACGCCGAGTTCCCCGTCTTCGCCGCCGCCCTCGACGAGGCGTGCGGGCATCTCGACCGGGTGCTGCCGCGCCCGCTCAAGGAGGTGCTGTTCGCGCCGGAGGGCTCCGCCGAGGCGGAGCTGCTGGACCAGACCGCGTTCACCCAGGCCGGGCTCTTCGCCGTCGAGGTGGCGCTGTTCCGCCTCGTGGAGTCGTTCGGCGTGGTGCCGGACTTCGTGGGCGGGCACTCGATCGGTGAGATCGCCGCCGCGCACGTGGCCGGGGTGCTGTCCCTCCAGGACGCCTGCCTGCTGGTGGCGGCGCGGGGCCGGCTCATGCAGTCGCTGCCCGACGGCGGCGGCATGCTCGCCGTGGCCGCCGACGAGGCGGCCGTGACGGAGTCGATCGCCGGGCTGACCGACCGGGTCGGCATCGCGGCCGTCAACGGCCCGACCTCCGTCGTGGTCTCCGGCGCCGTCGACGCCCTCGACGAGGTGGACCGCGTCTGGCGCGACCGGGGTGTGCGTACCCGCCGGTTGGCCGTCAGTCACGCGTTCCACAGCCCGCTGATGGAGCCGGTGCTGGAGCGCTTCCGCGGCATCGTCGAGCGGCTGGACCTCGCCGCCCCCACGCTGCCGATCGTGTCGAACCTGACCGGTGCGCTCGCCGACGCCGACGAGATCCGCACCGCCGACTACTGGGTACGGCACGTCCGCGAGGCGGTCCGCTACGCCGACGGGCTCGCCGCGCTGCGCGACGCCGGGGTCGACACCTTCCTGGAGGTCGGCCCGCAGAGCGTACTGACCGCGATGACGACCGACGTGCTGCCCGACGACGACGTGCTCGCCGTCGCAGCCCAGCGCCGGGACCGGCCCGAGGCGCAGGCGCTGCTGCACGCCCTCGCCGAGCTGCACGTGCACGGGTTGCCGGTGTCCTGGCGGGAGTGGTTCGCCGACACCGGCGCCGCCCGGGTCGGCCTGCCGACGTACGCCTTCCAGCGGGAGCGGTTCTGGCCCGAGGTGCTGCCGTGGCGGGTCGGCGACGTGTCGGGCGCCGGCCTCGGCGTCGCGGGGCACCCGCTGCTCGGCGCGGCGGTGCGGCTCGCCGGCGACGACGAGGTGGTGCTGACCGGCAGGCTGTCGACGTCGACGCACCCGTGGCTGGCCGACCACGTGGTCGGCGGCAACGTGGTGGTGCCGGGCACCGCCCTGGTGGAGCTGGCGGTCCGCGCCGGCGACGAGGTGGGCGCGTCGCGGGTACGGGAGCTGACCGTGGCGGCGCCGCTGGTGCTGCCCGAGTCCGGGGCGGTACGCGTGCAGGTGCGCGTCGGCGCTGCCGACGAAGCCGCCGTGCGGACGGTGTCCGTGTACTCCCAGCCCGAGGACGACGAGACCGAGTGGGTGCGGCACGCCGACGGCCTGCTCGAACCGGTGTCGGCCGACGAGCCGAGCCTCGGCGAGTGGCCGCCGGCGGGCGCGACCGAGGTGGACCTGACCGGCTGGTATCCGGCACTGGCGGAGCACGGCCTGTCGTACGGGCCGGTGTTCCAGGGCGTACGGCGGGCCTGGACGGCCGACGGTGGGGCGTACGCCGAGGTGGCGCTGCCGGACGGGGCGGCCGGCGAGGCGGGCGCGTTCGGGGTGCACCCGGCGCTGCTGGACGCCGCGCTGCACCCGGTGGCGCTGCTGCTCGAGGCCGAGGCCACGGGCGGGCCGCGCGTGCCGTTCGCGTTCGAGGGCGTGCAGGTGCACGCCTCGGGCGCCCGGACGCTGCGGGTGCGGCTGACCCGGGACGGCTCCGGGGTGCGGCTGGTCGCCTGCGACGGCTCGGGCGCGCCGGTGGTGTCGGTGGACTCGCTGGTGCTGCGGGAGATGACCGCGACGGCGACCCGGGGCGGTGCCGCCCGGTCGCTGTACGAGGTGACCTGGCAGGCCGAGCAGATCGAGAGCGTCGACGACCTTCCGGGGTGGGCGGTGCTGGGCCGGCCGGCACCGGACGCGCTGCCGGAGGTGCCGGTCTTCGCGGACGTGGCGACCCTGGCGGCGGACGGGGCCACGGCCCGGCAGGTGCTGCTGACGGTGCCCGCCGGCGTTCCCGGCGTCCCCGTGCCGGAGGCCGTGCGGGCGGTCACCAGCGGTGTGCTGGACGTGCTGCGGTCCTGGCTCGCCGCCGAGCCGCTGGCCGACACGAAGCTCGTGGTGGTGACCCGGGGCGCGGTGGCCAGCGGGGACGACGACCAGGTCACCGACCTCGCTGCCGCCGCCGTCTGGGGCCTGCTGCGCTCGGCGCAGTCGGAGCACCCGGGGCGGATCGTCCTCGCCGACGTCGAGGGCGAACTGACCCCCGCGACCCTCGCCGTGCTGGCCGGGGCCGCCGTCGACCCGTCGGTCTCCGGCGGCCAGCTCGCGGTGCGCGGCGAGCGGACCCTCGTGCCGAGGCTGGCGCGACCGGTGGGCGACGAGCTGACGCCGCCGCCCGGCCCGTGGCACCTCGCCCCCGTCACCGGCGGCACCCTGGACGGGATCGCGCCGGTGCCGGCCACGCCCGCGGAGCTGGGCGAGGACCAGGTGCGCATCGCGGTGCGCGCGGCCGGCGTGAACTTCCGCGACGTGCTGATCGGCCTGGGCATGTACCCGGATCCGGCGGCCGTGATGGGCAGCGAGGGCGCGGGCGTCGTGGTCGAGGTCGGCCCCGGCGTGACCGACCTGGCGCCCGGCGACCGGGTGATGGGCATGTTCGAACTCGGGTTCAGCCCGCAGGCCGTCGCCCATCGCCGGCGCATCGCCAAGATGCCCGCCGGCTGGTCCTTCACCCAGGCGGCGTCCGTCCCCCTGGTCTTCCTGACGGCGTACTACGCGCTGCGGGACCTCGCCGGGCTGCGGTCCGGCGAGTCGGTGCTGATCCACAACGGCGCCGGTGGCGTCGGCATGGCCGCCATCCAGCTCGCCCGGCACTGGGGCGCGACCGTCCACGCGACGGCGAGCCCCGGCAAGTGGGGCGTGCTGCGGGAACTCGGGGTGGCCGGGGAGCGGATCGCGTCGTCGCGGACCACCGAGTTCGAGCAGACCTTCGGCGCGGCCACCGGCGGTGCCGGCGTCGACGTGGTGCTCGACGCCCTCGCCGGTGAGTTCGTGGACGCGTCGCTGCGGCTGCTGCCGCGCGGTGGCCGGTTCGTGGAGATGGGCAAGGCCGACGTACGCGACCCGGAGGCGGTCGCCGCCGACCACCCGGGCGTGGCGTACCGCGCGTTCGACCTGAACGAGGCGGGCAGCACCCGCATCGGCGAGATGCTCACCGAGATCCTCGACCTCTTCGCGCGGGGCGCGCTGCGTCCGCTGCCCGTACGGGCGTGGGACGTGCGTCAGGCCCGGCAGGCGCTGCGGCACGTCAGCCAGGCCCGCCACGTCGGCAAGGTGGTGCTGCGCATCCCCGCGCCCGCCGACCCCGACGGCACCGTGCTGCTCACCGGCGCGGCCGGAACCCTGGCCGGCGTGCTCGCGCGGCACCTCGTCGCCACCGGCCAGGCCCGCCGCCTGCTGCTGGCCTCCCGCCGCGCACCCGGCCGGGACGACGCGTACGCCACCCTGGTCCGGGAACTGACCGACGCGGGCGCCGACGTCACCGCCGTGGCCGTCGACGTCAGCGACCCCGCGCAGGTCACCGAGCTGGTCGCCGGGATCGACCCGGCGTACCCGCTGACGGCGGTGGTGCACACCGCCGGGGTGATCGCCGACGCGACCATCGGTTCGTTGGACGATTCCGCCCTGCGTGCGGTGCTGGCGCCGAAGGTGGACGCCGGGTGGGCGTTGCACGAGGCGACCGCGCACCTGGACCTGTCGGCGTTCGTGCTGTTCTCGTCGGTGGCGGCCACCCTCGGCTCGCCGGGGCAGGGCAACTACGCGGCCGCGAACGCGTTCCTCGACGCCCTCGCGCAGCACCGCCGGCAGCAGGGGCTGCCCGCCACCAGCCTCGCCTGGGGCATGTGGGCCACCGACAGCACGATGACCGCCCACCTCGACGGCGACGACCAGCAGCGGCTGCGGCGCGTCGGGATGAGCCGGCTCTCCCCGGCCGAGGGCGCCGAACTCTTCGACGCCGCCCTGCCGGCGGCCCGGCCGGTGCTCGTCGCGGCCCGCCTCCACGTCACCGGCGAGGCGAGCGGCGTACCGCCGCTGATGCGGCACCTGCTGCGCGGCGGCGGCCGGCGCCGCACCGCCACCGATCGGCCGAGTGCCGGGGCGTCGTGGCGGGAGCGGCTCGACGGCCTGTCCGAGGCGGACGCCCGGCAGGCGCTCGTCGACCTGGTCTGCGGCCAGGCCGCCACGGTGCTGGGGCACGCCTCGGCACAGGCGGTCCCCGCCGCCCGCGCCTTCAAGGACCTGGGCTTCGACTCGCTGACCTCGGTGGAACTGCGCAACCGCCTCGGTGCGGCCACCGGGCTGCGGCTGACCGCCACGCTGGCCTTCGACCATCCCACCCCGGCCCGGCTGGCCGAGCACCTGTTCGCGCAGCTCGGCCCGGCCACGGGAGCCGGCGCCACCGTCCGTACGGTCGTCACCGCCGACGCCGACGAGCCGATCGCCATCATCGGCATGGCCTGCCGCTACCCCGGCGGCGTCGCCACCCCCGAGCAACTGTGGCAGCTCGTCACCTCCGGGGCCGACGCCATCGGCGAGTTCCCGGCCGACCGCGGCTGGGACCTCGACCGGCTGTACGGCACGGACGGCGACCAGGCCGGCGGCACCGTCACCCACCAGGGCGGCTTCCTCTACGACGCGGCCGACTTCGACGCCGGCTTCTTCAACATCAGCCCCCGTGAGGCCCTCGCCATGGACCCGCAGCAGCGGCTGCTGCTGGAGACCGCGTGGGAGAGCTTCGAGTACGCCCGCATCGACCCCGCCGCCCTCAGCGGCACCGCCACCGGTGTCTTCGTCGGCGCCGCCTCATCCGGCTACGCCACCAGCGGACGCGACGACCTGGACGGCCTCGAGGGGCACCTGCTGACCGGCACGGCGGGCAGCGTCGCCTCCGGGCGGGTCGCCTACATGTTCGGCCTCGAAGGCCCGGCGGTCACCGTCGACACCGCCTGCTCCTCGTCGCTGGTGGCGCTGCACCTCGCCGCCCAGGCGCTGCGCGGCGGCGAGTGCGACATGGCCCTGGCCGGCGGGGTGGCGCTGATGGCGCAGCCCGGCATGTTCTCCGAGTTCTCCCGGCAGGGCGGCCTCGCCCCGGACGGGCGGTGCAAGGCGTTCGCCGCCGGCGCGGACGGCACCGGCTGGTCCGAGGGCGTCGGCATGCTGCTCGTGGAGCGCCTCTCCGACGCCCGGCGCAACGGGCACCGGGTGCTCGCCGTGCTGCGCGGCTCCGCCGTGAACCAGGACGGCGCGTCCAACGGGCTGACCGCGCCGAACGGCCCGTCGCAGCAGCGGGTCATCCGCCAGGCCCTGGAGAACGCGCGGCTCGCCCCGGCCGACGTGGACGCGGTCGAGGCGCACGGCACCGGCACCGTCCTCGGCGACCCGATCGAGGCGCAGGCGGTGCTGGCCACCTACGGCCAGGACCGTGCCGCCGGCGAGCCGCTCTGGCTCGGCTCGATCAAGTCGAACATCGGCCACTCCCAGGCGGCCGCCGGGGTGGCCGGCGTGATCAAGATGGTGCTGGCGATGCGGCACGGCGTGCTGCCGCCGACCCTGCACGTGGACGAGCCCTCGCCCCATGTCGACTGGAGTGCCGGAGCCGTCGCCCTGCTCACCGAGGCCCGGCCGTGGCCCGCCGTCGACCGGCCCCGCCGGGCCGCCGTGTCGTCGTTCGGCATCAGTGGCACCAACGCGCACACCGTCATCGAGCAGGCGCCCGGCGAGCCGGCCCCGACGCCCGTGCCGGCGGGGCACGTTCCCGGCCTTGTCGGGCCCGCCGCCGTACCCCTGCCGGTCTCCGGCAGAAGCCCCCGCGCGCTCCGGGCGCAGGCTGCCCGCCTCGGCGAACGGCTCGCCGGCGACGCCGACCTCGACCCGCGGGACCTCGGCTTCTCCCTGGCCACCCAGCGGGCGCACCACCCGTACCGCGCGGTCGTCGTGGCCACCGGCCGGGACGACGCGCTCGCCCGGCTGGCCGCCCTCGCCGACGGCGACACCTCCCCGGCGGGCGTGGACGCCGCGTCGAAGGTCGTCTTCGTCTTCCCCGGCCAGGGCTCCCAGTGGACTTCGATGGCGCTGGACCTGATGGAGACCTCGCCGGTCTTCCGGCAGCGGATGGACGAGTGCGCCGAGGAGCTGTCCCGGCTGGTCGACTGGAACCTGGGGGACGTGCTGCGGCAGGCGCCCGGCGCGCCGCCCCTGGACCGGGTGGACGTGGTCCAGCCCGCGCTCTTCTCCGTCATGGTGTCCCTCGCGCAGCTCTGGCGCGCGTGCGGCGTCGAACCGGCCGCCGTCATCGGGCATTCGCAGGGGGAACTCGCCGCGGCCTGCGTCGCCGGCGCGTTGACCCTCGCCGAAGCCGCGCGGCTCGTCGTGGCGCGCAGCCACGGCCTGCTGTCGATCGCGGGTCGCGGCGGCATGGTCTCCGTGCCGCTCCCGGCCGCCGACACCGAGCGGCTCATCGCGCCGTGGCGGGGCAGCCTCTCCGTCGCCGCCCTCAACGGCGCCGCCGTGACAGTGGTCGCCGGCGACTCGGCGTCGGTCGCCGAACTGCTCGCGCACTGTGCCGAGCGCGACGTCCGCGCCCGGCAGATCGCCGTCGACTTCGCGGCGCACAGCGGCCACGTCGACCCGATCCGCGACGAGGTGATCGCCCGGTTCGGCACTGTGGACCCCCGCTCCAGCACCGTGCCCTTCCACTCCACAGTCACCGGCGAGCCGATCGACACCGCCGGGCTCGACGCCGACTACTGGTACCGCAACCTGCGGGAGCCGGTCCGGCTCGCGCCGGTCGTGGACCAGCTGATCGAGCAGGGCTTCCGGACGTTCGTCGAGGTCAGCCCGCACCCCGTACTCAAGATCGCCGTGCAGGACGCGCTCGACCGGAAGGCCGACGGCGGCGTGGTGGTGGGCTCGCTGCGCCGCGACGGGCACGGGCCGCGTCAGCTACTGGCCAACCTCGGCGAGCTGCACGTCGCCGGCGTCCCCGTCGACTGGTCGCGCGTCTTCGCCGGCTCCGGCGCCACCCCTGTCGACCTGCCCACGTACGCCTTCCAGCGGGACCGGTTCTGGCCGGTGCTCGACCGCTCCGCCACCGGCGACGTGTCGGGCGCGGGGCTGGGCGCGGCAGGGCACGGGCTGCTCGGCGCGGCGGTGCGCCTCGCCGGCGACGACGAGGTCGTGCTGACCGGCCGGCTGTCGGCGTCCACGCACCCGTGGCTCGCCGACCACGTGGTCGGCGGCGCCGTGGTGCTGCCGGGCACGGCCCTCGTCGAGCTCGCGGTGCGCGCCGGCGACGAGGTCGGCACCTCCCGGGTGCGGGAACTGACCGTCGCCGCGCCGCTGGTGCTGCCGAACCCGGGCGCGATCCGCGTGCAGGTGCGCGTCGGCGCGGCCGACGGCTCCGGAACCCGGAGCGTGGCGGTGCACTCGCAGCCCGACGGCGACCCCGAGGACCCCTGGACGCGGCACGCCGACGGTCTGCTGGAGCAGGCCACCGACGAGCCGGCGTTGGGCTCCTGGCCGCCGGCCGGAGGCACCGAGGTGGACCTCGCCGGCTGGTACCCGGCGCTCGCGGAACGCGGCCTGGCCTACGGACCGGCGTTCCGGGGCCTGCGGCGGCTGTGGACCGCCGGCGACGAGGCGTACGCCGAGGTGACCCTGCCGGACGAGGCGGCCGGCGACGCCGACGGCTTCGCCGTGCACCCGGCGCTGCTGGACGCCGCCCTGCACCCCGTCGGGCTGCTGCTGGCCGAGCGCTCCGGCGGACCGCGCGTGCCGTTCGCGTTCGAGGGCGTACAGGTGCACGCCTCCGGCGCCCGGACGCTGCGGGTGCGGCTGACCCGGGCGGGCTCGCGCGTGCGGCTGGTGGCCGGGGACGAGTCCGGCGTGCCCGTGGTGTCAGTCGAGTCGCTCTCCCTGCGGGAGATGACCGACGCCACCGGCGCGGAGGCCGCGGAGCGGTCGATGTTCGAGGTGACGTGGCAGGCCGAGACGGTCACCCCGGCGCGGGACGTCTCCGGCTGGGTGCTGCTCGGCGACGGACCCGCCCCGGCGGACCTCGTCACGCCGGTGTTCCCGACCGTCGGCGAGCTGACCGCGGCGGTCTCGGCCGGTACGGTCGAGGCGCCCCGCGCGCTCGTGGTCCCCGTGCCCGCCGGCACCCCGGAGGGCGACCTGCCCGACGAAGTCCGTACGGCCACCGCCCGCGTCCTGGCCGTGCTGCACTCCTGGCTGGACAGTGAGGCGCTGGCCGACACCACGCTCGTCGTGCTGACCCGCGCGGCGGTGGCCGCCACCCCGGCGGACGCGGTTCGGGACCTGCCCGGCGCGGCGGTCTGGGGCCTGCTGCGCTCGGCGCAGTCGGAGCACCCGGGGCGGATCGTCCTCGCCGACGTCGACGGGGAACTCACCCCGGCCACCCTCGCCGTGCTGGCCACCGTGGCCCAGGACCCGTCGCCGACCGGCGGCCAGGTGGCCGTACGCGGCAACGAGGTGCGCACGCCCCGCCTGGGCCGGCCCGCCGGCCAGGCCGCCGACGAACTCGTCCCGCCGGACGGACTGTGGCGGGTCGGGGCGGTCAGCCCCGGCACCCTCGACGGCGTCGGCATCGTGCCCGCCACCTCCGCCGCCCTGGACGCGGGCCAGGTGCGCATCGCGGTGCGCGCGGCCGGCGTGAACTTCCGCGATGTGCTGATCGGCCTGGGTATGTACCCGGATCCGGCGGCCGTGATGGGCAGCGAGGGCGCGGGCGTCGTGGTCGAGGTCGGCCCCGGCGTGACCGACCTGGCCCCCGGCGACCGCGTGCTCGGCATGTTCGAACCGGCCTTCGCCCCCGAGGTGATCGCCACCCGCGACCTCGTGGCGAAGATCCCCGCCGGCTGGTCGTTCGCGCAGGCCGCCTCCGTGCCGGTGGTGTTCCTGACCGCGTACTACGCGCTGCGGGACCTCGCCGGGCTGCGGTCCGGCGAGTCGGTGCTGATCCACAACGGCGCCGGTGGCGTAGGCATGGCCGCCATCCAGCTCGCCCGGCACTGGGGCGCGACGGTCTACGCCACCGCCAGCCCCGGCAAGTGGGGCGTGCTGCGGGAACTCGGGGTGGCCGAGGAACGCATCGCGTCGTCGCGGACCACCGAGTTCGAGCAGACCTTCGGCGCGGCCACCGGCGGTGCCGGCGTCGACGTGGTGCTCGACGCCCTCGCCGGTGAGTTCGTGGACGCGTCGCTGCGGCTGCTGCCGCGCGGTGGCCGGTTCGTGGAGATGGGCAAGGCCGACGTACGCGACGCCGAAACCGTCGCCGCCGACCACCCGGGCGTAACCTACCGCGCGTTCGACCTCAACGAGGCCGGGCACCGGCGCATCGGGGAGATGCTCACCGAGCTGCTCGACCTGTTCGCACGCGGCGCGCTGCGTCCGCTGCCGCTACGGGCGTGGGACGTGCGCCAGGCCCGGCAGGCGCTGCGCCACATCAGCCAGGCCCGGCACATCGGCAAGGTCGTCCTGCGGGTGCCCGCCCCCGCCGACCCGGACGGCACCGTGCTCGTCACCGGCGCCGGCGGCGCCCTCGCCGGCGTGTTCGCCCGGCACCTCGTCGCCACCGGCCAGGCCCGGCACCTGCTGCTGGCCTCCCGCCGTGGCCCCGAGCACTACCGGGAGCTGGTCGACGAGCTGACCCGCGCGGGCGCCCGGGTCACCGCCGGCACCGCCGACGTGACCGACCCCGCGCAGGTGACCCGGCTGCTGGAACTGGTGGACCCGGCGCACCCGCTGACCGCCGTGGTGCACACCGCCGGCGTGATCGCCGACGCGACCATCGGTTCGTTGGACGATTCCGCCCTGCGTGCGGTGCTGGCGCCGAAGGTGGACGCCGGGTGGGCGTTGCACGAGGCGACCGCGCACCTGGACCTGTCGGCGTTCGTGCTGTTCTCGTCGGTGGCGGCCACCCTCGGCTCGCCGGGGCAGGGCAACTACGCGGCCGCGAACGCGTTCCTCGACGCCCTCGCCCGGCACCGGCGTGAGCAGGGGCTGCCCGCCACCAGCCTCGCCTGGGGGCTGTGGGCGACCAGCAGCGCCATGACCGCCCACCTGGGCGGCAACCAGCACCGCAAGGCGATCCGCGCCACCAGCGCCCCGTTGACCGACCGGCAGGGCGTGGCGCTGTACGAGCTGGCGCGACAACGCGGCGCGGCGCACCTCGTCCTCATGAACCTGCCGCCGGCGTCGCGGGCGACCGGCCAGAACGTGCCCAGCCTGCTGCGGGACGTGGTCCGTGCGGGAGGCCCGGCCCGGCGCGCGGTGGGTCGCGGCCTCGCGGACACCGCCTCCGTACGCGACCGGCTGGCGACGCTCGGCCCGGCGGAGCGGCGCTCCCACCTGCTCGACCTGGTGGCCGCCGGCGTGGCGGCAGTGCTCGGGCACCGCTCGGCGGAGACCGTCGACGCCCAGCGCGCCTTCAAGGAGCTGGGCTTCGACTCGCTCACCTCGGTGGAGCTGCGCAACCGGCTCTCCGCCGCTACCGGCCTGCGGCTGCCCGCCACCGTGGCGTTCGACTACCCGACGCCGGTGGTGCTCGCCGAGTTCCTGGACCGGGAGCTCGGCGGCGCGGCAGTCGTGGACCGGCCCGCCGCGGTCGGCACCGCCGCCGCCCTCGACGAACCGATCGCCATCATCGGCATGGCCTGCCGGTTCCCCGGCGACGTGCAGACCCCCGAGCAGCTCTGGGGTGTGGTCACCGCCGGCGCCGACGTCATCTCGCCCTTCCCCACCGACCGGGGCTGGAACCTCGACGACCTGCGCGCCGACGGCCAGGACCCGGGCGCCGTACCACGGCAGGGTGGCTTCCTCCACGACGCCGCCCAGTTCGACGCCGCCTTCTTCGGGATCTCGCCCCGCGAGGCCCTGGCGATGGACCCACAGCAGCGGCTGCTGCTGGAGACCTCCTGGGAGGCCTTCGAGCGGGCCGGGATCGACCCCCACTCGGCGCGGGGCAGCAGCACCGGCGTCTACGTCGGCCTGATCTACCACGACTACGCCTCCCAGGCCGCCGGCGGCACCGACGAACTGGACGGCCACGTCGGCAACGGCAGCGCCGGCAGCGTCGCCTCCGGCCGCATCTCGTACCTGTTCGGCCTGGAGGGCCCTGCCGTCACCGTCGACACCGCCTGCTCGTCGTCGCTGGTGGCGCTGCACCTGGCCACCCAGGCGCTGCGGCAGGACGAGTGCCGCCTCGCCCTCGCCGGCGGGGTGAGCGTCATGTCCACCCCCGGCATGCTCACCGAGTTCTCCCGGCAGCGCGGCCTGTCGCCCGACGGGCGGTGCAAGGCGTTCGGCGCCGGCGCCGACGGCACCGGTTTCGCCGAGGGCGTCGGCATGCTCCTGCTGGAGCGCCTCTCCGACGCGCAGCGCAACGGTCACCGCGTGCTCGCCGTCGTGCGCGGCAGCGCCGTCAACCAGGACGGCGCCAGCAGCGGTCTGACCGCGCCGAACGGCCCCGCCCAGCAGCGGGTGATCCGGCAGGCGCTCGCCAACGCCCGGCTCGCCACCACCGACGTGGACGCCGTCGAGGCGCACGGCACCGGCACCGCCCTCGGCGACCCGATCGAGGCGCAGGCGCTGCTGGCCACGTACGGGCAGGGCCGACCGCAGGACCGTCCGCTGTGGCTGGGGTCGGTCAAGTCGAACATCGGCCACGCCCAGGCGGCGGCCGGCGTCGCCGGTGTGATCAAGATGGTGCTGGCGATGCGGCACGGCGTGCTGCCGCCGACCCTGCACGCCGAGAAGCCGTCCCCGCACATCGACTGGACGGCCGGATCGGTCGCGCTGCTCACCGAGGCCCGGCCGTGGCCCGCCGTCGACCGGCCCCGCCGCGCGGCGGTGTCGTCGTTCGGCATCAGCGGCACCAACGCGCACACCATCGTCGAGCAGGCCCCCGAGCCCGCCCCGGCGCAGGCCGCCCCCGCCACGGGCGTCCCGGGTGACCTCGTCGCCTGCGTCCTGTCGGCCCGCGACGAGGCCGCCCTGCACGAGCAGGCGCGCCGTCTGCGGACCCTCGTCGACGGCGAGCCGGACCTGACCATCGCCGACGTGGGCCGGGCCCTCGTCACCGCCCGCAGCGCCTTCGAGCACCGCGCCGTGCTGCTGCCCGCCGACCGCGCCGGGCTGCTCGCCGCCCTCGGTGCGCTGGCCGACGACGAGCCCTCGGCCGCCGTCGTGCGGGGGATCGCCCGCAGCGGCCGCACCGCCGTCCTCTTCTCCGGCCAGGGCGCGCAGCGCGCCGGCATGGGTCGTGGGTTGTACGGGGCGTTCCCGGTGTTCGCCGCCGCGCTGGACGAGGTGTGCGGTCACCTGGATCCGTTGTTGCCGCGTCCGCTCAAGGAGGTGCTGTTCGCGTCGGAGGGTTCCGCCGGGGCTGGGTTGCTGGATCAGACAATGTTCACGCAGGCGGGGCTGTTCGCGGTCGAGGTGGCGTTGTTCCGCCTGGTGGAGTCGTTCGGTGTGGTGCCGGACCTGGTGGCCGGGCACTCCGTCGGCGAGATCGCGGCAGCGCACGTGGCCGGCCTGTTCAGCCTGGCCGACGCGTGTGCGCTGGTCGCGGCGCGGGGTCGGCTCATGCAGGCGTTGCCGGCCGGCGGCGGCATGCTCGCCGTGGCCGCCGACGAGGACGCGGTGGCCGAGTCGATCGTTCCGCTCGCCGACCGGGTCGGCGTCGCCGCCGTCAACGGCCCCACCGCCGTGGTGGTCTCCGGCGCCGCCGAGGCCCTCGACGAGGTGGAGCGGGCCTGGAAGGACCGGGGTGTGCGTACGCGCCGGCTCACCGTCAGCCACGCGTTCCACAGCCCGCTCATGGAGCCGATGCTTGCCGAGTTCCGGCAGACGCTCGACGGGCTGACGTTCCACTGGCCCGTCCTGCCGATCGTGTCGAACCTGACCGGGCAGGTCGCCGACCCCGACGAGATCGGCACCCCCGACTACTGGGTCCGCCACGTACGCGAGACCGTCCGCTTCGCCGACGGGGTCGCGAGCCTGCGCGAGCGCAACGTCCGTACCTTCCTCGAACTGGGCCCCGACGCGGTGCTCGCCGGCATGGTGGGCGCCTGCCTGCCGGACGACGACGCGGCGGCGGTCGTGGCGACCCTGCGCCCCGGCCGACCCGAGCCGGCGTCGCTGGTCCACGCGCTTGCGGAGCTGTACGCGCACGGCACGCCGGTCACCTGGACCGCCCTCCTGCCGGCCGGAACCCGCCCGGTCGACCTGCCGACGTACCCGTTCCAGCGGCAGCGCTTCTGGCCGGCCGTGGGCCGGCTGCGCGCCGGCGACGTCAGCGGCGCCGGCCTCGGCGTGGCCGAGCACGGTCTGCTCGGCGCGGCCGTGGACCTGGCCGGCGACGACGAGATCGTGCTGACCGGCCGGATCTCCCCGACCACCCACCCCTGGCTGGCCGACCACGTCGTCTCCGGCGTGCCGCTGGTCCCGGGCACGGCCCTCGTGGAGCTTGCCGTCCGCGCCGGCGACGAGGCGGACCTGCCGCGGCTGCGGGACCTGACGGTGCTCGTGCCGCTGGTGCTCCCCGAGTCCGGCGCCATACGGATCCAGGTGCGGGTGTCCGCGTCGGATTCGCTGCAGCGCCCCGTCGCCGTCTACTCCCGCCCCGACGACGACCCCGAGGCGGGCTGGACCCGGCACGCGGAGGGCGTGCTGGAACCGGCCACGGCCGACGAACCGCAGCCGACCGCCTGGCCGCCCGCCGGCGCCACCGAGGTGGACCTGACCGGCTGGTACCCGGCGCTCCTTGAACACGGCCTGTCGTACGGGCCGGCGTTCCAGGGGCTGCGCCGGGTGTGGACCGGCGAGGACGACGTCTTCGCCGAGGTGGTCCTGCCGGACGACGCGGCGGCGGAGGCGGCTCGCTTCGGCGTGCACCCGGCGCTGCTGGACGCCGCCCTGCACCCGATCGGGCTGCTGCCCGGCGCCGAGGAGACGGGCGGGCCGCGCGTGCCCTTCGCCTTCGAGGGCGTACAGGTGCACGCCTCCGGCGCGAGGCTGCTGCGGGTGCGGTTGACCCGCGACGGCTCCGCGGTGCGGCTGACCGCCCGCGACGAGGCGGGCGCGCCGGTGGTGACGGTGGACTCCCTCGTCCTGCGGGAGCTGACCGGGGTGGCCGCCCCGAACGCGGCGTCGCGCTCCCTGTTCGAGGTGGCCTGGCAGGTCGAGGAGGCCGACCCGGTCGACGACGCGTCGGGCTGGGCGGTGCTGGGCGGGCCGGCCCTGCCGGGCGTCCCCGGTGGCCCCTCCGCCGAGACGATCCGGCAGCTGCGCGCCGCCATCGACGCCGGCATCGCCCCGCCGCGCCTGCTGCTCTTCACGCCGGCCGCGTCGCCCGCCGACGACGGCGACCCGGCGGAGGCCGTACGCACTGTCACCGCCGACGTGCTGGGCCTGGTGCAGGAGTGGCTGGCCGTCGACGCGCTGGCCGACTCGAAGCTCGTGGTGGTGACCCGGGGCGCGCTGGCCGTCCGCGACGGGGACCGGGTGAGCGACCTGGCCGCCGCGGCCGTGTGGGGCCTGCTGCGCTCCGCGCAGTCCGAGCACCCCGGTCGCATCGTCCTGGCCGACGTCGACGACGCGATCAACCCCGGCACGCTGGGCGTCCTGGCCCGCTTCGCCGCGGACCCGGCCGGCGGTCAGGTCGCGTTGCGTGCGGGCGCGGTGTTCGTGCCGCGTCTGGTGCGCGCGGTCGCCCCGGCGTCAGTGGAGACGCCGGTCGTGGGTGACGGTGCGGTGCTGGTGACCGGCGGTACGGGCGCGCTGGGCGCGTTGGTCGCGGAGCACCTGGTGTCGGCGCATGGTGTGCGGTCGCTGGTGCTGGTGTCGCGGCGTGGTCCGGAGGCCGCGGGCGCGGGTGAGTTGTCGGAGCGGTTGTCGGCGCTGGGCGCGTCGGTGCGGGTCGTTGCCTGTGACGTGACCGACCGGGACCAGGTCGGCGCGCTGGTGGCCGAGGTCGCCGCCGGGGGTCGGCTGGCGGGTGTGGTGCACACCGCCGGTGTGCTGGATGACGGGGTGATCGAGCGGGTCACCGAGGAGCGTCTGGCAAGGGTGTTGGCGCCGAAGGTGTCAGCGGGTTGGTTCCTGCATGAGGCGACGGCGTCGCTCGCGCTGGACCTGTTCGTGGTGTTCTCGTCGGTTGCTGGTGTGCTGGGTTCGCCGGGTCAGTCGGCGTACGCGGCGGGTAACGCGTTCCTGGACGGGTTGGCGGTGTACCGGCGGCAGCTCGGGTTGCCTGCGGTCAGCCTGGCGTGGGGCATGTGGGACACCCCCGGCATGGCCGCGTCGATCGGCGGCAACGACCGGGCCCGTACGGCACGCGCCGGACTCCGACCGATGAACGCCCGCACCGGCCTGGAACTCTTCGACGCCGCCGTGGGGGCACAGCGGGCGGCGCTGGTGCCGGCCGCGATCGACGTACCCGCGCTGCGGGCGGCAGCAGCCGGCGCGGTCGTACCGCCGATGCTGCGCAACCTGGTCGACGTGGCGACGACCCGCCGCCGCGCCGGCCAGGGCGCCCCCGGCGGCTGGGCCGACCGCCTCACCGGCCTCAGCGCAGAGGACGGCCTCGCGCAGGTCGACCAGCTGATCCGGGGCCTGGTCGCGCAGGTTCTCGGGCACGGCGGCGCCGAGGCGGTGCCGGCCGACCGGGCGTTCAAGGACCTGGGCTTCGACTCGCTGACCGCCGTCGAGCTGCGCAACCGGGTGAACGGCGCGACCGGCCTGCGCCTCACCTCGACCCTGGTGTTCGACCACCCGTCCCCGCAGGTCCTGGCGGCCCACGTGTACGCGGAACTCGCCGGCACCCGGCCCGGCACCGTCACGACCGACGAGGCGGCGACCGGCGACGCCGACGAGGCGATCGCGATCGTCGGCATGGCCTGCCGCTACCCCGGCGGGGCGGAGTCTCCCGACGAGCTGTGGAAGCTGGTCAGCACCGGTGGGGAGGGCATCGGGGAGTTCCCGGCCGACCGGGGCTGGGACCTGGACACGCTGTACGACCCGGACCCCGACCACGCCGGCACCTCGTACACCCGCCACGGCGGTTTCCTGTACGGCGCGGCAGAGTTCGACCCCGGTTTCTTCGGTGTCTCGCCGCGCGAGGCCCTCGCCATGGACCCGCAGCACCGGTTGCTGCTGGAGGCGTCCTGGGAGACGTTCGAGTCGGCGGGCCTGGACCCGTCCGGCCTGCGGGGCAGCCGGACCGGCGTCTTCGCGGGCGTCATCTACCACGACTACGCGACGCGGCTCATGGAGACGCCCGAAGTCGAGGGCTACATCGGCACCGGCAACTCGGGCAGCGTGCTGTCCGGCCGGGTGGCGTACACGTTCGGCTTGGAGGGCCCGGCGGTCACTGTCGACACGGCGTGCTCGTCGTCGCTGGTGGCGTTGCATCTCGCGGTGCAGGCGCTGCGCAGTGGTGAGTGTGATTTGGCGTTGGCCGGTGGTGTGACGGTGATGGCGACGCCGGGGACGTTCGTGGAGTTCTCGCGGCAGCGGGGTCTGTCGCAGGACGGTCGCTGCAAGTCGTTCGCGGCGTCGGCCGACGGTACGGGTTGGTCCGAGGGTGTGGGTGTGCTGCTGGTGCAACGGCTGTCGGACGCGCAGCGGGAGGGCCGGCGGATCCTGGCGGTGGTGCGGGGCACGGCGGTGAATCAGGATGGTGCGTCGAACGGGCTGACGGCGCCGAACGGTCCGTCGCAGCAGCGGGTGATCCGTCAGGCGCTGGCGAACGCGCGGCTCACCACCGCCGATGTGGATGTGGTGGAGGCGCACGGTACGGGTACGACTTTGGGTGACCCGATTGAGGCGCAGGCGTTGTTGGCGACGTACGGGCGGGAGCGTCCGCAGGATCGGCCGCTGTTGTTGGGGTCGGTGAAGTCGAACATCGGGCATGCGCAGGCGGCTGCGGGTGTGGCTGGTGTGATCAAGATGGTGTTGGCGATGCGGCATGGTCTGGTGCCGGCGACGTTGCATGTGGATGAGGTGTCTCCGCATGTGGACTGGTCGGCGGGGGCGGTTGCCCTGGCGACCGAGGCGGTGCCGTGGCCGCGGGTGGGTCGGCCGCGTCGGGCGGGGGTGTCGTCGTTCGGGATTTCCGGCACGAACGCGCACGTGATCATCGAGCAGCCGCCTGCCGAGGTGGTTGAGGGGGAGGTTGTCGTCCGCGAGGTGCCGGTGGTGCCGGTGCTGCTGTCGGCGCGCTCGGAGGCGGCACTCGCCGGGCAGGCGGGCCGGTGGGCGCGGTGGCTCGCCGTCGACGAGGCCCGACGCGGCGTGGATGTGGCCTGGTCGTCGGTGGCGTCGCGGTCGGCGTTGGAGCACCGGGCGGTGGTGTCCGGGGCGAGCCGGGACGAGCTGCTGGCGGGTCTCGCGGCAGTGGCGGCCGGCGAGCCGTCGGGGGCTGTCGTGACCGGTTCTGCCGCCGCGCGCGGCCAGATGGCGCTGCTGTTCTCGGGTCAGGGTGCGCAGCGTGCGGGGATGGGTCGGGAGTTGTCCGCTCTGTTCCCGGTGTTTGCCGCCGCGCTGGACGAGGTGTGTGGGCACCTGGATCCGTTGTTGCCGCGTCCGCTCAGGGAGGTGCTGTTCGCGTCGGAGGGTTCCGCCGAGGCGGAGCTGCTGGACCAGACGGTGTTCACGCAGGCCGGGTTGTTCGCGGTCGAGGTGGCGTTGTTCCGCCTGGTGGAGTCGTTCGGGGTTGTTCCCGATGTGGTGGCCGGTCATTCGATCGGTGAGGTGACGGCGGCGCATGTGGCCGGGGTGTTGTCTCTGGCGGACGCGTGCGTCCTCGTGGCGGCGCGGGGTCGGTTGATGCAGGCGCTGCCGACCGGTGGCGGGATGCTGGCGGTGGCCGCCGACGAGGCGGCGGTGGCGGAGTCGATCGTCGGGCTGACCGACCGGGTTGGTGTCGCGGCGGTCAACGGGCCTGCTGCTGTGGTGGTGTCGGGTGCCGTCGAGGCCCTGGACGAGGTGGAGCGGGTCTGGCGGGATCGGGGTGTGCGGACGCGTCGGCTGGTGGTGAGTCACGCATTCCACAGTCCGTTGATGGCGCCGATGCTCGATGAGTTCCGTGCGGTTGTGGGTGGGTTGGCGTTTGCGGCGCCGTTGTTGCCGGTCGTGTCGAACGTGACCGGTGCCCTGGCCGGCGATGAGATCTGCACGCCGGAGTATTGGGTGCGGCACGTGCGGGAGGCCGTGCGCTACGCCGACGGCATCGCCGCCCTGCGGGCTGCCGGGGTTGACACCTTCCTGGAGATCGGCCCGCAGAGCGTCCTGACCGCCATGAACGCCGACCTGCTGCCCGATGACGAGGCCGTGCTGGCGGTGGCCGTGCAGCGTCGGGACCGTCCGGAGGTGCAGGCGTTGGTGCACGCCCTGGCCGAGTTGCACGTGCACGGCGTGCCGGTGACCTGGACGCAGTGGTTCGCCGAGACCGGCGCGCGGCGGGTCGACCTGCCCACGTACGCCTTCCAGCGGGAGCGGTACTGGCCCGAGCCGGCGAACCGGCCGCGGCAGACGGCGACCGACGGCGGTGACGCCGACTTCTGGAAGGCCGTCGAACGCGGCGACCTGAGCGCCCTCGCCGCCCAGTTCGGCGACGACGGCGCCGCCCTGGACGCCCTCACCCCGGCCCTGCCGGTCCTGTCGACCTGGCACCGGGCGCGCACGCAGCGGGCCGTCCTGGACGCATGGTCGTACCGCGTCGGATGGAAGCGCGCCGACATCACCGCCGGCCCGGCGCGGCCCGGCGCGTGGCTGCTCGTGACGGCGCAGGACGACCTGGCGGACGGCACCCGGGCGGAAGCGGTCACCAAGGCCCTCGCCGAGGTCGGCGCCGCCGTGGTCCGGCTCACCGTCGACCCGGCCGACACCGACCGGGCGGGCCTCGCCCGGCGGCTGGGCGACGCGCTGGCCGACGGTCCCGTCACCGGCGTGCTCTCCCTGCTCGGCCTCCGCGACCAGCCGCACCCCGCCCACCCGGCCGTGCCGGTCGGGACGGCCGCCACGCTGCTGCTGCTCCAGGCGCTGCACGACACCGGGGCGACGACCCGGCTGTGGTGCCTGACGCAGGGCGCGGTCAGCACCGGCGACGGGGACACCGTGCACGCTGCCGTCCAGAGCGGGCTCTGGGGCCTGGGGCTCGTGGCGGGCCTGGAACACCCCCACCTGTGGGGCGGACTGGTGGATCTGCCCGAGCAGGCCGACGCGACGGCCTGGGACCGGCTGGCGCGGGTGGTGACCGGCGCCGGCGACGAGGACCAGCTTGCCGTACGCCCCTCCGGGGTGTTCGTCCGTCGCCTGGTCCGCTCGGCGCCCGCCGCCCCCGACACGGCGCAGCGGTGGCGGCCGTCCGGCACCGTGCTGGTCACCGGCGGCACGGGCGCGCTGGGCGCGCACGTGGCCCGCTGGGCGGCGGCCGACGGGGCGGAGCACGTCGTGCTGACCAGCCGCCGCGGCGGGGACGCCCCGGGGGCCGTGGAGCTGCGCGAGGAGCTGATTGCCCAGGGCGTACGGGCGTCGGTCGTGGCCTGCGACGTCGCCGATCGCGACCAGGTGGCGGAGCTGCTGGCCCGCCTCGACGAGGATCCGGCGCCGCTGACGGCCGTGGTGCACGCGGCGGGCGCCGGCGAGTCCGGGCTGATCGCCGACACCGACCTGGCCGCGTTCGCGGGCGTGCTCGACGGCAAGGTGGCCGGCGCGCTGCACCTGGACGCCCTGCTCGGCGACCGGCCGCTGGACGCGTTCGTGCTCTTCTCCTCCATCGCCGGGGTGTGGGGCAGCGGCGGGCAGTCCGCGTACGCCGCCGGCAACGCCTTCCTCGACGCGCTCGCCGAGCAGCGGCGCGGCCGGGGCCTGGCGGCGACGTCCGTGGCCTGGGGACCGTGGGCCGACGGCGGCATGGCCACCGGCGAAGCCCGGCAGATGCTGGCCCGGCGCGGCCTGACCGCCATGGCGCCGGCCGACGCCGTGCACGCCATGCGGTACGCCGCCGGCCTGCCCAGGGCGGCGCTGACCGTGGCGGACGTCGACTGGGCGGTCTTCGCCCCGGCGTACGCCTCGGCCCGCCCCCGGCCGCTGCTCGACGACATCGCCGAGGCCCGGGAGGCGCTGCACGCCCACGCCGGGGAGCAGCAGCCCGGCGGTGCCGCCAACGCCCTGCGGGAGCACCTGCTAACCCTGCCCCGCCCCGAGCGCGTCCGGCACCTGGTCGACCTGGTCCGTACCCACGCCTCGGCCGTGCTCGGCCATGCGGGAACGGACCGGGTCAAGCCGCAGCGGGCGTTCAAGGAGCTCGGATTCGACTCGCTGACGGCGGTCGAGCTGCGCAACCGACTGACCGGCGTCACCGGCCTGTCGCTGCCCGCGACCCTCGTCTTCGACTACCCGAACCCGGCCGTGCTCGCCGAGAACCTGCTCGACGGCCTGCTGCCCGAGGCGGCGCAGGCGGACGACGGCGACCCGGCGGAGGCGGCCGTCCGGCAGACGCTCGCGGCGATCCCGCTGGCCCGCCTCCGTGAGGCCGGGCTGCTGGACCTGCTGCTCAACCTCGCCGACACCGACGGCGACGACGGTGACGAGTCCACCGACGAGGACCTGGACCTCGACGACCTCGACACCGACGCCCTCGTCAGGCTGGCGCTTGACGGAACCGATTCCTGACCGTTGTCCCCAGTACGGAGCTCATGATGTCTACGTCCGCAGACAAGGTCGTCGAGGCGCTTCGCGCGTCGCTCAAGGAGACGGGCCGCCTCCGTCAGCTCAACCAGCAGCTGACCGCCGCCGCCAGGGAGCCGATCGCGATCGTCGCGATGTCCTGCCGCTATCCGGGTGGCGTCGCCAGCCCCGAGCAGCTCTGGGACCTGGTGGCCTCCGGCGGCGACGCGATCGGTGGCTTCCCGACGGACCGGGGCTGGGACCTGGACAACCTGTACGACCCGGACGCCGACCGGGCCGGCCGCTCCACCACCCGCGAGGGCGGCTTCCTCTACGACGCGGCCGACTTCGACGCGGAGTTCTTCGGCATCTCGCCGCGCGAGGCCGTGGCGATGGACCCCCAGCAGCGGCTGCTGCTGGAGACGTCGTGGGAGGCGTTCGAGCACGCCGGCGTCGCGCCCGCCTCGATGCGGGGGCAGAAGGTTGGCGTCTTCGTCGGCACCGCCGCCAACGGCTACGGCATGGGCCCGCAGAGCGAGGCCGAGGGCGCCGACGAGGGCTACCTGCTGACCGGTACGGCCACCAGCGTCGTCTCCGGGCGGATCGCGTACGCCCTCGGCCTGGAGGGCCCCGCGGTCACCGTGGACACCGCCTGCTCGTCGTCGCTGGTCGCCCTGCACCTGGCGTGCCAGGCGCTGCGGCAGGGCGACTTCGACCTGGCCCTGGCCGGCGGCGTGTGCGTCATGGCCACCCCTGGGCCGTTCGTGGGCTTCTCCCGGCAGCGGGGGCTCGCCCCCGACGGCCGGTGCAAGTCGTTCGCCGCCGCCGCCGACGGCACCGGCTGGTCCGAGGGCGTCGGCATCCTGCTGGTGGAGCGGCTGTCGGACGCGCAGCGCAAGGGGCACCCGGTCCTCGCCGTGATCCGCGGCAGCGCCGTCAACCAGGACGGCGCGTCCAACGGTCTCACCGCCCCCAACGGCCCCGCCCAGCAGCGGGTGATCCGGCAGGCCCTCGCGAACGCCCGGCTGACCACGGCCGACGTGGACGCCGTCGAGGCGCACGGCACCGGCACCGTCCTCGGCGACCCGATCGAGGCGCAGGCCCTGCTGGCCACGTACGGCCAGGGCCGCCCCGCCGACCGGCCGCTGCTGCTCGGCTCGATCAAGTCGAACATCGGCCACAGCCAGTCGGCCGCCGGCGTGGCCGGTGTGATCAAGATGGTGATGGCGATGCGGCACGGGCTCGTGCCGTCCACCCTGCACGTCGACGAGCCGACGCCGAAGGTGGACTGGTCGGCCGGCGAGGTGTCGCTGGTGACCGAGGCGACGCCGTGGCCGGCGACCGACCGTCCCCGCCGGGCGGCGGTGTCGTCGTTCGGCATCTCCGGCACGAACGCGCACACCATCATCGAGGAGCCACCGACCCCGGACGCCGCCGAGCCCGCCGACACCGGGCCGGCACCCACCGTCGCCCTGCCGGCGGTGCCCGTGCTGCTCTCCGCCCGGTCCGAGGCAGCGCTCAGCGCGCAGGCGGGCCGCTGGACCCGGTGGCTGGAGGACGACGAGGCCCTCCGCACCGTGGACGTCGGCTGGTCGTCGGTCGTGTCGCGCTCCGCGCTGGAGCACCGCGCGGTGCTCACCGCCACCGACCGCGAGGAGCTGCTGGCCGGGCTGCGCGCCCTGGCCGCCGGGCAGCCGTCCGGCGCGCTGGTCGCCGGGCAGGCCGCCGACCGGGGTCCGCTCGCGGTGCTCTTCTCCGGTCAGGGCGCGCAGCGTGCCGGCATGGGCCGGGAGTTGTACGCGGAGTTCCCGGTCTTCGCCGCCGCGCTGGACGAGGTGTGCGCACAGCTCGACGCGCTGTTGCCGCGCCCGCTCAAGGAGGTGCTGTTCGCACCCGAGGGTTCCGCCGAGGCGGAGCTGCTGGACCGGACGGTGTTCACGCAGGCGGGGCTGTTCGCGGTCGAGGTGGCGTTGTTCCGCCTGGTGGAGTCATTCGGCGTCGCCCCCGACCTGGTCGGCGGTCATTCGATCGGCGAGGTCACGGCCGCGCACGTGGCGCGGGTGTTGTCGCTGGCGGATGCGTGTGTGTTGGTGGCGGCGCGGGGCCGGTTGATGCAGGCGTTGCCGGCCGGTGGTGGGATGTTGGCCGTTGCGGCGGCTGAGGCCGATGTGCTGGCGACGCTGGACGGCTCGACCGGTGTGGGGGTCGCGGCTGTCAACGGGCCGACGTCGGTGGTGGTCTCCGGTGCGGTGGAGGCGCTCGACGAGGTGGAGCGGGTCTGGCGTGGGCGGGGTGTGCGTACGCGCCGGTTGTCGGTGAGTCATGCGTTCCACAGTCCGTTGATGGAGCCGATGCTGGATGAGTTCCGGGTGGTCCTGGACGGGTTGACGTTCGAGGCGCCGGCGTTGCCGGTCGTGTCGAACGTGACCGGTGCGCTGGCTGACGTCGACGAGATCCGTAGTCCCGACTACTGGGTGCGGCACGTGCGGGAGGCTGTGCGTTTCGCCGACGGGGTCGCCGCGCTGCGCGCCGCCGGGGTGGACACGTTCCTGGAGATCGGCCCGCGCAGCGTCCTGACCGCCATGACCCGGGACGTGCTGAGCGGGCGGGAGCCGGCGGACGCCGACGACGACACCCCGGTCGTCGCCGTACCCGCCCTGCGCGCCGACCGCCCCGAGGCGCGGACCCTGCTCGCCGGCCTCTCCGAACTGCACGTCAACGGAACACCCGTCGACTGGGCGGCCCTCTACGCCGGCACCGGAGCGACCCCGGTGGCCCTGCCCACGTACGCGTTCCAGCGGCAGCGCTACTGGCCCGAGCAGATGCCGGCCTCGGCCACCGGCCCGGTCAGCCCGGACGTGGTGGACGTCGAGTTCTGGTCGGCCGTCGAGCGCTCCGACATGGCGGCCCTCGCCGCGCAGTTCGGCACCGACGGGGCGGGCGTCCTGGCCCCGGCCCTGCCGGTCCTGTCGTCCTGGCGCAAGGCGCGGCTGCGGGACGCCGTCGTCGACGGCTGGTCGTACCGGGTGGTGTGGAAGCGGACCACCGTCCCCGCACCGCTCACCCCGCCGGGACGCTGGCTGCTCGTGGAGCCCGCCGACGACGCCGCCACGACCGAGTGGGCCGGGGCGCTCGCGGGGGCGCTGAGCGCCGCCGGCGGCGAGGTGTTCCGGCTGGCGGTGGACCCGCTCGCCGAGCGCGACCAGGTGACGTCGCGGCTGGCCGGCCCCGTGGGGGACACCCCGTTCACCGGGATCGTCTCCCTGCTGGGCCTGCTGGAGCGACCCCACCCCGGCCAGCCGGCGGTGCCGCTCGGCACGGCCGCCACGATGACGCTGGTGCAGGCCCTGCACGCCGCCGACGTCGCGGCACCACTGTGGATGCTCACGCGGGGCGCTGTCGGCACCGGCGACACCGACCCGGTGCGCAGCGTCGCCCAGGGCGGGCTGTGGGGCCTGGCCCGGGTCGCCGGGCTGGAACACCCGCAGCTCTGGGGCGGTTTGGTCGACCTGCCGGACGCGCCCGGGCGCGGCGACTGGGGCCACGCGGTGGGCGTCCTGACCGGGGGCGGCCACGAGGACCAGGTTGCCGTGCGGCCCTCTGGCGTCTTCGTGCGGCGCCTGGTGCGCGCCACGCCGGCGGCCGTCGGCACCGTCGACCGCTGGCAGCCGTCCGGCACCGTCCTCGTCACCGGCGGCACCGGGGCGCTCGGCGCGCACGTGGCCCGCTGGGCGGCGGCCAACGGCGCCGAGCACCTCGTGCTGACCAGCCGCCGCGGCGAGCACGCCCCCGGGGCGGCCGAGCTGCGCGACGAACTGAGCGCGCTCGGCGCCCGGGTGAGCCTGGTCGCCGCCGACATGGCCGACCGCGCCCGCGTCGAGGCGCTGCTGCGCGACGTCGACGCCGACCCGGCGCCCCTGACCGCGGTGGTGCACGCCGCCGGGGTGGGCCAGCTGAACATGCTCGTCGACACCGACCTCGCCGGCCTGGCCGGGGTGCTCGACGGCAAGATCGCCGGCGCCGTGCACCTGGACGAGCTGCTGGGCGACCGACCGCTCGACGCGTTCGTGCTGTTCTCCTCGATCGCCGGCATCTGGGGCAGCGGCGGCCAGGCCGCGTACGCCGCCGGCAACGCCTTCCTCGACGCCCTCGCCGAGCGGCGCCGCGCCCGCGGCCTGACCGCCACCGCCGTGGCGTGGGGCCCCTGGGCCGACGGCGGCATGGCCAGCGGCGAGGGGCAGGAACTGCTGGCCCGCCGCGGCCTCAGCCCCATGTCGCCGGCCCAGGCCGTGTACGCGCTGCGCAGCGCCGTCGGCCGGGCCGGGCCGGCGGTGACCGTGGCGGACGTCGACTGGTCCCTGTTCACCCCGGCGTTCGCCGCCGCCCGTGCCCGCCCCCTGCTCGACGACATCGCCGAGGCGCGCGACGCCCTGCGCGTGGTCGACGCGGAACCGGAGGGCACCGTCGGCGGCGGGCTGCGGCAGCACCTGCTGACGCTGCCCCGCGCCGAGCAGGGCCGCCACCTGACCGAGCTCGTACGCACGCACACCGCCGCCGTGCTCGGCCACTCCGGCACCGAACTGGTCAAGGCCAACCGGGCGTTCAAGGAACTCGGCTTCGACTCGCTGACCGCCGTCGAGCTGCGCAACCGGCTCGGCGCCGCCACCGGCCTCACCCTGCCCACCACCCTGGTCTTCGACTACCCGAACCCGGCCGCCCTCGCCGACCACCTGTCGGCGACGCTGCGCCTGCACGAGGTCGAGACCGTCACCGCCTGGGGCCCCGCCGGGCCGGTCGACGACGACCCGATCGTCATCGTCGGCATGAGCTGCCGCTACCCGGGCGGCGTGGCCAACCCGGACGACCTGTGGGAGCTGGTCGCCACCGGGAGCGACGGCATCAGCGGCTTCCCCGACGACCGCCACTGGGACATGGGCCGGCTGCTGGCCGTCGACGCCGACGGGCAACCCGTCTCACACACCCGCGAGGGCGGCTTCGTCGACGGCGCCACCACATTCGACCCGGGCTTCTTCGGCATCTCGCCGCGCGAGGCCGTCGCCATGGACCCGCAGCAGCGGCTGCTGCTGGAGGCGTCCTGGGAGGCCATGGAGCAGGCCGGCATCGACCCGGAGGAGCTGCGTGGCAGCCGTACCGGCGTCTTCGTGGGCGCCTCCCCGTCGGGCTACGGCACCACCGACACCCCGGCCGAGCTGGCCGGCTACCAGCTCACCGGCGGCGCGCACAGCGTCATCTCGGGCCGGGTGTCGTACACCTTCGGGCTGGAGGGCCCGGCGGTGACGGTCGACACCGCCTGCTCGTCCTCGCTGGTGGCTGTGCACCTGGCCGCCCAGGCGCTGCGCGGCGGCGAATGCGACATGGCGCTGGCAGGCGGCGTCACCGTCATGGTGACGCCCGGCGCCTTCGTCGAGTTCTCCCGCCAGGGCGGCCTCGCCCCGGACGGGCGCTGCAAGTCCTTCGCCGCCGACGCCGACGGCACCGGCTGGTCGGAGGGCGTCGGCGTGCTGCTCGTCCAGCGGCTCTCCGACGCCCGGCGGCAGGGCCGCCAGGTGCTCGCCGTGCTCGCCGGCAGCGCCGTCAACCAGGACGGCGCGTCCAACGGTCTCACCGCCCCCAACGGCCCCGCCCAGCAGCGGGTGATCCGGCAGGCCCTCGCGAACGCCCGGCTGACCACGGCCGACGTGGACGCCGTCGAGGCGCACGGCACCGGCACCGTCCTCGGCGACCCGATCGAGGCGCAGGCCCTGCTGGCCACGTACGGCCAGGGCCGCCCCGCCGACCAGCCGCTGCTGCTCGGCTCGATCAAGTCGAACATCGGCCACAGCCAGGCCGCCGCCGGCGTCGCCGGCATGATCAAAATGGTGCAGGCGATGCGGTACGGCCTGCTCCCACGGACCCTGCACCTCGACGAGCCGACCCCCCACGTGGACTGGTCCGCCGGCGCGGTCTCCCTGCTCACCGAGGCGCGCCCCTGGCCGGCGGTGGACCGGCCCCGCCGGGCCGCCGTGTCGTCGTTCGGCATCAGCGGTACGAACGTGCACCTGATCCTGGAGCAGCCGCCCACGCCGACCGACGCGGACGAGCCGGCCGACGGCGACGAGCCGGTCACCGGTGACGAGCCGTCCCGGGTGCCGGCGGTGCTGCCGCTGCTGCTGTCGGCCCGCGACGCGGCCGGGCTGTCGGCGCAGGCCGGCCGCTGGGCGCAGTGGCTCGGCGGCACCGGGGCCCCGCGCCCGCTCGACGTGGCGTGGTCGTCGGTGGCGTCGCGCTCCGTACTGGAGCACCGGGCCGTCGTGTCCGGGGCGAGCCGGGACGAACTGCTGGCGGGCCTCGAAGCCGTGTCGGCGGGCGAGGTCTCGGCCGGCGTGCTCACCGGCCCGGGCGGCCAGCGCGGCCAGCTGGCGCTGCTGTTCTCGGGTCAGGGTGCGCAGCGTGCGGGGATGGGCCGGGAGTTGTCCGGGGTCTTCCCGGTGTTTGCCGCCGCGCTGGACGAGGTGTGTGCGCACCTCGATCCGTTGTTGCCGCGTCCGCTCAGGGAGGTGCTGTTCGCGTCGGAGGGTTCCGCCGAGGCGGGGCTGCTCGACCAGACGGTGTTCACGCAGGCCGGGCTGTTCGCGGTCGAGGTGGCGTTGTTCCGCCTCGTGGAGTCGTTCGGGATCGTCCCCGACATGCTGGCCGGTCACTCGATCGGTGAGGTGACGGCGGCGCATGTCGCGGGTGTGTTGTCCCTGGCGGACGCGTGCGCCCTCGTCGCGGCGCGGGGCCGGTTGATGCAGGCGCTGCCGACCGGTGGCGGGATGCTGGCGGTGGCCGCCGACGAGGCGGCCGTGGCGGAGTCGCTCACCGGGCTGACCGACCGCGCCGGCATCGCCGCTGTCAACGGCCCCGGCGCCGTGGTGGTGTCGGGTGCCGTTGACGCGTTGGACGAGGTGGAGCGGGCCTGGCGGGATCGGGGTGTGCGTACCCGTCGGCTCACCGTCAGCCACGCGTTCCACAGTCCGTTGATGGATCCGATGCTTGATGAGTTCCGTGCGGTTCTGGGTGGGTTGGCGTTTGCGGCGCCGTTGTTGCCGGTCGTGTCGAACGTGACCGGCGCCCTGGCCGGCGATGAGATCTGCACGCCGGAGTATTGGGTGCGGCACGTGCGCGAGGCTGTGCGCTACGCCGACGGGATCACCGCTCTGCGGGCTGCGGGTGTGGACACCTTCCTGGAGGTCGGGCCGCAGAGCGTCCTGACCGCCATGAACGCCGACCTGCTGCTCGACGACGAGGCCGTGCTGGCGGTGGCCGTCCAGCGTCGGGACCGTCCCGCCCCGCAGGCGCTGCTGCACGCGCTCGCCGAACTGCACGTGCACGGCGTGCCGGTGACCTGGACGCAGTGGTTCACCGAGACCGGTGCACGGCGCGTCGACCTGCCCACGTACGCCTTCCAGCACCAGCGGTACTGGCTGCCGCCCACCGGCCAGTCCGCCGACGTCTCCGGGGCCGGCCTCGGCGTGGCGCGGCACCCGCTGCTCGGCGCGGCGGTGTCGGTCGCCGGCGAGGACATGGTGGTGCTGACCGGCCGGCTGTCGGTGTCGACGCACCCGTGGCTCGCCGACCACATCGTCTCCGGCGCCGTGGTGGTGCCGGGCACCGCGCTGGTGGACCTCGTCGTCCGGGCGGGCGACGAGGTCGGCGCGTCCCGCGTCCGCGAGCTGACAGTGCTCGCCCCGCTCGTGCTGCCCGCCACCGGCGGCGGGGTACGGGTCCAGGTCCGGGTCGGTCCCGTCGACGGGACCGGCAGCCGCTCGGTGACCGTGCACTCCCAGCCCGAGGACGACTCCGAGTCGGGCTGGACCCGGCACGCCGACGGCCTCGTCGGCGCCCCCACTGCCGACGAGCCCACCCTGGGCGCCTGGCCGCCACCCGGCGCGTCCGAGGTGGACGTCACCGGCTGGTACGCGACGGTCGCCGAGCACGGGCTCGCGTACGGGCCGGTCTTCCGGGGCCTGCGCCGGGCGTGGACCGCCGACGGCGAGGTGTTCGCCGAGGTCGCCCTCCCCGACGAGGTCACCGGTGACCCGGCGGGCTTCGGGGTGCACCCGGCGTTGCTGGACGCCGCCCTGCACCCCGTCGGGCTGCTGCCCGCCGACCAGTCGGGCGGCGGGCCCCAGGTGCCGTTCGCGTTCGAGGGTGTGCAGGTCCACGCCGTCGGCGCCCGGACGCTCCGGGTCCGCCTCACCGCCTCCGGCAACTCGGTGCGGCTGGTCGCCGCCGACGAGACGGGCGTGCCCGTGGTGTCGGTGGACTCGCTGGCACTGCGCGAGATGACCGGCCTGGCGGCCGCGCCGGACGAGGCGTACCGATCCCTGTTCGAGGTCTCCTGGCAGCCCGAGCAGATCGCCGCGCCCGACGGCGCGTACGGCTGGGCCGTGCTCGGTGACCGCCCGCTCGACGGCGCGCCGCAGCTCCCGGCGTACGCCGACGTCGCCGCTCTGACCACGGCGGCGACGGACGGCACCGCCCCGGCGGCGCTGCTGCTACCCGTCACCCCGGCGACCTCCGGGACGGACGTGCCCGACGCGGTGCGCTCCGTCACGACGGACGTCCTCGGCGCGGTGCAGGCGTGGCTGGCGGCCGAGCCGCTGGCGGACTCGAGGCTGGTCGTCGTGACCCGCGGCGCCGTGGCCACCGGCGCCGACGACCGCGTCAGCGACCTGGCGGGGGCGGCGGTCTGGGGCCTGCTGCGCTCGGCCCAGTCGGAGCACCCCGGCCGGCTCGTGCTGGCCGACCTGGAACCCGGCGCCGACCTGGACGCCGACCTGCTGGCCCTGCTCGCCGCAGCCGCCGATGACCCCGCCCTCGGCGGGCAGGTCGCGGTGCGTTTGGGAACGGCGTACCTGCCGCGGCTGGTCCGCGCCACGGGCGCCGCGCGGACTCCGGCGACCCTCGACGGGGGAACCGTCCTCGTCACCGGCGGCACCGGATCGCTGGGCGCCCTGGTGTCCGAACACCTCGTCACCGCCTACGGCGTGCGTTCGCTGGTGCTGGCGTCCCGGCAGGGCCCGGCGGCCCCCGGAGCCGACGAGCTGGTGCGGCGGCTGGCCGCGCTGGGCGCGACCGCCCGCGTAGTCGCCACGGACGTGACCGACCGCGAGCGCGTCGGCGAGCTGGTCCGGTCCATCACCGCCGACGACCGCCTGGCCGGGGTGGTCCACACCGCCGGCGTCCTCGACGACGGCATCGTCAGCGGGATCACCGCCGACCGGCTGGCGGACGTGCTGGCCCCGAAGGTCACGGCGGGCTGGTGGCTGCACGAGGCGACCGCCGAGCTGGACCTCGACCTGTTCGTGCTCTTCTCCTCCGTCGCCGGGGTGCTCGGCTCTCCCGGCCAGGCCGCGTACGCGGCCGGCAACGCCTTCCTGGACGCCCTCGCCGTGCTGCGGGCGCAGCGCGGGCTGCCCGCCGTCAGCCTCGCGTGGGGCATGTGGGACACCGACGGCATGGCCGCGTCGATCAATGACACCGACCGGGCGCGGGTGACCCGGGCCGGTCTGGTCCCGATGACCGCCCCGGTCGGGCTCGGGCTGTGGGACGCCGCCCTGACCCACGGCGGCGCGGCGCTGGTGCCGGCCGTTGTCGACCTGCCCGCCATGCGGGCACGGACCGCCGCCGGCCGGGTGCCGGTGATGCTGCGGGGCCTGGTGGGACCGGCCGCGAAGCGTCGCCGCTCCGGCACCGGCACGTGGGCCGACCGGCTGGCCGGCCTCGACCCGCAGGAGGCGCGTACGCAGGTGGCGCTGCTGGTGCGCGGAATGATCGCGCAGGTGCTCGGCCACGGCGGCGCCGAGGCGGTGCCGGCGGACCGGGCGTTCCGGGAACTGGGCTTCGACTCGCTGACCGCCGTCGAGCTGCGCAACCGGATCAACAGCGCGAGCGGACTGCGGCTCACGTCGACGCTCGTCTTCGACTACCCGACCCCCGCTGCCCTGTCGGAGCACCTGTACGAGCAGCTGTCCGGCCAGGTCGCCGAGCAGCAGCGGGCCGTGCGGGCGACAAACGTCGACGAGCCGATCGCCATCGTGGGCATGGCCTGCCGCTACCCGGGCGGCGTGACGAACCCGCAGCAGCTGTGGGACCTGGTCGCCGCCGGCGCCGACGGTATCGGCGAGTTCCCCACCGACCGGGGCTGGGACCTCGACCGGCTCTTCCACCCCGACCCGGACAACCCCGGGACGTCGTACACCCGCCACGGTGGCTTCCTGTACGGGGCCGCCGAGTTCGACCCGGACTTCTTCGGCATCTCGCCGCGCGAGGCGATCGCCATGGACCCGCAGCAGCGACTGCTGCTGGAGGCGTCCTGGGAGACGTTCGAGTCGGCCGGCCTCGACCCGTCGCGGCTACGTGGCAGCCGGACCGGCGTCTTCGCCGGGCTCATGTACCACGACTACGCCTCCGGCGTGCAGGACCTGCCCGAGGGCGTGGGCGGCTACCTCGGCACCGGCACCTCCGGCAGCGTGCTGTCCGGCCGGGTCGCGTACACGTTCGGCCTCGAAGGCCCGGCGGTCACTGTCGACACGGCGTGCTCGTCGTCGCTGGTGGCGTTGCATCTCGCGGTGCAGGCGCTGCGCGGCGGCGAGTGCGATCTCGCCCTGGCCGGTGGCGTGACCGTCATGGCGACGCCGGGGACGTTCATCGAGTTCTCCCGCCAGCGGGGCCTGTCGCAGGACGGCCGGTGTAAGTCGTTCGCGGCGTCGGCGGATGGTACGGGTTGGTCCGAGGGCGTCGGCGTGCTGCTCGTGCAACGACTCTCCGACGCGCAGCGGGAGGGCCGGCGGATCCTGGCGGTGGTACGGGGCAGCGCCGTGAACCAGGACGGCGCGTCGAACGGGCTGACGGCCCCCAACGGCCCGTCGCAGCAGCGGGTCATCCGGCAGGCCCTCGCGAACGCCCGGCTCACCACCGCCGACGTGGACGCCGTCGAGGCGCACGGCACCGGCACGACCCTGGGCGACCCGATCGAGGCGCAGGCCCTGCTGGCCACGTACGGGCAGGACCGGCCCGCCGACCGGCCGCTCTGGCTGGGCTCGATCAAGTCGAACATCGGCCACACCCAGGCCGCCGCCGGGGCAGCCGGCATCATCAAGATGATCATGGCGATGCGGCACGGGGTGCTGCCGTCGACGCTGCACGTCGACGAGCCGTCCCCGCACATCGAGTGGAGCTCCGGGGCGGTCTCCCTGCTCACCGAGGCCCGCGACTGGCCTGCGGCGGGCCGGCCCCGTCGCGCCGCGATCTCGTCGTTCGGCGTCAGCGGCACGAACGCGCACGTGATCATCGAGCAGCCCCCCGCCGAAGCGGAGCCCACCCGGGGCGAGCACGCGCCGACGCCCGCGGCCGGGTCGCTGCCGACCCCCGTGCTGCTCTCGGCCCGCTCCGAGGCCGCCGTCGCGGCGCAGGCCGACCGCTGGGCCCGCTGGATCGCCGACGACGAGAAACTGCGCCCCGCCGACGTCGGCTGGTCGTCGACAGTCAGCCGGGCCGTGCTGGAGCACCGCGCGGTGGTCACCGCGACGGACCGGGACGAACTGCTGGCCGGGCTGCGCGCCCTCGCCGCCGGTGAGCCGGCCGCCACCCTGGTCACCGGCACGGGCGCGACGCGTACGCAGCTGGCCGTGCTCTTCTCCGGCCAGGGCGCGCAGCGCGCCGGGATGGGCCGGGAGCTGTCCGCCCTGTTCCCCGTGTTCGCGACCGCGCTGGACGAGGTGTGTGCGCAGCTCGATCCGTTGCTGCCGCGTCCGTTGCGGGAGGTGCTGTTCGCGTCGTCGGGTTCCGCCGAGGCGGAGTTGCTGGATCAGACGGTGTTCACGCAGGCCGGGTTGTTCGCGGTCGAGGTGGCGCTGCTCCGTCTGGTGGAGTCGTTCGGGGTCGTGCCCGACGTGGTGGCTGGTCATTCGATCGGTGAGGTGACGGCGGCGTACGTGGCCGGGGTGTTGTCCCTGGCCGACGCGTGCGTCCTCGTGGCCGCGCGGGGTCGGTTGATGCAGGCGTTGCCCTCGGGCGGCGGCATGCTGGCCGTGGCCGCCGACGAGGCTGCGGTGGCGGAGTCTCTCGCCGGGATGACCGACCGCCTCGGTATCGCGGCCGTCAACGGGCCCACCGCCGTCGTCGTCTCCGGTGCCGTCGAGGCCCTGGACGAGGTGGAGCGGGTCTGGCGGGACCGAGGTGTGCGTACGCGCCGGCTCACCGTCAGCCACGCGTTCCACAGCCCGCTGGTGGCACCGATGCTCGATGAGTTCCGCGCCGTCCTGGCGGGGCTGACGTTCCGGGCGCCGCTGCTGCCGGTGGTGTCGAACCTGACCGGGGCGCTCGCCGACCCGCAGGAGATCACCCGCGCCGAGTACTGGGTGCGGCACGTGCGGGAGGCCGTGCGCTACGCCGACGGCATCGCCGCCCTGCGGGCCACCGGGGTTGACACCTTCCTGGAGATCGGCCCGCAGAGCGTCCTGACCGCGATGAACGCCGACCTGCTCGCCGATGACGCGCTGGCGGTGGCCGTCCAGCGCCGGGACCGGCCCGCCCCGCAGGCACTCCTGCACGCCCTCGCCGACCTGCACGTCCACGGCGTCCCGGTGACCTGGACGCAGTGGTTCACCGACGCCGGCGCCGCCCGGGTCGACCTGCCGACGTACGCCTTCCAGCACCAGCGGTACTGGCTCGGCGCGGGCCAGGCGCGTACCGCCGACGTCTCCGGTGCCGGCCTCGGCGCGGCCGGGCACCCGCTGCTCGGCGCGGCGGTCTCCGTGGCCGGCGAGGACATGGTGGTGCTGACCGGCAGCCTGTCGACGTCGACGCACGCGTGGCTCGCCGACCACGTCGTGTCCGGTGTGGTGGTCGTTCCCGGTGCCGCTCTGGTGGAGTTGGCGGTCCGGGCGGGCGACGAGGTGGGCGCGTCGCGGGTGCGGGAGCTGACCGTGGCCGCGCCGCTGGTGCTGCCGGAGTCCGGTGCGGTGCGGGTGCAGGTGCGCGTCGGCGCGGCCGACGAGACCGGCACCCGGGTCGTGGCGGTGCACTCGCAGTCCGAGGGTGATCCGGAGGCTGACTGGGTGCGGCATGCGGAGGGTGTGCTGGAGCCGGTGTCGGCCGATGAGCCGGGCGTGGGGGAGTGGCCGCCGGTCGGTGCGTCCGAGGTGGACGTGGCGGGCTGGTATCCGGCCCTGGCGGAGCGCGGCCTGGCGTACGGGCCGGTGTTCCGGGGGCTGCGCCGGGTGTGGACGGGCGGCGACGAGGTGTTCGCCGAGGTGGCGTTGCCGGACGAGGTGGCGACGGAGGCGGCGCGCTTCGGTGTGCACCCGGCGCTGCTGGATGCGGCGCTGCATCCGATCGGGCTGCTGGTGGGTGCGGAGGGTTCGGGTGGGCCGCGGGTGCCGTTCGCGTTCGAGGGTGTGCAGGTGTATGCCTCGGGCGCGCGGGTGCTGCGGGTGCGGCTGTCGCGTACGGGCTCGGCGGTGCGTCTGGTCGCGTGCGACGAGTCGGGCGCGGCCGTGGTCTCGGTCGACTCCCTCGCCCTGCGCGAGCTGACCGGCGTGACCGCGGCGGGCGCGGCGGCCCGCGCGATGTTCGAACTCACCTGGCAGGCCGAGGAGATCGCCGCCACCGGGGACCTCTCCGGGTGGGCGCTGGTCGGCTCGCCGGCAACCGCCGACCTGCCGGCGTACGGCGACGTCGAGGCGCTCGTCGCGGCGGTCGACGCCGGCCGGACGGTCGCACCGAGGGCGCTGCTGCTGCCGCTCGACGCGCCGGAGAGCGCCGTCCCCGACGCGGTACGCGCGGCGACCTCGGAGGTGCTGGCGACCGTCCGGTCCTGGCTGGCAGCCGATGCGCTGGCGGAGTCGCGGCTCGTGGTGGTGACGCGGGGTGCGGTGTCGGTGGCGGCGGACGACCGGGTGTCGGACCTGGCCGGTACGGCGGTGTGGGGTCTGCTGCGGTCGGCGCAGTCGGAGCACCCGGGTCGCATCGTGCTGGCGGACGTGGACGGTGACGTGGATGCCGGGCTGCTGGGTGTGCTGACCACGGTGGCCGACGAGCCGTCGACGCACGGCGGTCAGGTCGCGGTGCGTGCGGGCGCGGTGTTCGTGCCGCGCCTGGTGCGCGCGGTCGCCCCGACGTCGGTGGAGACGCCGGTCGTGGGTGACGGTGCGGTGCTGGTGACCGGTGGTACGGGTGCGCTCGGGGCGTTGGTCGCGGAGCACCTGGTGTCGGTGCACGGCGTGCGGTCTCTCGTGCTGGTGTCGCGGCGCGGCCCGGAGGCCGCGGGTGCGGGCGAGTTGTCGGAGCGGCTGTCGGCGCTGGGTGCGTCGGTGCGGGTCGTTGCCTGTGACGTGACGGACCGGGACCAGGTGTTCGGTCTGGTGGCGGAGGTCGTTGCCGGGGGTCGGCTGGCGGGTGTGGTGCACACGGCTGGTGTGTTGGATGACGGTGTGGTGGAGGGGCTGACGGCGGAGCGGTTGGCGGGGGTGTTGGCGCCGAAGGTGTCGGCGGGTTGGTTCCTGCATGAGGCGACGGCGTCGCTCGCGCTGGACCTGTTCGTGGTGTTCTCGTCGGTTGCTGGTGTGCTGGGTTCGCCGGGTCAGTCTGCGTACGCGGCGGGCAACGCCTTCCTCGACGGGCTTGCGGTCCACCGGCGGCAGCTCGGGTTGCCTGCGGTGAGTCTGGCGTGGGGGATGTGGGACACGGCAGGCATGGCCGCCTCGATCGAGGCGGCGGACCGGGCGCGTTCCGCGCGGGCGGGTCTGACGCCGATGAGCGCCGAGATCGGGTTGGAGCTGTTCGACGCCGCCCTGGTGGCGGAGCGGCCGGCGTTGGTGCCGGCCGTGATCGACGTACCGGCGATGCGCGCAGCGCTCGGCGCCGGCCCGGTGCCGGCCGTGCTGCGTACCCTGATCGGGTCGACGGCGGCCCGGCGACGGGCCGCGCGGAGCGGCGACTGGGCCAACCAGCTCGCGGGCCTGGCGCCCGACGAGGCGCGCGCCCAGATCGACGTGCTGGTACGGGGTCTGGTGGCGCAGGTGCTGGGGCACGGTGGTGCGGAGTCGGTGCCGGCGGACCGGGCGTTCCGGGAGTTGGGCTTCGACTCGCTGACGGCGGTGGACCTGCGTAACCGGTTGAACGCGGCCACGGGGCTGCGGCTGGCCTCGACGCTGGTCTTCGACTATCCGACCCCGGCCGTGCTCGCCGACCACCTGCACGAGCAGGTCTCCGGGCAGATCACCGCCCGCCAGACGGCGGTGCTCACCGCCGGCACCGACGAGCCGATCGCGATCGTGGGCATGGCCTGCCGCTACCCCGGTGGCGTCGATAGTCCGGACCAGCTGTGGGCGTTGCTGGCCGGCGGCGGCGACGGGATCTCGGAGTTCCCCACCGATCGCGGCTGGGACCTGGAGAGCCTGTTCGACCCGGACCCGGAGCACAGCGGTACGTCGTACACGCGCCATGGTGGTTTCCTGTACGGGGCGGCGGAGTTCGACCCGGGCTTCTTCGGGATCTCGCCGCGCGAGGCCCTGGCGATGGATCCGCAGCAGCGGTTGCTGCTGGAGGCGTCGTGGGAGTCGTTCGAGTCGGCGGGGCTGGACCCGCAGCGGTTGCGGGGCAGCCGGACGGGTGTGTTCGCCGGTGTCATGTACCACGACTACGCCTCCCGCCTGATGGACCTGCCGCCGGACGCCGAGGGTTTCGTCGGCACGGGCACGTCGGGCAGCGTGCTGTCCGGCCGGGTCGCCTACACCTTCGGGCTCGAGGGCCCGGCGGTCACCGTCGACACCGCCTGTTCTTCCAGCCTCGTCGCGCTGCACCTCGCCGCGCAGGCGTTGCGTTCCGGCGAGTGCGACCTGGCGTTGGCCGGTGGTGTGACGGTGATGGCGACGCCGGGGACGTTCATCGAGTTCTCCCGTCAGCGCGGCCTGTCGGCCGACGGCCGCTGCAAGTCGTTCGCGGCGTCCGCCGACGGCACCGGCTGGTCCGAGGGCGTCGGCGTGCTGCTCGTGGAGCGGCTGTCGGACGCGCGGCGCAACGGGCACCGCGTGCTGGCGGTGGTACGTGGCACGGCCGTGAACCAGGACGGCGCGTCGAACGGGCTGACCGCCCCGAACGGTCCGTCGCAGCAGCGGGTGATCCGGCAGGCCCTCGCGAACGCGCGGCTCACCACCGCCGACGTGGACGCCGTGGAGGCGCACGGCACCGGCACCACGCTGGGTGACCCGATCGAGGCGCAGGCTCTGCTGGCGACGTACGGGCAGGAGCGTCCGCAGGATCGGCCGTTGCTGTTGGGGTCGGTGAAGTCGAACATCGGGCACACGCAGGCCGCGGCCGGTGTGGCCGGTGTGATCAAGATGGTCATGGCGATGCGGCACGGTCTGGTGCCGGCGACGTTGCATGTGGACGAGGCGTCGCCGCATGTCGACTGGTCGGCGGGGGCGGTGGCCCTGGCCACCGAGCCCACCCCGTGGCCGGCCGTGGACCGGCCGCGTCGGGCGGCGGTGTCGTCGTTCGGGATCTCCGGCACGAACGCGCACGTGATCATCGAGCAGCCGCCCGCCGAGACGATCGAGGGCGAGATCGTCGCCCGCGACGTGCCGCCGGTCGTGCCGGTGCTGCTGTCGGCCCGCGACGCCGCCGCGCTGTCGGCGCAGGCGGGCCGGTGGGCGCGCTGGCTGACCGCCGGCGAGGCCCCGCGTCCGCTGGACGTGGCCTGGTCCTCCGTCACCACCCGGCCCGCGCTGGAACACCGGGCGGTCGTCACCGCCGCCGACCGGGACGACCTGGTCGCGGCGTTGACCGCCCTCGCCGACGGCGACCCCACCGGTACGGTCGTCTCCGGCGCCACCGGCCAGCGCGGCCAGCTCGCGCTGCTCTTCTCCGGTCAGGGCGCGCAGCGCGCCGGCATGGGCCGGGAGTTGTCGGCCGGGTTCCCGGTGTTCGCCGCCGCGCTGGACGAGGTGTGTGCGCACCTCGACCCGCTGTTGCCGCGCCCGCTGCGGGAGGTGCTGTTCGCGTCGGCGGGTTCGGCCGAGGCGGGGCTGCTGGATCAGACGGTGTTCACGCAGGCCGGGTTGTTCGCGGTCGAGGTGGCGCTGTTCCGGCTGGTGGAGTCGTTCGGGGTCGTGCCCGACATGCTCGCTGGGCATTCGATCGGCGAGGTCACGGCGGCGCATGTCGCGGGCGTGTTGTCCCTGGCCGACGCGTGCGTCCTCGTGGCCGCGCGGGGCCGGTTGATGCAGGCGCTGCCCACGGGCGGCGGCATGCTGGCCGTGGCCGCCGACGAGGCTGCGGTGGTCGAGTCGATCGCCGGGCTCGCCGACCGGGCGGGCATCGCCGCGGTCAACGGACCCACCGCAGTGGTGGTGTCCGGTGCCGTCGAGGCCCTCGACGAGGTGGAGCGGCACTGGCGCGATCGGGGCGTGCGCACGCGCCGCCTGACGGTGAGCCACGCGTTCCACAGCCCGCTGATGGAGCCGATGCTCGACGAGTTCCGGGCGGTCCTGCACGGCCTCACCTTTGCCACGCCGCTGCTGCCGGTCGTGTCGAACGTGACCGGGGCCCTGGCCGGCGACGAGATCCGCACCCCGGAGTACTGGGTGCGGCACGTCCGCGACGCCGTGCGCTTCGCCGACGGGATCACCGCCCTGAGGACCGCCGGTATCGACACGTTCCTGGAGGTCGGGCCGCAGAGCGTCCTGACCGCGATGACCGCCGACGTGCTGCCCGACGACGACGCCGTGCTGGCCGTCGCGGTGCAGCGCCGGGACCGTCCGGAGGCGCACGCGCTGCTGCACGCCCTGGCCGAGTTGCACGTACACGGCGTGCCGGTGACCTGGACGCAGTGGTTCGCCGACACCGGCGCGCGCCGCGTCGACCTGCCCACGTACGCCTTCCAGCACCAGCGCTACTGGCCCACCGCCGGCCGGGCGCGTACGGGCGACGTATTCGGGGCCGGGCTCGGCCGCACCGGGCACCCGCTGCTCGGCGCGACGGTGGACCTGGCCGGCGACGACGAGATGGTGCTGACGGGCCGGCTCTCCCTGGCCACGCACCCGTGGCTGGCCGACCACACGGTCTCCGGGCTGACGCTCGTACCCGGCACCGCCCTGGTCGAGCTGGCCGTACGGGCCGGCGACGAGGTGGGCCTCTCCCGGCTGCGGGAGCTGACCATGGCCGCCCCGCTGGTGCTCCCCGAATCCGGCGGCGTACGCATTCAGGTGCGGGTGTCCACGTCGGAGTCGCCGCAGCGTCCCGTCGCCGTCTACTCCCGCCCCGACGACGACCCCGAGGCGGGCTGGACCCGGCACGCGGAGGGTGTGCTGGAGGCGTCCACCGCCGACGAGCCCGACACGATCACCTGGCCCCCCGCCCCGACGTCGGAGGTGGACCTCGCGGGGTGGTACGCGACGCTGGCGGAGCACGGCCTGGCGTACGGGCCGGTCTTCCAGGGACTCCAGCGCGCCTGGGTCGGCCGCGACGAACTGTTCGCCGAGGTGGCCCTGCCGGAGGCCGCCGCCACGGAGAGCGCCGGGTTCGGCGTGCACCCGGCGCTGCTGGACGCCGCCCTGCACCCGATCGGGCTGCTGCTGGGCGGCGAGGAGTCGGGCGGGCCACGGGTGCCGTTCGCGTTCGAGGGCGTGCAGGTGCACGCCTCGGGAGCGGGGGCGCTGCGGGTACGCCTGACCCGCGACGGCTCCGGGCTGCGGCTGGCCGCGTACGACGAGGTGGGCGCGCCGGTCGTGTCGATGGACTCCCTCGTCCTGCGGGAGCTGACCGGCGTGGCCGCGCCGGGCGTGGCCTCGCGGTCGCTGTTCGAGCTGCGGTGGCCGGCCGTGGAGGCCGCGCCCGCCGGGGAGCTTTCCGGATGGGCGCTGGTGACCGGCGGCCTGGAGCTGCCGGCACCGGTAGGAATGCCCACGTACGCCGACGTGGCGACGGTCGCGGGGGAGGAGTCCGTCCCCCGGACGCTGCTGCTGCCGGTGTTCCCCGCGCTCGGGTCTGCGGCGCAGACGCCGGAGTCGGTCCGGGCGGTGACCTCGGACGTGCTGGCGACGGTGCGGTCCTGGCTCGCGGCGGACGCCCTGGCGGACTCGCGGCTCGTGGTGGTGACCCGGGGCGCGGTGTCGATCGGCGACGACGACCGGGTGACCGACCTGGCCGGTGCGGCGGTGTGGGGTCTGCTGCGTTCGGCGCAGTCGGAGCACCCGGGCCGCATCGTCCTCGCGGACGTCGACGACGACCCGGATGCCGCGCTGGTGGCCCTGCTGGACGGCGTCCTGCGGGAGCCGGCCGCGACCGGCGGCCAGCTCGCCGTCCGCGAGGGCGCGGTGTACTCGCCGCGCCTGGTCCGGGCCGGCATCACGGCCGCGCAGACGCCCAGCCTGGGTGACGGCGCGGTGCTGGTGACCGGCGGTACGGGTGCGCTCGGGGCGCTGGTCGCGGAGCACCTGGTGTCGGTGCACGGCGTGCGGTCGCTGGTGCTCGTGTCGCGGCGCGGTCCGGAGGCCGCCGGTGCGGGCGAGCTGTCGGAGCGGCTGTCCGCGCTGGGCGCGTCCGTGCGGATCGCCGCCTGTGACGTGACCGACCGGGACCAGGTCGGCGCTTTGGTTGCCGAGGTCACCGCCGAGGGTCGGCTGGCGGGTGTCGTGCACACCGCCGGCGTCCTGGACGACGGTGTCGTGGAGGGGCTGACGGCGGAGCGGCTGGCCGGGGTGTTGGCGCCGAAGGTGTCGGCGGGTTGGTTCCTGCACGAGGCGACGGCGGGTCTGGATCTGGATCTGTTCGTGGTGTTCTCGTCGGTGGCGGGTGTGCTCGGCTCGCCCGGTCAGTCGGCGTACGCGGCGGGCAACGCCTTCCTCGACGGGCTTGCGGTCCACCGGCGGCAGTTGGGTCTGCCGGCCGTCAGTCTCGCGTGGGGCATGTGGGACACCGCCGGCATGGCCGCCTCGATCGAGGAGGCGGATCGGGCGCGTTCCGCGCGGGCTGGTCTGACGCCGATGAGCGCCGAGACCGGGCTGGAGCTGTTCGACGCCGCCCTGGGCGCCGACCGGGCGGCCCTCGTACCGGCCGTGATCGACGTGCCCGCGCTGCGGGCGGCGACCTCCGGCGGCCCCGTGCCGGCCGTGCTGCGCACCCTGATCGGCGTGACCGGCACCCGCCGCCAGGCGGGGCAGGGCGGTGGCGGCTGGGCCGACCGCCTCGCCGGGCTCACCGAGGACGAGGGCCGCGCCCAGGTCGACGTGCTGGTACGGGGCCTCGTTGCGCAGGTGTTGGGCCACGGTGGTGCGGAGTCGGTGCCGGCGGACCGGGCGTTCCGGGAGTTGGGCTTCGACTCGCTGACGGCGGTGGACCTGCGTAACCGGTTGAACGCGGCCACCGGGCTGCGGCTGGCCTCGACGCTGGTGTTCGACTACCCGACCCCGGCCGTGCTCGCCGAGCACCTGTGGTCGGAGTTGGCCGGAGTGCGTCAGTCGACCGCCGGCCCGGTCGCCGGCACGGTCGTCGGCACCGACGAGCCGATCGCGATCGTGGGCATGGCCTGCCGCTACCCGGGCGGGGTGGAATCCCCCGACGAACTGTGGGAACTGCTGGCCGGCGGCGGCGACGGGATCTCCGATTTCCCGGCGGACCGCGGCTGGGACCTGGAGTCGCTCTTCGACCCGGACCCGAACCGCAGCGGTACGTCGTACACGCGCCACGGCGGTTTCCTGTACGGCGCCGGCGAGTTCGACCCGGGCTTCTTCGGGATCTCGCCGCGCGAGGCCCTGGCTATGGACCCGCAGCAGCGGCTGCTGCTGGAGGCCTCGTGGGAGTCGTTCGAGTCGGCCGGGCTGGACCCGCAGCGGTTGCGGGGCAGCAGGACGGGTGTCTTCGCCGGCGTCATGTACCACGACTACGCCTCCCGGCTCATGGACCTGCCGACCGAGGTGGAGGGCTACGTCGGGACCGGCACCTCCGGCAGCGTGCTGTCCGGTCGGGTCGCCTACACCTTCGGGCTGGAGGGCCCGGCGGTCACTGTCGACACGGCGTGCTCGTCGTCGCTGGTGGCGCTGCATCTCGCCGCGCAGGCGTTGCGTTCCGGTGAGTGCGATCTGGCGCTGACCGGTGGCGTGACGGTGATGGCCACGCCGGGCACGTTCATCGAGTTCTCCCGGCAGCGGGGCCTGTCGGCCGACGGCCGCTGCAAGTCGTTCGCCGCCTCGGCCGACGGCACCGGCTGGTCCGAGGGCGTCGGCGTGCTGCTCGTGCAGCGCCTCTCCGACGCCCAGCGCGAGGGCCGCAAGATCTACGCCGTGGTGCGCGGCACCGCCGTCAACTCCGACGGCGCGTCCAACGGACTGACCGCCCCGAACGGCCCGTCGCAGCAGCGGGTGATCCGGCAGGCCCTCGCGAACGCGCGGCTCACCACCGCCGACGTGGACGCCGTGGAGGCGCACGGCACCGGCACCACCCTCGGTGACCCGATCGAGGCGCAGGCCCTGCTGGCGACGTACGGGCAGGAGCGTCCGCAGGATCGGCCGCTGTTGTTGGGGTCGGTGAAGTCGAACATCGGGCACACGCAGGCCGCGGCCGGTGTCGCCGGTGTGATCAAGATGGTCATGGCGATGCGCCACGGCGTCGTCCCGCCGACCCTGCACGTGGACGAGCCGTCCCCACACATCGACTGGACGGCCGGGGCGGTGGCCCTCGCGACCGAGCCCACCCCGTGGCCGGCCGTGGACCGGCCGCGTCGGGCGGCGGTGTCGTCGTTCGGGATCTCCGGCACGAACGCGCACGTGATCATCGAGCAGCCGCCCGCCGAGACGATCGAGGGCGAGATCGTCGCCTGCGACGTGCCGCCGGTCGTACCGGTGCTGCTCTCCGCGCGCTCCGACGCGGCCCTGGCCGGCCAGGCGGGCCGCTGGGCGCGCTGGCTCGCCGCCGAGGAGGCCCCGCGTCCGCTGGACGTGGCCTGGTCCTCCGTCACCACCCGACCCGCGCTGGAGCAGCGCGCCGTCGCCGTGGTGGCCGACCGGGACGACCTGCTCGCCGCGCTGCGGGCCCTCGACGCGGGCGAGCCCTCCGGGGCCGTCGTGACCGGCTCCACCGCCGTACGCGGCCAGCTCGCGCTGCTCTTCTCCGGTCAGGGCGCGCAGCGCGCCGGCATGGGCCGGGAGTTGTCGGCGGAGTTCCCGGTGTTCGCCGCCGCGCTGGACGAGGTGTGTGCGCACCTCGACCCGCTGTTGCCGCGCCCGCTGCGGGAGGTGCTGTTCGCGTCGGCGGGTTCGGCCGAGGCGGGGCTGCTGGATCAGACGGTGTTCACGCAGGCCGGGTTGTTCGCGGTCGAGGTGGCGCTGTTCCGGCTGGTGGAGTCGTTCGGGGTCGTGCCCGACATGCTCGCTGGGCATTCGATCGGCGAGGTGACCGCCGCGCATGTCGCGGGCGTGTTGTCCCTGGCCGACGCGTGCGTCCTCGTGGCCGCGCGGGGCCGGTTGATGCAGGCGCTGCCCACGGGCGGCGGCATGCTGGCCGTGGCCGCCGACGAGGCCGCGGTGGTCGAGTCGATCGCCGGGCTCGCCGACCGGGCGGGCATCGCCGCGGTCAACGGACCCACCGCAGTGGTGGTGTCGGGTGCGGTCGAGGCGCTGGACGAGGTGGAGCGGGTCTGGCGGGATCGGGGCGTGCGCACGCGCCGGTTGACGGTGAGCCACGCGTTCCACAGTCCGTTGATGGAGCCGATGCTGGCCGAGTTCCGGGCGGTCCTGGACGGTCTCACCTTTGCTGCGCCGTTGTTGCCGGTCGTGTCGAACGTGACCGGGGCCCTGGCCGGCGACGAGATCCGTACGGCTGACTACTGGGTGCGGCATGTGCGGGAGGCCGTGCGCTACGCGGACGGGATTACCGCCCTGCGCGAGGCGGGTGTGGACACGTTCCTGGAGGTCGGGCCGCAGAGCGTGCTGACGGCGATGGCTGCCGACGTGCTGCCCGCCGACGACGCCGTGCTGGCGGTCGCGGTGCAGCGTCGGGACCGGGCGGAGGCGCAGGCGCTGCTGCACGCCCTGGCGGAGCTGCACGTGCACGGCGTGCCGGTGACCTGGACGCAGTGGTTCGCCGACACCGGCGCGCGCCGCGTCGACCTGCCCACGTACGCCTTCCAGCACCAGCGCTACTGGCCCGAGGGCACGGCCGAGAAGCGGGCCGCCCCGGACGGCGGCGACGTCGAGTTCTGGACCGCCGTCGAGCGTGGCGACCTGGCCGCCCTCGCCGCCGAACTCGGCGACGACCCCGACGCCCTGGACACGCTCGGCCCGGCCCTGCCGGTCCTCTCGCGCTGGCGTCGTCACCGGTCCCGGGACACCGCGCTGGACGGGTGGTCGTACCGGATCGGGTGGGAGCCGGTCCGGCCGAACCCGAAGACCAGGCTGTCCGGGCGTTGGCTGATCGTCACCGTCGACAGCGGCGCCGACGCGGGCGTGGCGAAGACCCTCACCCAGGCCGGCGCCCGGGTGGACACGCTCACCGTGTCGTCCACCCTCGACCGCGCCGACCTGGGCGAGCGGCTGCGCCGGATCAGCGGGGACGGCTGGGCCGGGGTGCTCTGCGTCCTGCCCCGCCAGGACCGGCCCCCGGCGCACACGCCGGAGTTGCCCGCTGGCACGGCCGCCCTGCTCACCCTCGTCCGGGCGCTCACCGACACCGGCCTGGCCGGACGGGTGTGGGCGCTCAGCCGGACCGCGATGCCCGTCACGGCCGGCGAACGGGTCGACGACGTCTGGGCGGCCCTGGCCTGGGGCCTGGGCCGGGTCGTCGCCCTCGAACAGCCGGACCGCTGGGGCGGCCTGGTCGACCTGCCCGCCCGCGCCGACCGCGGCGCCCGCGCTGGGCTCGTCGCGGTCCTCGCTGACGGCACCCTGGACCAGGTGGCCGTCCGGCGCAGCGGCATCTTCGGCCGGCGGCTGGTGCCGGCCGTGCCGCCGGTGGGTGTGGGTTGGCGGCCTGCCGGGACGGTGCTGGTGACTGGTGGTACGGGTGCGTTGGGTCGGCATGTGGCGCGCTGGTTGCTGGCGAACGGGGCCGGTGAGGTGGTGCTGGCTTCACGGCGGGGTCCGGGGGTGCCGGGTGTGGCGGAGTTGGTGGCCGAGTTGGGTGCGGTGCGGGTGGTGGGGTGCGACGTCACCGACCGGGCCGCCGTCGAGGCTCTGGTCTCCGGGCTGCCGGAGCTGACCGCCGTCGTGCACACCGCCGGGGCGTCCGGCGGCACCACCCCGGCGTACGAGGTGACCGACGGTGAGCTTTCGGAGACCCTGGCCGGCAAGGTGCTCGGCGCCCTGCACCTCGACGCCGCCTGCCGGGGTCGCGACCTCGACGCGTTCGTGGTCTTCTCCTCGGTCGCCGGTGTCTGGGGCGGCGGCGGGCAGTCCGGCTACGCGGCCGGCAACGCCCTGCTCGACACCCTCGTCGCAGCCCGCCGGGCGAAGGGCCTGCCCGCCACCGCGCTGGCGTACGGCCCGTGGGCGGAGGACGGCATGGCCGCCGGGGAGACCGCCGACGGCCTGCGCCGCCGCGGGTTCAGCCCGCTCGCGCCCGACGCCGCCGTCGCGGCGCTCGGCCGCTGGGTGAACGCCCCCGAGGCGGCCCCGGTGATCGTGGACGTCGACTGGTCCCGGTTCGTCACGGCGTTCACCGCCGCACGGCCGAGCCACCTCTTCGACCGGGTCGCCCCCGCCGTCGCCGAGGAGCCGCAGCGGCCGGAGAGCGCCGCCGCCACCGACGGGCTGCGCAACCGGCTCGCCACGCTGCCGGCGACCGGCCAGGAGGCGCTGCTGGTCGACCTCGTCCGCGCGGAGGCGGCGGCCGTGCTCGGCCACCCCACCACCGACCAGGTGCCCGCCGGCCGGGCGTTCCGGGAGCTGGGCTTCGACTCCCTCGCCGCCGTGCAACTGCGGGACCGGCTGGGCCGGGTCACCGGCCTGACCCTGCCGTCGACAGTGGTCTTCGACCACCCGTCGGCGGCGGAACTGGCCCGCTTCCTGCGTACCGAAATCGTCATCGGCGCGGACGGCGGCCCGGTCACCGGCGGCGTGGCCTCTGCCCGGCCGGCGGCCGACGAGCCGATCGCGATCGTCTCCATGGCCTGCCGCTTCCCGGGCGGCGTGTCGTCGCCGCAGGAGCTGTGGCGCCTGCTGGCCGAGGGGGTGGACGCGGTCACGCCGATGCCGACCGACCGGGGCTGGGACCTCGACGGCCTGTTCGACAGCGACCCGGAGCGGGTCGGCACCAGCTACACCCGCAGCGGCGGCTTCCTCCACGACGTCGTCGGCTTCGACGCCGCGTTCTTCGGGATCAACCCGCGCGAGGCCCTCGCCATGGACCCGCAGCAGCGGCTGCTGCTGCACACCACCTGGGAGGTCTTCGAACGCGCCGGCATCGACCCGCACCGGGTACGCGGCTCCGCCACCGGCGTCTTCATGGGCACCAACGGGCAGGACTACGCCACGCTGCTGCTGGGCGCCCGCTCGCAGGTGGAGGGCTACCAGGCGACCGGCAACGGCGCGTCGGTGGTCTCGGGCCGCCTGGCGTACTCGTTCGGGCTGCACGGCCCGGCGGTCACCGTCGACACGGCCTGCTCGTCGTCGCTGGTGGCGCTGCACCTGGCCGCGCAGGCGCTGCGCAGCGGCGAGTGCGACCTCGCCCTCGCCGGCGGCGTGACGGTGATGTCGACCCCGGGCGCGTTCCTGGAGTTCTCCCGGCAGCGCGGTCTCGCGGCCGACGGGCGGGTCAAGGCGTTCGCCGAGGCCGCCGACGGCACGGGCTGGGGCGAGGGCGTCGGCGTCCTGCTGCTCCAGCGGCTCTCCGACGCCCAGCGCGACGGCAACCGGATCCTCGCCGTCGTACGGGGCAGCGCCGTCAACTCCGACGGCGCGAGCAACGGCCTCACCGCCCCGAACGGGCCCGCCCAGCAGCGGGTCATCCGGCACGCGCTGGACAACGCCGGCCTTACCCCCGCAGACGTGGACGTCGTCGAGGCACACGGCACCGGCACCACCCTCGGCGACCCGATCGAGGCCCAGGCGCTGCTGGCCACGTACGGCAGGGACCGAACCGCCGAGCGGCCGCTGTGGCTCGGGTCGGTGAAGTCGAACATCGGCCACACCCAGGCCGCGGCGGGCGCGGCGAGCCTGATGAAGATGGTGCTGGCCCTGCAACACGAGGTGCTGCCGAAGACCCTGCACGTCGACGCGCCGACCCCGCACGTCGACTGGTCCTCCGGCACGCTGGCGCTGCTCACCGAAGCACGACCGTGGGCCGCCACGGACGGACCCCGCCGGGCCGGCGTCTCCTCGTTCGGCATCAGCGGCACCAACGCCCACGTGATCATCGAGGAGGCCCCGGAGCCGGCCGCCGCCGACACCGCGTTCGAAGTGACCGCGGGGCACGGCGAAGCGCGACGCGACCACCGCGCCGTGGCCCTGCCGTGGCCGGTCTCCGCCGGCGATCTGCCCGCCCTGCGCGAGCAGGCCGGGAGGCTGGCTGACCGCATCGCGATCGACGACGACCCGGCCGGCCTGGTCGCCTGGGCGCTCGCCGACGGCCGCGCCCACCTCGGCCGGCGGGCCACCGTGATCGCCGCCGACCGGGAGACCCGGCTGGCCGCGCTGCGCGCCCTGGCCGCCGGGGAGGAGCACCCGGCGGTGGTCACCGCCCGGCGACGCGCCGGCGGCCTCGCCGTCCAGTTCTCCGGCCAGGGCGCCCAGCGCCCCGGCGCCGGCCGCCAGTTGTACGACACGTTCCCCGTCTTCGCGGCGGCCCTCGACGAGGTCTGCGCGGCCCTGGACCACCAGCTGCCGCAGCCGCTGAAGCCGGTGCTGTTCGCGGCGGAAGGCAGCGCCGAGGCGGCGCTGCTCGACGAGACGGTCTTCACCCAGGCGGGGCTGTTCGCGCTGGAGGTGGCCCTGTTCCGGCTGGTCGAGTCGTTCGGGGTGGTGCCCGGGCACGTCGCCGGCCACTCCATCGGCGAGATCACCGCCGCGCACGTCGCCGGCGTGCTGTCCCTCGCCGACGCCGCCACGCTGGTGGCCGCCCGGGGAAGGCTCATGCAGGCCCTGCCCGCCGGGGGCGGAATGCTCGCCGTCGCCGCCGACGAGGCGGCCGTCGTCGAGTCCCTGGCCGGGCTGGGTGACCGGGTCGGCGTCGCCGCCGTCAACGGCCCCACCGCCGTGGTGCTCGCCGGGGCCGTCGACTCCCTCGACGGGCTGGAGCGGCTCTGGCGGGAACGCGGGGTGCGTACCCGCCGGCTGCGGGTCAGCCACGCGTTCCACAGCCCGCTGATGGAGCCGATGCTGGCCGAGTTCCGGGCCGTCCTCGACGGGCTGGCGTTCGCCGCGCCGCTGCTGCCGATCGTGTCGAACCTGACCGGGCGGCTCGCCGAGCCCGACGAGATCCGTACGCCCGACTACTGGGTGCGCCACGTCCGCGAGGCCGTCCGGTACGCCGACGGGATCGCCGCGCTGCGCGACGCGGGCGTGGACACCTTCCTGGAGCTCGGACCGCAGGCGGTGCTGACGGCGATGGCCGCCGGCCTGCTGCCCGGCGACGAGGACGGCACTGCCGTGGCGGCGCTGCGCGCCGGCGCCGACGAGCCGGCCGCCCTGCTCGCCGCGCTGGCCGTCGTGGACGGCACCGGGCGGGACGTCGACTGGGCGGCGGTGCTCGCCGCGCTGGCCGGGCCCCGCCCGGATCCCCGCCTGCTGCCCGAGCTGCCGACGTACGCGTTCCGGCCGCAGCGCTACTGGCCGACCCTCGACACGTTGCCGGCACCGGCCGCCGACCCGGTCGACGACGCGTTCTGGCGGGCCGTCACCGACGGCGACCTGGGCCGCCTCGGCCTCGACCCGGACCAGCCGATGCGCGAGCTGCTGCCGGAACTGGAGTCGTGGCGGCGTCGCCAGCAGCTCGACGGCACCCTGGCCGGCTGGCGGTACCGGGTCACCTGGGAACGCCGGGCGCTGACCGGCGCCGACCCGGGCACGTGGCTGGTGGTGGCCCCGCCGCACCAGGTCACCGACCGGGTGCTCGCCACCCTCACGGCCGGCGCCGCGGCGGTGCACCTGCTGACCGTCGACCCGGCCACCGTCACCCGCGACGGTCTGGCCGCCGACCTCGACCGGCTCGCCGCCGCGCACCAGCCGACGGCGCTGCTGTCCCTGCTGGCGTTGGACGAGGCGCCGCACCCGGAGCAGACCGCACTGCCGACCGGCCTGGCGGCGAACCTGCTGCTGGTGCAGGCGCACACCGGCCGCTCCGGCCCGGCCGTACCGCTGTGGCTGGCCACCACCGGCGCCGTCGCCGTCGACGGGGAAGCGGTCGCGCACCCGGTGCAGGCCACCACGTGGGGCCTCGGCCTCGTCGCCGCGCTGGAGCACCCCCGGCACGTCGGCGGAGTCGTCGACCTGCCGGCGGGCCCGGCCGAGGCGGCGTACGCGGCCCTGGTCGGGGCGCTGGTCAACGTCGACGGTGAGGACCAGCTCGCCGTCCGGGAGGCCGGCGTGCACACCCGGCGGCTGGTCCGCGACACCGGGCTGCCGGCGGCGGGCGACGGCTACCGGCCGAACGGAACCGTCCTGCTCACCGGCGGAACCGGCGCCCTCGCCCGGCACACCACCGACTGGCTGGGACGCCACGGCGCCGAGGTGCTCCCGCTGGCCGAGCCGGCCACGGGCAAGCTCGGCGACCTGATGGAGCAGCTCGCCGCCGAGGAACGGTCGGTGACCGCGCTCGTGCACGTCCCGGCCGAGACCGGCTCGGTGCCGCTCGCCGAGCTGACCCTCGCCGGCCTGGCCGCCGACCTGGCCGCCACCGTCGGCGACGTCCCCAGGTACGCCGACGAGCTGGCACACCGCCCGCTCGACGCGTTCGTGCTGTGCACCTCGACCACGGGGGTGTGGGGCGCGGGCGGCCGGGCCGGCCAGTCCGCCGGCGATGCGCTGCTGCACGCGCTCGCGGCCAACCGGCGGCACGGGGGACTGGCGGCCACCGCCGTGGCGTGGGGCCCGTGGAGCGACGACCCCGAGTCGCCCGAGCAGGCGCAGCTGCGTCGGCGGGGCCTGCCGGGGCTGCCCCCGGAGCTGGCCCTCGAGGCGTTCGGTCAGGCGCTGCGGGCGGAGGCGGGGCTGATCGTCGCCGACGTGCGCTGGGACCGGTTCGTGCCGACGTTCGCGTCGATGCGGCCGTGCCCGCTGCTGACGGGGGTCCCGGAGGCGGGCGCGGCGATGCCCGCCGACGACGAGCGCCGGCCGGCGGACGACGAGGCGGCGACCGCGCTGCGGGAGCGGCTGCGGCCGCTGAGCCCCGCCGAACGCGAAGGCGTCCTCGTCGACCTCGTGGGCGGCCTGGCGGCGACCGTGCTCGGCCACGGCGGGGACGCGGGGCTGGAGCCCGACCGGGCGTTCCGCGAGGTCGGGTTCGACTCGATGACGGCCGTGGAGCTGCGCAACCGGCTCCGCGCCGCCACCGGCGTCCAACTGCCCGCCGCCGTGGTGTTCGACTACCCCACGCCGGCGGGCCTCGCCCGGCACCTGCGCGACCGGCTCGCGGAGGACGGCGCCGCCGCGGCGGCCCCGCTGCTCGCCGAGCTGGAACGGCTCGACGGTGTCTTCGCGGCCGACGCGCCGGACCGGCTGACCCGGCAGAAGCTGCTGGTGCAGCTGCAGGCGTTCGTCGCCCGGTGGGGCGACGACCGTGGTCCCGTCGAGGAGAAATCGGCCACGCACACCCTCGACGACGCCACCGATGCCGAGATCTTCGATTTCATCCACCGCGAGCTGGGTGGCCCCGGCGGCAATTTGCCGGGGATCTAGGAATGGTGTCATACGACCGTTGTCGACGGTCGTGACACGCTGGGCCGGGCGGGTCCGCGCACCCGCCCGGCCGCACCCCGCGAGGGCGGTGCGCCACACCGCTCGCGGGGCGGGTCGGCCCAGCCTGCGCCCCCGCCACCTAGGGGCACCCGTAGGGGCACGCTAGGGGTTGTGACCGCCGTCCGGCGACAATTACCTTTCGTGCGGCGCGTAAGACCTGGTGGGGGGCTGAAACGCCATTTTGTCTGGCAATTCGTGGTCGGCTGAATGGGTTTGGATCTTCGCGGCTTGTGGCGTCCGTGGACGGTATTGGGTCGCTGTTTCTCTCCGACCCGAAGAGGTGGCGTCAATGGCGACTGAAGATACGCTCCGGGAGTACCTGAAATGGGTGACGGCGGACCTTCACCAGACCCGGAGGAAGCTCGGCGAGCTTGAGGCGGCCAACCGCGAGCCGATCGCCATCGTCGGCATGGCCTGCCGCTTCCCGGGCGGGGTGGCCTCGCCCGAGGAACTGTGGGAGCTCGTCGACTCCCGCCGCGACGCCTGCTCCGCGTTCCCCGCCGACCGCGGCTGGGACCTGGCACGGCTGTTCCACCCGGACCCCGACCACCCCGGCACGTCGTACGTGGCCGAGGGCGGCTTCGTCGACTCCGCCACCGAGTTCGACGCCGCGTTCTTCGGCATCTCGCCGCGCGAGGCGCTGGCCATGGACCCCCAGCAGCGGCTGCTGCTGGAGACGTCGTGGGAGGCGTTCGAGCACGCCGGCATCGACCCCTCGACGCTGCGCGGCCACCAGGTCGGGGTGTTCGCCAGCACCACCGGCCAGGACTATGTGGGGCTGCTCCAGCAGCCGCCGCCCGGCACCGAGGGCTACATCCTCACCGGCACCGCGGCCAGCGTCGTGTCCGGCCGGATCTCGTACGCGCTCGGCATCGAGGGCCCCGCCGTCACCGTCGACACCGCCTGCTCGTCGTCGCTGGTCGCGCTGCACCTGGCCTGCCAGGCGCTGCGGCAGGGCGAGTGCACCCTGGCACTGGCCGGTGGGGCCACCGTCATGTCCACCCCGTCCGCTTTCATCGGCTTCAGCCGCCAGCGTGGCCTGGCCATGGACGGCCGGGTCAAGTCGTTCGCGGCCGCCGCCGACGGCACCGCCTGGGGCGAGGGGGCCGGCCTTCTGCTCGTCGAGCGGCTCTCCGACGCCCGCCGCAACGGCCACCCCGTCCTCGCGGTCGTACGCGGCAGCGCGGTCAATCAGGACGGCGCGAGCAACGGCCTGACCGCACCCAACGGCCCGTCCCAGCAGCGGGTCGTGCTCCAGGCGCTGGCCAGCGCCCGGCTCGCGCCCGAGCAGGTCGACGTGGTGGAGGCGCACGGCACCGGCACCACCCTCGGCGACCCGATCGAGGCGCAGGCGCTGCTGTCGACGTACGGGCAGGGCCGGCCGGCCGACCGGCCGCTCTGGCTCGGCTCGGTGAAGTCGAACATCGGCCACACCCAGGCCGCCGCCGGCGTGGCCGGCGTGATCAAGATGGTGATGGCGTTGCGGCACGACACCGTGCCCGCCACCCTGCACGTCGACGAGCCGACGCCCAACGTGGACTGGACGGCCGGCGCGGTGTCGCTGGCGACCGAGCCGCAGCCGTGGCCCGCCGGGGAACAGCCCCGCCGCGCGGGCATCTCCTCCTTCGGCATGAGCGGCACCAACGCCCACGTGATCATCGAGGAGGCGCCCGCCGCCGACCCGGCCCCGGCGGACGCCCCGGACGGCCCCGTCGCCGCGACCGACCCGGTCACCGTGCCCGTCACCGCCCCGGTCGACGGTGCCGGCCTGGTGCCGGTGCTGGTCTCCGCCCGCGACGCCGCGTCCCTGACCGCGCAGGCCACCCGCTGGGCCGACTGGCTCGACGAGCGCCCCGAGCCGCGGCTGACCGATGTCGGCTGGTCGTCGGCGAGCACCCGGGCCAGCCTCGAGCACCGCGCCGTGCTGCTCGCCGGCGACCGCGCCGACCTGACCGCCGCCCTGCGCGCGCTGGCCGCGGGCGGCGACGCCCCGGGCCTGGTCACCGGTGCGGGCCCGCGCGGCGGCAAGCTCGCGTTCCTCTTCTCCGGCCAGGGCGCGCAGCGCAGCGGCATGGGCCGCGAGCTGGCCGCCGCGTTCCCCGTCTTCGACCGGGCGCTGGCCGAGGTCTGCGCCGAGCTGGACCGGCACCTGCCCCGCCCGCTCGCCCCGGTGCTCTTCGCGCCCGAAGGCGACGAGGCCGGCGGGCTGCTCAACCAGACCCTCTACACCCAGGCCGGCCTGTTCGCCGTCGAGGTCGCGCTGTTCCGGCTCCTGGAGAGCTGGGGGATCGTCCCGGACATGCTGCTCGGCCACTCGATCGGCGAGCTCTCCGCCGCGCACGCGGCCGGTGTGCTGTCGCTTCCCGACGCCGCCACGCTGGTGGCCGCCAGGGGCCGGCTGATGCAGGCCCTGCCGGCCGGCGGCGCGATGCTGGCCGTCCAGCTCCCCGCCGACGCCGTCCGAGCCGCCCTGGCCGGCGTCGAGGACGCCGTCGCCGTCGCCGCCGTCAACGGGCCCACCGCCGTCGTCGTCTCCGGCACCGCAGTCGTCGTCGAGGAACTCGAACGCCGCTGGGCCGACCAGGGCGTACGTACCAGGCCGCTGCGGGTCAGCCACGCCTTCCACAGCCCGCTGATGGAACCGATGCTCGCCGAGTTCGCCGCCGTGGTGCGCCGGCTGGAGCTGCAACCGCCGGCGCTGCCGATCGTGTCGAACCTGACCGGCGCCCTCGCCGACGCCGACGAGATCCGCACCGCCGAGTACTGGGTGCGGCACGTGCGGGAGGCGGTCCGCTTCGCCGACGGCGTCGAGCAGCTGCGGGCCCTGGGCGTGCGTACGTTCCTGGAGGTCGGCCCCAGCGGGGTGCTCACCGCGCTGGCCCGCGACGTCCTGGCCGACGACGAGACCGCCGCCGTGGCGCTGCTGCGCCGCGACCGCCCCGAGCCCACGTCGGCGCTCACCGCCCTCGCCGAGCTGCACGTCGGCGGGGTGGAGGTCGCCTGGACGCGGCTGTACGCGGGCGCCGAGACCGCGCGGGTGCCGCTGCCCGGGTACGCCTTCCGCCGCCAGCGCTTCTGGCCCGAGCCGCCGCCCGCCGGCCCCGACACCGCCTCCGCCGACGGCGACGACGAGTTCTGGGCCGCCCTGGAGCAGGCGGACGTCGACACGCTGCGCGGCGAGCTGGGCGACGACGACGAGCAGGTGCGGGCGCTGCTGCCGGCCCTGCCCGTGCTGTCCTCCTGGCGCCGGTCCCGGCGGGAACGCTCCCTCGTGGACGGCTGGTCGTACCAGGTGAGCTGGCAGCCCGTGCCGGTCGGGGACGGCGACGCCCCGGCGGGCCGCTGGCTGGTCGTGCTGCCCGCCGAGGACGCGCCGGCGTGGGCCGACGGCCTGGCCGGGCTCTTCGGCGACGCCGAGCCGCTGGTGCTGCGCGTCGGCGCCGCGGACCTGGACCGCGCGGCACTCGCCGCCCGGCTCCGGGTGCTGACCGGCGGCCGCGCTGTCGACGGCGTGCTCGCCGTCGTCGCCGGCCAGGACCGGCTGCTGCCCGGGCACCCCGGCGTGACCCTCGCCGCCGCCGGCACCCTCGCCCTCGTCCAGGCGATGACCGACCTGGACCTGGTGGCGCCGCTGTGGTGCGTCACCAGCGGCGCGGTGGCGGCGGCCCCGGGCGACCGGGTCACGCACCCGCTGCAGACCGAGGTCTGGGGCCTCGGCCGCGCGGCGGCTGTCGAGCAACCGCACCGCTGGGGCGGCCTGGTCGACGTGCCGGCCACCGTCGACGCCGCCACCACCCGGCGGCTCGCCGCCGTGCTGGCCGGCCACGGCGGCGAGGACCAGGTGGCCGTGCGCCCCGGCGGCACCTGGGCCCGGAGGCTCACCCCGGCTCCGCCGCCGACCGACGAGAACCCGGCCGGTGACTGGTGGTCCGGCGCCGTCCTGGTCACCGGCGGCACCGGCGCCCTCGGCGGCCACGTCACCCGCTGGCTGCTCGACCGGGGCGCCGGGCGGGTGGTCCTGGCCAGCCGCCGGGGCGCCGCCGCCCCCGCCGTGGCGGACCTGCTCGACCGGTACGGCGCCGACGGGCGGGTCACCGCCGCCACCTGCGACGTCACCGACCGGCGGTCCGTGGCGGACCTGGTCGGCTCGCTGCCCGACCTGACGGCGGTCGTGCACGCCGCCGGCACCGACCAGCTCACCCCGATCACCGACACCACCCTCGACGAGTTCTCCCACGTCGTCGCGGGCAAGGTACTCGGCGCCCTGCACCTCGACGCCTGCCTCGCCGAGCGCGACCTCGCCGCGTTCGTCATGTTCTCCTCCATCTCCGGCGTGTGGGGCAGCGCCGGGCAGTGCGCGTACGGCGCCGGCAACTCCCTGCTGGACGCCCTGGCCGTCAACCGGCGCGACCGGGGCCGGCCGGCCACCGCCGTCTCCTGGACGGCCTGGGGCGGCGCGCACGGCATGGCCGCCGAGAACGTCGCCACCGAGCAGCTCAACCGGATGGGCCTGCCGCCCGTCGATCCGGAGAAGGCGCTCGTCGCCCTCGACCGGGCGCTGCGGCGGCCCACGCCCTGCGTGACCGTCGCCGACGTCGACTGGAGCCGGTTCCACCCCGCGTTCACGGTGGCCCGGCCCAGCCCGTTCCTCGGCGACCTGCCTCAGGTGCGGGCGCTCGTCGCGCAGGAGGAGGCCGCCGCGCCGGCGGACGGGGTCGCGGCGCCGCTGCGCCACCTCGCGGCGCTCCCGGCGGCGGAGCAGGAGCGGGAGCTGCTGCGGCTGGTCAACGAGCAGACCGCGGCGGTGCTGGGCCACGCCACCCCCGACGAGCTGCGCGGGCGCCCGTTCAAGGACCTCGGCTTCGACTCGCTGACCGCCGTGGACTTCCGGGGGCGGCTGAACGCGGCCACCGGCCTGCGGCTGCCCACCACGCTGGTCTTCGACTACCCGACCCCCGCCGAGCTGGCCGCGCACCTGCGCGAGCTGGTCTCCGGCGCCGCCCCGGCCGCCGCCCCGCAGGCCGTCGTCGTCGACGCCGACGAGCCCGTCGCGATCGTCGGCATGGCCTGCCGCTACCCCGGGGGCGTCGACGGGCCGGAGGCGTTCTGGCGGCTGGTCGCCGACGGCGTGGACGCCATCTCGCCGTTCCCCACCGACCGGGGCTGGGAGATCCCCGAGCCGGCCGAGGGGACGCACCCGCCGGCGGGCGGCTTCCTCCACGACGTGGCGGACTTCGACCCCGCGTTCTTCGAGATCTCGCCCCGCGAGGCCCTCGCCATGGACCCGCAGCAGCGGCTCACCCTGGAGACGTCCTGGGAGGCGCTGGAGCGGGCCGGGGTGGACCCGGCGTCGCTGCGGGGCACCCGTACGGGCGTCTTCGTGGGCGCCTCCACCTCCGGCTACGGCACGGGGCTGACCGAGGTACCCGAGGGCGTCGAGGGCTATCTGATGACGGGCGCCGCGCACAGCGTCATCTCCGGCCGGGTCGCGTACGCCCTCGGGCTGGAGGGCCCCGCCGTCACCGTCGACACGGCCTGCTCCTCGTCCCTGGTGGCGCTGCACCTCGCCGGGGCGGCGCTGCGGCGCGGCGAGTGCGACCTGGCGCTGGCCGGCGGCGTGGCCGTGATGGCCACCCCGACGGCGTTCCAGGAGTTCTCCCGCCAGGGCGGACTCGCCTCCGACGGGCGGTGCAAGTCCTTCGCCGCGACGGCGGACGGCACCGGCTGGTCCGAGGGCGTCGGCATGCTGCTCGTGCAGCGGCTCTCCGACGCCAGGCGGCAGGGCCGCCGCGTCCTCGCCGTGGTACGCGGCTCCGCCGTCAACTCCGACGGCGCGTCGAACGGGCTGACCGCCCCCAACGGCCCCTCCCAGCAGCGGGTGATCCGGCAGGCGCTGGCCGGCGCCGGGCTGGCGGTCACCGACGTGGACGTCGTCGAGGCGCACGGTACCGGCACCGTCCTCGGTGACCCGATCGAGGCGCAGGCGCTGCTGGCGACGTACGGGCAGGACCGGGGCGACGCCGGCCCGCTGCTGCTGGGCTCGGTCAAGTCGAACATGGGCCACGCGCAGGCCGCCGCCGGTGTGGCCGGCGTGATCAAGATGGTGCTGGCGATGCGGGAGGGCACCGTACCGGCGACGCTGCACGTGGACGAGCCGTCGCCGCACATCGACTGGTCGGCCGGCGACGTGGAGCTGGTGACCCGGTCCCGGCCGTGGCCGGCCGCCGACCGGCCCCGCCGCGCGGCGGTCTCCTCGTTCGGTATCTCCGGCACGAACGCCCACGTGGTCGTCGAGCTGCCCGCCGACGCGCCCGCCGGCGCCGAGGCGGCCGACGCACCGATGCCGCCGCCAGCCGCTGCGGCGGGGGAACGCCCCGCCGGGCTGCTCACCGCCGACGTGGTGGCCTGGCCCGTCTCGGCCCGCTCCGCCTCGGCCCTGGCCGCGCAGGCGTCCCGGCTGGCCCGGCACCTGCGCGCGCACCCCGGCCTCGCCCCGGCGGCGGTCGGCTGGTCGCTCGCCGCGACCCGCTCGGCGTTCGACCGGCGCGCCGCCGTGCTCGGCGCGACCCCCGGCGAGCTGCTGGCCGGCCTGGACGCGCTCGCCGCCGGCACCCCGGCCGGCAACGTCGTGACCGGCACCGTCGCCAACCACGGCGCCGGACCGGTGTTCGTCTTCCCGGGCGCCACCCCGGCGGGCGCGGTGGCCGAACTGGTGGGCCGCTGCCCGGTCTTCGACGACACCCTCGCCGAGTGCCGGCAGGCCCTCGCGCCCTGGGTCGACGTCGATCCGGCCGCCCTGCTCACCGGCGCGGACGCTGCCTGGGCTGACCGGCCGGAGCTGGCCCGGCCCGTCCGGTTCGCCGTCGGCGTGGCGCTCGCCGCCGTCTGGCGGCACGCCGGTGTCACCCCCGCCGCTGTCGTCGGCACCGGCGACGGCGAGGTCGTGGCCGCGTACGTGGCGGGCCTGCTGTCCCTGCCCGACGCCGCCCGCACGGTGGCGATGCGGGCCCGCGCCGCCGCCGGCGGCCTGGACCACGACGGCCTCCGCGCCGCCCTGGCGGGGCTCGCGCCGCAGCCCGGGACCGCCCGGCTGGCCTCCACTGTCACCGGGGACTGGGCCGACGCGGCGGGCCTCGGCGTCGACCACTGGACCGACCCGGCCACCCTGGGCACCGACCCGGCCACCCCCGGCGCGGCCCCGGCCGTCCCCGGCGCCGGGGACGGGGGGCCGGAGCGGCTCGACGCCGCCCTGCGTGCCGCCGTCGCGGCCGGACACCTGACCTTCGTGGAGGTCTCGCCGGAGCCGGCACTGGCTGCCGGGATCGCCGCCGCGCTCGACGCCGCCGGCACCCCCGGACACGTCCTGGACACCCTCGGCGGCTCGGCCGACGCCGCCACCCGGCTGCTGACCGGCCTCGCCACCGCGCACGCCCTCGGCCTGCCGGTGGAGCACCGCCGGCTGCTGCCCGAGTCCGAACCGGTCGACCTGCCCACGTACGCCTTCGACCGGCACCGCTACTGGCTGGAGCGCACCGGCGCGCACCGCTCCGTCCTGCCCGCCGTGGGCCTCGACGTGGTGGACCACCCGCTGCTCAGCGCGGTGGCCGACCTGCCCGGCGACGAGGGCCTGCTGTTCACCGGCCGGATCACCCTCACCACCCACCCCTGGCTCGCCGACCACGCCGTGCTGGGCACGGTGCTGCTGCCCGGGACGGCCCTGGTGGAGCTCGCGTCCTGGACCGGCCGGCAGGCCGGCGCGGCGACCGTCGCCGAGCTGAACCTGGAGGCGCCCCTGGCGATCCCCACCGAGGGAGGAATCGACCTGCGGGTACGCGTCGGCCCGCCGGACGAGACCGGGCACCGGCCCGTCGCCATTCACACCCGGCGCGACGACGACACCGCGGCCGACGGTTCCCGGCCCTGGCAGCGGCACGCCTCCGGGCAACTCGCCGACACCGCCGACCCGGACCCCGCGCCGGCCGCCGTGTGGCCGCCGGCCGACGCCGAGCCGATCGCCCTCGACGGGCTCTACGCCCGGCTCGCCGCCCAGGGCTACCACTACGGCCCCACCTTCCGGGCGCTGCGTGCCGCCTGGCGCTCGGGCCCGGACATCCTCGCCGAGGTCGCCCTGGACGCCGACGCGTCCACCGACACCACGGCGTTCTCGGTGCACCCGGCCCTGATGGACGCGGCGCTGCACGCCATCGGTGCCAGCGCCACGGCCGACGACCCGGCCGGCGACCCCGCCGGCGGCGCGTCGGGCACCGAGGGCGGCCCCGGCATCCGCCCGGGCCTGCCGTTCACCTGGTCGGGCGTCACCATCCGGCCCACCCGTGCCCGCGAGCTGCGGATCCGGCTGCGCGCCACCGACGCCGGCTCCGTGGCCCTGACCGTCACCGACACGGGCGCGACCCCGGTCGCCTCCGTCGACGGTCTGGTCCTGCGGCCCATCTCCGGCGAGCAGCTCAGCGCCGCCCGCCGCTCCGCCAGCCGGTCCCTGCACCGCCTCGACTGGCTCGCCCCCACCACCGGCCGCGCGGACACCGCCTCCCGGCTGGTCGTCCTCGGCGCCGACTGGCCCGGCGCCGACCGGCACCCGGACCTGTCGACGCTGGTCGCCGACGTACGCGCCGGCGCCGCCGCGCCCGACGCGGTGGTGGTGACCTGCGCCGGAGCCGCCGCCGACGAGCCGCACCCGGCCGCCCAGGCGCACCGGGTCGCCCACCGGATGCTCGCACTGGCCCAGCAGTGGCTCGCCGAGGAGGCCCTGACCGCCGCCCGGCTGGTGGTGGTCACCCGCGGCGCGGTCCGGGTCGACCCGGACGAGCGGATCGCCGACGTGCCAGCCGCCACCGCCTGGGGCCTGCTGCGCTCCGCCCAGTCGGAGAACCCCGACCGGATCGTGCTCCTCGACGTCGACGACGACGCCCCGGCCGCCGCGCTGCTGCCGGCCGCCCTCGCCACGGGCGAACCCCAGCTCGCCGTACGCGCCGGGCAGCTCCGGGTGCCCCGGCTGACCCGCCTCGGGCCGCCCCCGGCCGACGCGTCCGGCCCCGATCTGGCCGCCGGCACCGTCCTGGTGACCGGGGCGACCGGCCTGCTCGGGCGGCTCGTGGCCCGCCGGCTCGTCACCCGGCACGACGTACGGCACCTGCTGCTGGTCAGCCGCAGCGGAGCGGGCGCCCCGGGCGTCGCCGCGCTGGTCGACGAACTGGCCGGACTGGGCGCCACCGTCCGGGTGGCCGCCTGCGACGTCACCGACCGCGACGCGCTCGCCCTGCTGGTCGACCAGCTCCCCGCCGACCTACCACTGACCGGCGTGGTGCACGCCGCCGGGGTGCTCGACGACGGTGTCCTGCCGGCGCTCACCCCGGAGCGCTTCGACACCGTGCTGCGACCCAAGGTCGACGCGGCCTGGCACCTGCACGAGCTGACCGAGAAGCTGGACCTGGCCGCGTTCGTGCTCTTCTCCTCGGCAGCCGGCCTCCTCGGCGGCCCCGGGCAGGCCAACCACGCGGCGGCGAACTGCTTCCTCGACGCCCTCGCCCAGCACCGGCACGACCGGGGACTCCCGGCGCTCTCGCTGGCCTGGGGTCCGTGGGTCAACGACACCGGCGACGGGCAGACCGGGCACGTCGACGAGGCCCGGATGAACCGGGGCGGCTTTGTGCCGCTCGGCGCCGAGGAGGGCATGGACCTGTTCAGCGAGGCCCTGCGCTTCGCCGAACCGGTGGTCGTACCGGTCGACCTGGACCTCGCGTTGATCGGCCGGCACGGGCCGGCGGCGGTGCCGCCGGTGCTGCGGTCGCTGGTGCGGCCGGCGGCGACCGGCGCGGCCCGGGCCGCCGAGCGGAACCCGGCCGAGGCGCTGCGGGAGACCCTCGCCGCCACGGCGGAGGCCGACCGCGACCAGGTGCTCTCCGACCTGGTGCGGACCCACGCCGCCGCCGTCCTCGGCTACGCGTCGATCCGCTCGATCGACGCCGAGCGCGGCTTCGTCGAGCTGGGCTTCGACTCGCTGACCGCTGTCGAGTTCCGCAACCGGCTCAACGCGGCCACCGGCCTGCGGCTGCCCTCCACGCTGATCTACGACCGGCCGACCACGGCCGCGCTCGTCGAGTACCTGCGCGGCGCGCTGCTGGCCGAGCGCAGCACGTCCGCGCTGACGGTGCTCGGCGAGCTGAACAAGCTGGAGCACGCCATGCGCGCGGTGTCCACCGGCGACACCGACCGGGCCGCCGTCGGCGTGCGGCTGCGCGAACTGCTCTCCCTGTGGACCTACACCGAGGCCGGTGCGGACTCCGCCGCCGACGAGGGCACCAGCCTCGAGTCGGCCTCCGCCGAGGAGATCTTCAGCCTGCTGGACGAAGAGTTCGGCTCGGCCTGATCCGGCATGTCGCACACCTCGAACCCCGATACGGAGTGGCCCGATGCCCACTGAGGCAGAGTTCCTCGACTACCTCCGGCGTGCCACTGCCGACCTGCGCGACGCGCGTCGACGGGTACGCGAGGTGGAGGCCAAGGACCGCGAGCCGATGGCCGTCATCGGCATGGCGTGCCGGTTCCCGGGCGGGGTGTCCAGCCCGGCCGAGCTGTGGGACCTCGTCGACCGGGGCGGCGACGGGGTGGGCGACTTCCCGACCGACCGGGGCTGGGACCTGGAGCGGCTCTTCAACGTCGACCCGGACAACCCGGGCACGTCGACCAGCAACCAGGGCGGCTTCCTCTACGACGCGCCACAGTTCGACCCGGGCTTCTTCGGCATCAGCCCCCGCGAGGCCCTGGCGATGGACCCGCACCAGCGGCTGCTGCTGGAGACCTCCTGGGAGGCGTTCGAGCACGCCGGCATCGACCCGCAGGCGCTGCGTGGCAGCCGGACCGGCGTCTTCGCCGGGGTCATGTACCACGACTACGCGTCGCGGGTGCTGGACCTGCCCGACGGCGTCGAGGGCTACATCGGCACCGGCAACTCCGGCAGCGTGGTGTCCGGCCGGGTGGCGTACACCTTCGGGCTGGAGGGCCCGGCCGTCACTGTGGACACGGCATGCTCGTCGTCGCTGGTCGCCGTGCACCTCGCGACGCAGGCGCTGCGCCAGCGGGACTGCGACTTCGCGCTCGCCGGCGGTGTGACGGTCATGTCCACCCCGGGCACCTTCGCCGACTTCTCCCGCCAGCGGGGCCTGGCCTCCGACGGCCGGTGCAAGTCGTTCGCCGCCGCCGCCGACGGCACCGGCTGGTCCGAGGGCGTCGGCGTGCTGCTCCTGCAACGGCTCTCCGACGCCCGCCGCGACGGCCGGCGCATCCTCGCCGTCGTCCGGGGCAGCGCGGTCAACCAGGACGGCGCCAGCAGCGGACTCACCGCCCCCAACGGCCCGTCGCAGGAGCGGGTGATCCGGCAGGCCCTCGCCAACGCCCGGCTCTCGCCGGCCGACGTCGACGTGGTCGAGGCGCACGGTACCGGCACCACCCTCGGCGACCCCATCGAGGCGCAGGCGCTGCTGGCCACGTACGGGCAGGACCGGGGCGACGGCGGGCCGCTCTGGCTGGGCTCGGTCAAGTCGAACCTGGGTCACACCCAGGCCGCCGCGGGCGCCGCCGGCCTGATCAAGATGATCGAGGCGATCCGCCACCGCACCATGCCCGCCACCCTGCACGTCGACGAGCCGTCCCCGCACATCGACTGGTCCGCCGGGCAGGTCTCGCTGCTGACCGAGGCGCGCGCGTGGTCGGCCACCGACCGGCCGCGCCGGGCCGCCGTGTCGTCCTTCGGCATCAGCGGTACGAACGCGCACGTCATCCTGGAGGAGGCGCCCGGCGACGACGCCCCGTCCACCGACGAGACACCCTCCGCCGTCGACGCGCCGGTCGCGCTCCCGCTCGCCCCGGTGTTCCTCTCCGCCCGTACGCCCGAGGCGCTCGCGGGGCAGGCCGGCCGCTGGGCCGACCACCTCGCCCGCGTCGACGCCCCACGTCCGGTGGACGTCGCGGTCTCCTCGGTCAGCCGCGCGGGGCTCGAACACCGCGCGGTCGTCCTGGCCGGCGACGCGGACGACCTGCTCGCCGGGCTGCGGGCCCTCGCCGCGGGCGAGCCGACCGGCGCCGTCACCACCGGCGCGTCGGCCCCGCGTGGCCGGGTGGCCTTCCTCTTCTCCGGCCAGGGCGCGCAGCGCGCCGGTATGGGTCGCGAGTTGTACGGGGCGTTCCCGGTGTTCGCCGCGGCTCTCGACGAGGCGTGCGGTCACCTGGATCCGTTGTTGCCGCGTCCGCTCAAGGAGGTGCTGTTCGCGTCGGAGGGCACGCCCGGGGCGGGGTTGCTGGATCAGACGGTGTTCACGCAGGCGGGGCTGTTCGCGGTCGAGGTGGCGTTGTTCCGCCTGGTGGAGTCGTTCGGTGTGGTGCCGGACGTGGTGGCCGGGCACTCCATCGGCGAGATCGCGGCGGTGCACGTGGCGGGCGTGCTCTCCCTGGCCGACGCGTGCGCGCTGGTCGCCGCGCGGGGCAGGCTCATGCAGGCCCTGCCGGCGGGCGGCGGCATGCTCGCCGTGGCCGCCGACGAGGCCGCGGTGGCCGCCTCCCTGGCGGGGCTGACCGGCCGGCTGGACGTGGCCGCCGTGAACGGCCCCGCCGCCGTGGTGGTCGCGGGCGACGTCGAGGCGCTCGACGAGGTGCAGCGGGTGTGGTCCGAGCGGGGTGTGCAGACCCGCCGCCTGCGGGTGAGCCACGCCTTCCACAGCGCCCGGATGGACCCGATGCTGGCCGAGTTCGCGGCCGTCGCCGGGGGACTGACGTTCCGGCCGCCGACGATCCCCGTGGTGTCGAACCTGACCGGCCGCGTCGCCGGCGCCGACCAGCTCTGCGACCCGGGCTACTGGGTGCGCCACGTACGCGGCACCGTTCGCTTCGCCGACGCCGTCGACTGCCTGCGCGCCGAGGAGGTCGACACCTACCTGGAGGTGGGACCGAACGGCGTCCTCACCGCCATGACGCAGAACTGCCTCGCCGAGCGCGCGGAGGACGAGCCGGCGCCCCTGCTGGTGCCGGTGTCGCGCCACGACCGGCCTGAGCCGCAGGCCCTCCTGGAGGCCCTCGCGTCGCTGCACGTGCACGGCCGCGCCGTCGGCTGGGCGGGCCTGCTCGACCGGGCCGGCGGCCGGCACGTCGACCTGCCGACGTACGCCTTCGAGCACCAGCGCTACTGGCTGGAGCCGGCGGGCCGCTGGACGGACGTCTCCGGTGCCGGCCTCGGCGCGGCCGGGCACCCGCTGCTCGGCGCGGCGGTCTCCGTGGCGGGCGAGGACATGGTGGTGCTGACCGGCCGTCTCTCGACGTCGACGCACGCGTGGCTCGCCGACCACGTCGTCTCCGGCGCGGTGATCGTGCCGGGCGCCGCTCTGGTGGAGTTGGCGGTGCGGGCGGGTGACGAGGTGGGTGCGTCGCGGGTGCGGGAGTTGACCGTGGCCGCGCCGTTGGTGCTGCCGCAGGCGGGTGCGGTGCGGGTGCAGGTACGCGTCGGCGCCGCCGACGAGGCCGGCATCCGCGTCGTGGCCGTGCACTCCCAGTCCGAGGGTGATTCTGAGGCAGAGTGGGTTTCGCACGCCGAGGGTGTGCTGGAGCCGGCGTCGGCCGACGAGCCGGGTGTGGGGGAGTGGCCGCCGGTCGACGGCGTCGAGGTGGACGTGGCGGACTGGTATCCGGCCCTGGCGGAGCGCGGCCTGTCGTATGGGCCGGTGTTTCGGGGGTTGCGCCGGGTGTGGACCGTCGGCGAGGACGTGTTCGCCGAGGTGGTGCTGCCGGACGACGCGGCGGTGGAGGCGGCTCGCTTCGGCGTGCACCCGGCGTTGCTGGACGCCGCGCTGCATCCGATCGGGTTGCTGCCCGGCTCGGAGGGCTCGGGTGGGGCGCGGGTGCCGTTTGCGTTCGAGGGTGTGCAGGTGTGGGCCTCGGGTGCGCGGGTGCTGCGGGTGCGGCTGTCGCGTACGGGCTCGGCGGTGCGTCTGGTCGCGTGCGACGAGTCGGGCGCGGCCGTGGTGTCGGTGGACACCCTCGCCCTGCGCGAGCTGACCGGGGTGTCGTCGTCCCCGGACGCGTCGGCCCGGTCGCTGTTCGAGGTCGCCTGGCAGGCCCAGGAGGTCGCCCCGGCCGGGGACGCCTCCGGGTGGGCGCTGCTCGGCTCGCCCGCCGCCGCCGACCTGCCGGCCGTCGCTGAGCTGCCGGTGTACGCCGACGTCGAGGCGGTCGCCGTGGCGTCGGGTGTGGCGCCGCGTCTGTTGCTGGTGCCGGCGGGTGGCCTGCGCCGGGCCCTGCACGTCGAGACGGAACCTGCTTCGGTCCCCGGTGAGATGCCCGCCGCCGTCGACAATGGCCCCGAGTCGGTGCGGGCGGCGACGTCGCAGGTGCTGGCGACGGTGCGGTCCTGGCTGGCGGCGGACGCGCTGGCGGAGTCGCGGTTGGTCGTGGTGACCCGGGGTGCGGTGTCGATCGGGGACGGAGACCGGGTCACCGACCTGGCCGCAGCGGCGGTCTGGGGTCTGCTGCGCTCGGCGCAGTCGGAGCATCCGGGTCGCATCGTCCTGGCGGATGTCGACGCTGACGTGGACGCGGGGCTGCTGGCTGTGCTGAGTTCCGTGGCCGACGAGCCGGTGGCGTTCGGTGGTCAGGTCGCGGTGCGCTCGGGTGAGGTGTTCGTGCCGCGTCTGGTGCGTGCGGTAGCGCCCTCGTCGGCGGACGGTGCCGTGGTGGGTGACGGCGCGGTGCTGGTGACCGGCGGTACGGGCGCGCTGGGTGCGTTGGTGGCGGAGCATCTGGTGTCGGCATACGGCGTGCGGTCGCTGGTGCTGGTGTCGCGTCGTGGCCCGGCGGCTGCGGGTGCGGGCAAGCTGTCGGAGCGGTTGTCCGCGCTGGGTGCGTCGGTGCGGGTGGTGGCCTGTGACGTGACGGACCGGGATCAGGTGTTCGGCCTGGTGGCGGAGGTTTCCGCCGGTGGTCGGTTGGCGGGTGTGGTGCACACCGCTGGTGTGTTGGATGACGGGGTGATCGAGCGGGTCACCGAGGAGCGTCTGGCAAGGGTGTTGGCGCCGAAGGTGTCGGCGGGTTGGTTGTTGCACGAGGCGACGGCGTCGCTGGATCTCGACTTGTTCGTGGTGTTCTCGTCGGTGGCGGGTGTGCTGGGTTCGCCGGGTCAGTCGGCGTACGCGGCGGGCAACGCCTTCCTCGACGGGTTGGCGGTGTGGCGGCGGCAGCTCGGGTTGCCGGCGGTCAGCCTGGCGTGGGGCATGTGGGACACCCCCGGCATGGGCGCGTCCCTCGACGAGGCGGACCGGGCGCGATCGACCCGGGGCGGCATCACCGCGATGAGCGCCGACACCGGGCTGCGGCTGTTCGACGCCGCCCTGACCGCCGGCCGGCCGGCCCTGGTGCCCGCCGTGATCGACCTGGCCGCCCTCCGGGCCGCGGCCGGCGCCGGCCTGGTGCCGCCGATGCTCCGCAACCTGGTCGGCACGACCACGACCCGCCGCCAGGCGGGACAGGGCACCACCTGGGCGACCCGCATCGGCGGCCTGACCGCCGACGAGGCGCGCGCCCAGCTCGACGTGCTGGTACGCGGCCTCGTCGCGCAGGTGCTCGGGCACGGCGGGGCGGAAGCCGTGCCCGCCGACCGGGCGTTCCGGGAGTTGGGCTTCGACTCGCTGACCGCCGTCGACCTGCGTAACCGCGTGAACGCGGCCACCGGCCTGCGGCTGCCCTCGACGCTCGTATTCGACTACCCGACGCCGCAGGCGCTCGCCGCCCATGTGCACGCCGAACTGGCTGGCGCCGCAGGTGGCCCCGCCGCGCCGGGCGCGCGGACCACCACCCGCGCCGACGAGCCGCTCGCGATCGTGGGCATGGCCTGCCGCTACCCGGGCGGGGTGGAATCCCCTGACGAACTGTGGGCGCTGCTGGCCGGCGGCGGCGAGGGGATCGGGGAGTTCCCGGCGGATCGCGGTTGGGATCTGGAGTCGCTGTTCGATCCGGATCCGGAGCGTAGCGGTACGTCGTACACCCGCCACGGCGGTTTCCTGTACGGCGCGGCGGAGTTCGACCCGGGTTTCTTCGGTATTTCGCCGCGTGAGGCCCTCGCCATGGATCCGCAGCAGCGGTTGCTGCTGGAGGCGTCGTGGGAGTCGTTCGAGTCGGCCGGGCTGGATCCGCAGCGGCTTCGGGGTAGCCGGACGGGTGTGTTCGCCGGCGTCATGTATCACGACTACGCGTCGCAGCTCATGGAGACGCCCGAGGTCGAGGGCTACATCGGCACCGGCAACTCGGGCAGCGTGCTGTCCGGCCGGGTCGCGTACACGTTCGGCCTGGAGGGCCCGGCGGTCACTGTCGACACGGCGTGCTCGTCGTCGCTGGTGGCGCTGCACCTCGCGGTGCAGGCGCTGCGCAGCGGTGAGTGCGACCTCGCGCTCGCCGGTGGCGTGACGGTGATGGCGACGCCCGGCACGTTCGTGGAGTTCTCGCGGCAGCGTGGTCTGTCGGCCGACGGCCGGTGTAAGTCGTTCGCGGCGTCGGCCGACGGCACGGGCTGGTCCGAGGGTGTGGGTGTGCTGCTGGTGCAACGACTCTCCGACGCGCAGCGGGAGGGCCGGCGGATCCTGGCGGTGGTACGGGGCAGCGCCGTGAACCAGGACGGCGCGTCGAACGGGCTGACGGCCCCCAACGGCCCGTCGCAGCAGCGGGTCATCCGGCAGGCCCTCGCGAACGCCCGGCTCACCACCGCCGACGTGGACGCCGTCGAGGCGCACGGCACCGGTACGACCCTGGGCGACCCGATCGAGGCGCAGGCCCTGCTGGCCACGTACGGGCAGGACCGGCCCGCCGACCGGCCGCTCTGGCTGGGCTCGATCAAGTCGAACATCGGGCACACGCAGGCGGCTGCGGGTGTGGCTGGTGTGATCAAGATGGTGTTGGCGATGCGGCACGGCGTCGTCCCGGCGACGCTGCACGTGGACGAGGCGTCCCCGCATGTGGACTGGTCGGCGGGGGCGGTTGCTCTGGTGACCGAGGCGGTGCCGTGGCCGCGGGTGGGTCGGCCGCGTCGGGCGGGGGTGTCGTCGTTCGGGATTTCCGGCACGAACGCGCACGTGATCATCGAGCAGCCGCCCGCCGAGACGGTCGGCGCGCGGCCCACCGACCGGCCGCGCGCCGACGTCGTACCCCTCGTGCTCTCCGCCGTGGACGCCCCGGCGCTGCGCGACCAGGCGGCCCGGCTGAAGGCGCACCTCGCGGCACACCCGGAGCTGGCGCCGGCCGACGTCGCGCACGCCCTGGTCACCACCCGGGCCACGTTCGAGCACCGCGCCGTCGTCCTCGGCCGCGACACCGTCGACCTGACGCGGGCCCTGGAGTCGTTCCACCTCGGCGAGGCCACTGCCGCCGTCACCGGCGTCGCGGCGCGCGCCGCCGACCCGGTCCTCGTCTTCCCCGGCCACGGCGACCCGTGGCCCGCCGCGACCGTCGAGCTGCTGGACCGGGCACCGGAGTTCGCCACCGCGATCGCCGCCTGCGAGGCGGCCCTCGCCCCCCACGTGGACTGGTCGCTCGCCGCCGTGCTGCGCGGCGCGGACGGCGCTCCCACCCCGGCCGACCCCGGGGTGGCGCCGGCCGTCCGGTGGGCCGTGGCCGTCTCGCTGGAACGCTGGTGGCGCTCCCTCGGCGTACGACCCGCCGCCGTGCTCGGGCACGCTCACGGCGCGCTCGCGGCCGCCTGCGTGGCCGGCGCGCTGTCGCTGGAGGACGCGGCGAGGACGATCGCCCTCGCCAGCCGGGCGGAGGACGGCCCGGACGCGCTGGCCGGGATCACCCTCCGGGCGGCCGACGTGCCGCTGTACTCGGCGACGACCGGCGGCCCGATCGACACCGACGGCCTCGACGCCGCCCGGTGGTACCGGGGCCTGACCACCGACGCCGACGCCGACGCCGAACCGGCCGTACGCGCCCTGCTCGACGAGGGCCACCGGGTCCTCCTCGAGGCTGCCCCGGCGACCGTGCTCGCCGCCGGCATCCGCGAGAGCGCGCGGGCCGACGACGCCGTCGTGGTGGCCGCCGACGACACCGTGGCCGGCGGCTGGCAGCGCATGCTGACGGTCCTCGCCGGGCTGCACGTGCACGGCGTGCCCGTCGACTGGACGGCGATCCTGGGCGCCCCCACCGGCCCGCCGCCCCCGCTGCCCACGTACGCCTTCCAGCGCCAGCGCTACTGGCCGCAGCCGACGGCGGCGACCGCCCCCGCCGGCACCGACGAGGCGGACCGGCACTTCTGGGAGGCCGTGGAACGCGCCGACGCGTCTGCGCTGGCTGCCGCCATGCGCATCGACGAGGCCACGGTCAGCTCCCTCGACCCCGCGCTGCCGCTGCTCTCCTCCTGGCGCCGGCGCCGCCGCGACGAGTCCACCGTGGACTCGTGGCGCTACCGGGTGACCTGGAAGCCGCTGGCCGTCGCGCCGGAGGCCACCCTCGCCGGCACGTGGCTGCTGGTCGTGCCGGCCGCCGAAGCCGAGCACCCCCTGGTCGACGGCGTCGCCCGGACGCTGGGCGAGGGCGGGGCCGAGGTCGTCCGGATCGACGTGCCGGAGACGGGCCGGCCGGTGCTGGCCGAGCGGCTGGCGCGTACCGGCGGGCCCGTCGCCGGGGTGCTCTCCCTGCTCGGCCTGGACGACGCGCCGCACCCGGCCCACCCGGTCGTCCCGGCGGGTCTCGCCGCCACGTACGCCCTGGTCCAGGCCCTCGGCGACACCGGCGTCACCGCCCCGCTGTGGTGCGCCACCGCCGGCGCAATCTCGACCGGCCGCGCCGACCAGCTCGACCGCCCCCGCCAGGCGATGCTCTGGGGGCTCGGCCGGGTGGTCGCCCTGGAGCACCCGGACCGCTGGGGCGGACTGCTGGACCTGCCCGCCGAGCTGGACCCCCGGGACCGGGCCCGGCTCGTGGCGGTGCTGGCAGGCGTCGACGCGGAGGACCAGCTGGCGCTGCGCCCCTCCGGGGTGTTCGCCCGGCGACTGGTCCGCGCCCGCGCCGAGCGCACCGCGACGCAGGACTGGCGGCCCGCCAGCGGCGCCGTCCTGGTCACCGGCGGCCTCGGGTCCATCGGGGCCCAGGTGGCGCGCTGGCTGGCCCGCGAGGGCGTGGGTGAGCTGGTGCTGACCGGCCGCCAGGGCCCCGCCACGCCCGGCGCCGACGAGCTGGCCGACGAACTGCGCGCCGCCGGCGCCACAGTCACCGTGGCCGCCTGCGACGTCGCCGACGCGGCCGCCGTACGGGCCCTCGTCGAGCGGCTCGCCGGGCAGGGCACCCACATCGGGGCCGTGTTCCACACCGCCGGTGTCGCCCACGCCGCGCCCGTCGCGGCCACCGACGTCGCCGACCTCGCCGACGCCCTGCGGGCCAAGGTGGCCGGCGCGGTCAACCTCGACGAGGCGTGCGGCGACGAACTGTCGGCGTTCGTGCTCTTCTCCTCCGGCGCGGGCGTCTGGGGCGGCGGGCACCAGGGCGGCTACGCCGCCGCCAACGCCTTCCTCGACGCGCTCGCCGAGGACCGGCGACGGCGCGGACGGGCCGCCACCGCCGTCGCCTGGGGTGCCTGGGACGGCGGCGGCATGGTCGACGCCGAGGGCGCCGCCGACCAGATGTTCCGCTCGGGCGTCCGGGCCATGCGCCCCGACCTCGCGGTCTCCGTCCTGGCCGAGGCGCTCGACCACGGCGACACCACGCTCACCGTGGCGGACATCGCCTGGGACCGGTTCCTGCAGACCTACACGCTGGCCCGCCCCCGGCCGCTGATCGCCGACATCCCCGAGGTGGCCCGGCTGCTCGCGGCCGGGCAGCGCGACGGCGGCACGCCCGACGCGGCGTCCCCGCTCCGCGGCCGGCTGGCCGGCCTCGCCGCACCGGAACGCCGTCGGGTCCTGCTCGACCTCGTACGCGTCCACGCGGCGGCGGTGCTGCGCCTGTCCTCGCCGCAGGCGCTGGCGGCGGACCGGTCGTTCCGGGAGATCGGCTTCGACTCGCTCAGCGCCGTCGAGATGCGCAACCGCCTCGCCGAGGCGGTGGGACTGAACCTGCCGGCGACCCTGGTGTTCGACCGCCCGACGCCCGACGCCCTCGCCGAGCACCTGGCGGGCCGGCTCGCGGGCGACGACACCCCGGCGGCCGAGCCCGTGCGGGCCGCCACCGCGCTGGACGAGCCGATCGCCATCGTCTCGATGAGCTGCCGCTACCCCGGCGGCGTCGCCGGCCCCGAGGACCTGTGGCGACTCGTCGCCGAGGGACGCGACGGCATAGCGGAGTTCCCGACCGACCGGGGCTGGGACCTGGCAGCCATCTACGACCCCGATCCCGACCGGCCCGGCACCTCGTACGTGCGCGAGGGCGGCTTCCTCACCGACGCCGCCGGCTTCGACGCCGCCCTGTTCGGCATCTCCCCGCGCGAGGCGATGGTGATGGACCCGCAGCAACGGGTGCTGCTGGAGAGCGCCTGGGAGCTGTTCGAGCGGGCCGGCACCGCGCCCGCCGACATGCGGGAGACCAACACCGGCGTCTTCGTCGGCACCAACGGCCAGGACTACGCGACGCTGCTGATGGCCGCCCAGGTCGAGACCGAGGGCTACCAGGCCACCGGCAACGTCGCCGCCGTCATCAGCGGTCGGCTGGCGTACCACTTCGGGTTGCAGGGCCCCGCCGTCAGCGTCGACACCGCCTGCTCGTCGTCGCTGGTGGCGCTGCACCTGGCCTGCCAGTCCCTGCGGCAGGGCGAGTGCGACGTCGCGGTTGCCGGCGGCGTGACGGTGATGGCCACCCCCGGCCCGTTCCTGGAGTTCGCCCGGCAACGAGGGCTCGCCCTCGACGGCCGGTGCAAGTCGTTCGCCGGGGCCGCCGACGGCACCGGCTGGGGCGAGGGCGTCGGCTTGGTGATGTTGCAGCGGCTCTCCGACGCCCGGCGCGACGGCCGGCGGATCCTCGCCGTCGTGCGCGGCTCGGCGATGAACCAGGACGGCGCCAGCAACGGCCTGACCGCACCCAACGGGCCCGCGCAGGAGCGGGTGATCAACCAGGCGCTGGCCAACGCGCGGCTGAGCGCCGCCGACGTGGACGCCGTCGACGGGCACGGCACCGGCACCCGGCTCGGCGACCCGATCGAGGCGCAGGCCCTGCTGGCCACGTACGGGCGGCAGCGCCCCGCCGACCGGCCGCTCTGGCTCGGCTCCGTGAAGTCGAACATCGGCCACACCCAGGCCGCCGCCGGCGTCTCCGGCGTGATCAAGATGGTGCTGGCCCTCCAGCACGACCTGCTGCCGCCCACCCTGCACGTGGACGAGCCGTCGCCGCACGTGGACTGGTCGTCCGGTGCCGTCGCGCTGCTGACCGAGGCGCAGCCGTGGCCGGACGTGGACCGGCCGCGCCGCGCCGGCGTGTCGTCGTTCGGGGTCAGCGGCACCAACGTGCACGTCATCCTCGAACAGGCGCCCGCCACGCCCCCGGCCGACACCGCCGCCCCCCGTCCGGCCAGCGCCGACGCGCCCACGACCAGCTCCAGCCGCGGCACGCTCGGCGCCGCCGACGGGACGCCGCTGCTGCCGTGGGTCGTATCGGCGGACACCGCCGACAGCCTGCGGGCGCAGGCGGCCCGGCTGGCCGACTGGCTGCCGGGCAGCGGAACGCCCGCGGCCGACGCGGCCCGGGCACTGGCCACCGGACGGTCCCCGCTGTGGCACCGCGCGGTGCTGCTCGCCGCCGACGCCGACGCCGCCCTCGCCGGCCTGCGGGCCCTGGCCGCCGGGCAGGACCACCCCGGGCTCACCCGGGGCGCCGCCGAGCCCGGCGGCGCGCTGGCGGCGCTCTTCTCCGGCCAGGGCGCGCAGCACGCCGGGATGGGCCGACGCCTGTGGGAGACGTTCCCCGTCTTCGCGGCGACCCTCGACGAGGCGTGCCAGCACCTGGACGCGTACCTGCCGCGGCCGCTGCGCGCGGTGCTGTTCGCCGAGCCCGGCACCGCCGAGGCCGACCTGCTCGACCAGACCGTCTTCACCCAGGCCGGGCTCTTCGCCGTCGAGGTGGCGCTGTTCCGGCTGCTCGAACACTGGGGGATCCGGCCCGACTTCGTGGCCGGGCACTCCGTCGGGGAGATCAGCGCGGCCCACGTCGCCGGAGTGCTCGACCTGGCCGACGCCTGCGCGCTCGTCGGCAACCGGGGGCGCCTGATGCAGGCCCTGCCACCCGGCGGCGGGATGCTCGCCGTCGCCGCGCCCGAGGTCGACGTGCTGCGGGCCCTGTCCGGCACGCCGGGGCAGCCCGCCGTCGCCGCCGTCAACGGGCCGGCCGCCGTCGTCGTCGCCGGCGCCGAGGACGTGCTGACCGAACTGGCCGCCCACTTCGCCGACCTCGGCGTACGCACCAAGCGGCTGCGGGTCAGCCACGCCTTCCACAGCCCGCTGATGGAGCCCATGCTCGCCGAGTTCGCGGCCGTCGCGGCGACCCTGTCGTACGCCCCGCCGACGGTGCCGCTGGTGTCGAACCTGACCGGCACGGTCGTCGACCCCGAGCAGCTCTGCACACCCGACTACTGGGTCCGCCACGTCCGCGAGGCGGTCCGCTTCGCCGACACCGTCACCCACCTGCACTCCCACGGGGTGACCCGGTTCCTGGAGATCGGGCCGGACACTGTGCTGACCGCCCTGACCGCCGACGCGCTGCCGGTGGACGCGCCGGTCGTCGTGACCGGCGTGCAGCGGCCCGGCCAGGACGAGGTGGCCACCCTGCTCGGCGCGGTGGCCCGGCTGCACTGCCACGGCGTGCCCGTACGCTTCCCGGCACTGCTGCCCGGCGCCGCCGCCCCGGTGGACCTGCCCACGTACGCGTTCGCCCACCAGCGGTTCTGGCCGACCCTCGACGCGGCGGCGACCCACACCCCCGCCGCCGCGCACGACGACGTCGACTCGGCGTTCTGGCGGGCCGTGGCGTCCGGCGACGGCGACGCGCTCGCCGGCCGGCTCGGCCTCGACGCGGACCGGCCGCTGCGGGAACTGCTGCCGGACCTGGACCGGTGGCGGCGCCAGCAGCAGGAGGACACCCTCGCCGGCGGCTGGCGCTACCGGATCACCTGGCGCCCGCGGGCTCTCGTCGCGGGTGCCGTCGACGGCACGTGGACCCTGGTGCACAGCGGTACGGACCAGCCGGTCGTCGACCGGCTCGCCGAACTGCTCACCGCGCGGGGCGGCACCGTGCGGCAGCTCGCCGTCGACCCGGCGACGACCGACCGGAGCACGCTCGCCGGGCAGCTCGCCGCCGCGGCGCCCACCCGGATCGTGTCGCTGCTCGCGCTCGACGAGCGGGCGCACCCCGACCGCTCGGCCGTGCCGTTGGGCCTGACCGCGAACCTGGCCCTGGTGCAGGCGGTCACGGACGCCCTGCCACCGGTGCCGCTGTGGCTGCTCACCCGGCAGGCCGTGGCCACCGGCGCCGACGACCCCGTCGCCCACCCCGCCCAGGCCACCACGTGGGGCCTCGGCCTGGTGACCGCGCTGGAACACCCCCGGCACTGGGGGGGCCTGCTGGACCTGCCCGCCACCCTGGACCCCGCCGCCGCCGAGGGAGTCCTGGCGGCCCTCACCGCCGCCGGCGACGAGGACCAGCTCGCGGTGCGCGACTCCGGGACGTACCTGCGGCGGCTGGAGCGCGCGCCCCGCGCCGAGGCGCCGGCCGGCTGGCAGGCGCCGGGCACCGTCCTGGTCACCGGCGGCACCGGCGCCGTCGGCCGGTACGCCGCCGGCTGGTTCGCCCGGCACGGCGCGCGGCGACTGCTGCTGGTCAGCCGGCGCGGCGCGGTGGCCCCCGGCGCGGACGAGGCGGTGGCGGAACTGGCCGCCCTCGGCGCCGAGGCGCGGGTGCTGGCCTGCGACCTGGCCGACCGGGACGCGGTCGCCGACCTGGTCCGTGGCCTGCGCGCCGACGGTGAGACCGTGCACGCCGTGGTGCACGCCGCCGGGGTGGGCCGGCTCAACCCGGTCGCCGCCGTGACCGAGGCGGAACTCGCCGACGTCGTCTCCGGCAAGATCGCCGGCGCGCGGCACCTCGACGAGTTCCTCGACCCGGAGCCGCTCGACCTGGTCGTGCACTTCTCCTCCATCGCGGCCGTCTGGGGCGTCGGCGACCACGGGGCGTACGCCGCCGGCAACGCCTTCCTGGACGCCTGGGCGCAGTCCCGGCCGGCCGGGCGGGCCCGGCACCTCTCGGTGAACTGGGGACCGTGGGCCGGCGGCGGCATGGTGACCGACGCGCACGCGGCGGCCATGAGCCGGCGCGGGGTGTCCCTGCTCGACCGGGAACCGGCGATGGCCGCCCTGCGCGCCGGCCTCGACGGCGACGACACCGCCCTCACCGTCGCCGACATCGACTGGGAACGCTTCGCGCCGGTGTTCGCCTCCGCCCGGCCCCGGCCGCTGATCAGCGAGATCGCCGAGGTGGCCGCCCAGGCCGCGGCGGCGCGCGCCGACGCCGAGGACGGCGACCAGGTCGCCGGCGAACTGCGCAAGCGGCTCGGCGAGTTGTCGCAGGCCGAACAGGCACGGCTGCTGGTCGATCTCATCCGCACCGCCGCGGGCGAGGTCATCGGCCACGACAGCCCGTACGCCGTGGAGGCCGGGCGGCCCTTCCGGGACCTCGGCTTCGACTCGCTCACCGCCGTGGAGCTGCGGGGCCGGCTGGCCCGCTCGACCGGGCTCAGCCTGCCCAGCTCGGTGGTGTTCGACCACCCGACCCCGCAGGCGCTGGCCGAGCACCTGCGGGCCGAACTGCTCGACGAAGCGTCGGTGGAGGCGCTACCCACCCTCGCGGAGCTGGACCAGTTGGAGGGCGCCCTCGCGCTGCGCGACCCGGACGACATCGGCCGGGTGCGGATCACGATGCGCCTGCACAGCCTGCTCGAACGGCTCGGCGCCGCCGAGGAACGCCGGGAGGACACCGCCGAGGTGGCCGGCCGGCTGCGGGCGGCCAGCAACCAGGAGCTGTTCGACCTCATCGACCAGGACCTCGGGCTCTCCTGAGCCGCCCGGGGATCTGTGGTGTCACGAGAAAGCGAGATGTCATGGCGGACGAAGATCGGCTGCGCGAATACCTGACGCGCGTCGTCGCCGAGCTGCAGCAGACCCGCCAACGGCTGCGCGAGGTCACCGCCGAGGAGTCCGAGCCGGTGGCGATCGTGGCGATGGGCTGCCGCTACCCGGGCGGCATCAGCTCGCCGGAGGAGCTGTGGGAGTTCGTCTCGTCCGGCGGGGACGCCATCGGCGACTTTCCCACCGACCGCGGCTGGGACCTGGACCGGCTCTACCACGCCGACCCGGACAACGCCGGCACCTCGTACACCACCGCCGGCGGGTTCCTGCGCGACGCGGGGCAGTTCGACGCCGCGCTCTTCGGCATCTCGCCGCGTGAGGCGGTCGCCATGGACCCGCAGCAGCGGCTGCTGCTGGAGGTCACCTGGGAGCTGTTCGAACGCGCCGGCATCGCCCCGCTGTCGCTGCGTGGCAGCCGCTCCGGCGTCTTTGTGGGCACCTCCGGGCAGGACTACGCCGCCGTGCTGCACCGGGCGCCCGGCGTCGAGGGGTACGTGCTGACCGGCACCGCCGCCAGTGTCGTGTCCGGTCGGCTGGCGTACACGTTCGGCCTCGAAGGCCCGTCGGTCACCGTGGACACCGCCTGCTCGTCGGCGTCGGTCGCCATCCATCTCGCCTGCCAGGCGCTGCGCCAGCGCGAGTGCGGCCTCGCCCTGGCCGGCGGCGCGACCGTGCTGGCCACCCCCGGCCCGTTCGTCGAGTTCTCCCGGCAGCGCGGCCTCGCCGCCGACGGCCGGTGCAAGTCGTTCGCCGCCTCCGCCGACGGCACCGGCTGGTCCGAGGGCGTCGGCATGCTGCTGCTGGAACGGCTCAGCGACGCCCGCCGCAACGGCCACCCCGTGCTCGGCGTCATCCGTAGCTCGGCGGTCAACTCCGACGGCGCGTCGAACGGCCTCACCGCCCCCAACGGCCCGTCCCAGCAGCGGGTCATCCGGCAGGCCCTGGCCGGCGCGAAGCTCACCCCCGACCTGGTCGACGTGGTGGAGGCGCACGGCACCGGCACCACCCTCGGCGATCCGATCGAGGCTCAGGCGCTGCTCGCCACGTACGGCCGGGAGCGGGGCGACGCCGCGCCGCTGCTGCTCGGCTCGATCAAGTCCAACATCGGGCACACCCAGGCCGCCGCCGGCATCGCCGGTGTGATCAAGATGGTGCTGGCGATGCGGCACGGCGTCGTGCCGGCCACCCTGCACGTCGACGAGCCCACCCCGCACGTGGACTGGGCCGCCGGCGCGGTCACCCTCGTCACCGAGGCCACGCCGTGGCCGGCCGTGGACCGGCCGCGCCGGGCCGCCGTCTCGTCGTTCGGGATGAGCGGCACCAACACCCACCTCATCCTCGAACAGCCCGAACCGGCCGGCGTCGAGGCGGACCACCCGGTGCCGCCCGCGCCCGCGCCGGTGCTGCTCACCGGCCGCACCCGCACCGCGCTGCGCCGCCAGGCCGAGCGCTGGTCGGCCTACGTCGCCGACGACGCGCACCTGCGCCCGGCCGACGTCGCCTGGACCTCGGCGGTCTCCCGCTCGCCCCTGGAGCACCGGGCGGTCGTGCTCGCCGACGACCGCGACGGCCTGCTCGCCGCGCTGCACGCCCTCGCCGACGACCGGCCCGCCCCCGGGCTGGTCACCGGCGCCGCCGCCGAACGCGGCGGGGTCGCGTTCCTGTTCTCCGGCCAGGGCGCCCAGCGCGCCGGCGCCGGCCGGGAGCTGTACGAGGCGTACCCGGTCTTCGCGGAGGCGCTCGACGAGGTCTGCGGCCACCTCGACCACCGGCTGCCCCGGCCGCTGAAGCCGCTGCTGTTCGCCGAGCCCGGCACCGCCGAGGCCGACCTGCTCGACCAGACCGTCTTCACCCAGGCCGCGCTGTTCGCCGTCGAGGTGGCGCTGCACCGGCTGCTCGGCTCCTGGGGGCTGGCCCCCGACATGGTCGCCGGGCATTCCGTCGGCGAGCTGACCGCCGCCCACGTGGCCGGCGTGCTCAGCCTCGACGACGCGTGCGCCCTCGTCGCCGCCCGGGGGCGGCTCATGCAGGACCTGCCCACCGGCGGCGCGATGCTCGCCGTGGCCGCCGACGAGGCCCGGGTCGCCGAGTCGATCGCCGCGCTGACCGGCCGGGTCGCCGTCGCCGCCGTCAACGGCCCCGACGCCGTCGTCGTCTCCGGCGACGCGGCGGCCATCGACGAGCTGGCGGAACTCTGGACCGGCCGGGGGGTGAAGGTGCGGCGGCTGCGGGTCAGCCACGCCTTCCACAGCCCGCTGATGGAGCCGATGCTCGCCGAGTTCGCTGCCGTCGCCGCCCGCCTCGACCTGCGCGCCCCCACCCTGCCGGTGGTGTCCAACGTGACCGGCGAGCTGGCCGACCCGGCGCAGCTCACCGACCCCGGCTACTGGGTGCGCCACGTCCGGGAGGCGGTCCGCTTCGCCGACGGCGTACGCGCCCTGCGCGCCCACGGCGTCGGCACCTTCGTGGAGGTCGGGCCGGACGCCGTGCTCACCGCCAGCGTCCAGGAGACCCTCGCCGGGATCGAGACCGACGCCGCCGACGCCGCCTCCGCCGTGGTGGTGCCGGTGCTGCGCCGGGACCGCCCGGACCGCCGTGCCCTGCTCGCCGCCCTCTCCCAGCTGCACGTCGCCGGCACGCCGCCGCACTGGGCGGACGTCCTCGCCGGCCGGCCCGGCCGGCTCGTCGACCTGCCCACCTACCCGTTCGAGCGGCAGCACTACTGGGTGCCGGCCGAGGCGCCCGCCGACGACACCACGACGGGCGGGGCCGGCGCGCTCGACCGCCGGTTCTGGGCGGCCGTCGAACGCGCCGACCTCGACGCGCTGCGCGACACCCTCGCCGTCACCGACACCGCCGCCGCCGAGTCGCTGCGTACCCTGCTGCCCGTCCTCGCCGACTGGCGGCGGCAGCAGCAGGAACACTCGGTCCTCGACGGCTGGCGGTACCGGGAGGAATGGCAGGTGGCCCCCGAGCCCGCCCTCGCCCGGCTGGCCGGCACCTGGCTGCTGGCGCTGCCCGCCGACGACGCCGACGACCCGGCGGCGCGGGCCGTCCGGGCCGCGCTGACCGGCGCCGGCGCCGACGTGCTGCCGCTGACAGTGGAGCCGGACGCCGACCGGGCCGGCCTCGCGGCGGCCCTCGCCGGCGCCGAGCCCGCCGGCGTCGTGTCCCTGCTCGCCGGGGAACCACGCACCGCCGACGGCACCGTCCTGCCCGGCCTGACCGCCACCCTCGCCCTCGTGCAGGCGCTCGGCGACGCCGGCGTGGCAGCGCCGCTGTGGCTGGTCACCCGGGGCGCGGTCGCCGCCGCCTCGTACGACCGGCTCGCCGACCCGGCGCAGGCCGCGATCTGGGGCCTCGGCCGGGTCGTCGGCGTCGAGGCGCCGCACCGCTGGGGCGGCCTGGTCGACCTGCCGTCCGACCCCGACGACCGGGCCGCCTTCCGGCTCGCCGCGATCCTCACCGGCTCGACCGGCGAGGACCAGCTCGCCGTGCGCGGCCCCGGCGTCTTCGCCCGCCGCCTCGTCCGCGCCGCCCTCGGCGACCGTCCGCCGGCGCGCCGGTTCACGCCCACCGGCACCGCCCTGGTCACCGGCGGCACCGGCGGGCTCGGCGCGCGCGCCGCCCGCTGGCTCGCCGCCGCCGGAGCCGAGCACGTCGTGCTGGTCAGCCGGCGCGGACCCGACGCCCCCGGCGCCGCCGAGCTGGAGGCCGAGCTGGCCGGCCTCGGGGCCCGGGTCACCGTCGCCGCCTGCGACATCGCCGACCGGGCCGCCCTCGCCGACCTGCTCGACCGGGTCGAGGCCGACGGCCCGCCGGTGCGCACCGTCGTGCACACCGCTGGCGTCGCGCAGGCCACCCCGCTGGCCGAGGTCACCCCCGCCGAGCTGGCCGAGGTGACAGTCGGCAAGACCGCCGGGGCCACCCACCTCGCCGACCTGCTCGCCGACCGGGAGCTGGACGCCTTCGTCGTCTACTCGTCCATCGCCGCCACCTGGGGCAGTGGCGGGCAGGCCGGGTACGCGGCCGGCAACGCCTACCTGGACGCGCTGGTGCGGCGGCGGCGCGCCGACGGCCGGGCCGGCACCGCCATCGCCTGGGGCCCCTGGTCCGACGGCGGCATGCACGCCGCCGACGCCGAGCGCAACCTGCGCCGCCGGGGCCTGCCCGCCATGGACCCGGCCGTCGCCATGGCCGCGTTGCAGCAGGCCCTCGACCACGACGACGTCACAGTGACGGTGGCCGACGTGGACTGGACCCGGTTCGCCCCCGCGTACGCCTCCGCGCGCCGCCGGCCGCTGCTGGAGGGCGTACCGGAGGCGCGGGCCGCCCTCGACGGCGGCGCCGCGGCCGACGACGGCGACGACGGCCCGGCGGCCACGCTGCGCCGGCGCCTCGCCGCGCTGACCCCGGCCCGCCGCGAGGAGACCGTCGCCGACCTGGTCCGCGAACTCGCCGCCGACGTGCTCGGCCACGACGGCGGGGCTGCCGCCGTGGGCGCGACCACCGCGTTCCGCGACCTCGGCTTCGATTCGCTGACCGCCGTGGAGCTGCGCAACCGGCTCGTCGCCGCCACCGGGCAGGCGCTGCCCACCACCCTGGTCTTCGACCACCCCACCCCGGTGGTGCTGTCCCGCTTCCTGCTCGCCGGCCTCTTCGGCGCCGACGCCGGGGCGGCTCCCGTCGCCGTCCCGGCCGCCGTGGGCGACGACGAGCCGGTGGCCATCGTCGCCATGGCCTGCCGCTACCCCGGCGGCGTCGACGGCCCCGAACGGCTGTGGCGCCTCGTCGCCGACGGCGTCGACGCGATCGGCGACTTCCCGACCGACCGGGGCTGGGACCTCGACCGGCTCTACGACCCCGACCCGGCCAACCCCGGCACCACGTACGCCGACAAGGGCGGCTTCCTGCACGGGGCGGGCGAGTTCGATCCCGGTTTCTTCGGGATCTCGCCGCGCGAGGCGGCGGCGATGGATCCGCAGCAGCGGTTGTTGCTGGAGGTTTCGTGGGAGGCGGTCGAGCGGGCAGGGGTTGAGCCTGGGGTTCTGCGGGGTTCGCGAACAGGGGTGTTCGTGGGCACGAATGGTCAGGACTATGGGGCCCTGCTGATGGCTGCGGGAGAGCAGGCCGAAGGGTTCGGGGCCACGGGCAACGCCGCGAGTGTGGTGTCGGGTCGGGTGGCGTACGCGTTGGGGTTGGAGGGGCCGGCGGTGTCGGTGGACACGGCGTGTTCGTCGTCGCTTGTGGCGTTGCACCTGGCGGTGCAGTCGCTGCGGCGTGGCGAGTGCGACCTGGCCCTCGCCGGTGGCGTCACGGTCATGGCCACCCCCGGCACCTTCTTCGAGTTCTCCCGGCAGCGGGGCCTGGCGGCCGACGGCCGGTGCAAGGCGTTCGCGGCGGGTGCGGATGGCACGGGCTGGGGCGAGGGTGTGGGCGTGCTGCTGGTGGAGCGGCTGTCGGACGCGCGGCGCAACGGGCACCGGGTCCTGGCGGTGGTGCGTGGGTCGGCGGTCAACCAGGACGGCGCCTCGAACGGGCTGACCGCCCCGAACGGCCCGTCGCAGCAGCGGGTGATCCGGCAGGCCCTCGCGGGCGCCCGGCTGGGCAGCGCGGATGTCGACGTGGTCGAGGCGCACGGCACGGGCACGACGCTCGGTGACCCGATCGAGGCGCAGGCCCTGCTGGCGACCTACGGCCAGGACCGCGAGGGCGGCGAGCCGCTGCTGCTCGGCTCGATCAAGTCCAACATCGGCCACACGCAGGCCGCCTCGGGCGTCGCCGGTGTGATCAAGATGGTGTTGGCGATGCGGGAGGGCGTGGTACCGGCGACGCTGCACGTGGACGAGCCGTCGCCGCACATCGACTGGACCTCCGGCGCGGTGGAACTGGCGACGCAGTCGCGGCCGTGGCCGGTGGTGGACCGGGCGCGCCGGGCGGCGGTGTCGTCGTTCGGCATGTCCGGCACGAACGCGCACGTGATCATCGAGCAGGCCGACGAGCCGCAGGCCGTGGCTGCCGCTCCGGCCGAGCAGGGCCCCGGGCTCGTGGCCTCCGACGTCGTGGTGTGGCCGCTGTCGGGACGGTCGAAGGGTGCCCTGACCGGCCAGGCGGCTCGCCTGGCGGAGTACGTGCGCGAGCACGGCGAGGTGGACGCGGCGGCGGTGGGCTGGTCCCTCGCCGCCACCCGGTCGACGTTCGACCAGCGGGCGGTCGTGGTCGGGTCGAGCGCGGAGGAGTTGCTGGCGGGGCTGGACGCTCTGGCGTCTGGGTCGCCGGCCGGCAACGTCGTCGCGGCGGCGGCTCTGTCGTATGGCGCGGGTGCGGTGTTCGTGTTCCCGGGTCAGGGTGCGCAGTCGGCGCGGATGGCGGCCGGTCTGGTGGGTCGGACGCCGGTGTTCGACGCGCGGCTGGCGGAGTGTCAGCGGGCCCTGGCCCCGTACCTCGATGTGGACCTCGTTGCGGTGTTGACCGGTGACGACGAGTCGTGGCTCGATCGGGTCGAGGTCGTGCAGCCGGTGCTGTGGGCTGTGGGTATGGCCCTGGCGGCGGTGTGGCAGTACGCGGGTGTGGTTCCGGCTGCGGTGGTTGGTCACTCGCAGGGTGAGATCGGTGCGGCGTGTGTGGCGGGGATTCTCTCCCTGGAGGACGCGGCGAAGGCTGTGGCGTTGCGGTCGCGGGCGCTGACGGTGCTGCGGGGCACGGGGACGATGGCGTCGGTGGACCTGTCGGCTGAGGCGGTGGCTGAGCGGCTGTCGGCGTTCCCGGGTGTCGGGGTGGCGGCGGTGAACGGTCCGTCGACGGTGGTGGTGTCGGGTCCGCCGCAGCCGGTCGCGGATCTGGTGGAGGCGTGTCAGGCCGACGGGGTGCGGGCGCGGTTGATCCCGGTGGACTACGCGTCGCACTCGGCTGCGGTGCAGGACGTCGCGGAGCAGTTGCGCGCGGACCTGGCCGACGTGAGCCCGCAGCCGGGGCACACTCGGCTCGTCTCGACGTTGACGGGGGACTGGGTCGACCCGTCCTCGATGGACGCCGGCTACTGGTACGACAACCTGCGGCAGACCGTGCAGTTTGACGCCGCCGTGCGCGTCGCTGTCGCCGCCGGGCACACCACGTTCATCGAGATCAGCCCCCACCCGGTGTTGACGATGCCGGTGACGGCGATCCTGGACGATGCGGGCGTCACCGGGCACACCCTGGGCAGCCTGCGCAGGGGCGACGACGACCCGACGCGGCTGCTGACCAACCTGGCTACCGCCCACGCGATCGGCCTGCCCGTCGACCTGACGGCCGTCCTCGCCGAGACCGACGTGGTGGCACTGCCCACCTACGCCTTCGAGCACGGACGCTACTGGCTGGACGCGCCCGCGCACCGCGTACGCGACGTCGGCTCGGCCGGCCTCCAGGACACCGGGCACCCGCTGCTCAGCGCGGCCGTACCCGTCGCAGACGACCGGACGGTGGTGCTGACCGGGCGGCTGTCGGTGCGTACCCACCCGTGGCTGGCCGACCACGCCGTCGGCGGGGCGGTGATCGTCCCGGGCACCGGCGTCGTCGACATGGTGGTCCGGGCCGGCGACGAGGTCGACGCCGGCCAGGTGGGCGACCTGACGCTGATCAACCCGCTGGTGCTCCCCGCGACCGGCGCGGTGCAGGTGCAGGTACGAGTGGGCCCGCCCGCCGACACCGGCGAGCGGAGCGTCACCGTGCACTCCCGCCCCGAAGCGGACGCCGACGCCGAGTGGACCCGGCACGCCGAGGGACTCCTGCTGCCGCAGCTGCCCGCCCCGACCGCCGTACCGGGGCAGTGGCCGCCGGCCGACGCCGTCGAGGTCGACGCCGACCTGGACGCCTGGTACGTGCAGACGGCCGAGGGCGGCCTCGGCTACGGCCCCTCCTTCCGGGGGCTGCGCCGGGTGTGGCGCGGCGACGGCGAGGTCTACGCCGAGGTGGCCCTGCCCGAGGAGGCGAGCGCCGACGCGTCCCGCTTCGGGCTGCACCCGGCCCTGTTCGACGCGGCCCTCCAGGCCAGCGGGGTCACCGCCCTGCTCGGCGACGCGGCGGACACCTCCGGGGCGGGCTGGATGCCGTTCGCCTTCCGCTCGGTCGCCCTGCACGCCCACGGCGCCACCCGGCTGCGGGCGCGGCTGCGCCCGCTCGGCCCGGACACCGTCGCGGTCACGCTCGCCGACACCGCCGGCCAGCCGGTCGCCACCGTCGAGTCGCTGACGTTCCGCCCGGTCGCCGCGGGCCGGGCCGACGAGGCCGCCGCCCTGCGCCGCACGTCGGTGTTCCACCTGGACTGGACGCCGTTGACGGACACCGGCGTGGCGGCCGGGGAGGCCCGCTGGGCGCTGCTCGGCGACGACACCCTCGGCCTCGCCGGGGCGCTCGCCGCCGCCGGGCACCCGGTGCGGTCGCACGCCGACCTGGCGGCGCTGGTCGCCGAGATCGGGGAGTCCGGGGACGTACCCGATGTGGTGCTGGACCTGCGCTCCGGCGCGGAGTCGGACCCGCAGCGGGCCGGTGAGGCCGCGCACGAGGCGGCCCGCGACGCCCTCGCGCTGGTGCGGCAGTGGTTGGGCGAGCCCCGGCTGGAGCGGTCCCGGCTCGTGCTGCACACCCGGGGCGCCGTCGGCGCGGCCCCGGGCGAGGCCCCCTGCGAGCTGGCCCAGGCGAGCCTGTGGGGGCTGGTCCGCTCGGCGCAGTCCGAGCACCCCGGCCGGTTCACGCTGCTCGACACCGACGACGCCGCCGCCTCCCTGGCGGCCGTCCCGGCGGCCGTCGCCTCCGGCGAGCCGCAGCTCGCGCTGCGCGACGGCGCGCCGCTCGTGCCCCGGCTGGCCCGGGCCCGCGACGCCGGTGTGTTGCCGCTGCCCGCCGACGAGGTGCCGTGGCGCCTCGACGTCACCGAGAAGGGCACGCTGGAGAACCTCGCCCTGCTGCCCGGTCCCGAGGCGGGCGGGGAACTGCCGGCGGGCCACGTCCTGGTCGGGATGCGCGCCTCCGGGCTGAACTTCCGCGACGTTGTGCTGGCCCTCGGCATGGTCCCCGACCAGGAGGTGCTGGGCAACGAGGGCGCCGGCGTGGTGCTCGGCGTGGGGCCGGGCGTCGCCGACCTCGCCCCCGGCGACCGGGTGATGGGCATCTTCTCCGGCTCGTTCGCCTCGGCGGCGGTCACCGACCGCCGGCTGGTCACCCGCATCCCCGACGGCTGGTCCTACACCGACGCCGCCGCCGTGCCCGTGGTCTTCCTGACCGCCTGGTACGGGCTGGTGGAGCTGGCCCGGCTGCGCGCGGGCGAGTCCGTGCTCGTGCACGCGGCGGCCGGCGGCGTGGGCATGGCCGCCGTGCAGATCGCCCGCCACCTCGGCGCGGAGGTCTACGGCACGGCCGGCCCCGGCAAGTGGCCGGCGCTGCGCGACACCGGCTTCGACGACGCGCACCTCGCCTCCTCCCGCAGCCTCGACTTCGCCGACGAGTTCGCCCACCGCACCGGCGGGCGGGGCGTCGACGTGGTGCTCAACGCCCTGCGCGGCGAGTACGTCGACGCGTCGCTGCGGCTGCTCGCCGACGGCGGCCGGTTCGTCGAGATGGGCAAGACCGACAAGCGGGACCCGCGGCGGGTCGCCGCCGCCCACCCGGGCGTCAGCTACCAGGTCTTCGATCTCATCGAGGCCGGCCCGGAGAAGATCGGCGCGATGCTGGGCGAGCTGATGGCGCTTTTCGCCGCCGGTGCGCTGCGGCCCCTGCCCCGGCGCACCTGGGACGTCCGGCGCGCCCCCGAGGCGTTCCGCTTCCTCAGCCAGGCCCGGCACGTCGGCAAGCTGGCCCTGAGCATTCCGCAGGCGCCCCGGCTCGACGGCACGGTCCTGGTCTCCGGGGCGACCGGCACCCTCGGCGCGCTGCTCTGCCGGCACCTGGTCACCGCGCACGGCGCCCGGCAGCTGCTGCTGGTCAGCCGGCGCGGCCCGGACGCCGAGGGCGCCGACGAACTGCTCGCCGACCTGAAGGCGCTCGGCGCGGACGTGTCGATCGTCGCCGCCGACCTGGCCGACCCGGACGCCGTGGCGGACGTACTGTCCATGGTGGACCGGCGGCACCCGCTGCGCGCCGTCGTGCACGCCGCCGGCGTCCTCGACGACGCCACCGTCGAGTCGCTCACCCCCGACCGCCTCGCCGCGGTGCTGCGGCCCAAGGTCGACGTGGCGTGGAACCTGCACCGGGCCACCCTCGGCCACGACCTGAGCGCGTTCGTGCTCTTCTCCGCCGCCGCGGGCGTGTTCGGCGGTCCGGGCCAGGGCAACTACGCCGCCGGCAACGCGTTCCTCGACGCCCTGGCGGAGCACCGGCGGGCCCTCGGCCTGCCGGCGGTCGCGCTGGCGTGGGGCCGCTGGGCACAGGCCAGCGGCATGACGGGCCACCTCGACTCGGCCGACATCCGCCGCCTCGACCGGGGCGGCATGGCGGCGCTCTCCGACGCCGAGGGGCTCGCCCTGTTCGACGCTCTCTGGCGCTCGGAGCGGGCGACACTCATGCCCGCGAAGATCGTCACCGGCGTGGCCGCGCCCGGGTCGCCCGTACACCCGCTGCTGACCAACCTGGTCCGCGCCGCCGGCCGCCGGGCCGCGGCCGGCGAGGCCGCCGACGGGCAGGCCTACGCCGAGACGCTGCGCGCCCTGCCCGACGACAAGCGGGTACGCGCCCTGCGCGACCTGGTGCTGGCGCACGTGTCGGTCGTCCTCGGCCACGGCGACCCGGCCGGCATCGAGCCGACCCGCGCGTTCCGGGAACTCGGCTTCGACTCGCTGACCGCCGTGGAGCTGCGCAACCGGCTCGGCGCGGCCACCGGGCTGCGGCTGCCGGCGACGCTGGTCTTCGACAACCCGACGCCCGAGGCGCTCGCCGTCCACCTGGCCGGGCAGTTCGCCCCGGTGAGCCCGGCCGGCGAGCCGTCGGCGGCGGGCCGGGAACTCGACCGGCTGGAGGCGGCGCTCGTCGGGCTGGACCCGGCCGACGACGAGTTCCGCCGGATCACCGACCGGCTGCACGGCCTGCTGGGCCGCCTGACCGAGCGGCAGGCGGACGCGGACGGCGACGACGACCTGGAGTCGGCCACCGCCGAGAACATCTTCGACCTGATCGACCGCGAGCTGGAGACGTCGTGACCACCAGCCGCAACGACATCGGCATGCCGAGTGAGGTAGGTCCACGGTGAGCAACGAGGACGAGAGGTACGTCGAGTACCTGAAGCGTACGACCTCGGAGCTGCGGCGTACCCGGCGTCGGCTGCGCGAGCTGGAGAGCCGGGACTCCGAGCCCATCGCCATCGTGGCGATGAGCTGCCGCTACCCGGGCGGCGTCGACAGCCCCGAGGCGCTGTGGCAGCTCGCGCACGACGGCGGCGACGGGATCGGGCCGTTCCCCGCCGACCGGGGCTGGGACCTGGAGAACCTCTTCCACCCCGATCCCGACCACCCGGGCACCAGTTACGTGCGCGAGGGCGGCTTCGTCTACTCCGCCGCCGACTTCGACGCCGACCTGTTCGGCATCTCGCCCCGCGAGGCCGTCGCCATGGACCCGCAGCAGCGGCTGCTGCTGGAGACCTCCTGGGAGGCGTTCGAGCGGGCCGGGCTGCCGCTGCCGGCCGTCCGGGGCAGCCGTACCGGCGTCTTCGTCGGGGCGTCGTCGCACGGCTACGACGGCATGATGGCGCAGGCCGAGAACGGCGAGGGCCACCTGCTCACCGGCAACGCCACCAGTGTCATCTCCGGCCGCGTCGCGTACACCCTCGGGCTGGAGGGGCCGGCGGTCACAGTCGACACCGCCTGCTCGTCCTCGCTCGTCGCCATCCACCTGGCCGCGCAGGCCCTGCGCAACGGCGACTGCGAGCTGGCCCTGGCGGGCGGCGTGACGGTGATGCCCACCCCGGCGGTCTTCGTCGGCTTCAGCCGGCAGCGCGGTCTCGCCGCCGACGGGCGGTGCAAGGCGTTCGCCGCCGGCGCGGACGGCACCTCGTGGTCCGAGGGCATCGGCATGCTGCTGCTCACCCGGCTCTCCGACGCGCAGCGGCACGGCTACCCGGTGGTCGCCGTGGTACGCGGTAGCGCGGTGAACCAGGACGGCGCGTCCAACGGGCTCAGCGCCCCGCACGGCCCCTCCCAGGTGCGGGTCATCCGCCAGGCCCTCGGCAACGCCCGGCTCACGCCCGAGCAGGTCGACGTGGTGGAGGCGCACGGCACGGGCACCCGGCTCGGCGACCCGATCGAGGCGCAGGCGCTGCTGGCCACGTACGGGCAGGACCGCGACGAGGCCGCGCCGCTGCTGCTCGGGTCGGTGAAGTCGAACATCGGGCACACCCAGGCAGCCGCCGGCGTGGCCGGTGTGATCAAGATGGTGATGGCGATGCGGCACGGCGTCGTGCCGCCCACCCTGCACGTCGACGAGCCGTCGCCGCAGATCGACTGGACCGCCGGGGCCGTCACCCTCGCCACCGCCGCCACGCCGTGGCCGGCCGTGGACCGGCCGCGCCGGGCCGCCGTGTCGTCGTTCGGCGTCTCCGGCACCAACGCGCACACCATCATCGAGCAGGCCCCGGCCCCCGCCGAGACCGAGACCGAGCCGAGGGGCCCGGCGGCCCGCACGGTGGCCCCCGTGCTGCTCTCCGCCCGCTCCGACGCCGCGCTCGCCGCCCAGGCCGGCCGCTGGGCCGCCCGGTTCGCCGCCGACGACACCCTGCGCCCGGTCGACGTGGCCTTCTCGTCGGTGACCTCCCGCTCCACCCTGGACCGCCGCGCCGTGCTGTCCGCGACCGGCCGCGACGACCTGCTCGCGGGGCTGCGCGCCCTCGCCGCCGGGGAACCGGCCGGCACCGTCGTGCTCGGCGCCGGCGCGCCGCGCGGCCAGCTCGCGGTGCTCTTCTCCGGCCAGGGTGCGCAGCGCGCCGGCATGGGCCGGGAGCTGTACGCCGAGTTCCCCGTCTTCGCCGCCGCCCTCGACGAGGCGTGCGGGCACCTGGACAGGGCCCTGCCGCGCCCCCTGCGCGAGGTGCTCTTCGCCGCTGAGGGCTCGGCCGACGCCGAGCTGCTGGACCGGACCGTGTTCACCCAGGCCGGCCTGTTCGCCGTCGAGGTGGCGCTGTTCCGTCTCGTCGAGTCCTTCGGCGTCGCCCCCGACGTGGTCGGCGGCCACTCGATCGGCGAGGTCACGGCCGCGTACGTGGCTGGGGTGCTGTCGCTGGAGCACGCCTGCGCGTTGGTGACGGCGCGGGGCCGGTTGATGCAGGCGCTGCCCGCCGGGGGTGGGATGCTGGCCGTCGCGGCCACCGAGGCCGACGTGGCGGCCACGCTGGACGGGCTGGCCGGAGTGGGGATCGCGGCGGTCAACGGTCCGCAGGCCGTCGTGGTCTCCGGCGCCGTCGAGGCCCTCGACGAGGTGGAGCGGGTCTGGAAGGACCGGGGTGTGCGCACCCGCCGGCTGACCGTCAGCCACGCGTTCCACAGTCCGTTGATGGAGCCGATGCTCGCCCGGTTCCGCGCGGTGCTCGACAAGCTCACCTTCGCCGCGCCGTCGCTGCCGGTCGTGTCGAACGTGACCGGTGCCCTGGCCGACGCCGACGAGATCCGCACGCCCGACTACTGGGTGCGCCACGTCCGCGAGGCCGTCCGCTTCGCCGACGGGGTCGCCGCGCTGCGCGCCGCCGGGGCGGACACGTTCCTGGAGATCGGCCCGCGCAGCGTACTGACCGCGATGGCGGCCGACATCCTGCCCGCCGACGACGCCGTGCTGGCCGTCGCCGCGCAGCGCGGGGACCGGCCCGAGGCGCACGGGCTGCTGGCCGGGCTGGCCGAGCTGCACGTGCGCGGGGTTGCGGTCGACTGGCTGCAGTGGTTCGCCGAGACCGGCGCGCGGCGGGTGGACCTGCCCACGTACGCCTTCCAGCACCAGCGGTACTGGCCCGAGGTCGGCGGCACCGCCGTGACGGCCGTGCCGGGTGACGCCGCCGAGGGGGACTTCTGGGCGGCCGTGGAGCGTGGCGACCTGACCGGGGTCGCCGCCCACCTGGCCGTGCAGGACGATCCCGCGGCAGTGGAGGCGCTCGCCCCGGCCGTACCGGTGCTGTCGTCGTGGCGGCGGGCCCGGCAGCGCGACGCCGTGGTGGACGGCTGGACCTACCGGGTCGAGTGGGAGCCCGTACGCCCCGCTGCCGTTCCGGCGCTGACCGGCCGCTGGCTCGTCGTCACCGCCGACAACGACGACGCCGGGGTGGCCGGCACGCTGACCGGTGCCGGCGCCCATGTCGACACCCTGACCGTCGCCCCGGGCGTCGATCGCGCCGAGCTGACCGGGCTGCTGCGCGGCCACAGCGAGCAGGGCTGGGCCGGCGTGCTCTGCGTGCTGCCCGCGACCGACGCGGCGCTGCCGGACGCCCCGGCCGTCTCCGTCGGCGCCGCGCTGCTGCTCACCCTCACCCAGACGCTCGCCGACACGGGCCTGCCCGGCCGGCTCTGGTGCCTCACCCGCGGCGCCGTGCGCGCCGGGGCCGGCGAGACCCTCACCGACCCGTGGGCCGCCCTGGCCTGGGGCCTCGGGCGGGTCGTCGCCCTCGAACAGCCGGACCGCTGGGGCGGCCTGGTCGACCTGCCCGCCCGCGCCGACCGCGCCACGGCCGACGCGCTGCTCGCCGTCCTCGCCGACGCCGGGCACGACCAGGTGGCGATCCGCCCCCAGGGCGTCCTCGGCCGGCGGCTGGTGCCGGCCGTGCCGCCGGTGGGTGTGGGTTGGCGGCCTGCCGGGACGGTGCTGGTGACTGGTGGTACGGGTGCGTTGGGTCGGCATGTGGCGCGCTGGTTGCTGGCGAACGGGGCCGGTGAGGTGGTGCTGGCTTCGCGGCGGGGTCCGGGGGCGCCGGGTGTGGCGGAGTTGGTGGCCGAGTTGGGTGCGGTGCGGGTGGTGGGGTGCGACGTCACCGACCGGGCCGCCGTCGAGGCTCTGGTCTCCGGGCTGCCGGAGCTGACCGCCGTCGTGCACACCGCCGGCGTGATCGACGACGGCGTCCTCGACGGGCTCGACCTGACCCGGATGCAGGCCGTCCTCGACGGCAAGGTCCGCGCCGCCCGGGTTCTGCACGAGGCCACCGCCCACCGCGACCTCGACGCGTTCGTGCTCTTCTCCTCCCTCGCCGGCGTCATCGGCAGCGCCGGGCAGGGCAACTACGCGGCGGCCAACGCCTATCTCGACGCGTTCGCGGCCTGGCGACGTGACCAGGGCCTGCCCGCCACCGCCATCGCCTGGGGCGCCTGGGCTGAGGACGGCATGGCCGCCGCCCTGACCGCCCGGCTCGCCCGGGGCGGGGTCGACGCGCTCCCCGCCGCCGAGGCCGTCACCGCCCTCGGCCGGCTGGTCAACACCGCCGAGCCGGCGGTCACCGTCGCCGCCGTCGACTGGGGACGCCTCGCCGCCTCCTGGGGCCGGCCCACGCCACTGATCGCCGCCCTGCCCGGGGTGCCCGCCGTGCCCACCGGTCCCGTCCGCGCCGTGGTGGTCGGCCGGTCCCTGCCGCAGCTCGCCGACCTCGTACGCACCCAGGCCGCCGTCGTGCTCGGCTACCCGGCCGGGCGGCCGCTGCCCGAGCGCACCTTCCGTGACCTCGGCTTCGACTCGCTCACCGCCGTCGAGCTGCGCAACCGGCTGACCGCCGAGACCGGTATGACCCTGCCCGCCACGCTGGTCTTCGACCACCCCACGGTCGCCGAACTCGCCGCCCACCTGCACGGCCTCACCGCCGGGCACACCACCGGCGAGGTGGTCGCCGACGGCACCGGCCGTGACCGCGAACCGATCGCCATCGTCGCGATGAGCTGCCGCTTCCCCGGCGGGGTCACCTCGCCCGAGCAGCTCTGGGACCTGCTGGCCACCGGCACCGACGCGCTGAGCCTGATGCCCGGCGAGCGCGGCTGGAACCTCGCCGAGCTGTACCACCCCGACCCCGAGCACCTCGGTACCAGCTACGTCCGGGAGGGCGGCTTCGTCGCCGGTGCCGGCGAGTTCGACCCGGCGTTCTTCGGCATCAGCCCCCGCGAGGCCCTCGCCATGGACCCGCAGCAGCGGCTGCTGCTGGAGACCACCTGGGAGGCGTTCGAGCGGGCCCGGATCGACCCGACCGCCCTGCGCGGCAGCCGCACCGGCGTGTACGTCGGCACCAACGGCCAGGACTACGGCTCGCTGCTGATGGCCACCGGGGACGTCGACGAGAACTACCTCGCCACCGGCACCTCCGCCAGCGTCATCTCCGGCCGGCTGGCGTACACCTTCGGGCTGCACGGCCCGGCCGTCACCGTCGACACGGCCTGCTCGTCGTCGCTGGTCGCGATGCACCTGGCCGCGCAGGCCCTTCAAACGGGGGAGTGCGACCTGGCCCTGGCCGGCGGCGCCACCGTGATGGCCACCCCCGGCATCTTCGTCGGCTTCTCCCGCCAGCGCGGTCTCGCCGCCGACGGCCGGTGCAAGCCGTTCGCCGGAGCCGCGGACGGCACCGGCTGGGGCGAGGGCGTCGGCCTGCTGGTGCTCCAGCGGCTCTCCGACGCCCGCCGCGACGGCAACCCGGTCCTCGCCGTGCTGCGCGGCAGCGCCGTCAACCAGGACGGCGCCTCCAACGGCCTCACCGCCCCCAACGGCCCCGCCCAGCAGCGGGTGATCCGGCAGGCCCTCGCGAACGCCGGACTCACCGCCGAGCAGGTGGACGCCGTCGAGGCGCACGGCACCGGCACCACCCTCGGCGACCCGATCGAGGCGCAGGCCCTCATCGCCACGTACGGCCAGGACCGGCCCGCCGACCGGCCGTTGTGGCTCGGCTCGATCAAGTCGAACATCGGGCACACCCAGGCGGCGGCGGGTGTGGCCGGGGTGATGAAGATGGTGCTGGCGATGCGGCACGGGGTGCTGCCGCCCACGCTGCACGTGGACGAGCCCACCCCGCACGTCGACTGGACCGGCGGCAGCGTCGAGCTGCTCACCTGCGCCCGGCCGTGGGAGCCGGCCGACGGGGTACGCCGCGCCGCCGTCTCCTCGTTCGGGATCAGCGGCACCAACGTGCACACCATCCTCGAACAGGCCCCCGCCGACGAGCCGGAGCCCGGACCGGCGGCCGACGTGCCGACCGGGGAGCTGCCCTGGGTGCTCTCCGGGCGCACCGTCGACGCCCTCACCGCCCGCACCCGGGACCTGCGCGAGCACCTTGGCACAGTGGACGACGACGCGCTCGCCGACGTCGGCTGGTCGCTGGCCGCCACCCGCGCCGCCCACGACCACCGGGCCGTCGTCTTCGCCGCCGACCGCGACGACCTGGCCGCGTCCCTCGACGCGCTCGCCGCCGGCCGGCCCGGCCCGCAGACCGTCACCCGCGTCCCCGGCACGCCGGGCGAGGTCGCGTTCGTCTTCCCGGGCCAGGGATCGCAGTGGGCCGGGATGGCCGCCGAGCTGCTCGACACCGCCCCCGTCTTCGCGGAGACGTTCGCCGCCTGCGCCGAGGCGCTGCGCCCGTACGTCGACTGGTCACCGACCGACGTGGTGCGTGGCGCGCCCGACGCCCCGTCGCTGGAGCGCGTCGACGTCGTGCAGCCCACCCTGTTCGCGGTCAGCGTCTCGCTCGCCGCGCTCTGGGAGTCGTACGGGGTGCGCCCCGGAGCCGTCGTCGGCCACTCCCAGGGGGAGATCGCCGCCGCGTACGTCGCCGGTGGCCTCACCCTCGACGACGCGGCGGCCGTGGTCGCGCTGCGCAGCCGGATCATCGCCGGCATCGCCGGGGACGGCGGCATGGTCTCGGTCGCCACCACCGCCGACGAGGCCACCGCGACGATCGCCCGCTGGGCCGGCCGCATCGCCCTGGCCGCCGTCAACGGACCCACCTCCGTCGTGGTCTCCGGCGACGGCGCCGCCCTCGACGAGCTCGTCGCCCACTACGAGTCCCGCGAGGTGCGGGTGCGCCGCGTCCCCGTGGACTACGCCTCCCACTCCGCCCACGTCGAGCAACTGCGCGAGCAGCTCCTGGAACTGCTCGCCGGGCTGCGGCCCCGCACCGGCGAGGTCCGGTTCCGCTCCACCGTCGAGGGGGACTGGCTCGACACCGCCGCCCTCGACGCCGACTACTGGTACCGCAACCTGCGGCAGACCGTCCGCTTCGACGAGGCGGTACGCAGCCTCGTCGCCGCCGGCTACCAGACCTTCGTCGAGGTCAGCGCCCACCCCGTGCTGACGATGGCCACGCAGGAGAGCGTCGAGCTGGCCGCCGCCGACCCGGACGCGGTCACCGTCACCGGCAGCCTGCGCCGGGGCGAGGGCGGCCTCGGCCGCTTCCTGCGCGCCCTGGCCGAGGTCTGGGCCGGAGGTACGGCCGTGGACTGGCGGCCCGCCTTCGCCGGCCTCGCCGGGCGTCGCCTCGACCTGCCCACGTACCCGTTCCAGCGGCAGCTCTACTGGCCGCAGCCGTCGACCGCGCCCGCCCCCGCGGTCGGGACCGCCGGTGCCGTGGCCGACGACGAGGTCGACGCCCGGTTCTGGGCGGCCGTCGAGGCGGAGGACCTGACCGCACTCACGGCCGAACTCTCCGCCACGACCGAGCCGGGGCCCGTCCCGGAGACGGCGTTCGCCGACGTGCTGCCGGTGCTCGCCGCCTGGCGTCGCCGGCACCGCGACCAGGCCACCGTGGACTCGTGGCGGTACCGGGACAGTTGGACGCCCGTCGCCCCCGACGCCTCCGGCGAGCCGGCCGTCACCGGCACCTGGTGGCTGCTCACCGGCCCCGACGAGACCGGCGCGGCCGAGGCCGGCTTCTGCGCCGAGGCGTTGCGGCGCCACGGCGGCACCGTCGTACCGCTGGCGCTGGACGCCGACCGCACGGACCGCGCGGCGCTCGCCGCCCGGCTGCGCGACCTCGCCGACGGCGGCCCCCGCCCCGCCGGGATCGTGTCGCTGCTGCCGCTCGACGAGACGCCCGCCCCGGCGTACCCGTCCGTGCCGGTCGGCTTCGCCGGCACCGTCACCCTCGTGCAGGCGCTCGGCGACGCCGGCGTCCGCGCGCCCCTGTGGTGCCTCACCCGGGGCGCCGTCGCGACCGGCCCAGCCGACCCGCTGCCGCACCCGCTCCAGCAGCTCACCTGGGGCTTCGGCCGGGTCGCCGCGCTGGAGCACCCCGACCGTTGGGGCGGCCTCGTGGACCTGCCCGACGAGCTCGACGATGCGGCCGGCCGCCGGCTCGTGCGCGTCCTCGCCGGTGCCGACGGGGAGGACCAGGTCGCGCTGCGGTGGGCCGGCGCGTTCGGCCGGCGACTGCTGCACGCCCCGCTCGGCGACACGCCCGCCCCGCGCGCCTGGCGGCCCTCCGGCACCGCCCTGGTCACCGGCGGCACCGGCGCGCTCGGCGGGCACATGGCCCGCTGGCTCGCCGCCAACGGCGCCGCCCACCTGGTGCTGGTGAGCCGGCGCGGCCGGCAGGCCGAGGGCATCGCCGACCTCGAGGCCGAGTTGGTCGCACTGGGCGCCCGGGTGACCGTCGCCGCCTGCGACGCCGCCGACCGCTCGGCGCTCGCCGCCGTCCTCGCCGACCTGCCGTCCGAGCACCCGCTGACCACCGTCGTACACACCGCAGCCGTGCTCGACGACTCGGTGATCAACTCGCTGACGCTGGACCAGGTCGACTACGCGCTCAGCGCGAAGGTCACCGCCGCACTGAACCTGCACGAGCTGACCCGCGAGCTGGACCTCGACGCGTTCATCCTGTTCTCGTCGATGGCCGGCACCGTCGGCAGCTCCGGCGTGGGCAACTACGCCCCCGGCAACGCGTTCCTCAACGCCCTCGCCGAGCACCGCCGCGCCCTCGGCCTGCCCGCCACCTCCATCGGTTGGGGCGCCTGGGGCGGCGGCGGCATGGCCGACGGCGAGTTCGGCCGGATGCTGCACCGCCACGGCGCACCCGAGATGCCGCCGCGGCTCGCCGTCGCGGCCCTGCACCAGGCCGTCGAGCACGACGAGACGTTCCTGACCATCTCGAACATCGCCTGGGAGCGGTTCTTCGTCGCGTTCACCGCCACCCGACCCGGCCCGCTGATCTCGGAGATCCCCGAGGCGCAGCGGTTGCAGGCCACCAAGGGACCGGCCGAGACGAAGGAGACCGACGAGGCCGGCCCGGCCGGCGCGTTCACCCGGATGAGCGCCGCCGAGCGCCAGCAGGCGCTGCTCGACCTGGTCCGCGACCAGGCGGCCACGGTCCTCAGGTACGCCGACGGCCAGGCCGTCGACCCGCACCACGCGTTCCGCGACCTCGGCTTCGACTCGGTGACCGCGGTGGAACTGCGCAACCGGCTCGCCACCGCCACCTCGCTGCGGCTGCCGGTGACCCTGGTCTTCGACTACCCGTCGCCGACCGCGCTCGCCCGGCACCTGCACGAGGAACTGGGCGGGGAGGCCGCCGTGGCCGTCGAGGCCGCCCCGGTGGCGTTCGGCGACGACGAGCCGGTGGCCATCGTGGCCATGTCCTGCCGATTCCCCGGCGGGGCCAACGATCCCGAGCGGTTCTGGCAGATGCTGCACGCCGGCCGCGACGCCGTGTCGGACCTCCCCGGCGATCGGGGTTGGGACGTCGAGCGCCTCTACGACCCCGACCCCTATTCCACCGGCACCTCCTACGTCCGCAGCGGCGCCTTCCTCTACGAGGCGGCGGAGTTTGATGCCGGTTTCTTCGGGATTTCCCCCCGCGAGGCGTTGGCCATGGACCCGCAGCAGCGGTTGTTGCTGGAGGTTTCGTGGGAGGCGGTCGAGCGGGCAGGGGTTGAGCCTGGGGTTCTGCGGGGTTCGCGAACAGGGGTGTTCGTGGGCACGAATGGTCAGGACTATGGGGCCCTGCTGATGGTGGCGGGGGACGAGGTGGAGGGCTTCGCGGGGACGGGCAACGCCGCGAGTGTGGTGTCGGGTCGGGTGGCGTACGCGTTGGGGTTGGAGGGGCCGGCGGTGTCGGTGGACACGGCGTGTTCGTCGTCGCTTGTGGCGTTGCACTTGGCGGTGCAGTCGCTGCGGCGTGGCGAGTGCGACCTGGCCCTCGCCGGCGGCGTGACCGTGATGGCGACGCCCGGGCTGTTCGTGGAGTTCTCCCGGCAGCGGGGCCTGGCGGCCGACGGCCGGTGCAAGGCGTTCGCGGCGGGTGCGGATGGCACGGGCTGGGGCGAGGGTGTGGGCGTGCTGCTGGTGGAGCGGCTGTCGGACGCGCGGCGCAACGGGCACGAGGTGCTGGCGATCGTGCGGGGCAGCGCCGTCAACCAGGACGGCGCCTCCAACGGGCTGACCGCCCCGAACGGTCCCTCGCAGCAGCGGGTGATCCGGCAGGCGCTGGCGTCGGCGCGGCTCTCCGCGGCCGACGTGGACGTGGTCGAGGCGCACGGCACCGGCACCACGCTTGGTGACCCGATCGAGGCGCAGGCCCTGCTGGCCACGTACGGGCAGGAGCGCGAGGAGCCGCTGCTGCTCGGCTCGGTCAAGTCGAACATCGGCCACACGCAGGCCGCCGCCGGCGTCGCCGGTGTGATCAAGATGGTGCTGGCGATGCGGGAGGGCGTGGTGCCGGCGACGCTGCACGTGGACGAGCCGTCCCCGCACATCGACTGGACCTCCGGGGCCGTCGAGCTGGCGATCGAGTCGCGGCCGTGGCCGGCCGTGGACCGGGCGCGCCGGGCGGCGGTGTCGTCGTTCGGCATCTCCGGCACGAACGCCCACGTGATCATCGAACTGCCCGAGGACCTGCCTACCGAGAGCGCGGAACCCGAGACCGCCACCGGCCGGAGCGCGGGGCTCGTGGCCTCCGACGTCGTCGTCTGGGCGGTGTCGGGGCGGTCGAAGGGCGCGCTGGCCGGTCAGGCCGCCCGCCTGGCCCGGCACGTCCGCGCGCACGCCGCCATCGACACGGCGGCGGTGGGCTGGTCTCTCGCCGTCACCAGGTCGGTGTTCGACCAGCGGGCGGCTGTGGTCGGGTCGGGCATGGAGGAGTTGCTGGCGGGGCTGGACGCTCTGTCCGTCGGCGCGCCGGCGGGGAACCTCGTCACGGGTACGGCCTCCGGAACCGGTGCGGTGTTCGTGTTTCCGGGTCAGGGTGCGCAGTCGGCGCGGATGGCGGCCGGCTTGGTGGGTCGTGCGCCGGTGTTCGACGCGCGTCTGGCGGATTGCCAGCGGGCCCTGGCCCCGTACCTGGACGTCGATCTGGTGTTGGTGTTGACGGGTGACGACGAGTCGTGGCTGGAGCGGGTCGAGGTCGTGCAGCCGGTGCTGTGGGCCGTGGGTATGGCCCTGGCGGCGGTGTGGCAGCACGCCGGGGTCACCCCGGCGGCGGTGGTCGGTCACTCGCAGGGCGAGATCGGCGCGGCGTGCGTGGCCGGGATCCTCAGCCTGGAGGACGCGGCGAAGGCCGTGGCCCTGCGCTCGCGGGCGTTGACGGTGCTGCGGGGCACCGGGACGATGGCGTCGATCGACCTGTCCGCTGAGGCGGTCGCCGAGCGGTTGCCGGCGTTCCCGGGTGTGGGTGTGGCGGCTGTCAACGGCCCGTCGACGGTCGTGGTGTCGGGTCCGCCGCAGCCGGTTGCCGATCTGGTGGAGGCGTGTCGGGTCGACGGGGTGCGGGCGCGGTTGATCCCGGTGGACTACGCGTCGCATTCGGCGGCGGTGCAGGAGGTGGCGGAGCGGTTGCGCGCCGATCTGGCCGGCGTGACGCCGCGGCCCGGCCATGTCCGGATGGTGTCGACGTTGACCGGGGATTGGGTGGATCCGTCCTCGATGTCGGCGGACTACTGGTACGACAACCTGCGGCAGACCGTCCAGTTCGAGGCCGCCGTCCGGGTGGCCGTCGAGGCGGGTCACACGACGTTCGTCGAGATCTCACCGCATCCGGTGTTGACGATGCCGGTGACGGCGATCCTGGATGACGCCGGCGTGAGCGGGCATACGTTGGGCAGCTTGCGTCGTGGTGACGACGATCCGACGCGGTTGCTGACGAACCTCGCGACCGCCCACGCGATCGGTCTGCCCGTCGACCTGACGGCCGTCCTCGCCGAGACCGACGTGGTGGCACTGCCCACCTACGCCTTCGACCGCGGCCGCTTCTGGCCCACGGCCGTGACCGGGCAGGACGGCGCCGAGGAGACCCCGAACGGCGTCGACTCCGCGTTCTGGGCGGCCGTCGAACGCGAGGACCTGGCCGCGCTCGCGGAACTCACCGAGCAGGACGCGACGGAATCCCTGGAACGGCTGGGCGGGGCCCTGCCCGTGCTCGCCTCCTGGCGACGCCGGCAGCGCAACCGGTCCGCCCTGGACGACCTGCGCTACCGCACCGTCTGGCAGCCGTACACCGGCACGCCCGTCAGCTTCCTCCCCGGCGCCTGGTGGGTGATCGCCGACGCGCGGCACCCGGAGGAGGGCGAGGCCGCCGTCGCCGAGCTGTCCCGCCGAGGCGCCGACGTCCGGCTGGTGTCGCTGCCGGAGAACCTGACCGACCGGGCCGCCCTCACCGCACACCTGAGCGGTGTCACCCGTACCTCCGACGGCGGAACGGCTCCGGTCGACGGGGTGCTGTCCCTGCTCGCCCTCGCCGACGGCGCGGTCGACGACACCCAGCCGGTGCCGCCGTTCCTCGCCCGGTCGCTGGCGCTGATCCAGGCGCTCGGGGACCTCGACGTCGCCGCGCCGCTGTGGTGCGTCACCCGGGGCGCCGCCGGCACCACCCGGGGCGGCACCGCCGGCCGCCCGGAGCAGTCGCTGCTCTGGGGCCTCGGCCGGGTCGTGGCCCTCGAACACCCCGAGCGGTGGGGCGGCCTGGTCGACGTTCCGGCCGCCCTGGACGACCACGGCTGGGACCTGCTCTGCGCCGCCCTCGCCGGCCTCGACGGCGAGGACCAGCTAGCGGTCGACGGCGCCACCGTCCTCGTCCGCCGGCTGGTACGCGCGCCCGGCGGGGAGGCACCCACCGACGAGGCCGGCTACCCGGGCACGACGCTGGTCACCGGCGGCACCGGCGCGCTCGGCGCGGAGGTGGCCCGCTGGCTGGCCGCCCGGGGCGCCGAGCACCTGATGCTCGTCAGCCGCCGCGGCGCGGACGCCCCCGGCGCCACGGCACTCGCCCGTGAGCTGACCGGGGCGGGCACCCGGGTGACCGTCGCGGCCTGCGACGTGGCCGACCGGGCCGCGCTGGCCAAGCTGCTCGACGAGGTGCCCGCCGACGCGCCGCTGACCAGCGTCGTGCACGCCGCCGGCGTGCTGGAGGACGGGGTGCTCGACGGGCTCACCCCCGACCGGCTCGCCACCGTCCTGCGACCCAAGGTGCTCGGCGCCCTGCACCTGCACGAGCTCACCCTCGGGCGGGAACTGCGCGCGTTCGTGCTGTTCTCCGCGATGGCCGGCCAGCTCGGCGCCGCCGGTCAGGGCAGCTACGCCGCCGCCAACGCCTACCTCGACGCGCTCGCCGAGCAGCGGCACCGCCAGGGCCTGCCGGCCACCTCGGTCGCCTGGGGCCCCTGGACGGCCGGCGGGATGGCCGCCACCGACCAGGCCGTCGAGGAGCGCCGCCGGCGTACCGGCGTGGCCCGCCTCGACACCGCGTCCGCGCTCACGGCGCTCGCCCAGTGCGTCGCGCGGGGCGAGCCGGCGACGATGGTGACCGACATCGACTGGGCCCGCTACGTGCCCGGCTTCGTGGCCGTGCGGCCCAGCCCGCTCATCGCGGGTGTGGCCGAGGCACGGCGGGCCGTCGCCGAGCGGGCCGAGGACACCGGCGTCTCCGCGGAGTCCCTGGCCGCCCTGCTCGCCGGGCAGACCGACGCCGAACGACGCAAGACCCTGCTGGAGCTGGTACGCGGGCAGGCTGCCGCCGTGCTCGGGCACGCCTCGATGGACGCCGTCGAGCCGGACCGGGCGTTCCGCGAACTCGGCTTCGACTCGCTGACCGCCGTGGAGCTGCGTAACCGGCTCACCGCGGCGACCGGCGTGCGGCTGCCCGCCACCGTGGTCTTCGACTACCCGACCGCCGCCGGGCTGGCCGAATACGTGCGGGCCGCGATCGTCGACGGCGGCGTGGCCGGGGTCGCACCGGTCTTCGGTGAGCTGGACAGGTTGGAGGCGGCACTCTCCGGCTCGGCGCCGGACCGCAGCGCCCGAATTCGGATCACCGAACGGCTGCGGGCGCTGCTGGCCTCCCTCAACGAGGCCGACGCCCCGGCGGACGGCGACGCCGTCGCCGAGAAGCTCCAGGACGCGACGCCGGACGAGGTCTTCGACTTCATCGACCGCGAGCTGGGGATGTCCTGAAGTGATCGCTGCTGCGACGACGGGTCAACACAAGGAGTGCGCGGTCCATGGCTGACGAGGCGAAGCTTCTCGACTACCTCAAGCGGGTCACCGCTGACCTGCACCAGGTGCGCCAGCGCCTGCGCGAGGTGGAGGCCGGTGAACAGGAACCGGTCGCCATCGTCTCCATGAGCTGCCGCTTCCCCGGCGGGGTGCGCTCTCCCGAGGACCTGTGGGAGGTGGTCGCGTCCGGCCGGGACGTGGTCACCGACTTCCCCGAGGACCGCGGCTGGGACCTCGGGTCGCTCTACGACAGCGACCCCGAACAGAGCGGTACGTCGTACACGCGGCAGGGCGGCTTCGTCCACGACCTGGCCGACTTCGACCCGGGCTTCTTCGCGATCTCCCCCCGCGAGGCGCTGGCGATGGACCCGCAGCAGCGCTGGCTGCTGGAGACATCGTGGGAGGCCCTGGAGCGGGCCGGCATCGACCCGCACTCGCTGCGCGGCAGCCGCACCGGCGTCTTCGCCGGCAGCACCGGCCAGGACTACGGCACCGTGCTGATGGGTGCCGCGCAGGGCCTGGAGGGGCACCTGATGACCGGCAACGCCGGCAGCGTGGTCTCCGGCCGGATCGCCTACACCTTCGGGCTGGAGGGCCCGGCGGTCACCATCGACACCGCCTGCTCGTCCTCGCTGGTCGCCCTGCACCTGGCGGGGCAGGCGCTGCGGCAGCGGGAGTGCACCCTGGCGATCGTCGCCGGGGTCACCGCCATGTGCACCCCGGCAGCCTTCGTCGAGTTCTCCCGGCAGCGCGGCCTCGCCGCCGACGGCCGCTGCAAGGCGTTCGCCGCCGCCGCCGACGGGACCGGCTGGTCCGAGGGCGTCGGCGTCCTGGTGCTGGAGCGGCTGTCGGACGCGCAGCGCAACGGCCACCCCGTCCTCGCCGTGGTGCGGGGCAGCGCCGTCAACCAGGACGGCGCCTCCAACGGCCTGAGCGCCCCGAACGGGCCGTCGCAGCAGCGGGTGATCCAGCAGGCGCTGGCCAACGCCGGCCTCGCCACCGGCGGCGTGGACGTGGTGGAGGCGCACGGCACGGGCACCCGGCTCGGTGACCCGATCGAGGCGCAGGCGCTGCTGGCCACGTACGGGCAGGACCGGGGGGACTCGGCGCCGCTGCTGCTCGGGTCGGTGAAGTCGAACATCGGTCACGCCCAGGCCGCCGCCGGTGTCGCCGGTGTGATCAAGATGGTCATGGCGATGCGGCACGGCGTTGTACCGCCCACCCTGCACGTGGACGAGCCGACGCCCGAGGTCGACTGGTCGGCCGGCGAGGTGTCGCTGGTGACCGAGGCGACGCCGTGGCCGGCGGTGAGCCGGCCGCGCCGCTCGGCCGTCTCCTCGTTCGGGGTGTCCGGCACGAACGCCCACACCATCCTGGAGCAGGCTCCGGCGCCCCAGCAGTCCCCGTCGGCCGCCGCCGCGTTGCTGGTCGAGCGGCCGGTCGTGCCGGTGCCGGTGTCGGCCCGGGACGCGGCCGGCCTCGCCGCGCAGGCGGGCCGTTGGGCGGCCCGGATCGCCGCCGACGAGACCCTGCGGCCCCTGGACGTGGCCTTCTCGTCGGTCACCTCACGCTCCACCCTGGAGCACCGGGCCGTGGTCTCCGCGACCGGCCGTGAGGAGTTGCTGGGCGGGTTGCGTGCCCTGGCCGCCGGGCAGCCGGCGGGTGCGGTTGTCGTGGGCCAGGCTGGCGGCCGGGGTTCGTTGGCGGTGCTGTTCTCGGGTCAGGGCGCGCAGCGCGCCGGGATGGGCCGGGAGTTGTACGCCGAGTTCCCCGTCTTCGCCGCCGCCCTCGACGAGGCGTGCGGGCACCTGGACAGGGCCCTGCCGCGCCCCCTGCGCGAGGTGCTCTTCGCCGCTGAGGGCTCGGCCGACGCCGAGCTGCTGGACCGGACCGTGTTCACCCAGGCCGGCCTGTTCGCCGTCGAGGTGGCGCTGTTCCGTCTCGTCGAGTCCTTCGGCGTCGCCCCCGACCTGGTCGGCGGCCACTCGATCGGCGAGGTCACGGCCGCGTACGTGGCTGGGGTGCTGTCGCTGGAGCACGCCTGCGCGTTGGTGACGGCGCGGGGCCGGCTGATGCAGGCGCTGCCCACCGGCGGTGGGATGCTGGCCGTCGCGGCCGCCGAGGCCGACGTCCTCGCCACGCTGGACGGCCTGGCCGACGTGGCGATCGCGGCCGTCAACGGGCCGACGTCGGTCGTGGTCTCCGGCGCCGTCGAGGCCCTGAACGAGGTCGAGCGGCTCTGGCGGGAGCGGGGCGTGCGCACGCGCCGGCTCACGGTCAGCCACGCGTTCCACAGTCCGCTGATGGAGCCGATGCTCGACGATTTCCGGGCCGTCCTGGCCGGGCTGGAGTTCTCCGCGCCGGCGCTGCCGGTCGTGTCGAACGTGACCGGGGCGCTCGCCGACGCCGATGAGATCCGCACCGCCGATTACTGGGTGCGCCACGTGCGGCAGGCCGTCCGTTTCGCCGACGGGGTCACCGCGCTGCGCGCCGCCGGGGCGGACACGTTCCTGGAGGTCGGGCCGCAGAGCGTACTGACCGCGATGGCGGCGGACATCCTGCCCGGCGACGACGGCGTGCTGGCCGTCGCCGTGCAGCGCAAGGACCGGCCCGCCGTGCACGGGCTGCTGGGCGGGCTGGCCGAGCTGTACGCGCACGGGGTGGCCGTCGACTGGCAGCCGTGGTTCGCCGAGACCGGCGCGCGGCGGGTGGACCTGCCCACGTACGCCTTCCAGCACCAGCGCTACTGGCCCGAGGCGGGCGCCGGGTGGACCGGCGACGTCACCGCCGTCGGCCTGCGCCCCGCGCAACACCCCCTGCTCGGGGCCGCCGTCGGCGTCGCGCACGCCGAGGGATTCCTGTTCACCGGCCGGCTGGCCCGGCGTACCCACCCGTGGATCTGTGACCACGTCGTCTTCGACACCGTGCTGCTGCCCGGCACGGGCTTCGTCGAACTCGCCCTCCAGGCCGGCGCGCACGTAGGCGCGGACCACGTCCGCGAACTCACCCTGGAGTCGCCGCTGATCCTGCCGGAGACCGGGGGCGTCGACATCCAGCTCTGGATCGGCCCGGCCGACGAGACCGGCTGCCGGTCCGTGTCGCTGCACTCCGCCCAGGACGGCGAGCCGGCCGAGGGCGCGGGCGAGCGGACCTGGACCCGCAACGCCAGCGGCGTGCTCGCCAGCGGCCCCGCCGCCCCGAGCGGCCCCGCCGGCTGGTCCGACCTGACCACCTGGCCGCCGCCGGGCGCCACCGAGGTCGGCACCGACGACCTCTACCTGAACCTCTCCGCCCAGGGCTACGACTACGGTCCGTCCTTCATCGCCCTGCGCTCCGCGTGGCGGCGCGGCGACGACCTCTTCGCCGAGCTGGCGCTGCCCGAGGCCCCCGCCGCCGAGGCCGGCGGGTACGGCCTGCACCCGGCCCTGCTCGACGCGGCGCTGCACACCCTCGGCCTGACCACGCCGGCCGGAGAGCCTTCAGGGGCGGGCATGCCCCCGGGGTACGGCCGGCTGCCGTTCTCCTGGAACGACGTCGCCCTGCACGGCGCCGGGGCCGCGGCGGCCCGCGTCCGGGTCTCGCACACCGGCCCCGACAGCATCTCGCTGATGCTCACCGACGTCACCGGCGCGCCCGTCATCTCCGTCGGCTCCCTGGTCCTGCGGCCGGTCTCCGCCGACCAGCTCCGCACCGCCTCCGGCGGCGGCACCGAGTCGCTCTTCCAGGTCGAGTGGGCGCCGCTCGCGCTGCCCGCCGGCCCGTCCACTGTCGACTGGGCGGTCATCGGCGACGCCGCGGCGCTCACCGACGCGGTCGCGGCCACCGGCACGGCCGTGGCGGCGTACCCCGACCTGACGGCCCTGGCCACGGCGATGGACGACGGGACGGACGCGCCCGGCGTGCTGGTCCTGCCGTTGCTCGACCCGCCCGCGTCGGCGGACGTGCCGCGCGTCGTCGCCGAGGCGACCCACCGGGTGCTTGCCGTGCTCCAGCAGTTCCTCGCCGAGGAGCGCTACGCGGTGTCCCGGCTGGTGGTGCTGACCTCGGGCGCGGTCGCCACCGACCGGGACGCCGACCTGACCGACCTGGCCGGCGCCGCCGTGATCGGCCTGCTCCGCTCCGCCCAGTCGGAGAACCCCGACCGGTTCGTGCTTGTCGACGTCGACGACGTGGCCGGCTGTGCCGCCGCGCTCGTCCCGGCCGTCGCGACCGACGAACCGCAGGTCGTGATCCGCGCGGGTGTCGCCGCCGGCGCCCGGCTCACCCGGGTTCCCGCCCCGGCCGAGCCGCCGGCCGCCCCGTTCGACTCCGACGGCACCGTCCTGATCACCGGCGCCACCGGCACCCTCGGCCAGCTGATGAGCCGGCACCTGGTCAGCGCGTACGGCGTCCGGCACCTCATCCTCACCAGCCGGCGCGGCCGCGCCGCCGGGGGCGTCGCGGAGCTCTGCGCCGAGCTGGAGGCGCTCGGCGTGAGCGTCACCGTCGCCGCCTGCGACGTCGCCGACCGCGCCGCCGTGGCCGAGCTGCTGGCCGGCATCCCGGCGGAGCACCCCCTCACCGCCGTCGTCCACGCCGCCGGCGTCCGCGACGACGGCGTCATCTCCTCGCTCACCCCCGAGCGGATGGACGGCGTGCTGCGGCCCAAGGTCGACGCCGCGTGGCACCTGCACGAGCTGACCGCCGACCTCGGCCTGAAGGCGTTCGTCTCGTACTCCTCGCTGGCCGCCACCGCAGGCGGCCCGGGCCAGGGCAACTACGCCGCCGCCAACGCGTTCCTCGACGGGCTGGCCCAGCACCGCAAGGCGCGCGGCCTCGCCGCGCTCACCCTCGCCTGGGGCCTCTGGGCCGACCGCAGCGGCATGACCACCGAGCTGGACGACGTCCACCTCAACCGGATCTCCCGCTCCGGCGTCGCCGCCATGGAGGCCGAGGAGGGGCTCGCGCTCTTCGACGCGGCCTGCCGCACCACCGACGCCGCGCTCGTCCCGGCCCGGCTGGACCTCGCCGCGATGAAGGTGCAGTTCGCCGGCGGGAGCATCCCGCCGCTGTACCGGGCGCTGATCCGCACGCCCGCGCGCGCCGCCGCGGCCACCACCGGCGCGTCACTGGTGCAGCAGCTCGCCGGGCTGGGCGACGCCGAGCGGGCCGCCGCGCTGGTCGAGATCGTCCGCGGGCAGGCCGCCGCCGTGCTCGGCTACCCCGACCCGGCGGCCATCGAGCCGCGCCGGGCGTTCAGCGAGTTCGGCTTCGACTCGCTGACCGCCGTCGAGATGCGCAACCGGCTCAACAACGCCTTCGGGATGCGGCTGCCGGCCACCCTCGTCTTCGACTACCCGACCCCGCACGACCTGGCGGGCTTCCTGGGTACGGAGATCGCCGGCACCCCGGTCCCCGTGCGACCCGCGACGACCACCGTGCCGGTCGGCGACGACGAGCCCCTCGCGATCATCGGCATGGCCTGCCGGCTGCCCGGCGGCGTGTGGTCGCCCGACGACCTGTGGCGGCTGGTGGTCGACGGCGTCGACGCGATCAGCGACCTGCCGACCGACCGTGGCTGGGACCTCGACAGCCTCTACAGCCCCGACCCCGACGCCCCCGGCACCTTCTACGCCCGCGGCGGCGGCTTCCTCAGCGGCGTCGACCGGTTCGACCCCGGCTTCTTCGGCATCTCGCCCCGCGAGGCCCTGGCCATGGACCCGCAGCAGCGGCTGCTGCTGGAAACCACCTGGGAGTCCTTCGAGTCCGCCGGCATCGACCCGGCCGACGTACGGGGCAGCAGCACCGGCGTCTTCGTCGGCACCAGCGGCCAGGACTACGGCTCGCTGCTCGCGTACTCGCCGGAGGCCGCCGAGGGCTACATGCTGACCGGGATGACCAGCAGCGTCATCTCCGGCCGGGTGGCGTACACGTTCGGGCTGGAGGGGCCGGCGGTGTCGCTGGACACGGCCTGCTCCTCGTCGCTGGTGGCCCTGCACTGGGCCGGTCAGGCGCTGCGGCGCGGCGAGTGCGACATGGCCCTCGCCGGTGGCGTGATGGTGATGGCCACCCCGACCGCCTTCGTCGAGTTCTCCCGGCAGCGCGGCCTGGCCGCCGACGGCCGGTGCAAGTCGTTCGCCGCGTCCGCCGACGGCACCGGCTGGTCCGAGGGCGTGGGCATGCTGCTCGTGCAGCGGCTCTCCGACGCGCGCCGGCAGGGCCGCACTGTGTACGCGGTGGTGCGCGGCTCGGCGATCAACTCCGACGGCGCCTCCAACGGGCTGACCGCCCCGAACGGTCCCTCGCAGCAGCGGGTGATCCGGCAGGCGCTGGCGTCGGCGCGGCTCTCCGCGGCCGACGTGGACGTGGTCGAGGCGCACGGCACGGGCACGACGCTCGGTGACCCGATCGAGGCGCAGGCCCTGCTGGCCACGTACGGGCGGGAGCGGCCCGCCGACCGGCCGCTGCTGCTCGGCTCGATCAAGTCGAACATCGGCCACGCCCAGGCCGCCGCCGGGGTGGCCGGTGTGATCAAGATGGTGCAGGCCATCCGGCACGGCCTCGTCCCGGCGACGCTGCACGTGGACGAGCCGTCCCCGCACATCGACTGGACCTCCGGCGCCGTCGAGCTGGCCACGGAGTCGCGGCCGTGGCCGGCGGTGGACCGGCCGCGTCGGGCGGCGGTGTCGTCGTTCGGCATCTCCGGCACGAACGCCCACGTGATCATCGAGCAGGGTGACGAGCCGGTCGACGCCGCACGCGTGGACACACGGCCCGGCCTCGTGGATTCCGGCGTCGTGGCATGGCCGCTGTCGGGGCGGTCGAGGGAAGCCCTGACCGGCCAGGCGGCCCGGCTGGCCCGGCACGTGCGCGAGCACGGCGAGGTCGATGCGGCGGCGGTGGGCTGGTCCCTGGCGACGACCCGGTCGACGTTCGACCACCGGGCGGCAGTGGTCGGGTCGAGCACGGAGGAGTTGCTGGCGGGGCTGGACGCTCTGGCGTCGGGGTCGCCGGCCGGCAACGTGGTCGCGGCGACGTCGTCGTCGCACGGTGCGGGCCCGGTGTTCGTGTTCCCGGGTCAGGGTGCGCAGTCGGCGCGGATGGCGGCGGGCCTGGTGGGTCGTACGCCGGTCTTCGACGCGCGGTTGGCGGAGTGCCAGCGGGCGTTGGCGCCGTATCTGGACGTGGACCTGGTGTCGGTGTTGACCGGTGACGACGAGTCGTGGCTGGCGCGGGTGGAGGTCGTGCAGCCGGTGCTGTGGGCCGTCGGCGTCGCCCTCGCCGCCGTGTGGCAGCACGCGGGTGTGGTTCCGGCGGCGGTGATCGGTCACTCGCAGGGTGAGATCGGCGCGGCGTGTGTGGCGGGGATCCTGTCGCTGGGGGACGCGGCGAAGGCGGTGGCGTTGCGCTCCCGGGCCCTGACCGCGCTGCGGGGCACCGGGACGATGGCGTCGGTCGACCTCCCCGCGGACGCGGTGACGGAGCGGCTGCCGGGCTTCCCCGGGGTGGGCGTCGCGGCGGTGAACGGTCCGTCGACCGTGGTGGTGTCGGGTCCGCCGCAGCCGGTCGCCGACCTGGTGGCGGCCTGCCAGGCCGACGGGGTGCGGGCGCGGTTGATCCCGGTGGACTACGCGTCGCACTCGGCGGCGGTGCAGGACGTCGCGGAGCAGTTGCGCGCCGATCTGGCCGACGTGACTCCGCGGCCCGGCCATGTCCGGATGGTGTCGACGTTGACCGGGGATTGGGTGGATCCGTCCTCGATGACGGCGGACTACTGGTACGACAACCTGCGGCAGACGGTGCGGTTCGACGCCGCTGTGCGGGTGGCGGTCGAGGCGGGTCACACGACGTTCGTGGAGATCAGCCCGCATCCGGTGTTGACGATGCCGGTGACGGCGATCCTGGACGACGCCGGCGTCACCGGGCACACCCTGGGCAGCCTGCGCCGCGGTGACGACGATCCGACGCGGCTGCTGACGAACCTCGCGACCGCCCACACGATCGGCCTGCCCGTCGACCTGACGGCCGTCCTGGCCGGGACCGCCCCTGTCGCCCTGCCCACGTACGCCTTCGACCACCAGCGGTACTGGGTCGAGCCGCCGGCGCACCGGGCGCAGGACGTCAGCTCCGCCGGTCTCCAGGACGCCGGGCACCCGCTGCTCAGCGCCACGCTGACGTTCCCCGACAGCGAGCGGATGGTCTTCACCGGGCGGCTGTCGGTGCGTACCCACCCGTGGCTCGGCGAGCACCGGGTGATGGACAACATCCTGCTGCCCGGCACCGCCTTCGTGGAACTCGCCACGTACGCCGGTGCGCAGGCCGGCTGCCCGACGGTGGAGGAGTTGACGCTGCTCGCCCCGCTCGTCCTGCCCGAACTCGGCGCGCTCCAGGTGCAGCTGACGGTCGGCGACCGCGACGACGACGGGCGGCGCACCGTCCAGCTCTACTCCCGGCCCTACCGGGACGGCTCCGACGAGATCCTCGCCGACGTCGCCTGGACCTGCCACGCCACCGGCCTGCTCGGCCCGCGGCCGGCCGACGCCGCGCCCGCCTTCGACCTGGGGGTGTGGCCGCCGCCCGGCGCGACGCGCGTCGAGTCCGACGACTTCTACTCCGGCATCGAGGCGACCGTCTTCGGGTACGGGCCGGCGTTCCGGGGTCTGCGTGCCGCGTGGATCCGCGACGACGAGGTCTTCGCCGAGGTCGAGCTGCCCGCCGGCCACCACGCCGAGGCCGGCCGCTTCGGCGTGCACCCGGCGCTGCTGGACGGCGCGCTGCAGGCCATGTCGATCGGCGGCTTCCTCGGCCGGATGGGCGACGGCGCCGACGCCGGCGTGCCCCGTCTGCCGTTCGCCTGGACCGGGGTCTCCCTGCTCGCCGCCGGGGCCACCGCCCTGCGCGTGCGCGTCGCCGCGGCCGGCGAGGTCGGCGTCTCCTTCCAGGTGGCCGACGCCACCGGCGCCCCGGTGCTGCACGTCGACTCGCTGATCATGCGCCGTGTCTCCGGGGACTCCCTCGGCGCGGCCCGCTCCGGCCGGCACGAGTCGCTGTTCCAGGTGGACTGGCCCGTGCTGCCGGTGCCCACCGGCCCCGTGCCGGCGGCCATCCGCTGGGTGGCGCTCGGCGACGACCTGGTGCTCAGCGCGGCCTGCGAGGCGGCCGGTGCCCGGGTGCGTACCGACGTCGGGCTCGACACCCTCGGCGACCTGCTCGCCGGGGGTGAGCCGGCGCCCGAGCTGGTGATCGTCCCGGTCGGCGACGCCGGGAACCCGTCGGACCCGGAGCTCGCCGCGCAGGCGCGCGCCGCCACGCACCGTACGCTCGCCGCGTTGCGGACCTGGCTCGCCGACGACCGGTTCGCCGACTCGCGGCTGGTGCTCGTCACCCGGGACGCGGTCGCGGCGGGGGAGCAGGAGCCGGTGAACCTGCGCCAGGCCCCGGTCTGGGGCCTGCTGCGCGCCGCCCAGCTCGAACACCCGGGCCGGTGCCAGATCGTCGACCTCGACGACGCCCCGGACAGCGCCGCCGCGCTGGCCGCCGCCATCGCCTCCGGCGAGCCGCAGCTCGCCGTGCGCGACGGGCAGGTCCGCACCCCACGGCTCGGCCGGGTTCCGGCCGGTGTCGAGCCGCTGCCCGGCGGGATCGACCCGGCCGGCACCGTGCTGATCACCGGCGGCACGGGCGTGCTGGGCCGCATCCTGGCCCGCCACCTCGCCACCAGGCACGGCGTACGGCACCTGCTGCTGGCCGGGCGGCGCGGCGCGGCGGCCGAGGGGATCGGCGACCTGGTCGGCGAACTCGCCGGCACCGGTACGGAGGTGACCGTCGCGGCCTGCGACGCCGCCGACCCCGAGGCCCTGTCGGCGCTGCTGGCCGGGGTGCCGGCAGCGCACCCGCTCACCGCCGTGGTGCACGCCGCCGGCGTCCTCGACGACGGCGTGCTGGAGTCGATGACCCCCGAACGGGTGGACGCGGTCGCCGTGCCGAAGATCGACGCCGCCTGGCACCTGCACCGCCTCACGGCCGACGCGAACCTCGCGGCCTTCGTCCTGTTCTCGTCGGCGGCGGCCACGCTGGGCAGCGCCGGCCAGTCCAACTACGCGGCGTCGAACGCCTTCCTCGACGCCCTCGCGGCGCACCGCCGGGCACGCGGGCTCGCCGGCATCTCGCTCGCCTGGGGCCTGTGGGCGCAGGCCAGCGGCATGACGGGCCACCTCGGCGACGACGACGTGCGGCGGATGGCCGAGCAGGGCGCCACCGGCCTGTCCACCGAGCAGGCGCTGAATCTCTTCGACGCCGCGTGGCGGCTCGACGCGGCAGCCGTCCTGCCGATGCGCCTGGACGTCGGGACGCTGCGCGGGCAGGCGGAGACCGGCACCCTCGCGCCCATGCTCCGGGCCCTGGTCCGGGTGCCGCTGCGACGCTCCATGGACGCCACCGGTGCCCGCTCCGGCGGGGTGCAGCTCGGCCGGCGGCTCGCCGGCCTGGCCGCCCCGGAGCGGCTCAAGGTGGTGCTCGACGTGGTACGCGCGAACATCGCCGCTGTCCTCGGCCACGCCGGCTCGGACGCGGTCGACCCGAACCGGCTCTTCACCGACCTGGGCTTCGACTCGCTCACCGCCGTCGACCTGCGCAACCGGCTCAACAGCCTGTCCGGCCTGCGGCTGCCGGCGACGCTCGTGTTCGACTACCCGACGCCGACGGCGCTCGCCGAGAAGCTGACGAGCGAGATCGCCGCCGACGCGGCGCCCTCCACCCAGCCGCTCTTCCAGGGCATCGACACGGTGGAGAGCCTGCTCACCGCCATCCCGCTCGACCCGGCGGCCCGCGCCCGGTTCACCGCCCGGATGCAGGACCTGCTCGCCAAGGCGTCCGACCTGGCGGCCGGGCCCGCCGTCGAACCGGACCGGCCAGACCTCGACTCGGCCAGCGACGACGAGATCTTCGACTTCATCAGCAAAGAGTTTGGAATCTCCTGAGATGACCAACCTTCGGATCGAGGCAGGGGCCACCCGATGAGCGACGACAAGCTGCGGTACTTCCTGAAGCGGGTGACAGCCGACCTGCACGACACCAAGCGCAAGCTGCAGACCGTCGAGGCCCGCGACCAGGAGCCGCTGGCCATCGTCTCGATGAGCTGCCGCTTCCCGGGTGGCGTGCGGTCGCCGGAGGACCTGTGGGAGCTTGTCGCCGACGGCCGGGACGCGCTGACCGAGTTCCCGGACGACCGGGGCTGGGACCTGGAGGCGCTCTATGACCCCGACCCGAACAAGCCGGGCAAGAGCTACACCCGCATCGGCGGGTTCCTCGACGGCGCCGGTGACTTCGACCCGTCCCTGTTCGGGATCTCGCCGCGTGAGGCCCTCGCGATGGACCCGCAGCAGCGGCTGCTGCTGGAGACGTCCTGGGAGGCCGTCGAGCGGGCCGGCATCGACCCGCTGTCGCTGCGCGGCAGCTCCACCGGTGTCTTCGTCGGGCTGAGCACCTCGAACTACGGCATGGGTCTGCCGAACGTGCCCGAGGGCGTCGACATGTACATCGGCACCGGCAACACCACGAGCGTGGCGTCCGGCCGGATCTCGTTCACCCTCGGCCTCAACGGCCCGGCCGTCACCGTGGACACCGCCTGCTCCTCCTCGCTGGTGGCCCTGCACCTCGCCGTGAACGCCCTGCGCCGCGGCGAGTGCGACCTGGCCATCGCCGGTGGCGTCACCGTCATGGTCACCCCCGGCGTGTTCGTCGTCTTCTCCCGGCAGCGCGGCATGTCCGTCGACGGCCGGTGCCGGGCCTTCGCGGCCGGCGCGGACGGCACCGGCTGGGGCGAGGGCGGCGGCGTGCTCGTCGTGGAGCGGCTGGCCGACGCCGAACGCAACGGCCACCCGGTCCTCGCCGTGATCCGGGGCAGCGCCCTCAACCAGGACGGCGCCTCCAACGGGCTCACCGCCCCCAACGGCCCCTCTCAGCAGCGGGTCATCCGCCAGGCCCTCGCCAACGCCCGGCTCGGCTCCGCCGACGTCGACATGGTCGAGGCGCACGGCACCGGCACCACCCTCGGCGACCCGATCGAGGCGCAGGCGCTCATCGCCACGTACGGGCAGGACCGCCCGGCCGACCGTCCGCTGTGGCTGGGCTCGGTGAAGTCGAACATCGGCCACACCCAGAGCGCCGCCGGCGTCGCCGGGCTGGTCAAGATGGTGATGGCGCTGCGTAACGGCGTCATGCCGGAGACCCTGCACATCGACGAGCCGTCCCCGCACGTGGACTGGACGGCCGGGGCGGTCTCCCTGCTCACCGAGTCCAAGCCGTGGCCGGAACTGGACCGCCCCCGCCGCGGCGGCGTCTCCTCCTTCGGGGTCAGCGGCACCAACGCCCACGTCATCCTGGAGGAGTACCGCCCGCGCGTCGCCGAGGCGGCGACCGTCGACGGCGGGCAGGCGGACGGGACCGGCGCCGTCGAGCCTGCGCGCCGGCCGGGCCTGGTCGCCTCGGACGTGACCCTCTGGCCGGTGTCGGCCCGGTCGAGGACCGCCCTGGGCGGGCAGGCGGCCCGGCTCGCGGACTTCCTGCGCAGGCGCGGCGAGATCGATCCGGCGGCGGTCGGCTGGTCGCTGGCCACCACCCGCTCGACGTTCGACCACCGTGCCGCCGTCGTCGGGTCGACCGCTGACGAGCTGCTGGCCGGGCTGGACGCCCTCGCCGCCGGCCAGCCGGCGGGGAACCTCGTCACCGGTACGGTCACCAGCGCCGGCGCAGGTCCCGTCTTCGTGTTCCCGGGTCAGGGGGCGCAGTCGGCGCGGATGGCGGCCGGGCTCGTCGGTCGTACGCCGGTGTTCGACGCGAAGCTGGCCGAGTGCCAGCGGGCCCTGGCGCCGTACCTCGACGTGGACCTCGTCGCGGTGTTGACCGGTGACGACGGGTCGTGGCTGGAGCAGGTCGAGGTCGTGCAGCCCGTGCTGTGGGCCGTCGGCATCGCCCTGGCGGCCGTGTGGCGCGCGGCGGGCGTCGTCCCGGACGCGGTGATCGGTCACTCCCAGGGCGAGATCGGCGCGGCCTGTGTCGCCGGGATCCTGAGCCTGGAGGACGCCGCGAAGGCAGTGGCGTTGCGGTCGCGGGCGCTGACGGTGCTGCGGGGGACCGGGACGATGGCGTCGATCGACCTGTCGGCCGACGCGGTCACCGAGCGCCTGGGGGAGTTCCCGGGCGTCGGCGTCGCTGCCGTCAACGGGCCGTCCACCGTCGTGGTGTCCGGCCCGCCGCAGCCCGTGGCCGACCTCGTGCAGGCGTGCCAGGCGCAGGGCGTCCGCGCCCGGCTGATCCCCGTGGACTACGCGTCGCACTCCGAGGCCGTGCGGCAGGTGGCCGAGCAGCTCCGCGCGGACCTGGCCGGCGTCACCCCGCGGGCCGGCCACACCCGGCTGGTCTCCACCCTCACGGGCGAGTGGGCTGACCCGCTCACCATGGGTGCGGAGCACTGGTACGACAACCTGCGGCAGACCGTGCAGTTCGACGCCGCCGTCCGTACGGCGGTCGCCGCCGGGCACACCACGTTCGTCGAGATCAGCCCGCACCCGGTGCTGACGATGCCGGTCACCGCGATCCTCGACGACACCGGCGCGAGCGGGCACACCCTGGGCAGCCTGCGCCGGGGCGACGACGACGCGACCCGGCTGCTGACCAACCTCGCCACCGCGTACGCCGTCGGCCTGCCCGTCGACCTGGCGGACGTCCTCGCCGAGACCGAGGTCGCGCCGCTGCCCACGTATGCCTTCGACCACCAGCGGTTCTGGCTCGACGGCAGCGGCGGGCCCGACCTGGAGACCCTGCTGTCGGGCATGAGCGGCGACCCGGGCGACGCGGGCTTCTGGGCCGCCGTCGAGAGCGGGGACGTCACGGCCCTCGCCGAGACCATCGCCACCGAGGAGACCCCGGCACACGAGGTTCTCGACGCGCTGCTGCCGGCCCTGCCGATGCTCACCTCCTGGCGCCGGCAGCGGCGCCGGCAGGCCGACATCGACAGTTGGCGCTACCAGGACACCTGGAAGCCCCTGACCGGCGTCGCCAACCGGGGCATGGACGGCACCTGGGTCGTGGTCATGCCGACCGGCGACATCATCGAGCCCTGGCAGGACGCCTGCGTCGAGGCGATCGCGGCGGCCGGCGCGACGCTCGTGCCGGTGGCCGTCTCCACGCCCGACGTCGACCGCGACCAGTTCGGCAAGCTGCTGCAGGAGGCGCTCGCCGCCGCACCGGGCGGCGACGCCACCGCCGACGTCGCCGGCGTGGTCTCGCTGCTCGCCTTCGACGAGCTGGCCCACCCGCTGTACCCCTCCGTGCCCGGCGGCTTCGCCGCCACCGTCGCGCTCTTCCAGGCCCTCGGCGACATCGGCCTGCGCGCGCCGATGTGGAGCGTCACCTCCGGCGCCGCGTCGGTAGGCATGGCCGACCTGCTGCGCGCCCCGGCGCAGTCGCTGGTCTGGGGCTTCGGCCGGGTCGCCGCGCTGGAGCACCCGCAGCGCTGGGGCGGCCTCGTGGACCTGCCCGAGGCCGTGGAGGACCGCTGTGCCGACCTGCTGGTCGCCGCCCTCACCACCGCCGGGGACGAGGACCAGATCGCGGTACGCCCGAGTGGCCTGCTCGCCCGCCGGCTCACCCGCGTCCCGCTCGGCGACAGTCAGCCCGCCAACCCGTGGCAGCCGTACGGCACGGCGCTCGTCACCGGCGGCACCGGCGCGCTCGGTGGGCACGCCGCCCGCTGGCTGGCCCGCAGCGGTGTGGAGAACATCGTCGTCGTCAGCCGGCGGGGCATGGCCGCGCCCGGCGCGCAGCAGCTCGTCGACGACCTCACCGCGCTGGGCGCCCAGGCCACAGTGGTCGAGTGCGACGCCTCCGACCGCGACGCCCTGGCCGAGCTGATCGAGGCGATCCCCGCCGAGTACCCGCTCACCGCGGTCGTGCACGCCTCCGCGGTCCTCGACGACGCCATGATCAACGACATCCGGCCCGAGCAGATCGAACGGGTGCTGCAGGCCAAGGTCGACGTCGCGTACAACCTGCACGAGCTGACCCTCGACCACGAGCTGTCCGCGTTCGTCATGTTCTCGTCCTTCGCCGGCAGCGTGGCCAGCTCCGGCGTCGGCAACTACGCCCCGAGCAACGCGTTCCTCGACGCGCTCGCCCAGCACCGCCGGGGCCTCGGCCTCACCGCCACCTCCGTCGCCTGGGGGGCGTGGGCCGGCGGCGGCATGGCCGACGGGCCGCTCGGCGAGCTGCTGCACCGCCACGGCGTACCCGAGATGACCCCGGAGGCGGCGATCACCGCGCTGCACCAGGCCGTGGACCATGGAGAGGCGTTCCTCACCATCGCCGACATCGCCTGGGAACGGTTCTCCGTCGCGTTCACCGCCACCCGGCCCGGTCCGCTGATCAGCGACCTGCCGGACGTCCGGCGGCTCGCCGCCGCCGAGGCGATGGGCAGCGTGGAGGCCGGCGACGGCCCGGAGTCGTTGCGGGAGCGGCTCGCGGGGCTGCCCGCCGCCGAGCGGTTCGCCGTGCTGCTCGGCCTGGTCCGTGGCCAGGTCGCCGCTGTGCTCAACTACCCGTCCGCCGACTCCGTGGACGAGCATCGGGCGTTCCGGGAGCTGGGCTTCGACTCCGTCACCGCCGTCGAGCTGCGTAACCGGCTCGGCGCGGCCACCGCCGTGGCCCTCCCGGTCACCCTGGTCTTCGACTACCCGACCCCGACGACCCTGGCGGAGTACCTCTACGCCGAGGTCGCCCACGACGACGTGGTCACCCCGAACGCGCTCCTCGACGATCTGGACCGGATCGCCGAGGGCCTCGACGTGGTCGCCCGGGACGAGGCGGCCCGGGTGCGGGCCACCGTACGCCTGCAGGCGATGCTCTCCCGGCTCGGCCAGGACAGCGGTGGCGCCGACATCGGCCGGCACCTCGACGACGCCACCGACGACGAACTGTTCGCGATGGTGGACAAGGACCTCGGCATCTCCTGACCCAGCTTCAGCTCTCTCCCGTCTCTTTCGAGGAAGCGGCACTCCGATGGCCAACGAAGACAAGCTCCGCGACTACCTCAAGCGGGTCATGGCTGATCTCCACGACACCCGCCGCCGACTCAGCGAGGCCCAGTCCCAGGAACTGGAGCCGGTGGCGATCGTGGCGATGAGCTGCCGGTTGCCGGGCGGGGTGCGCAACCCCGACGACCTGTGGGAGCTGTTGCGGGACGGCCGGGACGCCGTCGCGCCCTTCCCCGACGACCGGGGCTGGGACCTGGAGCGCCTCTACCACCCCGACCCCGACCACCCGGGCACCTCGTACGCCCGGGAGGGCGGGTTCGTCGACGGGGCCGGCGACTTCGACTCCGCCTTCTTCGGCATCTCGCCGCGCGAGGCGCTGACCATGGACCCCCAGCAGCGGCTGCTGCTGGAGACCTCCTGGGAGGCGGTAGAGGCCGCCGGCATCGACCCTGCCTCGCTGCGCGGCAGCCGGACCGGGGTGTTCGTCGGCACCAACGGGCAGGACTACGGCACCCTGCTGATGATGTCGCCCGACGGCGACGAAGGGCACTCGATGACCGGGGGCGCGGCGGCCGTCGCGTCGGGCCGGGTGTCGTACGCCCTCGGGCTCGAAGGACCGGCCGTATCCATCGACACGGCCTGCTCGTCGTCGCTGGTGGCGCTGCACCTCGCCGTGCAGGCGCTGCGGGCGGGGGAGTGCGACCTGGCGCTGGCCGGCGGGGTGACCGTGATGGCCACCCCGGGCCTCTACATCGGATCCAGCCGGCAGCGCGCACTCTCCACCGACGGGCGTTGCCGGTCGTTCGCCGCCGCCGCCGACGGCGCCGGGTTCTCCGAGGGGGTCGGCTGGCTGCTGGTCGAGCGGCTGTCGGACGCCCGCCGCAACGGCCACCGCGTCCTGGCTGTGGTCCGCGGCACCGCCGTCAACCAGGACGGCGCGTCGAACGGGCTGACCGCGCCCAACGGGCCGGCCCAGCAGCGGGTCATCAGCCAGGCCCTCACCTCCGCCCGGCTCTCCACCGCCGACGTCGACGTGGTGGAGGCGCACGGCACCGGCACCAGGCTGGGCGACCCGATCGAGGCGCAGGCGCTCATCGCCACGTACGGGCAGGACCGTGACGAGGCCCCGCCACTGCTGCTCGGCTCGGTGAAGTCGAACATCGGTCATGCCCAAGCCGCCGCGGGCGTGGCCGGCGTGATCAAGCTGGTGCTCGCCATCCGGCACGGCCTCGTGCCGGCGACGCTGCACGTCGACGCGCCGTCGCCGCACGTCGACTGGACGGCCGGTGCGGTGGAACTGGTGACGGAGGCCCGCCCGTGGCCCGAGACGGGCCGGGTACGCCGGGGCGCCGTCTCCTCGTTCGGCATCTCCGGCACCAACGCTCACGTGATCATCGAGCAGTCGGCTGAGCCGGTCGAGTCGGGTGCGGGTGGGCGTGGGGCGGGGTTGGTCGCTTCGGATGTGGTGGCCTGGCCGGTGTCGGCGCGGTCGGGGACGGCGTTGGCCGGTCAGGTTGCCCGGCTTGCGCGGCACGTGCGTGAGCGGGGTGGGATCGATCCGGTGGAGGTGGGCTGGTCGTTGGCGGCTACCCGGTCGGCGTTCGATCATCGCGTCGTTGTCGTCGGGTCGTCCGTCGAGGAGTTGCTTGCCGGGCTGGATGCCTTCGCTGCCGGTCAGCCGGCGGGGAACGTGGTCACGGGGGTGGCGTCGAGTCCGGGTGCGGGGCCGGTCTTCGTGTTTCCGGGTCAGGGCGCGCAGTCGGCGCGGATGGCGGCGGGGCTGGTGGGTCGTACGCCGGTGTTCGACGAGTGTCTGGCGGAGTGCCGGCGGGCGTTGGCGCCGTATCTCGATGTGGATCTCGTGTCGGTGCTCACGGGCGAGGACGAGTCGTGGCTGGACCGGGTCGAGGTGGTGCAGCCGGTGCTGTGGGCCGTCGGTGTCGCTCTGGCGGCGGTGTGGCGTGCGGCGGGTGTGGTTCCGGACGCGGTGATCGGTCACTCGCAGGGTGAGATCGGTGCGGCGTGTGTGGCGGGCATTCTGAGCCTGGAGGACGCGGCGAGGACGGTGGCGTTGCGGTCGCGTGCGCTGGCGGTGCTGCGGGGTACCGGGACGATGGCGTCGGTGGACCTGTCGGCCGAGGCGGTGGCCGAGCGGCTGCCCGCGTTCCCGGGTGTCGGGGTCGCGGCGGTCAACGGCCCGTCCACCGTCGTGGTGTCGGGTCCGCCGGAGCACGTCGCCGGCCTTGTGCAGGCGTGCGGGGCCGAGGGTGTTCGTGCCCGGCTGATCCCCGTGGACTACGCGTCGCATTCGCCCGCGGTGCAGGAGGTCGCCGAGCAGCTTCGGGCGGACCTGGCCGGTGTCAGTCCGCGGGCCGGTCATACCCGGCTCGTGTCCACTCTCACCGGGGACTGGGTGGATCCGGCGGCGATGACCGCTGACTACTGGTACGACAACCTGCGACGGACTGTGCTCTTCGACGCGGCCGTGCGGACGGCTGTGGCTGCCGGGCACACCACGTTCGTCGAGATCAGCCCGCATCCGGTGCTGACGATGCCGGTCACCGCGATCCTCGACGACGCCGGTGTGAGCGGGCACACCATCGGCAGCCTGCGTCGTGGTGACGACGACGCGACCCGGCTGCTGACCAACCTCGCCACCGCGTATGCCGTCGGCCTGCCCGTCGACCTGACGAGGGTGCTGCCCGCCGCGGCCACCGTCGACCTGCCCACGTACGCCTTCGACCACCACCGGTACTGGCCCGCGCCGCCGCTCTTCCTCACCGCGGCCGACGCCGCCCCGGACATCGACCGCTGGCGCTACCGGGTCACCTGGCGGGCCCTGCCCGACCTGCCGCTGACCTGGCTCGCCGGCACCTGGCTCGTGCCGGTGCCCGCGGCGCTGGGCGACGACCCGCTGGTCACCGACGTGCTGTCGGCCCTCGGCAACTTCGGCGCGGACGTCGTCCCGGTGGAGCTGGACGTCACAGACGACCCGGCGGCGCTGGCCGAGCGGCTGAGCGCCGCGCTCACCGGCCCGGACGGACCCGTCGCCGTGCTCTCGCTGCTGGGTCTGGACGAGCGGGCGCACCCGGAGCACCCGGCCACCTCGCTGGCCGTCTCGGGCACCGCCCTGCTGGTGCAGGCGCTCGGGCTGCTCGGCGTCGAGGCGCCGCTGTGGTGCGCCACCCGGGGAGCCGTCGTGGCCTGCGCCGACGACCCGGCGCCGCGCCCCGCCGCCGCCTCCGTCTGGGGGCTCGGCCGCGCCGTCGCCCTGGAACACCCCGCCCGCTGGGGCGGCCTGCTCGACCTGCCCGACGTGCTCGACGCGCAGGCCGGCGCGCTGCTCTGCGCGGCGCTCGGCGCCAGCGGTGGCGAAGACGCCTTCGGCGACGACGGCGCGGAGCAGTCCGGCCGGGGCGAGGACCAGCTCGCCGTCCGCGCCTCCGGCGTCTTCGTCCGCCGCCTCACCCGGATCACCGAACCCGAGCCGGTCGACTCCGGCGACGCGGACGACACCCGGCGGATGCGCGGCACCGTGCTGATCACCGGTGGCACCGGCGGACTGGGCGGGCATCTGGCCCGCTGGGCGGGCCGCTCCGGCGCCGCGCACGTCCTGCTGGCCAGCCGGCGCGGCCCGGACGCCCCGGGCGCCGCCGAGCTGGAGGCGGAGCTGACCGGCCTCGGCGTACGGGTCACAGTGGCCCGCTGCGACGTCGCCGACCGGGCACAGGTGGCCGACCTGCTCGCCGCCGTCCCCGCCGACGCCCCGCTGAGCGCCGTGCTGCACACCGCCGCCGTCCTCGACGACGGCATCGTCGACACCGTCACCGCGCAGCGCCTGCACACCGTCGCCGCGTCGAAGTGCGTCGCCGCGCTGCACCTGGACGAGCTGACCCGCGACCTCGACCTGGACGCCTTCGTGCTCTTCTCCTCGGTGGCCGGAACCACCGGCAACGCCGGGCAGGGCGCGTACGGGGCGGCCAACGCCTTCCTCGACGCCCTCGCCGAGCGGCGCCGGGCCGAGGGGCTGCCAGCCCTCTCGGTGGCCTGGGGCGCCTGGCGCGGGGCCGGCCTGCCCGCCGAGAACGAACGCGCCCAGGAACGGCTGCGCCGGGGCGGCATGATCGGCATGGACCCGGAACTGGCCGTCGAGGCCCTCGCCCGGGCGCTGCGCCGCGACGAGCCCACCACAGTCGTCGCCGACATCGACTGGGCCCGTTTCGCCCCCGCGTTCACCCTGGTGCGGCCCAGCCCGCTGATCGGCGACCTCGCCGAGGCCCAGGAGGCGACGCAGCCGGCCGGGCAGGAGGCCGCCGAGGAGGAGACGGGCGTGCCATCGGCCCTCGCCCGGCGGCTCGCCGCGCTCGCGCCGGGGGAGCGCACCGCGACACTGCTGGAGCTGGTGCGGCAGTGCGCGGCGACGGCCCTCGGCTACGGCGCCGCCGACGACATCCCGGCCACCCAGCCCTTCCGCGACCTCGGCCTGGATTCGCTGACGGCAGTCGACATGCGCAACTTCCTGGCCGCCGCCACCGACCTGCGGCTGCCCGCGACGCTCGCCTTCGACTATCCGAACCCGACGGTGCTCGCCGCGCACCTCGGCGAACTGCTCACCGGGATCGTCCCCGACGCGACCACCCCCGCCCCGGCCGCCGCGGCCGAGGACGACGACCCGATCGCCATCGTGGCGATGAGCTGCCGCCTGCCCGGTGGGGCGGACACCCCGGAGCAACTGTGGCAGCTCCTCGCCGCCGGCGGCGACGCCATCGGGGAGTTCCCCACCGACCGGGGCTGGGACCTGGACCGGCTCTTCGACTCCGACCCGGAAAAGGAGGGCACCAGCTACGCCCGTGAGGGCGGCTTCGTCACCGGCGCCACCGACTTCGACGCCGGCTTCTTCGGCATCAGCCCCCGCGAGGCCCTCGCCATGGACCCGCAGCAGCGGCTGCTGCTGGAGGCGTCCTGGGAGGCGGTCGAGCGGGCCGGGATCGACCCGCACACGCTGCGCGGCAGCGCCACCGGCGTATTCGTCGGCACCAACTACCAGGACTACCGCAACCTGATGTTCAGCGCCGAGGGCGCCGAGGGGCACCTGATGACCGGCAATGCCGGCAGCGTCCTGTCGGGCCGGGTGTCGTACACCCTCGGGCTGGAGGGGCCCGCCGTCTCGGTCGACACCGCCTGCTCGTCGTCGCTGGTCGCGCTGCACTGGGCCTGCCAGGCGCTGCGCCGCTCGGAGTGCTCACTCGCCCTGGTCGGCGGCGTCACCGTCATGTCCACCCCCGGGGTGTTCGTCGGCTTCAGCCGGCAGCGGGGCCTCGCCCCGGACAGCCGGGTCAAGGCGTTCGCCTCCGCCGCCGACGGCACCAGCTGGGGCGAGGGCCTCGGCCTGCTGCTCGTCGAGCGGCTCTCCGACGCCCGCCGCAACGGTCACCCGGTGCTCGCGGTCATCCGGGGCAGCGCCGTCAACCAGGACGGCGCTTCCAACGGCCTCACCGCCCCGAACGGGCCGTCGCAGCAGCGGGTGATCCGGCAGGCGCTCGCCAACGCCGGCCTCGCCCCGGCCGACGTGGACGCCGTCGAGGCGCACGGCACCGGCACGAAGCTCGGCGACCCGATCGAGGCGCAGGCCCTGCTCGCCACGTACGGCCGGGAGCGGCCCGCCGAGCAGCCGCTCTGGCTCGGCTCGATCAAGTCGAACATCGGCCACACCCAGGCCGCCGCCGGTGTCGCCGGGATCATCAAGATGGTGCTGGCGCTGCGGCACGGCTACCTGCCGCAGACTCTGCACGTAGACGAGCCGACCGACCAGGTGGACTGGAGCGTCGGTGCGGTCGAACTGCTCGGCGAGGGCCGCCCCTGGCCGGTCACCGACCACCCGCGCCGCGCCGCCGTCTCCTCGTTCGGCATCAGCGGCACCAACGCGCACACCATCCTGGAGCAGGCCCCGGAGCCGGTCGAAGCCGAGCAGCCGACGGGTGACCCGGCGCGGCTGCCGGTGGTGCCGGTGCTGCTGTCGGGCCGTTCGGCGTCCGCGCTGGCCGCCCAGGCGCAGCGCTGGTCCGAGCAGCTCACCGGGCTGGAGGCGCCACGTACGGTCGACGTCGGCTGGTCGTCGGCCGTCGCCCGGGCCGCCCTGGAGCACCGGGCCGTCGTGCTGGCCACCGACCGGATCGCGCTGGATGCCGGGCTGCGCGCCCTCGGCACCGGCAAGGACGCGCCGCTGGTGGTCACCGGCGTGGCGGTGCCCCGGCCGAAGGTGGCGTACCTGTTCTCGGGGCAGGGCGCCCAGCGGGCCGGGATGGGTCGCGAGCTGGCCGAGGCGTTCCCCGTCTTCGCCGCCGCCCTGGACGAGGCCTGCGCCGCCCTCGACGCGCACCTGCCCCGCCCGCTCAGGCCACTGCTCTTCGCCGAGCCCGGCACGCCCGAGGCCGAGGCGCTGGACCGCACCGAATTCACCCAGCCGGCGCTGTTCGCCGTGGAGGTGGCGCTGTTCCGGCTGTTCGAGGCGTGGGGGGTCCGTCCCGACGCCGTCGCCGGGCACTCGATCGGCGAGATCGCGGCCGCCCACGCCGCCGGTGTGCTCTCCCTGGCCGACGCCGCCGAGCTGGTCGCCGCCCGGGGCCGGCTGATGCAGGCGCTGCCGGCCGGCGGGGCGATGCTCGCCGTCGCCGCCACCGAGGCCGAGGTGACCGCCACGCTCGGCGAGCGGGCCGACCGGGTCTCCGTCGCCGCCGTCAACGGCCCCTCCGCCGTCGTGGTGTCCGGGGCCGGCGACGCCGTCGAGGAACTGGCCGCCCAGTGGGCCGCCCGGGGTGTCCGGGTCCGGCGCCTGGCGGTCAGCCACGCGTTCCACAGTCCGCTGATGGATCCGGTGCTCGACGACCTCGCCGCCGTCGCCGGACGGCTGCGGTACGCGGCTCCGAGCATCCCGATGGTCTCCACCGTCACCGGCGCGCCGGTCGACGCGGCGGAGATCGGCGCGCCCGGTTACTGGGTGCGCCACGCCCGCGAGGCGGTACGCTTCGCCGACGCCGTCGTGGCACTGCGCGAGCGCAACGTCACCGGCTACGTCGAGATCGGCCCGGACGGGGTGCTCACCGCCCTCGCCCAGGCCGTCCTGGCCGAGGCCCCGGCCGGCGGCCGGGCCCCACTGGTGGTGCCCGCCCTGCGCCGGGACCGCGCCGAGCCGAGCACCCTGCTGCGCGCGCTCGCCGCGCTGCACACCCACGGAGTCTCCCCGGACTGGTCCGCCCTCTACGCCGGTACCGGCGCCCAGCGGGTCGAGCTGCCCACCTACGCGTTCGACCGGCAGCGCTACTGGCCGGAGCCGCCGCCCTGGGCCGCCCTCGTGGCCGCCGACGAGGCCCCCGAGGTCGAGCGCCGCTTCTGGGCCGCGGTCGAGGCCGAGGACCTGGAGTCGCTGGCCCGCGACCTCGACGTGCACCGCGACCAGCCGTTCGGCACCGTGCTGCCCGCCCTGTCGGCGTGGCGCCGGCGCGGCCGGGAGCAGGCCCTGGTCGACGGCACCCGCTACCGGGCGGTCTGGGAACCCATCGCGGAGACCTCGCAGGAGCAGGACCCCGGCCGGTGGCTGGTGCTGCTGCCCGCCGACCGGGCGGACGACCCCGACCTGCACTCCTGCACCTGGGCCCTGGGTGCCGAGGTGAGCATCGCGCCCGTGGACACCGCCGCCGACTCCGAGGAGCTGTGCGGCGGGTTCGCCGACGTGCTCACCGAGGCGCTCGGCGCGGGCGACGGGCCGCTGTCGATCCTGTCCTTCCTCGGCCTGGACGACGCCCCGCACGCCGAGCACCCGGCGCTGCCGCGCGGCCTCGCCGCGACCGTGCACCTGCTCCAGCAGCTCGTCGACCTCGACGCCTCGGTCCGGCTCTGGTGCGTCACCCAGGGCGCCGTCGGCCTCGGCGACGGCGACGCCCCGGCCAACCCGCGGCAGGCGATGCTGTGGGGCCTGGGCCGGGTGGCCGCGCTGGAGCAGCCCGCCCGCTGGGCCGGGCTGGTCGACCTGCCCACTGACCTGGAGCCGTGGACGGCGATGCGTCTCGGCGGCATCCTCACCGGCGGCGGCGTGGAGGACCAGCTCGCCGTCCGCGAGTCCGGGGTGCTGGTGCGGCGGCTCGTACCGGCCACCACCACCGACGGGGAGCTCACGCCGTGGCAGCCCCGGGGCACGGTGCTGATCACCGGAGGCGCCGGTGCGCTCGGTGGGCACGTGGCCCGCTGGGTGGCCGCCGAGGGCGCGCAACGGGTGGTGCTGACCAGCCGGCGGGGGACCGGCACCCCGGGCGCCGCCGAGCTGATCTCCGAGCTGGCCGGGCTCGGCGTGGACTGCCGGGTGGTCCGCTGCGACGCCGCCGACCGCGCCGCCGTGACCGACCTCCTGGCCGATCTCCGGCGGGAGGGGCCGCCGCTGCGCGCGGTGGTGCACGCCGCGGGGGTCAGCGAGGTGGTGCCGCTGGCCGACACCACCCTGGAGGACCTGGCGTACGTCATCGCCCCGAAGGTCTGCGGCGCCGAACACCTCGACGAGCTGCTCGGCGACGCCGAACTGGACGCGTTCGTGCTCTTCTCGTCCATCTCGGCGGTGTGGGGCAGCGGCGGACAGGGCGCGTACGCGGCCGGTAACGCCTACCTGGACGCGCTCGCCGAGCGGCGACGCGGCCAGGGCCGGGCGGCCACCTCCATCGCCTGGGGACCGTGGACCGAGTCGGGCATGTACACCGAGGGTGCGGCGGAGCAACTGCGTCGCCGCGGCCTCCAGGTGATGCCGCCCGGCGTGGCGATGGCCGGGCTGCGGCACGCCCTGGCGGTCGGCGACAGCTGCGTCACCGTCGCCGACGTCGACTGGGCCACCTTCCAGCCGCTGTTCACCTCGCTGCGGCCCAGTCCGCTGCTGGCCGACCTGCCGGCCGTACGCGGGCTGGCCGCCGCCCCCGCCGAGGCGCCGGAGGCGGTCGCGCCCGGCGCCCGGGACCTGCTCGCCGGGCTGCGGGCACTGCCGGACGACGAGCGGCGGGCCGCACTGCTGGAGATGGTGCGGGTCGACGCGGCGAAGGTGCTCGGCCACCCCTCCGCTGACGCGATCGAGACCGACCGGGGCTTCCTGGACCTCGGCTTCGACTCGCTCACGGCCGTGGAACTGCGCAACCTGCTCACCGCGGCGACCGGGCACGACCTGCCCACCACCGTCGTCTTCGACTACCCCACCCCGGACGGCCTGGCCGGCCACCTGTACGAGCAGCTCTTCGCGGGCGCTGCGGGGGACGACGGCGACGGCGGCGACGAGGAGTCCGTGCGCCGGGCCCTCGCCGCGATCCCGCTCGACGAGCTGCGGCAGGCGGGCCTGCTCGACCAGCTGCTCCAGCTGGCCCGTACGAGTGCCGGCACGCCGGCCGTGGCGTCCGCTGCCCCGGTCACGTCGTCCGCACCCGAGACCCAGATCCGCGAACTCGACGTCGCCGGCCTGGTCCGGATGGCCCTGGAAGGCTCCGACTCGTGACCCGGCCGGCCCTGAGGAGCGCCCGATGAATGTTTCCCTGGACGAGGTCGTCGGCGCGCTGCGTGCGTCCCTGCTCGACAACCAGAAGCTCAAGCAGCAGAACCAGCAGCTCACCGCCGCGCTCAGCGAACCGGTAGCGATCATCGGCATGAGCTGCCGGTTCCCCGGCGGTGTCGGGTCACCCGAGCAACTGTGGGACCTGGTGGCCGCCGGCGGCGACGCGATGTCGGCGTTCCCGGACGACCGGGGCTGGAACCTGGGCGCGCTCTACGACCCGGACCCCGACCCCGACAGCCGGGGCACGTCGTACGTGCGTGAGGGCGGGTTCCTCTACTCCGCCGGGGACTTCGACCCGGCGTTCTTCGGCATCAGCCCCCGCGAGGCCCTCGCCATGGACCCGCAGCAGCGGCTGCTGCTGGAGACCGCCTGGGAGGCGTTCGAGCGGGCCGGCATCGACCCCACCCGGCTGCGCGGCGCGCCCACCGGTGTCTACGCGGCCACCAGCAGCCAGGGTGACTACGCGGCCCTGCTCACCGGGGTCACCGGCGGCGTCGAGGGCTACCTCGGCACCGGCAGCGCCGCAGCCGTGGCGAGCGGCCGGATCTCCTACGCTCTCGGGCTGGAGGGGCCGGCGGTCACCGTGGACACCGCGTGCAGCTCGTCGCTGGTCGCGCTGCACCTCGCCTGCCAGGCGCTGCGGCTGGGCGAATGCACGATGGCGCTGGTCGGCGGGGTGTCGGTGATGGCCACCCCGACCGTCTTCGTGGAGTTCTCCCGGCAGCGGGGCCTGTCCACCGACGGCCGGTGCAAGTCGTTCGCCGCCGCCGCCGACGGCACCGGCTGGTCCGAGGGGGCCGGCATGCTGCTCGTCGAGCGGCTCTCCGACGCCCGCCGCAACGGCCACCCGGTCCTCGCCGTGCTGCGCGGCAGTGCCGTCAACCAGGACGGTGCGAGCAGCGGGCTGACCGCTCCGAACGGCCCGTCGCAGCGCCGGGTGATCCGGCAGGCTCTGGCGAACGCGGGGCTGGGTGCCGACCAGGTGGATGTCGTCGAGGCGCACGGTACGGGCACCACGTTGGGTGATCCGATCGAGGCGCAGGCGCTGATCGCGACGTATGGGCAGGGTCGGTCCGCGGAGCGGCCGTTGTGGCTCGGCTCGGTGAAGTCGAACATCGGGCACACGCAGGCGGCGGCGGGTGTGGCCGGGGTGATGAAGATGGTGCTGGCGATGCGGCACGGGGTGCTGCCGCCCACGCTGCACGTGGACGAGCCCACCCCGCACGTCGACTGGTCGGCCGGGGCGGTGTCCCTGCTGACCGGCCCGCAGCCATGGCCGGAGACCGGGCAGCCACGCCGGGCCGCGGTCTCCGCGTTCGGCATCAGCGGCACCAACGCACACGTCGTCATCGAGCAGGCCGCCGCGACGGACACCGACGACGTCCGGCCGGCCGGTACGCCCGCCCCGCCGGTACCGTGGATCGTCTCGGCCCGCTCCGCACCGGCCCTGGCCGGGCAGGCGCGGCGGCTGCTGGCGCATCTGGCCGATCACCCCGACCTGACCCCCGCCGACGTGGCGTACTCGCTGGTCACGACCCGGGCGGCCCTGCCGTACCGGGCCGCGGTGATCGGCGGGGACCGCGACGCGCTGCGGGCCGGCCTGCACGCGGTCGCCGAGGAGCGCGACACCCCCGGCGTGGTGCGAGGCGTGGCCCGCCCGGCCGGCAAGGTCGCGTTCCTCTTCACCGGGCAGGGCGCCCAGCGCCTCGGCATGGGCGCCGAGCTGTGCCGCCGGTTCCCGGTCTTCGCCGCCGCCTTCGACGAGGTGGCCGGGGAGCTGAACCGGCACTTGAGCCGGCCGCTGCGGGAGGTGGTCTTCGCCGAGGCCGACTCGCCCGGCGCGGATCTGCTGGACCGTACCGAGTTCACCCAGCCGGCGCTGTTCGCCTACGAGGTCGCCGCATACCGGCTGGTCACCGCCTGGGGGCTACGCCCGCAGTTCCTGCTCGGCCACTCGGTCGGCGAGCTGGCCGCGGCACACGTCGCCGGGGTGCTGTCGCTGGCCGACGCGGCGACCCTGGTGGCCGCCCGGGCCCGGCTCATGCAGCAGTTGCCGCCCGGCGGGGCGATGCTGGCGGTGCAGGCGTCCGAGGCGGAGGTGGTCCCGCTGCTCGACGAGCGGGTGTCTCTGGCCGCCGTGAACGGCCCCCGGTCGGTGGTGCTCTCCGGCGACGAGGAGGCCGTGCTCGCGGCGGGGCGGCGGCTGTCCGCCGAGGACCGGCGGTCCCGTCGGCTGCGGGTCAGCCACGCCTTCCACTCCGCCCGGATGGACGCCATGCTGGCCGACTTCCGGATCGTCGCGGAGAAGGTCGCGTGGCACCCGCCGAACCTTCCGATCGTCTCCGACCGCACCGGCGAGCCGCTCACCGCCGCCCAGGCCACGGACCCGGGCTACTGGGTCGACCACGTCCGGGACACCGTCCGCTTCCACGCGGGCGTCGCCACCCTCGCCGCCGGCGGCGTCGGAACCTTCGTGGAACTCGGCCCGGACAGCGCCCTGACCGTGCTGGCCCGGGAGTGCCTGCCCGACATGGAACCGGCGGCCTTCGTGCCGCTCGCCCGCCGGGACCAGCCGGAGGCGACCACGCTGCTCGCCGCGCTGGCCGCGGTCGACCTGCGCGGTGCCGGGGTCGACTGGGCGGCTCCCTTCGGCGGCAGCGACGCCGCGCGCGTCGAGCTGCCCACCTACGCCTTCCACCGCGAGCGTTTCTGGCCGGACCCGCCCACAGTGGATCTCGTCCCGCCCGCCGCGACCGGAGAGGACGAGGAGTTCTGGGCGGCCGTGGCGCAGGGACGACCGGCCGACCTGGCCGCCGCGCTCGGCCTGCCCGCCGACCGGCAGGACGCGCTCGCCGACGTGCTGCCCGCCCTCGCCTCCTACCGGGACCGGCGGCGTCGCGGATCGGAGCTGGACGGGCTGCGCTACCGCGCCGACTGGGAACGCGTCGACCTGTCCCCCGCCCGTACCACGCCGACCGGCCGATGCCTGCTGGTGGCCGGGGCCGGCACCGACGCCACCGCGGTGCTCACCGTGCTGCGCGCCGAGGGCCTGGACCCGACGCTGGTCACGGTCGGAGACGACCTGGACGCTGTCGCCCGGGCCTCGCTCGCCGACGGCACCTGGTCGGTCGTGGTCTCGCTGCTGGCGGCGGAGGACCCGGCGGCCGGCGCGCTCGCCGGGACGGCCGCGCTGGTGCGGGCCCTCGCCGCTGCGGGGAACGGCACGCCGATGTGGACCGTGACCCGGGGCGCGGTGGCCGTCGACGCGCACGACGCCGCTCCCGGCGTGGCCGGGGCGTACCTCTGGGGCCTGGGCCGGGTGCTGGCGCTGGAGCAGCCGCGCCTGTGGGGCGGGCTGGTCGACCTGCCGGCGGAGCCGGACGACGTCGCGCTCGCCGCGCTCGCCCGGGTCGTCGCGTCCGGCGGCGACGAGGACCAGGTGGCGGTACGCGCCGGCGGGGTGTATGCCCGGCGGCTCCGCCGGGCCCCGGCCGGCGCCACCGATACGGACTGGCGGCCCCGCGGCGCGGTCCTGGTGCACGGGTCCGCGCAGGTGCGTACCCCGCACCTGCTGCGCTGGCTCGCCGAGCGCGGCGCGTCGCACCTCGTCCTCGTGGGGCCGGTGGCGGATGCCGACCCGCCCGGCCCGGACGTCACAGTCACCGCCGTCGGCGACCTGGACGGGCTGCCCGAGGTGCTGGACCGGCTGGCCGCCACCGGCAGCGAGATCCGCACCGTCCTGCACGTCGCCGACTCCGACGGGGCCGGCGACCCGGTGGCGGTGCTGGACCCGCACGACCTGGCCGACGCCGTGGCCGCCCGTACCGCCGCCGTGGAACTGCTCGGGCGGGCCTGCGCCGGCCTACCGGTCGACGAGTTCGTCGTCTTCGCCTCGACGGCCGCCGTCTGGGGCAGCGGGGGAGCGGCGGTCTCCGCCGCCGTGGGCGCCGGGCTGGCGGCGCTGGCTGCGGGCTGGCGTGCCGCCGGCCGCCCGGCCACCGTCGTCGCGTGGGTGCCCTGGGCGGACGAGATCACCGACGCGGCGCAGTTGCGCCGCCGGGGGGTCCGGCCGCTGCCCGCCGACGTGGCCCTGTCCGCGCTGGGGCAGGCTCTGGTCCGCGGCGACGACCAACTGGCCGTGGCCGACCTCGACTGGCCCGCGTTCGTGCCGGCCTTCACCGCCGTACGGCCCAGCGCGCTACTGCGCGGCGTGCCCGAGGCGACGGCCGGCGCGGAGCCGGAGGCCGGCGATGCCGCGACCGATCCCGCCCGCGCGCTGCGCGAGCGGCTGGCCGGCGTTCCGGCCGGCGACCGGCACCGGATCCTGCTGGACCTGGTCCGGGCCCGGGTGGCCACCGTCCTCGGGCACGCCTCGCCCAACGCGGTCGAGGCCGACCGGGACTTCCTGGAACTCGGCTTCGACTCGCTGACCGCACTGGAACTGCGCGACGCGCTGCGCCAGGAGACCGCGGTGGAGCTGTCGGCGACCCTGCTCTTCGACCACCCCACCCCTACGGCGCTGGCCGTTCACCTGCTCGGCCGGCTCCTCGGCGCGGCGGCGGCCGGGGACGGCGCGGACGACGCCGGTGGACCTGCCGGGGAGAGTGCCGGCGGCGGACTGCTCGGCGGGTTGTTCAACCAGCCCAAGGCGCGCGAGGACCCGGCCGGGTATGCCGAACTGCTGGTCAAACTCGCCCAGTTCCGCCCCCGCTTCCGCGAGCCGGCGCAGCTCACCCGCCCGGCCGGTATCCTCCGGCTGGCCGAGGGCGGCGCCCGGGCGCAGTTGGTGTGCTGCTGCACGATGTCGCTGCTCTCCGGCGCGCACGAGTACGCCCGGCTGGCCGCCGGCTTCCGGGGCGTACGTGACGTGTGGGCCCTGCCCAACCCCGGGTTCGGCGTGGGCGAGGAGCTTCCCGCCGACCTCGACGCGCTGCTGCGGGTGCACGCCGACACGGTGCTGCGTACCGTCGGTGCCGGCCCGTTCGTGGTGGCCGGTCACTCCGGTGGTGCGATGGTGGCCAACCTGCTCGCCGGGGAGCTGGAACGCCAGGGCCGCCCGCCGGACGCGGTGGTGCTCATGGACACCTACCCGGCCGACAGCGAGGTGCTCGGCGGGTGGGTGCCGCAGCTTCTCGACGGGATGATCGACCGGGACACCGCGTACACGCCGATGGACGACTGGCGGACGACGGCGTGGGCGGGCTACCTGCCGCTGTTCCTGGACTGGCAGCCGACCGAGATGGCGGCGGCGACCCTGCTGGTGCGGGCCACCGAGCCGCTGGGGGAGTGGGCCGGCGAACCGGACGGCTGGCGGTCGCGCTGGCCCTACCCGCACGAGGCTGTTGACGCGGCTGGCGACCACTTCAGCATGGTCGCCGACCGGGGGCCGGAACTCGCCGGCACGGTCCAGCGCTGGCTGGCCGCGCGGGGCCTGTGACCGGTTCCGCCCCTGGCGTGCCCCTAGCGCCCCCTATCGGCGCACATACATCTATCGGACCGACGTTCCAGGACGGAGCATGACGACGTGGACGAGGCAGTGGTGGTCACGGAGCTGGTCAAGCGGTACCAGCCCAACATGCCACCGGCGGTGGACGGGCTGAGTTTCTCCGTCGCCGCCGGTGAGGTCTTCGGCCTGCTCGGGCCGAACGGTGCGGGCAAGACGACGACGATCGGGGTGCTGACAACACGGGTGCGGGCCACCTCGGGCCGGGCCCGGGTGTGCGGCGCGGACGTGATCGGCTCGCCCGCCGCCGCCCGGCAGTTGCTGGCGGTCGTACCGCAGCGGGTGAACCTGGACCGGGCGCTGACCGTCCGGCAGAACCTGCTGTTCCACGCGGCCTACCACCGGGTGCCCCGGGCGCAGCGCATCCGGCGGGCGGACGAGTTGCTGGACCAGATGGGGCTCAAGGACTTCGCGAACCACCGCACCGACTTCCTGTCCGGCGGCCTCGCCCAGCGCACGATGATCGCCCGCGCGCTGATGCACTCGCCCCGGGTGCTCTTCCTCGACGAGCCGTCCGCGGGTCTCGACCCGCAGTCCCGGCTCTTCGTGCACGACCGGGTCGCCGAGCTGAAGCGGTCCGGGGTGACCGTGGTGGTCACCACGCACGACATGGACGAGGCGGAGAAGCTCTGCGACCGGGTCGGCATCGTCGACCACGGCAAGCTGCTCACCCTGGACACCCCGTCCGCGCTGACCCGTACGCTGCCGGGCAGCAGCACCCTGACCCTCGTGGTGACCCCCGGCGCCCCCGCCGAGCAGGTGCGGGCCGCGCTCGACGCGATCCCGGACGTGGAGCAGGTGGAACACTTCAAGGTGACCGCCCCGGCGCCCGTCGCCGCGCCGGCGTTCCCGGGCATGCCGGCGATGCCGATGCCCGCGCCGGCCCCCGACGCCCCCACCGACCCGGACGCCCCGCTCTCCTTCCGGGTCTACACCAGCGGCCAGCCGGCCAACGCCATCCCGATGGCGATGAAGATCCTCGCCGACCTGGGTTGCGAGGTTCGTGACCTCAACATCGGCCAGCCCAGTCTGGAAGATGTCTTCATCCACCTGACCGGAAGGGAACTTCGGTGAGCGTCACCGCCCCCGCCCCCCCGTCCGCGCCGTCACCGCCCGCGGCGCCGCCGCCGGTGCGCGCGCTGGACCAGCTCGCCACCTTCCGCGCGGTGCTCTCGCGGGACCTGTTCGTCACCGGCCGGGAGCTGGTCGGCTTCCTGCTCCAGGTCTTCATCCAGCCGCTGTTCATGCTGCTGATCTTCGGCAAGGTGCTCAGCGACCTGGGCTACGCCAGCGACGACTTCTCCAACGTGCTGCTGCCCGGCGTCATCGCGCTGAACGCCTTCCTGATCGGCCTGGAGAACACCGCGCTGCCGATGATGATGGACTTCTCCTTCACCCGGGAGATCGAGGACCGCCTCCTGGCGCCTATGGCGACCCCGCTGGTGGCGCTGGAGAAGATCGTTTTCGGGGGCATCCGTGGCCTGATCGCCGGTGTGGTGCTGATCCCGGTCGGCATGCTCATGCTCGGCGTCACCTGGCCCTGGGCGGTGGTGCTCAAGGTGGTCGGGGTGTTGGCGATCGGCGCGCTGGTCGGCGCGGCGGTCGGTCTCGCCTTCGGCACCCTGGTGCCCACGCAGCACATCCAGATCATGTTCACCGTGGTGATGACCCCGATCATGTTCACCGGTGCCACCCAGTTCCCGCTGCTCGGCCTGGACTCGCTGCGCTGGTATCAGGTGATCTGTTCGCTGAACCCGCTGACCTACATCAGCGAGGCGACCCGGTCGCTCGTCGGCCCGCCGGGGGTCGAGTCGCTGCCGCTCTGGCTGTGCATGTGTGTCCTCACCGGGGTCTTCGTGGCGTTCTCGGCGATCGGCATGCGTGGCTTCATGCGTCGCGCCATGGACTGACCGCCCCGGACGCGGTCCGCCGAGGGCCCGAACCGCACCTGCGGTTCGGGCCCTCGCTTTCGCCCCGTGTCGCAGGGGGCCGGTGGTCACCGCGCCCCTGCGACAGCCGTCAGGACGTGGCGCTCTGTGTCTCGTCGGCCAGCGTCTCGGCGTACACGACGAGCCGGGACGGCAGGTCGGTCCGGCGCTTCACGTCGAGCTTGCGGTAGACCCGGGTCAGGTGCTGCTCGACAGTGCTCACCGTGATGAAGAGCTTGCTGGAGATCTGGCGGTTGGTGTGGCCGTGTGCGGCCAGCGCGGCAACGCGCCGCTCGGCGTCGCTCAGCCCGTCGTCCGGTTCCTGGAGTTCGGCGGCGGCCGGGTACGCCGGCAGTCCACTGCCCGGCTCCCGGCGGATCAGCCGCTGAGCCAGCACCGACGCCCCGCAGTCCTGCGCGAGCTGGTAGGCGCGGCGGACGAGCAGCCGGGCGCGGGCGGAGTCTCCGGCGCGCTGTAGCGTCTGACCGGTGTCGCCGAGGGCGCGGACGAGCTCCAACCGGTCGCCGCTGGACTGGAGCAGGTTGACCGCCTCGGAGAGCAGCTTGCGCCGGTGGTCGTGGGCGGCGGTGGTGGCGAGCAGGCGCAGCGTACGGCCCCGGGTCCGGTCGTCGACCCCGTGCGGCACCCGCAGTTGCTCCTGCAGGAGCTGCATGGCCTGCGTCTTGTTGCCGACGCTGAGCTGCACCCGGGCCAGCTCCAGCCGCCACGGCACCAGTCCGGCCGCGTCGATCCCCCACGTGCGCATCAGCTCGCCGCAGCGTCGCAGGTCGGTGGTGGCGGCGTGCGGCCGGCGTACGGCCAGGTGGTGCCGGCCGCGTGCGGCCAGGTAGTGCAGGCCCAATGGGGTGCGGAACATGCCGGGCGGGGTCGGGTGGGCCAGCCACCGGTCGGCCTCGGCGAACCGGCCCGACTCGGTCGCGGACGCGATCAGGGTAGACAGCGGTCCGGCGATCGCCACTCCCCAGGCGGGGGCTGGCATGTCCTCCAGGGCCGCGCGGGCGTGGTGCTCGGCACCGGGCAGATCGCCGACGCGCAGGGCCGCCTCCGCCCGGATCGCCCGGATCACCGCCCGCCAGCCCGGCGCGTGCTGAACCACCGGCCGGTCGAGCAGCACGTCGCCCCAGACCGCGGCCTGGTCCGACCGGCCGGCCCAGAGCAGCGCCAGCAGGGGCGCGGTCAGCAGGCCGAGGGCGCCGTCGTCCGTGTGGTGGCGCTGCAGGATCTGCTCGGCGGTCGGCACCGTGTCGTTGTCGGCGGTCGGCGTCAGCGCGGTGCCGAGCACCGTGACCGCCTGCAGGAGCGGGCTGACGGTGGTCGGGGCGCCGGCCGCGCGGCTCCAGGTGGCCGGGGTCTGCCGTACGCTCGCCAGGTGGTCCGGGTGGGAGAGGGAGACCAGAAGCTGCATGATCCGCAGGCGGCCCGGGGTGGCCGGAGCCTGCTCCTCGTCCGCCGAGAAGCCGCTGACGGCCTCGGCAGCCTCGTCGACGCGGCCCTGCCAGAGCAGGTACGGCACGGCGGAGAGGCTCGCATCGGTGGACCAGCCGGCGTCCCGCGCCGTCTGCACCAGCTCCGTCAGCTGCCCGTTCACCGTCAACGGGTTGAGCTGCCAGCGGGCATTCACCAGCATCTCGGTGGTGGCGGTGCGTTGCCGCTCGTCCACCGGCGCGCTGGCGAGCAGCCGCAGGCAGGCTGCCGCCACGTCGGGCCGGCCGGACGAGAGCGCGTGACCGGCGGCGTCCTGGAGCACCGGCACCCGCCAGCCGGCCACCGTCGAACCGGCGGCCACGAGGTGCTCGGCTACCACGCTCGCCTCGGCGCCGCGGTCGTGCAGCACCTCGGCGGCCCGCTGGTGCAGGCCGCGCCGCTCGTCGGCCGACATGTCAGCGAGGATCGAGTGCAGGATACGCGAGTGGCGTAGCTGGTCGGACTCCATCAGACCCGAGGTACGCAACACCCGCACCGCCGGGACCGTGGTCGCGGGCATCACGTCGAGGAGGTGGCCGAGCAGTTCGGTCGACGCGGGCCGGTCGAGCACGGCGAGCGCCTGGGCCACCCGGCGTACCCCGGGCTCGTGGCGGTAGAGGCACCCGAGCACGGCCTGGTCGAACGCGTCGCCGACGGACGGAAGGTCGTGGTCGCTGCCCTCGCTACCGGCCCGTTCGTCGAGCAGCGCCCGGGTGAGCAGTGGATTGCCTCCGGTCATCCGTACGTAGTGTTCCGCGGTCCTGCGGGTGTCGGCGTCGTCGACGGCGCCCTCGACCAGCCGGGCGACGGCGTCGACGGTCAGTGGTGGCAGGCTGATCCGGGAGAAGTGCGGCTGGCTGAGCAGCTCGGCGCGGAACAGCGGGTGCGGCGGGCGCAGCGTCGACGCCTCCGCGAACACGACCATGATCCGGGCGTGGCGCAGCCGTCGGGTCACGTAGAGCAGGCAGTGCAGCGAGGCCGGGTCCGCGTGGTGCACGTCGTCGACGAGGAGGACCAGGGGCCCGTTGGCCGTCAGATCGATCAGGGTGGTGAAGAGGCCGTGTAGCAGAGGTGCCCAGGCCCGGTCTCCGTCGGACGCCTCGCCGCCGACTTCGGGCAACGGCACCGCGGAGGTGGCGTCGCGCAGCAGCTTCTCGACGTGGGCGGCGGCCTCCGGAGCGAGTCGTGCACTGTGGAACAGCTGCCTGACGACTCCCAGGTGGAGACCGCGCTCCGCCCGCGAGCCGGTCGCGCTCATCACCTGCCCGCGGGAGCCGGCCGTCCACTCGCCGAACGACTCCAGCAGGCTGGTCTTGCCGCTGCCCACGGCACCGGTGACCAGCGCGACGTGTCCGCGCTGCTGCTCTTCGCACGCGTGGAACACGCGCCGCAGACGGGTGATCTGTTCCTCTTGCTGAACCAACACCTGCGCGTAAGCCCTCCTTGTACGCGGCGCGGGCCTGGAAACGCCGGTGCGGCCCGACACCGCCACCCCTGCCGGAGACAGCCGCCCCTCCGCCCGCGTCTCGACGGGTGGGGGTGGAGCGCGCCGGGCGGCCACGCCGGGTGGACCTGAAATCCTTCGTCGGACCGGTCTTCTCGCCGTACGGTCCGCGTGTCGAGGCGAGTCTGGCACCGGCATGATGGTGCGACAACGGGCGTGAGACCCCATCGTTTCGCATCCAAACCTGCGGCCCCAGAAGGCATTTAGGGGTTGCGCGATTCGGGGTGAGGGGTGTTGGAGCCGATCGGCCCGGGGGAGGCGACACGCCGGTGAGCGGCTGGTGTCGGGGCGTACGGCTTGATGGTGCCACACCGCGACTCCCGGCGCACGCCGGCGGTACGCACAGTGGTGGTGAGCGAACTCTTCGCGACGGTCGGCGAGGGCGACGGTCGTGTGACGCCCGGCGGCTGTTCCGTGCGGAAGCCCGACCGGGATCAGCGCGGCTGAGGGCCGGACGGACGGCCGCCCGGGGGGTCCGTGCCCCGCGTCAGCGGATCCAGCACCGTCGTACCGGGGCGGTCGAACCGCAGCCGTCCGGCGAGTTCGCCGCGCGAGTTGACGTCCAGCTTCCGGTAGATGCGCGTCATCCGCTGTTCGATCGCGCTGACCGTCAGGAAGAGCTTCTCGGCGATCTCACGATTGGTGTGACCCTGGGCGGCCAGGGTGGCCATCCTGGATTCGGTGTCCGTCAGGCCCTGGACCAAGACCGCCGCACCCGCCCGGCTGCCGGTGGCACCATCCCTGGTGGACAGGGCGCTGGGCCACAACGTCGGGATGCCGCACTCCTCCGCGAGAGCCCGGGCCGACCGGGTCGCGGCGCGGGCCTGCCGCCGGTCGCCGGCCTGCTCGTAGGCGTGACCGAGGTCGGCAAGGTTGTGCGCCAGTTCCATCCGGTCGCCGCACTGCCGCAGCAGCCGTACGGCGCTGCGCAGGTGCGGGATCCGTTCCTGTCCCTCCTCGGTCGCGGCCAGAACCCGCAGGGCCGCGGCCCGGTACCGGACATGGACGGGCCGCAGCCGGGCCAACTCGTCGCGCACCAGCTTGCGCGCCTGCTGACGGCGGCCCATCCGGAGCAGTGCCCGAGCCGACTCGGTGCGCCACGGCACCAGGCCCGAGAAATCCAGCTGCCACCGCTGCATCAGCTGCCCGCAGAGCTGGAAGTCGGCCAGCGCGGCCTCGGGGCTTCCCGCGGCGAGGGCGTGCGTCCCACGGGCGTGCAGGTAGTGCAGCCCGAGCGGGGTCTCGAAGATCGCCGGCGGCACCGGCACCTGAAGGCAGGCGGCCGCCGTGTCGAGCTGGTCCATAAAGGTCAGGGCCCGTATCCGGACGGCGAGAGGTATCCCGATCACCACCCCCCAGCCTTTCGGCGAGAGCTGCCCCAGTGCCTCGTCGGCCAGCTTGCCGGCGCGGGGGAGGTCGCCGAGCCGGCCGGCGACGGCGGCCCGCAGGGCGGTGAGCGTGGCCGAGGGGGTGGGGTGGTGCGGGGTGGCGAGGTGGCGGTCCAGCCGGTTGCACCAGTCGTCGGCCAGGTCGAGCTGGTCGGCGTAGATCATGGCGATGAGGGCGCAGATGACCCTCCACATGTGCGGTTCGTCGTCCGGCCCGGTGGTCGACAGTGTCCGCTCGGCCTTCTCGACCACGCCCGCGTCACCCCGGGCCAGCACGCCGGACAGCAGGATGACTCCGCTGAGCCCGTGCTTGACCCGGGCCAGCGTGAGCGGATCCCGCGCGGCCACGGCGGGCGCGGGCCGGTCGACCATGACCCCGGGATAGAGCGTCGAGATCCAGCCGGTGATGATGAGCAGCTCGGCCACGGACTGCGGATCGGCGGGATCCGACCGCTCGCTCAGGTGCCTGACCAGGTCGACGGCCTTGTCGATCTCACCGTGCCAGAGGAGGTACTGGATGGGACCGGCGGCCTGTTGGCTGCCGAGGTGCCCGGCCCGGATGGCGGTGGCGACGCTGACCAGGTGGGGGATCGTGGCCTGCGGGTCGAGTCGCCACTCGGCGCGCGCCAGCGCGGAGCGGATCCGCGCCCGCAGACACTCGCCGACGCCACTGCGGTGCGCCCGGCGCAGGTACCGCAGGGCGGTCTCCACCTCGCCGTCGAGCAGCGCCTGCTCGCCGGCGTCCAGCAGGGTCTGCGCCATCCAGGGTTCGGCCAGCTCGCCGATGTCCACCAGGTGCGGCGCGATCCGGGCCGGGGGCGCGCCGTCGTCGTGCAGCAGGCGGGCTGCTCCCAGATGCAGCCGTACGCGTTCCTCGGCGGTCATCCCGTCGATCACGGCCTGGGTCACCGCCGGATGGCGCAACCCCTGTTCGTCGATCAGCCCCGCGCTGGTCGACTTGTCGACAGCGCCCAGCGCGGGGTGCAACCGGGCGTCGACGAGATGCGGCAGCAGGCTGCCGTGCAGCGGCTCGCCGGTCACGGCGAGCACCCGGGCGGCGTTGAGCACCAGGCGGTCGCAGCGGTACAGGCAGCTCAGCACGGCCTCCCGGAACGACTCGCCGACCGCCGGGGCGTCGGCGGACCGTGGCGCGGCTGCCTGGTCATCGGCGAGCGCATGCACCAGGAGCGGATTCCCGCCGCTGATCCGGTGGCTCTCCTCGGCGATGCTGCGGGCGAGCGGGATGTCGAGCCGCTGGGCGAGCAGCTGGAACGTCCCCTCGGCGGTGAGCAGCGGCAGGCGGATGCGGTGCAGCTTCGCCGGTTGCAGCATCTCGGCGTGCACGTCCGCCTGCCACGGCCGGGTGCGTGGCGCCTCCGTCAGGACCATCAGCACGGATAGGCCGGAGAGCCGCCGGGCCACGTAATCGAGACAGCGCAGCGACGGCACGTCCGCGTGGTGGATGTCGTCCACCACGATGACCAGCGGCCCCCGCGAGGTCAGTTCGAGCAGGGCGCGCCCGATGGCGGCGGTGAGCCGGGCGTTCTCCGCGTCCGCCGGATCGGCGTCGCTCCATGCGAGGGCGCCCGCGTCCAGCAGCCGGGCGAGGCGGGCCCGGATGTCGGGGGCGTCCGCGGCGCACGACGGCACCGCGCGGACGAGCTGCCGGACGACCTCCAGCGGTACGCTGCGCTCCGCGCGGGAGGCGCTCGCGCCGATGACCCGTGCTCCGGCGTCGCAGGCGCGCCGGGCGAAGGCCTGTGAGAGCGCGGTCTTGCCGGAGCCGACCGGGCCGGTCAGCACGGTCACCGGCCGGTCGGTCGGCGAGGTGCCGCCGCGGAGCAGGTCTGCGAGTCGGCGCTCCAGCAGGCCGAGCTGGCTTGAACGCTCGGTCAGCTCCATCACCGCCCCCTCCGGGGGAGGGCCGCGTGCCCGGTGCGGCCCGACAGCTCGACCAAATTGGAGACCGGCAATTCTTGACCCATTCCATTATCGGCAACTATCGACTGGCGTCGAGCTTTGCCGGTGCGCCATCGACCGACTTGACCGGTTGGCTGCTGCGAGCCGTGTTCCCGTGTGCGTCGGCGATAATTCCCCAGCTCTCTCGGGGTCGACACTTCCTATCGACCTCCTTGATGGTGGGAGTATGGCAGTTGGGCAATTGGGCGGCAAGCCGAGTTGTGTAAAGGATGAGCAAACATGGGTCACTTGTCTCGGGTGACCCGGCCGGGGGTGGCGACGGAAAGTCGCTGGCTGATCCCGTACCGTGACAGAGCGCTCCCATGAGCCGATGGTTCCGCTTATTCGGTTCGCCTGCTGATTGGCGAATCAGCTCTTCCGTGCTAATCCGGCCTAATCCGGCGTCCGGGCGTTACCGGTCGCTCTGGCCGAGAGGTTCGAAGCTGCCGCGGTTGCGGCGTGCGGAGAGGTCGAGCTGAACGTCATCGTCGTTGAACTCGGCGTTCGTGACCCCGCCCGTGCCGATCCCGGCGCGGGCGGGCGTGGTGCCGGAAGCTGGTGTGGAGGTGTCGTCCGCCCCCGGGGTGGGGCTGTGGGGTCCGGTCGGGGCTCCGGCAATTGCCGGAGACGCTCGATTGTTGCGATGTAAGGCATCGATGCCGGAACTGCGATCGATGCCTGTCCGATCCTGCCGGCGGTCGAGGCTTGGTGTGCGTCGGCGGGCCACGATTCGGACGTTTGGGAGATTCTGCGATTATGTATGAAAAAGAATTATGCATCCGAGTGTCCTGTTGGTTGCGGAGGTCTGCGGCCCCATTCGGCCTGAAGGCTGATCCATGCGGCACACGCCAATGCGATAAAGTCGTGACGGCGAGCTGCCGGGCATTGAGAAAGACGTTTTATGGTCAATTTTCGCTCGCTGAGGACAAATGCGGTCTCTGCATTGTTCGCCGAGCCGGAGTGAGCGCTCGGGCCGGCCGTTGTGTCAGGACGGCCGGGATCCGGTCCTAGCTGGCCAGTAGGCCCGGACAGGGGGATTCGGACTCGGCGGCTAGGGGTTGTGCCCGACGATAGCCCGGCCCTAATTTCGGGGCACCCGGTCTCCACCGTTTGGATAGCCGGACATGGGGCCGTGCAGGCCCGAGACATGAAGGGTTCTGTGGCCGTCGTGATGTCCCAGCTGCCGCCGCGACTCGTTGCGGCCCCGCGCAGGGGATAGCGGAGATGACACTGCTGCCGGTGCTGCGTGGATTCGGTGCGGATCGGGCCGACGCGGTCACGGTGGCCGGAAAAGCCCTCTCCAGCGAGGCCCTGCTGGGCTGCGTCACCGCCGTCGCTGATCGGATCAGGGGCGCGACCGCGGTCGCGGTCGACGGCACACCGACGCTGGAAGCGCTGGTCGGAATGCTCGGCGCCCTCCTCGCCGGGGCGCCGCTCGTACCGCTGCCTCCCGGCGCCGACGAACGCGAACGCCGCCGTATCCTGCGGCAGTCCGGAGCGACGGTGATCCTCGGCCGTGCCCCGTCCGGGGCCGACGGCCTGTCCACGATCCCGGTCGACCTGCGAGAACACGCCTCGACGCGGCATCCCGAGCCCGCCCCGGGCAGCGACGCCGTCATCCTCTACACCGGAGGCGCATCAGGGCCGCCACGAGGGGTGCGCATCTCGCGCCGCGCCATCGCCGCCGACCTCGACCTTCTGGCTCGTGCGTGGCACTGGAGCGAGGAGGACGTGGTCGTCCAGGGCACCCCGCTGTTCCGGGCGTACGGTCTGGTCGTCGGCCTGCTCGGCGCGCTGCGGGCCGGTAGCCGTTTCGTCCACCTCGACCACGCCGGCACCGGGCCGGTCGGCTCCGTGCACCTGGCGTCGCCCGACCAGTGGGCGAGGATAGCGCTGGACGGCCACCGGGCCCGGCCGCTGTCCGCGGCGCGGATCCTCGTTTCCGCGGACGGCCCGCTGGCCCGCGCCGTGGCCGAGCGGCTCCGACTGCTCACCTCGCACCGGCCGGTGCAGGCCTACGGCACCACCGAGACGCTCGTCGCGCTGACCGGGCGCCCCGGTGACCGTACGGTTCCGGGCGCTGTCGGCACCCCCCTGCCCGGCGTCGAGACGCGCGTGCTGGACCGCGAGGACCGGCCGGTGCCGGCCGACGGCCAGTCGGCGGGCGAGCTGAGCGTCTGCGGGCCGATGCTGTTCAGCGGGTACGTCGGCGGGCGGAGCCTCGCCGCCGGTCGCTGGCACGCCACCGGGGACCTGGCCAGCGTGGCCCCCGACGGCACGTACCGGATCATCGGGCGACGCGGGCTCGACGTGGTGCACAGCCGGGGCCGGCGGATGTCCGCCGGGCAGATCGAGGAGGCGTTGCTGAGCCACCCCGGCGTGCGCGACGCCGCCGTCGTCGGCACGCCGCACCACGCGCTCGGCGAGCAGGTCACCGCCTACGTCGTCGCCGAGGGGGTGACCGCGCAGGTGCTCATCGACCACGTCGGCCGGCACCTCTCGGCGGGCCAGCGCCCCCGGCGGGTGCACTTCGTCGACGAGCTGCCGCGCAGCGCCTTCGGGCGGATCAGGAAGTCCCTGCTGATCGCCGGCGGCTGAGACGGCCGGACAGCGGGCAGCGGTGACCCGCACTCGCCACGGTCAGCCCTCCACCCAGCCGTGCCGCCGGGCCAGCTCCAGCATCCTCGCACGTACCGCCACGATCTGCGCTCCGGTCAGGTCCGACACGGAGGTCACCAGCGCCTCGGTGGTCTCCGCGGAGAAGGCCCGCTCGGAGAGGACGTCGCACAGGCCCTCGTCGTCCTCCGCGCCGCCCGTGGCCTGCCCGCTGTCCCTGCTGCGCCCGCCGCCGACCGTGACGCCGGCCCGGGCGGACAGCCCGGCACCGGCCGTCGGGACGCGATCCGCACCCGGGGCGACGCCGGACACCCGCACCAGCACGGCCTTGGGCCCACGCTCGGTCTCCACCGCGTCGTACTCGACCGGGACGCCGGGCGTCAGTGTCCACTTGTCGCCGTCGAGCATGTTCGCGTGCACGAACACGTCGTCGCTGCCGTCGTCCGGGGCGATGAACCCGTAGCCCCGCACCTCGTCGAACCGCACCACTTTGCCAGTAAGCATCGCCATTCCCGCGTCCATCCGCCCCAAATCCAGGTGCCCCGCCCGCAGGACCGGGACGGCGCCCAGAGTGGCACCTGTCCCGTGCAGGCCGGCACCCGTACCCGACCCCTATGGTGCACCTATCGCCGAGGCCCGCCGCGGCGAGGGGTGCCGCAGCGCCTACCATCGGCCAACGTGATCGAGCAGATCCTGCCCCCCACCGTGGCGGTGTCCGAGTCCTTCACCGATCCCGCCGGCGTGACCCTGTTCCCCGAGGAGGAGGCGCTGGTGGCACGGTCGGTGGAGAAACGACGCCGGGAGTTCGCCACCGTGCGGCACTGCGCCCGGCTGGCCCTCGGCGAGCTGGGCCTCGACCCGGCGCCGATCGTCTCCGGCGCACGCGGTGCCCCGCTCTGGCCGGACGGCGTGGTCGGCAGTATGACGCACTGCGACGGCTACCGGGCGGCGGTCGTCGGCCGTACGGCGGCGTTCGCCAGCCTCGGGGTGGACGCCGAGCCGCACGCCCCGCTGCCCGACGGGGTGCTTGGAGCGATCGCCCTGCCGGCCGAACGGTCGCGCACCGTCACGCTGGGCGCGGCCAGCCCCGCCGTCTGCTGGGACCGCCTGTTGTTCAGCGCCAAGGAGGCGGTGTACAAGGCGTGGTTCCCGCTCACCGGCCAGTGGCTGGACTTCTCCGAGGCGGACATCGTGTTCGACCCGGCCGGCACGTTCGAGGCCCGGCTGCTGGTGCCCGGTCCGGTGCTCGGCGGGGCCGAGGTGCGGGCGTTCGCGGGCAGGTTCCTGGTCGAGCGGGGGCTGGTGGTCACCGCGATCAGCATCCCGGCGGTCGCGTCCTAACCGTCTGCGCTGAGCCGCGTCTTCTGCACCTTGCCCAGGGCGTTGCGGGGCAGGGCGTCGACCAGGCGCACCTCGCGCGGTCGCTTGTGCGCCGAAAGGTGCCGGGCCACGAAGTCGATCAGCTCGGCCTCGCCCACCCCGTCGCCCACCACGTACGCGGTGACCTGCTGACCGAGGTCGGGGTGCGGTGTGCCCACCACGGCTGCCTCACGGACCCCCGGGTGCGTCAGCAGGGCGTCCTCCACCTCCCCGGCGCCGATCCGGTAGCCACCGCTCTTGATCAGGTCGGTCGACGCCCGGCCGACGATCCGGTGCCAGCCGTCCGGGTCGACGGTGGCGACGTCCCCGGTGCGGAACCAACCGTCCGGGGTACGGCTCGCCGCGTCGGCGTCCGGACGGTTGAGGTAGCCGTCGAACAGCGTGGGGCCGGTGACCTGAAGCTCGCCCATCGTCGCCCCGTCGGCCGGGAGCGGGGTGCCGTCGTCGGCGACCAGCCGCGTACGGACCCCGGGCAGCGCCAGCCCGACGGTGCCGGGCCGGCGTGGGCCGTCCGTCCGGGCGCTCACAGTGATCAGGGTCTCGGTCATCCCGTACCGCTCGACGACCCGGTGACCGGCGAGGGTGGCGAGGTCGGCGAAGACCGTCGCCGGCAGCGCCGCGCTGCCCGACACCAGCAGCCGCGCCGGACGCAGCGCCCGGGCCGCATCCGGGTCGGCGGCGATTCGGGACCACACCGTCGGCACCCCGAAGTACATCGTGCCGTTGGCGGCGGCGTACCGGTCAGGGCGGGGGCGGCCCACGTGGTGCAGCCGGCCGCCCAGCCGCATCGGTCCGAGCACGCCGAGCACCAGCCCGTGCACGTGGAACAGCGGCAGGCCGTGCACCAGCAGGTCGTCCGGCGTCCATGCCCAGGCGTCGGCCAGCCCGTCGAGGCAGGCGGCGATCGCGCGGCGGGAGATCACGGCGCCCTTCGGGGCGCCGGTGGTGCCGCTGGTGTAGAGGATCACCGCGGTGCAGGCCGGATCCGGCTCGGGGTGGACGGTGTCCGACCGGCGATTCAGGTCGACGGGTACGACGGGCCGGCCGGCGTCACCGACGGTGCGTTCCGCGCCGGCCGGGGCCAGCAGCGCCGTCGCGCCCGAGTCGCGCAGGATGTGATCGCGCTCCATCGGCCCGGCGTCCGGCGGGATCGGCACGACCGCAACCCCGGCCGTCAGCGCGCCCACCACGCCGACCACGGTCTCCAGGGTGGCGGTGGCCTCGATCGCCACCCGGTCGACGCCGCGCAGTTCGTCGGCCACCGCCGTGGCAAGGCGGCGAAGCTCCACCCAGGACGCCGCCCGGCCGTCGACCCGGATCGCGTCCGGGCGCTCGTCGGTGCCCTTCGTCAGCCAGCCCAGCAGCGGCATGGTGCGATCCTCTCAGCGGCCCGGTCCGAGCCCTGCCGGGGGCCGCGACGCCGGTAGGGTCGTGGGGTACCGCCGGATCCGGGTGGGCGAGTGCGCCGCGCCGGTGGGCCGGGAGAACGGTCCTGACCGTAGTCGGGGGTCTCCGCGGCCTGCCACCCCTACCGGCCGTGGCGGTCGTGCGGGCGGGGAGGTGACATCGGTGGTCGCGAGGGCGACGGCGGCACCCGACGGTGTCCGGGCGGTGGTGTTCGACCTCGACGGGGTGCTGGTCGACAGCCTCGCCGTGGCCAGAGAGGCGTTCGCCCTCGCCTACGCCGAGGTGGTCGGCGACGGCATGGCCCCGGTCGAGGAGTACTGCCGCCACCCGGGCCGGTACCTGCCGGAGGTGCTGGAGCTGATGGGTCTGCCGGCGGCGCTCGCCGAGCCGTTCGTGCGGCAGAGCAACCGCCTTGCACACCGGGTCAGCCCGGTCGTCGGCGCGGCGGAGCTGCTGCGCACCCTGCGTCGGCGGGGGATCGGGCTCGCCGTGGCCACCGGCCGCAGCGGCGTACGCGCCCGGGACCTGCTCGGCCGGCTCGACCTGTTGCCGCTCGTCGACCACGTGGTGGGCTCGGACGAGGTGCCCCGCCCGAAGCCCGCGCCCGATATCGTACGGCGGGCGCTGCACCTGCTCGGGGCCCGGCCGGAGGAGGCGCTGATGGTCGGCGACGCGCCCAGCGACCTGGCCAGCGCGCGGGCGGCGGGGGTGACGGCGGTGGCCGCGCTGTGGGGCGAGTCCGACGAGGAGACGCTGCGCACGGCCGGCCCGGACGTCGTTCTGACCCGGCTCGACGAGCTGCTGCCGCTCTGCCCGGCACGGCGGTGACGAGCCACACCGGAGCCGTGGGCGAGAAGCCGCCCGGAGCCGCCGCCCGCCCGGACGGACGCCCGGACACCTGGCGTGACCGGGCGACACCCCTGTCGCCGGGCGGCACCCCTGTGGAGGATGGTTTCCCGCATCGACACCCCCGATTCGTCACCTGATCAGTTGATCGGCGCATCGGTTGCGCGGATGATGTCGGGCGTCGGTCGGCCCGGGTCCGGCCCGTTGCCGCGGACCGACGCCGCGATCAGCCGAGGGGTCCGCCCTTCCCGGCGGCAAACCGCACATGAAGGAGGACCATCCCGGATGCCGGTCATCGAGGTCGATCATCTGCAGAAGCGGTACGGCGAGAAGGTCGCGGTCGACGACGTTTCCTTCACCGTCGAGCAGGGCGAGATCTTCGGCGTCCTCGGCCCGAACGGCGCCGGCAAGACGACCACTGTGGAGTGCGTGCAGGGGTTGCGCCGTCCCGACGGCGGGACCGTCCGGGTGTTCGGGCTGGACCCGGTGCGCGACCGCACCGAGGTGCGCCAGCGCGTCGGCGCCCAGCTCCAGGAGAGCCAGCTGCCGGACAAGGTGCGGGTGCGGGAGGCGCTGGACCTGTACCGGTCCTTCTACCGCAACCGGGCCGACATCGACGAGCTGCTGACCGACCTCGGCCTGGCCGAGCAGCGCAACACCTACTTCCAGAAGCTCTCCGGCGGGCAGAAGCAGCGACTGTCGGTGGCCCTGGCGCTGGTGGGCAGGCCGGAGGTCGCCATCCTCGACGAGCTGACCACGGGCCTCGACCCGCAGGGCCGCCGGGACACCTGGGATCTCGTCGAGCGGATTCGCGACCGCGGCGTCACCGTCGTGCTGGTCACCCACTTCATGGAGGAGGCGCAACGACTCTGTGACCGGATCGCGATCATCGACAAGGGGCGGATGGTGGCCATCGACAGCCCCGCTGGCCTGCTCGCCCGGGTCGGCAGCGAGCACCGGGTGCACTTCCGCCCGGCGGAGCCGGTCGAGGATGCCCTGCTGCTCGCCGCGCCCGACGTGACCGGGGTCAGCCGCTACGGGGCGGAGGTGACGGTGACCGGCACGAAGGACGTGCTCCAGTCGGTCCTGGCAGTGCTCAACGGGCGCGGGACGACCTACACGGACCTGCGGGTCGAGCAGCCCACCCTCGACGACGCCTTCGTCGCCCTGACCGGCCGCGGCGGCCGGGCCGCCGCGCAGTCCCCGACCGACGGGAGGTCGTCGTGAGCGCCCTGTCCAAGCTGATCGCCGTCGAGACGAAGCTGTTCCTCCGGGAGCCCGTGTCGTTGTTCTTCGTCTTCGCCCTGCCGATCGGCCTGATGCTCGTCTTCGGCCTGCCGCAGCGTGCCGGTACCGCCACCGACACCGGCCAGCACGCCGAGCAGACGTTCCTGCCGTCGCTCGCGCTGGCTCTCACCATCGGCATGCTCGCGCTCTTCACCCTGCCGATGGCGCTGGGCATCTACCGGGAACGCCGGATCCTGCGCCGTCTGGCGACCACCCCGGTGCAGCCCGCGCTGCTGCTGGTCGCCCAGGTCGTGGTCAACCTCGTGATGGGCGTGCTCGGTGCGGTGGTCACCTCGATCGCCGTGCGGTTCCTGCTGGACCAGCCGGCGCCGGCCAACCTGCCCGGGTTCGTGCTGGCCTTCCTCCTCGGGGTCGCGTGCCTGTTCGCCGTCGGCCTGCTGATCGCGGCGCTGGCGCCGTCGGCCAGGGCGGCACAGTCGATCGGCCCCGCGCTGTTCTTCCCGCTGCTCTTCCTGGCCGGCGCCTGGCTGCCCCGCGACCGGATGCCGGGTGCCCTGGCGGCCGTGGCCGACTACTCGCCGCTCGGCGCGACCGTCGACACCATCGGCGCGGCGTGGGCGGGGGCCGACCCCGAGCTGCCGCAGCTGATCGCCCTGGCCGTCACGGCCGCCGTCGCCGCCCTGGGGGCGACGCGGTTCTTCCGCTGGGAGTGAGCCCGCCTCCCGACCGGGCTGGTCCGGGCATCGTCGCTGCCCAGGGCCGTTTCTAGGGGTGCGCTAAGGGTGCTCACGAAATGTGATCTGCACTACGTTCGGAGCTGAACGGGTGGCCGCTCACCGGACAGCGACGTTCGACCGCGGAGCGTCCGTTCACCCGGCAACGGGTGTCGTTGGGCCTGTGTGGACCGAACCGCGTCGCCCCTGCGGCGGCTCGTGGGGGTGTGCGGAATACGACGGAGGTCGTGCCATGAAGGACGTTTCGCAAGCTGATCCGGTCGCCCGGGACGCCGCCGGCGTCATCGATGTCGTCCTGGAGGGCGGCCCGGCCGGCCTGCCGGCCGATCTGCGCAGCCGTCGGGTGTCCAGGGCCGAGAAGAAGATCAAGATCCTGTACTACGGCGGGTACGAGCACTTCGAGCGGGGCACCGCCGCCGCGACGGTCGAGCCGGTGGTCTTCCGCTGGACCGGCCGGACCCGGATCGCCGAGTAGCGAAGGGACGCAGCAGTCTCATGCGGGCACAGGACCAGCGGACGGGACCGCACCTGACGGTCAGCGACACGAGCGAGGCGATCGCCTTCTACACGGACGTCTTCGACGCCGTGGCCATCCAACGGGAGTGCCTGCTCGACGGGCATGTCGTGCACGCGGAACTGGCCGTCGGCGGTCATCGCCTGATCGTGAGCGAGTGGTGGGAGGCGGGCGACCCGTCGGTGGCCGCGAACCGTGACGAGGTGTTGACCATCGAGCGGACGGACCCCGAGTCGGTGCTGCGGCGGGCGGTGGCCGCGGGCGCCCATGTCGAGCCGCCGGCTGCCCCGTCGCACCAGGTCACGTTGCGCGACCCTGCCGGCCTCTGCTGGACCGTCGTCGGCCCGCAGCGGGCGGGGTAGGGCGAGTCCCGGCGGACCCGGGACAGGCCGCGGGAACCCGTGCGTACGGCGCGGGTTCCCGCCCGTCCGGCGGGACGTCGCCGGAGTCCGCGCGGTGCGCGGCGCCTGGGCGCTCCTCCGGTCTCCTGGTCAGCCGCGCGGCGGTCCCGCCGACAGTCCGGCTTCCGCCGTCAGGTCCTGAGTCGCACGCGGGCCGGCGGGGGCGACGATCACCTGATCGTCTGCGGGGCCGACGGTTCCCTCAGCGCCTCCACCAGCGTACGCAGCCGCCCGGCGGTCGCCCCGGCCGGCACACGCGGCGGTGGGCGTGCACCGTTCGCTGTTGGTGTCGGCCGGAGGTGTCGGATTCGGGCAGGGGTGTTCGTAGTCAATGTGCGGGGCAGCCCACGAGGCTGCTGGGTGATGCGCCCGTGCGTGAAGGACGGCTCCTTCGCGGGCCGGGCTCTGTTCGCCGGCCCCAGGTGTTCACCACGCTGATGAGCGTCCAGGCTGTTGCGGTTGATCATCGAGAGGTAGGGGCATGGCAAAGCTGATTTATGTGAATAACGTGTCGCTTGACGGCTACATGGAGGACGAACGCGGCGCGTTCGCCTGGTTGCCGATGGACGACGAGGTGTTCGTTGTCTACACCGATCTCCTGCGGTCCGTGGGCACGTTCCTCTACGGGCGGCGACTGTACGAGGCGATGGCCGTATGGGAAACCGACGCCGCTCTGGCCGCGCAGTCCGACCTCATGGCCGACTTCGCAAGCGCCTGGCAGGCAGCGAGAAAGGTCGTGTACTCCACGACCCTCGTCGCGGTGTCGACTGCCGACACCCGCCTCGAACGCCGCTTCGACCCCGCCGCGGTACGCGAACTGAAGGCCACGGCCAGCAGCGATCTCACCGTTGGAGGTGCAAACCTCGCGGCGCAGGCTCTTGAGGCCGGGCTGGTCGACGAGTGCCAGCTGTTCGTCTGGCCCGTGGTCGTCGGCGGGGGTAAGCCGGGCCTGCCGTCCGGCATGCGCGTCGACCTTGAACTCCTCGACGAGCGCCGATTCCGAAACGGCGTCGTACACCTCCGCTACCGCCCTCTCGGGCAGTGAACGACGGCCCGTCCGATCGCCTGCGCTTGCATGAAGGTGGGGCGCTGACGGCTGATCCGACCGGATGAGGTCGACCATCACCCGCTCCGGCTGCGTCACGTCGCAGTGTGCGGAGGCGTCGAACGCCGCGTCGGGACGGCGGTGGCGACAGCGAACCTCAGTCCGGGGAAAACGCTGCCCTGGATCCATCGACGTTGAGAGATCCTGGCCTCCGGGCTGGCCTCGACCGGCCGAGGTGGACTGCTGGTCAACCACCTCCAGGACCGGGTCGTGGTCGGCGTCGGCGATCCCCGACGCACGCCCTGGTCGGCTTCGTCGGGTGCGCCCCGCCCCGCGCCGATGGGTCTGTGCCGTCGTGATGGCGTCGGTGTGGATCCCGTGAGCTGAGATCCGAATCCCACCGGCACACCCGTTGAGCAGGGCTTCCTGAACGGTGACCACTTCGGCGAGCCCGAAGAGGTCACTCCAGCTAGGCATGTGAGAGCCGCAGGGTTGCGCTGAGCGTCATCGGCGGTGGGGCAATGGGCCGTGTCGCCCCTCGGACACCAGCTGAATTCCAGCGGTGCGCGGCAAGGTCAACACTTGCCCGCACCGTTTGCGTTTCCGGCTGGGTTGCGGCTGCGCTGCCGGACGTGTTGTCCACCAGGGCGTGGCTCATCGCCGGCAGCGGGCCCGTCGGCAGGGTCTCGGTGGTGATCGTGGTGAACGCGGCGGTGAACAGCACGGCCAGGCCGAGGAGCGGTCGGCGGGGTACGGGGGCGGTGCGCACGCCGGGTTCTTCTAGTTCCAGGTGCGGTCGAGGAAGTCGGCGATGAGCGGCGCGATCTCCGGCAGGTGGTCTTCGAGGGCGAAGTGGCCGGTGTCGAAGAGGTGGAGTTGGGCGTCGGGCAGGTCGCGACGGTAGGCACGGGCGCCGGGCTCGGGAAAGAACGGGTCCCTGCTTCCCCAGATGATGAGTGTGGGCGGGGTGTGCCTTCGCAGCCAGGCCTGCCAGTGCTCGTAACGCTCCAGGTTGGAGTGATAGTCGAACGCTAGAGCCACCTGCGCCTCCTTGCGGCCCGGCAGGTCTAGGAAGTGCTGGTCGAGGGTCCAGCCGTCCGGGGCGAGCAACTCGGGATCGGCGACGCCGGTCTCGTACTGGCCGCGGGTCCCAGACAGGGTGAGCAGGTCGCGGATGGTGTCCTCGGCGCCAGGTGTCTCGGGACGCAGGGCGATGAAGTCCCGGGCGTCGTCCGACAGCCCCTCGGCGTAGGCGTTGCCGTTCTGTACGACCAGCCCCGCGATCCACTCGGGGTGCCGCTCGGCGAGCCGGAAACCGACCGGCGCTCCGAAGTCGAAGACGTACATCATGAACCGCTCGAGCCCGAGCCGCTGGACGAAGCCCTCGGTGATGTCGGCGAGCCGGTCAAAGGAGTGGATGAAGCCGTCGGGGGTCTGGGTGTGGCCGAAGCCTGGGTAGTCCGGGGCGATCAGCCGGAACCGGGAGCCGAGTGCGTCGATGAGGCGGCGGAACTGGTGCGAGGCCGAGGGGAAGCCGTGCAGGAGCAGCAGCACCGGCGCGTCGGGGCGGTCGGGGAGCGACTCGCGGTAGAAGACGTGGACGCCGTCAACATCGAGGTGGCGATGGAAGGTGCGGGTGATCGGGGGGATGGACACGCCTAATGCCTTTCTGTTGTTTCCAGGCATTAGGTATAGCGATCATGAGTTTAATGCGTCAACCCGGACGTGTAGCATTAGTGACATGGATCTTGTCCCCCTGACCGGGGAACCGCTGGCGCTGGACCTGGTCAACACCCGCCCCGCCACCGGCGATCTGCTGGTCACACCCGACAACCTGCGTGCCTGGCTGGAACTCCAGGCCGACCGGCTTCCGGAGGCGCGGGAACTCGCCGCCGCACTCACCGCCGCTGACCTGACCGCCGTCCACGCAGTCCGCGAACACACCGCCCAGGCCGTCGACCATGTGCGCCGAGGGGAGCCGCCATCCGCGACCGCCCTGGAGTCGCTCAACCAGGCCCAACGCGGCGCGCCCGCCATCAACGAGTTGGCCTGGGACGGCACCTCGATCACGGCCGTCCGTCGACGCACCGGTCCCGCCGGACCGCGCCTGGCCGCCCGGCTCGCCGAGGCCGCCGCCGAGTTGCTCACCGATCCGGCGATCGTCAAGATCCGCCAGTGCGAGGCCGACGACTGCGTGATGCTGTTTCTGCCCGCCCACCCCCGCCGCCGCTGGTGCTCGGCCACCCGCTGCGGCAACCGCGTCCGCGTCGCCCGCCACTACCAACGCCACCGGCCCGACTGAGACTACGCGTAGATCTACTCAGCTGGTTCGGCCCGGACGCCGCCCGCTCCCACGGGCGGCCGTCCTCACTGGGCGGACGCGACCCCGACCAGCGTCGCCAGCTGAGCCCGCGACGTGATGCCCAGCTTGGGGAACGCCTTGTAGAGGTGGTAGCCCACGGTCCGTGGACTGAGGAAGAGCTGGGCGGCGATGTCGCGGTTGGAGGCGCCGGTGGCGGCCAGCCGTACGACCTCGCGTTCCTGCGCGGTGAGCACGCTGAGCGGGTCGCCGGCCCGGCGCGGCGCGGCCGGTACGTCCCCGGTCGCGCGCAGCTCGGTGCGGGGGCGACAGAGTGCCTTGGGCAGGCATGACCTGCTGGTGACTCAGACGACCGGATCGCTGGCCACCGTCGTTTTTCGATCCTCGGGCCTCTCGGTCAGCCACTTGGACATCTGCCACTCGTACGGTGCCGAGGACTCGTCGAACTTGACACCCAGGTCCCGGCGAGCCGCAGTGTAGAAGCGGCCGCGTGCCTGGCCGGTAGCCCGAACCGCCTCGTTCCACGTCAGGTCACTGGTCTGGCCCAGCGCCAGTCGCATGAGGCGGAACGCCACATCGTGCCACTGGCGGGCAGCTGCAACCACCGCATCGTCGCCCAGCATCAACACCGCCTCCCACCGGGTCGTGCGTTCCTCCTCTGCCATGAGGAGATCTGCTTCGGTGATCTCTCCACCGAACCAGAAGTCGTCCTCATAAACACCCCGTTTGGCCGCGAGGGGCACCGCGACGGAGATGACCCGCTTGACGGCGTGTGCATAGTCCGTGTACGCGGCTATCCGCCGCTCATCCCAGCGAGCCGCCTGCTGACGGCGCCAACGGTTCCGCTCCTGGACTGTCGTCGTGATGAATGTGGCCAGCGCACCGATAAGCACACCGATGAGAGCGGGCAATTGCAGCAGGAACAAGCGCATGCCGCTGAGCTGTCTCCAGAGCTCGACGTCAGCCGTGATACCCACCGCCGCGATTATCTGGCTTGTCGAGCCGCTGCCGAGAAGGGGACGACCGCGCCATGACCTTCCTCGACTACCTGCTGCGCCAGCGGGAGGTGCAGGGTACGGAGGAGGGGGAGGCTGAGGGCGGGGCAGACTGAAATCAACACATCCCGAGCACACTGTTGCCCCCGCCGACGGCGATCCTCTACCTTCTGCTGAAGCGGTGGGCGGTGCGGTCCGCATCCGACCGACACCGCCGGGTGCCCGTCGCGCGGGCCGGGATGGTGGAGTCCCGGGCCACCCCGTCGGCGGTGTCGCGGCGGTCGTGTGACCCCAGCTCGTACTCCGGGTGGTGCTGCCCGGCGTGGCTCCGCGCGGAGCCGACGGCGAGCGGGCCACGCCGATCCCCACCGGAGAATCCCGTGTTCCTCAGCCCGCACGAGCAGGACCGCCTGCTCGTCCACGTCGCGGCCGACGTCGCTCGCCGCCGCCGCGAGCGCGGCCTGCGACTCAACTATCCCGAAGCCGTCGCGATCATCGTCGCCTTCCTGCTCGAGGGGGCCCGCGACGGCCGGTCGGTGGTCGACCTCATGTCCGCCGGCCGGACTGTGCTCGGCCGTGAGGACGTCCAGGACGGCATCCCCGAAATGCTGAGGGAGGTGCAGGTGGAGGCGACGTTCCCGGACGGTACCAAGCTCGTGACGGTGCACCACCCGATCCCGTGATCCCCGGGGAGATCCTGCCCGCGGCCGGCCCGGTCGAGATCAACGTGGGTCGGCCGGTGACCACAGTGGTCGTGGTCAACACCGCCGACCGTCCGGTGCAGGTCGGCTCGCACTACCACTTCGCCGAGGCCAATCCGGCCCTGATGTTCGACCGTGCCGTCGCCTGGGGGCAGCGTCTCGCCGTTCCGGCGGGTACTTCGGTCCGGTTCGAGCCGGGCGTGAGCCGCGACGTCGAGCTGGTCCCGCTCGGCGGCGCACGCGTCGTGCCCGGCCTGCGCGGCGAGTGCGCCGGGCCGCTGGACGAAGCGCCCCTGACCGCACCGGAAACAGACGTGCCAGCGAGCGGGGCGCAGACGAGCGGGGCGCCGACGACCGACGGGCCGGCGCGGTGAGCGCCGTGCGGCGGGACCGCTACATCGACCTGTACGGGCCGACCACCGGCGACCGCATCCGGCTGGCAGACACGAGCCTGCTGATCGAGGTGGAGACCGACCACTGCGTCGGCGGCGACGAGGCGGTCTTCGGCGGCGGGAAGGTGATCCGCGAGTCGATGGGCCAGTCGCGGGCGACCCGCGCCGAGGGCGCCCTCGACACCGTCATCACCGGCGCGGTGGTGCTCGACCACTGGGGCGTGGTCAAGGCCGACGTGGGCCTGCGTGACGGGCGGATCGTGGCGCTGGGCCGGGCCGGCAACCCGGACACCATGCCCGGCGTCCACCCCGAGCTGGTCATCGGCCCGGCCACCGAGGTCATCGCGGGCAACGGCCGGATCCTCACGGCCGGCGCCGTCGACACGCACGTGCACTTCATCTGCCCGGAGATCGTCACCGAGGCGCTGGCCAGCGGCATCACCACACTCGTCGGTGGCGGCACCGGCCCCGCCGAGGGCACCCGGGCCACGACTGTCACCCCGAACGCCTGGCACCTGGCCCGTATGCACGAGGCGCTGGACACCCTGCCGGTCAACGTGCTGCTGCTCGGCAAGGGCAACACCGTCTCGCAGGAGGCGCTGTGGGAGCAGTTGCGCGCCGGCGCGGGCGGTTTCAAGCTGCACGAGGACTGGGGCACCACACCGGCGGCGATCGACGCCTGCCTGCGGGTGGCGGACGCCTCCGGGGTGCAGGTGTCCATCCACACCGACACCCTCAACGAGGCCGGTTTCGTGGCCGACACGCTGCGGGCGATCGCCGGCCGGGCCATCCACTCGTACCACACCGAGGGCGCGGGCGGCGGGCACGCGCCGGACATCATCACGGTGGCCGGCGAGCCCAACGTGCTGCCGTCGTCGACCAACCCGACCCGGCCGTACACCGCCAACACCCTCGCCGAGCACCTGGACATGCTGATGGTCTGCCACCATCTCAACCCGTCGGTGCCGGAGGACCTGGCCTTCGCCGAGAGCCGCATCCGACCGTCCACCATGGCCGCCGAGGACCTGCTGCACGACCTCGGCGCGATCTCCATCATCGGCTCCGACTCGCAGGCGATGGGCCGGGTGGGCGAGGTGATCCTGCGTACCTGGCAGAGCGCGCACGTCATGAAGGAGCGGGTCGGCGCGCTGCCGGGCGACGGCGCGGCCGACAACCACCGGGCCCGCCGGTACGTGGCGAAGTACACCATCTGCGCGGCGATGGCGAACGGGCTGGACCGGGAGATCGGCTCGGTCGAGCCGGGCAAGCTGGCCGACCTGGTGCTGTGGGATCCGGCGTTCTTCGGGGTACGACCGCACCTGGTGCTCAAGGGCGGCATGATCGCGTACGCCCAGATGGGTGACGCCAACGCGTCCATCCCGACGCCGCAGCCGATGCTGCCGCGGCCGATGTTCGGGGCGTACGGCGCCGCGGCATCGGCCACCAGCCTGGCGTTCGTCGCGCCGGCCGCCCTCGACGCGGGGCTGCGCCTCGACGTGCGGCGACGGGTGGTGCCCGTCGCGGACGTGCGCTCGCGGGGCAAGGCCGACCTGCCGGAGAACGACGCGATGCCCCGGATCGAGGTGGACCCGGACACCTTCACGGTACGGATTGACGGTCAGGTGGTGGAGCCGGACCCGGTGCCACGCCTGCCGATGGCCCAGCGGTACTTCCTGTTCTGATGGCGACGTCGAGCCTGCTCCTGCTGGTGGCCGACGGTCGCTTCCCGGCCGGCGCGCACGCCCACTCCGGCGGCCTGGAGGCGGCCGTCGCCGCCGGCCGGGTCACCGACCTGGCCACGTTGGAGGCGTTCCTGGCCGGCCGGCTGGCCACCGCCGGGCTGGTCGGTGCGGCGTTCGCGGCGGCGGCGCACCGGGCGGTGACCTCGGCCGGTTCCGCCGTACGCGGGTCCACGCTGGCATTGCTCGACGCGGAGCTGGACGCCCGGACGGCGGCGCCGGCGCTGCGCACGGTGTCCCGTCGCCAGGGACGGGCTCTGCTGCGCGCGGGCCGGGCCATCTGGCCGGAGGCGTCCTTCGACGACCTGCCCTCCGCACCTGGCGGACCGCACCAGCCGTTGGTGCTCGGGCTGCTCTGCGCCGCAGCCGGCCTGAGCCGCGCCGAGACCGCCACGGTCGCCACCCACGGGACGGTGACCGGTGCGGCCAGTGCGGCCGTACGCCTGCTCGGCCTCGACCCGTACCGGGTCCAGGCCCTGCTGGTCGGTCTCGCCGGCCTGTGCGACGGCACCGCCGCCGAGGCGGCCCGGGCCGCCGACGACCCACCCGAGCGGCTGCCCGCGGCGGCCGCCCCTCTTGCCGACATCCATGCCGAAGCTCATGCCACCTGGGAGGTGCGTCTCTTTGCGTCCTGACACCGTTGTGCCGACCGCTGCGCCCACTGCCGAGAAGAATCCTGCCCCGCACGACGAGACCGTTCCGCACACCCACCCCGAACCGGGGGTGGACCCGCATCCGCCGCTGGCACTCCCCGGCCGGGCGCTGCGCGTCGGCATCGGCGGGCCGGTCGGGTCCGGCAAGACCGCCCTGGTGGCGGCCCTGTGCCGGGCGTTCGCCGGGGAGCTGCGACTCGGCGTGGTCACCAACGACATCTACACGACCGAGGACGCCGACTTCCTCAAGCGGGCCGGCGTGCTGGACCCGGCCCGGATCCGCGCCGTGGAGACCGGCTGCTGCCCGCACACCGCCATCCGGGACGACATCGGGGCCAATCTCGACGCCGTGGACGAGTTGGCCGAGGCGGTCGGCCCGCTGGACCTGGTGCTGGTCGAGAGCGGCGGGGACAACCTGACCGCCACGTTCAGCCGGGGCCTGGTGGACCGGCAGATATTCGTGGTCGACGTGGCCGGCGGGGACAAGGTGCCGCGCAAGGGCGGACCCGGTGTGACGTCCGCCGACCTGCTCGTGATCAACAAGACCGACCTGGCCCCGATGGTGGGCGCGGACCTGGCCGTCATGGACCGGGACGCGCGGGCCCGGCGCGGCGACCTGCCGACCGTGTTCCTGTCGATCGTCGGCGACCCGGCGGCGGGGCGGGTCGCCGACTGGATCCGCCACGAACTGGCCCACCACGCGGCAGTGCACCCGGCCGCCGCGCGGGGCGGCCCGGCCTGATGCGCGCGTACGCCCGGCTGGTGGCCCGGGCCGACGGCCGGGGCGGCACGGTCCTCGCCGAGCTGCGCGGTGAGACGCCGCTGCTGCTGCGACAAACGCCCGGCAGCGGCCGGGCCGTGACCGTTTACGTCGTCGGCGGTGCGGCCGGCCCGCTCGCCGGCGACGACCTGCGGCTGGAGATCGACGTGGGACCGGGGGCGGCGGTGCGGGTACACACAGTCGCCGCCTCGGTCGCCCTGCCCGGCCGGCCCGGCGTCGTGTCGCGGATGGCGGTCCGCGCCGTGGTGCACGACGGCGGCGCACTGCACTGGCTGCCCGAGCAACTGGTCGCGGCGGCCGGCTGCGCCCACCTCGCCGAGTCCCGGGTCGAGCTGGCCGCCGGGGCGAGGCTGACCTGGCGCGACGAGGTGATCTGCGGCCGGTACGGCGAGGCGCCGGGCAGCGCGGTCGTGCACACCCGGGTCGACTACGACGGCCGTCCGCTGCTGCGCCAGTCGCTTGCCGTGGGGCCGGGCGCGCCCGGCTGGGCCGGCCCCGCGGTGCTCGGCGGCGCGCCGGCCACCGGGTCACTGCTGGTGGTGGACCCGTCGCTTCCCCACGAGACCGCGACTGTCGAGGGCACCGTCGCCCGGCTGCCCCTGGCGGGCGGTCCGGCGACACTGTGGACCGCCACCGCTGCCGACGCGCACACGCTGCGCGCCCACCTCGAAGGCGAGCCGCTGCTCACCGAGGCGTAGTGAGGCGAACGCCGGCCGCCTCGGCGTTGTCGCGCCGAACCGCCGGGTCGAGCCGGGCGATCAGGTCGGCGAGGTAATCGAGCAGGACGGTGCCGGCGGGTACGCCCGCCTCGGCGAGGCTGGTCCGGACCCGCTCGTCGAGGCGGGCGTGCTCGCGGCGGCCACGGGGGGTCAGGTAGGCCCGGATACGCCGGCGGTCCAGCGGGTCGATCCGCCGGAACACGAGGTTACGGTCGACGAGCTGGTCGACCAGCTTGGTGAGGGTCCCCGGCGGCAACGACGCCTCGGCGGACACCTCGCTCATCGGATGGCCCTGACCGTCGGCGAGCAGGCAGAGCACCCGCCACGCCTCGGTGGTCAGGTCGTCGTCGGCCAGAACGGCGGCCATGCGGCGGGAGAGCAGCCGTTCGGCGCGGGTGAGCGAGCGCAGCAGATCGGCTGGCGCCCCGGGCACGTCTGACATGGAACTCCCTGGGCCGGTGGCCCTGTCATGGTAGCGACTCGTCCCGCTCCATGGAGAGCTATGGTTTTCCCACGTCGGCCGGGCAATCATGGGCTCATGTCCGCGCCGGCACCGCCGTGGCTCACAGTCGATCGGGCCGTGGTCAGCATCGCGCTGGTCTATCCGATGCGCGGGCCGGCGGGAATGTTCGGCCCGACCTGCGAACTCTGCGCCCAACTCGCGGTCGAGGAGATCAACGCCGGTGGCGGGGTGCTGGGTCGCGAGGTGCGGCTGGTGCCCGTCGACGGTGGTGGCGCCCCGCCGGCCGAGGTGGCCGCCCAGGTGGAGGCGCTGGTGTCGGTGGGCGCCGTGCAGGGCGTGACCGGTTGGCACATCTCCTCGGTGCGGCAGGCGCTCGCGCCCCGGGTCGCGCACCGCGTGCCGTACGTCTACACCGCCCTGTACGAGGGCGGTGAGCGTACCGAGGGGGTCTATCTGACAAGCGAGACGCCGGACGCGCAGCTGTGGCCCGCGATGCGGCTGCTCGCGGGGGAGCAGGGCGTGCGCCGCTGGTTCGTGGTCGGCAACGACTACGTGTGGCCCCGGCGCACCGCGCGGGCGGCCCAGCGGTACGCGCTGCGCGGCGGTGGTCGCGTGGTGGGGCAGGCGTTCCTGCCGTTGGAGACGCACGACTTCGACGACGTGTTGCGCCGGATCGAGCGCAGCGCGGCCGACGCCGTCGTGATGCTGCTCGTGGGCGCGGACGCGGTGCGGTTCAACAGGGCGTTCGCGCGTGCCGCGATGGACCAGCGCTGCCTGCGGCTGAGCACCCTGATGGACGAGAACATGCTGCTGGCCAGCGGGGCGGGCGCGACGCGGCGGCTCTACAGCACGGCGGGCTTCTTCGCCGGCCTCGTGACGCAGGAGAACCTCGACTTCCACGGCGAGTTCGCCCGCCGGTTCGGGGTGGAGGCGCCACCGCTGGGCAGCCTGGGGGAGTCCTGCTACGAGGGCGTGATGCTGCTGGCCGCCCTGATCGGGCAGGCCCGCACCCTCGACGTACGGGCGATCGAGACGGCTGCCGACACGGTGGCGTACCACGGGCCGCGCGGTCGGCTGCAGCTGCGTCGACGGCACGTGCGCCAGCGGATCTACCTCGCCGAGGCCGACGGTCTCGACTTCACAGTGCTCGCCCAGATCTGACCGCCCGGTACAGACCCTTGACACGTCCACCCGGCGCGGCCATAAGATGCTTCCTGCGTGAAGTATCTACCCCTGGGGGCGGATACCACGATCGTCTGTCCACCGTCGGCGGAATCTGTCCGCCGACCATTGTGGTGGCAATTCTTCACCGAATTAGTCACGGCTGAAACCGTCTTACGTGCGACGGTGTCAGCCGTTGTGTCATGCGTTCTCTCCAGGTGCGCGGGAAACAGTCAATTAAGGACTGGGAAACGTCCGCGCAATCATGCCGGTCAACGCTTTGCGTGCCCGTAACCGATGCGATGACCACAGGCGACGTCCACCCGTCGACCTCGGCATCGCCAACTCCACCGGACCGCACCGACCGTCCTTTCGATACTTGAGTGCACCGCAGGGAGATTAGATGTCAGTTCTTTGGGGCCGCCGTATCCTGGCGGGTGCCATGACCCTCGTCGCCGCGGCGGCCATGACCGCGTGCGGCAGCAAGACCAGTGACGAGGGCGGCGCGGCCGGCGTCACCGCCGACGTCTCCGGCAACACCGTCAAGGTGGGCCTGCTCAACTCGCTCTCCGGCACCATGGCGATCAGCGAGGTCACCGTCCGCGACTCCATCATGCTCGCCGTCGAGGAGATCAACGCGGCCGGCGGCGTCCTCGGCAAGAAGATCCAGCCGGTCGGGGAGGACGGCGCCTCGGACTGGCCCACCTTCGCGGAGAAGGCCGAGAAGCTCATCTCCGAGGACCGGGTCGCCGCCGTTTTCGGGTGCTGGACGTCGGCCAGCCGCAAGGCGGTCAAGCCGGTGTTCGAGAAGAACAAGGCGCTGCTGTTCTACCCGGTGCAGTACGAGGGTCTGGAACAGTCGCCCTACATCTTCTACACGGGCGCGACGACCAACCAGCAGATCGTCCCCGGGCTCGACTATCTCAAGGCCCAGGGAACGAAGTCGGTCTACCTGGTCGGCAGCGACTACGTCTTCCCGCGGACGGCGAACAAAATCATCAAGGCGTACGCGGCGGCGAACGGGATGACAGTGGTCGGCGAGGATTACGCGCCGCTCGGGTCCACCGAATTCGGCACGATCGTCAACAAGGTCAAGTCGTCCGGCGCGAAGGCGGTCTTCAACACCCTCAACGGCGACAGCAACGTGGCGTTCTTCAAGGAGTACAAGTCGGCCGGGCTGACCGCCGCCGCGATGCCGGTGGTGTCGGTGTCCATCGCCGAGGAGGAGGTCAAGAGCATCGGCACCCAGTACCTGGAGGGTCAGCTGACCGCCTGGAACTACTACCAGACCACGCCCGGCGCGGCGAACGGCAAGTTCGTGGCCGCGTACAAGGCGAAGTACGGCGCGGACAAGCCGACGAGCGACCCGATGGAGGCCGCCTACGTCAGCGTCTACCTGTGGAAGGCGATGGTCGAGAAGGCCGGCGCGTTCGACGTGGAGAAGGTCCGCGGCGCCTCCGACGGAATCACCTTCGACGCGCCGGAGGGCCTGGTCACCGTCGACGGCAAGACCCAGCACATCGCCAAGACCGCCCGCATCGGCAAGGTCGGCGCGGACGGCCTGATCACCGAGGTGTGGAACTCCGGCAAGCCGATCGCGCCGGACCCGTACCTCAAGACCTATCCGTGGGCGAGCGGCCTGAGCTGACGACGCCGGCCCCGGGCGGGCACCGCGACGACGCGCCCCGCCCGGGTCCCCGACCAGCAGTACGGGAGTACCCACCGTGACAGTCCTCTTCGGTCAACTCTTCACCGGCATCAGCATCGGCGCGGTGCTGCTGCTCATCGCGCTCGGGCTGGCGCTGACCTTCGGCCAGATGAACGTCATCAACATGGCGCACGGCGAGTTCATCATGGCCGGCGCCTACACCACGTACGTGCTGCAACAGAGCATCACCGGCGCCGGCCTGTCGCTGCTGGTCGCGCTGCCGGTGGCGTTCGTGGTCGCCGGCACGATGGGGGTGCTGCTGGAGATCCTGCTGATCCGCCGGCTCTACGCCCGGCCCCTGGACACCCTGCTGGTCACCTGGGGCGTGTCCCTGATGCTGCAGCAGCTCGCCCGGGACGTCTTCGGCAGTCCGAACGTGCAGACCCGCGCGCCGGACCTGCTCACCGGCAACGTGGCGGTGCCCGGCGGGCTGACGGTCGCCAACAACCGGCTGTTCATCCTGGCCCTCGCCCTGGCCGCCGTCGCCGCCCTCACCCTGGCGCTGCGGTTCACCCCGTTGGGGCGCCGGATCCGCGCGGTCGTGCAGAACCGCGACCTCGCCGCGGTGTCCGGCATCCCCACCACCCGGGTCGACCGGACGACCTTCTTTCTCGGCTCGGGCCTGGCCGGGCTCGCCGGGGTGGCGCTCACCCTCCTCGGCCCGATCGGCCCGACCATGGGCACCAACCTGATCATCGACGCCTTCCTGGTCGTCGTGGTCGGCGGGATCGGTCAGCTCAAGGGCAGCGTGATCGTCGCCTTCGCCCTCGGGGTCCTCCAGGCCACCGGGGAGTACCTCACGACCCTCAGCGTCGCCAAGGTGATCGTCTTCGTGGCGATCGTCGCGTTCCTCCAGTGGCGGCCACAGGGCCTGTTCACCCTGCGGACCAGGAGCCTCGCATGACCGCCGTGACACCCGCGCCGCCGAGTACCGCCGGGGGCACACCGGCCCCGGCCGACATCGCGCCTCCGGGCCGGTCCGGTGACCGGTCGCGGCTGCGCACGGCGGCGGGGTTCGCGTTCGGCGCGGCGCTGCTGTTCGCCGTCGCGCCGCTGGCGCTGTCGGACTTCCGGCTGGCGCTGCTCGCCAAGTACCTCTGCGTCGCCATGGTGGCCGTCGGCATCGGCATCGCCTGGGGGCGCGGCGGCATGCTCACGCTCGGCCAGGGCGTCTTCTTCGGCCTGGGCGGCTACGCGATGGCCATGCACCTCAAGCTCGCCGACGCGGGTCCCGGTGGGATGCCCGACTTCATGCAGCTGCACGGGCAGCTCGACGAACTACCAGTCTGGTGGCGGCCGTTCGCCAGCCCGTGGTTCGCGCTGCCGGCCACGGTTCTGCTGCCGATGGCCGTCGCCTTCGGGCTCGGCTCGCTGGTGTTCCGCCGTCGTGTGCGGGGCGCGTACTTCGCCATCCTCAGCCAGGCTCTCGCCGCCGCCATGGTGATCCTGTTGATCGGCCAGCAGGGGACCACTGGTGGCACCAACGGGCTCACCGACATCCAGGGCTTCTTCGGTTACGACCTGGACGACCCGGTCAACCAGCGGATGGTCTACTTCATCATCGCCGGCGTCCTGCTCGGGCTGCTCGCGCTGGCCCGCCAGCTCATCCACAGCCGCTACGGGGAACTGCTGGTGGCGGTGCGTGACAGCGAGGAGCGGGTCCGTTTCCTCGGCTACGACCCGGCGTCGGTGAAGCTCGTCGCCTACGTGGTGGCGGCGGGTATGGCGGGCCTCGCCGGCGCGCTGTTCGTGCCGGCGGTGGGCATCATCTCGCCCGCCCTCATCGGCATCGTCCCGTCGATCGAGTTCGTCATCGGTGTGGCGGTGGGCGGCCGGGCCACGCTGCTCGGGCCGGTGCTCGGCGCGGTGGCGGTCGCCTGGGCGCGTACCGCCCTCTCCGAACGTTTCCCGGGCACCTGGACGTACCTGCAGGGTCTGCTCTTCGTGGTGGTGGTGGCGTTCCTTCCCGGCGGCCTGGCGTCGCTGTGGGCGCTGGCCCGCCGCCGCGCCGGACGGGCGGAGGTGGAGACGCGGTGAGCGACGACCGGCTGGACGGGCTGTCCGTCCGTGACGTGCGGGTCAGCTTCGACGGCTTCACCGCCGTCGACGGCGTCTCGCTGGAGGTGCCCGCCGGTGACATCCGGTTCCTGATCGGGCCGAACGGCGCCGGCAAGACCACCCTGGTCGACGCGATCACCGGGCTGGTGCGGGCCACCGGCTCGGTGCGCTTCGGCGACCAGGAGCTGCTGGGTCGCCCGGTGCACCGGATCAGCCGGCTCGGCGTCGGCCGGACGTTCCAGACGTCGACGATCTTCGAGGAGCTGTCGGTCGTGCAGAACCTCGACATCGCCGCGGGCGCCCGCCGGAGCTGGGCCACCCTGGCCCGGCGTCGGCGGGGGATCCCCGACGAGGTGGCCGCCGCGCTGGAGACCATCGGGCTGACCGGCCGGGCCGACCAGCTCGCCGGCACGCTCGCGCACGGCCAGAAGCAGTGGTTGGAGATCGGCATGCTGCTGGTGCAGGACGCGCGGCTGCTGCTGCTCGACGAGCCGGTCGCCGGGATGAGCCACGAGGAGCGCGACGCCACGGGCGCCCTGCTGGCGACGGTGAGCCGGGATCGCACGGTGGTGGTGATCGAGCACGACATGGACTTCCTGCGTCGCTTCGCGCGCAGCGTCACAGTGCTGCACGCGGGGAAGGTGCTCAGCGAGGGCACCGTGGCGCAGGTCCAGGCGGACCCGCGCGTGCAGGAGGTCTACCTCGGCCATCCGGTCGACGCCGGGCCGGTCCCCAGCGGTCTGGAGGCATGATGCTGACCCTGAGTGGGGTGCACGCCGGATACGGACGTTCCCGGGTGCTGCACGGCGTGGACCTCGCCGTCCCGCCCGACGGGGTGGCCGCGGTGCTCGGGCACAACGGCGCCGGTAAGAGCACCCTGCTGCGGGTCGCGGCAGGCCTGCTGCGCCCGACCGCCGGCACCGTCGAGCTGGACGGCGAGGACGTCACCCGTCTCGCGCCGCACGAGCGGGTGGCGCGCGGCATGGCGTACGTCCCGCAGGGCCAGCAGTGCTTCCCGCACCTGACGGCGGCGGAGAACCTGCGCCTCGTCGCCGACGCCCGGCGCGACGGCGCGGTGGCGACGGCGGAGGTGCTGGACCTGTTCCCGGCGCTGCGTCCGCTGCTGCGGCGGCGGGCCGGGCTGCTCTCCGGTGGTCAGCGTCAGCAGCTCGCCATCGCCCGCGCGTTGATCACTCGGCCGCGGCTGCTCATGCTCGACGAGCCGACCGAGGGCATCCAGCCGTCGGTGGTCGCCGAGATCCAGGAGCGGATCGTCGAGCTGACCCGGCAGTCCGGCTTCAGCGTGCTGCTCGTCGAGCAGCACCTCGGGTTCGCGCTGCGGGTGGCGAACCGCTACCACGTCCTCGAATCCGGCCGGGTCACCTCGCACGGCGACGGGGGAGTGACGGCGGAGCGGGAGGTACGGGCGGCTCTCGCGGTCTGATCCGGCCCGGTCCAATTTACATTGACAGCCATCTTTACTAACATCGTGGCTGGGAGTCGCCATGCGCTGTTGGGCAGCAGTGCCGTCCTCACGGACGGCTTGAATCGATCGGCGTCATCTTCTCCGGGGTGGGCACCCAGCGAGGGTCACTGGGCGCCGGCGCATCCACTGGAGCATCATGAAAATCTCACGGACAGCGCGCCGTCTGGGACTGGGCGCGGTCGTAGGTCTCCTCGCCTCGTTCACGATGGTCGTGGTCAACCAGGCCGGTCCGGCCTCGGCGCACGGATCGGTCACCAACCCGCCGTCACGCAACTACGGATGTTACGAGCGCTGGGGTTCCGACCATCTCAACCCCGCGATGGCCCAGAGCGACCCGATGTGCTGGCAGGCGTGGCAGGCCAACCCGAACACCATGTGGAACTGGAACGGCCTGTACCGCGAGAACGTCGGCGGCAACCACCAGGCCGCCGTGCCGGACGGACAGCTGTGCAGCGGCGGTCGCACCCAGAACGGCCTGTACGCCTCGCTCGACGCGGTCGGCGCGTGGACGGCGAAGCCGATGCCGAACAACTTCACGCTGACGCTGACCGACGGCGCCAAGCACGGCGCCGACTACATGTTGATCTACATCACCAAGCAGGGCTTCGACCCGACCACCCAACCCCTCACCTGGAACAGCCTCGAACTGGTGCTGCGCACCGGCAGCTACCCGACCACCGGGCTCTACGAGGCGCAGGTGAACGCGGGCAACCGCACCGGGCGGCACGTCGTCTACACCATCTGGCAGGCGTCCCACCTCGACCAGCCGTACTACCTCTGCAGTGACGTGATCTTCGGCGGTGGCGGCAACCCGCCGCCGACGACCCCGCCGCCCACCACGCCGCCGCCCACCACCCCGCCGCCGACGACTCCGCCGCCCACCACGCCGCCGCCGGCCGGCAACGGTGCCTGCACCGCCACCTACCGCAAGAGCAGCGAGTGGTCCGGTGGCTTCGGCGCCGAGGTCACCGTCAAGGCCGGCAACGCCGCCATCTCCGGATGGACGGTGGCGTGGACCTGGCCCAACGGCCAGAGCATCACCAACGCCTGGAACGCGACGGTCACCTCGAGCGGTTCGTCGGTCTCCGCGTCGAACGTCGCCTACAACGGTTCCCTGAGCGCCAACGCCAGCACCAGCTTCGGCTTCAACGCCTCCTGGAACGGCACCAACTCCACACCCACCCTCACCTGCACCGCCCGGTAACAGCGTCTGCGGTGGGGTGGCGCGGCACGCGCCACCCCACCGCAGGCAGGGCCCTGCGCCACCATCAGGAACCGCGACGAGGTGAGGAACGACCATGATTTCCCGGGTAGGCGTCAGCGGCTGGCACCGAAGCGTCTTCGTGTGGATCGAGGTGTGCCTGCTGGCCGCGTCGCTCGGTGTGGCCGCCCTGATCACCCCGAAGACGGACCCGGCAGTTCTCCGCCAAGAGATCCTGACCCGGATGCGTACGACCCTCGAGCAGGCGGACCCGAAAGATCATCAGCACGCCGGGCACACCGTCCCAGAGGCGCCAGCCGGAGAGCAGGCCGCGCCGACGATCGTCTGCGGAGTCCATGTCTACGGCTACGAGCCCGCCGGGGCCGCCACACTGGCCGACGTCGCGACGGTCTACGGCTTCCACCTCTGCGGCGTCGCCGAACAGAAGCGCCATTGGGACGGAGCGGTCAAACTCGTCGGCCCGCTGATCATGGACATGACCACCCAACCTCCCGGCATCGAGGTGGTCGAGGCGACCGCCGACGTCAGGTTCGTCGACCGGCTACGCGAGATGTTCCCCGACAAGTACGAGGAACTGGCACTCAGGGAAGCGTTGCCCGCATCGGAGATGGCCGACCTGCGGCGCCGGTACGACGACGCCGCCGGCCTCTGACCACGCCGGGCGGCCGACACCCGCCGGCGGGCAAGCGGCCTGGCCGGCAGCAGATCGTCAACGGTGGGGATGACTCTCCTTCCGCCGTCTGCGGCAGCTGTTGCGCCGGTTCACGCCCGCGGCGGGTCCAGGAAGCGTTGTGCCAGGTCGGCGAGGGTGTCGGCGGTGGTGTCGACGGGCGCGGTCGGCAGCACGATGTGGCTGACGACCAGTCGCGCGAGGGATTCGGCGCCGACGGTGACGTCATCGGGCGGCACCCGGGGCAGGTGCGTGCCCGCCCACTCTCTCAGCACTGTGACGGCGGCGGCCAGGGCCAGGTCGGCGCGGGTGGTCAGGTAGGGGAGCAGGGCGTCGGTGCCTCGGGCGCTGTTGAGGACGGCTTTGACCAGCGGGTCGGTGCCGGCTTGCGTCAACACGAACGTGACCGCGGCATGGACGGCGGCCCGCACGTCGCTGCCGTGTGCGGACAACGCCTCCCGTACGCCGTCCATGAACCGGTCGATCTCGCGGTGTGCGATGGCTTCGCCGAGTCCGGCCTTGTTGGTGAACTCGTTGTAGAGCGTCTGCCTGCTCACGCCCACGCGGGCCGCCACGTCGGCCATTCGTACCGCGTCCCAGCCGCGGTCGATCGCCAGGTCGCGGCCGGCCTTGATGACCGCGTCGCGCAGGTGGCGGCGCGCGGTGTGGCGATAAGGCGGAGGGTCGACCATGGTGCGCCGAGTCTATCGACTGGACACATGCGCCTTGCGTGCCCACCAAATTGACGCAGAGCAGGATATTGTCAAGCGTGGGTATCCGTGTGACAGTCGACGCAGCGCTCGACACTCCGGAGGCGGCACATGCAGACCTCGCTCGATGCTCCAGCGGTCGCCGCCGGTTGGCATGACGGCAAGAAGCACCTGTGGCCACTGGCTCTTCTCGTGCCGGTGCTGCCGTTCCTGGCGTACGCGTTGTGGAAGGCCGGCGCGGGACCCGCTGCCTGGTGGCTCACCCCGGCGGTGGTCTTCGGACTCATTCCGATCATCGACGTGCTGCTCGGTGACGACGGAGAAAACCCGCCCGACGACGTCGCCCGGCGGTTGCAGGAGGTCCGTTACTACCGCTGGATCACGTTCCTGTTCCTGCCGGTGCAGTACGCCGCCCTGCTGCTCGGAGCATGGGTCTGGACGCGTGGCGGCCTCGGTGTCGCCGGCGCCGCCGGCCTGGTCGCCACCATCGGAATCGTCAACGGACTGGCCATCAACACCGCACACGAGCTCGGCCACAAGCGCGAAACGGTCGAGCGGTGGATGTCGAAGATCGCGCTCGCGCCCACCGGGTACGGCCACTTCTACGTCGAGCACAACCGCGGACACCATGTCCGTGTCGCCACACCGGAGGACCCGGCCAGCGCCAGGCTGGGGGAGAGCTTCTACTCGTTCTGGCCACGTACGGTCTGGGGCAGCCTCATCTCGGCGTGGCGGCTGGAGATCGGCCGCTTCCGGCTGCGGCACAAGAGTCCGTGGACGCTGCGCAACAACCTGCTCAACGCCGGACTCATGACCGTCGTGCTCTTCGCCCTGCTGATCGCGGTGTTCGGATGGCGGCTCGTGCCCTTCCTGCTCCTGCAGGCGATCGTCGGCTTCTCGCTGCTGGAAGCGGTCAACTATCTCGAGCATTACGGATTGTGCCGCCGGCGCGCGGCCACCGGCCGCTTCGAGAAGGTCGACCCACGGCACAGCTGGAACAGCGACCGCGTCGTCACCAACGTGTTCCTCTTCCAGTTGCAACGCCACAGCGACCACCACGCCAACCCGCTGCGCCGCTACCAGACGCTGCGCAGCTTTGACGTCTCGCCGCGGCTGCCCGGAGGCTACGCCTCGATGGTGTTGCTCGCTTTCGTTCCGCCGCTGTGGTACCGGGTGATGAACCCACGGGTTCTGGCGCACTACGGCGGCGACCTGAACCTCGCCAATCGCAACCCCCGCGCCGAGGCCCGACTGCGGCGCCGCTACGGCCGGCCCGCAGCGGACACCACCTAGCTGCCGGTAGACCTCGGCCCTGCGCCGCGAATTGCGAGCACCCTTCTTATTTACATAGACGGGGATTACGCTCTGGGCCAGTCCTGAGGTGGATCACATCGGAGGTTCCTATGAGGAGAATGACCATCCGTCGCACGTCTGCGCTCCGCCTGGTGTCCGGCGCACGCCGGCTGTGGATCGAGTGGTGCTGGTAACTGCCGGTCCGGCGGGCGCTCCCGGGCGCCCGCCCCTGCGGCGGTGGGCCCTGCGGTGACCGGCGGGCCGGAGCGCTACGACTGCCACCGCGACCATGGTCCGTACGCGGGGGTCTCGGCCTTCCTCGGCCGGGTCGCCGCCGACCGCCCCCGCCTGGCGGCCCGGCACGCGGTCGAACTGCGCGCGATCGCGCCCCAACTCGATCCGGCGGCCCGGCCGGCCGCCGAGGAGGAGCCGATCCGTTTCCACCCCGCCCGCCGTACCGCCTGCCTGGCCTACGGCGCGGCGGAACTGGTGGCGGCCTGGGCCGGCACGCTCCGGCGGCCCGTGACCGTCCGGTTCGATCACGTCGCCAGCGCCGACGAGACGACCACCGAGCTGCTGGACGCGCTGGCCCGCCGGCTCGGGCCGGCCCCGGTGCGCCTCGACCTACGCGACGAAGGGGCCCCGGCCCCGGCGCCCGACGAGCGCACCCCGCAGGCGCTGCGGCGGGCACTGGGCGACAGCCTGGCCCGCGGCTACTACCACCACGCGGCCCGGGTCGCCCGGCGCGGGCGGGCGACGGTCACCCCCGACGGCGACCTGCGGCACTGGTGGGCGTTCACCACCGGCCTGGCGACCGCCCTGGCGGCCCTGAACCGGGCCCCCGAGGCGCTCGACCTCTACGACGAGGCGCGGGCCGTCACCGACGACCCGAAGATCACTATGTCAGCGGCGTACGCCACCGCCATGCTGCACGCCCGGCACTTGCCGGCCGCCGACCAGGACCCGGCGCAGGCCCGGCACTGGCTGGAGCGGGCGCTGCGCCTTGCCGCCGAGCTGGCCGACCCACGCCAGCGGTTGCTGTCGACGGTCTTCTACGAGCAGGGTCTGGCGCTGTTGGACAGCCGGGCAGGCCGGCCCGACCGCGCGCTGCGGCTCGTCGACGACGGCCTGGCCCGGCTGACGGCTGCGCTCGGCCCCGGCGAACGCCGGCAGGACCTGGCCCGGCTGCGCCACAACCGGGCGCAGGTTCACCTCGCGCTGGGCGACCCGGCGCGGGCGCTGGCCGACCTGAACACCGTGATCGCCCACGACCCGGACAACTGCGAGTACTACGTGGACCGCGCCGCCCTCTACCGGGCGGCGGGCCGGACCCGGGCCGCGATCAGGGATTACGACGCCGCCATCCGGCTGGGACCGCACCTGCCCGAGGCGTACTACAACCGGGCCGTGCTCCACCACGAGCGGGGCCGCCCCGAGCGGGCGCGCGCCGACCTGGAGCGGGTGCTCGCCATCGCGCCCGGGCACCTCGACGCCCGGATCGCCCTGGTCAACCTGCACGTGGAGCGCGGCGCGCTCGACGCCGCCGAGGCCGGCGCGCGGGCCGGGCTGGCCGGCGCTCCGCACGAGCCCGCGCTGCTGTGCACCCTGGGCCTGGTTCTCGCCGAGCGCGGCCGGCCCGCCGAGGCCGACGAACTGCTCACCCGGGCTCTGAGCGGGGACCCCGAGCTGGTGGAGGCGTGGACGAACCGGGCCGCCGCCCGGTTCGAGCGCGGCGACGTGGCCGCCGCGCTCGCCGACCTGGACCGGGCGGTGGCGCTGTCGGAGGCTCCCGTGCCGCGCTACAACCGGGGCACGGCCCTGGCCCGGCTGGGCCGGTGGGACGAGGCGGCCCGCGACTTCGCCCGGGCGCTCGCCCAGCCCGGCCTGGACCGGGCCCTGCGCCGGGATCTGCGCGCGGAACTCGCCCGCTGTCGCCGGGCGCTGGCCGCCTGACCCGGCCGGCGTAGCCCGGGAGACTGCCGAAGACGCGCGGGCCGCTACTGCCGCTCTGGCCCGGCCCATGATCGCCGCCGGTCGTCACCTGCCGTCGCCGACGTTCACAGCAGCCGGCGGCGGGTCAGGAGCCGGAAGGCCAGATAGCCCGGTGGTACCGGGAGCCAGAACGTCGCGAGACGGTAGATCAGGGTGCCCGCGATGGCGGCGTCCAGCGGCACTCCGTAGAGCAGCAGACCGGAGACGAGCGCGGCTTCGGTGGCGCCGAGCCCGCCGGGGGTGGGCGCGGCGGACGAGACACCCTCGCCGACGAGGGAGACCAGGATCACCGGGGGCAGGTGGGCCAGCGGGACCGGGCCGGCGGCGATCAGCGCGAGGTAGAGACAGAGGCCATAAGTGAGGGTGAGCGCCGTCGACGCGACGACGAGCCACCGCAGCCCGTGGTGGTGGCGCAGCTCGCGCAGCGCGGTCACGACCTGGCCGGCCGCCGCGCGTCCACGCCGCCGGACCCGGGGTACGGCGAGCACCCCGGCGAGGACCAGCAGCACGGTCAGGGCGCCCAGTAGCAGCGGAAGTGCCCTGGCCGCGTCGTGGGTGAGGATGCTGGCGGGCTGGCGGGCGAACGGCAGCAGCACCGGTAGCAGCACCACCACCGAGAACATCCCGGCGGCGCGGGAGACGGCGACGGCGGTGCCCGCGTCGGCGGCGACGAGTCCCTTCTGGTGCAGGTAACGCAGGCTGAGCGCGACGCCGCCGAGGCTGCCGGGGGCCAGCCGGTTGGCGAATGACGCGGCTACCTGCGCCAGGGTGGCCTCGCCCAGCGGGACGCGGCCGGCCGTGGCCAACCGGAGCACGAGGCCGCTGAGCAGGTAGGTCAGGGCGGAGCCGAGCAGCGTCGCGGCGACCGCTACCGGGTTGGCGTGCACGATCAGACCCAGGGCGGTGCGGATCTCGCCGAGCTGGGGGAGCAGCAGGTGCACTACCAACCCCAGGACCAGCAGCTCCAGGACGGTGCGGCGGCTGATCCGGACCACCTTCGCCGCCGGGCGGTCGCGGTCCGGGCTGCGTCGCAGGATCTCCTGGCGGAGGCTGTCGAGCATGCCGGGCCGGGCGCGCAGGGCGGTCCGGCCGGCGCGGGACAGCACCGCGGGTTGCAGGAACGGCACGCTGTCCGCGACCGCCGCGCCACCCAGGCGGTCGATCGCCGCAGCGACCACGCAGGCCGGGTCGACCCGGCTGGACAGGGCGACCATCAGCTCGACGACGTCGCGGGCCCGCTGCTCGGCCGAGGCGTCGTCGGCGCCGAAGCCCAGGTCCACCAGGTGGACGTGGTCCCGGCCGACGAGCACATTCGCGGCGCGCAGGTCCCGGTGCGCGATGCCCACCCGGTGCAGACGCGCCACCTGGTCCCAGGCGTCGCGCACGGCGGGTAGCGGGACCGGCCCGACGACGGCGTGCAGCGGGGCGGCGTCGATGAACTCCTGCACCAGCACGGCGTCGCCACCGGGCGCGGCGGCGGTCGTGACGACGGCCGGTATCCGCACGCCGGCGCGCGCGGCGAGCAGGGTCAGACAGGTCTCGTGTTCGCTCTGCTGCCGTGCGCTCAGGTACGGCGGCGCGTCGGCCACGTGGCGGTAGCGCATCCGCCGGTAAAGCTTGTAGACCCAGTCCGCGTCGCGTTGCTCTCCGCCGGTCACCTTGACGAACAGTCGCCGTCCGCCGGTGGTGACCGCCTGCCACGGCTGCGAGCCTCGGGCGTCGCCGTGGATCGGCGCCAACCGTGCCACCTCGATCCCGCGCCGCCGCAGCGTCGCCCGCAGTGCGGGGACCGACCGTTGCGGCCCGACCTCGCCGACCACGAGTCGGGTCAGACACACCGCGAGCCAGCCGACGAGGACGCCGCCGGCCACATCGATCGGCAGATGTGCTCCGACGTGGATCCGCGCGACGGCGACCAGCCCGATCACCACCCAGGCGGCGCGGCGCCACCGGGGGCCGCCGGCCCACGCGGCGACGAGCGCCAGGGCGGTGGCGACCGCGACGTGTCCCGACGGGTACCCGAGGCGTCCGGTGATCGTCTCACGCAGGACCACGTCGGTGAGCAGCGCCGAGGGCCGCTGCCGGGCGACCGTGGCCTTGCCAGCTGCCGCGAGCCAGTACGCCAGATTCCCGGCCAGCAGGAGAGTCCACGCGGTGCCGATGCGGCGTGCGATGACGGCTGCTGCGGCGGCGACGAACACCGCCGGGTACGAGCCCAGCTGCATGACCACGACCAGGACCGGGGTCAGCCCGGCGGGAAGGTGGTTGAGCAGGGTGAACAGGTCCTGCTCCCAGCGCGGCACCCGCTGGCTGCGTACGGCCGCGCTGAGCGCCGCCAGAAGGCACGCCGAGACGGTCAGGCTGACCAGCAACGCCGGGGACGGGCGATGCGTACGCGCTCCCACCGGTCCTCGGCCGCCCCTCGTCCGGCACCGTCCCTGCCGTCGACCCGAACCCTACGGTTCGCCCGCCCGCGGGAGGCACTTCTCTCTCACCGGCCACCCTCCGGGGCGACAATCATCGGGTGGACAGGGTCGTGGCGGTGCTCGTGGGGCTGCCGCCGCTGCTCGTCCTGACCCTGGTGTTCGTCCTGCCGGCCCTGGAGTCCTCGACGCTGCTCGGGCTGGTCGTACCGGGTGAGACAGCGATCCTGATCGGTGGATTGGTGGCCCACGGTGGCGCGCTGCCGCTGTGGGCGGTGGTGGCCGCCGGGGCGGCCGGGGCCTGCCTCGGTGACCAGGCCGGGTACGCCCTCGGCCGCCGGTACGGCGCGGGTGTGCTCGCCCGCGCCCCGCGAGTGCTGCGCCGGCGCCTCGACATCGCGCGGGCCCGCCGCCTGGTCGCCCGTCGCGGGGCGTGGGCGGTGCTCATCGGACGCTGGGTGGCGGTGCTGCGGGCCGTGGTTCCCATGATCGCCGGCGCCGGTGGGATGCGGTGGCCGGTGTTCCTGCGGGCTAACCTGGCCGGCGGGCTGGTGTGGGCGACGGCCGTGGCGCTGCTGGGCTACCTGGGCGCCGCCTCCTACCGCTATCTGGAACGGGAACTGGGCATCGGGGAGTGGGCGCTGCTGGCCCTGATCGGCGTCGGCGTGGCGCTGCGGGCGTGGCAGAGGGCACGGCGCGAACCGGCTGACGGTGAGCGGGGAGGCCAATCACCCGCGCGCGGTGGGGCGGATCGGTAGCGTCGCCGAGGGGGTGGCCGGCGACCGCGGACGCAGTGGAGCGCGGGCCCAACCGGGTCGACGCGGGCGCCAGGCGGGGCTGGCGGCTCCTGCTGTCGCAGGACGGCGACGGCGGACCGTGACGGTCTCGCATCCATCGGTGACCACCTATTGACAAACAATATTAACAATTGGACTCTGCTGAGAGAGCGCTCTCCCGTCCCTGTCTCCAGCGAGGTGTCGCCATGCGTCTTCGAAGAAAGCTGCTCGCCGCTGCGTCCGCACTGCTCGCCGGGCTCGCGGTCACCGTCGTCGCCACGCCCGCCCACGCGGTCGGACCGGCGTTGCTGCCCGTCACCGTCACCAACACCACCGGTCGCAGCGACCCGGTCTACCTCTATGTCATCGGCGTCCAGCTGTCCTCCGGCCGGCTCGGCTACGTCACCTCCGGCGGCACCTTCGTGCCGTGGAGCGGCGGGCAGATCCCGCCGTCGCCCGCGCCGGACGTCTCCATACCGGGCCCCGGCAACGGTGGCAGCACCACGATCCAGTTTCCCCGGGGCTTCTCCGGTCGGGCCTACTTCGCCCTCGGGCAGAAGCTGAAGTTCTTCCTCACCCCGGACGGGCTGGTGCAGCCCGCGCCCTGGGCGGCCGGTGACGCGAACCGCGACATCCTCTTCGACTGGAGTGAGTTCACCTACAACGACTCCGGGCTGTGGCTCAACAGCTCCCAGGTCGACATGTTCGCGATCCCGCACGCGGTCACCGTGACCGGCGTCAACGGCGTCACCAAGCGCACCGGCGACGTGGTGGCCAACGGACGCAACGCGGTCATCGACGGCATCCGGGCGCAGCCGGGCTGGGCCAACACCGTCCACACCCGCTCCGACGGGACCGTGCTGCGCGTCCTGGCTCCGGGGAAGGCAGCCGGGGCCGGCCTGCTGAGCACCACCTACCTGGACTCGTACATCGCCTCCGCGTGGAACGCGTACACCACGAAGACCTTGACCGTGACGCCCTTCGCCGACCAGCCGGCCATCCGGTACTACGGCCGCACCTCGGGCAACACCATGACCTTCACCAACGGCAGCGGCCAGGTGGTCGCCTCCTTCAACCGGCCCTCCTCGGCCAGCGTCTGGGGCTGCGACGGCGACCTGCCCGCGCCGAACGACCAGGTGGTCGGCCCGATCTCGCGCACGCTCTGCGCCGCCCTCAACCGAGGCACGCTCGGCACCATCGACACCCAGCCCAGCACGAACGCCGCCGACTTCTACCGCAGCAACCCCACCAACCAGTACGCCCGCCTGATCCACGCCAACATGACCGACGGCCGGGCGTACGCGTTCGCCTTCGACGACGTCGGCGGATTCGAGTCACTGGTGCACGACGGCGACCCCCGTTCGGCCGGACTGCTCCTCAGCCCGTTCACCGGCGGTGGGGGCGGCAACCCGACCACCGGGGTGCCCGTGGTCAGCAACTGGAACAACAAGTGCGTCGACGTGCCGAGCTCCAACTTCGTCGACCGCGTGCCGCTGCAGATGTGGAACTGCAACAACACCAACGCGCAGAAGTGGACGTTCAGCGGCACGGCGCTGAAGAGCCAGAATGACAAGTGCATGGACATCGACGCCGGGTCCACCGCCAACGGTGCGGTGGTGCAGCTCTACACCTGCAATGGCACCGGCGCTCAGCAGTTCACCCTGAACGCGGCCGGAGACCTGGTCAACCTTCAGGCCAACAAGTGCGTCGACATCAAGGACCGGAACGGCAACGACGGCGCGAGGCTCCAGCTCTGGGACTGCACGGGCGCGGCCAACCAGAAGTGGCGCAAGGGCTGACCGGCCCTGCGACGGGGGCGGGGGCCGACCGCGAGTCGCTCCCGCCACCCGCCGCGACGGCTCGCCGTCCCGCAGGACGGACGCGCCGACCACGCCGGCTCACCGCCCCATACGATGGACAACGGTGCTGGTTCGCCGTGCCCGTGAAGGGTGTGGCGTCGTAAGAGGGAACCCGGTGTGAGTCCGGGACTGCCCCGCAGCGGTGAGTGGGAACGACAGCCGTCATCGAAGCACTGGACCGTGAGGTCTGGGAAGCGACGGCCAGTAGGTGACCGGATGGACCGGTCGCGCCCGCGAGTCCGAAGACCTGCCCGCACCGCGCACACCGTCCGGTGTGCGCCGCCGACGGTCGCTCGGGACGGCCGGTGCGGAAGCCGGTACGCCGCCTGTACCCCTTCCCTCCCTGCCCCGATCGGCCTCGTGTGCTTCGAGGGAAGGGATCTCCATGAGTACCGCATTCGGTCAGAGCACCGTGCTGGGCTATCCGCGTATCGGGGGCAACCGGCAACTCAAGAAGGCCGTCGAGGCCTACTGGGCGGGCCGGATCGACGCCGAGGAGTTGGCGGCGACCTCTGCCGCGCTACGGGCGGAGGTCTGGCGGACGCTGCGCGACGCGCGCCTGGACGCGATCCCGTCCAACACGTTCTCCTACTACGACCAGGTGCTGGACACGGCCGTCGCCGTCGGCGCGATCCCGCACCGGTTCGCCCGTCTCGGCCTCGGCGATCTCGACACCTACTTCGCCATGGCCCGGGGCGTCGATGCCGAGCCGGCGCTCGAACTGACGAAGTGGTTCGACACCAACTACCACTATCTGGTTCCCGAGATCGGCTCCGACACCGCCTTCGCGGCGAATCCCGACAAGGCGCTGCGCGAGTACCGCGAGGCCCGCGAGCTGGGAATCGACAGCCGACCGGTGCTGGTCGGCCCGGCCACATTCCTGCTGCTGGCCAAGCCCACCGAGGCGCGCGGCGAACCGTTCGACCGGTTGACCGACCTGGTCGACGTGTACGCCGACATCCTGCGATCCCTCGCCGCGGCGGGCGTGCGATGGGTGCAACTGGACGAACCCGCCTACGTCGCCGACCGGAGCACCGCCGAGATCGACGCGCTGCGGGAGGCGTACACCCGGCTCGGCGCGGTGGAACAGCGGCCGGCGATCTTCGTCGCCACCTATTTCGGCGAGCTCGGTGACGCGCTGCCCGCCCTGCTCGACACGCCGGTCGAAGCGGTTGGTGTGGACCTGGTGGCCGGGCCCGGCAACCTGCGGCGGCTGGCCGGTGCGGGACCGCTGCGTGGCAAGACGATCGTGGCCGGCCTCGTCGACGGCCGCAACGTCTGGCGTACCGACCTGCGCGCCGCCGTGGCGGCTGGTGCCGCTGTCACCGCCCTCGCCGACCACGTCGCCGTGTCCACCTCGTGCTCGCTGCTGCACGTGCCGGTGGACCTGTCCGCCGAGACCGCTCTCGACCCGGCGCTGCGTCAGCGGCTCGCCTTTGCTCGGCAGAAGGTCGATGAGGTCGTTCGGCTCGGCCGCGCGCTGCGCAACGGCACCACGTCCCTGCCCGAGCCGCTGCCGCCCACCCCGGCCGCATGGCGCGACGACACCGTACGCGGCCGGCTCACCGCGTTGCGTGCCACGGATCGGCAGCGCGGCGCGTACCCGGAGCGAGCGGCGGCACAGCAGGCCCGGCTGAACCTGCCGCCCCTGCCGACCACGACCATCGGATCGTTCCCGCAGACCGACGAGCTGCGCCGCGCGCGTGCCGAGCATCGGGCCGGCCGCCTCGACGACACCGCCTACACCCGGCGCATGCGCGCCGAGGTCGAGCACGTCGTCCGGCTCCAGGAGCGGCTGGGCCTGGACGTGCTCGTGCACGGCGAGCCGGAACGAAACGACATGGTCCAGTACTTCGGCGAGCAGTTGGACGGGTTCGCCGCCACCGAACACGGCTGGGTTCAGTCCTACGGCTCCCGATGCGTGCGTCCGCCCATCATCTACGGCGACGTGGCACGCAGGGCGCCGATGACCGTCAACTGGTCCACCTACGCGCAGTCGCTGACCGACCGGCCGGTCAAGGGCATGCTCACCGGCCCGGTCACGATCCTGGCCTGGTCGTTCGTCCGCAGCGACCAGCCACTGGCAGACACCGCGGACCAGGTCGCGCTCGCCCTGCGCGACGAGTGCCGCGATCTCGAGGCAGCCGGTATCCGGGTCATCCAGGTCGACGAGCCGGCGCTGCGTGAGACGCTGCCACTGCGCGGGGCGGACCAGAAGGCGTACCTGGACTGGGCGGTCGGGGCGTTCCGCCTGGCCACCTGCGGAGTCGCCGACGACACCCAGATCCACACCCACCTGTGCTACTCGGAGTTCGGGGAGGTGATCACGGCCATCGAAGCCCTCGACGCCGACGTCACAAGCATCGAGGCATCCCGCTCCCGGATGGAGGTCCTCGACGACCTCGCCGCGATCGGATACCGCCGGGGTGTGGGGCCCGGCGTCTGGGACATCCACTCACCCCGGGTGCCGTCCCACGACGAGGTCGTCGGCGCGCTGCGCCGGGCCGTGGCCGCGGTGCCGGCCGAGCGGCTGTGGGTGAACCCCGACTGCGGCCTCAAGACGCGCGGCTATCCCGAGGTCGAGGCGTCCCTCCAGCACCTGGTCGCCGCTGCGGCCGAGCTGCGCGGACGCTGAGCCGCGGGCCGGGCGGAACGCCGCGCCGTCCCGCCCGGCCCGGACCCGGTGCAGCCCTTGACAGACCGTGCCCCGAGCGCCGAGGCTGCATGAAGTGATGTGTGTCGATACATGGGGGCATGATGCGACGCAGGATCTTCGCGCTGGCCACAGCCGCCGCGGTCGTCGTCGGCGGGGCCACGACGATGGCGCTGCGCCCGGCCTACGCCGCGACGGTGTGCACGGTGGACTACACGATCACCCGCGAGTGGTCCAGCGGCTTCTGGGCCGAGCTCACAGTCACCAACCTGGGCTCACCCGTCACCGACTGGTGGCTGCGGTTCCGGCAGGCAAACGGCCAAACGATCACCATGGGCCTCGACCGGCTGCCGGACGGATACACGCTCGGCAGCGGCGAGCTGTACCCGGTGACCATGCTCCGCCCACCGGCGGGTTCCACGCTGCCGACCGGCGCCTCGGTCACAGTGCGGTTCGGCGGCAACTACCGGGGCGCCGACCCCGAGCCGACCGACTGGGTGTTGAGCGGCCAGCCATGCGACGCGGACGTCACCGGCCCGACCGGCTCGGCGCCGCCGGCGGCCTCGGGGAGCCCGCAACCCAGCCCACTGCCGGGCGGGCCGTCGGTGGCGCTCACCTCGCCCCTGCCCAACGACTTCTTCGCCGCGCCGGGCGTCATCCCGATCCGCGCGGAGGCCACGGCGGCACCCGGCCGGCGGATCGAGCGGGTCGAGTTCCGCGAGCGCGGCACGTTGCTCGCCGTGGACACCACAGCGCCGTACGCGTTCGACTGGCGCGGCGTGCCGCCGAACAGCGGTACCCGCGTCACCGCCACCGCCTACGACAGCAGCGGCGCCCAGGCCACCGCCGAGGTTCGCGGCGTCCGGGTGCTCCCGCCGCAGGCGCCCGGTGCCGCACCCGCGCTGAAGGCGTTCGGCAACCGCATCCTCACGGTCACAGCCAGTCCGAGGCCGTACCGGCCACGCGGAATCATCCGGTCGGCCGCGCCCGGCGAGTGCGCGTGGGGGCCGATTCGCTGGGACGGCCCGGTCGACGACGCGTCAGTGGGCGCGCTGCGGGCCCGCGGCGTCAACGCGGTGCGGGTCGTGCTGAGCGACGCCTGCTACGTCTACACGGGCAGCGCTACCGACAGGCAGAACCGCGTCGGCTACCTCGACGAGGCGGCCCGGTACGTCGACCGGCTCGGCCGGGCCGGCATCACACCCGTCGTGTCGCTGCGTCAGAGCGACGTTCTCGCGACGCGCTCTTTCTGGAGCGCGGCGGCAGAGGTTTTCGGCGACGACAACGCAGTGGTCTTCGACGTCTCGCCGTACGACTTCCCGGCGGCCGGCGCCACTGATCCCGCGGCGGTCTGGACCTGCTGGCGCGACGGCGGCCCCGCTTGCCTGGACACCGGCCTGCCGAACTTCGGCGTGCAGGAGCAGATCCGCCTGCTTCGCGTCCGGGGCTCGTTCAACCTGGTCCTCGCCGCCGGGATCGACGGCGGCAACGACCTGCGCCGGTGGCTGGAATACCGCCCGGCCGACCCGGACGGTCGCAGCGTGGCAGCCGCCTGGCGCGTCGACGACCGCTCGGCCTGCGCCACGCCGGCCTGCTGGCGGTCCACCCTGCTCCCGGTCGCCGCCCAGGTGCCGCTGGTCGCCACCGACGTCAGCGCCGGCCCGGCGGCGCCGACGTTCGTGCCGCGGACGGTCACCTGGCTCGACCAGCACGGCATCGGCCACCTGCGCCGGTGACCGGGCCTCACCGACAGCCGGTGGGCTCGTCAGACGGTCGTGCGCGACCACTGCTGGTTGGCGCCGGTGTTGCACGCGTACTGCTTGAGGACCACGCCGTCCGCTGTCGATGCGGCCGGTACGTCCACGCACTTGCCGCTGTGTCGTGCCCGGAGCTGGAAGTAGCTTCCGCCTGTGACCATCTGGAACTGCTGGTTGGTGCCGCTGCCGCAGGTGTACTGGATCAGTTCGGCGCCGTCGGCGGTGGAAGCGCCCACCACGTCGAGGCACTTCCCGCTGTTGCGGGAGATGAGTCGCCAGTAGCCGCTGCCGGCGTCCTGGAACTGCCACTGCTGCCACGTGTTGCCGTTGTACGTGTACTGGCCGACGCGCGAGCCGTTCTCGGTGTTCGGCGCCTGGACGTCCATGGCCTTTCCACTGTGCCGCACGACGACCCGGTAGAACGTGCCAGTCGACGGCGGGGGCGTCGTGGGGCCACCCCCGATGGTGTCGCCCCACGCGTACCGGATCTGGTCGGCGCCGGAGGTGTTGCGGACGGTCAGGTGGAGGTCGGTGCCGCTACCGCTGAGCGAGTACATCGAGTACCAGTCGTAGCCGATGGTGCCGGGCTTGCCGCCGAGCGCGGGCCAGTAGGTGCCGCCCATCCGGTTGTCGCGCATGACCTGGGCCATGGCGCGGATGTGGCGCACGAAGTTGTCGGTGCTGTTCGCGTCGGCGTAGTTGCGGCCGTCGTTCATGGGCGCGCCGAACTCGGTGGCGACCGCCCGCGACGCGCAGTTGCCGAGGCGGGTCTGGATGTGGCTCCGGAAGGCGTCGTAGGTCATCTCGCCGTAGAAGAAAGCGTAGTGGTGGAAGGACAGCAGCGTCGAGGCGAAGCGGGTGTCGTTGCAGATGTCCCGCAGGTCCTGACTGAACCCGGTGCCCCCGATGAGCACCCGGCTGGGCACCGCCGAGTAGTGGTAGCTGAGCCAGTTGGCCGCGACGTTGCGCCACTCCGTCGAGCTGTAACCGTGCGGCTCGTTCATCGGCTCGAAGTAGACGTTGGGGTTCGAGCCGTACGTGTTTGTCACCGTGGACCACATCGTGTTCCACGCGGCGAGGTTCGTGATCCTGCCACCGGAGGCGGCGCCGTCCTCCCAGTAGGCGAGGATGACCTTGAACCCGCGGGCGGTGGCCGCGTCGATGGCGCCTCGGTAGGCCTCCCACCACGCCGTCCCGACCGTGTGGGTGTTGATGGGCAGCCGGACGGTGTTCACCCCCATGGTGGAAGCCATGTCGTCATAGAGGGCGTTGGCCTTGGCCCGTACCGTCGCGTTGCTGTCAGAGGAGCTGAGGCCCTGCACGACGAGGGGACCGGTGCTGAAGTTGTCGCCCAGCACGGCCCAGTTCATGCCTCGGAACTGGTTCGTGGCGGCGACGGCCGGCGACGACATGACGACGACGTCGCCGACCATCGCCGTCGTCGCGGCCACCAGCACGATCAGCAGTCGGCGAAACGACCGGGCGCTCCGCGACCACCTGGTCCGCGTCAAGAAGTGGTGAGTCACCGATCTGGCCTCTCTGGGTTCGGACGTCAGGCTGATCGTTAGCGCTAACATCGCTGGATCGCACTCAAGCCAAGGCTTCGCGGTAGTGGTGGCGTCCGCGCGCCATCCGGGCAGCTCCGGCGCGTCACGGCGAGGCGGGTAGATGTGTTCTGCTTGTTAAGTGCGGGTTTCAGACAAGTGTTAGCGGTCTCATCTGGAGAGTCAAGAAATCGACCAAGGTCGTTCCCTGTGTGCCCCGGCTCACCGGTCTCCGCCGGGTGGGCGCAGAGACCAGGAACCCGGGACGGTTCCCGGCACTAGATTGAGGTGGGTGAGCCGGGGCGAACCATCGGCGGAGGCCGGTCCGTCGGGCGACGACGTGACGGCGGCGCTGCTGGCGGCTGCGCGTGCGGGCGACGGCGAAGCCTTCGGTCGTCTGGTCGCACCGCTGCGGGACGAGCTGCGTGCGCACTGCTACCGGATGCTCGGTTCCTTCCACGACGCGGAGGACGCGGTCCAGGACACCATGGACCGGGCATGGCGGGCAGTCGACAGGTTCGAGGGTCACATGTCGATCCGGCCGTGGCTCTACCGGATCGCCACCAACCGGGCGCTGTCTCTCCTCCACTCGCGCGGGCGGCGTGAACTGCCGACCGACTTCACCGCCCCGGGCGTGTCACGGGCCGAGGTGACCTGGCTCGAGCCGTATCCGGACGGTCTTGCGGCCCCGCCCGCCGCACGGGATCCGGAGGCCCACGCCATCGCGAGGGAGACCATGGAACTCGCGTTCGTCGCCGCGTTGCAGCATCTGCCGCCGCGACAACGTGCCGTTCTGCTGCTGCGTGACGTTCTCGGCTACTCCGCCGAGGAGACCGCCGGGATGCTGGTCACCACCGTCGCCGCAGTCAACAGCGCGATGCAGCGGGCCCGCCGGATCGTCGCCGGGCTGACGCCGTCCGGCAGTCAGCAGCGGATCCTCGCCGAGCTGGGCGACGCGGGGCAGCGGGAGGTGGCCAGGCGGTACGCCGCGGCGTGGGAGACCGGCGACGTCGAGAGGATCGTGGCGATGCTGACGGAGGACGCGCGGTACTCGATGCCGCCGCTGGCCGTCTGGTACGAGGGCCATGAGCAGATCCGCGGTTTCCTGGCCGAGGTGACGGGTGGGCGGAGGTGGCGGTTCCTGCCGACGAGTGCCAACGGGCAGCTCGCGTTCGGGACGTACCTGTGGAACGACGCCGCTGCCGCCTACCTGCCGGCGGGGCTGGACCTGCTCGTGCTGCGGGGGCGCCGGGTGGCCGAGGTCGTCTCGTTCCTCGACGCGCGCCTGTCTGCCTTCGACCTACCGGATCGGCTGCCGGAAAGTTCGCGCGGAGGCGATGAGTTCGCGGTCCGGCCGGGGTTGTAGTCCTGACGAGTTCACCGGCCACGAAGGGCAGAGCCGACATGCCGAGCGACGAAGAACAGATCCGGGCCCTGGTCGAGCGCTGGGCCGCGGCGGTTCATGACGGGAACCTCGCCGGCGTCCTGGCCGACCATGCCGAGGACATGGTGATGTTCGACGTGCCGCCGCCGTACGAGGGCGTGCGCGGGTTGGACGCCTACCGGGAGATCTGGCCGCCGTTCTTCAGGTGGCAGGCGCAGGGCGCGTCGTTCGAGGTCGAGTCGCTGGACGTCGAAGCCGGCGAGGACGTGGCCTTCGCGTACGCGCTCCTGCGTTGCGGCACGGCGGCCGACTTCGCCGCGGATCCGGAGAACCGCCTGCGGGTGACCCTCGGCCTGCGCAGGCGGGAGGGCCGGTGGATGGTCACCCACGAACACCACTCCTTCCCGCTCGCCGGTACCGCCGAGCCGGCCCCGGACGCGGCCACCGCCGAGGCGGAGGTACGCCGGCTGCACCAGCGCTGGTTCGAGGGCACCGCGGCCAAGGACCTCGATGCCCTGATGGATGCCGTAGCCGACGACGTGGTCTCGTACGAGCACGACCAGCCGCTGCGACACGTCGGCGTGAACGCGGTCCGCGAGGTCTGCGCGGCGGGCCTGGAGGCGTCGGGTGACGGATCAGTCGCCTGGGACGTGCCCGACCTGACGATCCTGGTCGACGGCGACCTCGCCGTCGCGTGGGGCCTCAACCACGTCTCGGTCAGCCCGAGCGGTGGTCCGCCGATCGAAAGCCCGCCCCGGGGGACCCGGGTCTTCCAGCGACGCGGCGGGGCCTGGCTGATGACCCACCAGCACCTTTCCTACCCGTACGACCCCTCGACCGGGACGGCGAGGACGGATCTGCGCCCGTAGCGACGCGGGCGGGACATCGCACACCGAGCCGTCCATCGACGTTCATCCAGCAGATCGGAGTGCGTAAGCTCCGCACGGTCAGATCCATGGAACCTACGGAGGAGGTTCCATGGATCGTCGAGCGATGTTGCGGGCCACTGTTGTCGGTGCGGGCGCCCTCGCCCTGCCGTTCACGGCGTGGTCGGCCGCGTACGGAGCCCCGGCGCAGAACGCGGCGGGGCCCTACGGTGGGCTTCAGCCCGCCGACGCCAACGGCATCCAGTTGCCGGCCGGGTTCACCAGCTCGATCGTCGCGCGTTCCCGGCGGACGGTGCCGGGGACGTCGTACACCTGGCACGACGCTCCGGACGGCGGCGCCGTGTTCCCGAACGGCTCCGGCTGGATCTACGTGTCGAACTCCGAGGTAGCAGCGAGTGCGGGCGGCGGCGCCTCACGCCTCGTCTTCAACTCCAGCGGTGCCGTGGTCGGGGCGTCGCGGATCCTCTCCGGCACCAACAACAACTGCGCCGGTGGCAAGACCCCGTGGAACACCTGGCTCTCCTGTGAGGAGGTGTCCCTGGGCCGGGTCTTCGAGACGTACCCCCTCGGCGGGACCGCCGTGGCGCGTCCCGCGATGGGCCGGTTCAAGCACGAGGCGGCCGCGGCCGACCCGGTCCGCCGGGTCGTCTACCTGACCGAGGACGAGACCGACGGCAAGTTCTACCGCTTCGTGCCGACCACCTGGGGCGACCTGTCCGCCGGAACCCTCCAGGTCCTCCGCGCCGGTACGGCCACCTCCGGCACGTTCACCTGGGCCCCGGTGCCCGACCCGGACGGCTCACCCACCCCGACCCGGCAGCAGGTGTCCGGCGCGAAGACGTTCAACGGTGGCGAGGGCTGCCACTACGCGGACGACACCGTCTGGTTCACCACGAAGGGCGACAACCGCGTGTGGCAGGTCAACCTGGCCGCCGGCACGTACGAACTCGCCTACGACGACAACCTGGTCAGCCCCGGCACCGCTCCGCTGACCGGCGTCGACAACATCACCGGGTCCACTGCCGGTGACCTCTACGTCGCCGAGGACGGCGGCAACATGGAGATCTGCATGATCACGCCGGACGACAAGATCTCCGTCTTCCTGCGGATCACCGGACAGAGCGGCTCGGAGATCACCGGGCCGGCGTTCACCCCGGCCGGGGACCGGCTGTACTTCTCGTCGCAGCGCGGCACGACCGGCTCGTCCTCCGGCGGCATCACCTACTGCGTCACCGGGCCGTTCCGCCGATGACCGGCTCCCGGCGCCGCAGGGCTGTGGCAGCGTCGTGATCCAATGACGCCATGGTTCTCCAGCGGATCGCCGCCGGCCTCCTGTTGCTGATCGGGTTGCTGGCGATGGCGGCCACCCACACCTTCCCGTTCCTCGACGATCTCTCCGAACTGGCCGAGACGGCGGTCGCGATCGGGGGTGCGGCGTGCCTGTCGGCGGGAGTGTGGCTGTGGCTGCGCAAGCCGGCGGACCGGTCGTCCGCGCACTCGGCCGGCGACGCTGAGAGCCCGTGACGGCGCAGCGCCGGCGAGCGCGCTCGGCGGGCGGTCCGGGCGGTGGCGTCGGATACTGGGCCGATGACCAACCCCGACCTCGATCCCGAGCTGTACCCGCCGATCGACCCGCGTGAGGACGTGCCGGACGACCCCGGCGAACTCCTCCCGGACACGCCCGGCGACCTGCCCGAGGCGCCGGTCGAGCCGATGCCCGACGACGGGGAGCCCGGGGGCGTACCCGAACCGGCCTGACGGGCCGGCACCGGGGCGCCCGGCAGATCGACGATGATGGATAATCTTGCGGTGACCGGCGCGCGGACCGCAGGGGAGACCGGATGAGAATCGTCGACGCCCGGGTGATCGTGACCTGCCCCGGCCGCAACTTCGTGACCCTGAAGGTCGTGACCGACGAGGGAGTCACCGGCGTCGGCGACGCCACCCTCAACGGCCGGGAACTCGCAGTCGCGTCCTACCTGCGCGACCACGTCGTGCCGCTGCTGATCGGGCGCGACCCGGCCCGGATCGAGGACACCTGGCAGTACCTCTACCAGGGGTCGTACTGGCGGCGCGGGCCGGTCACGATGAGCGCCGTCGCCGCCGTGGACACCGCGTTGTGGGATATCAAGGGCAAGGTCGCCGGGCTGCCGGTCTACCAGTTGCTCGGCGGCCGGTCCCGCGAGGGCGTGACAGTGTACGGACATGCCAACGGCGAGACCGTCGACGAGGTGCTGACCGAGGTCGCCCGCTTCGTCGGCCTCGGCTACCGCGCGGTGCGGGTGCAGTGCGGTGTGCCCGGCCTGCCCCGGACGTACGGCGTCAGCACCGACAAGATGTTCTACGAGCCCGCCGACGCCGCGCTGCCGACCGAGACGACCTGGTCGACGGAGGCGTACCTGGCCCACGTGCCGAGCGTGTTCGCCCGGGTCCGCGAGGAGTTCGGGCCCACCCTCCGGCTGCTGCACGACGTGCACCACCGGCTCACCCCGATCGAGGCGGCGCGCCTCGGCAAGAGCCTGGAACCGTACGCGTTGACCTGGATGGAGGATCCCGTCCCGGCGGACCTGCAGGAGGGTTTCCGGCTCATCCGCTCGCACACGACCACGCCGATCGCCGTCGGCGAGGTCTTCAGCAGCATCTGGGACGCCGCCCAGCTCATCCGGGAACAGCTCATCGACTACGTCCGCACCACAGTGGTCCACGCCGGTGGGATCACCCACCTGCGACGCATCTTCGACCTCGCCGCGCTGCACCACGTCCGCAGCGGCTCGCACGGAGCCACCGACCTCTCCCCGGTCTGCATGGCCGCCGCGCTGCACCTTGACCTTGCGATCCCCAACTTCGGCCTGCAGGAGTACATGCGGCACACCGAGCAGACGGACGAGGTGTTCCCGCACGGCTACCACTACGACGGCGGCTACCTGCATCCAGCAGAGACCCCGGGGCTCGGGGTGGACATCGACGAGCAGGCCGCGGCCCGCTACCCGTACGCGCCGGCCTACCTGCCGGTGAACCGGCTGACGGACGGCACCGTGCACCCCTGGTGAACGCGCGCCGGATCAGTGGATGCGGCGACCGTGCGCGTCCGGCACCCCGGACTTGCGGAAGAAGTAGGTGTTGATCTGGTCCCGCCACTCGACGGCGCTGCGGAACTGTTCGTCGAGGCGCTCGGCCACCCGGTCGTGGACGGCCGGGTCGACCGCCCCGGCGACGAGCCGCCACCGCTCCCGCATCGCCGCCACCTCCTCGACCCCGGCGAAGTGCGTGTCGTAGATGTGCTGGATCACGGTACGGCCGCTGTGCAGCACGTGCCGGTACGGGACGTGATGGAAGAACAACAGCAGTTCGTCGGGGCAGCGCTCGCGTGACTCGTACACCTCGGACCACGGCGGCGGGTACTGGCCGGTGAAGCCGGTCCCGGTCGCCCGGGTGCGGTCCACCCCGACGCCATCGCGGTCGGCGAAGTGGTAGGTGCCCCACGGGGTGTACTCGTAGCCGTCCACGTCCGGTCCGTAGTGGTGGCCGGGCCGCACCATGAAGCCGACGCCGAGCGGGGCGGTGTAGCGCTCGTAGGTGCGCCAGGAATCGTCCATGATCGCGTGCATCGTCCGCCGCACCGGTTCCGGATCGCCTCTGGTGACCGGCAGCCAGGTCAGGTCGATCCACTCGTCGAGGATCGCGCCGGGATCCAGCAGCGGATCCCAGGCGAGCCGGCCGAAGGCGTACAGGTTCGCCTGGGCCAGCGGGTGCCCGGTCCAGAACGGGTCGTCGCCCACGTTGGACACGGCGACCAGGCCGCCACCGGCGCCCGTCTGCCCGGCCGCCACGTCGGCGATGGTGTCGCCGGCCGCGCCCCGGGGCCGGAACCGCAGCACCTCGCTCCACCAGGCCCCGAGGTAGCAGACGTGCCGCTGCTGGCCGGTGTACTCCTGCGTCGCCTGCACCTCCACCGCCAGCCGGGTCGCAGGCATCGCGGCGAGCACCGGGGACACCGGTTCGCGTGGCTGGAAGTCGATCGGGCCGAACTTCACCTGGAGGATCACGTTGTCGGCGAATCGTCCGTCCAGCGGCGCGAAGTGGTCGTACGCGGCCCGGGCCCGGTCGGTCGACCGGTCCCGCCAGTCCTGGTGGTGGTCGTAGACGAACGCCCGCCAGCGCACCACGCCTCCGTGCGGGGCGAGCGCCTCGGCGAGCAGGTTCGCGCCGTCGGCGTGGTCGCGCCCGTACGCGAACGGGCCGGGCCGGCCCTCGGAGTCGGCCTTCACCAGATAGCCGCCGAAGTCGGGGATCCGCTGGTAGACCCGCCGGGTGGCGGCGGCCCACCAGGCCCGTACCCGCTCGTCCAGCGGATCGGCGGTGGGCAGGCCGCCGAGGACCACCGGGGCGGCGAAGGTCACCGCCAGATGAACCCGGATGCCGTACGGGCGGAGCACCTCGGCGATCTCCGCGACGTCGCCGAGCCGGTCGGTCAGCAGCAGCGCCTCGGTGTCGTGCACGTTGACGTTGTTCACGCAGATCGCGTTGACGCCGCAGGCGGCGAGCAGGCGTGCGTAGTCGCGGAGCCGGGCGGGCTCGCGCCGGGCGGCGCCGTCGCGCCAGAACAGGGAGCCGCCGGCGTAGCCCCGCTCGACCTGGCCCGACACCGGGTGCACGGCCGCGTTGTCCCAGTGGTCGAGCATCCGCCGGTCCAGCGCCGGCCGGTGCCGCCGCGGCGGAAGGTCGTCGTCGAAGGCCGCCGCGCCGAGCCGGACCACGTGGAACATCCCGTACAGCAGGCCGGCCGGCGCGTCGGCCAGGACCACAGTCACGCCGTTCACCCGTGCCAGCAGGTACCCCTCGTCGCCGAGGGCGCCGTCACCAGTGCCGTTGACTGCAGGTGTCGCGCCGAGCCGGGCCGCCTCCGCTACCGCGTTCGGCACCGGACCGGCCTCGCGCAGGGCCAGCACCAGCTCGGCGTCCACCTGCCACGGTGGACCGTGCCAGACCCGTCCGCCGTACCGGGCGCAGGCCCGGCTCACCTCGTCGAGGACGGTGTCGACCAGGGGCCCGTCGCCGTGTACCAGCACTCCGCGGGAGCCGAGTTCGCGGAACACCGCGGGCGGGAGCCAGGCGGCGTGCCAGGCCGACTCGCCGGCGTCCGCAGACGCCCGGCCGGTGACCGGAACGCTCATGCGGTGAACTCCGCCCGGATGTCGTCGATCATGGGGTCGCCGATCCGCAGCAGCGCCAGCACCAGGAGCGCTGCGAGCAGGGCGAGCACCGCCTCGGAGAACATCGCGGTGACGCCGGCGGCGGCGGCCAGCAGCACGACGTTGCCGACTGTGACGCCGGGCTTGCGCGCCACGTAGTACACGGCGAGCCGGAGCACGTCGCGGGTGCGGAAGGTGAACAGCGAGACGATCACCAGCGCGTTCACCCCGACCAGGACCACCCCCGCCCCGACCACCACCAGCGGCACGACCCACCAGCCGGGGACGGCGGCGGCGGGCAGGTACGCCAGGTTGACCGCGATGACGGCCAGCCACAGCAGCGTCGGCGCCCAGACGCGCAGCACGCCCGGCAGGTTGGCCCGGTAGGCCCGGCGGAACGCGGCGGCGGGACGGAGATCGGTCAGGTCGGGGCGCTGGTGCCGCAGCGTGTACAACGCGGCCGAGACGGCCGGACCGACCGGCAGCGCGGCGGCGGCGACCAGCGGGAGGTTGCTGCTGTCGCGGTCGAGCAGCACGAGCACGGCCAGACCGGGCAGCGTGCTCACCAGGAGCAGCAGTTCGACCACGAGCAGGGTGTGGACCGTCGCGGCGGCCCGGGACAACGGCCCGTCGCCGAACTCGCGCAGCCCGCCGGTCGCGCCGGTCACTGTCGGTCCCCGGGCGGGTCGAGCAACCTGTCGTCCCACCACGGCGGGGTCTCGTCCACCACCGGCGTCAGTTCCGCGAGGGTCACCTCGTGGCGGGCGAGGTCGAGGTCGAGGTCCGCCCGCCCGCCCGCGACCGGCACTGCGCGATGGGTACGGGCCGGCTCGGCGGTCTCCCGCAACGCGTCGAGCTGCCGGGGCCGTGGTGAGTGCGGGCTGCCCATCTCCCGCCAGGCCGCGAAGGCGTTGCCGGCGTCCTCGCTGACCGACGAGCGGAGCAGGAACACCGACGCGGTGCCCGGCGGGCCGATCGGAACGGACAGCGACAGGGTGTGCCGCTCGGGTGCCGGCTCCCGGCCGGTGACGTCCACCGGGGCCCAGGCCAGCACTGCGACCCGGCCGTCGGGGTGCCGGGTGACGAGGTGGTCCGGCCCGCGCGCGAGCACCTCGTCGCCGAGCCGGGCCATGAACGCGTACAGATGGTAGGTGGGTTTCTTGATCTGCCGGTGGGTGAGCAGGCCGAAGCCGCCGTGCAGCGGCGCGGTGGGCACCCCCTCCTCCTCGAACACGTCGCTGAAGGTCCAGTAGGAGAAGGAGTCGACCAGGTCCCCGCCACCGGCCAGCACCGGAGCGAGGTAGGCGGCGTGGAAGGCCGTGTCGTGGATCGGGTTGTCCGGCCGGTAGGAGGAGTTGAATTCGGTGATGTGCACTGGGTGGTCGGCCAGCGCGGTGCCGGCCAGGTGCCGGCGGGGCGCGGCGAACTGCTCCAGCAGTTCCGTGGCCGGGGCCAGGGTCTGCCGGGTGCCGAACGGCAGGTGCCGCGCAGGGCCGGAGGTGTAGGCGTGCCGGCTGACGAAGTCGACGGGTACGTCGCGGTCGGTGACGAACTCGGCGAACGGCTTCAGCCACTCGTCGGCGCCGGGGGACAGGGCCGGACCCCCGACCTGGAGCGCCGCGTCGACGTCCTTGACGGCGTGCGCTGACACCTCGTACAGGCGGTGGTAGGCGTCCTGGTCGGCGCTCGCCCAGAACGCCGGCAGGTTGGGCTCGTTCCACACCTCGACGGGCCAGCCGCGCACCTCGTCGAGGCCGTACCGGTCGACCAGGTGGGCCACCGTGGCGCGCACCAGGTCACCCCATTCGGTGTACGACTCCGGAGGCGTCACGTTGCCCCGCCACCAGAACACCGTCTGGTCGCCGGAGGCGAGCGCCGAGGGCATGAACCCCAGCTCCACGAAGGGCCGGATACCCATCGCGAGATAGGCGTCGACGACCTGGTCGACGTAGGTGAAGGCATGCCGCACCCGGTGCTCGCCCTGGTACGAGTAGGGGCGGTGCACCCCGACGCCGTCGCTGAGCAGCCCGTGCCCGCGGATGTGCCGGAAGCCGATGTCCCGCTGCACCAGCGCCAGCGAGTCCTGATAGTCGCGTCGCAGCGCCAGGTCGAACCGGCCGGTGCCCACGCACGTACGCCAGGCGTCGGTCAGCCGGCCGACGGGCCGCTCGGGAACGGTGCCGCGCATCGCCGCTCAGCCGTGGCTCTTGCGGTACCGCTCGTACGCCTTGTTGACCAGGTCGATGTAGGCCTGCGCGTTCTTGCCCTTCAGCTCCGAGACGTAGGCGTCCCACTCGCTCAGCGGCCGCTGGCCGAGGGCGAACTTCAGCGTGTTCTGGGTGACGTGGTCCTTCAGCGCGGTCGCCCACAGCGTCGTCTGCTCGCGCTCCTCGTCGCTGAGCGGCGCGGGTGGTGGAGTCACCCAGGGCGCGGCCTTGCGGGCGTTCATCTCCTTCTGGAACTCCAGCTCCTCGGGCGAGAAGAACGACTGCACCAGGTCGAGCTTGCCGCCGTAGGCGAAGACGCCGTTGTAGAAGCCGAAGTCCTTCTGCAGGTGCTTGGTGCCCTTGGGGTTGAGCCCGATGACGTTGACGTCCGGGGCGAGGGCGCGCTTGCCCGAGGCGTCCTTGGTGTACGTGGTCCCCTCGACGCCCCACTTGGCGAACTCCTGGCCGGCGTCGGAGTACCAGAGCCAGTCGACGAACTGCATCATGGCCACGAAGTTCTTGCCGTCGCGGGCCTTGCTGGAGATCATCACGCCGTTCTCCAGCCGGCTCGCCGCGTTGACCGCTCCGGCCGGCCCGACCGGGAAGAGGATCTTGCCGAGCCGGGCGTTCGGGTTGATCTTCGCGATGTCCGGGCGGTAGTCGTTCACCAGGGTCTGCGCGTTCGAGCTGATCACGAAGGACTTGCCGCTGGCGAGCTTCTGCCGGGCCTGGTCGTCGGTCTGGGTGAACGTCTCCGGGTCGAGCAACCCCTCGGCGACCAGCTTGTGGAGGTACTCCACCACCTGCCGGTAGCCGTCCGAGGCGCCGGTGAAGACGTACTTCCCGGCCCCGGCGTCCCAGCTCGTCGGCTGGTAGTTCCAGCCGGCGCCGGGCAGGCCGTGCGCGAGGGCCAGCATGTTCAGCAGGTTGCCGGCCGGGTTGGGCTTGCCGAACCGGTCGGAGAACGGAATGACGTCCGGGTGGGCCGCCTTCATCGCCTTGAGCATGGCGTACACCTCGTCCCAGGTGGTCGGGGACGGGATCTTCAACTGCTCCAGCACGTCGGTACGGACCGCGAGGGTGTAGTCCTGCCAGGGCTTCTCGTGCAGGCCGGGCAGCAGGTAGAACTTGCCGTCCTCCTGCCGGAGCGTGTCCATCTCCGGCTGGAGCTTCCACTGCTCGATCTTGTCCTTGAAGTGCGGCATCAGGTCGAGGTAGTCGCTGACCGGCAGGATGGCGCCGGAGGAGACGTACGAGTTCTCCTGCGGGTGGTAGGTCTTCGGGATGATCAGCGGGGCGTCGCCGGAGCCGACCAGTACGCTGCGCTTCTGCTCGTAGTCGCTCAGCGGCACGGCGACCGGGTCCAGCTTGACGTTCGTCCGCCCGGCCAGCTCGGTCCAGAACAACCACTCGGGCTTGAGCGGGTAGTTCGGGTGGTTGTTGTAGAGGACCGAGAACGTGACCGGCTCGGTGGCCTTGAACTGGTCCCCGATGCCGTACTTCTCCATCGCGCCCGCGCGGTTGCGGTCGAGGTCCTTCTTGTCGGGGGCGTCGTCGCCGCAACCTGCCAGGGAGGCGACGGCGGCCGCGCCGGTGGCGAGCAGCACCTGGCGCCGGGACAGCTTGGCCATGGATTCTTCCTTCCGGTGGTGGGGTGGTGCGGGGGCGGCTATCCCTTCACGGCGCCGAGCATGATTCCGGAGACGAAGTACCGCTGGATGAAGGGATAGACCGCGAGGATCGGCAGGATCGTCAGCACGATGGTCACGGACTGGATGGTGGCGGCGGACTGGACGACGTCGCCGGCGCTGCCGAGGCCGCCGCCGGTCTGCGTGGCGTCGGTCGCGCCCGCGATCAGGTTGCGCAGATAGACGGTCACCGGGAGCAGTTCCTGACGGTCCATGTAGAGGAACGCGGCGAACCAGGAGTTCCAGAACGAGACGGCGTAGAACAGCACCATCGTGGCGACCATCGCCTTGGACAGCGGCAGGACGATTCGCAGCAGCGTGCCGTACGTGTTCAGCCCGTCGACGGCGGCCGCCTCCTCCAGCTCGACCGGCAGGCTCTCGAAGAACGCCTTCATCACCAGCAGGTTGAACACGTTTATGGCGTTGGGCAGGGCGATCGCCCACACGGTGTTCTTCAGCCCGAGGCTGGTGACCAGGACATAGTTGGGGATCAGGCCGCCGGTGAAGAACATGGTGAACACGGCGATCCCGACCAGCGCGGTCCGGCCCCGCAGGTGCCTCTTCGACAGCACGTACGCATAGCAGGTGGTCAGCACGACGGAGATGAGCGTGGCGACCACCGTGTAGAAGACGGTGTTGCGGTAGCTGACCCAGAACGTCGGGTCCGACGTCACCACCCGGTACGCGGTGAGGTTGAACCCCCGCGGCACGAGGTTCACCTCACCCGCGACGATGTACGCGTTGTCGCTGAGCGAGCGGGCCACGATGGTGAGGAACGGATACAGCGTCACCACCACGACGCCGGTCAGGACGACGGCGTTCACCACCTGGAAGACCCGGTAGCCCCGGGTGGGCCGGGGGCCACGCGGCCGGGCCGCCGGTTCCCGCGTAGGGGCCTGGGTACGGGCCTGCGTGCTCACCACAGGCTCGTCCCCACCGTGCGCCGGGAGATCGCGTTCGCCGACAGCACCAGCGTCAGCCCGATCACGGACTCGAACAGGCCGATCGCGGCGGCGTAACTGAGGTTCCCGGAGACGATGCCCACCCGGTACAGGTAGGTCGAGATCACGTCCGCCGTCGGGTAGGTGAGCGGGTTGTACAGCAGCAGGATCTTCTCGAAGCCGACGGCCATGAAGGTGCCGATGTTGAGGATCAGCAGCGTCACCATCGTCGGCCGGATCCCCGGCAGCGTCACGTGCCAGGTCTGCCGCCATCGGTTGGCGCCGTCGATGCGGGCCGCCTCGTACAGGTCGCCGTCGACGGTGGTGAGCGCGGCGAGGTAGAGGATGGTGCCCCAGCCGACGGTCTGCCAGACCTCGGAGGAGACGTAGATCGTCCGGAACCATCCGGCCTGCTGCATGAACGGGACCGGCTCGCCGCCCACGGCACGCACCATCTGGTTCACCGTGCCGTCCACCGACAGCAACTGGAGGACCATGGCGGCCACGATCACGATCGACAGGAAGTGCGGCAGGTAGGACACCGACTGGACGAACCGCTTGAGCGCGCGGTTGCGCACCTCGTTGAGCAGCAGCGCGAGCACGATCGGCAGCGGGAAGCAGAAGACCAGCGTCAGCGCGCCCAGCACGAGCGTGTTGGTGAACACGCTCCAGAAGGTCGGGTCGGTGAAGAACAGCCGGAAGTACCGCAGCCCGGTCCAGTACTCGCCGAAGAGGCTGCCGCCCGGCTGGAAGCGCCGGAACGCGATCACGTTGCCGAGCATCGGCAGGTAGCGGAACGTCAGGAAGAACAGCAACGGAAGGACGGCCAGCGAGTAGAGCTGCCAGTCCCGGCGCAGGGCCCGCCGCCAGGGCGTACGACGACCGCGCGGGATCGGAGATGCCAAGCTCGTCCTCCCGCCTGACCGTCGGCCGGAACTTTCCGGTAATGCGCCGTAAGCTTTGCGGAAATTTATGGGTATCGTTATCTTCGTGTCAAGAGCGTCGATTGATATCTCCCTCGACCAGCTCCGTCGCTACACGCCGGCCGTCGTCGAACCCGCCGACTTCGACCGGTTCTGGCGCGCCACCCTCACCGCCGCCGCGGCCACCCCGGTGCTCGTCGCCGTCCGCCCCGAACCCACCGATCTGCGGCTGGTCGACGTGTGGGACGTGACGTTCGCCGGGTTCGCCGGCGAACCGGTCCGGGCCTGGTACACCCGTCCCACGGGCGCACAGGCGCCGCTGCCGGCCGTGGTCGAATACCCCGGCTACGGACGCGGCCGGGGCCTGCCGGGCGAGCGGCTCACCTGGCCGGTCGCCGGTTACGCCCACCTGCTGGTGGACAACCGGGGACAGGCCGGACTGTTCAGCCGCGGCGACACCCCGGACCCGCACGACGCGCCCGGCGGGCCCAGCCCCGCCACGCGGGGAATCCTGTCCCCGGACGACTACCACTACCGCCGCCTGATCACCGACGCGGTCCGCGCGATCGACGCCGTCCGCGTACTGCCCGGGGTGGACCCGGCCCGCGTCGCCGCAGTCGGTAACAGCCAGGGCGGAGGGCTCGCGCTGGCGGCGGCGGGCCTCGTCGACGGCCTCGCCGCGCTCCTGGTCACCGCCCCGTTCCTGTGCGACATCCAGCGCGCCATCGAACTGACCGAGGCTTCCCCCTACGGAGAGATCGCCCGTTACCTGGCGGTGCACCGCGAGGCCGAGGAGCCGGTCCGGCGCACGCTGTCCTATGTCGACGGCGTCAGCTTCGCCCGGCGCGCCACCGCCCCGGCGCACTTCGGGCTCGGCCTGCGCGACGAGGTCTGCCCACCGAGCACCGGTTTCGCCGCCTACAACCAGTACGCCGCTGCCGCATCGGCCACTCCGCTACGGGAGATGCACACGTACCCGTTCAACGGTCACGAGGGCGGGGAGGCCGTCCACGTCCGGCGGCAGCTGCGCTGGCTGGACGCGGTGATCCGTCCCGCCGACCGGACGTCCGTGCCGCCTGTTCGCTGAGCACAAGGTCTCGCTCGCGCAGGTTCTAGATCATTCGGCGCCGCACCCGCCACACCACCACACCGATCAGGATCGCCGCGACCACGGCGAACACCGCCGCCTCGATGAACTGGAACGTCCAGAACCGGTCGGCCGGGTGGTAGACCCCGAACCGCTGGATGCCCCGCGCGTGCAGGAACTGGTTGAGGTTGGTGCCGGCCTGGTTGGCTGCGTCCTCCAGCTCGTAGTACTCCGTTGAGCTGAGCCTGCGCCCGGTGGCGTCCGCGTAGCCGCGTTCGATCACCCAGTCGGCGACGCTGGGTCCGGTCTGGCCCTTCGCGGCGCCGGCGGGGACCGGCTCCATGGTGGTGAGCGGCGTGGCGTACGCGGGGCGGGCCAGCAGCGCCACCGACATCCGGGCGGCGAGGAACGCCCCGAACGCGACGCCGAACGCGGGCAGGCTGCGTCGCAGGATCGCCCCCGCGGCGGTGGCGACGCCGAACGCGAACAGCGCGTACGCCAGCGGAACGAGTCCCTCCAGGTCGAAGGCGTCGTACTGGAACCGTCCTTCCCACGCGTCGAACGGCTGACGGAACCAGGTGAGCACCGCGGTGAACATGCCGGTGAGCGCGACGGTGACGCCGGCCAGCGCTGCGAGCTTGGCCGCCAGCCACCGCATCCGTGGCACGGCCTGCGTCCAGGCGAGCTGCCAGGTGCCGTCCTCCAGTTCACGTGCGAGCAGCGGCGCGCCGAGGAACGCGCCGATGACGACCGGGACCAGGTAGAAGGCCGCGAGGAGGTTCTCGACGTACCCGTACTCCTCGTCGAGCCGGCGGAAGGCGGCCGTGCACGTCTCGTTGGCGCCTGCTTCTCCCGCACACCGGGCGGGACCGCCGGGGATCAGGTCGTGGGCCTGTGTCCCGAGCACGAGCAGGGCAATGCCGAACACGCCGACGAGCAGAGCCAGGACGCAGACCTCGGTCCGGTGCTGGCGCCAGATCAACCACGTCATGCCGCCACCTCCGACGGGACCGCGGCGCCCGGCTCGGACGGCCGGCGCAGGTACGCCAGCACCAGGTCCTCCAGCCCGACCGGCTGGCTCTGCCACCCAGGCGCGGCCGGGACGCCGCCGTCGCGTACCAGCAGGGTCGTGTGCCGATCGCTGTGAACGGCCTCCACGACGGCGCCGGAGCGGTCGAGGTCGGTGGCCGTGCGCGGGCCGACGAGCAGCCGGTGCTCGGCGAGGAGGGCGTCGATGTCACCGGTGAGTGTGACCCGGCCCTGGTTGAGCACGACCAGGTGGTCGCAGACGCGCTCCAGCTCGTGCACGACGTGGGAGGAGAACAGGACTGTCACCCCGCCTTCGGCCACCGCGCCCATGAGGACCTGCATGAACTCGCGCCGGGCCAGCGGGTCGAGGCTGGCCACCGGCTCGTCGAGGACAAGCAGGTCCGGCCGCTTCGCCAGGGCCAGCGCCAACGCGACCTGGGCCTGCTGCCCGCCGGAGAGCGAACCGGCCCTGCGGTCGAGCGGAATGCCCAGCTTCGCCAGCCGGCGTTCGGCCAGCCCCTGGTCGAACCGCAGGTTGCAGGCCCGGCCGAAGCGGAGCATCTCGGCGACGGTGAAGCGCTTGTACAGCGGGTGGTCCTGGGCCAGGAACCCGACCCGGGACAGGGTCTGCGGGGTGCTGGCGGTGACGTCGTGGCCGAGGACCTCCACCGTGCCGGTGCTCGGCGCCAGCAATCCGACGACCAGGCGCAGCAGCGTGGTCTTGCCCGCGCCGTTCGGCCCGACCAGGGCGATCACGCCGCCCGCCGGCAGGGCCAGGGTGCAGTCACGCAGCGCCCAGCCCTTCCGGTACCGCTTGCCCACACCGTCGGTGCGCAGCGCGATCTCGGTCCCTGTCACGCCACGTCCTCGTTCCTCGTCTGCTGGTGGACGGAAGTGAAGAGCGCGTCGACCGCCTGTTCGTCGAGGCCGGCCGCGTAGGCGCGGCTCAGCCAGGTCGCCAGGCCGCGCCGAAGCGACGTGTACGTCGACGGCGACATCGCGGCCGACTGCTGTTCGGTGACGAACGTGCCCTGGCCGGGCCGGCCGGTGACCAGGTTCTCCTGCTCCATCTGCCGGTACGCCTTGGCGACGGTGTTCGGGTTGATCGCCAGATCCTCGACCACCTCGCGGATGAGCGGGAGGCGGTCGCCGGGTTGGAGGAAGCCCAGCAGCACCGCCTGGCGGACCTGCTGGACGAGTTGCAGGTACGGCGGCACGCCGGAGTGGGTGTCGAGCCGGAAGACGAACACTGGTAGCCCTTCGCTGCTTTACTAGTACCGTAGTAAAGCAGCAGGTGGGCGGTCAAGAAGGGCGGGTGGACCACGGCTGGGGGATCGACATGATCGCCGATGGCTGTATCGTTGCCGACGCCGCACCCCGCAGGCCGCTTCCACCAAGGACGACCATGACCGCCTCGACCGTCACCGCCGTCATTGACCTCGACCTGACCGGTCCCACCATCTCCCGCCACGTCTACGGCCACTTCGCGGAGCACCTGGGGCGCTGCGTCTACGGCGGCTTCTGGGTGGGGGAGGGCTCCGCGACCCCGAACGAGGGCGGGATCCGCCTCGACGTGGTGGAGGCGTTGCGCCACATCGGCATCCCGAACCTGCGCTGGCCGGGCGGCTGCTTCGCCGACGACTACCACTGGCGCGACGGGATCGGCCCGCGCGAGCTGCGCCCCCGCATGGTGAACTCGCACTGGGGCGACGTGGTCGAGGACAACTCCTTCGGCACGCACGAGTTCATGGCACTGTGCGAGCTGCTGGGCGCGGATCCGTATGTCTCCGGCAACGTCGGCTCGGGCAGCGTGCGGGAGATGTCCGAGTGGGTCGAGTACCTGACCCGCGGCGACGACTCTCCGATGGCCGCCCTGCGCCGGGAGAACGGGCGCGACGAGCCCTGGCGGGTTCCGTTCTGGGGCCTGGGCAACGAGGCGTGGGGCTGTGGCGGCAACCTGCGCGTCGAGCAGTTCGCCTCGTTGGCCCGCCAGTACGCCACCTACGTCCGCGACCAGGGCGACAACACGGTGTACCGGATCGCCGCGGGCGCGAACAGCGACGACTACCACTGGACCGAGACGCTGATGCGTTCCTTCGACGACCTCGCGGCGCCCGACTCTCGCGCCTGGCCGTTCCAGGCCGTCTCGCTGCACTACTACACGATGACCCGGGGCTGGTCGTCGAAGGGCGCGGCCACCGGCTTCGACGAGGAGGAGTGGTACCTGGCGCTGCGGAACGCGACCCGGATCGAGGAGTTGGTCTCGCGCCACGAGGCGGTCATGGACCGCTGGGACCCGCAGCGCAAGGTCGGCCTCGTCGTGGACGAGTGGGGCACCTGGTGGGACGTGGAGCCCGGTACCAACCCCGGCTTCCTGTACCAGCAGAACACACTGCGCGACGCGCTGGTGGCCGCGGTGCACCTCGACACGTTCCACCGCCACGCGGCCCGCGTCGTGATGGCGAACATCGCGCAGACCGTGAACGTGCTCCAGGCCATGATTCTCACCGACCCGGAGACGGGCGCGCTGGTGCTCACGCCTTCGTACCACGTGTTCGCGATGAACCGGGCCCACCATGACGCGGCGTCGCTCGCCGTGACCATCAAGGGCGAGGTCCCGGTGCGCCAGGTGGCCGGGGAGAGCCTGGCGACGCTCTCGGCGTCCGCCTCGACGCGCGGCGACACGGCGCTGGTCTCGCTGTCGAATCTCGACGCGCGGAGTCCGGCGACTGTCGTCCTCGACCTGCGCGGCCGGGACGTGACGGCCCACCGGGCCACCGTCCTGACGGCCGAGGCGCTCGACGCGCACAACACGCCGTCGACCACGGGCGTCGCGCCCCGCGAGCACGCCGGGGTCGCGGACCACCCGCGGGGCCTGCAGGTCGAGCTGCCCCCGCACGCGTACGTGACGGTGGAGCTGGATCTCGCCTGACCGTCGACCCGGGGCTCGTTTCACGGGTTCGATCTGGCGACAGCGGTGACAGGCCGCTGTCCGGGAGCGGGCGAGCGGGCCATCCAATTACCCCGGTCTATCGGAGCCGCCCCACGGCGCGCTGCTTGCTCCGAAATTTTCGGCGCTGTGCCGGTCGGAACGTTTCCCCGCTGACCGGCGCTCGTGCTGGCAGCGGGGTCGTTGACGGATGGCGGGGCAGTTAGTAGCCTCAGCGCACGCAATCATGGCATGTAAATATCTCGATAAGTTTCGGAGACGACGATCTCACCGACGACGGGATCACCGCTGACCCGTCGGTGAGGCCACTCGTCGGCTTCTGCCTGCGGTGCCCACCGCCGGTAGGACCGTCGCCCTGATTCGCCGCGGGCACCCGCCACCGCCGCACGATCACCGTATGGAGGGCCGTTGAAACGCGTCCGGAGCACCCTAGCCATCATCGCCACCGCCGCGCTCCTCCTCGGCGGTTGTGGCGGGTCAGACGGCGAATCCGACTCGAAGACCTTCGAGTTCTGGTCGTTTGCCAACATCAACCAGAAGGCCGACGTCGACGTCTACACCAAGGCGCACCCCGATGTGCGTATCAAGCTCACCGAGGTGGGCAGCACGACCGAGACCGCGCAGGCGCTCACCGCCGCGCTGGCCGGCGGCAAGGTGCCCGACCTGGTGCTGATCCAGGCCGACGACCTGCCGAAGTTCATGCAGTCTCCGGACAACTTCGTCGACCTCACCACGCTGGGCGCGAACGACATCAAGGGGAACTACCTCGACTGGGTGATGGCGCAGTCGACGACCAAGGACGGCAAGATCATCGGTGTGCCGACCGACGTCGGCGGCTTGGCGGTCGCCTACCGTACGGATCTGTTCAAGGCGGCCGGCCTGCCCACCGACCGCGAAGAGGTCTCCAAGCTCTGGCCGACGTGGGACGAGTTCATCAACGTCGGCAAGACGTACGTCCAGAAGACCGGCAAACCGTTCGTCGACAACACGCCGACCAGCGTCTTCTTCCAGGCGGTCAACCAGGGCAGCCAGCGCTACTACAGCGCCGACCGCAAGCTGGACTACGACAACGAGCAGGTCAAGGCGGCGTTCGACGTGACGCTGAAGGCCTTCGACGCGGGCATCTCCGCCAAGCAGGGGTCGTTCTCGTCCGGCTGGACCGCGGCCATGAAGAAGGGCGACTACGCGGTGGTGTGCTCACCGTCCTGGATGCTCAGCCAGATGAAGACGAACGCCCCCGAGACGAACGGCAAGTGGGACATCGCCACCATTCCCGGCGGCTCGGGGAACTGGGGCGGCAGCTTCCTCGCCATTCCCAAGCGCGCCAAGAACGCGAAGGCGGCGTGGAACTACATCTCCGAGATGCAGTCGCCGAAGGGTCAGCTCGACCACTTCCTGCTGCAGGGATCGCTGCCCACCACGCCGTCGGTCTACACGGACCCGCAGCTGGTCGGCAAGACCGACCCGTTCTTCAGCAACGCGCCGATCGGCAAGATCTACACCCAGTCGGTGGTGGGGATCAAGCCCTTCTACTTCGGCCCGCAGGACGGCCCCATCGGCACCGAGTTCCTCAACACTCTCACCAGCGTCGAGCAGGGCAAGGTGAATCCGGCCAACGCCTGGAACACCGCGCTGACGAATGTCAAGAACGCCGTACGCGAATGACCGAGGGCTGACGTGCGGCAGCCGGGTACCGCCCGGCTGCCGCGCATCGGGAAGGTGACGCTTTGACCACCATGCTCGGCCCGGCCCCGATCCCGCCGGACGTCCGGAGGCCCGGTCGCAACCGGCGCATCAAGCAGGGCGTACGGGAGTTCCTGGCGCCGTACGCGTACATCTCGCCGTTCTTCGTGCTCTTCCTG